>NZ_BMRP01000014.1:200970-201243 GCF_014648695.1 Streptomyces albospinus
CGGGCCGCCGGCCGGCCCCACAGTGAGGGACATGAACGCCACACAGCAGCACCTTCTCGACAGCTACCGCGCAGCTCAGCAGGGCGAGACGGCCCCGCCCGCACCCGGCGCGGCCACCGTCCGCGTCGCCCGTGAAATCCAGCAGTGGCGCCGCTTCCAGGCCGTCGTCACGGACCCGGCGGACCGATGGCAGGCACGGGTGGGGCGGTCGAGGTGGGTGGCGTGGTTGTGGCGGGTGGGGTGGGCTGGGCGGGGGGTGTGGGGGGTACGGGG
>NZ_BMRP01000015.1:0-26076 GCF_014648695.1 Streptomyces albospinus
ATCTTGAAGTCCATCGCACCCCTTGAGCTGGGGTGTTGCGACGACCACTAGAACGGAAGTCTTCGGCGTCAGCGCCGGCGGAAGGGCGGGGCTTTTTCAGTCTCGGTTACTTACTACGGTGGTCCCCGCCTTTCTTACCGTCCTCCCCGCCGTCCTTGCCGTGCTCCCCGCCCTTCTTACCGTGCTCCCCGCCGTCCTCCCCGCCGTCCCCGAAGATCCAGGAGGGGGAGTCCTGGGCCGTCACATCGTGCATGTGCTGGTTGCCCACCCCGAACAGATCACCCGAGTGATCGCCATCGTCGGCGGCGGCGATGCCGGCAGGGCCCATGAGGGCAGCCGAGCAGAGGGCCGCGGCGGCGAGAGCGGTACGCATACGCATTGTTAGCTCCGATTATCGGTTGAGACGCTAGGACGTGAGAATCCATGCCACCGATCCCAGTCGCTCAGTCCACAGTTCACCCGCTCGGCGGTTCGACCCCCTACTCTTTTTCGACTCGACATCCCGTAACGGATGCCATATCCGCCGACCTTGCCTTGTCGGGCCGGCACTGGGTTTTCCGGCATTCTCGTGTCGGTCACATCGCCGTGTCACGCCTGCGGCGAGGGCTTCGGATACGCCGCGGAACGTGCAGTGCGTATGTGTTCGCTGCGCTCCACGCACAGAAGGCTCGACAGGAGCGTCAGGAGTTCGCCGCGCGTCTCGGTGCACATCGTTGTAGATGGTCCCGAGTAGTGCGAGAACCTGCTCTGATCGGCCCGCCGTTGTTTCCGCCTACTCGATTCCCAATGCCCTGGCCGGCGAGCCGCGTTGGAGTCCTGTCAGGTCCTGAACCCGCGCCGCGTCACCGAGTTCGATCCGCCACTCGGGGCGGACGGAGCGCGCAAAGACCACGGTTCACAAGGGCAGCACCGACTCCGCAGGAACTGCACTCGGGCGAGTCGGGTGTATCCGGTGAATCAGGCGCGCCAGTGATGTGCGTACCCGTCCCGCAGCGGTCCGCCGACCAGGTCCAGCACATGCTCGGCGGCGGCGACCAACGGGACGGGGTCGGCGAGTTCGGCGACGGCTTGATGGCCGTTCAGAAGGGCCTTGCCGAGTGCCGGGTCCGCGTGCAGGAGTCGGCGGGGCAGCCATTTGCCGATGCCCGTCCAGGCGTTGTGGTGGGCCGTGAGCAAGTGCGCCGCCTCACGCAAGGTGAAATCGGCGAGTGAGAGCTGTTCATGGCGATTGGCCGCGGGAGTGTCGACCAGGTCGTCCATGTAAGAGGTGAGACCGTAGCGGGCTCGTTCCCATTCCGCCGGGGTGAGTGGCGGAGGTCCGGACGCGAGTACCGCTCGGGCCTGTTCGCACGTACGGAACAGGTGGCCGTGGGGGTCCGTCAGAGGAAGCCCCTGGCCGTAGACGAACAGCACTGTGCCGCGGCGGCGGGCTCTGTCCCACGCGAAGAATTCCGGCACGTCCGCAAGGGTGTTCAGGAACAGCTCGGCGAGGCGCCCCTCATGGCGTATCACCTCGCGACCGCTGGTGTCCGAGTCCGGCAAGAGGATGCCCACGTCCAGATCGCTGGTCGCAGTGGCACGTCCCTCGGCGGCCGAGCCACCGAGCACGGCGCCCAACGCGTGCGGGAAGCGAGTGGAAACCAAACGCAGAGCTTGAGCGGCAGGATCGGCGCGATCATTCATGGGGGCTCATCGTGCCACCCGAGGCATACGCATTCCAGTGGCAGCGGCCCGTGCGCGGCCGTCCGGTATGCGTGCCGCCAACCGCCCCGCCGCGTGCGCCCGGTGTTCGCGCCGACATCCGACTTCGGGCGAACGCAGCGTTGGCGAATGCGCCTTTGGCGAACGCGCCTTTGGCGAATGCGCCGTTGGCGAATGCACCATTGACGGGCGGGGCCGACATTCGCGGCGGTCCGCGGTCGCACCCGGGTCGCGCCCGGCAGGACGGGCGGCAAGCCGCGGGAATTGAAGCCTTATCAGGCGCTCCGCACCCCCCGACCGGTTCATCACGTCCTGTCCTGCCATGGTGTCGATCTCGACCTGGTGAGGAACCGTCCCCTCCCCCACCACGGGGCTCGCACGCGCGCCGGAAAACTGCGATGCGTGCTGCGACTGCCGTTGATACGGTCCCCGGCATGACTGTCTGCACCCGCCAGAGCTGGTTCATCAAGCCCCGCAACGCCGCCTAGCGGCAGGCTGCGCTCAACATCCCGACAGCTTCGCCGCGTTCCGGTTTCCCGCCGGTGCGGTGCTCGACGCTGCCCGGCTCCGACGCTGACTCACACCGCGGAGCACGATTCATGAACGACCAGAAGCACCAGAGTGACCAGAAGCATCAGAACCACCACGGCCACAGCGCCCACGCACACCTCAGCGATCTGCGCGATCTCGTTCCGGACGCCGAGCCGACCCTGACGACCGCCCCCGTCGAACTGACGCAGTGGGTCACGACTCACTCCTCCCGACTGGCCGACCTCGGCCCCGGAGCAGACATGGGGGCGCCGCTCGATGACCTGGAGCCGCTGCGCGGCCTCGTCGGCAGCGCTCGCGTGGTCGCCCTCGGCGAGAACTCCCACCAGATCCGCGAGTTCGCCCAACTGCGCCACCGCATGCTGCGTTTCCTCGTCGAGCGGCTGGGCTTCACGGTCTACGCCATGGAGTACGGAGCCGCCGAGGGCCGCGCGGTGGACGACTGGGTCCAGGGCGGGCCGGGCGACATCGACGACCTCCTGGCCCCCGCGAGCAGCGGTGCCCAGGACCACAGCACCGAAGGCGCAGGCAAAGCCGAAGGCGTCAAGGGGTTGGGGCAGCCCGCGGAGTGCCGGGACACCCTGCGGTGGCTGCGCCGCCACAACGCCCGCGCCGCACATCCGGTCCGCTTCGTCGGCTGCGACATCCCCATGGCAGGCGGCTCGCTCGCGCCCGTACTGGAGCCGGTCGCCGCCTACCTGACCACCGTGGACCCCGGCGCGCTGCGCTTCCTGAACACCGCGCTGGAGATCTCCGAGTCGATCGCGGGCGGGACGGTCATGGTGCCTGCCTACGCCAGGCTCGGCCTGGACCCGGCGGTGCAGGACCGCCTCACCACGGCGCTCGCCCGGCTGCTGGGCCGCTCCACCGATCTGCGTGAGATCTACACCGAGCGCAGTGGGCCCACGGCGTACGAGACCGCGCTGTCGGACGTCCGCGCGGCGGTGACGACCGACCGGGCCCAGCGCGCCATGGTCGAGGCGCTCACGGGCACGCCCGACGGCCTGAACTTCGCCGCCCGCGAGCGCTATCTGGCCGACACGCTGCTGGAGTTCCTGGAGCGGTCCGAGCCCGGCACCCGCGTCGTCCTCGTCGGGCACAACGCCCACATCCAGCGCTCGGCCAACCAGGCCGACGGCGCACTGGCGGTGACGACCATGGGCAATCTGCTCTCCCGGGCGCTCGGCCCGGAGTACGTTCCCCTGGCGCTGACCGGCAATGGCGGTGAGACGGTGGAGAACGTGCCCGACCCGGACCACCCCCTCGGGATGCGCTGGGGACGGGCCGACACCCCGGAAGCATTGCCGGACAGCGTCGAGGCGCTGTTCGCGGGCGTGCCCGGGAAACCGGCCCTGGTGGACGCGCGGGCGCTGCGCGCGTACGCGCGACGTCACGGGCTGCCGGAGCCCGTCCGCACCCGGCTGGACACCGCGTTCCTCGAAATCCCCGCGCTGGAGGCGTTCGACGGGATCGTCTGCGTCCCGGACACCACCCTCAGCGCCGATCTGCCGGAGTAGGCAGCAAGCACGCCAAGGGCAGTGGCAGGGCGGGCCGTTCCGTACACCTCACGGGCGGCCCCGCCCTGCCCGGCCGACCAAACAGGCAAGCGGCGCCGTGGTCCACGTTCGTTGTCCGTGCCGTGCGGTTCGGCTGAACTGCCCTTTGGGGGCGCAGGCGTTGCGTAGTGGGGTGGTGGTGTTCGTCCCACACCGACCGCCCCGGAAGGGAGAGCGGCACCACGGCGGCCGAGCCCGGACCTCATCTTCCCGAACGCGTCCTCAGGCAGTCGGTTCCGTTCGGGCTGCGGTCGCGGTGACGGGATCGTGGCGGATGTACCACTCGGTGGAAAGGAGCCGCCGGCGAGCCTGTGCGGGGAGGGTGGCGATCAGACCGGGGAGGGCTCCGCGCGCCACCTCGGTGCGGTGGGCCAGGACGGCGGCGAGTTTCTGCTCCAGCCAGGGGCCGACGTCGACGGTGGCGGTGATCCGCTTGTCCGGGACGGTGTGCATCGCCTTGCCGGCGCGGGCCAGGTCGCTCAGCGCCGGTACGGCCGAGTGCGGGTGCGTGGCCAGGTAGACGGCGCTCGGCTGCCAGGGGGCGCCGGTGTCGGGGTAGAGGCGCTCCAGTCCGGCCGCCTGGACTGCGAGCATGGTGACCCGGTGGGTGTGCACATGGTCGGAGTGGCCGGTCAGCCCGCCGTGGGCATCATGGGTGACGACGATCTCCGGGCGGAATTCTCTGACATGCGCCACCAGCCGCCGCACCGCCTCGTCGAGCGGGGCTTCGCAGAACCGAGTGCTGCCCGGGGCGGACTGCGGTGCGCGGGCGTCGGCGTAGCCCAGCATCCGAGGTGTGCCGGCACCGAGGATGCGGAGCGCCTCGGCCAGCTCGGCGGCGCGGGGCGTGTCCGCGGCCCAGGTTGCCGTGACCACCGCGGTGCGGGCGCCCGCGGCGGTGTGCCGGGCGAGCACTCCGCCCGCAGCCAGCGACTCGTCGTCCGGGTGGGCGAACACCGCGAGCAGGCTCGGCGTATCTCCGGCGGCCGTCGCGTCGTCCGCTGTCACCTTGCTTCCCATCCGATTGCCTCCAGGCGAATTGGCTTCGAGCCGATTGCCTTCCAACCGGCTTCTGCCACGGCTATGTGAATCTGCGGAAAGACATGTGTTTGTCACGGTGCGGTTCCGTGACGACGCTCACACTGTTTTCTCCTGCCCGGTGTCGACCGAGAGCCCACTGCCAGGCGTATGCCCGGTGAAGCGAGAGATCCGGGAGTGGCTGTTGACCGTCGAGGAGTTCGAAGAGTTCTACGCCCAGACGGTGGCGCGACTCACGGGGCAGTTGTACGTGATGCTCGGCGACCTGCACGAGGCGCAGGACGTGGTGCAGGAGGCGTTCGTCAGGGGGTGGAGCCGGCGTCGGCAGCTCGACCGGGACGGCCGGCCCGAGGCGTGGATCCGCACCGTTGCCTGGCGGCTGGCGGTCAGCCGGTGGCGATTCCGACGGCGGTCGGCCGATGCCTGGAAGCGCAGTGGCGCCCCACCGCATGTGGAGGGGCCCGGACCGGAGCAAGTGGCGCTGGTGGAATCGCTGCGGGAGTTGCCGGCGCAGCAGCGGCGGGTCATGACCTTGCACTACCTATGTGATCTGACGGTTGATCAGGTCGCTGGCGAGACGGGGCTTTCGGCGAGCACCGTCAAAACGCACCTGAGCCGCGGGCGGTCGGCGCTCGCACACCGCCTACAGGACCCGCGTATGGAGGAGGCCCCCGGTGACTGAGCACCAGGACCCGTTGCGGTCCCTGTTCCGGCAAGCGGCCCGGGTGGGGCAGGCCCATAGCGCCGCGGCGCCGGTCGCGTACATCGCCGAGCGGGCCAGGCGAGGTCGGCGACGGAAGATGGCCGGCTTGGCCGTGGCGGCGTGCCTGGCCTTGGGAGGTGGCGTGGCGACCGCTGTCGCGCTGCTGCCGGATCGGCCGCCGCCGCACGTTCCGGCGACCAGCCCGTCGCCGAGCCGGCCGTTGCCGGCGCCCACGAGCCAGGCTCCGGTGGTGCCGTTCCCCGGGCAGGAGACGACGGCGACCACGCCCGGCACCGGGCCGTCGGGCAGCTCCTCCGCTTCGGCCGGGGAGTCCCCCGTGCACACGGCGCCGCCTTCCGCGAGCAGCACCGGGCCCGGGTTCACCACCGCCCCGCCCTGATCGGACGCAGCCACCTGTGACCCGGCGGGTCGCCGCCGGGCGATGACGCCTGCCCCCGCACACCGAGGAGCCCCTTATGTCCGCTGTGCCGCCCGGTCCTCGGGAGCGCATACCCGCCGGCCCACCGCCCCCGCGGCCCGTGCGCCGGCCCGCCACCGGGGTGGCGATCCGCGTGCGCCGGGATCTCTTCGGACGGTCGGCCCCACGTCTGAGCCGGGCCG
Source organism: Streptomyces albospinus (assembly GCF_014648695.1). GTDB lineage: Bacteria > Actinomycetota > Actinomycetes > Streptomycetales > Streptomycetaceae > Streptomyces > Streptomyces albospinus. Next base: position 6,169 of record NZ_BMRP01000015.1, read on the forward strand.
ACCGGGAGGTGCTGTGGCTGTACCTGCTGATCCGCACAGGCATCTGGATCACGGCTTACTGCGCCCGCTGGCTGTTTCCGTCGGACCCGGACACGACCGACCCGGGGCCGGTCCTGGCCTCCTTCGCACGCTGGGACTGGGGCCTTTTCCTCCGTATTGCGAGCGAGGGCTACTTTCCCGGGCGGGGAGGTCCCTGGCAGGCGGGCTGGGACAACCGGGAGGCGTTCTTCCCGGGCTTCCCGCTTCTGCTGCGTGCGGTTCATGCCGTCGTACCGGGCTGGACGGCGGCGGGGCTGCTGATCTCGTCGATCGCCGGAGCGGTCGCCGTGGTGGCTCTGGCCCGTATCACCCGGCTCCAGCTGCCGGATGCGGGGGCGGGTCAGCGGGCCGTGCTGTTCTTCCTGGTGTCACCGTGCGCGGTCTTCCTGGCTGTCGGCTATACGGAGTCCCTGTTCCTCGCCGTCGCGCTACCTGCCTGGCTCACGGCCCGGCACCGCAGGTGGGCCCTGGCCGCCACCCTGGCCGCGCTGGCGACGGCGGTGCGGGTCAGCGGTCTGTTCCTCGCCGCCGCGCTCGCGCTCCAGTTCTTCCTGTCCGTCCGTGACCGCCGGGAGCTGCGTGCGCTGCCGTGGCTCGCCCTGCCCGCGCTGCCGGCCTTCCTCTACAGCTGGTATCTGTGCGCCCGCACCGGTGACTGGATGGCCTGGAAGCACGCCGAGGAGCGGGGCTGGTACCGGACCTTACACACTCCGTGGGACGCCTGGAGCCACACCTGGCACGGCGCGTTCGACCATGTCCAGACCACCGGGTACGCGTTCATGTTCCAGGCCGAACTCGCCGCGATGCTGGTCGGGTTGCTGCTGGTCGGTCTGCTGATCCGTCAACGCCGTTGGCCCGAAGCCCTTTACGTCGGTCTCAGCCTCTGCGCGCTGGGAACCTCGTACTGGTACATGTCCATCCCCCGCGCCACCCTGCTGTGGTGGCCGCTGTGGATCGCGCTGGCGGCTCGGAGCATGCGCAGACCGCGCTTCCGCTCGGGCTACCTCTGCCTGGTCACGCCGCTGACCGCGGTCTTCGCGCTGACGTTCCTGTCGGGACGCTGGGCCGGGTGAGGGCGGGCCGGGGCAGCCGCGCCGCCGGGGCCGCGGTGTCCTCGCGTGCGACCTCGTTCGTCGGGGCCGCCGAACGGAGCGATATAACAGCGGTATGGTGCGGCAAACCAAGGATGAGGGAGGGCCGGTCCCGGCGGATCGGCCGGCGGAGGACCTGCACGAGACCGTTGACGAGGTCACCGCCGCCGTCATGACGGCGTCCCGCCTGTTCGTCGCGCTCTCCGCGCGGGCGCTCGCCGATATCGAGCCGGCGCTGACGCTGCCCCAACTGCGCACCCTGGTGGTCCTGCACGGCGAGGGCCCGGTGAAGCTCGCCGCGCTGGCCGCCGCGCTGGATGTGAACCCTTCCACGGCGATGCGCATGGTCGACAGGCTGGAGGCTCCGGGCCTCGTGGACCGTCAGGTCAATCCCGGCAACCGCCGTGAGGTCATCCTGCGGCTGCGGCCGGCCGGCCGGCGGCTGGTCGAGAAGGTCATGGCCCACCGGCACCAGGAGATCCAGGCCATCGTCGGCCGCCTTCCCGCCGACCGGCGGGCCGAGCTGGTGCGCGGGCTGCGCGCGCTGACCGAGGCGGCCGGGGAGCAGGCCGTGGATTCGCTGACGGAATCGTCGTAAGGCGCGGACGGCGCCTCCGCCCGGGGCCCGGCGGAGGCGGCGGGATCGCTCACGCCGGGACGGTGTCCGGGCTGCGGCGGCGCTGGCCCGGGATGAGGCGCTGCCGGTGGTGCTCCTCGGTCAGGTCATGGCGCCGCGCGTGCAGCAGGTGGTGCAGGGGGGACCGTTATACCCGCCGTCCACATAGGTGCCCCGACCCGCGACGGAATCGACGGATGGCACCGCAAGGCCCCCAACCCACGCCGGCACTCGGCACGTTGCACACCAGGCCCTTCACCCGCCCGGAAATAACTGCAATGCATTCCGTATTTGCAGTACAGTGCGCTGCCGTGCGAGCGTCACGGTCCGGCGCTCCGCGAACGACCGGGGAGGGGACGGGACGATGACCACGGCGTCGGGTGCGCTGCGTACGGTGACGGCGGTCCGGTACGTGGAGCCGTTGCGGAGCGGCGGTTCCGTTCCGGGTGTGGTGGAGGCCGACGACCTGGGCACGTACGTCGTCAAGTTCACCGGCTCGGCACAGGGCCGCAAGGCGCTGATCGCCGAGATCATCGTGGGCGAGCTGGCCCGCCGACTGGGGCTGCGGGTGCCGGAGTTGGTCCTGGTGCACTTCGATCCGTCCGTCGCCGGGGAGGAACCGCACCAGGAGGTGCAGGATCTGCTGCACGCCAGCGCGGGGCTCAACCTGGGCATGGACTACCTGCCGGGCGCCGCGGACTTCATCCCGCAGGCCCCGGACGCCGTCGGCATCGATCCGGCGGAGGCCGCCCGGATCATCTGGCTCGACGCGTTCACCGCCAATGTCGACCGGACGACGCACAGCCCGAACCTCATGACATGGCCCGCTCCCGGGCACCCGCGGTCCCGGCTGTGGCTGATCGACCACGGCGCCGCCCTCGTCTTCCACCACCGCTGGGACACCGCGGCGGACGCGGTCGGGAGGGCCTACGACATCCGGCATCACGCGCTCGGCTCCGGAAGGCGTACCGAACTGGCCCTGGTCGATGAGGAGTTCGCCCCGCGCGTGACCGAGCGGCTGTTGCGTGAGGTGGTCGCCGCGGTCCCCGACGTATGGCTCGCCGACGAACCGGGCTTCGCGACACAGGACGACGTCCGGGACGCCTATGTCGCGCATCTCGCGTCCCGCGCACAGCGCTCCGCCCGGTGGCTCCCGGCGGCAGTCCCCTCGCCATGACCGCCTCTTGAAACTGCAACGCTATGCAAACATGCAGTGCGGTTCAGCGCCGCTGTAGGGTGGCTCCATGGGTGAAGGGCTCCGGGAGCGCAAGAAGCGGCAGACACGGCAACGGATCTCCGAGGCGGCCGTCGCCCTCTTCGTGGAGCGGGGCTTCGACCATGTCACCATCGCCGAGGTCGCGGCAGCCGCCGACGTCTCGGTGAACACCCTCTACAACTACTACGAGTCGAAGGAGGACCTGGTCCTGCCCCCGGACCAGGCGTCTCCGCAGCGGCTCGCCGACATCGTCCGCGCCCGCGAGCCCGGCGAGTCCGCCGCCCGGGCCGTGCTCGACCACCTCCGGGACGAACTGCGGCGACGCGACCGGAACGTGGGGCTGACCGCCGGGTTCGGCCGCGTCTTCCAGATGATGCGGGCCGCGCCCACCCTCACCGCCCGCCTGGAGGACCTCGGCCGGGAGATGACCGAGGCGCTCGGCGCCGTCCTCGCCGAGGAGACCGGCGCCGCTCCGGACGACCAGACACCCGTCGTGGTGGCCGGGGCGATCGGCTGGTTCCACTCCCTGGTCTACGGCGAGATCGGCCGGCGCATCGAGGCGGGCGAGAAACCGGATGCCATCGCGAAGGCCGTCCTGGAACTCCTCGACCTGGCCGAGGGCATGCTGAGCGGGACCGCCCTCACCTACGCCACACGCCCCGAGGCGTAGCGCCATCCAGCCAGGGCCGTCCTGCGCGGGCCGTCACCCAGGGACGGTGATCACGGCGGCTGCGTCATCGGGCCGCTGGACGTCGAGGCCGGTGCGGTCCGACAACGTGGCAACGCCTGAACTGTCCATCGGAAGGTCGATCATGATCTCCCGGCACGCTGCCGCCGCCTCCCGTTCGTGAGCCGGCCCTCGGGCCCCCGGGGGAGCGGCGACCGCCATGTCGGCGAGCAACTCCTCGGCCGCGGGCGGGAGTCCGACCAGTGCGGTCTCCTCCGTCGGGGCGGCCTCGGGACGGCCCCAGTGGCTCAGGCCCGCGGGGTGGCCGGAGTCCGTATGCCGAAGAGGGGGATGCCGCGGCCGGCGTGGAAGGCGCGGCTGCGGCGGACGGTGAGGGCCGCCACCGCGCCGAGGATCGCGAAGGACTGGAACCTGCCGATCACCGGGACCAGATCGACGGGCAGGGTCAGCGCCTCCAGGGTGCTCAGCGAGGCATCGAGCAGCTGGGAGGCGCCCCAGAGCAGCGTCAGTGCGCGCAGCGCGGCCCGGAAGTCGGGCAGGTCGTCCCAGGCGCGGTCCGCCTCCTGCTGGGCGGCCGGGCCGCGCAGGCGGCGCCCGAAGTGGAAGGCGAACGGCCGCGCGGCGAACAGCGAACCCAGGATCCAGAGTCCCAGGGCGGCGGGGATACCCGCGTCCTTCAACAGCAGTACCCGCGGGCTGCCGCTGATCAGCGAGGTCAGTGCCGATGCCACGAGCAGCACGGCCATCAGGAGGTCGAACACCTCGACGCGGCGGCGGACCACGGCGGCGCCCAGTGCGTGCGTGGCCGGGATGACGCCGCTCAGCAACAGGGCCTTCCACTGGGCCACGTCCTGTGTCCGCAGCACGTAGTAGACGGCGAGTGGCAGCAGGATGTTGATGCCCAGTGGCACGACCAGCGCGGGCCACCGGTCCGTCGTACTGCGCGCCGTTGCGGCTTCCATGAGAACCCCCGGGGTCGGGTGGCCGGACATTCCGGCACTTCGATCACCTGCATCGACGTTAGGAGTCGAGCGGGTGGAGCGGCATCGGCTCCAGGGCCGGTCCTCAAGGGCTGTTCTCCACCTCGTCTCCACCGTCGGGTTGACGTCCCACGGGTGGACCCGGTGGACCCGGTCGGCGCGGGAACGGCCGGGGCGGACCCGGTGTCCGCCCCGGCCGGGCGCGCCGCGGCGTCGGTCCCGTCAGGAACCGGGCGCTCCGCGGCCGTCCGTCGATCCGGTGCGCCGGCGGCGTACGGCCGAGGCGGCGAGCGCCAGCAGCGCGCGCAGCCGGCGGCAGCGCGGCGCCCTTGCGGGCGCGGGCGTGGAGGGGGGTGCGGACTTCGGTGCGGCGGAAGAGGGCCGGCGGGCCGTCTCCGGCGCGGCGGAGGGGGGCGGGGCCTGCGCGGGTACGGGAGCGGCCGGGCGCTGCGGCGCGGGCGTGTCGGGTCGCGGGGCATTGCGGGTGGCCTCGGCGCGTACGAGCGCGCCGAGGGCGGCGAAGATGTCGATGGGCATGCCGGAACTCCTGCGGTGCGGACGTCCTGAACGGTGCGGGCGGCAGGCGCGGCCGACCCGGCGCCCCCTGTTCGGGGCGGGGTGCGGGTACGGATCCGCGACCGGGCCGGCTCAGCAGCGCAGAACGGTCACCCGGGACGACGGTCCGGCGGCGGCAGCCGGCAGGACCGACCGGGAGCCGGCGTGGCCCGGTGTGGTCAGGGAATCCGTCCCGGCGGATTGCCGCACCGCCTTGCCGCCCGGTCCGGTCGGGACCTGGTGGCGCAGATGGCAGGCGGAGGCGTGGCGCATCCGCCGGAAGCCGTTGCCCGGATGCCGTGCGCCGTCCTGGGACGGTGCCAGGACCTGGGACGCGGTGGTGCAGGACCGGTCCGCGGCACCGGGGACGAGATCCGCGGTACCGGGGAGGAGAGCGGCAGTCGTGCGGCCGGCGCACCCCCTGGCATCAGGGGGTGGCGCGGCGGGGCCGCCGGCGATCAGTGCGGTGCACAGAAGGGCCAGCAGCGTCAGGAGCAGCAGCGTGCGACGCCCGCCGGTGGCCGTGGAACGGCCGGTGCTGACGGTGTCGCACATGCGGGTCTCCCAACGCTCTTCCAGGAACAGATCCCCTGGAAGAGATCGGGGCATTCGGGAGACATCGGAAAGTCGCGGCGATTCCACTCGATCCGGCTATGAGCCGTGTGTATGCCCCGAGTCGGAACCGCCGGCGAACCGTCGTTCTCAGTCGTCCGCGGCGGCGCGGCGGTAGTAGTGCGTGAACCGCTCCAGCGGCTCGCCTTCGGTGTTCCACGGCCAGGGCGTCGCCACGCCTCCGGTGGCGCGCAGCGTGGTCGCGGCGTCGGCGGGCCGGGCGGCCTTGATCAGCGCGTACGCCAGCAGGTTCAGGTCGGCGAGCGCCTGGGCATGGTGGAGGTATCCGGGGCTCGGCCAGTGTTGCGCCGCGTGGTCGAGCACCCTGACCGCATCGGGGCGGCGCCAGAATTCGCCCGCTCCGAGAGCCGACATACCGCCGGAAGCCATGGCGCGGTGGTGGCTGCGGACGATGGCGGCAAGCTCCAGGCCCGCTGCGGGGGCGTTCGGAGGCATGGCGGAGCGGACGCTGTCGAGCAGATCCAGCACCTGCCCGCTGGAGCCGCACTCGTCCGGTGAGAGATAGCCCAGCGCCTGGAGGTGGGCCTCCCGGTTCCACGGATCGCGGGCCTTGATCTCGCGCCAGATCGGCGACAGTTCGCCGGAGGGGCGCCGCTCCAGGCGGAGGGTGGCCATGTGCAGGGTCCACGGCGTGGGGTCCGCGGGCAGCAGCTCGGCCGCGAGCCGGCAGGTCTCCCGGGTGGCGTCCAGGTCGATGGTGGAGCCCTGCTCCCCGGCCAGCAGCAGATCCGACCAGGCATGGAGGAGCAGAGCTGCGTGGTTGCGGGGGCTGTGCTGGCGCCAGATGCCGGGCAGGGACCGGCCCGCGGACGAGACGAGCACCCGGAGACGGTGTGCCTTGCGGTCCCAGTCCTCGCCGGCGTCGTCGATCACGTCGTTCATCAGCGCCATGACAGCCGTGTCGAGCGATCCGCGGTCCCAGCAGGTCTCGACGCGCCGCCGGACCTTTCCCAGGGCGGCATCGTCGAGCTCGGGGACCAGACGGGGACGGCTGCCTTTGCGGCGTCTGAATACTGGCATTCCGCGATGGCCTTCCAGATGAGGTGGGGGACGGAACGGAGTGCAGGCATGGTACGGGTGCCGGCGTGCGCGGTATGTCACTGCCCGTACTACGAGATGCGACGACGGTCGGGGCGACGACTGCCGGGGGCGATCAGCGGCAGCACAATTCGGACACCGTCGCCCTGAAGTCCCCCGCCTCTTACGCTTCCGCGGGGATGCGGAAGTACATCGTGCCTGCGTCGCCCCAGGCCCGCCCCCGGTACTCCGCCGCGTCGTGGGCAAGGGCGCGGTCGCCCACGTCCCAGTCGCATTCCATCTACCGCATCCTGGCACCCGCCTCCGACAACGCCCGTGCGAACGGCGGCCGTTGGCGTCCGGAGGGGGACAGTCACCGTCGGTCGCGACCGGTGCCCGCCCCTTCGGCGTGCTGCGATCCGATCTGCTACACGGCGACGGCCCTGTCCTGGCGGAGGAGGCGCGCGGTGTGCGCGAGGGTGCCCGCGGCGGCGACGTACCGGTCGGTCGAGGTGGCGGTCACAGACCCGGTCCTTCCGCGGTGGGGTCCAAGCTGGTGAGCGCCGCGCCGATCGCCCGCCACTCACGCAGCAGTGCCTGGGCGAGGCGGGTGCCGTCGCGGCTGGTGCGGTACACCTTGCGCGGGCGTGCCTGGCTGGTGTCCCACTCACTGGTCAGCAGCCCTTGGCCTTCCAGCCGGCGGAGCAGTGGATAGAGCGTGTTGCCCGCGACCGGCATGCCCGCGCGTTCGAGCTCGTTCAGCAAGCCGTAGCCGTAGCCCGGCGTCCGGAGCGCGAGCAGGCTCGCCAGTACCACCGAGCCGCGGCGCAGCTCCTGCCGGTGGGCGTCGAGGAGTTCAGCATCGTCCACATTCGACACCATAGTGTGCGTCACACACTATGGGCCGGCGACATCAATGTACGAAAGGTGGGTCTGCCGCGTACCCGTCCAAGCGACGGGACCGGACCGGTGCCCCGCGAGGGCGAGCGGAGCAGCGGTGGGAACTTCATGGCTCCGCGCGCGAATCCGTGAACCCCCACGAGACCGGACACGGCGCCACGAGACACTGACGGCCGACGCCCGCCGAACCGCCGGGGCCCTGCCCGGGGCGGCGGCCCAGATGGCGCATCACGGCATGACGATGCACCAAGGTGTACACGATCATGACGACATGACGGTGCACCAGAAAGTCGACCGGTCGGTCACGGACACCGACGGCGGCGCCATGCACCCCGCCGCGGTCCGTACGACCGTGCCCTCCTTCTGGACACCGCGTCTCCGCTTCCTCCTCGGTACCGGCCTGCACTCCGTCCGCCGGGAGTACGGCCCGGTGGCCGTCCACCCCGGCGGCCGGCTGTGCGGCCGTCGGCCGATACATCCGCCGCCGAGCCGGAAACTCCTCGCGCGACCTCTGGTGCAGCGCGTGTAGGAGCGTGCCTCGCCGCCGACGCACCCGGAGTCCGCGGCAGTGCCCCTCACCGACCACACATCACACCGACACAATCGCCACGAGGTGCCTTCCTATGCGTACGCACTCCAGACGCGCCCTGCTCGGCGCAGGTATCGCCGCCGCCGGCAGTGGGCTGCTGATCTCCACCGGGGCCACCGCCCTGGACGCCAAGAACGGCAGGCCCCACTCCGGCAGCACGCCGCCCCCTCCCGACTCGCACGACACGCCGGGCTCGCACGGCCACAAGGCCCCGTCCGGCTACGTCTCCCCGGACGGTCCGGAGGTCATCGAAAGGGAGAGCAAGCGGGGGTCGGGCCCCGTGCGCCGCTTCTCGATGACCGCCGCCGAGGCCAAGTTCGACATGGGCGGCCAGATCGTCGACACCTGGGCCTACGGCGGCCTGCTGCCGGGCAAGGAGCTCCGGGCCAACGCGGGCGACAAGCTCGTCGTCACCCTCCACAACCGCCTCCCGCAATCCACCACCGCCCACTGGCACGGGGTGCAGATCCGCAACGACATGGACGGGTCCCCCGACATCACCCAGCGCGCCGTGAAGGCCGGCGGCACCTTCGAGTACGTCTTCACGGCCACCACGCCCGGTACGCACTGGATCCACCCGCACGTCGGCGTGCAGCTGGACCGCGGGCTGTACGCACCGTTGATCATCGACGACCCCCGCGAGCCCCTCAAGTACGACCACGAGTGGGTCGTCATGATCGACGACTGGCTCGACGGGGTCGACGGAATGACTCCGGACGCGGTGCTGGACGAGCTGAACAAGAACAAGCCCGGCGGGGCCATGGGCCACGACAGCATGCAGAGCGGCGGCAGCCGGGCGGCAGCTGCCGCCGTGGCCCGGGCGCGCAGACACGCCATGCACCCGATGGCCGACGACGATCCCTCGGACAGCGTGGACCACCCGTTCCACCTGATGAACGGCCGGGTCGCCAGGGACCGGGAGACCTTCCGCGCCAAGCCCGGCGACCGCATCCGGATCCGCCTCATCAACGCAGCCGCCGACACCGCCTACCGGGTCGCGCTCGGCGGTCACAACATGACGGTGACGCACATCGACGGCTACCCGGTGAAGCACAAGGAGACCGACAGCCTGCTGATCGCCATGGGCGAGCGCTTCGACGTCCTGGTCACCGCGAAGGACGGCGTCTTCCCGCTCACCGCGCTCTCCGCGGGCAAGAACCACCAGACCGCGCAGGCCCTGCTGCGAACCGGCGACGGCGACGCGCCCGACGAGAAGATCCGACCGAAGGAGCTGAGGAGCGGGGGGCTGAGTGCGGACAAGTTCAAGGCCGCCGCATCGGTACGGCTCTCGGACAGCAAGCCCGACCGCACCATCAAGATGGATCTCACCGGCTCCATGGACGACTGGGACTGGGCCATCAACGGGAAGCCGTACACGGAATCACAGCGCTATCCCGTACAGGAGGGGGAGCGGGTGCGGCTCACCTTCCACAACACGACCAAGATGTGGCACCCGATGCATCTGCACGGGCACACCTTCGCGCTGCCCGACGGCGGCCCCCGCAAGGACACCACGATCATCCTGCCGGACGAGAAGCTCTCCGTCGATTTCGACGCCGACAACCCCGGCCTGTGGATGCTGCACTGCCACAACGTCTACCACTCGGAGTCGGGGATGATGACGGTCGTGGGCTACAAGTCGAAGAGGTGACGCCGGCGGGTTCGCGGGCGGTCCGCAACGGATCGCGTCCCTGTCGGCCCGGCCTCACCGCCACGACAGCCCAGCCCGGGGCCCTCCCGCCGCAGAGCAGATTCGGCGCATGTGTCACCGAACTCGGCTCCGTGGCAGGCCACTCCCCTGCCGCCCCCGAACGCAACGCCCCCCGCACGGAGGCTTCGGCCCCACACTGACCGCGGACACGCGAAGGAGGGTTGTGACTGTCAGTCACAACCCTCTTTCGCGGCTTTCTACAGCCCATGCCCTAGGGGGACTTGAACCGCAGGATGGCGTTGGCGCCCCCCGGGAGTCCGGGTACGCTCCCGCGCCGCGAAGGCGCCCCGCTGCTTGAGGCCGCCGAGCAGGGACAGGCTCCCCTTGGTACGCGGACGGGTCGAAGTCGTGGGCAGCGTCTTCCTCTGGAGGAAGGTCGTGCTGTTCGTGGTCGGCGTGGGCTTCGCGCTGTTCATGTCTCCGACCCCACCGAGGCCGGCTGACACAGCGTCAGTAACGATGGCCATCGGTCCCGCAGGACAGATGTCATGGGCGGCGGAGACGTTCCGCACCTCGTTCGCTACTCGGCGAGATCCGCGGTGAGCGTGGTGCTCGGCACGCTCACCACCGCGTCGTAGGCCTCCAGGGCCGGCACGGGCAGGAAGCCGTCGTCCATGCGGATGCGGGCCGGCTCGGGCAGACCGTGCCGCCGGGCGTGCGCGCGCAGGGCGCGGGTGTCCACCAGCGCCGGCGCCTCGGGCACGCCGGCGAACAGCGCCTCCACGCTGTCGGGCACCGCCTCGGGGGCGTCGGCCGCGGACTCGCGCATCCCGGCGGGGTGCGCCGGGTCGGGTACGTGCGTCACGGTCCGGCCGCCGCCACTGGTCAGCGCCACGGACACATAGTCCGTCCCGAGCTGCTGAGCGAGCGGGTGCCCCATGGGCGTTCGGGCGAGCGGGCCGCCCTTGGGGTTGGCGGTGCGCTGGATATGGGCGTTGTGCGCGGCGACCACGATCCGGGTGCCGGGTCGGGACCGGTCGAGCAGTTGCCACAGGCTGTCCGCCAGGTAGCGGTCACGGGCGGCGAGGTCGGCGGCGTCCGGTGCGCCACCGAGGAGTTCGGACATCGCGCGCTGCATCTGGTCGGTGCGCCAGGCCGCCCAGACGTCCGAGAGGACGTTCTCGTACGCCTGGTGGCCGCCGTGCTCGACGTAGATCTCGCGCATGACCGTGACCCGGTTGAGCAGCCGGCCGAGCGCGGTCGAGAGGCGGTCCTGGGACGCGGGGTCCAGGCCGAGGCGGGCGTGGGCGGGGACCAGGCCCGAGCCGCCCGCGAGCGGCTCCGAAAGGGCCAGGGCGGTACGGGCATAGCGCTCCGCGCCGGGGTCGACGTCGGCCAGATACGCCGCGACCGGCTCCAGTGCGGGCGCCAGTGAACCGCCGGCCGCCGGGACGTCGAGCCCCGCGAAGTGCACCGGATGCGGCGCCGTGGCGTTGTGGGCGCGCAGCCACCGCACGGTGTCGCGGCTTTCGGCGGACTGGCCCGGATAACCGTCGGCGCGGGGTGTGAGCAGCACGTCGAGGTCGCCGTCGCCACCCCGCGTCCAGGCGTCGACGGCCCGGCCGGCGGCGGCCCCGAACTCCACGGCGTAGACGGTGAATCCGCACTCCTGGACCAGAAAGCGCACCATCCGGTCGCGCAGCAGCCCGAACTCCCGTATCCGGTGGGAGTTCTCCCCCAGCGCGACCACCCGCGCGTCGCCGATGAGGCGGAGCAGCGGCGCCAGGTCGTCGAACGGGGCATGGGGGCCGAGTTCGGCGAGGCGGACGGCGTTGCGGGCGGTCCACTCCGCGAGGGTGAGCGGGTGCGGGAGGCTCATGATCGCGACTCTAGCGCTGTGACCGCACGGGTGCGCCGGCTCGGTCGATCGCGGCCACGATGACAGGTGGTCGACCTCCCTTCAAATGCCTTGCCCGCTACGGAACTTGGCGTGCTCGCATCGCCGGCGCGGCACTGGAGTGAAACCGGTGCCTCCTCTGCCGTCCGGGAGCATGACGTGGGAACGCATCGGCCATCCGGTCGGCCAACGGCAGGGAGGACGCCTCGAAGGCCGCAACCCGGCCTTCGCGTACTCCACCGACGGGGCACTCACGGCCCGGGGCCAGGACGCGCAGGCATCGCCGAGCCGCGCTCCCCGCGCGAAAATCCGTTGCAGCGCTCCCCCGCATGGCGTGAGTCTGAGGTCATGCTGGGATTCGTCAGTACCGAAAACGACGCCCTCGTCTCGTGCCTGGGCGATCCGCATCGCGCCGCAGCGGCCTACCGTGGGCTGCTGCGGCGCGGTGCGGGTGCACTGGGCGCGATCCGCGCCGGCCTGCACGACGAGGATCCGGCCGTCCGCGAGGGCTGCTGCCGTCTTCTCGACCACCTGGTCGACACCGATTCCATGGACCAACTCATCGCCATGGCCGACGATCCCGACCCTCGGGTCAGGATCGCCGCGTTCCACGCACTGGCCTGCGACCGGTGCAAGGGCGACACCTGCGCCCCGGGCGCGGACCGGGTCCTCGCCCCTGCGCTACAGCATCTGGCCGCCGACCCGGACCCGCATGTCCGGGCGATGGCAGCCGAGTTGGTCGGCAAGTTCGTCCATGCCGATACCGATGCCCTCGCCGCCCTGGAGGCGTCCCACGCCGGGGACCCGAGCCCGTCGGTCCGCAAGAAGGCGGGCTGGTTCACCCCCGGCGGAGCGATCTACGAACGGACCGTCCCCCGCGCGATCAGGTAGCGGCACGGGCGTCGTAGGGGCAGTAAGGGAGTTGGCGACCGAGCGATGCCACGGGCCGCGGCACGGAGGGGAAGTCGCGGCAAGCGGAAGCGTTTCCGCTTCCGGTCCCTCTCGCTGCGTGGCGTGCGGTGCTGCACTACCAGTGGTGGCGGCGTCCGCCGACGGCGCGCCCCGCAGCTCCCATATGCCACAGCCCACCCGTCGAGGTCGGGCCGGTCCCCCGCGCTCGCGCTCCGGCCTTCCCCTGCATGCCCGTTGGGTTTCATGGCGAGCTGCGGCCACGCGATCGCCGTCCCGCGTCACGGCGGCCCTCGCGCTACGCATGGCTCACCATGCGGCCATTCGGCGGTGCGGCGCTCAGCTCTGCGGCGTGGCCGGCACAGCGGCCATGACCTGCTGTACCTCTTTGTTCACCAGGGTGTTCAGCTTGCTCGGCGTGAGGGCGGCGGCGCCACCCGGGATCGTGCGGTCGTTGATCTGCACGACGGGGAGTTCACCCAGGCCCGCAGCGGCGAAGTTGGCCTGCGACTCCTTGACCCAGCCCATGCGCTCGGTTCGGTCGACGCACAGCGAGAAATCGTCGTGGTTGATCTTTCCGGCCTTCTTGGCCAGGGCGATGAGCAGTTTGCGATTCTTCAGCGTGTCTTTGGTGGGGGCCGGCTGGTTCTTCCAGATCTGGTCCATGTAGGCGGTGAGCCGCCCCTGGTCCTGGGCGCAGGCCGCGGCGGATGCGGCTTCCGTCGCCCCGCTGCCGCCGTACTGCTTGTCGCTCTGCGTGACCAGGCGGTAGTTGATCTGGACCTGCCCGGATGCGAGCAGCCGGTCGAGAGTGGGGCCGAGGCGCTGGGCGAAGTCCCGCGAGTGCGGATTGCGGGGGTCTTCGAAAATGGTGAGCGTGACGGGAATGGTGGGCTTCACCGGAAGCGCCAGTTTCGTCTTCCCGCCGGACGCCACTGCGCTCGTCGGGGCTTCCACGGTGGTCGGCCGGGAATTGCGCACGGAATGCCCCAGGAGGGCCGCGGCTCCGTACACCACCGCGATGCCACTCGCTATCACCGCATAGTTGCGCCACTTGCCCTGGCTGCTGCGAGACGCCTGCTGGGGTGACTCTTCCTTGCGCGCCTCGTCCTTCGCCAACGCAGCCATGCGCACCCTTTCGCCAGTTCACCGATTCACCGGTTATGTCCATATTTCCTGCGGCAGCGCACGTTCCTGTCACCAGCCTCCGGAGAGGGTGCGACAGCGTCGATCGATCCCGCTTCGGCGCACCCGCTCCGGGGCCCGCCTGCTCTGTACCGGGTCGAGTGTAGAGCCGTACAGCGGCGAGCCGACCGCCCGGGGCGCGCCGCACCACCCACGTCATCGATCGAGCCCGCAGCCAGGGCGTCGCCGGCGACTACGAGCGAGCCCACAGCCGGATCAATTCGCCGCAAGAACACAGAGAAGGGGATCTCTGCCGAAGGCCGGAGACGGCCCCTTTCCGCACGCCAGCCTCGTCGCCGCGGCCGGGGATCTTGCCCTCGGACGAGTCCGTTCACCGCTCGACCCGATGACGGGAGGCTCCGCCCCGACCAGGGGCGTCCATGAACGGCGGCGACGAGAAGACGAGAAAGGGAGAAGCATGGACATTTTGGTGACCGGTGCCACCGGCACGGTCGGCCGGAAAGTGGTCGAGCACCTCGTTCAGGCAGGCCACACGGTGCGGGTCCGCACCCGGAACCCCGAGGCGGCGGCCTTACCGGACGCCGTGCAGGTTGTTCCTTGCGGTGCCTGTCCGCCGTACGCGGCGGCAGCTGCCGCCGGTGTCCGGGCCGGGGCGCGCATCCCGCCGTTGCAGCAGGCGGCCCGCCGCAACGGCGGAGACCGCTTACGTGGCCAGGAGCGGTTCACTCGCCCGGGTCACGGGCGAGGGCTGGCTGGCCGGTAGCCCGACTGCGGGAACCCGAGATGCCTGATCTTGTGGAGCCGTAATGATCACTGCGGATCCAGGAGTGCCATGCAGCGTTTTCCCCAGGCCGGCGCGCCGCTCGGCAAGCCACCGGCCCAGAACCGTCGGAGCACACCCCTGCTGTCCCGCCGCAGTCGTCGCCTCTGTTGGTGCTCGGCCACCGCCCTGCTGCTGCCCTGCGTCCTGGCCGCGGCCGGCTCGTCACCGGCTCCCGCGACCCGGCACCTGGCGCGCTACCCCGTGCGCGTGAGCGCCTACGTGGCCAACAGCGGCTCGGCGACCGTCTCGGTTTTCGACACCCGTTTGGAGCGCCGGGTCGGCGCCGTCCAAGTGGGCCGTGGCCCGACCGGCGTAGGAGCGGCTCCGGACGGCGATGCGGTCTACGTCGCCAACAGCCGTGCCGACACCGTCTCGTTCATCGGCACCGGTTCCCGGCTCGCCACGGCCCTGGTGCGGGTCGGGCACCGGCCCTTCGCGGCGATGCCGACCCGCGACGGCCGCCTCGTGCTCGTGGCCAACTTCGGCTCGGACAGCGTCTCGATCGTCAGCGTCCGGGACCGCCACGTGATCGGCACCCTGCGGGTGGGGCCGCTGCCGCACAGCATCACCACGGTGCCGGACGGGCGTGCCTACGTGACCGACAACGGCGGGGGCACGGTGACCGTGCTCGGCAGGGGCTTGCGCGCAACCCGGGACATCCGGGTGGGAGACTTCCCCAGCGGGATCAGTTCACCGCCCTCCGGCCGCCGGGTGTATGTCTCCAACACCGGTTCCGGCACGGTGTCGGTCATCGACCCCGATTCCGACTCCGTGGTGGCTACCCTGCCGGGCGGCCAGGCGCCGCTGGGCAACGCCGTCAGCCCCGACGGCCGACGCCTCTACGTCGCCGATTCGGCCCGGAACTGCCTGCTGATCATCGACACCCTTGCCCGCCGTGTCGTCGGCCACGTTCCCGTCGGCGTCGATCCGCAGGGCGTCGCCGTCACCCCTGACGGCCGGCGGGTGTGGGTGACCAACGAGCAGTCCGACACCGTATCGGTCATCGACCCCTTCACCGGGCGGGTCCGCGCCACCCTGCCGACCGGACACGAGCCCGAAGGCATCGCCATCACGCCACGCTGAGCGTGACAGGTTTCCGACGCGTCGCAGCCTGGTTCCCCTCTGGTGAGGAGTGGGGCGGCTGTGGGGGTGTCGTTGCGGATGCCCCTTGTCCGGGCCGCGGTACACGGCGCCGTGCCCCCGCCGCTCTTCCGGCATGAGCACGGGATCGATCGACGAGCGCACGGGTCCGTCCGTGCGCGGCAGCGCCTCGCACAGTTCGAACAACAGGTCGTTCCAGGTGGCCGGGGACTCGCACAACGCTGCCCGGAAGCATGACGGTGGAGGGAACGCCGCGCGTGGCGCGTGGCCGGTGCAGCAGACTCGCCCCATGGCCCTGGTCCGGTCGGGTGTGTCCTCGGCGGGGCACGTGATCAGGTCGGGACGGCCCGTAGGTCCGGCGAATGCCCAGTAGGCGATCCATCTCGCGTCATGTTCCGACTGTCAGGGGGAGATCCCATGCGCATCCACCACGTCACCGCGGCACTCGGTTCCCTGGCCGCCGCGGCGGCCCTCGCTCTGGCCACCACCGCCCCCGCACATGCACGGACCGGCGCGGTGTCGGACGCACCGGCCCGCGCCGCGGCCGACTGTCCGCAAGGTTACGTCTGCTTCTGGTCGGAGCCCGATTTCGGCGGGGAGATGAGGGCCGCGCAGAATCCCCAACACGATTGCGAAGCGACGCCGGTCCAACCCGCGCGGTCGGTCTACAACCACGGCTCCGACTCCCGGACCTTCTCCTCGAAACCTCGTTGCTCGGTACGCGTCGGCTCACTGGAGCCGGGCGGCTCCGCACGGTCCATCGAGGTCTCCAGCTGGCAGTGAACAACGTCGTGCGCACCGGGCCGTGAAGGTACGGCGTTCCACCCCAACTCTTCACCTCTCGGGGGCGGTTCGGATGTGGAGGCGCGCACAGCTCCCGTCTGGTGGCCAGGCTCACGGAGGGGGTGTGGTCGTGTCCGCGCCGTCCCCGACCGGTTCGAATCCCGCCTCGGCAGGACCACCGCCGGCGGCGGAAGGGCGGGGGCCGCGCCGCCAATCCTGGAGGGAGGAATGCGAGAGAGAAATTCACCTGATGTGCACGTTGTGCAGCCTCGTCGAGAGCGCTGAAGTGCCCGTCAGTAGCGCCCTATACTCCCTGCGTGTCTTCGACGGGGGCGGTATCCACGGGTGTGCAGCAGCTCCGGCTGGCCGTACTGGGGCCGCTCCAGGGCCGGCGGGGTGATGCGCTGCTGGAGCTCGGTCCGATGCGTCAGCAGGCTTTGCTGGCCGCGTTGCTGCTGCGGCCGGGGGTGACGGCCAGTCGGCAGCAACTCCTCGACGGCGTATGGGGCATGGAGCAGCCCGGTACCGGCGCGAAGGTGATTCCGGTGTATGTGCACCGCCTGCGCCGATGTCTGGGCGGTCCGGGGGACGGCCCGTCGGAAGCGGTGATCGTGACCGACCGCGGGGGGTATCGCTTCGTCCCGCGGAATGTGCGGGTGGACGTGGCGCGCATGGAGGAGATCGCCGCCGAGGCGAAGGCGGCGAAGGGCCGCGGCGAGCTGGACGCCGCGGTGGGCGCGTGGTCCCGGGCGCTGGAGCTGTTCCGGGGCGAACCGCTGGCCGGAATTCCCGGGCCGTTCGCACAGGGGGAACGGCTGCGCCTGGCGGAGCGCCGGCTCGCGATGGTGCAGGACAAGCTGGACTGCGAGCTCCGGATGGGCCGGCATGTGGCGGCGGTCGGCGAACTGTTCGCCCTGGCGGAGACCCACCCGTACAACGAGGCGCTGGCCGCCCTGTTGATACGCGCCCTCTACGTCGGCAATCGGCAGGCCGACGCACTGGACGTCTTCACCAAGGTGCGCCGTCGCCTGGTGCGGGACCAGGGAGCGGAACCGGGCGCGGAACTGCGGCAGGTGCACGAGGCGGTGCTGCGTGGCGATGACGCGCTGCTGCTGGGCACGCCCGTACGGCAGGAGCGGCGGCCGGCGGACCGGCGGCTGCCGGCAGCTCGCCGGGAGCGCCCTGCGCGCAATGAACTGCCGGTCGGCGCAGGAAACTTCACCGGCCGGGTCCGGGAGCTCGAACTCCTCGGCGCACCGGCCGACGCGCAGGGCGTGACGGTCCGCGCGGTGGACGGTATGGCCGGGGTCGGCAAGACGGCGCTGGTGGTGCATGCGGCGCGTACGGTGCGGGAGCGGTACCCGGACGGCTGCCTGTTCGTCGATCTGCACGGGTATCGCGAGGATCGCGGGGCCACCGGGCCGCAACGGGTGCTGCGCCGGTTGCTGCGGGCGGTCGGCGCCGACGAGGGGGAGGATTCCGAAGATCTCGACGAGTTGGCCGCCTCCTGGCGGGCGGCGACCGCCGCGCTGCGGCTGCTCCTGGTGCTCGATGACGCCTCGGGTGCCGAGCAGGTGCGTCCGCTGCTGCCCGCCGGTCCCGGCAGCATGCTGCTGGTGACGAGCCGTCAGCGGCTGACCGGGCTGGACGTGGACCGCCGGATCTCGCTGACCCCGCTCGACGTCGACGAGGCGGTGGGGCTGCTGAGCCGCATCGTGGGCGACTCGGGGTCCGACCGCGAGCGCGGCGCGATTCGCCGGCTCGCCGGTCTGTGCGACCGACTGCCGCTCGCCCTGCGCATCGCCGGGGCACGGTTACAGAACCGCCCGTTGTGGGCGCTGGAATCCCTGGCCGCCCGGCTGGCCGACGACGAGCGCCGGCTCGGCGAGCTCTCGGTGGAGGACCGGAGCGTGGAGGCCGCGTTCCAGCTGTCCTACGACCAGTTGCCGGCCGCCGAGCAGCGCGCGTTCCGCGCCTTGGGCCTGTCGCCCACCGTGGAGCTCGACCGGCTGACGCTGGCCGCCATGCTCGACTGGGCGCCGGCGGACGCCGAGCGCGCCCTGGAGAGCCTGGTCGACGCCAGCCTCGTCCTGCAAGTGGCCGCCGACCGCTACCGGTTGCACGACCTGGTGGCGGTCTACGCCCGGCGCGTCGCGGCGGCGCACCCCGCCGAGGTCGCGGCGGTCCGGGACGGGGTGTTCCGGCTGTATGTGACCGCCGCCCGCCGTTCGAGCGACTGGGGCACCTCGGCGTTTCCGACCGGTCCGGAGCCGGGGGCTGCGCCGTTCGCCGACTGGGAGGAGGCGACGAACTGGCTGGACGCGGCGGGCAGCGAGCTGGTCGACGTGGTGGGGCACGCGGTGGGTGCGGGCAACCTGGACGACGCCTGCTGGATCGCCGAGGGCCTGGTCGACTACCTGACCCGGCAGGGCCGGTTCCACGAGTGCCGTACCGCCCTGGAGACCCTGCTGCCGCTGGTCGAGCAGGCCACCGACCGGCGGATGGTCTCCGAACTGCGCACGTGCATGGGCATGATGTACGGCCTTCAGGGCCGTTACGAACAGGCCCGGAGCTGGCTGACGGAGGCCCTCCGGATCAGCCGCCGGGCCGGTGACCTGCATGAGCAGGCCAGAGCCGCGGGGTGTCTCGGGACCTTCGCCAACCTGGCCGGGCAGATAGCGGACTCGATGGTGCACTTCCAGGAAGTGGCGCAGCTGGCCCATAAGTTGGACGACGACTGGCTCACGAGCGTGGTCACCGGCACGGTCGGCGAGATGCACCACCAGCTCGGCGAGCACGACCGGGCGTACGAGTGCTACACGGAGGCGATCGTGCTGGCCGAGAAGGTCGGCAGCCCCCGGCAGTCCGGGAAGACGCTGCTCCGCCTCGGGTGTCTGCAACTGGATCTCGGCCGGCCCCGGGACGCCGCCGACACGCTCGGGAAGGCCGGCGAACTGGCCCGGCGCCTGCGGGACATCCCCCTGTACGTGGCTGTCCTCGGCAGGCTGAGCGCCGCCGAAGCGTGCCTGGGCAACGTGACCGCCGCCGCCGAACTCCGCCGCCGGGCCCTTGCGGTGCTGAGCGAGCAGACCGGCACCGAACGCGAGATGATCCGCCACCGGCTGGTGTGGAGCAACGTCCCGGCGGAAGACCTCGCCGGCGCGCGCGAGTTCTTCGAGCGGGCCGTGGCCCTCCCCGATGCCGAGGTCTACCGCGAGCAGATCTCCCGCGCCCTGGGCGAACTGCACCTCCAATGGCAGTCGGACGTCGGCCG
>NZ_BMRP01000015.1:26124-33863 GCF_014648695.1 Streptomyces albospinus
AGGTCGGGGACGCTATCCGGGACCCCCGCCGGGGTTGCGCCACTGGACCCCGTCGCGGCCGTCGTCTGCGAAGGTCTGGGTCATGACGTTCCCGTCCAGCGGGTAGGTGGGGTGCAGCAGGAAATACCCGGGGACGTTCACGAGGGACGCATCGCACACCGGGTCGCCGTGGATGCAGTACCGGGCGACCGGAATGCCGTTGAACTCCGCCGGCCCGGCGCCGGGGGAGGTGAACCCGGGCAGGCCCACCCCCTTCGGGATCTGGGCGGTGAAGCCGGTGCCGGGCTGCATCGGGTCGGCGTAGAGCATGCCGTTGACCTTCGAGCGCGGGATGTCGGTACCCCCGTTGGCGATCGTCTGGAGCACCTGGTCCGCGGCCTGCGCGCCCTGGGAGTAGCCGACGATCGTGAGGCGTGCGTCCGGGTGGTCGCGATGGGTGTCCTCGATCTTGGCCAGCAGGTTGTGGTAGCCCTGGTTCACGCTGTCGTCGTAGCTCGGCGCGTTCAGGTCCAGTGGCGCGCCCCGCCCGTTCTCCCACGGTCCGGCGCTCGCCGGGTAGCAGACCGGTACCCAACTGCCCGGCTGGATCTTCTGGTTGGCGGCACGGTAGTTGGTGGTGCACTCGGGCTGGTCCGCCGCGCCCGTGGTGCCACCGATCTCGATGTAGTAGTGGTCGATGGAATCGGCCTGCGCGACGGCGGGCGCGACGACGGCCGTACCCACCACCATCGCCGCCGTCGTGGCAGCCGTCGCAACAGCCCGTGTCAGCCTGCTCGTTTTCGACATCGGCTGGGATCCCCCTCAGGTTGCGTCATCCTGCGTCGAACGCCATGGACGCTAGCCAGGGCCGTTGAAATCGCGATGACAGGGCAATGACTCGGCTGGTGGTGCGGGGGGCCTGTGTGCGCTGACGCCTCCGCCGGGCGTGGTGCGGCCCGGCGGAGGCGTCAGGTGTCCGGTGTCAGTTCCCGGAGTTGTCGGCGTTGCCGTTGGCGTCCGCCGCGTCGACGGCGCGCTGGGCGTCGTCGGCCTTCTTCTGCATCTGCGCGAGCTGGTCCGGCGAGGCGGAGGAACTGCCGCTCGGGGCGGAGCTGCTGCTCGCGGAAGGTGCTGCCGCGCCGGGCGTGGCGGAGGACGAGCACGCGGTGGTGGCCAGCAGCGGCACCGCGAGCGCGGCCGTCAGCAGTGCGGACACCCGTCGGCGGCGGTTCATGACGTGGCGCCCGCCGTGTGCTTCGGGCCGATCTTGTTCGCCGTGCACCAGGTGGCGACGGCCTTCAGGTCGGTCTGCTCCTTCTTGAGGGTCGCCAGGAAGCCCTTGCGGGCGGTCAGCCGGTCGCCCAGGAACTTGGCGACGGCCGCGTGGTTGGCCTTCTGCGCGAGGTCGATGCGCTGCTCCAGGTACTTGATGGAGCCGGGCGTGCCGACCGGGCCCTCGATGCGCTTGATCCGCTTGTCGATGCGCTTCTCCAGCCGGGGCACCCGGACGCACAGCCTCTTCGCCCCGTCGCTCCGGGGGCCCTTGGCGTGCCGGGCCGCGGAGACCGACTTGGCCGGGCTGGTGCTGTCCGCCGCGTAGGAGGGTGCCGCGACTGCCGCCGTGGTGAGGACGATGCCCGCGAGAGCCGCGGCCGTCGTCGCCGTGCGACGCTGCATGAGGTGTCTCCCATCTCTGTACTGCATGCCTGAACTGCTGCACTGCCTGCGGTGTCGGGCCGCCATCGCGACGCCCGGTGCGCCGTACCTGCCGGCGCGGTCCGGACCGCGCGGCCGGACACCGCCCGCTGCCCGTCCCGCGGCTTCCCGCGGCGGACTGCGTAACGACGAAGGTAGGAACGGTTCTTGTGGTTTCTTTGTGAGTGCGCGGGAGCCGGTGGCGAGGGGGTGCGTCAGGCGCGTGCGGCGGGGAGTTCGTGCCCCTGGGGCGCGGTGTCCGACAGCCAGGACCGGTGCCGCGGCACCGGGGCTCCGCTCCCGTCGGGGCGCGCCAGGGGGAAGGTGACCTCGAAGCGGGCCCCTCGTCCGCCGGGACCGTCCAGGACGCGCAGCTGCGCGCGGTGCAGGTCGGCCTGCTGGGCGACCAGTGTCAGGCCCAGGCCCGACCCCGGGCTGTCGGAGCGGCGGTGGAAGCGCCGGAAGATCACCTCCCGCTGCTGCGGCACCACCCCGGGCCCCTGGTCGTCCACGGTGAGGACGGCTGCCGGGGCGCCGTCGTCCTCGGCCGCCCGCAGCCGCACGGCGATCTGCGCCCGGCCGTCCGCGGAGCGGCCGTGCGCCAGGGAGTTGGCGAGCAGATTGTCCAGCAGCGAGCGGAGCCCCGGCTGCCATCCGTGCACGGTCAGGCCCGGCGCGCTGTCGAGCGTCACCTCGGCCCCGGGACGGGTGCGGCGCAGGTCGGAGACGGCGGCGTCCGCGAGGTCGGCCAGGTCGACGGGCGCGAACGCGTCCGCCTCCACCAGGTCTCCTTGGGCGAGCGCCCGCAGCATCACCAGCAGCCCCAGCAACCGGGCGTGGCCGCGGCGCAGTTCGTCGACGGTGTCGGCACGGTCGGCGGGGTCGAGGTCCTGGAACGAGTCGAGAATGTCCAGGTTGGTCTGCATGCTCATCAGCGGCGTGCGCAGTTCGTGGGACGCGGCGGCGGAGAACGAGCGGGCCGTGGCCAGCGCTTCGGCGGTGCGGGCGGCCTGCTCGTCATAGCGCGCGAGGAGTGTCTGGAGGGTGTGCGCGAGCTGGTCGACCTCGGTGATCCGGGTCGGGGTGTGCTCCAGGCGCGCGGAGCTGGTCCGCGGGTCGAGGCCGCTGGTGCGCTGCTGGAGACGCCGCAGCGGCCGGGCCGCGCCGGCGGCCAGGAGCCAGGCGGTGGCCGCCGAGGCGGGCGCGGCGAGCAGTGCGACGGTGAGCACCCGGTTGCGTACGAGTTGGATCTGCGCCTGGCTCGCGGCTTCCGGGGAGAACATCCACAGCGTCCCGTGCACCCCGGGCTGCCCGGTGGTCACCGCCACGGTCAGGGCGCGCCAGGTCTTTCCGTGGCCCCCGACCGTGACCGGGTGGACGGCCCGGGCCGGCAGGTGCACGGCCGGGCCGGGTTGCGGACCGTCCGCGACCTTGGCGGTGCCGTCCGGGCCGGTCAGACGGATGCCGATGTCCAGCGCCGCGGTGGCCAGCTTGCGTCGGTGCGCGTGCTCGCCCCGTGGCCGGCCCCGGGACTCGGCGAGCAGCACGCCGCGCGCCGCGGTCGCGACACTGCGGGCCCGTGCGTCGAGCCGCTGGTCGGCCTGCGCGAGCAGATCCCTGCCGACCAGGCCCACCAGCACCCAGCCGGAGGCTGCCACCAGCAGGGGCACCACGGCCCCCACCACGATCGCGATCCGGGTGGACAGCCTCATGCGCGGTGCTCCCCGTCGCCGGTGTGGTCGTCGCGCAGCACGAAGCCGACGCCGCGCACCGTGTGCACGATCCTGGGCCGTCCGTCGGCTTCCAGTTTGCGGCGCAGATAGCTGACGAAGGTGTCGACGGCATCGGTGCGGACCTCGAAGTCGTAGCCCCACACCCGGTCCAGCAACTGGTCACGACTCAGGACGAGTCCGGCATTACGGGCAAGAACGTCGAGCAGGGCGAATTCCCGCCGGGTCAGCTCCACGGGCCTGCCGTCGAGGCGGGCGGTGCGCGCCGTCGCATCGACCACCAGGCCGCCGACCCGTACGACGTCGGTGGCGGCCGTCGGGCGCCGGCGCAGCAGCGCGTGCAGCCGCAGCACCAGTTCGTCCAGGGCGAAGGGCTTGACGAGGTAGTCGTCTCCCCCGGCCTGGAGACCGGCCACCCGGTCGGCCACTTCGTCCCGGGCGGACAGCATCAGAACCGGTATGTCGTTTCCGTCCGTCCGCAGGTGCCGGCAGACCGCGATGCCGTCGAGGTCGGGCATCGAGACGTCCAGCACCACGACGTCCGGTGCGGATTCCGCCACCTTGGCCAGGGCGCTGCGGCCACCCTCCGCCAGGTCGACGGTGAAGCCGTTCAACCGCAGTCCGCGCCCCAGCGACCGCCGGATCGCGGCGTCGTCGTCCACCAGCAGCACCCGCCCACAGCCGGTCGTCACACCCATACCCACCTCACCTGGCCCTTTCAGACGACCGAAATCATGCACCAGCCCCCTGCCCCCCGAGCCCCGGCCGTCGCGCTGCGCCACCTTTCGACGCGATGCCGGGACGGCGAGCCGGCGACCGGCGGTAACACGTGTGCCGGTGCCCGCCGCTGTGGGTAGGCTGGTGGGGCAGTCGGTTCGCACCCGTCCGCCAGGCGGGATGCGTCGCAAGAGGGAACCCGGTGGGAATCCGGGACTGCCCCGCAGCGGTGAGTGGGAACGACCGCCGTCATACGCACTGGATGCTCGCGCGTCCGGGAAGCGACGGCCAGTAGGTGCCTTGTCCGGCAAGGCGTGCCCGCGAGTCCGAAGACCTGCCACTGCCCGCGCCCCGCCGGGGTGCGGTCCATCCGGGACCTCGTGGGCGGGTCTGCGGCGGCCAGGGCGTACCTCTGCGCTCTCTCCTTCGCCTCTTGCCGTGCCCGCGGGGTCGTTGTGAACTCGCGAAGGAGAGTTCCATGGCACTGCTGAACGACACCCCCGCCCCGCGCGTGGCCGCGACGCTGCACGGCTATCCCCGTCAGGGCCCCGACCGCGAACTGAAGCGGGCCGTCGAGGGCTACTGGGCCGGGCGCCGCACCGCCGACGAACTGCACACCACGGCACGGTCCGTACGGGCGGGCATCCGCCGCCAGTTGCGGGACGCCGGCGCCGCCGAGCTCCCGACGGGCGATTTCTCGCTCTACGACCATGTGCTGGACACCGCCTGGATGGTCGGCGCGATCCCCGCGCGGTACCGGGCCGCGGGCGGCACGGGTCCGGACGCGGAACTGGCGGCGTACTTCGCCGCCGCGCGCGGCACCGCCGAGGTGGCGCCGCTGGAGATGACCAAGTGGTTCGACACCAACTACCACTATCTCGTCCCGGAGTTGGGGCCGCACACCGTCTTCGCGGCCGATTCCCGCAAGCAGGTCGCGGAGTTCCGCGAGGCGATCGACGAGGGCGGGGCGGCCCGGCCGGTGCTGCTCGGTCCGGTCAGCTTCCTGCTGCTGGCCAAGCCCGGGGCGCAGGCGGGCGAGGGCTTCGAGGTGCTGTCGCTGCTGGACCGGCTGCTGCCGGTGTACGCCGAGGTCCTCGCCGACCTGCGGGCGGCCGGCGCCGCATGGGTGCAGCTCGACGAACCCGCCCTGGTGCAGGACCGCACCGCCGGGGTGCTGCACGCGACCGCACACGCCTACCACGCGCTGACCGCGGTCGAGGACCGGCCGAAGCTCGTCGTCGCCTCGTACTTCGACGCCCTCGGCGACGCCCTGCCCGTCCTGGCCGCGTCCCCCGTCGAGGGCCTGGCCATGGACTTCACCGGGCCCGCCGCGGCCAATCTCGACGCACTGGCAACACTGGGCGGGATCCCGGACAAGCGGCTGATCGCCGGTGTCATCGACGGCCGCAACGTGTGGGCCGCCGACCTGGAACGGGCGCTGGCCCTGCTCGCCACGCTGCTCGGCCTGACCGGACGGCTCGATGTCGCGCCGTCCTGCTCGCTGCTCCACGTCCCGCTCGATGCCGCCCGGGAGCCGGACCTGGACCCGCAGGTCGCCCGCTGGCTGGCCTTCGCCCGCCAGAAGGTCGACGAGACCGTCGTCCTCGCCCGCGCACTGAGCGCGGGCCGTGAGACGGTCGCCCCCCAACTGGCCGCCAACCGCGCCGCGTTGGCGTCCCGCAGGGGCTCGGCGCTCACCGTCGACCCACAGGTGCGCGGGCGGTGCGCCGCCGTCACCCCGGCCGACGCCCGGCGCCCGCAGCCGTACGCCCGGCGCGCCGCCGCCCAGCAGGCCAGGCTCGCGCTGCCCCCGCTGGCGACCACGACCATCGGCTCCTTCCCCCAGACCGGCGAACTGCGCACGGCGCGCGCCGAGCACCGGGCGGGCCGGCTCTCCGCGGACGGCTACCGCGAGCGGATCGCGGCCGAGATCCGCGACGTGGTGGCCCTCCAGGAGAAGGCCGGACTCGACGTCCTGGTGCACGGCGAGCCCGAACGCAACGACATGGTGCAGTACTTCGCCGAGCGGCTGAACGGCTTTGTGACCACCCGGCACGGCTGGGTCCAGTCGTACGGCACCCGCTACGTCCGGCCGCCGATCCTGGCGGGCGACGTCTCCCGTCCCGCACCGATCACGGTGGAGTGGACCTCCTACGCCCGGTCGCTGACGGATCGTCCGGTCAAGGGCATGCTGACCGGCCCGGTCACCCTCCTCGCCTGGTCCTTCGTGCGCGACGACCAGCCGCGGGCGGACACCGCCCGCCAGGTCGCGCTCGCACTGCGCGACGAGATCGCCGATCTGGAGGCCGCGGGCACCGCGGTGATCCAGGTCGACGAGCCGGCCCTGCGCGAGACGCTGCCCCTGCGGCAGGAGCGGCGCGCGGCGTACCTCGCCTGGGCCACCGAGGCGTTCCGCCTGGCCACCGCCGGGGTGCGCGCGGACACCCAGATCCACACCCACATGTGCTACGCGGAGTTCGGCGACATCCTCTCCGCGATCGAGGCACTGGACGCGGACGTCGTCAGTCTGGAAGCGGCCCGCTCCTACATGGAGATCGCCGGCGAACTCGCCGTGGCCGACTACCCGCGCGAAGTCGGGCCGGGTGTGTACGACATCCACTCGCCGCGGGTGCCCGGCGAGCGGGAGATCACCGATCTGATCGACCGCGCACTGCGCTCCGTCCCGGCCCGCCGGCTGTGGATCAATCCGGACTGCGGCCTGAAGACCCGTGGTTACGCCGAGATCGGCCCGGCTCTGGAGCGGATGACCGCCGCCGCCCGCCGGGTCCGCGCGGCCCTGCCGGACGAAGGCTGAGCCGCCGCGCCATGAACAGCCGCACACAGACCGGCCCGGCCCACAAGGCCCCGGCCGACTCACGGGTCACCCTCGCCCACATCATGAGCGAGCACGACACCAACCTGTACGGCACGGTCCACGGCGGCGTCGTGATGAAACTCGTCGACGACGCCGCCGCGGCAGCCGCCGGCCGCCACAGCAACGGCCCCGCCGTCACCGTCTCGGTCGACTCCATGGCCTTTCTGCGCCCGGTGCGGGCCGGTCAACTGCTGACCGTGCACGCCGCATTGGACCGGGCCGGACGGACCTCGATGGGCATCGCGGTGCGCGTCACCGCGGAACCGTGGAACACCTCGGGCCGGGTCATCGACGTCGCCACGGCACATCTGACCTTCGTCGCCATCGACTCCGCCGGCAGCCCGCGCGCGGTCCCCGCCCTCCGCGACGGGGATCCGAGTGCCGACGAGGCCGGGCGAGCGGCGACGTAGTCCGACCGTTCGAGACGGGCCCGTCCCCGAGGAGACGGGCCCGCCGCCCAGGACGACGGTGCCGTGCACGCCTCAGCACGGCACCGTCGCACCGGCCCCTCCTCCCGGCCCGGGGCCGGACCGCCGCCCGCCCCGCCCTGTACCGTTCTGCGACGTTCGCGATCGTGCGGCCGATAAGTCCGACGGTGCCCATGCGCGCCTGTGCACGGGGTCCGACGGTGCCGGGTGCAACTACGACATGGCGGCGCAGAACGGCGTCTGGGCCGACCTGACCCCCATCAACTCGATGACGCTCGACCGGCCCTGAGGCAGTACCGCGCAAAGGGGCCTCAA
>NZ_BMRP01000015.1:33923-118175 GCF_014648695.1 Streptomyces albospinus
GCGGCGGGACCGAGCCCCTGAGTTACGCCCCGTCCGTGGCGGCCGGTGCGTCCGCTGCCGTGTCGATGGGCTGCCCGAGCAGGCGGGTACGGAAGAGGCCGAGCACGTCGTCCAGCGCCGCGCGGGTGGGCTGGCCGGGTTCGTCGATCAGGTGCTCGGTCAGTACCGAGTGCGGGTGCAGCGCGGAGGCGGGGTTCGCGGTGGCGTCGTCCAGTTCGACGGCGAGGAACGCGTCACCCAGTTCGCGGCGCAGAAACGCGAACCGGTCGCCCGGTACGAGCCGGTCACCGCGGAACCGCAGCCCCATCACCTGAAGGCCGTCGCGCTCGCAGCGGCCCCGTACGGCGGCGAGGTCCTCGGCGGAGATGTCGATGCGGCCGGCCCGGCTCCTGGTGACGGGCAGCGGCAGGGACGGCTGGGACAGGACGGGGGCGAGAAGCCGCTCATCGGTCGCCATGGCCAGGGCGAAGCCGCCGGTGAGGCACATGCCGACGGCTCCGACGCCGGGACCGCCGCACCGCTCGTGCTCGTCCGCGGCCAGGGCCCGCAGCCAGGTCACCACGGGTGAGGTCTTCCCGGTGGCCAGCACGGTGAACTCCCGGCTCACGCACACCTTCCGCATCGAAGCGGCCATATAACGCCCGCTCTTCAGCCATCCGTTGGCGGGGTCGGCATCGCGGCCGGGTACGCCGAAGAGCACCGGGAGTACGGCGGTGCAGCCGATCGCGGCCACCCGTTCCGCGAACGCCAGCACCTTGGGCGTGATGCCCGGAACCTCCGCCAGCACGATCACCGCGGGCCCCGTGCCGCGCCGGAGAGTCCGGCGGGTGGTGCCGTCGTGCGTGAAGGTCTCGCGGTCGAAGCCGGTCAGGTCGTGATCTGCCATGAATTACCGCCGTCCTGGTCAGTTGCCGCTAGAGGGCTGATCGGCTGCCGCGTACCGGTCCTGGGTGCCTTGCCCCGTCGGGCACACACGGCAGCACGAGGTTACCCGCCGGTTGCCCTGCGCCGACGATCAGTTCGCGCCCCCGAAGCGCCCGCCGCCCCGCGCACTCGGCAACTGTGCTGACGGGGGGTGTGGTTGACGTTGCCGACTGCGGAGGTTCAGACCGGCTGCGGCGGCTCGGGTACCGCCGGTGCCGGCCCGGTCAGGCGGGTAAGGGCGGCGGCCTCCTGGCTTCCTTCCTCGGCGCTGAAGACATGCACCACGAGGCCGGTCTCGCCGGGTGCGGCCGGTACGTGCAGCGTCTCGTAGTCGAGGGTGAGCAGCCCGGCCACCGGGTGCCGCAGCCGCTTGCGGCCGGCCGCGCACATGACGACCTCGCCGGATGCCCAGATCCGCCGGAACTCCGCACTGTGCGTGGAGAGTTCGGTGATGAGCGCGGCCAGTTCCGCGTCGTCCGGGTATCGCCCCGCGGCAACGCGCAGTTGGCCCACGGCCTCGGCCGCCCGGTCCTCCCATTCGGGGTGCACGTCCCGGGAAGCGGGGTCCAGGAAGAGGAACCGGGCGTTGTTCCGCTCGCGGCGGACCGGGGCGGCCAGGCCGCCGATCAGTTCGGCGCCCGGGCGGTTCCAGGCCACCACGTCGAGGCGGTGGTCCGTCGCGAACGCGGGGAAGGCGGCCAGGCCGTCCAGCATCCGCTGGAGCAGGGGGCTGACCCGGGCCGTGGGCGCGGGGCCGCCCCGGGTGCCGGCCAGGGTGGCCAGATGCCCGCGCTCCGCCGCGCCGAGGCCGAGCGCCCCGGCCAGTGCGTCCAGCACCTCGGGGGACGGCTGGGTGGCCCGGCCCTGTTCGAGGCGTACGTAGTAGTCCACGCTGATCCCGGCGAGCTGCGCCAGCTCCTCGCGGCGCAGCCCGCGCACCCGCCGCCGACGGCCGCCGGTGAGGCCGACGTGCTCCGGTGCGACACGCCCCCGGCGGGCACGCAGGAAGCCGCCGAGCGCCCGGTGGGTGGCGCCGACCCCGTCGCCCCGGTCGCGTGGGCCGGTGCCGTCGGGCCGGCCGGTGCCCGCCGGGCGGGTGCCGGTGCCGTCGGGGTGCTCGCTGCGGTCCACGTCCAGCTCCACGTTGTCCATCGATCCAGTATGGGTGGCCCTCGCAATACCAGGATTCCGGTTCCGCGGGTCGAAGAGGGTACTGGCTGCCGCGTCGCGCCCGGGGGAACGTAGCGGCATGACCGAGGCAACACCGCAGCAGCGGAAGAAGATCCTGATTGTCACCGCCCACCCGGAGCCGCATTCGCTCAATGCCGCGCTGACGGATTTCGCGGTCGAGGAACTGCGCGCGGCAGGGCACGAGGTGCGGGTGTCCGACCTCTACGCGATGAAGTGGAAGGCGGGGGTGGACGCCGACGACTTCCCGGACCACGCCGCGGACCGGCGGCTGGACGTGCTGGCCGTCTCCGGGCAGGCCACCCTGGCGGGGCGGCTCTCGCCGGACATCGCGGCGGAACAGGAGAAGGTGCGCTGGTCGGACGCGGTGATCCTCCAGTTCCCGATGTGGTGGTTCTCGGTGCCCGCGCTCCTCAAGGGCTGGATCGACCGGGTGTTCACCTTCGAGTTCGCCCATGGCCCGTCGGTTCCCCCGCCCTACAGCGAGGGCGCGCTGGCCGGGCGGCGGGCGCTGCTGTCGGTGACGATCGGTGCCCGCGAGTCGGCGTTCGCCGACCGGGGCATCCACGGCGCGCTGGCCGATGTCCTCTTCCCGCTCCAGCACGGCCTGTTGTGGTTCACCGGCATGGCACCGCTGGACCCGTTCACGGTGTACGACGCGATCGACGTACCGGAGGAGCGGTTCGCGGCGGCGAAGCGGGAGTACGGGCAGCGGCTCGCCGCGCTCTTCACGGACGAGCCGGTCCCGTTCCGGTCGCTGGCCGGCGGCGACTACGCCCGCGATATGCGGCTGCGGCCGGGCATGGAGGCGCCGGGCACGAGCGGACTGGAGATCCACGTCCGCCCGCGCGGCTGAGCGATCGGGGCCGGGGCACCGCCGCACGGCGGTGCCCCGGTCCGTGTCACGGATGCGGCCTCGTGGCCGCCGGTCGGGCCGGGGTGCCACGGGGCCGCGTCGTCGCCCGGGTACGGCCGGCAGCCGGCTGTCGGTGGGGCGGGTCAGACCGCGAACCACACCCGTTCGATGCGCTCCTCGCCGACCTCGTAGAGGGCCACGGCGGTGCGGACCTCGCCGCCCATGAAGCCGGTGACGTTCTCCTGGTCGATGACGATGCGGCCGTGGACGACGCGCGAGACGAGTTCGGCGTGCAGGTCCGGGCTGGCGGCGAAGAGGGCGCGGTAGCGCTCCCGGAAGGCCGGGCCCGAGCGGTCGGTGAGGACGTCGCCCGACGGGAAGGCGTATACCGGTACGTCGTCGACGTAGTAGGTCAGGAACTTTTCGAGGTCGCCCGCGTTGTAGGCGGCGAGCTGACCGTCGACGATCTCTTCCGGAGACATGGGAACTCCCTTTCTCACCCGGCCGGCACGAGCGTGCGGCGGCGGGTGCGGGTGCGGATGGCGAACAGTGAGCCGGCCAGCGCGATGCCGCCCACGACATGGGCCAGGCCGAGCAGCAGCAGCCCCGACTGCCTTTCCAGCAGGAGGCCGACGAGCTGCTCACCGATGCCGAATACCAGACCGAGATAGAAGATCATACTGGCTCGGATCTGGCCGATTCGGGCGGCCGGCGCCGGTTCGAGGATGCGGGCGTTGGTGAAGTGGATCCAGTAGGCGTTGACGAAGGTCAGCACCACGTAGAGGGCCATGTGCACGGGGAAGGACGAGTGCCCGGCCAGCGCGCCGGCCACGCCGGAGGCGATCAGCACCCCGGCGAAGAGGAGCGCCCAGCGGCGGGACCGCTCGGGGTTCCGCAGCAGCGGGGCGGTCAGCCAGAACGCCAGCCCGTAGAAGAACCACGCCCCCGAGAAGGCGATCCCGGTCGGGACCAGGGTCTGTGCCTCGGCGATCACGCTGGCGTAGACCATCATGCCGGACAGGCTGACCAGGAACACGATCTGGATGAGGTTCCAGGGCCACAGCTCGGGCAGCCAGTAGCTGCGTACGGCGGCGGCGCCGCGGCTGACGACGTGGTGCCACTCGAAGCCGAACTCGCCCTCGCCGTGCTCCGGTCGGGACAGCAGCAGCCAGATCACCAGTGCCGAGGAAGCGATGTCGAAGAGCAGGGCGGCGACGAGGGTGTGCGCGGTCCACGCCGGTACGGCCGCGCAGATGACGGCGGCGAACACCATGGCGCCCTGCGGCGAGGTCACCATCTGGAGCACCGCGCCCTGGGCGCTGGAGCCGGACGCGTCGGCCAGCAGCCGGTAGGCGAGGACCGAGCTCGCGCCGACGAGGGTGAACCGCAACGCCGTCCACACCAGGACGAAGTCCGGTCCGGCCGTACCGAGCCAGGTCAGCAGCAGGAACACCACCGCCAGCGCCAGCTGCATGCCCTGGAGCAGGGCGAACTTGCGGCCGATGCGGCCCCGGTCCGCCCAGACGCCGACCATCAGCGCACCGACGACGCCGAGCACCTGCCGCTCCATGCCCAGCAGGCCCACCAGTCCGTCGGAGTGGGTCTGCGCCGAGAAGTTCGGCACCAGCAGCAGCCACAGGACCGTCGAGCCCAGGGAACTGAGCAGGATCGTCGAGAAGGTTGCCTTCATGTCACAGCCCCAGGGTCGTGTGGCCGTCGCCGAGCAGCGCCGGCAGCGGAACGGTGACGCCGAAGCGGTGGTGCAGCGCATGGGCGAGTCGCAGGGCGCCCAGCGAGTCCAGGACGGGGCGGGCCGCCTCCGGGCTCGTGGTGTCCGAGGCGCCGGTACGGCCCGCCGTGAGGATCTCCGCCACCAGCGCGCGCAGGGCCGCCGGGTCGATGCCCTCGATGCCCTTGATGCCCTCGACGGCCGACGGGGGCTGCACGGTGCGGTGCTCGTAGCCGTCCCGTTCCCGGTCCGCCGGCGGGGGCAGCCGGTCCAGGAGGTCCGCCAGGTCCGGGCCGGCCCAGGGCTCCCCCAGCAGGTCGGCGAGGACCGCCCGGTACACGTCGGCGACCGTGCGGACCGCGTCCCGGCCGAGCACCTGCGCCGCCGCGTTGAAGTTCACCCGCATCCGGCGGGAGAACAGATCGGCGTTGAAGGTCACCAGCAGGGCGAAGTCGGCGTGCTCGAACCACTTCAGGTCGCCGATCACCTGCCCGCCGTCCGCCCCCAACTGGTCGGAGTACGCGGTGAAGTTGACGAAGTTGAACGCGGTCTCCACCAATCGCTGCCCGCCCATGGCCTGCTGGATGGAGGCGTAGGAGTAGCGGCGGTGCGGCAGGTGCTCGTGGCCCACCCGGTTGACCGCGGCGGCCAGTTCGTCCCAGGAGCCGCCGGCGGCGGCCCGCAGCGGCACGATGTTCAGGAACAGGCCCACCATGCGGTCGGCCGCCAGGTGCTCCGGCCGCCCGTGGCCGAAGACGCCGGTGGTCACGTCCGGGGTGCGGGTGATCAGCGACAGCGCCCGGAAGTGCACGGCCAGGCACAGGTGCTTGACGGACACCCCGAGCCGGGCGGCGAGTGCGACGAGCCGGTCGTAGCGCTCCTCCTCCAACATCAGCTCCGCCTCCGCCCACCGGCTTGCGGACTCGGGCAGCCGGGGCAGCTTGGTGTACTCGGCGCCCGCGAGGAGTCCGGTCCAGTAGTCCCGGGACGCGGTGTCCCGCTGCGCCGCCAGGTCGAGCCGTACGTAGTCGCGGTAGGCGAGCGGGACCGGCTCGGCGGGAGCGCCGGGCTCGCCGGCCAGGGACCGGCGGTAGCCGTCCAGCAGACGGGCCATCAGGCCGGAGAAGCTCCAGCCGTCGATGATCGCGTGGTGGAAGCTGACCGAGAGGTGGAAGGAGTCCTCGGTCGCCCGGTGCGCGAAGAACCGCATCTGCGTCGGGGCACCCCACACGAAGCCGGTGCCCTTCTCCTCCTCGAACCACGCGTCGACATGTGCGGCCCGCTGCGCCTCGTCGAGGTGTGTCAGGTCGTGCACGGTGAGGTCGACCTGCCCCCGGGCGTGCACCCGCTGCAACGGCCGGGTGGCGCCGTCGAGTTGGAAGGAGGTGCGGAGGATCTCGTGGCCGTCCGCGTCGACCATGGCGGTGAGCAGGTCGGTGAGCACCGCCCGGTCGAAGGGGAGGTCGACGCGGTAGCGGATGAGGTCGTGGAAGACGGCCTGTGCGGGGTCGGTGTCGGTGTGGAAGATCATGCCGAGCTGGAGCTGGGTGGCGGGGTAGGCGTCCACCACGTCCGCGGGCAGCTGCGCCCGGTCCGCGTCGTCCAGCAGGTCGAACGGCTCGCTCGGCGCCGCCGTACGGTCCTCGGCGGCGGTCACCAGGCCCTGGTCGGCCAGCGCCCGGATGGTCTGCACCCGGAACAGCTCGTGCAGCGGCACTTCGAAGCCGGCGCGGCGCAGCGCGCCGGTGAGCCGGATGCCCTGGAGGGAGTCGCCCCCGAGGTCGTAGTAGGCGTCGTCGATGCCGACCCGCTCGATGCCCAGGACGTCCTGCCAGACGGCGGCCAGCCGGGCCTCGGTGGCGCTGCGCGGCGCGGTGAACTCCCGGCCGGTGCCGCCCTGTTGGTCCTCCGGGTGGGGCAGCGCGCGGCGGTCGGTCTTGCCGTTGATCGTCAGCGGCCAGCGCGCCACTTCCACCAGGAAGCTCGGGACCATGTAGCCCGGCAACCGGTCGGCGAGGTGGGCGCGCAGCAGCGGGCCGTCCACCGATTCGCCGGGCAGCGGCACGTAGTAGCCCACCAGTGCCCTGTCGCCGGTGCGCCGGGTGAAGGCGACGACGAGCGCCGAGTCGATCTGCGGATGCCCGGCCAGGGCCGACTCGATGTCGCCGGTCTCGATGCGGTAGCCCTGGATCTTGACCTGGGCGTCGCCCCGGCCCAGGTACTCCACCTCGCCGCCGGGCAGCCGGCGGGCCAGGTCGCCGGAACGGTACGCACGGGTCGTGCCGTGGCCCAGGTCCAGTTCGACGAACCGCTTGGCGTTCTCCTCCGGCCGGTTGAGGTAGCCGAGGGCGACGCCGCCGCCGGTCACCGCGATCTCGCCGGGGGTGCCGAGGGGCACCGGCCGCCCGAGGTCGTCGATCAGGTACAGGCCGAGGTCGGGGATGGGCTCGCCGATCATGCTGCCGGGGGCGCGGGTGTCGGCGGCGCGCACCGGGCGGTAGGTGACGTGCACGGTGGTCTCGGTGATGCCGTACATGTTGACCAACTCCGGGCGGCTGTCCCCGAAGTGGTCGAACCAGTCGGCCAGCGACGCGAAGTCGAGCGCCTCGCCGCCGAAGACCACCTGGCGCAGGCAGACGTCGTCCGGCCCCACGCGGTCCATCAGGGCCTGCTTGATCTGGCCGAAGGCGGACGGC
The DNA here is from genome assembly GCF_014648695.1 of Streptomyces albospinus. Lineage (GTDB taxonomy): Bacteria > Actinomycetota > Actinomycetes > Streptomycetales > Streptomycetaceae > Streptomyces > Streptomyces albospinus. Next base: position 41,317 of record NZ_BMRP01000015.1, read on the forward strand.
GTCTGGCTGAGCACGGTGACGCGCTCGGCGACGACCAGGTCGGCGAAGTCCTCGACGGACCGGCTGACCCAGTACGGGACCACGACGAGGTGACCGCCGTACAGCAGGGCGCCCCACAGTTCCCAGACGGAGAAGTCGAAGGCGAAGGAGTGGAAGAGGGTCCAGGTGTCCTGCTCGGAGAAGCCGTACCAGTGGTCGGTCTCGCCGAAGAGGCGCAGCACGTTGCCGTGGGTGACCAGCACCCCCTTCGGCCTGCCGGTGGAGCCGGACGTGTAGATGACGTACGCCGGGGAGTCGGCGGTGAGCCCGTGGGCGGGGCCGTGGTCGGTGCCGTCGCCGGTGAGCGCGGCGAGTTCCTCCGCGGTGCCGGTCAGGGTGGTGCGCTCCGGGAAGAGGGCGCACACCTCGGGGGTGGCGATGACCAGTCGGACGTCGGCGTCCTCGACGGTGGTGCGGATGCGGTCCTCGGGGTAGCCGGGGTCGATCGGCACATACACCGCACCGGCCTTGAGGGTGGCCAGGATGCTGACGACCATCTCCACGTCGCGCTCCAGCGCGAGGCCGACGAGGTCGCCCGGGCGGACGCCCTGGGCGGCGAGGTGATGGGCCAACGCGTTGGCCCGGCGGTCCAGTTGGCGGTAGGTCAGCCGCCGCCCGGCGCAGGACAGGGCGGTGGCGTCGCCGTGCTTGTGGGCCATGGCCTCGAAGCGGTCCACGAGGGTGCGGCTGCCGTCGAGTTCGGGCATGGTGGGGCGGGCGACCGCGGGCAGCAGTTCGGCGCGCTCCTCGTCCGTCAGCGGGACGGTGTCCGTCCACGGCTGCTCGCCGGCGTCGGCGAGGGCGCGGAAGCAGCCGAGGTAGTAGCCGAGGTAGCGGTCGACCTGGGCGGCGGTGAACTGGCGGGGGTCGTAGCCGATGCGGTACTCCCAGCCGCCCGTGTAGGCGTTGGAGCCCACGTAGACGACGAGCGGAGCGTTGGTCTGCTCGAAGTACTCCACCGCGGCGACGGCGGGTTCGCCCTCCTGGGCGCCCTGCTGGTGGACGTGGAAGTTGGTGAAGTTGAACAGCACGTCGAAGGCCGGGCCGCCGTGCAGCTTCTGGATGGCGGGCAGCGGGAACCAGCGGTACGGCTGGAGCCGCTGCTCCAGCGCGAAGCAGCGTTCGGCGAGTTCCCGCCAGCTCTGCTCGGTGTCCAACTCCAGCCGGAACGGCAGGGTGTTGAGGAACATGCCGAGCGCCTGCTCGGCGCCGTCCACCTCGGGCCGGCCGTTGGCGACCAGCCCGGTGGCGACATCGCGCTGGTTGGCGATCAGGGACTGCACCCGCAGATGCGCGGCGAGGAAGACGCTCTTGAGCGGTACGGACCACTCCTGGGCCCGCCGGCGCAGCGTCTCCAACAGCTCCGGCGGCAGTTCGCGGGCGCTGACGACGACCTCGGCGGAAACCGCGTGACCGCGGGTGCCGGCGCCGAGCCGGGGCACCTCGGTCATCTGGGCGCCGTCGAGTTGGGCCGCCCAGAACGCCCGCTGCTCGGGGTCGGCCTCGGCACCGCGCTCCAGTTCCGCGTAGCGCTTCTGGAGCGGCACCGCGGGGGCGGGGGCGGTGCCGCGGCCCTGGAGCAGTGCGCCGTAGGCACGGACCCACTCCTCGACGAGGGAGGCCACGCTCCAGCCGTCGAGGATGGCGTGGTGGAAGCTCAGGCCGAGCACGATCCGGTCGGGGGCGGTGACGAAGATCCGCAGGCGGTAGGCGGGGGCGCCGGACGGGTCGATGGGGGTGCGCTTCTCGCCCTCCGCCCAGTTCGCGACGACGGCCGCCGCGTCGGTCTCGGCGCTCAGGTCGGCGACCTCCACCGGCAGCGGCGGGGCCTCCTCCACGACCATCTGCGGCCGGTCTGCGGACTCCAGGTCGAAGCGGGCGCGCAGCACGGGGTGACGCTCGCTCAGCTGCCGCCAGGCCGCCACGAGGGAGTTGTGGTCGACGCTCGGGACGTCCACGTGGTAGCGGAAGATGTCGTGGTAGACGGGCACGTCGGTGTCGACGCTGCTGTGGTAGATCATGCCCTGCTGGAGGGCGGAGGCCGGCCAGGACCGGGCGTCGTCCGCCGCGGGCCCGGCCGGCGCCGGGTTCTCCACCCGGCGCACCACGCTGGCCAGGTCGGTCAGGCGCTGGTGGGCGAAGACCTCGCCGACGGTGGCCTCGTAGCCTGCCTGGCGCAGCGCGGCCACGACGCGGATGCCGAGGATCGAGTCGCCGCCGAGCGCGAAGAAGCTGTCCTGGGCACCGACCCGGGCCACACCGAGGGCGTCCGCCCACACGGCGGCGATCAGCCGCTCGACGTCGGTGGCGGGCGCCACGTACTCCTGCCCGTCGCTCTGCTTCGCCGGCCGGGGCAGCGCGGAGACATCGCGCTTGCCGTTGTGGTTGGTGGGGATGGCCGGCACGGTGACGACGAACTGGGGGACCATGTAGGAGGGCAGTTCGGCGGCCAGCGCGGCCACCAGCGCCGCCTCGTCGAAGCCCGGTCCGGCCACGACGTAGGCGCAGAGCGCCTTCTCGCCGCGGTCTTGCTCCACGGCGGCCACCGCGCACTCGACGACGCCGGCGACGGCGCTCGCGAGGTGCTCGATCTCGCCCAGTTCGATGCGGTATCCGCGAATCTTGACCTGGGTGTCGAGGCGGCCGAGGTATTCCAGCACCCCGCCCGGCAGCCAGCGGGCCAGGTCGCCGGTACGGTAGATCCGGCCGAAGCCCGTGGGGCCCGCCACGAACCGCTCGGCGGTGAGTTCGGGCGCGTGCAGATAGCCGCGGGCCAGGCCGACGCCCGCGATGCACAGCTCACCGGGCACCCCGATGGGGGCGAGGGCGCCGCGGCGGGTGCGGACGAGCAGCTTGATGTTGTCGATGGGCCGGCCGATGGGCACCGAGCGGGTGGCGTCCACGGCGTCGCAGTCGAAGTAGCTGACGTCGACGGCGGCTTCGGTCGGCCCGTAGAGGTTGACGAGCAGGGCGTGCGGCAGGGAGGCGTCGAAGAGTTCGGTGTGGCTCGCGGCCAGTGCCTCACCGCTGGCGAACACTCGCCGCAGCGAGCCGAGGCGCTCGGTCGTGCCGGAGGCCCGGGTGTACGTCAGGAAGGCGTGCAGCATGCTGGGGACGAAGTGCAGGGTGGTCGCGCCGCTCTCCGCCACCCGGTCGGCGATCCGCTGCGGGTCCTTCTCCGCGCCGTTGGGCAGCGTGGCGACCGCTGCACCCGCCAGGGACCACCAGAAGATCTCCCACACCGAGACGTCGAAGGTGAAGGGCGTCTTGTGCAGGATGACGTCGTCCGCGCCGAGCGGGTAGCCGCGCTGCATCCACCACAGGCGGTTGACGATGGCGCGGTGCTCGACCACCACTCCCTTGGGGCGGCCGGTGGAGCCCGAGGTGTAGATGACGTAGCAGGCGTCGTCCGGGCCGGTGACGGGATCGAGGTCGCCGTCGTCGGCCGAGCGGTTCGCCGGGTCCTCGATGTCGAGCGTGGTGTGGGAGCCGAGGACCTGCGCGGTCTCGGCGGTGGCGAGGACCAGCTCGGTGCCGCTGTGGTCGAGGAGGTAGGCGATGCGGTTGTCGGGGAGCGTGGGGTCGATCGGCAGGTAGGCGCCGCCCGCCTTGAGCACGGCGTAGATGGCGGTGAGCATCGCCGCGGAGCGGGGGACGCAGACGCCCACGATGCTGCCGGCGGTCACCCCGCGCTCGCGCAGGGTCCGGGCGAGCCGGTTGGCGTCGGCGTTGAGCTGCGCGTACGTCGTCCCCGTGCCGTCGGCGACGGCGATCCGGTCGCCGTGTGCGCGGGCCCGCTCCTCCAGGAAGGTATGCAGCAGCCGGCCGTCCGGGAACTCCGCGTCGGTGTCGTTGAACTCACCGGAGATCAGGGCGAGTTCGGACGCGGACGGGGCGCGGAGCGCGTCCGCCGTCGTGGCCGGCACGGTGGTGACGGTGTGCAGCAGGGCACGGTAGGCGTCCAGCAGCCGGTGCGCGGTCGCCTCGGTGAACAGCGTCGGGTCGTACCGCAGGTCGAGGCGGGCGGCGGACCCCGTGGTGAGGGAGAACAGCAGCGGGGCGCCGGCCCGGTCGGCGTCCTCGGGCCCCAGGTCGCCGTCCACGGCGACCATGAAGTCGGTCGGCCGGCTGTCGGCACGGTCCAGGACGTACCGCACCGGCACGTCGAGGTGGGCCGCCGCATCGAGGTAGGCCGCGCGGACGGCACCGAGCAGCTGCCGGGCCTCGGTGTCCGCGGGTATGTGCACATCCACCGGGACCGCCCGGTTCGGTGCGTCGAAGACCTGCGGGGGGACGGGCAGGTGGACCACCACGTCGTCGCGGTCGGTGGTACGGGCGGCGAGCAGTGCCAGCACGGCGGCGGCCACGGTGCGCAGCAGCACCGGGTCGCCCGAGGTGATCCGGGCGAGCGCGGCGGCGGTGGCCCCGTCGAGGCCGGTGCCGGTCACCCGGTGGTCGCCGGCGTCGGGGCGCAGATGGTCGCGGATGACCTGGACGGGTTCGGTCCAGGCCAGTCGACGGTTGTCCCAGTACTCCTGCTGAGCCGGGTGGTTGCGGAGTGCCTGCTGGGCTTGGAGTGCGCTGGTCATGAGGGTCCTTCTAGAACGAGAAGTCGGCGTAAGCGGGGGTGACCGCGTCCTGGGACGCCGAAGGGCCGAACAAGAGCGTGTGCGGGGCGCCGTCGAGGTCGTCGAGCAGCTCGCCCACACGGTGGAGCAGGTATTCCGCCGAAGATGCGGTGAACAGCGCGGTGCTGTATTCGAGTTCGAGCACCGTGCCGTCCGGCCGCCGGTACGCCTGGAGGTTCAGGTCGAACCGGCACGAGCCGGGGTGCAGGAGGTCGACATCCACCCGCAGGCCGTCGCGGGCGAAGGTGTGGAAATCGATGTTCTGGAAGGCGAAGAAGGCGTCCAGCAGCGGGAGCCGGGCGGCGTCCCGGGGCAGCCCCAGCTGCCCGACGACCCGGTCGAAGGGGTACGCCTGGTGCTCCAGGGCCTCCTGGTGGCGCTGGTGTGCGGCGGCCAACAGGTCGGCGAGGGTGGCCGGTTCGCCGACCGCGAGCCGCAGGGCGGCGGTGTTCACGAACATGCCGACGACCGACTCGAAGTCGGGGTGGACCCGGCCGCTCATGGGACTTCCGACGACGACGTCCCGCTGTCCCGACAGCTGCATCAGCGTGGCGGTGTACGCGCAGAGGAGCACGGCGAACGGCGTACTGCCGGTGCGGTCCGCGATCCGGCCGACCGCGGTCTCGCGCTCCGGCGTCAGGGCGAGGCGCACCAGCGCACCCGTCTCCGCGCGCACGGCCAGTCGCGGGTGGTCCGTGGGCAGCTCCAGCCGGGGCGGGTCGGCGAGGACGTCCCGCCAGTAGCGCTCGTCCGCGGCGAACGAGCGGTCCGCGAGCCGGTCGGCGAACCACTGCGAGGCGTCGGCGTAGCCCCACTTGGGCTCCGGCAGCGCCCCGCCGGAGAGCAGCTCCGTCAGCTCCTCGGCGACGATCCGCAGCGACACCCCGTCGAAGACGATGTGGTGGACGTCGAGGTACAGCCGGTGGGAGGTGTCGTCGCCGGGTATCAGGAGCGCCCGGACCAGTGGCGCGGACTCCAGGTCGAAGGGACGCACGAACCACTCCAGCACGGACCGGTCGTCCGCCCGGGCGAGGCCGTCCGCCGCGGCCGGTTCCACCAGCTCCACCGCCGCGTCGGGGTCCGGTTCCCGGCGTACGCCGTCGGGCGTGGTGACGAAGCGGGTGCGCAGCGCGTCATGGCGGCGCACCAGCTCCGCGAGGGCGGCCCTGACCGTCCGGGAGGTCACCGGGCCGTGAATGTCCAGCCGCAGCGGGATGTTGTACGCGACCGACTCCGCGGCCACCTGGGCATGGGTGTGGAGGCCGTGCTGCTGCGGGTGCAGCGCGGTGGGCCCCACCACGGGTGCCGGGGTGACCGGCGGCAGGCCGGCGGCCGGGGCGTTCGCCGCGGAACGTCCTACGGCGTCCGCCATGCGCGCCAGCGTGCGGCTCTCGAAGACCTCCCGGAAGGAGAGCTGAACCCCGTCGCGTACCGCCAGCCGTCCGATCAGCGCGCCGACGGACAGGGAGTTGCCGCCCAGCGCGAAGAAGTCGTCGTCCGGCCTGAGTTCACGGCCCTTCAGGCGCAGGACGGTGTCCCAGATCTCGGCGAGCCGCCGCTGTCCGGCGGGCAGCCCGGCCCGGCTGCCGGCAGAGGCGGCGCCGGCCGGCTCGGGCGCGGGCAGCGCCGCCTTGTCGACCTTGCCGTTGGCGTTCAGGGGCAGCCGGTCCAGGACGACGAGGCGTTCGGGCCGCAGGTAGTCGGGCAGCCGGTCGGCGAGCGCCGCGTCGACGTCCGCCGCTTTGGTGCCGCCGTCGAGGACGGCATAGGCGAGGAGGTACTTGCCCACCTCGTCCGCGGCGACGACCACACACCCGTCGAGGACGCCGGGGCAGGCCGTCAGGACCGCCTCGACCTCCTTGACCTCGACGCGGTGGCCGCGGATCTTGACCTGGTCGTCGATCCGCCCGTGGAAGTGCAGCAGCCCTTCCGCGTCCGCGCTGACCCGGTCCCCGGTGCGGTAGTAGCGCTCTGTGCCGATCGTGACGAAGCGCTCCGCGGTCAGCTCCGGGTTGCCCAGGTAGCCGCGGGCCAGACCGCTGCCGCCGGTGTACAGCTCGCCGGGTGCGCCGACGGGCACCGGCGCGCGCCGCTCGTCCAGGACCAGCACGGTGGTGCCGTTGAGCGGGCGGCCGATCGGTACCGGGCCCGGCTCGTCGGCGCGGACTTCGTGGGTGGTGGTGAAGGTGGTGTTCTCCGTCGGCCCGTACCCGTTGATGATCCGCAGTGCCGGGTACGCGGTCCGCAGGACGCGGACGTGCCGGGCGGAGAGCACATCACCGCCGACCACCACGGCCTTCAGCCGCGCGAAGACGGCGGGGTCGGCGTCGACGGTCTGGCTGAACAGCGGGGCGGTCAGCCACATCGCGGTGACGGCGTTGTCGTGCAGGACCGCCTTCAGCGCGGACGCGACGAGCAGTGTCTCCTTGCCGGTCACATACAGCGTCGCGCCGTTGAGCAGACAGCCCCAGATCTCGAAGGTCGCCGCATCGAACTCCAGGGCACCGGTGAGCAGGAGACGTTCGTCCGGCGAGAACCGGAAGAAGCCGTTGTCCCTGACCAGCCGGACGATCCCGGCCTGTTCCACCATCACGCCCTTGGGGCGCCCGGTCGAGCCCGAGGTGAACATGACGTAGGCCAGCGGCGATCCCTCCCCCGCCCGCGGTACGGCCGCGACCGGCGGGGCGACCCCGGCACGCGTCCCCTCGGCGATGAGCGCTTGGGGTGTCAGCACACGCGTCCCGGCCGGCAGCGCGGGGGCGATCGAGTCCTCCAGGCCGGGTGCGCAGACCAGCAGGGCGGCACCGCTGTCACCCAGCATGTGGGCCAGCCGCTCACCGGAGAAGTCCGGATTGACGGGCAGGTAGGCGCCACCGGCGAGCACGATGGCCAGGGTGCACACGATCGCGTCGGCGGATCGCGGGAAGGCCATCGCCACCAGCGTTTCCCGGCCCACTCCCGACGCGAGGAGACCTGCCGCCAGTCGGCCCGCACGTTGGTGGAGTTCGCGATAGGTGAGCCGGATGTCCCCGTCGACCACGGCGAGGGCTTCGGGGCGGCTTTCGGCCTGATCCCTGAACAGGTCTTCCAGTAAAGGGTGTTGAACAGTGCGCGGCGCAGACGCCGTGATCATACGAAGGGACCTTTCCCGTCACGCGCCGGGTGGGCGCGTACCAACGTGACCGGGGGTTGCCCGGCCTCCGTTGCGGTGGAGCGGTGGTGAGTCGATGAGCGGAACGATGGTGACGGCATCGGAGCGCGCACCGTGAGAGGTCCGCGGTGGCGGACGGAGTCACGAGGAGCGCGCGTCGATGCGGGTGGTGACGTGATAGAGGGACGCGCCGGCCGGCACGCACCGGTGCCGCGGTCTCGGCGGCCGTTCCGGATACGACGCCCGGATACGGCGGTCCCCCTTTTTCCGGCTATTCCTTGGGCGATCCGCTACAGCAAATCACCGCGCACAGCGGGAAATTGTTTCGGCAACTGTTTCCGAAAGATGAACAGTATGACAACGTTTCGTGCGCCCCCCTCGGTCGCCCTGCAACACCGCCCAACCTAGCAGCCGCCGCACGACGTGGCGCAATGTGACCATGGACACACGAATTGCGGGTCGGGGCCCCACGGAAACCCGGTAAGGAGCGCGCCGCACGGCACGTCGGACAACCCCGGTTTCACTGAAATTCCCACCAGGATCGCCGAGTTATCACCTCCGCCGCCGAACGTCCGACAGCGACTCCGACGAATTCTCGACCCGTCCCCTCCGGCGACCCATGGGCGCTTTCCAGCCATCGCACCCACTGCTCCGACCCGCCCACCAGCACCGCAAGCAGCAACCGGCCGAGAACCATCCGGCGCCCACTCCCCCGCTACCGCAAGGGAATTGCCCCGCTAATGTGCGACGCCAACCGCCGACTACTCACGGCGTAACACGTGACCGCCCCTCCCCTTGAATGACCGGAAAGGCGGGGTTCCGGTAACCCGTTGCAGAGGGCGGCGCCTGGGCGGCTCGCGCAAGGAATACAGACGGACGTCGGGACTCGACATGAGCGGAGAAGTTCGCCCTCCTCATCCAACTCTCCTTGCATCATGGCCAGTTGCGGCGAGCCGGGGACCCACGAAGTCGCATCACCAGGACGTCGACAGTCCCGGCCGGGGACGATCGCCGATCGCCTGTCACTGGGACGGGGTCAGGCCGAGCCGATTCCGGTGGGCAAAGACTCCTTCGCGCACCGGCCCGGTCCCGCCGCTCAGCGGGCCGGTCGGCCGATGCCCAGCACGTTCTCCTCGCCGTCCCGGAAGCCGGCGCCGCGTACACCCCCGTGCACCCCAGCTCGGGTAGTTGCCGCCGACCTCGGCGATCCCGTCCCGCGTTCCCCCGCCACCCAGCAGCCGGGGCAGCTCGACGTCCTCGAACACGACGCCGCGCCGCCGGAGTTCGCTCGCGACCCGCTCGATGCCGTCGACCTCCCAGGCCATCCGGGTGAAGGTGCCGGGCGAGGCGCCCGTCGATGGGAACACCGCGAAATCCACGCCGCCACATCGATACGGCAGCCCACCGGGCCGTTCGTCGACGGGATCCAGCCCGAGCTTCTCGGAGTGGAAACGACGCGCCCGGTCCAGTTCCTGGGCCGGAAGTCCGGTCGCCACATGTGCCCGGGACAGAATGCCGGTGATCTCTGCGTTGCCCGTGTTCTCTGCGTTGTCTCTGCTATCTGCACTGTCTGCGTTCATGTCCCACTGTGCCGTGCGCGTCGACAGAAAGGGCGGAGGCAGTAGGCGCGTTAAAAATGCGAGCCGTCGATGTCCGGCAGAGCAGGGAAGATCACGGAGAGCCAGCCCCGCAAGTACGACATAACCTTTACGTGATTACGCTCGACCGTCTAGCTTTGGCCTTGCTTGCCGCACAGCTCAACTGTCCATGCTGACAAGGAGCGTTATGGTTTCGCCAGACAGCGCAACCGTTTCGGCCAATCTCGTCTCTCACGTCCACGACACCCTCCGTCGGAGCTCATTCTTCTCGGCCTTCCGCAGTGGTGAGGCAGACATCGACGTCGTCCGCGATGTCTTCTCGCAGTACTACCTGTGGCGCAATCAGTTCCATCGCTGGTTCGGCTTATGCATCGTCAAGAGCCCCGCATTCGGCACGACCTTCGACATATCTTTCGTGTTGTCGGAGCTCATCGAGCACATCGAAGAAGAGATCAACGGAGACCACCACGGGATGGCGGTCACCTTCCTGCGCGAACTCGGCATCCCGGAGCCGCAGTTGCTCACTCCGCTGCCGGTGACCTCGGCGTACTCGGACTCCTTCCTGCACCGGTATTTCGATCCGCAGCGGTCCGGGGAGGAGGCACTGGCGGCTCTCGCCGGTCGTGAGATCGTCGCGCCGGAGCGGAATCGGCTGACCATCGAGGCCCTGCCGAAGCACTACGGCGTCAGCGAGGGGCTGGAATTCTTCGGGCTGCACGAGGAACTCGAAGTCGAGCACTTCAGGTCGTTGTGGGACGCCCTCATCAAGAGCTATCAGGCGGACGAAACCGTGCTGGTCGACGCCGCCCGGCACGAGATCTGGGAGCACGTCACCTTCTGGGACGACGTCTACGCCGCGGTGATCGAGGCCAGGAGCCAGGCCGCCGACTGATCCCGGTGGTTCTGGTGGTTCCAGTGGCTCCAGTGGCCCCGGTCTTCCGGAACGCCCCGATGGTGTTGATGGTCCTGGTGCACGATCCAGCCGTTCTTCAGTGCACCAGGAGCATCCTCCCCGGCCGCGATTCCCGGCCGTTCCCGATCGCGCCTGCCGGTGCGCGGACCTGCGGAGTCCGCGGACCTGGCAGGCGTGCCGACCTGCGGAGTTCACAGCCCCTCGGAGAGTGGATGGACCTCGTCGAAACGACCGGCGTACCTCGCCCTCAGCCGCGTCGCACGGCATCGGCCGCCGGCTGGTCATGACCTCGGCCCCGGTGCGCAACGGGACGTCATCGCCGAGGCGTTGGTGGATCCTCGCCGTGGTGACCTCGGCCCAGCTGACCGCGTCCTTCGCCACCCAGGGGCTCGGGGCGCTGTCGGGTGCGATGCACGACGCGTTCGCGCTGTCCGGCGCCGGCGTCGGCCTGATGGTCACGGCCGTCGGACTGGCCCCCGTCTTCTCGCTGTTCGCGATGGGACATCTGGTGGACCGCCACGGGGAGCGCTGGGTGGTGGCCGCGGGTTCGCTCGTGATGACCGCGAGCCTGGCTGCCACCTCGATGGCGCCGGGCTACGCGGTCGTACTGGCCTGCCTGTTCGTCGCCGGCATCGGATACAGCACCGTGCAGCCGGGCGGCAGCAAGTCCGTCTCGTCCTGGTTCCCCTCCGGCCGGCGCGGGGTGGCGATGGGCGTGCGCCAGGCCGGTCTGCCCATCGGGGGTGCCGCAGCCGCGGCCGTCCTGCCCGCGGTCGCGCACACGCTCGGTTGGCAGGCGGCATTCGCGGTGACCGCCACCGTCGCGCTCGCCGGAGGCGTGGTGTTCGCCCTCGCCTACCGCCCGCCGCCGGACGGCCGTCAGGCGCCACAACCCCCACCGGACCGTGCCCGGTTGCTGACCGGCCCGGTCCGAACCCTGCGGCAGCCGTGGATGCGCCCGATCCTGTGGTCCGGGATGCCGCTGGTCGGCACCCAGTTCGCCGTCACGGCCCACCTGATGCTCTTCGCCCGTGACCACTTCCACCGCCCGCTCGCCGAGGGCGCCGTACTGCTGACGCTGTTGCAGATCGGCGGAGTGACGGGCCGGGTCGCGCTGGCGTACGTCAGCGACCGCACCCGGCGTTCACGGCTGTCGATCGTGCGCATCGGCATGGTCTGCTCGGCCCTGCTCCTGGTCCTCCTGCCCGTACTGCCCGCCCGCACCCCGTTCGGCCTCCTTGCCGCGGCCACCGTCGTGCTCGGATTCTTCGCGATCGGCTGGTACGGCCCCTGGGTCGCGCATATCGCCGATGCGGCCCCGACCCACGGCATCGGCCGGGCGACGGGCGGGGCGATGGCCGCCAACCAGATCGCCGTCATCGCCGCTCCGCCCCTGCTCGGGCTCCTGCGCGACAGCAGCGGCAGCTATCTGATCGCCTGGTGGATTCCGGCAGCGATCACCCTGGCCTGCGCGGTCAAGGCCGCGCCCCCGGGCCGCCCGCGACCGCGGTGACGCCACGGAACCGCTCGCGCAGGCGCGGCAGAGCAGGCGCAGCGGCAGACCGGCTCACAGGTCGACGAGCACCTTCGGCCTCACGGGCGGACGAGCACCTTCAGCGCTTCGCGCGCGGCCATCGCGCGGTAGCCGTCCGGCACTTCGTCCAGGCCGACGGTGCGGTCGAAGACCCGGCCGGGCTCGATGGTGCCGTCGAGGATGTCGGGCAGCAGCTCCTCGATGTACGCGCGGGCCGGGGCGACGCCCCCGGTGAGGGTGATGTTGCGCATCAGCATCTCGAAGCCGATCGGACCCTGTGCGTACTGAGGGACGCCGACCCTGCTCACCACACCGCCGTCGCGGACCGCGCCGAAGCCCGTCTCCCATGCCTGGAGCGTGCCGACGCACTCCAGCACCGTATGCGTACCGTCGCCGCGGGTCAGCTCCCGGACCCGTTCGACGCCCTCCGCCCCGCGCTCGGCGATCACGTCGGTGGCGCCGAAGTCCCGGCCGAGGTCCGTGCGGTCCGTGTGCCGCCCCATGAGCAGGATCCGCTCGGCGCCCAGACGCCTGGCGGCCAGCACCGCGGACAGGCCGACGGCGCCGTCGCCGATGACGGTCACGGTCGTACGCGGCCCTACGCCGGCCCGCACCGCGCAGTGGTGTCCGGTGCTGAGGACGTCGGACAGGGTGAGCAGCGAGGGCAGCAGCGCGGAGTCCTCGGCGACCGGCAGTCTGACCAGCGTGCCCGCTGCCTGCGGCACCCGCACCGCCTCGCCCTGGCCGCCGTCCACACCGTCGCGGCCGTAGCCGCCACCGTGCCGGCAGGAGGAGTGCAGGCCCTGGGTGCAGAAGTCGCAGGTGTTGTCGGCCCAGAGGAACGGTGCGACCACGACGTCGCCGCGCCGGAGCCCGGCGACGTCCCGGCCGGTGTCCTCGACGACGCCGAGGAATTCGTGGCCCATCGGCCTGCCCTGCGGTGCGGCGGGCATCGATCCGTAGGGCCACAGGTCGCTGCCGCAGATGCAGGAGCGCAGGACGCGTACGACGGCGTCGGTGGGCTCCTGCACCTTGGGGTCGGGGACGTCCTCGACCCGCACATCGCCGGCGCCGTAGAGGATGGTCGCTCGCATGGATCTCTCCGATCGTGCGTTCCGCACCAGGTGCTCCGGATGCGGTGTTCAGGAAGTGGTGTTCCGGGAAGGCCGTCCCGGCCCTGGGTGGGCGGGCTCCTGGAGGCACCGGGGTGCTCCTCGGTGGTGGCCGGTCGCAGCGCCGCGCGCACCGGGGGAAGGGGCCTACGGACATCCACCCTCGCCGCCGCCCGTCGTGCGCGGCAGACCGCGCCGTGCCGGGGAGCCGCGTTCCGGGGTGTGACAGGGCCCCCCACGCCGACCCGTGCGGCATCCAGGGGCTGCCAGACTGGACGGCATGGCACATGAGCAGCGCAGCGGCAGCGGCGGCACCGAGCTGGGGCGCTTTCTGCGTGCCCGCCGCACCCAGGTGACCCCTGGCGAGGTCGGCCTCACGATCGGTCCGGGGCTGCGCCGCACGCCCGGGCTGCGCCGCGAGGAGCTGGCCACCCTCGCCGGGGTGAGCATCGACTACTACACCCGCCTGGAGCGCGGCAAGGAGACCCGTCCCAGCCCGGCGGTCGTCGACGCCCTCGCCCGCGCCCTCCACCTGGAGCAGGACGAGCACGATCACCTGCGCGACCTCGCCGCGCGGGCCGCCCGCTACGCCCCCGAACTCCCGGCCGCACCCAGCCGTACGGTGCGGCCCGGCGTCAAGCTCCTGCTGGAGAGCCTGCGCCCCAACCCCGCCTACGTGGTCAGCCGCACCAATGACCTCCTGGCCCACAATCCCGGCGGGCTACAGCTGTTCGCCGGGATCGAGAGCTGGCCGGCCAAGCAGCGCAACATCGCGCGCTACCTCTTCCTCCACCCTGCCGCCCGCGAGCTGTTCGACGACTGGGACAACCAGATCCGCGGCTGCGTATCCCGCCTCCGCGCCCTGGCCGGTACCGACCCGGACGCCCCCGACCTCGCCCACCTCGTCGGCGAACTCCTGCTCAAGAGCCCGGAGTTCGCCCGGCTGTGGGAACGCTACGAGGTCAAGGCCCGCGCCTACGGCCAGAAGACCTTCCGCCACCCCCAGGTCGGCACCCTCACCCTCGGCTTCCAGTCCATGCAGCTGGAAGGCACCCCCGGACAGCGCCTCAACGCGTACCACGTCGAGCCCGGCACCTCCGACCACGACGCGATGGTCCTGCTCGACGTGATCATCCCCAGTACCGCCCCAAGTCGGGCTCGTACCCATGCCGTTGACGCCCGCGGCCTTGACACTCCGTCGGAGCCCAAGGGCGAGTAGTTGGAGGGGCGAGGCCGGCGGGGCGAGGAGGACAGGGGGAACACACTCCGCCCCTCCCTCAGCGGGTGGTGTGACCGCCGTTGACGAAGACCGTCCGGCCGTTGAGCCACCAGCCGTCGGTGAGCAGGAACAGCACACAGGGTGCGATGTCCTCGATCTTGGTCAGTTCACCGTTCATGGACGAGGACTTGTGGTAGGCGATGGAGTCGTCGGTCTCGGCCGGGTAGAAGAACGAGGTGTCCATGGGGCCCGGGGCGATGCTGTTGACGTTGATGTTGCGACCGAAAAGCTCCTTGGACAGCGCGCGGGTGAAGTGCTCGACGGGCGCCTTGCTGCCGGCGTAGACCGAGTACAGGCCGGTGCAGGCAGCAGAATACCGACCGGCAGGTAAATGATCGGGCGAGCCGCGCGCCTCAGCCGGCCCGCCCCTCCGTGCCGGCAGCGGACCGCATTTCGCCGTCGCGGAAAATCCGGTCCAGGTGGTGCCGCAGGACCGCGACCGCGGACTCCGGGCTGCGTTGGCCGACCAGGATGCCGGTACCCAGCCCCGCCGAGAGGGCGAGCAGACCGATCGCCTCCGTCCGCGTGTCGACGTCGGGCGCGACGAGGCGGGCGTCCTGCGCCTGCCGGAGGAGGCCGGCCAGGGCGTCCTCGGCGGCGTCGGGGTTCTCGATGAAGGGCTGGGCGGCGAGCGCCTCGTCCGTCACGGACAGCACCGCGTACGAGGTGTAGACGAGGTGAAAGGTCCGGCTCTCCTTGTCGGTGGGCAGCGACTCCAGCAGCAGCGCCTCGATCACGGCGCGCGGGCCCGCGGCGTCCCCGGCGGCCCGGACCCGGGCGGCGGTGCGCGCGCCGAATCCGGCGGCCAGATGCTCCAGCCCGTAGAGGAGCAGCTTCTCCTTGGTTTCGAAGTAGTACTGCACCAGGCGGAGGGAGACGCCCGCTTCGGCGGCCACGTCGCGCATCCCGACACCGTGCAGTCCGCGCCGTCCGGCGACCCGGACGAGCGCCTCGGCGATCTCGGTGCGCCGTTCCTCATGATCCACACGCTTCGGCATTCGCCACGTCTCCGCCCTTGGTTCTTCGGCCTGTTGGCTCGTCGGCCCGGTGGTCCGCCGGCACCGGCGCACCTTCATGGTACGCCCGTACCACCATCATGGTACGTTCGTATCACGAAAATCGGATCTCTCCGGAGGTGTCACCGTGCCCGAGACCATGACCCGCGAGCGCGGCCCGGCCGACGTCGGCCGCTATGTGAACGAGACCCTGCGCGACCGGTACTTCGGCGCCTGCGACGCGGTCTACGCTCTGGGCCCCGCCCCGCGAGCGGAGCGTGATGTGGAGACCCGCTTCGGGACCACACACGTCTACGAGTACGGCCCCACGGAGCCCGGGAACGCGTCCCGGACTCCGGTGGTGCTCATCCACGGCTCCGGCTCCAACTCGTCGATGTGGTACCCGAACGTCGCCGCCCTCAGCGCGCAGCGCACGGTCTATGCGCTCGACACCCCGGGCGACCCCGGGCGCAGCATCCACCGCGAAGCCATGCACCGACCCGAACACGCCGCACAGTGGATGGACGAGGCCCTCGCCGCCCTCGGGCTCGACCGGGTCCACCTCATCGGGTCCTCCTACGGCGGATGGCTCACCCTGAACCAGGCGCACCAACGCCCCGGCAGACTGGCCTCGGTGACCTTGCTCGACCCCGGCGGCCTGGAGAAGGTGGGGCTCCGCTTCTTCGTCTGGATCTTCGCCAGCCTGCTGGCGACCTCCGCGCCGAAGCCCCTGCGCCGGCACCTGGCGGCCTGGCTGGACCAGCCGGTCCTCATCGTGCCGGAACTGCGCGCGATGATCCGGCTCGGCGTCCGCTCGTTCCGCATCCGCCGGCCGGCTCCGCTCCCGCTGACCGACGACGAGATGCGCACCATCCGCACCCCGCTCTACCTGCTGATGGGCAGGCGGAGCCTCCTGGTCCACCCGAAGCGGCAACTGGTGCGCGTGCCTTCCCTGGTGCCCGGCGCCCGCGCCGAGATCCTCTCCGGCACCGGCCACGGGCCGCAGATCGACCACGCCGAGACGGCCAACGACCGGATGCTGGACTTCCTGGACTCCGTCGACTGACGGCGGGCGCGGACCGTGCCGCGTCGTCGGCACCACCCCATACGACGCGGCACCGCCCCGCGCTCTCCGGCGACTTACGCGTCGGGGAGCGAAAAGCCCGCTGATCCCGAGTCGGCGACTCTGCTCACGGCAGCGGGCAGAGGAGGACCGAACGCCGGACGCTCAGGAGCGCGGCGGCTCCGCGCCGTCTCCGTCCCTGCCCCCGCGGCGGGTGCGCCCCCAACCGTCGCCGGTGGCGAGCGCCGCCACCAGGTCGGCGCCGCGAGCCGCCAGAACGCGACGCCGCTCCCAGCGCGAACGCGGCCGGACGCTTCCCTGCGTGCCCTGCTGCTGCGCGACTGCGAGTGCGGTCAGACGCCGGCCGGCCTGAGCAAGGTCGGCCAGGATGCGCTCCCGGTGGCGCTCGTTGCGCGCGCCGCGCAACGCCGCGCACAGCCCCTCGATCCGCGCCACTGCCGCCCCGATGCGCAGGTTCGTGCTTCCTGTCGCTGTCATCCCGCCCCGCGCCACCTACAGCCTCCTTTGTATGGACAGTCACCCAGCGCACAACACTTGCCCACATGCGCAATACCGCAACCCTCTTGAGGAGGGGATTCCGCGAGGCTTCGCAAGGTTGCGCTTCGGGCCGGCGCCGGGGGCGGGTGAACGCCGACATCGGGGCGCGTGTTCCGGGTCACCACGCGGCCCGCCGGACGGAATGCACGCTCACCGCGGCCGGTGTCGATGCGTTCCATGCTTCCACCCGCCGCTACTGGCTGCCGGAGTTCGAGGGCTCGGACCTGAACCTGGCGGGCTGGACCAAGAAGCTCACCGGCAAGCCCACCCTCACCGTCGGCTCCGTCGGCCTCGACGGCGACTTCCTCCGCGCGTTCGCGGGCGAGGGTGCGGGGGTCGGCAGCATCGACAACCTCCTCGACCGCCTGGAGCGCGACGGGTCGATCTTGTCGCCGTCGGCCGCGCCCTGCTCCAGGACCCGCAGTGGGCGGCGAAGGTCCTGGGCAACCGCATCGAGGAGCTCCAGCCCTACGACGCGGCGGCGCTGAAGACGCTGAGCTGAGCGGCCCCCTGGATCACCGGCCCGCTCCCGGGCCTACCGGAGGGTGTCGGGCCCCACGGACACGCCGCACAACTCGGCTGCCGTGCGCCAGAGTTCTTCCTCGCGGGCCTCGTCGTAGGACTCGGCCGAGGACCGGTCCACGGCATGGCGGTCGATGTAGGCGCCGGTGGGCCCCGGACGGGGTCCGGCCGCAGCCGCCGCGAGGAGCCGGCCGGCTTCGTCGGGGCTCAGGGCGAGCGGGGTGGCGGCCAGCGCTTGCAGGACGGTGCGGGAGAGCAACTGGACCGCGGGGCCGGCGTCGCGGACCAGGCCGGTGCCGGGGACATAGCCGGGGTTGAACGTGTAGACGTCGATGCCTTCGGGCAGTCGGCGGGCCAGCGCGTGTACGAGGTAGAGGACGGCGAGCTTGCTGGTGGAGTAGGCCGTGCGGCCCTCGGCGGCGGTGTGCGCTCGCTTCCCCTCGTGGGGCGCGGCCAGGGCCTGGACGCTTTCCCAGCGGGGTGCGGGGACCATGCCCATGTTGTGGCGGAGGTCTCCGAAGTGCGTGTCGCTGCCGACCATGACGATGCGACTCGGCGCGGTGAACTGCTCCCACAGCAGGCGGATGAGGAGCCAGTTGGCGAGGACGTTGACCGCGAAGGTCAGCTCGACGCCGTCGGCGTCGGTGCGGGTCCGGGTGGTCAACTGGAGTCCGGCGTTCCCCACGAAACCGCGCAGCGGCGGCAGGTCCCCGGCGGCCAGGCGGCCACCGACCTCGTCGGCGGCGGCCCGGATGCATTCCCGCGCCGCCAGATCGCAGCAGACCGCGGACACGTGGGGATTTCCCGTTGCCTCGGCGAGTTCGGCGGCGAGCCGGTTGCCGCTGGTCCCCCGGGCCGTCACCAGTAGATGGAGGTCCGGGTTCTCCCGCAGCAGATGCTCCGCCGCCGTTCTGCCCAGTCCCCGACTCGCCCCGGTCATCAGCAGAGTGTGCGTTGCCATGGTGTCTCCGGTACGTCAGTCCAGCGGGTACTGCGTACCGTAAGGGATCGCAACGGCGCGGTCGACGGCGCTTTCGCGCTTCTTGTCAGGGGAATGCCAACCGGCTCGGTCCCCGACTCCCGAAGCGTCAACCGGTGCCGCGGAAGAACTCTCCCAGCAGTGCGGCGGTGCGGTCCGGTGCTTCCTCCGGGACGTAGTGGTCGCAGGGCAGGGCCTCACCGCGTACGTCGTGCGCGTAGCCACGCCAGACCCCGAGGACGTCGTAGTGGCGGCCGACGAAGCTGTGCTCTCCCCACAGTGCCAGCAGGGGTGCCGCCACCTTCCGGCCTGCGGTGAAGTCCGCGTCGTCGTGGACCAGGTCGATGGACGCGGCAGCCCGGTAGTCCTCGCAGGAGGCGTGGATGGCCGCGGGGTCGGAGAAGCAGCGCACGTATTCCCGCAGGGCGGCCTCGGAGTACGGGGTGCCGCCGTGGTGACGGGCGCCCATGCGGGACCGGATCCAGAATTCCGGGTCGTTGCCGATGAGCCGCTCGGGGATGCCGTGGCCGGCGGTGAGGAAGAACCAGTGGTAGTAGCCGTGCGCGAAGTCGGCGTCGGCGTGCTCGTAGGCGTGGCGCGTCGGGACGATGTCCAGGACCGCCAGGGCACGGACGGCGTCGGGGTGGTCGAGGGTGAGGCGGTGGGCGACGCGGCCACCGCGGTCGTGTCCGGCGACGGCGAAGCGCTCGAAGCCCAGCGCGCGCATCACCAGGAGCTGGTCGCGCGCCATCTCGCGCTTGGCGTAGGGCAGATGGCGGGCGTCGGAGGGCGGTTTGTCGCTGTCGCCGTAGCCGCGCAGATCGGTGAGGACCACGGTGTGGGTGGCCGCGAGCCGCGGGGCGAGGTGGTGCCAGATCAGATGGGTCTGCGGATAGCCGTGCAGGAGGAGGAGCGGTGGCCCTTCGCCGGCGGTCCGCACCGCGATCCGTACGCCGTCGGCGTCGACCGTGCGGCGGGTGAAGGAGTCGGGCAGCAGAGCGGTCATGGCCCGATCCCAGCACCGCCGGGCAGGCCCGTCCAAGACCGATTGCCGACAACGCAGATAGGCGCGGCCTATCACCGGTGGACCGCCACGTACGGTGGGACGCATCATGGACGTCCGGCAGCTCGAATACTTCCTGGCGGTGGTGGACCACGGCGGGTTCAACCGGGCCGCCGCCGCGCTGTACCTGTCTCAGCCTTCGCTGTCGCAGGCCATCCGCACGCTGGAACGGGACCTGGGCAGCGAGCTGTTCCACCGCATCGGCCGCCGGGCCGTGCTCACCGAGGCCGGCACCGCGCTGATCGAGCCCGCCCGGACCGCGGTGCGCGGTCTGAAACTGGCGCGCGCGAGCGTCGAGGCGGTGCACGGCCTGCGCGGCGGGCGGATCGACATCGCCGCGATGCCCTCCCAGGCGATCGAGCCGCTGACCGGGATGATCCGGCGCTTCGCCACGGCGCACCCCCAGGTCTCCGTCGCGGTGCGAGCCGCGTTCACCGCCCAGGACGCCGCACAGATGGTGCGTACCGGAGTGTCCGAGCTCGGGCTGCTGGCCGGGCCCCGGGACCTGCCGCTGCGGGACGTGGAGATCCATCCCCTGGCGCGGCAGCGGTTCGTGCTGCTCTGCCCGCCCGACGGGCCCTTCCCGCCGGGTGCCGCCGTCCACCGGGAGCAGCTGGCCGGAGCGCGGCTGATCGTGGGGCAGCCGGGCACCGGTATGCGCGGGTACGTGGACGAGCTGCGCGCCCGGGGCGTCGATCTGACGACGGTGGTGGAGGTCGAGCACCGGGTGGCGATCCTGCCGCTGGTCCTGGCCGGGGTCGGCCTGGCCGTGGTGACCGACGCCTGGCGCCCCCTCGCCGAGCGGACGGGGCTCTCGGTGCTGGCCCTGGAACCCGCCACCGGCCTGGACGTCTGCCTCATCAGCCGCCGCACCGCGCTGACCCCCGCCGCACGCGCCTTCCTGGAGAACGCCGCACCCGCGGACGGCGCCGCCCCGTAGGGCACCGGCCCCTCGGATAGGCAGTCCCTATAAGACCGATGGTCAGAGAGACTTGGACGCCGCCGGCCGCGGATTGCTGCAATCACCCCATGACCAAGGAATCCCGCGATCACCGCACGGCCGGCCACGGCACACCCGACCACCGCATCGCGCTGATCCCCGGCGACGGCATCGGCACCGAGGTGATCCCCGCCGCCCGCCGGGTGCTGGACGCCGTCGCCGTCCGGCACCGCCTCTCCCTCACCTACGACACCTTCGACTGGTCCTGCGCCCGCTACCTCCGCGACGGCGCGATGATGCCCGAGGACGGCCTGGAGACGCTGCGCGGATACGACGCGATCCTGCTCGGCGCCGTCGGCTCCCCCGAGGTCCCCGACCATGTGTCGCTGTGGGGGCTGCTGATCCCGATCCGCCGCGGCTTCCAGCAGTACGTCAACCTGCGCCCGGTGCGGGTCTTCGAAGGGGTGCCCAGCCCGGTCCGGGGCGCCGAGCCGGGCGCCGTCGACTTCGTCGTCGTCCGCGAGAACGTCGAGGGCGAATACGGCGAGATCGGCGGACGCCTCAACCGCGGCCTCCCCGGCGAACTGGCCGTCCAGGAAGCCGTCTTCACCCGCACCGGGGTCAGCCGGATCGTGGACTACGCCTTCACCCTCGCCGGCCGGCGCGGCGGCACGCTCACCTCCGCGACCAAATCCAACGGCATCATCCACACCATGCCGTTCTGGGACGAGATCGTCGCCGAACACGCCGCCGGACACCCGCAGGTGGCGTGGCACCAGGAGCACATCGACGCCCTCGCCGCCAAGTTCGTACTGGACCCGGCCCGCTTCGACGTGGTGGTTGCCTCCAACCTCTTCGGCGACATCCTCAGCGACCTGGCCGCCGCGGTCGCCGGCAGCATCGGGATCGCCCCGGCCGCCAACCTCAACCCCGAACGCGTCTTCCCCTCCATGTTCGAGCCGGTCCACGGCTCCGCCCCCGACATCGCCGGCCGCGGCATAGCCAACCCGCTCGGCGCGATCTGGTCCGCCGCGATGATGCTCGACCACCTCGGCCACGCCGCAGCCGCCACCCGCATCACCGACGCCATCGCCGCGGCCCTGGCCACCACCCCCGTCCGCACCCCGGACCTGGGAGGCAGCGCGACCACCGACGCCTTCACCGACACCGTGATCTCGCTGCTGTGAGAGCGCCGGCCGGGCCGCTCTCCTGCCAGTACGGCAGGCGAGGGCCCGGCCGTACCGCTCACGCCGCCCGGCCGGCCTCCAACAGCCGCTCCACCGCGGCCAGTTCCACGCACAGGGCGAGCCCCTCCACCGCGTCGCCGACCTCCGCCAGGCCGGGGTAGCTCGGGGCGAGGCGGATGTTGCGGTCCCGCGGGTCCTTCCCGTGCGGGAAGGTGGCACCGGCGGGCGTGAGCGCGATCCCCGCGTCACCGGCCAGCTCCACCACGCGGGCCGCGCAACCGTCCAGGACGTCCAGGCTCACGAAGTAGCCTCCCTGCGGGCGGGTCCAGGACGCGACCCCGGCGTCCCCGAGCCGCTTCTCCAGGACCGCGTCGATCAGTTCGAACTTGGGCCGCAGCAGCTCGGCATGGCGCTCCATGTGGGCCCGTACGGCCGCGGCGTCGGGCAGGAAGCGGGCGTGCCGCAGCTGGTTGATCTTGTCCGGGCCGATCGTCCGCTTCGAGAAGTGGCCGAGCAGCCAGGAGACGTTGGCGGGCGAGGATCCGAAGAAGGCCACACCACTGCCGGCCATGGTGATCTTCGAGGTCGAGCCGAAGACGAACACCCGGTCCGGGTGGCCGTGTTCCGCGCTCAGACTCAGGACGTCGGCGAGCGGCGCGCCCTCGCCGACGTGGTGCACCGCGTAGGCGTTGTCCCAGAAGACCCGGAAGTCCGGGGCGGCCGTCTCCATGGCGGCCAGCCGCCGTACGGTCTCGGGTGCGTAGCAGACACCGGTCGGGTTGCTGTACTTCGGTACGCACCAGATGCCCTTGACCCGTTCCTCGGCGACGAGCCGTTCCACCTCGTCCATGTCGGGGCCGTCCGCGGTCATCGGCACCGGGATCATGTCGATGCCGAGCTTCTCGCACAGCGCGAAGTGCCGGTCGTAGCCGGGCACCGGGCAGAGCATGGCCGTACGCCCCTCCCGCGGCCAGGGTGCCGGGGCACCGGGCAGGCCGAACAGGACGGCATCCACCACGCATTCGTACATCAGCTCAAGGCTGGAGTTGCCGAAGGCGACCAGCTGGTCCACCGGCACCTGCAACGGGCCGGAGAACGCCGCCCGGAGTTCGGGCAGCCCCTGGAGTCCGCCGTAGTTGCGGCCGTCGGTGCCGTCCTGTGCGGTGTGCCCGTCCGGGCCCGGCAGGCTCAGCAGGGGCCGCGACAGCTCCAGTTGCTCGGCGGCGGGCTTGCCGCGGGTCAGGTTCAGGGACAGGCCACGGTCCTTGAGACGGCCGTGCTCGTCGTGAAGGACGGCGAGTCGGGTGGAGAGCTCGGTGTGCGCAAGCGTCGTCAGATCCATGTCCGCCATCCTTCTTCAGGTACGCGATCGGCGCGCAGGTAATAAGGCGCGGGGCTGCACGGGGAGGCCGACGGGTCCGGATGGCGGTGCGGGGGTGCCGGTCGCGGGTCGGGGAAAACCCGGGTGTTGCGGGGCGCCGCCGGCTGCCATGATGGTGCACCCGATGACACCGCACACCACCACCCCAGCCCTCAGCCGGCCCTTCGACGAGAGCTCCTTCCACGACCCGT
Source organism: Streptomyces albospinus (assembly GCF_014648695.1). GTDB lineage: Bacteria > Actinomycetota > Actinomycetes > Streptomycetales > Streptomycetaceae > Streptomyces > Streptomyces albospinus. Next base: position 64,450 of record NZ_BMRP01000015.1, read on the forward strand.
ACCCCACCTACGCACGCCTCCGCAGCGAAGGCCCGGTCCACCACATCGCCCTGCCCGACGGGTCCCCGGTCTGGCTCGTCACCCGCGAGGAAGACGTCCGCGCAGGACTCACCGACGCACGCCTGTCGGTGAACAAGGCGCACTCCCGCAACGGCTACCAGGGCTTCTCCCTGCCGCCCGCCCTGGATGCCAACCTCCTCAACATCGACCCCGCCGATCACTTACGGCTGCGCCGACTGGTCTCCAAGGGCTTCACGCCGCGGCACACCGAACGCCTGCGGGCACGCGTCGTCACGGCCGCCCACCGCCTCGCGGACGAACTCGCCGAGCTGGCACACGCCGACCTCGTCAAGGCGTTCGCCAACCCCCTCCCCCTGGTCGTCATCGGCGACCTGCTGGCCGTCCCCGAAGCCGACCGCAGCACGTTCTCCGGCTGGGTCGGCGCGATGTTCGCACCCGATTACCCCGGCCACACCGCCGACGCCATCGCCCACATCCACCGCTACCTCGTCGACCTCATCGCCACCCGCCGCGCCCACCCCTCGGACGACATGCTGTCCTCGCTGATCGCCGCCCGGGACGACGAAGACCGCCTCAGCGAGAACGAGTTGGTATCCCTCGCCTTCCTGATCCTCATGACGGGCAGCGAGTCCGCCCAGCACGTCATCAGCGGCGGCATGCTCACCCTGCTCCGCCACCCCGAACAGCGGGACGAGCTGCGGGCCCGACCGGAGCTGATGCCGCAGGCCGTCGAGGAGCTGCTGCGCTACGCCCATCCCAACCAGATGGCCATCCGCCGCTTCCCCACCGAGCCCGTCGACATCGCCGGCACCCGCATCCCGCCGGGCGACACCGTGCTGCTGTGCCTCGCGTCCGCGCACCGCGATCCCGCTCGCTACCCCGACCCGGACCGCTTCGACATCCACCGGGAGGGCACGGCACAGCTGGCCCTCGGCCACGGCATCCACTACTGCCTCGGCGCGCCGCTGGTCCGGCTGGAGATCAGCACCGCACTCACCACCCTGCTGCACCGGTTTCCCCGGTTGCGGCTGGCGGTGCCCGAGGACCAGTTGGAATGGCGCGCGTCCTTCCGCTCCCACGCGTTGCGGCGCCTGCCCGTGGCCACCCGATGAACCACCACCGGTAGCTCCGGAGCCACGGAGTGACGGACTCCCGGAGCGATGGACTCGTGGAGTGATGGACTCGCGGAGTGATGGACTCGCGGAGTGATGGACTCGCGGAGTCACCGACTGGGGCAATCAGGCAGTGACGCACCACCGGACCGCCCGGCCAACGCTCACGTCAGCCACCGAAAACCAGCGCACACGCACCGAAGGAAGAGGGAAGGGAGCCGCATGGACGCCGAGCAGGCCCGTGCCCGTATCGCCGCCATCCGCGCAGCCGGCGGGAAGGTGACCACCGATGAACTGGACGACCTGTGGGCGGCCCTGGAGCCGGTGCGCCCCGAGGACATCCTCGGCCCGTGGAAGGGCAGCGCATTCGTCACCGGGCACCGCGTCGAGGGCCTGCTGGAGGCCGCCAACTGGCATGGCAAGAACTTCCGTTCCCCTTCCGACGTCCAGCCGCTGATCTGCCGCGGTCCGGACGGGGAGCTGTTCTCCGACGTCGCGGCGGGCAACGGCGAGGCCAGCCTGTGGATGGTCGAATTCCGCGGGGAGTCGACCGCCTCGATGGTCTACGACGGCCGGCCCGTCATCGACCACTTCAAGCGCATCGACGACGCCACGCTCCTGGGCGTGATGAACGGCAAGGACGTCCTCGACGACGGCCGGCACTTCTACTTCCTCCTCGACCGCGACTGACCGAGTTCCGCACACCGATCCGCAGGCCGATCCGCAGGCCGCACCGCGGCTCCTGCTCCCCCACCCCGGCGACCCACACCCAAGGAACCCATGCGTATCCAGGCCGCTCTCGTCGAGTCCCCCGGCGGGCCGTTCACCGTCCACGACGACCTCGTCATCGCCGAACCGCGCCCGGACGAGATCCTGGTCAGAATGACGGCGGCGGGCATCTGCCACACCGACCTCAGCGCCCGGCAGAACTGGCCCGCGGAGCGCAGCCCGATGGTCTTCGGCCACGAAGGCGCGGGCGTCGTCGAGGCCGTGGGCGACGAGGTCACCACCGTCCGCCCCGGCGACAGCGTCGCTCTGAGCTACCGCAGTTGCAGCACCTGCGGGCAGTGCAGCACCCGCCACCCGGCCTACTGCGAGACCGGCATCCTCGCCCTCAATGCCAGTGGCGCGCGGCCGGACGGCACCTCTCCGCTCGCCCGTGCCAACGGCGACACCGTCTACGGCAACTTCTTCGGCCAGTCCGCCTTCGCCAGCCACGCCATCGCGCACCGGAGCAATGTCGTCAGGGTCCCCGCCGACCTGCCGCCCGCGATCGCCGCGCCGCTCGGCTGCGGCGTCCAGACCGGTGTCGGTACGGTCCTCAACGTGCTGCGTCCGCCCAAGGGATCGACCGTGGCGGTCTTCGGCACCGGCAGCGTCGGCCTCAGCTCCGTCATGGCCGCGGTCGCCGAGGGCTGTGCCGTCATCGCCGTCGACCCGCTTCCGGCCCGCCGCGCCAAGGCCCTGGAATTCGGCGCCAGCGCGGCCGTCGACCCCGCCGCCGGCGATGTTGCCGAGGCCGTCCGGGACCATTCCGACGGCGGGCCCCACTACGCCGTCGACACCACCGGACAGGCCGAGGTGATCTCCCAGGCCATCACCGCGCTGCGCCGGCGCGGCGCCCTGGCCCTGGTCGGCATCGGGGGCCGGGCCACGTTCGACATCATGACCGTGATGACCAAGGGCCTCCAGATCCACGGAGTGATCGAAGGCGACGCCCGGCCTGCCGAGTTCATCCCGCACCTCGTCGCGCTCCACCGCGAGGGCAAGCTCCCCCTCCACGACATCATCACCGAGTTCCCCTTCGCCGAGATCGAGAGCGCCGCACAGGCCGCCTCCGCCGGCGAGGTCATCAAACCCGTGCTCCGCTTCGCCTGAGACCGCGTCACATGCCGGGCACCCGGTTGCGCGCGGCAGCCATGCCGGCCAGGAAACTCGACGGCGTGTGCGCGCAGCCCGGTGCTAGGTTTCGCCCATGGCAGTAGGCAGCCTTTTCCTCTGACGAGGTTCTTCGGCAGACGCAGCACACCGCCGGCTCGGTAGCCCGGTGTCGGCTGCGCCTGCGCGTCCGCCCCGTTGCTGCGTCCGCGCACCGCGGACGATCAGCCGTCCTGAACCTCCGTGCGGAGAAACGAGAATGAGCTCTTCCATGTCCGACCAGCCTGCTTCCTCGACGTCCCCGGAACCCCACGATGCACTCGCCGACTGGTTCCGCGCGCACGCCGCCACCCTGACCACCCTCGATCCGCTCCGCCCCGTCGACGACCTGGAGCCGCTCCGGGAGATCGTCGGCGATGCCCGTATCGTCGCCGTCGGCGAGAGCGCGCACTTCGTCAAGGAGTTCTCCCGCGCCCGCCAGCGGGTGCTGCGCTTCCTCGCCGAGCGGCTCGGGTTCACCGTCTTCGCCTTCGAATTCGGCTTCAGCGAAGCCTTCGCGCTCGACCGGTGGCTGCACGGCGAGGGGGCGGACACCGATCTCGCCCAGGTCAGCCGGGCCGCCGCCGACTGGGGTGCCGCCGACCTCATGGGCTGGCTGCGGCACCACAACCTCACCAGCGGCCATCCGCTGCGCTTCGCGGGAATCGACCTGCCCGAAGCCGGCGGTGCGCTGCGGCCCGCCCTGGACCCCGTTGCCGAGTATCTGCGCGAGGTCGACCCGGACGCCCTGCCGGTCCTCGAAACGGCCCTGGAGATCAGCGACCGGTTCCTCAAGGGCCTCGGATCGGGCGCCGCGGCGGGACCGGCATGGGCCCGCCTCGACCCCGCCGACCAGAACGCGCTGACCACCGCGCTGGCCCGGCTGCTGCTGCGCATGCGCGCCGTCGAACCGCTCCACGTGGCACGCAGCAGCCGGCGCCGCTACGACATCGCCCGCCGCCGGGTGGAAGCGGCATGCCACACCGACTACATGTACCGGGCGATGAACGCGATGCTCTGCGGCCAGGGCATGGACGCGGACCTGTCGGTGCGCGAGGTGTACATGGCCGAGTCGGTGCGCTGGCACCTGGAGCGCGCGGAACCGGGGGCGAGGATCGTCCTCGCGGCGCACAACAACCACATCCAGAAGTCGCCGCTGGAGTTCGGCGGTTCCCTCACCGTGCTGCCCATGGGCCACCATCTGGAGCGGGTGTTCGGCCAGGACTACCGCACGCTGGCCGTGACCCACACCGCGGACCATGTGCCCGAGATGTATCCCGACGAAGCGAGCAGGGTCGGCTTCACCCTCGGCGACGCCCCTCTGGAACCTGCCGAGTCCGGCAGTGTCGAGGCCGCCCTCGCCGAGGCGGGGCTCGCCGACCAGATCACCCTGACCGATCTGCGCGCCTCACCGCGGGATGGTCAGGGCAGGCCGCACCTGAACCGCATCCGGACACAGAGTGTCAGCGTGACGACGCCGATTCCCACGGCGTTCGATGCCGTACTCGCCGTCCCGACGGTCACCCGGGACGGCTCGGTGCGCTTCTGACGCCCGGAGCGCGGGCGGAGGCTGTCGTTCCGGAAGCCCCGTCCGCATGCGGGGTGCGCGAGCGGCCGGCGGCGGGCGGTCACCGCTCGGTGATGTCCGCACTGACGATCTCGCCGCCGGACACCGTGTAGGTGCCGCGGAACACCTTCGTCGACCCGTCCGTCTGGGTCGCGTCGATCACGGCGGTGACCTCTCCGACGCCCTCGGCGTTCACCGCGCTGACGTCGATGTTCGCCGTCGTGTCGTACCCGGCCACCCAGTCCGTGTACGAGGCGCCGCCGATGTTCTTGCCACCGAGTTCCCAGGCCGCCCCGAACTCCTTGTTGTTGATGTCCCGGTAGAACTGCTCCACCACCGCGCCGGCGTCGTCGGGAGTCGGTGACGCGTCCGGTGAGGGGGCGTCCGGTGAGGTGTACGGAACGGTGGGGGTATCGCTGTAGCCGGGCGTCGCGGGGTCGGTGCCGGGGTCCGGGGGCGGGGTGGTCCACGGGGTGACGTCGACCGTCCGGGGCGATGCTTCCGGGGCCGCGTGGAGCAGCATGTAGGTCGCCACCCCGCCCCCCGCGAGCACGGCCGCCAGCAGCCACAGCAACCAGCGCGGGAGGAGGGTGGGCCCGACGCGGACGTAGTCGTCGTCGGATGCCGGACGAGGCCGACCGGTGCCGTACTGCGCGGCGTCCTGGCGCGGCATCCCGCAGTGCGGGCAGAAGGTCGCGGCGGTGCCGTTGAGGTCCGCGCCGCAGCGCATGCAGGATGGCATGGTCATCTCCCCCGGCGTCCTGGTGTTCCGGCGTCCCTCACATCCCCGCGTCCCTGGTGTTCCGCTGCCCCTGGCGTCCCGACGGCTTCGGTGTCCCGGTGGCTTCGGCCTCCCCGAGCCTTCGTGCCCTCGGATCCCGGCCCGCGCCTCGTGCCGCCTACAGCCCGCGGATCGCCTCTTCGATCGTCACCGCCAGGGAGGCCAGCGCAGTGAATCCCGGTACCGCCTCCACGAGTCCCTTGGCGAACAGCTTCAGCTTGCCCTTGCGCGGCGCCTCCGCCGTGACCTCCTCGCGCGCGTCCTCCGCGGCCTCGATCAGCTCGCCGCGGTCGGGGTGACCGGACCGGCCGAGCTCGTCGATCAGCCGGGACAGCAGCTCGCCGATCTCCTGAGGCGACGGCTGCCGCCCGCCATCCCCCTGGGACAGCCCGCTGTTGTGCACCTCGGCCTGTGCGTTCTTGCCGCTGGCGACGGCGTTGCCGACGACGTTCGAGCCGCCGGTCGCCATGATCCCGTCGTTTCTCCGCATTGCCCTGCCTCATCCTCTTCCGTTGTCAGTCCAGCCTCACCAGGGGGATCTTGCTCAGAATGCTCATCGAGATCCGGGACTTCTCGCCGGTCGCGACCGAGCTGGATTCCACCTTTGCGCCCTGGGTCGCGATGATGCCGTTGTTGATGATGATTTCCTGACGCTGCACCAGTTCGCTCACGTCGATGCCGCGCGCCTGGGCGAATTCCACGAGGGCGTCCAGGACCCGCTTTTCGACCGTCTTCAGCACCATGCCGCAGTCGGCCTTCTGGAAATAGCGGTGGTGCTTGCTGTCCGCTGCCCGCTGCCGCACACTCTGCCGCGCCCCGTAGTCGAACCTCTGGAGACTGGTGATGAGTTTGTACTGCCGCCGCAGCCGCCAGGACAGCCAGTAATCGGGGGAAAATCCCGCTACCGCGCGCACGGGCGAGGCCAGCAGCACGAACGGGGTACTGACCATCGTCTGCGCGAGCAGTTCGAGGACGTCACGTACCGGCGGGCTGGGCATGAGGGTGTCGATGACCCGGTAGCGGTCGAGCAGCGGGCACAGCACCGTCTGAACGGCTTCCACATAGAGATTGGAGTCCGAACGGAAGAAGCGCAGAAAGAGCGAGGTGACCAACTCGCCGCCCCAGCCGGTGGAATGCACCACCAGGTAGGGGCGGGCTCCTTCCTCGGGCGCCCGCTTCAGCTCGTCCATCCGGTCCGGCGAAATCGAGGCGACGGGCCGCCCGAGCGAGGTCGGCAGGAAACGCTTGTCGCCCAGGAGGGTCGCACCGTCGACGAAGAGCCGCTCCTCGATTTCCAGACAGGGCAGGGACAACGCCCCGACGCGCTGGGCGATATGGGCATAGAGGTCCGTCACGTCGAAGTCCCGCGCCGTCACTCCCGCCCCGCTCGCGGTGGTGACGTCGAACGCCAGGGACCACGATTCGAGTTCGTTCCCGTACCCGATGAACGGTGAATAGCCGCTGTACGCCGTGACGTTCCCGCCGGCGTACAGGTCGATCTGACGCAGGCGCGCCGCGATCTCGGGATTGAGCGGCGGGGGCGCCGCCGCGGGGTCGAACCGATCCGGGCGGAGGCTCTGCAAATGGCGCCCGTATTTCGTCGAGAGCTCGAAGGAGAACACCGTCACCCAGGCGAAGAGCAGCATCAGCAGGGTGGCGTCGGGACGTCCGGCCCAGAAGGTGAACACGAAGGCCAGCACGAACAGGGCGGCGAGCAGCAGATCCCGGCTGTGGCGGCGGGCGTTGGCCCGGTAGGCGTGCTGGAGCACCACGGGCACGTCGCATGCCGGGGCCGTCGCCACACCCAGATGGGGCTCGGCGGCGATCTCCCTGATGAGCGACCTGGCGTAGTCGCGATGGAGATACGCGGCAGCGCACAGATACCGGGTCAGATCCCGACCGCCGCCCCAGCGCGGTGCGTTGGCGGCACGGCTGCCCGTGGCGGGCGCGAACGTGGACCCGGTGGACGGCACGGCGGCGGCGTAACCACCGCCCCCGGCAGGCGCGAAGGTCGATCCCGCGGCCGACCCGGCAGCGGAACGGCTACCGGTGGCGGGCGCGAAGGTGGACCCCTTGGACAGGTTCGGCGGAGGCGGTGATGCGCCGGCTGACGGCGACCGCGCCGCGGAGCTCCCGCCGGCCGCCAGGGCCCCGCCGCACTTGGCGCAGACCGTTGCGCCCGGAGGCGATCCCCAGCCGCACTGAGGACACGAAGCAGAAGAGGCAGAAGGCGTCATCACTCCCCCGTGCAGGAGACGAACCCACGATTCTCAAGTGCACCACAAGCGGACTCCGAGGCACCATCAGTGTGCGCCTTGAGGCTGGACTGTTACAGATCGTCGGCACATCACGAGAGTGGCGGCAGGGAGCCAAGGGGGACAGCGTCCTCCCCCCTCATCCTCACCCCCTCGCCTGTACCTACTAGTATGTACGATCTCTTCAGGCGGACGCGAGGGAGCAGCTCGTTCAGAGCACCCACGAGCCGCTGTGGGAGCGCGGCTGCGTCGGCACGAGCCCCCGATCCGCGGAACTCCGTACCACCCGAAAGGAAGCCACCGCCATGCCACTTGTCCGCATCGACGCACTGCGCGCCGACAGCGAACGGCTCACCGCACTCGGCCGCGCCGTGCACGACGCGCTGATCGAGACGATCGGCATCCCGCCCGACGACCACTTCCAGATCCTGGTCGGCCACGACGGCACCAACAGCACACTGCACTACGGCGGTTACTTCGGCATCGACCGCGACGACGACATCGTGTACGTCGCGATCACCCTGCGCTCCGGCCGGACGCCCGCACAGAAGCAGGCGCTGTACCGGCGGATCGCCGACCTGGCCCACGCCTACGCGGGCACCGCGCCCCGCAACGTGTTCATCACCCTCACCGAGAACACGTCGATCGACTGGTCGCTCGGCAACGGGGAGGCGCAGTACGCCACTTCCACCACGTCCGCCGCCGCGGCCGACGGCACGCCGGCACCGGCCGCCGGCACCGCGGCCCGGGAGTGACCACGGACGGCTCGCGGCGTTGTCGACGGTGGCCTCAAGATGCTGTCGGGGTCGGAAACCCGCTCTGCGGCGCCGCGCGGATACCTCGGCGCCGGCAGCACGTGCCCTGTGGAGAACCTTTGGCAGCGGCTCTGACCGCGATTTCGTGAAACCGCGGGTCGGAGCGAGCGATGAAAGATCGTTTACGCTGACTGGTCGTCCGGCCCTCCGCGCCACCGGCGGAGGCTCAACCCACCCTGAGGAGCAAGTTGTTCGACCTCATCGTCATCATCCGGGTCTCCGAGAACACCGACGTCGCCCCAGTTGCCGACGCTCTGTCTCGGATGCGCCCCTTGTGTCTGGCAGAAGACGGGTGCGTCAGCTGGGAGGCGTACCAGTCACACCAGGACCCCGGCCGCTTCGTCCTGGTCGAGCACTGGGCCAGCCGCGCCCACTGGGAGGCTCACGATGCCGGTGACGCCATCCAGGAGATCTACATCCCGGAGATCATGCCGCGCATCGAGCGCGAAGTGCATCCCAGCATGCGCGTGGGTGGCAAGCACGAAGCGGTAGCTGGGTGAGCCTGCCACGTTGTTCGACCGGCCTCGGCGGACGCCCGTGTCCGGGAGCACCCGGCCTTGAGTCAGGAGAACGCGGCGGCGGGGCTACAGGGCGGGCTCACCCAGGGCTCGGCCGGTAAGGATCGAGGGCCCCAACTGCCGCCGTTCCACCACCGGCTGGCTCACGGGACCCACCGCCTCCCTGCTCGCGGAGCACATCAACCGCCTCACCGACGACCCGACTTCGCCACCCGCCTGATCACCGAGGCTCTGTACGCGTCGGACGAAGACTGACGTGCCGCATCCCCCGCGAGAGCCCTCTCGGGCGGCGGTCTTCTCCAGCCGGCGCTCCGGACCTCAAGGCGCTCCAGAAATCCGGCTCCGAGGGCCGCGAAGGTGGGGGCGTATGCGGTCGAGGAGGACGAGGGCGAGGGCCAGAACGTAGAAGGCCAGGCCGAAGACGACGGTGTTGGTGCCGATGCCGGCATAGCCGTGGAGGTCGACGTCGAGGAAGGGGTAGGGGTAGCGGCCGTTGGTGCCCGGGGCGAGGAGGGCGCCGCGGATGAGGGCGAAGGGAAGGTACGAGAGGGGGTAGGCGAGCCACTGCCAGGCGTAGCGGAGCAGGAAGGCGCCGGGAGTGGTGAAGACGACCCAGTCGAGAACGGCGGCGAGGGGGGTCGCGGTGTGGAGGAGTTGGCTGGCGGCCGTTTCGAGAGGGGTTCGGTGGCTGGTCATGGAGAAGCCACTGGAGTCGTTCGACAGTACGAAGTGGAAGACGAGCCCTGTGATGCAGATGTAGAGCAGCGCTGCGCCGGTGATCCGCGGGGAGAGGGCCGTCCGCCCGGTCCAGGCGCGGTGGGCGGACCAGGCGAAGATGACGGCCAGCAGGATGTTGGACTGGATCGTGAAGTAGCTGAAGAGCCGGCCCGGGTCGTGCGAGGCGATCGTGTCCAGGACGATGCCGGTGACCGCCGTGAGGGCCGCGAGCGCGCGGAAGGCCGCCGCCACGGGGCGGCGGCCCCGGGAGGAGGGCGCGGGGGCGGCGTCCGCGTCGAGCACGCCGGACGGGGCCATGGACTCGGTGCAGGCAGCAGAAGCCGTGGAGGTGGGGGGTGTCGAATCAGGCATTGGTCCACCGTACGGCCCGGGTCCCAGGCGACCTCCCCGGACTGCCGGGTCAGGCGCAGGGCGCGAGGGCGAGGAGCATGGCCAGGGGTGGGCACTCCGTCATCCGGTCACCTCCAGCTCAGCGGACCACCCGAACCCGGTGAAGCGGATGTGAGCGAGAGGCCCCTCCCGGAAGGCGGCCGGCCGGCCATGACCCGCGAGGACCGGATCCGCCGCCACGACGGTTGCGCAGGCCCGCAGGACCATCGGTGGTCTCCCCGGTCTCCCAGGATCCCCGGTGGGGCCGAGCTCAGCGCTTGGGCCAGTACCAGAGGGGTTCGTCGAGCAGGCTGTGGCGGCCGGCGACCTCCGTTTGCCCGAAGTCCTTCGTGAGCTCTGTGGAGTTGACGTCGAGACGATGCCGGGTCGCCCCCTCGGTGAGGGCGTCGGCGAGCGGGCGGGCGTGGGTGACCACGATGATCTGGGTGTCCTTCGTCGCGGTGAGGACCAGCTCGGCGAGCGGCCGGATCAGGTCCGGGTGCAGACTGGTCTCCGGCTCGTTCAGGACGAGCAGCGCGGGTGGGCGCGGGGTGAGCAGCGCGGCTGCCCACAGCAGATAGCGCAGCGTGCCGTCGGACAGCTCGGCCGCGGTCAAGGGGCGCAGCAGCCCGTGCTGGCGCAGGGCCAGTTCGAACCGACCGCCGTGGTCGGCGATCTCGACGCGACTGCCCGGGAACGCCGCGTCCACCGCCGCGTCCAGGGCCGCGGTGTCCCCGGTCTCGCGGATCGTCTGGAGCGCGGCCGGCAGGTCCGAACCGTCGCCGCTGAGCACCGGCGTGCGGGTGCCGATGCGGGCGGCGCGGGCGGGTGCGTGCGCGTCGGTGCGCACATGGTCGTAGAACCGCCAGGAGCGGATGAACTCGCGCACCGCCAACACGTCCGGGGCGCGCTGCGGGTCGGCCAGCTCGCCGAGCATGCTGTCGTACGGGCGCAGCGCGGCGTGCGTCCGCGACCAGGCGGAGTCCGCGCCGCGCACCCGCACGGCGGCGCCCGCGCGCTCGGAGAGGACCGCGGCGGGGCGCAGCACGGGGCCGCTCCAGATGCACTCGCGCTTGATCTCGGGGTCGAGGTTGAACATGGAGGACTCCCCGCGTCTTCCGCCGGGCGCGGGGGCGGGGTGGCCGAAGTCCACGGCGTATCCGAACTCGTCGCCGCCGAAGCCGAGTTGGAGGCTGATCGGAGCCGTGCGCACGGTTGGCTGTACGGGATGGCGGCCCTCGCGCACCGCCCGGCCCGTCTTCTCGGGGCCTGCCCACAGCGCCGAGGGCAGACCGCCCTCCTGCGCGAGCGCGGAGATCGCCCCGCCCCCGGCGGCCTCCGCAAGGAGTCGCAGCGCACGGTACAGGCTGGACTTGCCCGTGCCGTTGGCGCCCGTGACGACGTTCAGCCGGCCCAGCGGGACGACGAGGTGGCGCAGGGAGCGGTAGTTCTCGACGGCCAGTGTGCGAATCATGCATTCCACCCTCGCACACGGGTCTGACAGCGGTCGCAGACCGGAACGTGTCACGAGCTGCCCGTGTGCACGCCGCGACGTACGCGGACGGCACTAATTCCTTCGACACGGTGCGAACCGGCTGGCAGGCTGCGCACATGACCTACGGAATCGAGTCCCACTTCACCCGGTGAGCGCCCAGGAAGAGCGCAACGCGCTCACTCCCCCGCCCGCTCTGTACGACCACGCCCTGCATCTGCTGCGCGAGTCCGCCGATGGAGTCCCGCCCCGGCGCGGCTACTCCGTACCCCGGAAACCCGCAACGGGAGAGGATCTGCTCTCTCCGGAAGAGGCGAAGAATGCCATCCGGGAAGCACTCAGCCCGCTCCCGGACGACCCCGCCACCCTGCATCGCCGCTTCGAACGACTCGGCATTCATGACGGCCACAGGTATCTGATCCAGTCCACCGTCGCAGGACTGCCGCTGCCGGCCGGGCAGTTGGATGTGGCCCGCACCCTGGGACGGCAGCTGATCCGGACGGGGACGGACGCACCCGCCGTCACCGCAGGTCTCGCCCTGCTGGTCCGCCTCGGAGAACCCGAGGACGTCCCGTATCTCTCCGTGCTCGGCCTGTTCCGGCAGTTCACCGGCCCAGCGGTCGACGCACTCGACATCCTCGATCGCCCATCCGCCGCCGTGGTGTGGCTCGCGCGCTACGCTCGCTGTGACGAACTACAGCCACTTGTCCATGCCCTATGGACAGGCAACCGGCAGGCCGTACGCCCGGCGCTGATCGCGTTTCCCACCTCACCCCGCTTCGTCAGCAGCGCGGGCGCCCGCCGGATCGCGGAGGCTTCCCAGCTGCCCGGCCTGCTCGACCAACACCCCTCCGACATGGACCTGCTGGCCCGCGCGGGCAGGCTGCTCGTCCGGATGGGGTGCTCGCGCGACGACCCGGCCGACCTCCTCGCCTACCGCGACGCGCTCAGCGTGTACGACAGCGTCGTCACGCGGTCCGGCCTGCTGCCACCCACCCTCGATAACGCCGCCATGCTGCTGTCGCTGGCCCTGGACCTGAGCAGCGGCACCGGCGTGCTGCTGGACTGGCCGCCCGGACGGCGCGCGACGCTGCTGGACTCGCTCGGACGGCTGCTCGCCGAGCCCCGATGGGCGGTGGCGGGCGTCGGGGCAGGCGAGGCGGACCAGCGGCTGCAAGCCGACTGGATCCGCCGCACCCGACGACAGCCGTTCATGCGCCCGGCCACGCCCGGCAGGCTGCGCATCGAGGTGGTGGCCGGCGACCCTGCGGACCGGGAACCCGTCGAGACACGTGTGCTCGTCGATGGCCTTCCGGTGGTCCCGGCGGTGTTCGGCCGTGGTCCCGCCCACAGCCCCGAGTACCTGCTGGACGACGGTCGGCTGCGGGCCGAGCTGGAGCCTCGCGAGGTGCAACTCGCGGAGGCCTACTGCACCGAGGGGTGCTGTGGCGCGCTCTACGTCACCATCCGGCGCGACGCGGACCAGGTGGTGTGGGAGAACTGGCGCCGGCCGCAGACCATGCCGGGCTCCCGCGAACCCGCACCCGAGCTGCCCGCCTACCGGTTCGATGCCTCCGCCTACGACGCGGAGATCGCCCGGGCGGAGGCCGACCGCTCCTGGTCCTGGCCGGCCCGCACGGTGGCCCGTCTGATCAAGGCGGGACTGATCGAGCAGCCGGAGCTACTGACCCGGTGGGATGCACGCCGAGGCTGGATCGGCAGCGGCTTCGACGACCCGGACACCACGGTGGTGACCTTCCGGTACGTGCCGGGGCTGGCGTCCGGCAGACCGGAACGCGCCGACAGTCCCCTCCAGTTCTGCTGGGTCGTCCCGGACGACGGCACCCCGCCCGAGGCACAGGCCGCCGCCGCCCTCCGCCGGCTGGCCGAAGAGGACCCGAAGTCCTCCGCACGGGTGTGCGGCGGCAGCCGTGAGCGCGCCGAGGAACTCGGGTTCCCCTGGCCTGACAGCGCCTGACCGGCCTCCCTCGTCCCATCGATACGCCCTGAACCGCGTCATCACGTGGACGACCTCGGCCGGCCACGGGCCAAGGCCGTCCGAGGCGTGGCGTTGCCGCAACCGGGCACCATGAGCGTGAGACCAGGCGCCGAGCGAACACGACGTAGCCCACCTGCGGCTGCGCGACATCGTCGGGCAACAGGGCGGCCGGATACCCGACTCCGGCGCCATGGAAGGCTGTTTCGAAGAAGCCGACGGCTGGGAGGAGAACGCCGTCATCGGCCCGTGCTGGAGGCCGTCGAGCCCCGGCGGGTCCGGGGCATGGCCCTCATTGGGTGAAGTACAGAGCCCGGTGCCGCGGGTCGGCGGAGCAGACGTAGATCCCGGCGTCCGCGACGTCGTCCACGCGGAAACCGGTTGCCTCCCGGGCGAGCGTGCACTCCTCCGTCCCCCACACCAGATGCCGTCCCGTCACGGTGCACAGGTACGTATGCGGGTTCTCCGACACGAGCGGCAGGTCCTCGTAGGAGTCCACCTGGAGCAGGAGGACGAGAGGCGCCCTGCACTCGGGGCAGTCCAGGCTCTCGGGCATGTCGCTGGAGGCCCAGGACTTGCTGCCGCCGACCTTCCAGCCGCCCGTGAGGCTCTCCTGCCGGTAGCGGTCGTCGAGCTCCTCCGAGTTCTCCAGCTGCATCCGGAGCCCGGCGGGCAGTTCCTCCCGCCAGGGGTACTCGACGACCGGCTCCGGATGCACGGTGCACGGCCGGGGGACCTCGTCCCACTCCGCGTCCCAGTGCTCCCAGGGATCAGGCTGCACCCCCGGCCCGTGCACGATGTCGCCGGAACGCCGCCAGAAGACCTGGCAGTGCTTGCCCGTGAACTGCGGTTCCGGCAGGCCGTGCGTGTCGGGGCACCACACGATCTGCACCAGGTCGGTGTCCTCAGGGAAGGCGATCTCGGGGACGTCGGTGGCGTACAACTGGGCCACGGACACCATCGGCGTCGATCGTCCGCTCCCGTGGTCCGCGTCCGCGCAGTGCGGCCAGGGCTCGTCCACCGGCCAGAGCATCGGCCCGCCGACGTGACTGTCCCGGATGCCGGGCTCGCCGCGGCGTGGGCGGAGCCCGACGACCGTGCGGGCGAGCGAGGCCAGCCCAGGCATGGCGGCCAGAAGACGGGCCAGGTCGTCCTCGCGCGCGTCGGGAATCTGCGTGGTGCCGGTCACGCGTGCATTCTTGCAGGCACCTCTGACATTGATACGGGCCAAGCCCGGACAAGCCCGACGCCCACAGTGAGTTGACGTGGCGCCCCGTCCCGGAACCAGCTGTTTTCTGTCACCGAAGGTGGACCAGCACCGCACGGCACGCCTGATGAGACACGACGTGTCGGGTGCCGAGTCGCCAGTGGGCGTCTTCGAGCCCTGGATGCGGAACAGCGGCCGGCGTGGGGTGCCTTCGCGCCCCACCGCACCGCGCCGGAGTGTCCCGGGCACCGCGCGCTGCGTTGCTCTGTTGCGCACCGCCGCGTTGCCAAGTTGCGCCCCCCAGCGTTTCCCTGCCGTAGACCTCTACTCAAGGAAGTCCGATATGCCCCGTCCTGCCCATATCGCCATGATCGGCACCCCTATGGTCGGCCATGTGCTGCCCAGCCTGGAGATCATCCGTGAGCTGGTGGCCCGCGGTCATCGCGTGACGTACGCCAACGCCGACCACGTCGCCGAACTGACTGCCCACACCGGCGCCGAGCTGGTCCGCTTGACCTCCACACTGCCGGTCGCCGACAGCGACTGGCCGCAGGATCCCATCGCCGCCGCCTCCCTCTTCCTCGATGAGGCGATGGCGGTACTGCCACAGTTGCACGCCGCGTACGACGACGCCCCCGCCGACCTCTACCTCTACGACATCGGCGCGTACGCGGGCCGCGCGCTGGCCGAGGCGCAGGGCCGCGGCCTCGTCCAGCTGTCACCGATGTATGTGGCCTGGGAGGGTGCCCAGGAAGAGATCGGTGCGGCGTTTTCCGGGCTGCCCGGAGGTCCCACCCACCGAGCGCGGTTCGCCGCCTGGCTGTCCCGGTGCGGTGCGGTGACCACGAGCGTCGAGGAGTTCACAGGTCGGCCGCGGCGGGCGCTGGCCTTGATCCCGCGCGCCATGCAGCCATATGCGGACCGGGTCGACACCACGGCGGTGACGTTCGTCGGCCCGTGCTTCGGCGCCGGCGAGGAGCACGGCGGCTGGATGCGGCCGGCAGGTGCGGAGAAGGTGCTGATGGTGTCGCTGGGCGGCTCGGCGTACCCCAGGCAGCGGCAGATCTACCGGCAGTGTATGGCGGCCTTCGCGGATCTTCCGGGCTGGCATGTGGTGCTACAGGTCGACAGCAGCGATCCGGCCCAGCTGGGGGAACGAATTCCTCCCAACTTCGAAGTGCGGCCGTGGGTACCGCCGTTGACGGTCCTTGAGCAGGTGGACATCTGGGTGACGCACACCAGTATGGGCAGCTGCGGTGAGGGCCTGTACGCCGGTGTGCCGATGATCGCGGTACCGCACGGGACCGAGCAGTGCCTCAACGCCGACCGGCTCGTCGAACTGGGTGTCGCCCGCCGGATCGACGCCGCGGACGTCACGGCGGCGGCACTGCGTACGGCCCTGATGGAACTCATCGGCGATCCACAGGTCGCCGCGCGCTCGGCATGGCTGTGGGCCGAGGTGCGCACCGAGGGAGGCACCCGCCGGGCCGTGGATCTGATCGAGGAGCAACTGGCAGAGGAGCGAGTGGGCTGATAATGCGGGGCCGGCCGACCAAGGAGGCGCTCTCGCCGGAGCACGGACGCCCCATCCCACAGCGATCATTGGTCGGGAAACCGGAGACCAGCAATGGCCGGCAATGGTCTCCGGCTCCCCGGCCACAACCACGGTGACCGAGCGTTTCGGTCGGCCGGTCGAGCGTGTGACGAGCAGCGCAGCGCCGGGCGCCCAGGCGTGTCCGAGGATCAGGCCGCCCGGATACGGCAAGGACCAGTGGCCTCCGGCTGCCGGTCGATCTCCTTGTCTGCTTGCTCGAAGCTGGAAGAGGCTGGTGTCCTTTCGGTGGGGAACGGCGGGGAGACGAACGTTGACCACGATGAGAAGCAGCCCCGTCCGGGGCACGGACGGACCGCCGTCACCCCCGTCGAGGGCCGGACGGAACCGACTGGTGGGTGCGGCGCTGATCGTTCTGTCCCCAACCTCCGCGCTGGCCTGCCATTTCGTCTTCACCACCTGGCTGCCCACGGATCGCGCCCTGTACCAGGAGTACAAGGCGGCCGAGGCGTGCCCCGCCCGCAAGGTGATGCCGAGGTCGGAGGACTGCCTGCGGAAGGTCGACTTCACCGTCGAGGGCACCCGGAATACCGCCAAGGACCTACGAGCGACCCTGCTCGGCCCGGCACCCTTCCCGAGGATGGCCGTGCCGTTCGGCGACCAGGGGCCGGTGCTGAGTGGGCTTCAGCGGGGGGGACCGGGTCACCGGTACCGTGTGGCGCGGCGTCGTCGTGGTGGTCGCCCAGGGGGACTTCCGGCAGAGTTCCGCCGACGCGCCTCGCGACGAACCCCAGATGGCAGCCGCCGTCGGCACGTTCGCGGGGCTGCTGGCGGCGTTGGCGCTGATGTTCGGTGCGGTGCATCCGGCCAGGCCGCGCGATCCCGGATTCTTCACCCGGCGCCCGTACGGCAAGTGGCTGGTCGTCGTCATGGGGGCCGCCTGTGCCGTTGTGGGTCTGTCCGCCGTGTGGGCGGGCCTCCCGTGGTTGCTCGTGCCCACGCTCTGCGGGGCGGTCGTCGCGGTTTCGGCGTGGTTCCTCCACCGCGACCTGCGGCTCGGACGAGTCGGCCGGACCCGACCGGCCGCGAACGCCGGCGACCGCCACGCCTTCCGCGCACTCTCCAGGCTGCGGGAGCGTACCGCTGCCGCAGCAGACACCGGCGACGACTGACGAGGGAGGCCGAATGGGCCGGTGACGCGGACGGGGGCCGCGCTCCGCCTCCTTCGCGTTCCGCCCGTCGTGCGCACAGGGCGCTGCTCGCGGCCGTAAGGTGCGGCCATGGCCGAGACGACCTCCCCCACCCCCCGCGAAGCCTTCGCGCGGCTCCTCGAAGGCAACCAGCGCTTTGTCGCCGGTACGGCCGAGCACCCCAACCAGGACGCCACCCGTCGCGCCGAGGTCGCGCTGGCCCAGCGCCCCTTCGTCGTCCTGTTCGGCTGCTCGGACTCGCGGCTGGCCGCCGAGATCATCTTCGATCGCGGTCTGGGCGACCTGTTCGTGGTCCGCACCGCCGGCCATGTCGTGGGCGCCGAGGTACTGGGCAGCATCGAATACGGGGTCGAGTTGCTCGACTGTCCGCTGGTCGTGGTCCTCGGCCACGACTCGTGCGGTGCGGTCGGTGCCGCCTGTGCCGCACTGGAGGACGGTACGACGCCGGCCGGCTACATCCGGGACGTCGTCGAACGCGTCACCCCCGGTGTGCTGGCGGCACGGTCGGCCGGGCATGTGCAGGGCGACGAGATCGTCGCCGAACACATGCGGCACACGGTCGACTTGCTTCTGGACCGCTCCCGGCTGCTCGCGCGGCGGGTGGCAGCAGGCCGGGCCGCCGTGGTGGGCCTGTGCTACCGGCTGGCCGACGGCAGCGCACAACTCGTCGTGTCCCGCGGCCTCGACACCCCCGCCGGCCCGGCCTGATCCCCCGTGCTCCCCTGGCCACGCCGGTCGGCCGCGTTATCGCGCGCTTCCCTTCGCCTCGGCCGAGTACGCGGGAGTCATGGCGAAGTGGCAGGTCAGACAGGTGAGTTCGCGGGCCGGCCGGGACAGCGTCGACTGGCCGACGCCGGCCAGGTGATGGCCGGGTTCCAGGGCGACATGGCAATGCCGCATGCAGACGCCGACACCGCAGTGGTGGCACACCCCCACGGCATCGACGATCTCCTCGGCCCACGCGCAGTCGAAGCACTTCATGGGACTCACCCACCTCCCGCGCACCTGCACGGACCCTTCTCTTGCAGTGGAACTGTTGCGTGCGGCGATGGTTGCTCACGCAGGGGGCACGTCCTGCCGCCGGCTGGCCGAGCCGACGCGCCATCCGCCGCGCCCGGTGCGGCGCCGCGCCATGACCCACGGCGCTCCGCATGCGATCGCCATGGCTCCGGCCGCGCACAGCGCCGCCGTGCTCTGCGCCAGGCAGCCGACGGTGAGCAGCACCACGCTCACCGCCACCGCCGTACAGGCCAGCACCGCGACGGCCCGGCGACGCAACGCGAGGGCCGGCCGCCGACGCCTCCGGAGGGCATCTCCGAAGGTGCCGAGCAGCAGGGCGAGGTCAGGGTCCTCCGCCAGGAAGCCCTGCTCGATCTCGGCGAGGACCCTTCGGTCACGCATGGGCAGCGTCATGGTCGCCTCCTCCCGGAGCGCGCGTCGCCTTCCGGCCGGAGACCAGGCGTCCGGCTTCTGCCTGCGCCCCGCACCCATCGCCAGGCGCGTGGCCGCCAGTCCGAGGGCCGAGGTCACGGCGCCGATCAAGACGTTGTTCCCGATCGGTCCGGCGCTCGCACGGTGTCCGGCGGTCACGACCCAGGGGGAGATGACCAGCCAGCCGCCGATCACCGCGCAGGTCCAGGTCAGCTGGTACATGCGCTCCGGTGCCCGGGTCAGCCCGAGGCCGATCGCGGTCAGCACCAGGCCGATGACGAGGTTGTTCACCGTCAGTTCGGGACGCGTCGCGTGGAAGTGCACCACCCACGGCGAGATCGCCGCGTACATCCCGGTGAGGAGCACGATCCCGTCGAGGGCGGCGGCTTGGCGTCCGGAGACCGGCCGAGCGTAGCGCTCCCGCATCTCGGCGACGTCGGGATGGCTGGTGATGTCCGTGGTGTGGCGAGAGAGGTCCGACATTCGCATCGCTTCCCCTCGCATGCCTCGATCGACCTCACCTCCAGAATATCATTGCACTCTGCAATGATTCAGGTGCGCGAGGCTGCGGTCACAGGCTCAGGGCGATGGCTGAGCCGACGCCGCCGAGGACGAGGGCCAAGGCCCCCGCACGCCAGCCACCGTTGCGCCACGGGAAGAACCGGTCGAGGGAGAGGGCGCCGGGCCCGATGAGGGTCACGCCGAGCACGACCAGGGTGATGACCATGGGGTATTCGATGCCGTCTTCGGTCGACCACAGGCCGTGCGGCGAGGTGACCACCATCGCATTGATCATTACGCCGACGAGCGCGGCGGCAGCCAAGGGCGTCAGGAGCCCCACGGCCACCCCCAGGCCGCCGAGGAACTCGGAGGCGCCGGCGACGCCGGCGAAGATGGCGCCAGGGTGGTACCCCAGTGCCTCGAAATCCCTGCCGGTGGCCTGGATCCCGTGGCCGCCGAACAGGCCGAACAGTTTCTGGGCGCCGTGGGCGGCCATCAGCAGGCCGACGGGCAGTCGCATCAGCAGCACGCCCACGTCCGCGGGGCGCACGGCCGGCGGTGAGGGGCCTGTCGCTGCGGTGGCATGGCGTGCCGTGGGGGTGGTTGCTCGTTCCATAGCGGGTTCACCTGCACTTCGGCGACGCCCGTTGGCGAACGTCGCGATCGGACGGGCGCCGGTGAGATATGGGGTACGCAACGGATGATGCGTACGCGGCGGGGATCAGACGGGCCCGCGGTCCTGTGAAGTGGTGTGGCCTCCGGCCCGGTCCCCCATACCTTCGATACTTCTCCTTCTGGCGGGAGAGGTCCAGGGGGTAGCGGAAAATTCCGCTGGCGTTTTTCGGGCTACCGCTGTCTTTCGGGCCGGCGGTCACAGGCCGCTTCGACGCCGTCGCCTCCGGTGGCCGATGTGCGGGCGCGCAGCTCGACGCAGCACCGGCCGGAGTGCGGGGCGAGGACGGCGTCGGTGGCGTCGCTGCCCAGGCCCTGGAGATAACCGGCCAGGAAGGCCTGGTTGATGTCGCAGACCACCTCGGGAGCCTTGGCGGCCAGCGGGTGGAACGGGCAGTTGCGCAGCAGAACCAGAGTGGGGGTGCTGCGTTCGGGCTCGAACCCGAACCCGTCGAGCGTCTCGATGGCGAGGCTGAGGCCGCGCTCGGCACCCAGCCGGCCGGGACGTGTCCGGAGGCGTTCGGCGGCACCTATGTTCCTGCCCCGTTCGCCGGCCACGCGCACCGCCGCGTCGTGCGCCGACTCACCGGGGGCCTCGCTGCGCACGGCCTCGGCGAGCAGGTCCGCCAGCAGTTGGAAGCGGCGTTCGGGGACGCTGACCTCGATCGCTTCGGCGGCGGGTTCGTAGAGCTTCGGGTGCCGGCCGACCTTGCGGATGCCGGACGGTGAGGCGTAGTGGGCCCGCAGCAGTCCGGCCGCCACGAGTTTGTCGAGGTGGAACGCCGCCAACTTGCGGGAGATGCCCACCCTGGCGGCCACTTCCTCACGGGTGAGCGGGCGGTGTTCGCGCCGGATGACGTCGAACATGCGCCGCCGCAGCTCGTCGCCCAGGACGGCCAGCGCGGTCAGTGAAGCGTCGTCAAGTCCCACACAGGAACGGTATCGCACAGATGCGTGGGCGTAACTCCTTCCCAGGTGGGCGCGACAGGTTCCCTTGACCTGCTCGCGAAATTTCACCAACAATATTTGGTGAAACAGCTCAGGGAGGCCGCCATGGCTGCGATGCTCGCCGACGGACAGCGACAGGCGAAGCGGCCGGTCAGCGCGCTGCTGACCGGCCCGTACGGGCACCCCTTCCACCCGATCCTGATCACGGTGCCGATCGGGGCATGGGCGGCGAGCCCGGTCTCCGACATCGCATCCCGCATCACCTCCCATCCCGGCTTCCTGGGCCCGGCGGCGATGTGGCCGATCGCGCTCGGCGTCGTCGGCGCCCTGGCAGCCGCGGCCGTCGGGTTCCTGGACCTGTGCGCCATCCCCGCCGCCACCCCGGCCTTCCGGACCGGCCTGCTGCACATGGCCCTGAATCTGGTCGTGACCGGCGCCTACGCCGGCAACTTCGCGTGACGCCCTGCGCAGCACAGGGTCAGCGGCCCGGTGGGGGCCGGGATGCTCGCACTCGCCACCCGGCTGAACACGTTGACGACCTCGGCGCTGCCGGCCGAACCCGTGGCGCTCGGCTGGTGACGAGCACGGTCCGGGTGTCGGCCCTACAACACCCGATCGGCGCGCGGCAGGCGGCGAACCAGGTAGGCCACTGCCCAGCACGCCGGCAGTGCGAGGGCGGCGACGACGGCGAACTTGACGATTGCCGGGGCGTGCAGCCAGTGGAAGGCGTGCCCGAGCCCGACGAGCACCGGCGCGTGGAGGACATAGACCGCGAAGGCGTGACGGGAGAGGAACGCGGCGGTACGGCCCTGGCGGTGGAGGCGTTCGCGGAAGAGCACGGTCAGGCCCACGACGATGCCCACCGCGAACGTCGACTCCCACGCGGCGGCGACCAGTGACTGCCACGTCCCGTACCCGTTCGTCGTGCCCTCGTTCACCATGGCGGTGACGGGGACATAGACGAGGGTCGCGGCTGTCGCGGCGGCGAATCCCCCGTATCCCATGCGGCGGGAGAGGGACTGCGGCCAGCCGCGGCGGTAGGCGAGGACACCGACGGCGAAGAAACTCGCGTACTGCATCAGATAGCCGGGGGTCGGCAGTCCGAGGAACGGGACATAGCTGCCATTCGGCACGACGATGCGCCATGCGTAGGTGGCGAGGGCGAGGGCGGCGGTGAAGAGGACGACCGTACGGGGCCGCAGCGCGGTCGACGTGGACGTCGGCGCAGGCGTCGGCTGGTCGATGGGCTCGCCGGGCGTGACCGGGGAACGGCGGGAATGACGGCGGCGTACGAGGACGTGGATCAGGGCGAAGGCAAGGAGCACTTCGGCGAACCACAGCGGGCCCGGGTCCCAACTCGCAAGGTAGTAGAACCAGTACGGAAGGGCTTCACCGCGCGCGGCGAAGACGGACCGCAGATGGAGGTACCCGCCGAGGTCCGTGAGGGGGCGGATCAGCAGCAGGAAGGCGAGGAGTGGAATGCCGAGTCGCTTCAGACGGTCCCGGAGGAAGGGGCGCGGGCCCTTCCGGTCGTAGGACGCCGGTGTGAAGTATCCGGCGATCATGAAGAAGAAGCCCATGAAGAACGCCTGATTGAAGATGACGAAGACGTCCAGGAGCCGCCCGGAACCGTCCTTGGCGGGCTCGGTGTAGTACCAGACGGGGATGTTGCCGTAGGTGACGGCCGTGTGGTGCAGCACCACCAGAGCCGTCAGGGCGATGCGTAGGTTGTCGACGTAGTGCAGGCGTAAGCGCACAGGCCCCGCGCTGTCGGCGGGCGCCGTCGTGCGCCCGATGTCGTGTGTCATCGAATTTCCCCCGTTCGATGAGTGTTCTTCAGGATTTGCCCCGGCTGTCCGCTCGGGTGGCGTGCCAGAAGAGATCGGTGAGTTCACGGGCGTGCGCCGTCAGGTCGTGGTCGGGATGTGTGACCCAGTACGCGAACATGTCGTCGATACCGGCCTGAAGGCTGACGGCCATGACGCGGGTGTCGAACGCCCGCAGTTCGCCCCGCTGTTGGCCCTCGCGGAAGACCTCTTCCACGTGGGTGTAGATCCGCTCGCTGGAGGCGATGCCGTACCGAAGGTCGCCGTCATCGGTGCGGAAGTGGGTGAAGATCTCGCCGAGTGCGGCGAGTTGGGTCCGGTGGCCGGACATGTACTCGGCCACCGAACCGACATAGACGCGCAGCCAGGCGGCCGTTCCGGTCTGCCCCGCCAACCGGGACGCCACGAACGCGCCGAGCCCTTCGTAGACCTGCTCGACGGTCCGCTCGATCAACTCGCCCTTGCCGGCGAAGTGATACGAGATCACGCCCTTGCTGACCCCGGCCCGCTCGGCGATCTGAGCCATTGACGCCTTCGCGAACCCCCGTGCCGCGATGACGTCAATGGCAGCTTCGATGATCTGGGCCCGGCGCACCTTCTCGATGAGAGAGCGCTCCGAGTCCGGCGTCGCCTTCGCGCTCTCCCCCTTGCCGGACTGGCCACTTGGATCAATTTCTGACCGCATGGCCAGAAATTTAGCCGATCGGCCAGACGATGTCGAGCGGATATCCGACGAGGGAGGGACCTGGTCCCTGCGGCGCTGGTCTCGGCGGCGGTGCCGTGGGACACCCGGCTTCCTGGGCGCCGAAACGGCCCCGGCCGCCTGGCGGTTTGCCATCTCGCAGATCGCGGATACCGAGCTCTGGGCCGCCGGGCTCCGGCGCACCGCTGGTCGCGGTTCTCAGGAGTCGGTGCGTCGTGGCGGCGGGAGAGGGCTGAGCGTCTCCCACAGCGGACGTGAACCGGACGCCCACTCCCCCAGCGCATGGCGATCGACCACATGGATCTTCTGGTCCCTGGCCCAGGGCCATGCGGTTTTCGTGACGCGTCCGTTCGTGACCAGGACGACGACGTCCGCTCCGTGGATCTGCCGGGCCGTTCCGTTGAGGACCTGGAGGTCCGGGACGCCGACGGGCTTGCCGTTCAGGCCGTCCTTGCGGTGCTTGCACTGCACGACCCACCGCCGGCCCTGCGGGTCGGTGCCCAGCACATCGCACCCGTCGTCCCCGCGGCCGCCGGTCTTCTCGGCGGTGCAGCCGTCCCGGCGGAGCAGGTCGCGCACCGCGAACTCGAATGCGTCCCAGTGCAAGGCGTCGATCTGCTGGAGGCTGAAGCGCAGGGCCGCGGCCTTCACCCGCTCCCAGGCGGCTCGTTGCTGCCGCTGACGGAGCCAGAGCCCTCCGCCCACGCCGGCCGCGACGCCGAGGATCACGAGGAGCCACCAGTGGACGAGCAGCCACTGGACCAGGGCGGCAACGGCACCGACGGTGACCACAACACCGCCGAGCCATACGCCACTTGTGGTGGGCGGTTTCCTCCGCGGCCGTCGCGACGGCCGACGAGCGGGACGCCGCAGTTGCGAGACCGGCCGTCGCGCGGGCCTTCGGGCAGGGCGCCGGCGCTGCGTCACCGGACGCCGTGCGGGCCCGCGGGCGGTACGCCGGCGCTGCGTCATCGGCCACCCCCGGCCACCGGCCCGGAGATGCCGACGGCCGGCCGCCGCGGCGGGTGGGCGGGCATGCCCCTCACGTACTGCTCCCTCCCCTGGATTCCCCTTGGACGCCGTGCGGCGTTCAGTGGCCGGACTGCGCTACGCCGTGCACGAGTTGGGTCAGGAACTGCATGATCCCCTGCCCCACCGGCGTCGGTGCGAGGAGGACGCCCAGCACCAGCACGGTGACCACGGTCACCTTCTCGTCGAACCGGCTTCTGGCTTCCGTGCGGCGTCGCAACCGCAAGATGACGATCACTATGAGCAGCACCACGATGTTGATCGTCAGCAATCGCCCGAACCTCCTGATGGACCGCCGCTGTCCCGCCACGACCGGGACGCCCCTGTCAGCCCTCCTGTGTAGTCCGAACCGGAGCGCGTGGTGACGCACTTGCAAATGGTTGGCGCAAATCGCTCTCTGGCCGGATTCCGTAGAGACATGCGCACGACACCAGGCAGGGCGGCGGCCATGCGGATTCAGGCGTTCGCCGCGGGTGCCTCTCCGGGATCACCATGCACAGTGGTGAACATCTGCCACCGGCGTCGCGGTCAACGCCGTTGCCGTGGTGGTGCGTTCAACGCCACGCCGCCGGAGCCGCTGATCCAGGTGAGCTGGTCCGCACCGCACGCCCGTAGCCGGGGCAGGCGTCACTGCCGTTGGTACGCGGCGTCGACGAGGAGGCGGACGGCGGCAGGGGGGAGATCCAGGTGATGGGAGATCCAGGGTGCGTCATGGCCGTGGTTGACCAGGATCCATGCCGTGTAGAGCCGGTTCAGGTCGGGGGCGTCGGGGGCCGGCAGCAGGGGGCGGATCTCTTCCATGGGGAAGCCTTCGAGGGCGTCCGCGCCGAACCATCCGTCGGGCCCCGCCTCCGGGAGCACGGGGTGGTGGACCTCCCTGGCCGGTGTGTGCCGGCTGCGCCATACGGCGGCGAAGAGGACCAGGGCCGCCAGCGCGCCGCCGAGGAGCCCGGCGCTGATGACCGGACGCAGGTCGGGCGGGGCGAGGCGCAGCACCGCCACCTCCGCGGCGCCCACGGCGATGACCATCAGCGTCGCGGCGATCTCGGGGCTCCAGCGGCGCGGTGCGGTACCTCTGCCCGGTACGCCGCGGCCCCGTACAGTCCGCATCGGAGACATGGGGACCTCCCTCCCCTCCATGGTGGACCGGCGGCGGCGAGGAGGCAGATTCTCGTCACCGGAGGACACCGGAACCGAAGCGCATCCCCCCTGCGTAACATTTGGAATATTTCGGGCGCATACCGTGGTAAGCAGAGGTGGGAGGTGCCCGAGTGACCGATTTTCCCCTTCGTGACCGCATCGCGGTGGGTGCTGCCGTGGTCGTTCCCCTGCTGATCGCGGGGGTGCTGGTGCCGTTCCGCGGCAGCTTGTCGAGCACCAGCATGGCGTTGATCTTCGTCGTGGCCGTGGTGGCGATCGCGGCCAACGGGAGCCGGGTGGCGGGTGCGGTGTCCGCACTGTCCGCGGCTGCATGGTTCGACTTCTTCCTCACCCCGCCGTACGAGAGCTTCAGCATCAGCCGCGCCGAGGACGTCTCGACCGCGATCCTGCTGATGCTGGTGGGGCTGGCGGTCTCGCAGCTGGCCGCCCGGGCCCGGCGGCTCCAGGTGGTCGTGGTCACCGACGCCGCGCAGCTGCGCCGGATCCACGAGACCACCGAAGTGGCGCAGGCGGCACCGTCGGCAGAGGCGGTGGTCGACCACGTCAAGCAGGAGCTGATCGAGCTGCTGGAGCTGCGGGCGTGCCGCTTCGAGTACGGGACGCTGCTGGGACACCCGCCGCGGCTGGAACAGGACGGCAGCGTGACCGCCGGCCGCAGGCGCTGGAACGTCGACGAGCACGGCTGGCCGCCGGAGGAGATCGAGCTGCGGGCGATCGGCAACGGCCGCTATCAGGGCAGGTTCATGCTCCGGCCCTCCCCCGATGCCCGGCCGTCACTCCAGGCCCGGCTCGTCGCGGTCACCCTCGCCGACCAGGCCGGCGCCGCGCTGGACACGGCCGGCCGCGGCACCCCCGAGCGGTGACGTGCGGGGCACTCGGGTGCGGCCTCGGGCCGCGTCCCTGGCTTGCGGCGCGCCCCCGCAACCGGTCGTGCCGCCTCGTCGGGCGGCTCACCCGACTCCCCCGAGCTGTACGGCCTTGACCAGCAGGAGCAGCGCGGCGATCAGCAGATAGCCGCGGAGCAGGCCCATGCCGAGCTTCAGTGCGGGCGACCAGACGACCGGTTCGAGGAGGGCGAGCGGCGGCATGCGCCAGCTCTCCCGTTCGGCGCGGGGGACCCGGTCGGCATCTGTTGCGGCGGGGGCGCGGCGCCCGCGGACGCCGCGCAGCCAGACGCCGGCGGCAAGGAGCCCGGCTGCCAGGACGACGCTGAGCCACAGGGCGACCCGGGCGGTGTCCAGGGACGGGAAGAGCGTGGTGGCGACCAGGATCCCGGAGAGCATGAGCAGCACCGCGATGATCACGGAAGCGAGGATGTTGAGCCAGCGCGGATTGGTCCACGGGCCCAGCACCGCCCGGTCGTTGCACAACAGCAGCAGGAAGACGCTGGCGGACGGCAGCAGCAGTCCGGCCAGCGCCTGGACTCCCGTGGTGATCAGGCCCAGCGGAGCGCCGGGGATCAGCACCACGGCGGCGGCGACCAGGACCATGCCGGTGTAGCTGGTGTAGAACGCCTTGGCCTCGCCGAAGCTCCGGTGCAGGGAGTGGCGCAGGTTGAACACGTCACCGAAGGCGTAGCTGGTGGCCAGGGTGACCGCGGCGGCTCCGATGATCGAGGCGTCGAGCAGGACGATGGCGAACAGCGCCCCCAGGACGCGGCTGTGGTCGGCGAGCGCGGTGGCGATGCCGAGTGCGTCCGTGAAGTGGCCGGCCGCGCCGGTGCCGCGGACCGCGTAGTCGGCAACGATGACGATCGCGACCGCGCCGCCGGCCACGACCAGGGAGCCCAGCACGGTGTCCGCCCGCTCGTGGCCGATGAAGCGCGGGGTGATCCGCTTGTCGATGATGTTGGACTGCTGGAAGAACAGCTGCCAGGGGGCGACCGTGGTGCCCACGATCGCGATGATCAGCAGCACCGCGTTCGACGAGACGCCGCCCTGCACGCTGGGCACGAACAGGTGGTACGCGGCGGATCCGTAGCGCGGATGGGACAGCAGGGCCAGCGGCACCAGCAGCAGGCCGGCGGCGATGAACGCGAGCATCGCCCGCTCCCAGCGGCGGAAGCTCCCGCCGGCGGTGATCGCCACCAGCAGGAGGGCGGCGACCGGTACGGCGATGTACTTGCTGATCCCGAAGTAGCTCAGGGCGAGCGAGACGCCGATGAACTCGGTGACGATGGTCAGGAAGTTGAGCACGAACAGATCCGCGACGCTGAACCAGCCCCAGAATCTGCCGAACCGCTCCAGGATCAGTCGGGCGTGCCCGACTCCGGTGACGGCGCCGAGCCGTACCACCATCTCCTGGTTGACGATCAGCACCGGAACGAGCAGCAGCAGCACCCACAGCAGGCTGTAGCCGTGGTTCTGGCCGGCCTGGGCGTAGGTGGAGACGCCCCCCGCGTCGTTGTCGCCGACCATGACGACCAGACCGGGGCCGACGATCGCCAGGAAGGTGAGCAGACGGCGCTTGAGGCTGCGGCCGGAGTCCGCCTCGTCGAGCCGGACCCGGCCCAGGGCGCCCTCGATGGCCTCCTCGTGAACCGCGTCCGGCACGGCCGCGGGTCGGGGTCGCGACCCGCGGGGGCGTCCGGTCCGGGGCGGTCGGGCCGCGCCGTTGCCCGCACGGGCCGGTCGGCCGGGACGTGCGGCGGAGTCGGGGGCGGACGGGGGGCTCGGCGGCCGGTGGCGGGCCGGTGAGGTTTCCGGGGGGCCGGCGGGCTCGGCCGGCGGCCCCGCTCCGCGGCCGGGCGGCGGGGTCCCGGGCCTCTGCGGCTGCTGCTGCGGCGGGGGTGCCGACGCCGGTGGCTGCGGCTGCTGCGGCGGGGAAGCCGGTGCGGGCGCCCGCGGCTGCTCCGGCCGCGGGGGCTGCTCGGGCGTCCGCGGCGGCCGGTCGGGCGGCCGGCGCTCGTCGCTCACGGCGACGGTTCCTGGTGTCGGGGCGCGCTCGCGGCCCGGTGTGCGTCGGGCGGCGGGGCGACCTCGCGGCGCCGCCAGTCCTCCGGCAGCATCGCTTCCAGGACGTCGTCGACGGTGATGACCCCCAGCAGCACGCCGTCCTCGTCCACGACGGGCAGGGTGATCAGGTTGTAGTCCGTCATCAGCAGGGCGACATCCACCAGGTCGGTGTCGGGTCCCACGCGTACCGGATCCGGTTCGCTCACCTCCGCCAGCCTGGCCTCCGGCTCGGCCTGGAGAAGCGCCACCAGCCGGGCGGAAGCGGTCAGCCGCCCCTCCATGTCCGTCGTGTACGCGCTCGTCAGGGCCTCGGGTTGCAGCCTGCGGGAGTCCCGTACGGCCGCCAGGACCTCGGCGACGCGGGTGGTGCCCGGCAGCGCCAGGAAGTCCATGCCCATCAGCCCGCCCGCGCTGTCGGCGTTGAAGCCCATCAGCGTCAGCACCTTGGCGCGCTGCCCGGCCGGCATCAGCTCCAGCACCAGGCGGCGGCGGCCCTGCGGCAGGTCGCCGATCGCATCGGCCGCGTCATCGGCGCGCATCCGGCCGAGCACCGCGGCGATCTCCTCGTCGGTACGGGCACCGAGGAGCCGGGTGGCCAGGTCCTCCTCCAGCTCCTCGAAGACGTCGGCTTCCAGTTCCGGGTCCTGGTGGACGTGCCCGAGGATCTCGCTCTCCTCGTCCTTCGACGCCTCTTCGAGCAGGTCGGCGATCTCTGCCGGCCGCAGCCCCCGGATCCGGACCGTCGGGCGCCGTACCAGCGCGCTGCGGCGATGCCCGATCAGCGGCTCGAAGCTCTTCCAGTCCCGGCACCGGTGCTCGTGCGCATGCTCCCCGAAGACCCAGAGGAGCCGGCGCGGCCGATGGGTGTCGACGCAGAACAGCAGCCACTGCCCGTTGCGGTACGCCAGTTCCACGTCAGAGGCCCGCACCAGCCGGGCCTCTGCCACGTCGATCAGCCGGTGACCGAGCACATCGGCGCGGAGCAGCACCTCCCCCTCGCGCCGTACGAACGGCCGCAGATCCACCTTGGCGCTCTCCAGCCGGACGAGTCCGCCCCCGTCGAAGGAGTCCACCTGCTCGACGGGAACGAACAGCTCGCGCCCTCCGACACCGGCCACCAACCCCGTCACGACCGGGTAGTCCGCCCCGCGCAGCCGCACGATCACATCGGCCAGCCGCCCCAGCACCCGGCCGCCCCGGTCCGCCATCGGCCGCTTGACCAGCGCGGACAGGTACAGCACCGGCGTCCGCTCCTCGCGTGCCGGGGGTCTCGACGAAGACGGACTGACGGCCATCGCTCTGCCCTACCGAGGTGTACGGGATCGGTCGTGTCGGCACCGCCGCGGTTGCCCGCGGCTAGAAGACCTCTGCCCTTTTTCGCGTCATCTGCCGCATCTCCTGAGAAATGCCACATGAACAACGTATCCCCCGGTGGACGTCTCCCGAGGCCGGCGGGGCTCAGGTCCTGGCCTGGGTCACGGAGTCGGCTTCACGGTGTCGGCTTCACGCCATCGACATCCAGCGGGCGAACGGCTCCTGTACGTCCTGGGGCGCTGCGGACAGGGCGGCGGGGTCCGGTTCGGCAGCGGTGACCTGGGGGAGGTGGACGACGATGTCGAACGATTCGAGCGGGCTCTGGTCGGCGTAGTACGTGCCGTAGCGCTGCTCCGAGACGGTCCGCAGGGCGGTCGTGTCGGCTGCGGACAGGCGCCGCAGGTCGGCGGCGAAGGGGCCGCTGTGGGTGGCGTTCATGATCCCGTCGAGGCTCGCGGGCCGGGGCGCCTCTTCCAGTTCCGCGAAAAGTGTGCCGGTGTAGAACTCGGGCGCCGTGTTGAGGGTCTGCCCGGTTCCCGTCGTCGTGCCGATGACCAGGTAGTCCGAGCCCAGCCGGTCGGCCAGGTGCGCACCGGCCATCGGCATGACGGGCATACCGGGCATGGCGTGCGGTGCGCGTTGCAGATGCCCGTTGTGGGCGGCGAGGACGATCCGGTCCTCGCGCTCCAGCACCCACCCGACGGTGTCCGCGAGCCTCGCGTCGCGGATGAGGGACATCGCGTCCCGGCTTCCGCGGGCCATCTCGCGGTGCATCGCATCAAGGGTGACCGTGACGCGCAGCGAGTGGAGTGCCCGCGCATAGGCCTCGGCGGTGGTGCGCCGTACGCAGGTCAGGCGCCGGCTCGTCAGGTGCGCCACGAGGTCGGCGAGGCCGGCCGTCAGCGCGTTCCGGCGCTCCGGCGCGAGGTCCCCGTAGGCGGCGATGGCCGCGGGCGCGGCGAACGCGGAGGGCGCCGCGAAGGCGGCGGCGGTCTCCCGCAGGGCCGGGTCGACCGGGAACTCGGGGTCGGCCAGCGCGAGGTAGGCGATCACGGCGTCGAGGCCGGGCAGCAGGGACACCATCGAGCCGGGCATGTCGATCCCGTGGAAGCCGACCGGGCGCGCGGCCGAGCGGTTGTGCCGCCGCATCCACTCCAGGTGGGCGCGCATCGGTTCCCAGGCCCCCATCAGCGACGTCATGCCGTTCGCCATCACATGGCCGAGCCGGTCGGCGGTGTCGTCCCCGTCGCCGCGGACCCAGCTGTCGACCAGCGCCCCTTCGACGAATCCGGATTCCATCGCGTAGGCGCTGAACCCGTGCCGTTCGACCAGGTAGCGCAGCAGCCGGTGACGGAGCTGGAAGAACTCCCGGTTGTAGTGCGCGCTCTCGCCGATCGCCACCACGCGGGCGTCGCCGATCGCCTGGTCCAGCCATTCCAGATCGTCCAGCGGCGCCGCCGGGTCCAGCGTGCGGAGCGGTATCACCGCCTCGTCGCTCAACCGGGCGGATGCCATGGAGGTGTTGGTGGTCACGTCAAGCCTCTCTCGAACCGGGCATGTGCAGTCCCAAGTTTGGGAACAGTACCAAATGTGGGATCGTCGACGGGTGGACACGCTTGATCTGCTTCTGCACCCGGTACGGCTGCGCATCGTGCACGCCCTGTCCGGCGGGCACGCCCGCACCACCTCCGACCTGTGCGCCCGGCTGACCGACGTCCCCAGAACCTCCGTGTACCGGCACGTCGGACTGCTGGCCGAAGGGGGCGTACTGGAGGTCGCCGACGAGCAGCGGGTACACGGCGCCGTGGAGCGCCGCTACCGGCTGCGCAGGGAACGGGCCGTGATCGACGCGGACGCGGCGGCCTCGATGTCCCTGGACGACCACCGCCGGGGATTCACCGCCGCCATGGCCGTGCTGCTCGCCGAATTCAACTCCTACCTCGGCAGAGAAGGAGCCGACCCCACCGCCGACTCCGTCGGATACCGCCAGGGCACCCTCTGGCTCAGCCCGGACGAACTCATCGAACTGATCGGCGAACTGCGTAGCGCCTTCGCGGCGAGGTCGGCCAACACCCCCGCGCCGGGCCGCAGTCCGCACCTGATGAGCGCGATCTTCTTCCCGGGCGATGCGGGGCCGGGAGCCCCTGCCGGTTCCCCGACCGCGGAATCGGCCCCGGAGTCCCCGGAGGATTAGCGCACGGTCGCCGTACCGGCCGGGGCATCGGCAAGCGCCTCATGGACGCCGCACTCGCCCACGCCGACGGGCGCGCCGGCATCTTCTCCTCCAGCGTGCACCCGGGCGCCACCCGGCGGTACCGGCTCGCCGGCTTCTCGCTCCACCCGCAGATGCGGATGGTGGGCACCGTCGACCGGTCCACGCTCCCCGCGGTCGGCGGCCTCCGGGAGGGCCGGGCCGACGACGTCGCGTGGATGGACGCGTTGGACCGGCGGCTGCGCCTCGCGGGCCACGGGCCCGACCACGGGTATCTGCTCGACAGGCTGCGGCTGGTGGCGTCCCGGGATCGGACCAGGCCGGGGTACGCCTACATCGACGGCCGCGGACGGGCGTCACTGCCGGCCGCCGCGCATCCGCAGACCGCGCAGCGGCTGCTGCGGGAAGCGCCCGCCGCGTCGCGCGGCAGGACTCTGGTCAACTGCATCACCACGCCCAACGAGTGGGCGATCGACGTCGGACCGGCCGCCCGTCTCGACATCGGGCAGGAGGGCTGTCTCGCGGTACGCGGCCGGGCCGTCCCCGCCAACTACCTTGCCAGCGGGCACTTTCCCTGAAGCGGAGCCCCCGCTCGACAACTCCGGCCCGCTCCCGTCGGAGCAACAGAAAAACCCCGACTGCAATGCACAGTCAGGGTTTGACAAGTGAGGCTTTACTCTGCGTATATTGAGCGTTTTCATGCCGCAAAAAAGTACGCATCAAAGAGTCTGACACCAAATTACTAATGCAGAGAATAATCGAGCGGAGCTGAATTGTCAAACGAGGAACTGCGGAAGGAGCAGGAATTCGTGGACCTGCTCCACGAACGCCTCGACGCCCTGCGGTCCGGGGCACGGACGGCCGTGGCCGAGGCCCTGCCGCAGGCCGGCGGAACCTTCCAGGCGCGTCTGGAGCGCGATGTGATGGTCGCCGAACAGGCCGAACTGCTGGCGGGTTTCGAGGCCGGCGAACACGGGCTGTGCTTCGGGCGGCTGGCATTCCGGGACGGCCGCGACCACCACATCGGCCGGATCGGCATCCGGCAGGACGACGCCGACCGCACCCCGCTGGTCATCGACTGGCGGGCCGATGTCGCCCGGCCGTTCTACCTCGCCACCGGGCACACCCCCATGGGCCTGCGGCGCAGGCGCCACCTGACCACACAAGGCCGGCGGGTGACCGCACTGCACGACGAGATCCTGGACCTCGCCGACGCCCAACGCACCGGCCACGAAGGCGCGGACGCGGACGCCATCCTGCTGGCGTCGCTGGATGCGGCACGCACCGGCCGGATGCACGACATCGTGCAGACCATCCAGGCCGACCAGGACCGCATCATCCGTGCCCCGCACCACGGCGTCCTCGTCGTGGAGGGCGGTCCGGGCACCGGCAAGACCGTCGTGGCACTGCACCGGGCCGCGTATCTGCTGTACGCGCACCGCGAGCAACTCGCCCGCCGCGCCGTGCTGATCGTCGGGCCCAACCCGGCGTTCCTCGGCTATATCGGCCAGGTGCTGCCCTCGCTCGGCGAAACGGGCGTGCTGCTCGCGACGCCCGGCGAGCTGTTCCCGGGCGTGACCGCGACCGGCACCGACACCCCCCGCGCCGCCGAGGTCAAGGGCGGCGCGGCGATGGCGGACGCCCTGGCGCGCTTCGTCGCCGACCGGCAGACGCTGCCCGAGCCCGCCCGCGTCATCGACCACGAGGACGGCGAACTGTACCTCGACGCGGCGATCGCCGACGAGGCCCGGCAGCGGGCGCGGGCGACCCTGCTGCCGCACAACCTCGCGCGCCCGCACTTCGCGTTCCATGTGATCGACGCGCTCACCGCACAGCTCACCGAACGGATCGGCGCCGACCCCTACGGCGGCCCGAACCTCCTGGGCCCGGACGACATCGCCCACCTCGGCAAGGCCATCGCCACCAGTGACGACGTCCACCGCGCCATCGAGGAGCTGTGGCCGGCCCTCACCCCGCAGCAGTTGGTCGCCGACTTCCTCGCCGAGCCCGTACACCTCCCCGACGCCGACGCGGACGCGATCCGGCGTACCGGCGGTGCGTGGACCCCGGCGGACGTGCCGCTGCTGGACGAGGCGGCCGAACTCCTCGGCGCGGACGACTCGGCAGCACGGGCCATGGCCGAGGCCGAGCGCCAGGAGCTGATCGCGTATGCGCAGGGCGTATTGGACCTGTCGTACGGGTCGCGCACCCAGGAGTTCGAGGACCGGGACGACGAGGATTCCGAGGTGCTGGGCGCGCACGACCTGATCGACGCGGACCGGCTCGCCGAGCGGCAGGAGGAGGCCGACCACCGCAGTGCCGCGGAACGCGCCGCCGCCGACCGCACCTGGGCCTTCGGCCACATCATCGTCGACGAGGCGCAGGAGCTGTCCGCCATGATGTGGCGGCTGCTGATGCGCCGTTGCCCGACCCGTTCGATGACGCTGGTGGGCGACCCCGCGCAGACGTCGGAGCCGGGCGGCTGCGGTGCCTGGGCGACCATCCTCGCGCCCTACGTCGACGACCGCTGGGAGCACGTCGGACTCACCGTCAACTACCGTACGCCGACCGAGATCATGGAGGTCGCGGCACGGGTCCCGCGGGCCGCGGACGCGTCGTTCATACCGCCGCGGTCCATCCGCGCCACCGGCGTCCGCCCGTGGGCGCAGCGCACGCAGGACCTGCCGCGGGCGGTCGCCGAGGCGGTGGCCCGCGAGACCGGGCACGGCGCCGGGCAGGGGCGGCTCGCCGTGATCGCCCCGCGGGAGCGGTGTCCGGCGCTGGCCGCCGCCCTGCCGGCGGCGTCCGGCGGCCCCGCCCCGGACCTGACCGGCCCGGTGGTGGTCCTCGAACCGCGGCAGGCGAAGGGGCTGGAGTTCGACACCGTGCTGGTGGTGGAGCCGGGCGAGTTCGGGGCGAGCGATCTGTACGTGGCTCTCACCCGGGCGACGCAGCGGCTGGGCGTGCTGCACACGGGGACGCTGCCGCCGAGCCTGGCCGGGCCGGCGGAGCCGGACGGTGCGGCCAGCTCGCCTGCCGGGGCTGCGGGATGAGCAGGGGCTGACGCGGTGACGCGGCGCGGGCTGCCGCTGTACGAGGGTGGAGCGGCAGCCCGCGCCGGGCACCCGTCAGCCGCGATGGGGGGTGGTCACCGCGGCGTCCGGGCCTCAGACGCGGGCCGCGGCCCTGAGGTCGTGGTCGAAGGCGCGGATGTCGTCCTCGGTCAGGGAGGTACGGGTGTGCGCGATGGCCTGGAGATAGTCGCCGGTCAACTGCACGGGGTCCGCGGCCTCTTGCGGACCGGATGCCAGGTGCCGTTCGAAGGCGCTCTGCGCGGCGGTGCGGGCCGCGTACTCGATGTCGGCGGGGGTGAAGCGGTCGCTGGCCTCGACGAGCGCTTCGAGTTCGATCCCGGCCACCCGGTCCGGTCCGATGTAGCGCGTCCAGATGGCCCGTCGGGCGTCGGCGTCCGGCGGGCCCACCGGGATGAGGTAGTCGAAGCGTCCCGGCCGCAGAAAAGCCGGGTCGAGCGACCGGACCGCGTTGGTCGCGCAGATCAGCAGCCGGTGGTCGCCGCGCCGGAACTGCGGGATGAGCTTGAGGAGTTCATTGGTCACCCGGTGCGCCAGGGTCGTCGGATCGTGCCGCTCCGAGGCGATCTCCTCCGCCTCGTCGAAGAACAGCACCACCCGGTCCAGATGCTCGACGCGCGCGAACAGCCGCCGCAGCGCCGCCGCCACGCCGTGTGCCTCGTCGGCGAGTTGGTACGGGAACACCTCGATGAACGGCCAGCGCAGCCGGGAGGCGACCCCCCGCGCGAAGGTGGTCTTGCCGGTGCCCGGCGGCCCGAAGAGCACCACGGCACGGGGCGGCACGAGCTGATAGTGCTCCGCGACCTCGGGGTTCTCCAGCGGCAGCACCAGCCGGCGCTCGATCAGCGTCTTCTCCGAGGTCATCCCGGCGATGCCCTCCCACAGCCCGCTGTCCGGCACCGTACCGCCGAGCTGGTCGAGCATGGTGGCCTCGGCGGAATCCGCGGTCAGCGGCTTCTCGAAGTAGCGCAGACCCGGCCGGCTCGCGTAACCGGAGTTCCTGAACGCCCGCTCCCCCACCTCCCCCTCCGGCAGCAGCGCCCCGATACGGCGCACGCCGGTCCGTACCAGACGGCCCTCCAGGGCGGCCAGCAACGCCGAGCCGATGCCGTGCCCACGCCATGGGCGGCCGATGGCCAGCAGCAGCACCCAGGCGTGCTCCTGCGCCACGACGGACACCACGGCGCCGACGACCTGGTCCCCCACCACGGCCACGATGGCGGGCGCATCGGTGTGCAGTGCGCTCACCGCCTCCGCCAGGCACACCGCCGGTTCGGCCTCCGTGTCGCGCGACTCCTCCCAGATGCGCACCACTTGGTCGAGGTCGCTCTCCTCCAGGTCGCGTACCCGCCATGGAGTCATCGGTGCCGCCTTCCCGGGCCGCTGGTGCGCCGGTCGGGCCCCGGACGGGCCGGCGGTAGCGGCCCGCCGGGTGCCCGCCGGAACCCGTACGGAGTCACGGTGGCGCCGGCCCTTGCTTCGAGGCGCGCAGCATGGCCAGGCGCCGCTGGTACTCCTCGTCCTCGATCTCGCCTCGGGCGTAGCGCTCGGCGAGGATCTGCTCCGCCGTGGGGCCGGCGGTCGGCTGCGGACCCATGTGCCAGCCGGGCGGCTCGCCGCCGTGCCTTCCCGGGCGGGCGAGGGCGCGGAAGACCAGGATGCCGACCGTGACGACCAGCGCCCAGAAAAGGATCAAGCCGACAGAGGCGGCGATCCAGCCCAAGCCGCCTCCACCGTGGTGGTGCCAGTACAGCATCGAACGTCACTTCCCAGCTCAGGAAGGGAGGCCGCCCCTCGCGGGGGCCTCACTGCGATTCTCGCTCGCCGCCGGTTTCGGCGGGAGGTCCGGACGGCCCTACCTGTCCGCCCCGTCCGGACCTGGCGCCGCCGTGCCGGCGGGCCGACGATGACAGATACGCGGACGGTCCTCCGCGACCGGGGCGGGCGTCATAGGGCGCTCGCCCCGGTACGAGCGGCACCGCCCGGTGTCAGGTGGTGATGTCGATGTGCCGCGGTGTCGCGGCCTGGGCCTTGGGGATGGTCACCGTCAGCACACCGTCGTTCAGGTTCGCCGTGACGTCATCGGTCCGCACATCGACCGGGAGCGTCGAGCGGTGCTCGAACCGGCCGGTCCGGCGAGTGCTCCGGCGCAGCACACCCTGGCGCCCGCACGCCTTGTACTCGCCGCTGATGCGCAGTTCCCGGTTGGTGATCTCGACGTCGATGCCGTCCCGCTCCACCCCGGGCAGTTCGGCCTCGATGACATAGGCGTCATCGGTTTCGTGCATGTCCGCGAGCGGCGCCCAGTGGGTCCGTTCGCTCAGTGCGGGGATACCGCCCGCGGTCTCCAGCAGATGGCTCATCCGCTCGTACAGGTCGTCGAACTCCGAGGCGATGGGCTCGCCCCATTGCAGGGATGGCAGGGCGCGCTCCAGCAGGCTGCCGGGCCGGCGTCGCACGGGCATGTTCATCGCGGTCACCTCCGCGAAACGGCTGCATGGGTACGGTTCCATGCTGCGCGCCCCGGCCCCGCCCGGCGACCGGGGCCCGAACTCCCCTCGGCGGACGCGGTGTCAGCCGAAGAGCCGGCGCACCCGGATGGTGTGGACGGGCCGCTTCGCACCGTGGTGCAGGGGCAGCCGCGCCCCCGGGCAGCCGCCGTCCCCCTGGGCCGTGTCCGCGCACTGCTCGTGCGCGGCCGGCGTCCGTGGGTGCTGCCGCCGCGCCGGCTTCTTCCGTCGCGCCGTCTTCTTGCGTCCCATCGGGTTCCGTCCCCTCGTGCCCCTGTGTGAGCTCGTGCTCCCGTATCCCGTGGGTACGGAACACGGGTCGGCGGGCGGCGGCGGTACGGCGGGATCCGGGGCGCACCCGCCGTTCGCCGCCGGGTGGTTCAGCCCTGTATCTCGATGTGCCGCGGCTTGGCGGGCTGCGCCTTCGGGATCGTGACGGTGAGGACGCCGTCGGTGAGCGACGCGGTGACGTCTTCGGACTTCACGTCCACCGGCAGCAGCGCCCGGTACTCGAACTTGCCGGTGGGGCGGCCACGGCGCCGCGGTACGCCTTCCCGTTCCT
Source organism: Streptomyces albospinus (assembly GCF_014648695.1). GTDB lineage: Bacteria > Actinomycetota > Actinomycetes > Streptomycetales > Streptomycetaceae > Streptomyces > Streptomyces albospinus. The sequence continues at coordinate 102,916 of NZ_BMRP01000015.1, forward strand.
GCTCCTTCAGCTCTCCGGAGATGGAGACCTCGTGCTCGCCGACCGTGACGTCGACGTCCTTGCGCTGTATGCCGGGCAGTTCGCATTCGACCAGGTACGCCCCGTCGGTCTCGTGCAGGTCGGCCGGCGGGGCCCAGGACATCGCCTCGGTCAGGGACGGTGTGATGGAGGCCGACTGGAGGAACCGGCTCATCCGGTCAAACAGTTCCTCGAACTCGGCCGCCATCGGCTCGGGCCAGCGGAGCCCGTGCTCCAGCAGGCTCCCCGGCCGGTGCCGTATGGGCAGATTCATCGCGCTGCACCTCCTCGGACGGGCAGCAGAACGGTGCCGCCGTCTGCCGCTCCCTCCTTGTCGTGTCTTCCGTGTGGCCGTGCTGCTTCTTCCATGCTGGCGATCCTGGGCACGCCCGGCGACTCGGGCGGGGACCGGATCCGGGCGGGACCGCGATCGTCCTGACGGTGCGTCAGAAACGGGGCCGCGGTCCGGCACCGAGTCCCGTGGCGGTACGAGGCCGCAGCGCGGCGATCGGCCTCGGACGGGGTCACTCGCCGCGGCAGGCAGGTCACTTGGGGTGGCCCGGCGTCACCGGCCGTGGCTGCGGGTGACCCGGCGTAGCGGTGGCGGGCGGGCGCAGCCCCCGCATGGCGGCCGTCTGCCGCCCCTGCCACGCTGGAACGGAGGGGTCCTGGGGCGGCGCACCCCGGGGCGGCGTACCGGCGCCTCGGACCCGGTCCTCGTACAGGGAGGAACGATGGATGCGTCCACCGGCTCCGGTGACCACCACTCCCCTCGCGACGACCGCCCCCTGAACGCCGCCGAACGCGAGGAGTACGAGCGGCTGCGCGGCGCCGCGTCGGTGCACCGCCGCCGGCTGCGCTACGCGAGCGCCTCGATACTCCTCATCCTGGCCTTCCTGCTCGCACCGCTCGCGGTGGTGGCGACGTGGCTCAACAACGAGGTGACGGACACCGGCCGATACGTGGAGACGGTCGCGCCGCTCGCCTCCGAACCCGCCGTGCAGAACGCGCTGACCGACCGCCTGACCAACAGGGTGGTCAACGCCGTCGACGTGCCGGCCCTCACCGCCTCGCTCGCCAGGGCCCTCGATCGCGCCGGTGCCCCGCCCCTGGTGGTCGACCATTCCCAGGCTCTGACCGAGCCGCTCAAGAACGCCCTGACCAGCGCCGTCCACACCATCGTCGCGAAGGTGGTGAAGAGCGACCAGTTCCGTGACGTGTGGCGGAGCGCCAACCGCGTCGCCCACGAGAACGTCGTGAACGTCCTCACCGGCGAGGGGAACCGCGCCCTCCAGGCCAAGGGCGACACCATCGTCCTGAACATCGGCACCGTCGTGGACCACGTCAAGCAGCGGCTGGCCGACCACGGCTACCGGGCCGCCGCGAAGATCCCCGATATCGACAGGACGATCCCGCTGCTCCAGGTCAGCCAACTGAACAAGGCGCAGAGTGCCATGCGGCTGCTCGACATCGTCGGCAACTGGCTGCCCGTCTCGACGATCGCGCTCGCCGCCCTCGCGGTCCGGGCCGCCCCCGCTCACCGCGTCACCCTGATGACGGCGGCGATCGGCATCGGCATCATGATGGTCGCGCTGCTCATCGGCCTCGCCGTGGCGCGCCAGGTCTACCTGGACTCCGTGCCGCCCACCACGCTCCCGCGGAACGCCGCCGCCGCGATCTACGACACCCTGGTGCGCTTCCTGCGCCTGAGCACCCGCACCGTTCTCGTCGTCGCGGTGATCACCGCGCTGGCCGGCTACCTCTACGGCCCGGGGCGCGGCGCCCGGTTCCTCCGCACGGCGAGCGCCCGCGGCACCGGATCGGCCGGCCGCGCCCTGGCCCGCGCCGGGCTGGACACCGGAGCGTTCGGCCGCTGGCTGGACGCCCACCGCCGGTGGACCACGGGCGTGGTCATCGCCGCCGGTGCGCTCGCCCTGTTCCTGTGGAACCTCCCCACCCCGGGGGTGGTGGCGCTGGCCCTGGGCATCGTCGTCCTCGCCCTGATCCTCCTCGGCATCCTCGCCGCCGCCGGGACGCGCGCCCCGCCCGCCGCCGCACCACCCGCACCGGGTGGTGCCCCATGAGGCGCGGGGCGCCATGCCGGAGACCGCAACGGCACACACCTGGTAACCATCACGGTACGGACAGGAGAGCGCAATGGTCGGTTACGTGAATCTGGCCTACGACTACCCGGTTCTCGGGGCGTTCTGGACGGCGATGTGGGTCTTCCTGTGGGTGATGTGGGTCATCCTGCTCTTCCGGATCGTCGCCGACATCTTCCGCGACGACACCATGAGCGGCTGGGCCAAGACCGGATGGCTGCTCCTCGTGCTGGTGCTGCCCTTCGTCGGCGTCTTCATCTACGTCTGCGTCCGGGGCCACGAGCTGGGCCGGCGCGAAGCGCAGCACGCACAGGCAGTGCGGGACGAGTTCGAGCGGTATATCCGCGAGGCTGCGGGCCGCGGGGCCGAAGCCGCCGGCGTGAGCGAAGTGGACCAGCTCGCCAAGCTCTCCGAAATCCGCGCCAGGGGCGATATCTCCGACGAGGAATTCAGCCGGGCCAAGGAGAAGATCCTGCACTGACCGCGCAACCCCGTTCCGGACGAGCCGTCACCTCCCGGCCACCGTGTCATCGTGCGGCTCCCCCTGTTCCCTCCCCCCAGGAGAGCCGCAGCCCGGTGACCAGGTCGGGGCGGATGCGCAGCGCGTATTCCATCCGGTGGTCCGTCCAGGGATGGAGCAACGCCTGGTAGTGCGCCAAGTCGTCAGGATCCGTGACGAGGTGGCAGTAGCCGGTGACCACGACGCTCCAACCGCAGTGCGTGGCGGGGTCGATGACGTCGGCCTCGTAGGCGACGACGATGCCCGCACCGTCCGGCTGCCGGGTCAGTGCCGTCGCCAGGGCCGCGCCCTCGTGGGTACGGATGATGACCTCGCCGTGGTGCAGGAGGTGGTTCACCGGGCGGATGGCCGGCAGTGCGTCCTGGGTGAAGACGATCCTGCCCAGTGGCACGCTGCCCAGCAGCCGCAGCGCCTCCTCGCGGTCCAGTTCGGTGCTGCGGCGCGACGCCTCGGCGTCCGCCCAGGCCGCTCGCCGGTCCTCGGTGGTCTGCCGGTCCGCCGGATCCGTCATCGCGTGCTCCCCGTCGCGTCGCAGGCGCCCGCCGCCGAGGCCGCCGCCGTACGGTCGTCCGCCGGGGCGAAGACCTCGGGCACCGGGTCGTGGTGGATCCGCCCGGCCGGCATGCCGGCCGCGGTCAGCCGCGCCACCGCGGCCCCCACCATGGCGGCCGGGCCGCTGACGAAGGCGCGGTAGCCGGTCCACGCGCCGCCGCGGGCCACCGCCTCGGCCAGCGGACCGTAGGCGCTCGGGGCGCGGTCCTCGTCGAGGACCCGGACCACCCGCAGCCACCGGTGCCGCATCGACAGCCGGGAGAGCGCCTCGGCGCCGTACAGCTCGGCCCGGCTGCGGGCGCCGATGAAGAGGTGTACCCGACCTGCTGGTTGCACGGGGCGGCCACCGCCCGCGCGGCGGCCGGCCCGCTCCTCCAGGAGCGCCTTGATCGGGGCCCATCCCGTGCCGCCCGCGACCATCAGCAGGTCACCCGAGAAGTCCGCGTCGTCGAGGGTCATCGTGCCGCGCGCGGGGCCCAGCCGGAGTGTGCCGCCGACGCGGGTGCGCGACACCAGGGACTCGCTCACCCCGCCGCTGCCGGTCTGCCGGACGTGGAACTCCACTTCGTGGTCGGGCCGCGGCGCGCAGGCGAGGGAGTACTGCCGCCACGCCTGGGGCATCAGCGGGGACTCGACCGCCGCGTACTGCCCGGCCCGGTACGGGTAGGGCTCGTGCATCCGCACCCGCAGCACGGCGAGGTCCGAGACGCATAACTGATGTTCCGTCACTGTCCCTTGCCAGCAAGGAGGTTCGGCCAGGGCGGCGTCGGCGCCCTCGACCATGGACGCGACGGCGAAGCGCAGCATCCGCACCCACGCCTGCTCCACGGCCTCGGCCCAGCGGGGTCCGGCGGTGCGTCGCAGCGCCGCGCAGAGTGCGGCCTCGAACGCCTCGTAGTGCACCGGCCGCACCCCGAGCTTGCGGTGGTCGTGGCCGAGTTGGCGGAAGTACGCGGCCATCTCGTCCGGCCGGTGCAGATTCTCGATCAGGTACCAGAAGGCCCGCGCCAGGTGAGCGCGCTGGAAGTCCATCGATGCGGGGAACAGCGACCGCAGGTAGGGCCACCGGGCGAACATCTCCTCGTAGAGGTGGCCGATGAGGTCCCCGAAGGGCGTCACCAGGTCGAGGTACTGCGTGATCAGCCGCTGGTCGGCCGCGCCATCATAGGAGGCCGCCGCCGATCGGGGCCGCGGGGCCCGTCCGGGGCCGAGGATCTCCCGCCGCAGCCGCATCGCGTCGTGCCGGGCGAGCAGGGCGTGGTACTCGTCGCCGACGGTGGCCGGGAACGATTGCATGGAGCGGACCTCCTGACAGGGCGGCGGGCGGCCGGTGCGATACCGCAGCGGTGCGGCCCCTCCGGGGAAAGGGGTGGTCAGTATGGCAACGCACCTGCGTGCCCGAAGGGCCCCGCCCCCCAGGGCCGTTCGGCCCTTTTGCCGCCCGGTCGCCTGGTAGGACCCTGCTCCTGGGGGCCCGGCCCGCTCCCGGTGTCCCACCGGACCCGGAGATACTGAGGTCCCGTCAAGGACCGGCCCCCGGACGTCCCCGGCGCCGGAGAGCGCAGCCAAGGAACCGCAGAGCGAGCAGTGATGAACCAGCCCCCCGCACCTCCCGTCCCGACCACGCCGCTGCGCGTCTTCATCCTCGACGATCACGAAGTCGTGCGCCGCGGCGTACGGGACCTCCTCGAAGCGGAGGGGGACATCGAGGTCGTGGGCGAAGCGGGCGACGGCCGGCAGGCACTCGCCCGGGTGCCGGCCGCCCGGCCGCAGGTGGCGATCCTGGACGTACGACTCGGCGGCACCGGCGGGCCCGACGGCGACCACGAAGGCATCGAGGTCTGCCGGGAGTTACGGGCCCGGATGCCGGAGCTGGCCTGCCTGATGCTGACGTCCTTCGATGACGACGAGGCGCTGTTCGACGCCATCATGGCGGGGGCGGCCGGCTATGTGCTCAAGCAGATCAACGGCTCGGAGCTGGTGCAGGCGGTCCGCACCCTCGCGGCGGGCGGGTCCACGCTGGATCCGCGCACCGCGACCCGGGTGATGGCGCGGCTGCGCGGTCCGGGCCCGGCCCCCGAGGCGACGCCGTCCGAACTCGACCGGCTCTCGTCGCGCGAACGCGAGGTGCTGGACCTGATCGGCGAAGGGCTGACCAACCGTCAGATCGCTGACCGGCTGTTCCTCGCGGAGAAGACCGTCAAGAACCGGGTCTCGTCCATCCTGTCCAAACTGGGGGTGGGCCGACGGGTGCAGGCCGCGATGGTCGCCGAACGGCTCCGGGAAGCGCGCGACTGACCGGCCGGTCCCGCGGGTTCAGGCGGGCAGCGGTACGCCCCACACGATCCGGGTGCCGCCGCCGGCGGGCGACTCCACGGCGAGCCCTCCGCCGTGCATCTCGGCCCGGGCCCGCATGTTGGCCAGACCGCCGGTATGCGGTGCGGTCCCCACTCCCACCCCGTCGTCCGTCACCGTCAGCGTCACCTCGTCCCTCGCGGTCAGCTCCACGTCGAGGCGCCGGGCGCGGGCGTGCCGGGCGGCATTGCTGAGGGCTTCCGCGGCGACCGCCACCACGTGCTGGGCCAGTTCGTCCGGCACGGCGCTGTCCACCGGCCCGTCGATACGCAGCGCGGGGGCGAAGCCGAGGGACGGGGCGGCCTGCTGCACGGCATCGGTCAGGTCCCGGCGCAGGCTCCGGCCCTCCTTGCCGTCCCCTGTGGTGCGCAGTCCGAAGATGGTGGACCGGATGATCTTGATGGTGGTGTCCAGGTCGTTCACCGCCCGCCCGACCCGTTCGGCCGCCTCGGGCCGCTCGATGAGCCGGGTCGCGCTCTGGAGCGTGATACCGGTGGCGAACAGCCGCTGAATGGCCAGATCGTGCAGGTCCCGGGCTATCCGGTCGCGGTCATGAAGCACCGCCAGATCCTCCGACTCGGCACGCCGGCGGGCGAGTTCGAGAGCGATCACGGCCTGATCGGCGAAGCCCGACAGCAGCCGGACCTCGGTGTCGTCGAACGCCGGCCGGCCCGCCAGCCGGCTCAGCCGCAGCGCCCCGCATCCGGTGTCGATCTGCAACGGGACGGCGATGGCGGGCCCGTACTCCTCCTCGGTCTCGGTACCCGAGCCGAGCGGGTGGGCGCGCGGGTCGGTGCGCAGATCGGCGGTGACCACCGGCCGGCCGCTGCGCACGGCCATACCGGGCAGCGAACCGCCGGCCGGCACCCGCAGCCCGGCGATCCGGCTCGCGCCGGCGCCCCGGGCCACCGCCACCGTCAGATCGTCCGCGGACGGGTCCTCCGGCAGCAGCACGGCCGCGCAGTCGGCGCCGGCCACCTCCAGCGCCCGCTCGGCGATCAGCTGCAACACCTCGTCCGCCCCGGTGCCGGACAGCAGGCTGCGGGTGATCTCACCGAGCGCCTCCAGCCACCGCTCCCGGCGCCGACTCTCGTGGTACATACGGGCGTTGTCGATCGCCACCCCTGCCGCGATGGAGAGCGTGGTCAGCACCGCCTCGTCGTCCGCGTCGAACGAGCCGCCGCCCCGCTTCTCGGTGAGGTAGAGGTTGCCGAACACCTCGTCACGGACCCGGACCGGCACCCCGAGGAAGGTGCGCATGGGCGGATGGTGGGCCGGAAATCCGTAACTGCGCGGGTGCGTGGTCAGGTCGTCGAGCCGCAGCGGTACGGGGTGGCGGATGAGCTCGCCGAGGATGCCCCGGCCGCACGGTGTCCGGCCGATCTGCGCGATGAGCTCGTCGGACATGCCCACGGGCAGAAACCGCGACAGCTGCCCGTCATCGACGACGCCGAGCGCCCCGTACTCCGCGTCGGCGAGGGTCACCGCCGCCTCCACGATCCCGCGGAGCACCTGCGGCAGTTCGAGCCCCCGTCCCAGGCTCATCACCGCGTCGAGCAGGCTGTGCATCCGGTCCGGCTCGCGAAGGTGCGGCCCTTGCGCGGCCGGCGCGTGCTGCGGCGATGCGGACATGACCGTACTGCCCCCCAAGTCCCCTCTGTCTGACCTGCGCAGCGTACGTGATCATGATGACCGTCCCGGCAGGCGACGGCGTGGACCGGCCATCCTCGGCGGCCGACCCGGCAAGTGGCGCCCGGCCGGTCATCCGCGGAGGAACGCCAGCACCGACTCCGTCTGCCCGAAGATCGCGTGCCCGGCCTCCGGCAGCAGGTTCACGGTCGCGTGCGGGACTTCCCGGCGCACCCGCCGCGCGGTCTCCTCGGAGTCGAACATCGCATCGCGGCCACCGACCGTCACCAGCAAGGGCATCGCAAGGCCGCGCAACGCCTCGTCGGAGAACACCGGCAGCCGCTCCGTTCGCGGCTTGAACTGCCGGAAGACACCCACCACTTGGTCGAGGACGGACCGCAGCTCCGGCCCCTCCAGGCCCGTGGCGAGGCGCACCGACCGACGCATCCCCCAGCGTCCGAACGGGCGCAGCAGCGCGGCCCTGACCATCCACCCCATCGTCTGCTTCCCCAGGCCGCCGGGGCACAGCAGGGCCAGCCGCGTCACCCGCTCCGGTCGGCGGGTGGCGTAGTCCAGGGCCATCCAGCCACCGAGGGAGATCCCCACGAACGCGGCACCGGTGATCCCCAGCCCCGCCAGCACATCGTCCAGCCACCGCGCAGCGCCGTCGGACGCCAAGGCCGGGCGGGACGGCGCGCTCAGGCCCGGCTCGCCGACGAGGTCGACGGCATACGTACGGAAATGCCGCGCCCAGGAAGCGACATCGCCCAGCCACATCGTCGCATTCGCCCCCGAACCGTGCAGCAGCACCACGGGCGGTGCCTCCTTCGGCCCGGAGACGACGACGAAGGTCTCGCCCTCACGGGTCGGCACCCGCACCTGCTCGGCAGGGACCGGCCAGGCGCGGAGCGCCTCCTGATAGCGCCGCTGGATCTCGGCGGCTCCGGCTTCGGACTTGTAGATCGCGCTCATGACGCGAGTACCCCCTCCATATACGCGAACAGCCGGGCCGTGTCCGCCAGGCTGCCCAGGACCACGACCTTCAGCCGGGCCCGCTCCTCGTCGTAGACCGTCTGGATCCGCAACGACCCGTCCTCCGCACGGCGGTTGGCGGCCGAACCCATCAGGAGGGTGGTCAGACGGTGGGCCGTCTCGGCGTCGACCGCGTCGACCTCCACGATGCTCGACACCTCGGTGTGCAGCTGCCGCCCGTCCACGTCATCCGGCGGCGCGGGCACCGGACGGCCGGTGAACGCCTCCAGGTCCTGGTGCGCGATCCGGTACTGCTTGCCGATGCGCACCGCCGCGAGCCGCCCGTCCCGCACGTAGGAGCGGATGGTGCGGACATGCAGTCCCAGGCGTTCCGCGACCTGCTCCACGGAGTAGAAACGATCATTCACGGAAGTACCTTAACCTTCCCTATCTTCCACATCAACAGGGAAGTTTACGGAAGGGCAAGGAACGGTTAGGGCTCTGACGCCGCATCCACTCCGGCAGGCAACCGCCCGGCGGCCCGGAAGCCACCGACCGCACCCGCGGACCCGCACTCAAGGGGCAAAATGCGCGAGAAGCGGCAAATCATTTACAGTACCCGGATGATCTTTATCGTTGTGAAGTTTCCCGTGAAGCCCGAACACGTCGAGGAGTGGCCCGCAAAGGTCGGCGCTTTCACGCAGGCCACCCGTGACGAGCCGGGCAACCTGTGGTTCGAGTGGTCCCGCAGCCTTGAGGACCCGAACACCTACGTGCTGGTCGAGGCGTTCAAGGACGATGCCGCCGAAGCGCATGTGAACTCCGACCACTTCCGCGCGGCGCTGGAGCAGATGCGCCCACTGCTGCGCCGTACGCCCGACATCGTGAGCACCACCATCGAGGGCGCCACCGGCTGGAACGCGATGGGCGAGCTGGTGATCGACTGACGACCGCGGGTAGGGCCTCTGCGGGGCCCTACCCCGCCACGCGGGCGTCGATCACGAGCCGGGCGAGCCGCCGTGGTGCGGCCCGCGCTCCGAACTCCTGGTCCAGGGCGACACGGCACAGGCGGGAGTCACCGAACTCGTAGCGGGCCGGCAGCGCCGAGATCCCGTGCGCGTCCAGCGGGTAGGGGCCGCGCGTCCGCGCCGGCCACCGGGGGGCGCAATCCGCTGCGCTGCCCCGTCGCGGCTCATGCGACCGTCTGGTCCCCGTCGGGCAGATCCCGGACCGTCACCTTCGCCGGCGGCTGCCCGAGTCCGTCCGCCACCGCCCTGGCCAGACCCTCGGGATCCGGCCCGGCCGGTACGGGCACCTGCGCGCCCTCCGGGTAACTCTCGATCGCCTTGCCGAAGTAGCTCGGGTCCCACGCCCCGACGGCGCCCCGCACCTCCACGGCACGCACCGCGCGCGACCCGATCCGCTGCTCGACGGCGGCCAGGATCCGGTCCGACCGGTACTCACCCGGCACCTGGAACAGGCTGGCGTGCGCGCCGATCTTCCCACCGTCCTGAAGCCGGACGGTCACCGTCAGACAGCTGGTCACGCCGGGGTAGACGATGGTGCCACCAGGGCCGACCTCGCCCACCTGCCCCTCGGTGATCCTCACGCTCGCGGCCGAAGCCGTCACCGGAGCCGGGGCGCGCCCGCTCGCGGCAGCCGGCTGCGCCTGCGCCACGACGAGCGCACCGGCGGCGCCGAGATGGACGGCCAGCAGGAAGCCCGCGGCGATCGGCCGGACGCCGCCTCCAAGGACTCGTCCGCTCCCCAACACCCGTTCCGGCTCCACCGGTTGAGCCCGCCGCCCCTGCCACCTCTGCCCGGTGAACACCCGCGCCGCCACCGTCCGCCCCCTTCCCGCCGCCCCGTCGTCCCGATCTCGTCCCGATTCCGGGCCCTGCGCGAACCGTCCGCCCGCTACTCGAACCGCGACGTGTCCCCCGCCCCACGGCGTACGATCTCGACCTCGCCGCCCGAGAAGTCGACGACCGTGGTCGGCTCGGTGCCGCAGTCGCCGGAGTCGAGCACTGCGTCGATCACATGGTCGAGCCGCTCCTTGATCTCCCAGCCCTGCGTCAGCGGCTCCTTCTCGTCCGGCAGCAGCAGGGTGCTGGAGAGCAGCGGCTCGTCGAGTTCGGCGAGTAGTGCCTGGGCAACGGCATGGTCCGGAATCCGGACACCGACCGTCTTCTTCTTCGCGTGCAGCAGCTGGCGCGGCACTTCCTTCGTGGCGGGCAGGATGAAGGTGTAGCGACCGGGAGTCGCCGCCTTGATCGCGCGGAACACATCGTTGTCGATGTGCACGAACTGGCCCAGCTGCGCGAAGTTCCGGCAGACGAGAGTGAAGTGGTGACGGTCGTCGAGGTTCCGGATCGACCGGATCCGGTCGATGCCGTCGCGGCTGCCCAGCTGGCATCCCAGCGCGAAACAGGAGTCCGTCGGATACGCGATGAGCGCGCCGGATCGGATGCTCTCGGCCACCGTGCTGATGGTGCGCCGCTGCGGGTTCTCGGGGTGGACGTCGAAGTACTTCGCCATCCGCCGAGTCTAGGTGATCGGCAGGACGAGGACGGTGGGCGCCGGGCCGCCGCCGGTACCCCTCATTGCCCTTGCACTGTCTGTCCTACCGGAAGGCGGCGATGTGGCGACGGGCCCAGTCGGCGAAGGTGCGGGGAGCGCGACCGAGGACCCGCTCGATGTCGGGGCTGATCCGCTGCTCGGCGGGGGTGGGCCTGCCCAGGATGTCGAGGGTGGTCTCGGCCACCGGCTCGGGCATGAACCGCAGCATCTGCGCCCGCGCCTCGTCCTGCGTCTGCTCGATGAACCGGATCGGTTCGCCGAGTGCCTCGCCGAGCGATGCGGCTTGCTGCCGCGGCGTGACGAGTTCCGGCCCGGTCAGTTCGTAGGCACGTCCGGCATGGCCGCCGTCGCGCAGCGCCGCGGCGGCGACCTCGGCGATGTCGGCCGGGTCGACGGTGGGCAGACCGATATCGCCGAACGGGGCGGCCACGGCACGCCGGGCGCGGACCGACTCGGCCCAGGCGTAGGCGTTCGAGTCGAAGCCACCGGGCCGCAGGATCGTCCAGTCCGCGCCGGATTGCCGGACGGCGTCCTCCCTGGACCGGGCCACGCCCCCATGGGAGGCGGACTCGGGTCGGGTGACGACCCCCTGGGACGACAGCAGCACGATGCGCCCCACTCCGCAGGCGCGTACGACATCGAGGACGTCCCGCGGGCCGAACGGACGGCCGCTGCCCCCGCCGTCGTGGAGGAACAGCGCATCGGCGCCGTCGAGAACGGGCCGCAGGCTCTCCGGGTCGGTCAGGTCCGCCCTCCGGTGGAGGACCCCCTCCGGCACGGCGTCCCCGGAGACCCCGCGGGACACCGCCGTCACCTTCTCCCCTGCCACGGCGAGGGCCTGCACCAGCGATCGACCCACATTGCCGGTCGCCCCGGTCACTACGATCATGATGAACTCCCCTGAAATACCGGAAAATACCTGGCTGTTGGCGCCCCATCGGGCCAGAGCGCCGGCGGCTGGGCGGGACGGCCCCACCGCGACGCACGGACGCTAACACCGCCGGGACAGTAGGTACCTAGAGGAAAGTGACTGTGCCGAGGGGAACCGGGGCCGTTCGTGCGAGCCGGGTGGGGCGTGCGACATCCGTCGGGAGGGGTGCGTGTCCGTCGAGCGGATGCGGGTCCACCGCCGACTGGATCCCGCGCCCCGCCACCGATGTCCTGGAATCCGTACGGACAGTGCGCAGCCCGACCGTCGCGAGGCCCCAGATGCCCGCTTCCCTGCGTGCGTCACCCCCGGTGCATCGGCCCCCCGATGCGCAGGGTCCGGCGCGCCGCCCGCCAGGACCCGTGCCGGCGCCGGGAGTTGGGACACCCAGGGCGAGGCCGGAGTGGCTCCGGGCGGCGCGGGCGCCCGGTCGGGTTCGGCGGCCCAGCGTTCGGAGCAGCGGTGCAGGCCCTGCGATTCCCTGACCGAGGGGCCGATGCTGCGCCCATGATGCCTGTCGTTCGTCTCCGCACAGGATGGCGCTTCGGTTTGAGAAACACTACCCTCTCGCCAGGCGCTTCTAAAAACGAAGCAGACATGAGGACGACTCCATGACGACGGCACGTATCGCTCCGGTCGCTCCGCCCCATCCCGCTGACGTCGCGGCCGTGCTGGGCCGGATGATGCCGAACGGAGAGGAGCCGCTCGCCCTCTTCCGCACCTATGCACACCACCTGCCGCTGGCCGAGGCCCTGCACACCTGGGGCTCCTACGAGCTCGGCCGCCGGCTCAGCCTCGGCCTGCGGGACCGGGAGATCGTCATCGACCGCACCTGCGCCCGGTGCGGCTGCGAGTACGAGTGGAGCGTGCACATCGCCCGCTTCGCATCCCGCGCGGGACTGACCGCGGAGCAGATCGCCTCCCTCACCCACGGGACGAGCGCCGACCCCTGCTGGACGGCCGATCGCGACCGGCTGCTCATCGACGCGGCCGACGCGCTGCACACCCGCCACGACATCGACGACGCGCTGTGGAGCAGGCTCACCGCCGAGTTCGGCACCGAACAGCTGCTGGACCTGCTGATGCTGTGCGGCTGGTACCACGCCATCAGCTTCACCGCGCGCGCCACCCGGCTGCCCCTGGAGCCCGGCACACCGCGGTTCGGCGACTTCCCGCCCCGGCACCGTGCGCCGTGACGGCCGCCCGCGCGGAAGGGGAAACCACGGACGCCGCAGCCCCCAGGGCTCAGTGCCCCCAGGACCCTCCGCCGTCCACCTCCATGATGTGACCGGTTATGGACTTGGCCTCGGGCAAGGTCAGGAAGTTCACGACCGCGGCGACCTCGGCGGGCTGGATCAGGCACTTGGTGCGGGTCCGGGCGACGAGCTGCCGCTGGAACTCCTCCGGCAGAGACCGGTACATGGGCGTATCGGTGGGCCCCGGGCAGATGACGTTCACGGTGACGCCGTACTCCGCGACCTCCTCGGCCAGCCCCCTGGCAAAGCCCAACTGCCCCGCCTTGGAGGCCGCGTAGTTGGTCTGCGTGGCGCCGCCGGCCAGGGCCAGGGCGGACGACATCACGATGATGCGGCCCGCACGCCGCTCCTTCATGCTCCGGCAGGCGCGCCGGGAGACCTTCATCGTGCCGGTCAGATTGACCTCGATGACCCGGTCCCACTGCTCATCGGTCATCTCCTCAAGGAGGTTGTTGGCGATGACGCCCGCACTCGCGACCAGGACGTCCACCTCCCCCAGCTCCTGCTCGATCTGTGTGAACGCGCGATCGACCTCATCGGTTCTGGTCACATCGCACCGGATCGGCAGGAGGCCGGGGAGCTTCGGCGCTTCGGTGGTCAGGTGCGTGATGGCGACCTTGTTGCCCAGGGCCAGCTGGTGTTCGGCGATGGCCAGGCCGATACCGCGGGACCCGCCGGTCACCAGAACTACTCGGGACATGGGTATGCACTCCTTGCTGTCGATAGAGGTGCCGTGGGTGAGTATCAGTCACCCGGAGGCATAACCGACAGCCGGGTATGGTTTTCGATTGCCAACGCTTCTAGCAGAGGAGCCCGCCGGTGTAGTCGTCCTCCGCCAGTAGCCGCCACGAGTGCCGGGAGGTGGCGAACGCCTCCGGATCGACGTCCCGGACCATGTCGTCGACCACATTCGCCAGGAGGGACTGCGGGGTGAACACCGCCCACTCGCCGGGCTCTCCACCGGCTCCCAGGTCCCATCGCTCCCATTCCGCACGCAACTGCCCGTACGTCCAGCAGGCGTGGAGCAGGGCCGACACGTCGCGGTGGAGATACGCCGCGGGATCGCCGTCGTCGTACCAGTCGGGGAGTTCCACACGGCCGGTGGCACCGTCCAGGGCTATGACGAGGTCGTGCGGCCACCAGCCCAGTGCGAGGAAGTTCCGCTGGTAGTCGCGACTCGGCTGATCGTCCTGATCGGTGCCGGGGTGGTCGTCGCCCGGCTCGGCCGCCGGTGCGTCGTACTCGTCGGGATGGGCCTCGGCCATCGTGCGCAGCGGCCCGTCATGCGGTGTGAAGAAGCCGGCGTCGCAGGGCAGTCCGATCTCGGTGAGCAGACGGCGGGTCGGCTCGTGGGTGAGCTGGGGCGGCAGCTCGTCAGGGGTGTAGCGGCGGACCTGGCCGTCGACGTCGATCTGCGCGACGAGTTCGGGAGTGAGGACGTAGGCGAGCTCACCGGGAGCGCCCCGCTTCGTGCCCCAGTGCAGGGTGCGGACCAGCAGCGACGTCGGCCAGTGGGCGGGCGGGGTCGGCCCGGCGAACAGCTCGGGGTCGATCCGCCGCATCCGCTCCTCGGCGTGCCGGCGCACCTCGGCGATGACCGCCGGCCCGCGGCGCCCTCCGTACGGGTCGCTGCCGCGCGGCGGGGCCGAGACGGCCTCGATCTCCCTTATCAGCCCGGCCAGTTCGGGGACTCCGGACGCCAGGAGGTCGCCGCGCCACCCGTCGTGCTCCTCCGCCAGGAGATACACCCTGCCGCTCGCGCCGTCGAGCGCAAGCTGCGCCTCGCAGTAGTAGTCGTCCCCGAGCAGGAGAAGGGTGCTCGGGGCGCTGTCGCCCGCGGCGGTCGCCGTGCCCTTCTCGCCGATCGCCCCGTCGCCCCGCAGCGGCTTCAGCTGCCCGTCGCGCGCGGCCGTGAACTGGAGGTCGGCGGCCTCCTCGGGCAGCCCGTGCGCCACCAGGAACCGCCGACTCGGCTCATGTGTCAGAGCGGGCGGCAGCGCCGCCGCGTCCCAGCGACGCCACCCGGCGCCTGCCGTCGCGTCCGTCCCCTGCCCGCTGCCGCCCCCGTAGCCGGTCATGAACTGCCGTCCTCCCCGCAGATGTCGCTCGTCCCGTCGCTCACGACACTACGCGGGACCACTGACAGGCAACGGGTCGCGCCGGGAGCGGCTTCGCCGTACGAGGCCCGGGGTGCCTAGGCCGCCCGGGGGTATCCCCGCTCCCCCTGGCGTTCGCGGGCAGCCGGGAGCGGTACATATCGGGCATGACCGATCCTGAAGAGTACGCACAGGTGATGACGTGTGAGGGTGCTGTGTACCGCCCGATCGTGCCCGACGGCGGTACGGACG
>NZ_BMRP01000015.1:118192-123868 GCF_014648695.1 Streptomyces albospinus
CGCCGCCCGCCGGCGACCGGCGACGGTGCGGGTACGGCGGTGGAGGGGCGGCGGGGTGCCGTGAGGGTGGGTGTGTCTGCGGCCGGTGTCAGGAGGCCGGGTCGAGGTGAGGGCCGGGGCGGGTGGGGGACGGTGTGCCGGCCGGCGGAGCACCGAGGGGGCGCGGGGCGGGGGTGAAGGCGAGAACCGTGTTGTGACCGCCGAAGCCGCAGGAGACACTCAGGGCGAGGTCGATGCGCTGTCTGCGGGCCGTCCGGGCCACCACGTCGAGGACGGCGGTATGGGCTTCGGGGGTGTGGAAGTTGGCCGTGGGTGGGGCGAGTTGGTGCTGCACGGTCAGGACGGTGAGGGCCGCCTCGATGGCGCCGGCCGCGCCCATGGTGTGGCCGAGTACACCCTTGGCCGAGGTGACGGACGGGTCGGCGGCGCCGAAGAGGCCGTGCAGGGCGGACGCTTCGGTACGGTCGTTGAGCGGGGTGCCGGTGCCGTGGGCGTTGACGTGGGCGACATCGGCCGGCGTCGCGGCGGCGCGGCCGAGGGCTTGTCGTAGGGCGGCGCGCAGCCCGCGGCCGTCCGGGCTGGGGGCGACCGGGTGGTGGGCGTCGGTCGCCGAGCCGTGCCCGGTGAGCAGGGCCCGGGTGGGTGCGCGGCGCGCCGCCGCGTCCGCGGCACGTTCCAGGATCAGCACGCCGGCGCCCTCCGCCAGGACGAAGCCGTCGCGGGTGGCGTCGAAGGGGCGGGAGGCCGCCGGGGGGTCGTCGAGGCGGTGGGAGAGCGCTCCGGCGCGGGCGAACGCGGTGACGCACAGGGGGGTGATCATGGCGTCGCTGCCGCCTGCGACCGCGATGTCGCAGGCGTCGCTGGCAAGGAGCATGGCAGCGGTGGCCAGGGCGGTGGCGCCCGAGGCGCAGGCGGTGGCGGTGTGCAGGACCGGGCCGCGCACCCCCAGGTCGATCGCCAGCTGGCCGGCCGCCATGTTGGGGAGGAAGGCCGGCAGGGTGAGGGGGGACACCGAGCGGTGCCCGGTGGTGAGCAGCTTGCGGTGCTGCTGCTCATAGGTGCCCACGCCGCCCGCGGCCGACCCCAGCACGAGAGCCACGCGGGCGGCGGGCCAGTCCCGCGACGCGGGGTCGAGACCCGCGTCGCGGACGGCTTCCCGGGCCGCGGTCAGCGCGAAGTGCGTGAACCGGTCGTAGCGCCACGGCTGGGCGCCGCCCACCTGCGTGCGCGCGTCGAAGCCGGGGACGCGGCAGGAGATGGTGACCGGCAGTCCGGCGAGTCCGGGGTCGGCCGCGGCGGTCGGCCGGCCGGCGCAGACGCCTTTCCAGGTGTCGTCGGCGCCGATCCCGGCCGGGGTGACAAGGCCGATTCCGGTGACCGCCACGGGAGTTGGCGGGGACATCGACAGTGCGGCGGACGTGGCGGCCGTCATGGCGCGGCGGTTCCGGACTGCTCGCTCAGCAGACCGCGTACGGTCTTGGCGAGGTCGTCGAGGGTGATGTCGGCCGCGGCGTCGTCGTCCAGGTCGATGTGCCAGAGCTCCTGGAGGGTGACGGCGAACTCGACGACGGCGAGGGAGTCGAGGTCCATGTCGGTGAGGGTGGAGTCGGGGAGGATGGCGTCGGCGGGGACGTCGAATTTGTCGGTGAGCAGGGTCACGAGGTGCTGGAGGACATCGTCCATGGCTGCGTCCTTGGGTGAGGTGAGGCGGGGGACGGTTCGGCGGTGGGGCGGGGGTGCGGAGGGTGGTGCCGGGGGGTGGCCGAGGGCCAGGTCAGGGCGATCGAGCCCCAGGTGAGGCCGCCGCCGAAAGCGGTCAGGAGGGTACGGGCGCCGGGGGGTACGAGTCCCTGTGCGGCGGTGTCGGCGAGGGCCAGGGGAATCGAGGCGGCGGCGGTGTTGGCGACGTCCTGGATGTTGCCGAAGCGGTGCCGGGGGTCGATGTCGAGCCGGTCGGCGACGGAGTCGAGGATCCGCTGGTTGGCCTGGTGGCCGATGAAGGCTCCGACGGTGGCGGGTGCCCAGCCCGCCCGGTGCAGTGCGGCGCGGGAGGACTGGGTCATGCGGCGTACGGCCTGTGCGTAGACGTCGCGGCCCTGCATCCGGAAGTAGCGGTCGTGGCGGGTGAGTTGCTGTGCGGCGAGGGGCATGCGGGAGCCGCCGCCGTTGATGGCGATCAGGTCGCAGCGGGAGCCGTCGGAGCCGAGGTCGGTGGCGATGACGGCGCCCGGCTGCCCGGGGTCGGCGTCGCGCAGGACGACCGCGCCGGCGCCGTCGCCGAAGATGTAGGCGGTGTCGCGGTCGAGGGGGTCGATGATGCTGGAGTAGGTCTCGGCGGCGATGACCAGCGGCCGGGCGCAGGACCCGCTGAGCAGGAGCGCGGTGGCGAGGGACACCCCGTAGACGAAGCCCGAGCAGACGGCTGCCAGGTCGAAGGCGGGGATGGTGGACAGGCCGAGGCGGTGGGCGACCTCCGGTGCGGTGGCCGGGCAGTGCCGGTCGGGTGTGGTGGTGGCGAGCAGGAGCAGGTCGGGGGGTGGGCCGCCGGCGGATTCGAGGGCGGCGCGGCCCGCGGCGGTGGCGAGCTCGCCGGTGGCGATGCCGGGGGCGGCACGGCGGCGGTTGACGATGCCGGTGCGGGAGCGGATCCAGGCGTCGGAGGTCCGGAGGCCTCCCTGGCGCGTCAGCTCCTCGTTGGAGACCACGCGCGGGGGCAGCGAGGAGCCGATACCGCAGATGACCGCGGCGCGCTGGGGAGTCGGGGCGGTGCGCTGTCCGGTCACGGGGTCACACCCCCGCGAACGGGGAGGACGGCTTGGGAATGCCGGCGAGGCCGCCGTCCGGCACCGACATGCCGCCGTCCATCACGAGGGCCTGGCCGGTCAGGTAGCCGGCGGCGGGCGAGGCCAGGTAGAGCGCCGCCCAGGCGGCCTCCTCCGGCTCCGCCCAGCGGCCCAGCGGCACATGGGCCATCAGCCAGTCGGAGACCGGCGCGGTGCGGTGGGCGAAGGCCGTCATATCGGTCCGCGTCCACCCCGGGCACAGGGCGTTGACGCGTACGCCGTCGCGCGCCCAGCCGGCCGCGAGACTGCGGGCCAGCGACACCTGGCCCGCCTTGGTGGCCGCGTACGCCTCCATCATGGGCGCCCCGATCACGCCGGCCACGGACGACATCAGCACCAGGCTGGCCCGCGGTGAGGCGGTCAGGTGTCGGTGGGCGTGCCGGCACAGGACGGCGGTCGCGTTGAGGTTGACGGTGACGACGTGGTCCCAGTCGTCCTGGTGGGAGCCGGGCAGCGGGACGGGCAGCGGTGTGCCATCCGGCCGGGCGGGCAGCACACCGGCGTTGTGGACGACGATGTCGATCCCGCCGAGGGCGTCGGCGGCCTCGTCGACGACCCGGCCGGCGGCGGCGGGTTCGGCGAAGTCCCCCGCCACCAGGTGCACGGCGCGGTCCCGCTGCGCGACCTCTGCGGCGGTGTCCTTGAGGGCCGGTTCGGTGCGGGCGGACAGCGCGAGGTCGGCTCCGGCGTCGGCCAGGGCCAGGGCGACGGCCCGGCCGATGCCGCGGGAGGCCCCGGTGACCAGGGCGCGGGCGCCGTCGAGACGGAAGGCTTCAGCGGTGTGCATGGTGGAGCGTCCCTTCGCTTGCCGCGGCCCGCTGCGGAGCGATGCGGATGGTGGGGGCACCGCTCCAGGTCAGCAGGGCACTGCCCCAGGTCATACCGGCGCCGAACGTGGCGGTCAGGATGCGGGATCGGGGGGTGAGAAGTCCGTTGGCGGCGGCGGTGGCCAGTGCGTACGGCGTGGAGGCGGCGCCGATGTTGCCGACCTCCTGGGCGACGATCGGGAGCCGGTCGACGGGGATGCCCAGGTCGGTGGCGACGGCACGGAGCAGCTTCGGGTTGGGCTGGTGGGTGATGAAGGCGTCGATGTCCTGGAGCCGCAGGCGGTTGCGGGCCAGGCTGTCGCGCACCACCAGGGGGAACATGGCGGTGATGAAGTCCCGCACGGCGCGTCCGTCCATGTGGATGGTGTGGGCGCCGGTGCGGAGCGTGGTGCTGCTGGCGGGCCTTCTGCTGCCGCCGGCGGGGATGAGGACCCGGTCGGCGAGGGTTCCGTCCGAGCCCAGGTGGAAGTCGCAGAACCCCTGTCCGGGCGGGACCGGCCCGAGGACGGATGCCGCGGCGCCGTCGGCGAAGAGGACGGCGGTGCCGCGGTCGGCGGGGTCGAGGAATTTCGAGTACGCCTCCACGCCCACGACCGCGGCGTACCGTGCGTACGGATCGGACCGCAGCCAGTCGTGCGCCACCCGGGCCGCGAACAGCCAGCCCGAGCAGGCGGCGCTGACGTCGAGCGCGACGGCGTTGCGCGCCTTGGTGAGGGCCTGTACCCGGCAGGCGGTGGACGGGCCCAGCTCGTCGGGGGTGGAGGTGGCGAGCACGAGCAGGTCGATCTGCTCGATGTCGAGGCCGGCCGCGGCGACGGCGGCCCGTACGGCGCAGGCCGCCAGGTCGGAGGCCGCCTCGTGGGGCGCTGCGATGTGGCGGTTGCGCACTCCGGTGCGTTGGGTGATCCAGTCGGCGGTGACGCCCGCGCCGGACGCGACTTCGTCGTTGGGGCGTCGCCGGGAGGGGAGGAAGGTGCCCATGCCGAGGACGCCGATGGGGCGGGCGGGGTGGTCGTTGAGGGTCACGTGGGTACTCCGGGGTGCCAGGTGAGGGTGTCGCCGAGCGCGGCGGCGTAGTCGGGGTCGGACAGCGGGGTGGGGAGGAGGTCGTCGGGGGTGCCCAGGGCCTCGATCAGCGTCGTCAGGTGCGGCATGAGGCGTTCGCACTGGCGGTCCGCGGTGTCGTTCAGGGTGGCCGCCCGGGTGGGGCCGAGGAGTCCGGTCCATTGCAGCGGGCCGGCCAGCCGGAGGGCTTGGGTCGTGCCGTAGAGGGCGGCGAGGGTGCTCAACGGGCCCCGTGCGGTGGGGTCGTGGACCGCGGCGAGGGTGTCGGCGACGCTCTGTGCGGCCAGTCGCAGGGTGTGGATCTCGCCGAGCTGCCGGGTGTGTTCGAGTACGGGGTTCCACAGCGCCATCTGGCTCAGGTGCGGGGTGCGGCGGGTGCGGAGGGTCGTGTGCAGGTCGCCCGCCAGTCGCCGCTCCAGCGCTCCGACGAGGCCCGGCCACCATGCGGGACTGTCCGGGTCCGGGTGCCCCGGCGGGGTGGACGGGGTGGGCGCGGTGTCTTCGGTGTGCTCTTCGGCCAGCGCGCGGCCGATGTCGAGCAGGATGAGCCGGTTGTCGCCGCCGGCGCTGTCGAAGGAGTGGGCGAAGCCGTGGTATGCGGAGAGCCGGTTGACGGCGAGGTAGCCGGCGAGACCGCAGCGGTGCTGGCATTCGCCCGTGACGTGCGCGGCTCCTGCCACCGCGAGTGCCTTGAAGGCGGCGAGGCGGCGGTCCACGGATGCCCAGGGCGCGAAGGCCATGTCCGGTGGGGTACCGCTCGTGGTGCCGGTGGTGGTGCGGCCGTCCAGGGTGAACGTCCAGAGGTCCCTGGCGGTTTGGGCCGCGCAGGTCAGCGCGAAGGCTTCGGCCAGTGCGGAGAGCAGCGTCCGCTGCTGGGTGCGGTAGGCCAGGACCGGGGAGCCGGGAGCGAGTCTGCCGTGCGAGCGGCGGTGGCGCGAGTG
>NZ_BMRP01000015.1:123917-195535 GCF_014648695.1 Streptomyces albospinus
TGGGCAGGGTGGCCCACAGGGCCACGCCCACCGACATGGTGTGCCGCAGCCGCTGATCTGCCGTCAGGGGGTCGTGGACGCAGTGGAGTTCATCGATGGAGGCGCTGCCGCGGAGCCACCGTTCGTACGGCACGCGGACGCCCTCGAAACGCACCAGGGCGTATTCGAGGGGCAGCGCGTCGACGCGCAGGGGGTCGGAGATCGCGACGCCCGGCGCGGTCTCCCGCTCGTCGCACAGGTCGACGAGGAAGGGAAAGACTCCGTGGTCGATGCCGTCGACCACCAGTCGGGCGCAGACGGCGGCGCTCTGCGGCATCCCCGGGACGCCGACGCCGGAGAACTTGGCCGCCCGCTGATCGGGCGTCCGCAGGACGAACTCCCGGCTGTCCGGCTGGAATTCGGCGACGGTGCGCACCGCGAGGTGGCTGCCGGCGTCGCCGATCTCGGTGATGAGGAAGACGCCCTTGCGCGCCGCGGTCTCCAGCGCCTTCGGTACGTCCGCCCGCTCGCCCCCCGAACCGGGCGGCCCGTTCCGCCGCAGGTCACCGGTGGCTCCGACGACCGCCCCCAGGCACAGCACGTAGTGGTTGAGCACCGTCATGTAGAGCGCCGGGTCGACGACGGCCGTGCAGGCGCTCAACGTGGTCAACAGGTCGGGGTCGGCCAGTAGTTGGTCCGGGGGCGGCAGCATCCCGGCGAGCATGCGCAGCTGGCGGTGGGTGCGGTGGTTCCGGCTCTCGTGTGCCCTCGGCGGGTCCGCAGTGGCGAGCGCGGCCAGGATCCGCCGGCCCGCGGTGGTGCGGAGCGGATCGTGCAGCACCGGCGCGAAGGCGGTGGACGGATCGGAGGTGGTCGTCATCGGCTCGCTCCGTACGTCGCTTCCGACGCGGGTGCCGGGGGCCGCCCCTGGCGGGTGGCCGGGTGGAGTACGTGCGGTCGCTGCCACGGGAAGTCGATGTCGGACAGCGGGCTGTGCGCGGCGTACTGACGGCCGGTCAGGATGCGCCGGGCGTTGCGGGTCAGCGCGTGCCCGGTGCCGGCTTCCAGCAGGAGGGCGGGCGGCGGGGCGGCGGCCTGGGACAGGACGCGGGGCAGGCGTACGGGGCGGATGAGGCAGTCGGCGAGCCCGTGGCGCACATCGTCGCCCTTGCCGTAGGCGCCCCCGTGGACGGCCGAGTGGACGGGGGTGTGGCCCGGTCGCGCGCGCAGTGCGCCCATGGCGTCCCGGAACGCCTGTGCCGGGAGGGTCAGCGAGGGGTGGTGGGTCAGGAAGGGCAGCCGCAGCCGGGCGGCCTCGATGTCCTGTGCGGCGGCCTGCTTCTCGATGCGGACCAGCTCGTCCAGCGGGCCGGACACCACCGTCTCACCAGGGTCGTTGACGCAGGCGACGACCACCTCCGCGGTCCCCGCCCCGGCGATCAGGCGCCCGGCGGCGGCCTCGCCGGCCGCCAGCAGCGTCATGCCTCCGGTGCAGCGCGTCAGGATCCGGGCGAGCCGGCAGGCGATCCTCGTACCGTCGCCGATATCGAAGACGCCCGCCGCGGTGAGGGCGGCGATCTCGCCGAAGCTGACGGCGACCAGGCGGTCGGGCGCGGCACCCACGGCGCACAGTGCCCGGTGGACCGCCACCGAGGCTCCGAAGAGGGCGGCCTGCGGGGTTCCCACGGCGGCCTCGGCCAGGTCCCGGCCGCTCGGCGGTGCGGCACCGAGCAGCGCCGGGCCCAGCGCCGGGATGCCGTACGCACCGCTCGCCTCGTCGACCTGCTCGAACACCTCCGCGACGGCGGTCCGCACCACGGGATGCGCACGAGCGGCCCGTACCAGGGGGCTGACGGCGAAGTCGCCCTGGCCGGGGAAGAGATGGACCACTAGGGGCCGCGCCAGGGGCGGCACGGCACGGCCGGATGTATCGGACACGGAACACTCCTCCACGCATGCACAGCGGTACGTCGCCCTGCCGCCGGCGCGGCTGTCCACCGGACGCCGGGTGCCTGGCGGGCGACGGCCCCGAGGCAGCGGGTACCGGCTGTGGCACCCACCGGGCGGGCCTGTGCTCGGATACAGATGGGACTTTCTCTCGACTATTTCCGGACTTTTTTGAACGGCGTCGCCGTCTGCTCCCGTACGGACACCCCGTCCAGCACCACCGCGGCAAGCCCGCCGACGGCGGTGTGACCTGCGGTGACCGCGCACGCCCCTCCCGGCTGCGCGCTGGACCGGCTCCGTGCCCGCACCGTCAGGCGCACGAGCCTCATCCCCCTCTCGACCGCACCGCTGCGCACTGGCCGGATCGACCGTGCGGTACGGGAGGCGAGAACCACCGCTGAGGTACATCTCCGACACAATCATGCCCAGGAGCCGTGCGCGAAGCGAAAACAGACCTTGATGCGTGAACGCGTTGAAACGGCCGCAGTCGCGGGGCGTTGGGGCCGGACAGCCTGGAGGGCGACATGGCCCGTCACAGACCCAACGAGCACCTGGCGGAACTACTGACGGAAGCGAACTGGAGCGCCGGTGAACTGGCCCGCGCGGTCAACGCTCTGGGCACCAAACACGGCGTGCGGCTGCGCTACGACCGCACCTCGGTCGCGCACTGGCTCAACGGCTCCATACCCCGGCCCCCGGTCCCCGACCTGGTGGCGCAGGTCCTCACCCGGCGGATCGCCCGTACGGTGACCGTCGCCGAAACCGGACTGGTCCACAGCACGCCGGACGAGTCACTACGGGAAAACGTACTGACCACCGCCGACCCCGTCGAACGGCTCGTCACCCTGTGCCGTACGGACATCGATCCCGCCCAACGGGCCGTCCTCAACCGCGAACTCATCACCGCCCGCCCGCTTCCGTCCCGCGGATGGCCCGCGACGGGCAACACCGGCCCCCCGGACCCGCCGCCTGCCGAGCCCGCCCTCACCGACCTGTCCGATGACCGTCTCGACCACATGGCCGTCGTCTTCGCCACCCTGACGGAGAGGTACGGCGGCGCCCACGCGCGCTCAGCGCTCGCGACCTACCTGGCCGACGACGTCGCCCACCTCGTGGCGATCACCCACCCCGGCAGCGACCTCCCCCGCCGGCTGATCCGCGGTACCGCCCAACTCACCCACCTGCTCGGCGCCATGACCATCGACGCCTGCCTGACCAACGTGGGCTATCTCTACTACCACTCGGCTCTCGGCCTCGCCCACCGTGCCGGCGACCGCACCTCCTACGCGATCAGCCTGCGCGCCATGAGCATGTCGGCGCTGCACCTCGACGATGTCCGCCACGCCCGGCAGTGGTCGGACCAGGCCGTGGAAACCGCCGGCCCCGCCGCTCCCCCGGCGGTCCGCTCCTATCTGCACGCCGGACGCGCCGTCGTCCACGCCACCGACGGCAGACGCCGGCTGGCCCTCGCCGATCTCCTGACCGCCGAACGCCACCACGACACCGCCCCGCGCAACGCCGGGCCGTTCACGCACTATCCGCTGACCGCGCTGCACTACCAGCGCGCCCTGGTCCTGCTGGCCTTGGGAGACCGCCCCGGCGCCCTGATCGCCCTCGAAGCCTCCCTCAACACGCGGCCCGCCGAGCACCACACGGCCCTGGTCCTGCTGCACGCCCTGCTCGCCCAGACCCTGCTGTCGGCGGGCGAGTTGGAGGCGGCCCTCCCCCACTGCCGGCAGCTCTTCGACCACTACCCGCTCACCTCCTCGTGCCGCGCCCGCAAGGCCCTCACCGCGCTCC
Organism: Streptomyces albospinus; assembly: GCF_014648695.1. Classification (GTDB taxonomy): domain Bacteria; phylum Actinomycetota; class Actinomycetes; order Streptomycetales; family Streptomycetaceae; genus Streptomyces; species Streptomyces albospinus. The sequence continues at coordinate 127,644 of NZ_BMRP01000015.1, forward strand.
GCAACGCACTGCACCCCTACCACCGCCACCCGCAGGCCAGAGAGACCCGGGCACACGCGGCATATCTGATCCGCCGCCCGTCGCTGCGCTGAGCCGACAGCCGGCGCCCTCTCACCAACCGCTCCACCCCGGCGCCCTGTTCACCGCGGACCAGTGCACCGGTCAGCCCACCGATCCGTCCGACGAAGCCGACTCCGCCGGCCCCTGGGACGCTGCCGCGGCGAGCAGTTCCAGGGACCACGTCAGGCTGCCGTCCCGCAGATCGCTGATCACCCCATCGAGCCAGCGCTGCTCGGCGGCGAGGACGGCGAGCGTGTACTCGTCCTCGATCAGCGCGACCCGCGGCACTCCCGCCTCCGCGGCCCCGGACCGGACCTCCTCCATGGCGGCACGCTGGGCGGCGATGCGCTCGGCGCGCTGCTCCAGCGTCCGCAGCGCCTCGTCCGGCGTGAACAGCATCATGTTCGACAGGGCCGCCGGAAAGACGGGGAACTCCGCCTTCGGCACCGACAGCATCTGCTCCAGCCACTCGCGCACCGCCGCGCGGCCCGCGTCGGTGACCTCGTAGACGGTCCGCTCGGGGTACTGCTGATCGCGCTCGGTCTGCCGTACGGCGATCAGCCCGCCGACGAGCAGCCGCTCGATGGTGCGGTAAAGCCCGGCCCGCTGGCCGACGTTGACGACCTGCTCCTTGCCCCACTGCTTGATCAGCTGCTGGAGGCCGTACGGATGCAGCGGACGGTAGTGCAGCAGTGCCAGCACGGTAAGGGCGAGGGGCGAACTCTTCACGGGGGCGGTCATGCCTGCCATCGTAGTCGTCGACGAAACTAGTTGCATTGCAACTAGACTCAATGTAACTATGGAGTCCGCGAGAGAACGCGACATCCGAGCAACGACCACAGGGGGGTCTTTTCTCATGACCATCGACAACAGCCGCGGCGCCGCCTCCGGCGTCCGCACGGCCTTGGTCATCGGCGGCGGAGTGGCCGGCCCGGTCACCGCGCTCGCCCTCCGCAGGGCGGGCATCGAGGCGACCGTCTTCGAGGCGTATCCCGCAGCGGCGGACGGCGTCGGTGCCTGGCTGGGCCTGGCGCCCAACGGCCAGGAGGCGCTGCGGACCATCGGCGCCGACGCCGCGCTGCACGCCATGGGCGAACCGACCCCCGCCATGGTGATGGCGGACGGCGCCGGGAGCCACCTCGCCTCCTTCGACGGCTTCGCCGAACTGCCCGCCACCCTGGTCCTGACCCGCGCCCAGCTGTTCCGGGCGCTGACCGACCACGCGGCGAGCGAAGGCATCCCCTTCGCGTACGGCAAGCGACTGGTCACCGCCGAGGAGACGCCCGACGGCGTCACCGCCCACTTCGCCGACGGGACCAGCGCCACCGCCGACATACTGATCGGCGCCGACGGCATCCGCTCCACCGTCCGCAGCGTCATCGACCCCGGGGCGCCCGCCCCGGAGTACGGCGGCGTGCTGAGCTTCGGCGGCTACGCCGCACCGGACTGCGGCGTCGACGCCGCCCCCGGCACCATGTACTTCGCCTTCGGCCGCGCCTTCATCGGCTACTGGCAGGACCGGGACCGCGGGCTGATCTGGTTCGCCGGCCTGCCCACCGACACCCCGCAGACCCCCGCCGAAGTGGCGCAGACACCGGCCGCTGACTGGCTGGCCAGGCTGCGCGACCTCTACGCCGACCACTTCCCGGGCAAGCAGCTGCTCCACCACACCGGCCCCGAACACCTCATGGCGGTCGGCCCGATGGAGCGCATGCCGTCGGTGCCGCACTGGCACCGCGGGCGCATGGTCCTGGTCGGCGACGCGGTGCACGCGCCGTCCTCCAGCTCCGGCCAGGGCGCCTCCCTGGCCATCGAGAGCGCCGTCGAACTGGCCCGCTGCCTGCGCGATCTGCCCACGCCCACCGAGGCGTTCGCCGCCTACGAGGCGCTGCGCCGCCCGCGCGTGGAGATGATCGGGCTCCATGCCGCAGCCGCCAACAAGGTCAAGGCGGGCAAGGCCCAGGCCGGGCCGACGTTCCCCGACCCCGAGGAGATGCTGCGCCCGCTCCACTTCCACCGCATCGACTGGGCGGAACCGGTCACCGCCCCGGCCTGACCGGCCCGCGCCGAACAACGCCCCCGCACCGCACCGCCGTTGCCCTCGGGCAGGCGGGCCGTGCGGGGGCGCCGGTGCTGCAACCACCGCCGGACGCGGCGTCCCGGCGGCGGATCACGCGCCGGGTTCCGCGCGATCAGCCCTGCTGGACGGGCATCACCACCAGCTCGGCGAGAGGCACACGGCGCGGGGCCACGACGCTGAACGCGAGGGCATCGGCGATGTCGCGCGCCGTCAGCGGCTCGATCCTGGCGCGCATCTCGCCCAGGGCCGCGCGCAGGTCCGCGTCGCGGGTCGCCGCGCCGATCTCCGTTCCGACGAGGCCCGGTTCGACGTTGCGCAGGTCGAGCCCACCGTCGAGCAGCCGGGGCAGCAGGTCGACCGCCCCGCCGTCGACGACCGTGGGGGTCGGGCGCGGGTGCGCTTCCGTCAGGGCGGCCGGCGCGTCGGGCAGCAGGGTGCGTACGGCGCTGCCGACCCCGCCGATGCGCAGCGGACCCGGAACTTCGTTGCCGAGGTCAGTCAAGTCCGCCTGCGCTGCGGCGAGTTGGGAGAGCAGGCGGTCGGCGCGGCCGGCCGGCACGCGGCCGGTGTGGGTGAGACGGACGCTGCGACCACGCGGTTCCAGGAGCCGTGTGGCACGGCAGCCGGACGCCGCGGCCACGGACGGCGGGCAGCCGGGCCGGGTGACGGGCGGGCGGGGACGGGCCGCCCGGCGCTCACCGCCCCCACCCGTCGTGCAGCGCGATACGGTCGCCACATGGCTGAATCCCGCTTGACCACCCCCTCGTTCCTCGTGCTCGGCATCATCGACAAACTGGGCGAGGCCAGCCCGTACGACGTGAAGGTCGAGGCCGCGCGCACCGTGGCCCCGTTCTGGTCGATGCCGCACGCGCAGGTCTACGCCCAGTGCGACCGGCTGGTGGAGGCGGGCCTGCTGTCGGAGGACCGGCAGGCCGGCGGGCGGAACCGGCGCCTGATGAAGCTGACCGCGGCGGGCAGGGCCGCCCTGGAGGAATGGCTCGCCGACCCGGCCTTCGTACCGGTCGAGGCGCGCGAGCGCGGCATCCTCAAGCTGTGGTTCGGCGCCCGGCCGGAGGTGCACTCCCCGGTGCAGATCGCCGAGCACCACCGGACCCTCACGGACTACGAGCAACTCGCGGAGAGCGTGGGCGCGTTGCTGACCCGCGGGCAGCGCGAGGCGCTCGAATTCGGTATCCGCTATGAGCGGATGATGGTCGATTTCTGGCAGTGGGTGGAACAGCGCGGGTCGTGATGCCGATGCGGTGACCGTTGACCACGGCTGCGGGTCGCCCTTACCTTCTCGATAGTCCAGATAGGACTATCGACGCGGGTGCAGCGAGCGAGGGAGCCGCCATGAACCGCCTGAGGAGGGTCACTTGGCGCCGCGTGGCCGCGGTCGCCCTGGTCTTCGTGTGCGTGGGCTACGCCCCCATCGCGATGACCGAACTCTGGCCGTATGCCCACCGGGGCGCCCCGGCGCTCGGCGAATGGCTCCTGGCCCGCGCGACCTCGCCCCGCTACGTCGCCGACGCCTTCGCGACCCGCATCGGCCCGTACGGGCGCAGCCTGATCGCGATGATCGTCCATTCGGTCCTCGGCGGTGCGCTGATGCTGCTCGGACCGGTCCAACTCCTCTCGGCAGCAAGGCGCCGCGTCCGCCTGCACCGCGCCGCAGGGGTGGTGTTCGCGCTGACCGTCTACGCCTCGATGGCGGGCGCCGCGATCTACCTCGTACGCACCGCTCCCGGTGACGCCTTCAGCGGGCCGGCATTCTGGATCGTCCTCGCCACCATCCTGGTCGGCACCGTCATGAGCGTCACCTACGGCATCTTCGCCGCGGTCGCCAAATTCCCCGACCTGCACCAGCGGTGGATGCTGCTCTGCTACGGCTACCTGATGACCGCGCCACTGCTGCGACTTGAGTGGGGCGCCCTCCCGGCGATCCTCCCCGGCCTCTCCCTGGAGGACATCAACCGGGTCGCGATCATGCACCTCGGCTCCCTCGTCGCGTTCGGTGCGCTGCTCGGCTCCCGCGCCATGGACAGGCGGACGACGGTTCCGGGGGTGACCGGGACGTGGGTGCCGGTGCCGGTACTCGCCGCGGCGCATCTCGCCGGGGCTCTCGCCCTGGCCTGGATCACACGGTCCTTCCTGGGATGGGGAGTTGCCGGGCGGCGCCTGCTGCTCGCGTATCTGATCCCGTACGCCGTGACCTACGCGGTGATGGTCGTCCGCGCCCGGCGCGCGGGCCGGGCGGGCCGCGGCTGGGCGCGCGAGGAGTGGCGGCTGCATCTGGCCGCGCTGTGCCTGGCTCCCGTCCTCTCGGCCACCGCGGGTCTGCTGTTCGAACGCTACGCCGGACTCGACCGGCAGACGGCGCTGACCGCGGGAGTGGCCATCGGCTGCGGGATGCTGGCGTTCGCCGCGACAACGGTGGTCAGCCTGCGGGTGATGTACGGCCGCGAGGCGGACAGGCGGGAGCGGTCGGCCGCGGCGCGTCGTCCACGGCAGGAGCCGTCCCCGGTCGGCTAGCGCCGGTCGTCGCATTCCCGTCGTCGCCCGAAGGGCGGCCCCGCGGCGCCTGGTGCGTACTCTCGGCGTGCCGTCCGGGAAGAGGTCCGCACCCTCGTCCTGCCGCCGGCCATCGTGCGCGTCGGCCCGCTGACCGCACGTCTCGGCAACGCCGGCGAACTCCGGGCGGTACAGGGCGGTTCACTCTTCCTCGCCCTCTTCGGCCTCGGCTGGATCGCCGTCCTCGGTCTGCCCGGCATCGCCCTCGCCATGACCGCCGTCCTCACCGTACGCGCCTCAGAAGTCCATGGAGGATCGGGCCGGGACCGTCCCTGATCGGCATGGGGAGCGGGCCGCTGACGCGCTCGGCCAACGCGTCCGCGGTCCCCGCGGCGAGCGACCCCGGCAGCAGCGTCCGCGCCCCAGGGCAGCCGCGCTCCAGAGCAGCCCGAAGCCCCGCCGCCGGCGCCTGCCGATCGTCGGCAGACTCCCTGTCGGCGTGGTGGGGCCCCGGCCGTACGGGGAGGCCGGGTGTTCCGGCCGGAGCCGCCCCCGCGCCCCGCGTCGGACGTGCGGGCGGCTCCTCCGTCAGGCCACCGGTGGCAGCGGGGGTGCGTACACGGCGCTGTAGACGGACCAGACGACCGAGACCAGCGGCACCGCCACGATCGCCCCGAGCACCCCGGCCGTGACGCCCCCGCAGACGACCCCGAGGGCCACCACGACCGGATGCAGACGCACCGCCCGGCTCATCACCAACGGGTGCAGCACATGGCCTTCGAGCTGTCCGATGACCACGATCAGCAGGACGACGAGCATCGCCACGAGCGGGCCCCGCCCGGCGAGCGCCACGACCGCGGCCACCGCCAGCGCCACCGGCGAACCGACCAGCGGGATGAACGCGGCGAAGAACTCCAGCACCGCCAGGGGCAGGACGAGGGGCACCCGCAGGACGAAGAGCGCCAGACCCACGAGGACCGCGTTGGTCGCGGCGATGATCACGATGCCTCGGGTGTACCCGGTGAACGTCGTCCATGCGGTACGCCCCGCCGTCCGTACGGCGTGCCGCCGGTGTTCCGGCAGCCGGCCGCCGAACCACTGCCACATCCGCGTGCCCGAATGCAGAAAGAAGATCGAGCAGAACAGCGCCAGCGCCCCCACGGTCAGGACCTCGGCCAGCCGGCCCACCCCGCTCACCGCGGTGCTGATCAGGTTGGCGCGATTGCTCGCCACGAATCGGGAGACCCACGACTGGAGGTGCGAGAGGGCTCCGGGCCGCAGATGGAAGGGCGGACCCTGGAGCCACCGCTCGATCCGCGACAGCCCGCCGGAGAAGACCTCGCGCAGCCCCGGCCACTCGTCGGCGACATTCGCCCCGATCAGACTCAGCACGCCGAAGACGAGCACGATGCTGAGCATCAGGCCGGTGGTGACCGCGGCCGAACGCGGCATCCAGCGGGTCAGCGCGTTGGTCAGCGGCTCCAGCAGGGCGGTCAGCACCAGCGCCAGAAAGACCGCCAGCGTCACCAGATGGAACCGCCCCAGCGTCATGAAGACGACATAGACGGCGGCACCGACGACGAGGAGGCGCCACGCGTACGCGGCGGCGACGCGCAGCGCCGAGGGGACGCCGGCGGCTGCCACGGGGCGGCGAACCGACCTGCCGCCCGGCGGGCGCGGTCCGCGTACGCCCCGGCTCCGCGCCCGGTCCCCGCGCGGGGAACCGGTGCCGCCGCGTTCGCCGGGATGGGGTTCCCGCTGCCGGCGGGGTCGGTTCCGCATCCGGGCCGCCACCTCCTCCCGCCCGCCCCGAAGGGACGCCGCCCCGGAGACAGGGCTCCCGCCTCTGCGCCTACCCCAGGTCTGATATCACCGCGGACGGGTCACCGAACGCGAGCCGGCACGTATTCGCCCGAAGGCACCCCGGTTCGCCCGAAGGCGGCCCCGGGCCGGAGTCCACATGAAGCGACCTCGTCCTCGGATCGTGTCCTGGCCGGTGCCCCCGGACGCCGTCTCCCCGAGCCGGCCCGGGTACCGCGCGGTACGGAGGGAACGCCGCAGGGCCCCCGGGTAGGGTGCGGCCCTGAGGGGAACTCACATACCGGTCCCCGATCCCCGGTGCCGTATGGGATAAGGCGGATTCATGGCTCAGTCAACGATGCTGCCCTCGCTCGACGTCTGGCTACTGGTACGCGAACATCCGTGCGGGCCGATCGGCACCACGAAGACCCTGGCGGACGCGCTGACGGAGACGTACGGCTCCCGGTTCGCGGTCTGGCACACCGACGAGCTGCTCCTCGGCGTCCAGGACGGGCGGCTGTTCCTGCGCACCCTGGCCGGGGTGGAGGTGCCCGCACCCAAGGTCGTCTGCGTACGCCAGACGCCCGGCTCGATGCACCACGACCGGGAGGTGACCCTCCTGCGGCACCTGGAACGCATGGGAGCCACCCTCATCAACCCACTCGAAGCGCACCTCACCTGCCGGAACAAGATCTGGCAACTGCAAGAGCTGGCCCTGGCCGGCCTGCCGGTGCCCGACTCCCTCTCGTACGCCACCAGCCCCCTGGACGGCGTCGTGCGAAGCCCCGGTCTCGAAGCGCCCTGCGTGGTCAAGTCCGTCAACGGCCACGGCGGCAAGCAGGTGTTCCTCGCGCCCGACCTCGCCCTGCTGCGCGGCGTGGCGGGCAGCCTCGCCGACGACGTGCCCTTCGCCCTCCAGCAGTACGTGGCCCCCTCGCACGGGCGCGACCTGCGGGTGGTCGTCGTCGAAGGTGAACCCGTCGGCGCCGAGCTGCGCACCGCCCGCGACGGCGCGCTCGCCTCGAACCTCGCCCGCGGCGGCTCCGCCACCCTCTGCCAGGGCCGCTACCCGGAGGCCGAAGCCCTGGCCGTCCGGGCCGCGCAATCCCTGGGCCTCACCATCGCCGGCGTGGACCTGCTCTTCTCCGCCACCGGCGAGCACACCGTCTGCGAGGTCAACGCGGTCCCCGGCTGGCGTCCCGGCATGACAGCGGTGATCCCGGCCATCGTCGCCTGCATCGATGGCCACCTCGACGCCTACCGCCTCACCAACAGCGTCAAGTCACCCGCACCGCAACGGAGTTCACCCACCATGCGGGCCTGACGGGGACCGCCGGCGCGAGGGGGCCCGGCGCAGGCCGAGGCGCCCCGGGACGAGCCGGGCCGACGGCCGGCCCCACCACGCCGCCCTCCACCCAGCACCCTCACCGCCCGCGCCACCTGTCACCCCACCCGTCACCCCACCGCAGGAACTTCCCGGAAACGAAGCGGTCGTGCGCGGGGATGCGACGGCGGCTTGTTTAGCATCACCGACGTCTCCCGGGAATGGGTCCGGGCGCCTTGCCACCAGCGGAATGTGTGAGTCAGGAGGCCGTATGGGTGCGGAAGCAGGCTGGGGCTGGGCGCGGGCCGTTCAGCCGGCCGGTGGAACGGGGCAGCACGCCGGTCCTCACGAGACGTTCACCCACCCGCTCAAGGCCCGGGTCGTCGACAGGCAGCAGCACGCCCCCGTGGCCGACGTCCCGGTGACGTTCTGCTGGGATTCCATGAGCCAGCAGGCCCTCTTCGAAGGCGGCGAAGCCACCGCGCAGGCCCGCACCGACGCCCAGGGCTACGCGGAGAGCCCCCGGCTCGTGGCAGGCGACGCCGCCGGCACCGCCGGCTTCACCGTCACCACCGAGGGCGCGGCCCCGGAGCGCTTCGAGGTCACGGTCGACGACTAGGCCCGCCCGACGGGCCGGGGCCGGGCGGGGCCGCACAACCGTCGCGCATTGCTCTCCGGCCGCGCACCGGCAATCGGTAGCGGGTAAGGGGACGGGCCCTGGCGCCGGCAAGGCGCCAGGGCCCTCGTCACTCCGTCCCGCCCCTTCACCGTGTACAGAACCTCCCGGAATGTGGCCGGGGAGCCGCTTGTTCGTGAATCTCAGTAATAGTTAGCTGAGTTGAGGTGCCGTCACAGGCGCCGTGCGAAGCGTGCGTACGTACTCGGGAGAAGTGTGGCGATCGAACTGCCCGACGGGCTGGTCTGGGTGATGGACCTGCTCGGGCTGAACTGGCCCCAGGTAAACGAGGACAGAGTCCGCGAGTTCGCCGGTCACGTGAAGGAGTTCGCGTCCAACCTGGAGAAGTCCCACGCGTCGGCGAGCGACACCCTCAAGCAGATGGGTGAGCACTACCAGGCAGCCTCGTACGAGCAACTCGCCGAGAAGTGGTCGAAGATGTCTTCCAGCCACATGACGGAGCTCGTGGAAGTGTGCAACACGGCCGCTTCGGTACTGGAGGTCGCAGCGGTCGCGATCGTAGGCGCCAAAGTGGCGGTGATCGCCGAACTCGTCGTCATGGCTGCCGAGTTCATCGCTGATCAGGCCGCCGCGGTCTTCACTCTGGGACTGGCCGAGGCGGCGGAGGTCGCCCTGATCGCGGCGACGAAGAAGATCGTCGATGTGATCCTGAAGGAAGTGGAACAGCAGATCGTCGGCGAACTCGTCCAGCAGGCGACCCAGCCGCTCCAGCAGGCCGTCGAACGGGCGGTGAGCGGCTTGGTGTTCCAGGGGGCGGAAAAGGCCCTGGGGGTCGCGTCCGGAGGCGGCGATGCCGGGTCGGGCTACACGATCCATCCCGATGAACTCCTCCAACACGCCGCGAAGTTCCGCAGCCACGCCGAGGACGTCGCCGGCCACGCCGCGAAGTTCGCCTCGGCCACGGAAGGGATGTCCTTCAGTTGAAGCACCCCATAGCCAAGGCGCTGGAGGACACGGCCGGCACCATAGCCAAGGCCGTGTCCAAGGACACGGCCCATGCCGTCGGCGGCCTCTACGGCAAGACGGCCCATGGCGCCGAGCAGGTGGCGAAGAACGTCTCCGAGACGGAGGCCAAGCACAGCAAGCAATTCTCCTCAATGGCCAAATCCGGAGAGAACTCCGGCGGCGGTCCCAAACGCCGCGCCAGCCGCTCGTCGTCCGGATCCGACACGGGCAGTCCCCCGCCGAAACGGCCACGGAAGGGCAGCAAGTACCCCTTACCGGCGAAAGCCGACCGCAACCCCAAGCAGGACGCCACGAAGGTCGATCCACGGACGCACGACCTGGCGCAGAAGGTGAACAACAAGCGCAAGGACAATGGCGACCGCTCCCAGAGGAACTACGCGGCCTTCGAGTGGGAGGACGAGCACGGGCGGAAGGACACGGCGGTCGGGCACAGCGACGGAACGCATTCGGAGCGCATCGTCGGCGTTCCCGTGCTCGACCAGCAAAAACGCCTCGCCGCGGAGCGGGAGAAGGCAATAGCGGAGGGGCACGACCCCGGCCCCGAGCGGAAGATCAAGGTCACCCGAATCTATTCGGAACGTGATTTCTGCAACCAGCGAACCCCCAACTGCAACGACTGGACACGGCATTACTTCCCGGATGCCGAGCGGAGCTACGCTTTTGAATATGATCACCACACGCCGGGGTCGAAGAAACAGGGCAATCGTGATCTGGAAGACCACGTCCGATGGGTCTTCGGCGACAAACCGATCAAGCGGCGGAGCTGATGTACGGACGCAGAGGAGCGCCTGAATGACCACGCCCGCTTCCGGACGCCGCGGGGGGTCGCCGACACGCCGCTGGGATTCCGCACGACTCGAAGACCTCGCTGTGCCGCCGCCCCTTCGGGAACTGCTCGCCGTATCGGGACTGCCGGAGACCGTCGGCCCGTACTTCCGCGCTGCCCCCGAGCCTCTGCCCCTCACCCGGTACGCGACCGAGGCGGGGCTTCCCCAGCCGCTCGGAGAGCTGCGCGAGCTCTGCTACCTGGGCGACGACAGCGGTACGCAGATCTGCTGTGCACCGGAAGGCGAAGTCGTCTCGGCGTCGTGCGCGGGTACGTATCCGACGCGACTGGTGAACACCACGGCACGCGCCTGGCTGGCAGCACTGGCCGAACTCGGCCTGCTCCTTGAGGATTTGGCGTCCGACCCGGTCGGCCGGGCCGCGATGGCCGCGGTCGCGGCGTTCCGGGAACGCCTCACCGCTCTCGACCCGGAGGCGATGGCAGACGAGGAGCACTGGTGGCCGCTGGTCACCGACGACCTCCGCCTCACCGCCTCCGTGGACTCCTCGGGAATCTGCGAGTTCCGTACGGCCACGGGGGCGACGCGGACGGTCTCCGGCTACACCGTCCCCGGGCAGGGGCATGCGCTCCGGCGCCTGGGCGGCGAACTGCTGGAGCGCGGCATCGCAGCGCAGCAGATCACCCGGGCCCACGCCGATCTCGAACCCTGCGCGCTGCCCGGCTGCTACTGCGCCGCGTGGCTGGCCACCGCCTTTCCCGCAGCCGAGGTCACCTACAGCTTCGGCTACGGCCCCGGTGCCGAAGACCGCGAGGCGGGAATCGAGGAACTGGTGGCCTTCATCGAGGAGGCGGATGAGGGCGAGGAGGGGGCGGAAGAGTGACCGACAGCGCCTCTCCGACCGGCGGCGCCACCCCTCCGGACGCCGGCACGTCCGCAGGCGCCGGTGCATCAGGGGACGGTGGCGTGGACGAGGGTTTCCCCTATGGCCGGCAGGCCGTTGCCGACGCGTTCCGGGAATTCGTGGCGGCGACGCCCAGCGGCGGCACCTTCTATGTGACGGGGTCCCCCGGCAGCGGGCGCAGCACGCTGCTGACCTGGCTGTTCCTCCGCAGCCAGACGGATCAGGGCGACGCCGGGACGAGCGGGCCCCGGACCGGACCGCTCTTCCACGCCGCGCTCGGTGCGCGGGGCCGCGGCGTCGACGACCTGGCCGTGGCCATCGGCGGGCAACTCGGATACGAGACCGCCACCGCCGCCGAGTTGCTCTCCGTACTCGCCATGGACGAGCGCCCGGTGTGCGTGGCCGTCGGCGACCTGGACGAGGCGGGCGCCGTACCGGACGAGCGGCACACGACTCGCCTCATCGAGTCCCTGCTGGCCCCCATGGCGGGGCTGCCGAACGTACGGCTGGTGGCCGAGGGCGCCCAGAAGTGGGCCCAGCACTTCGACGACTGCGTCATCGTGGACCTCGACGCATCCGACTGGACCGATCGCGCGGCCTTCGACCGGTATGTCGCCGCCCTCTGCGCCTACGTTCCGGAGCCCGGCCCGCAATCGGACGGCGCGCGGCCGGGGGCACTCGCCCATGCGATATCCCGTGCCGCCTACCCCAACTTCCTCCTCGCCCAGCTCCTCGTCCTGGACCGGGTCGCTTCCGAGGCGGAACCGGAAGCCGCCGCCACGGACACACCACCCACCGGCATCGCCACCGCCACTGGCGCCGACACAGGCATCGACATCGGCGGGGCCGTCGCGCGGCACCTCGATCGCCTCTCCGCCGAATCCCCCGTCGTGGCCGATGCCTTGTACGCCCTCGCCCTCGCCGGGCAGGCCGGGCTCGGCCGCGACCTGTGGCGCCTGGCCACCACTGCGGTGGCGGGTCGCCGGATCGACAGGCAGGAGTTCGCCGCGGCCGTCGAGCTGTCCTGGGCACTGCTCCAGCCGGAGCGCGCCGGATCCGACGGTGCCGGTGCGCCGGAGAGCCGCTTCGCCCTCCGCCACTCCGCCGTGGCCACCGCGCTCCTCGCCCTCCGGTCCCAGGACGCTGCGCTGCAAGCCCGCAGGGCGCTGGTCAACTCCCTTGCCGGACAGGTGCCCGTCGCGCCAGCCGATGACGGACCACCTCGCCCACTCTGGCGGCGGAGCGACCCGGCCCTGCTGTCGGAGCTGCTGAGGCAGGCGGCTGCCGTTCCCGGCGCGCTCGGGCCATTGCTCGGCTTCCCCGAGGTGCTGCTGACCACGGACCTCGACGGGCTCCGCGCCGTGCTCGACTGCTCCGACGAGCCCGCTGCCGCGGCCCTGCGTCCGGCACTCGCCCTTCTGTACCCGGCCTCGCGCGACCAGCCCGCCCGCCTCCAAGTGGCCGCCGTCCAGCACGGCTTGAACGATCTGGCGGCATCCGTCGAGTCCGCCTGCCCACCGCTGCCGTTCCGTGCGCTGCGACCGCCTCCGGCAGCGCCGGACGTTCAGGAATCCGCACAGGAATCCCCACGGGGAGCCGTCCAGGAAGCCGTCCGGAGCACCGTCCAGGAACCCGCCCAAGGCGCCGTTCGAGGCACCGTTCAGGGAGCGCCCGAAGTCGCCGTCACGGAGACGGGGGCCGTGGAGGTCGGGCAGCGGCTCGGGGAGGAGACCGCGGCGCTGCGGTGGACGCTGCACGGGACGCCGTGCACCGCCGCACGGGCCGAGCTGCTCGACGGTGTGCCGGTCGTGGCGGTGGCGGACCGCGAGGGACTGCTCCAGGTCCGGAGCGCGGACGACGGCCGGCTGCTCCGCCCGGTCGTCCGCGCCGACGAACCCCCCGAGCTCCTGTGCACCCTCGCGGGGGCACCGGACCCGCTGAGTGTGTGCACGGCGGCCGACCGGCTGTGGGTGGTACGCCTGGCCGACGGATCGACGCTGGCCGAGCTTCGCTTCGGCTCGAACATCTCGGCCGTCCGCCGTACGGCCGGCAACGAACTCGACGTCGAGCTGGGCGGATTCGGCATCCGCCTGTCGTTCGACCCCGCCGTACTGCGGACGCTCACCGGAGCATCGTCCGCCACGGGTGCCGCCGGGTAGATAGGCTCAGCCGACCCGAAGTTCCGCCTTGGAGACACAGGATGACCTCGCCGTTCACCCCGTTGTGGGCCCGTCTGCGGCCCTCGGACGACGCCTCGCCGCACGCGTGGACCAGCTGGCCCGGCCCGGTGATCGCCGCGCACACCGCCCGGCACGAGGGCCGTACGGTCTACGGAAGCATCAGTTTCACCACGCCCCACCGGCTGCACATCGTGGACGCCGGCACCGGGGAGACGGCGGCACCCCCGGTCCTCTGCGACGCCGACCAGAACACGTTCGCGCTGGTCTCCGGCCCGGCGGCACTCATGGCCGCCGGGGCGCGCGACGTGGTCGAGCCGCTGAGCGGTGTGCGCCGCCCCTACGCGGCGGACGCGGGCGACGCGGACAACGTCGGGCTGGTCACCGCCGCCGTCGGCTCGACCGAGCCCGTACTGGTCACCGTCCACCCGTTCCAGAGCATCGCGTTCCGGGACGCGACCGCGAGCGAGTGCCTCGCCGCCGTACCGCTCGGGGACATGAAGAGCCCGGATCACGTGTGCGCCGGTCTCGTCGACGGCCGACTCCTTGCCGTGGTCGGCACCGGGACCGAGCTGTGCACATACGCAGCGGACACCGGCAACGTCGTGGCACGCTGGACGATCCCTGACACAGCGTCAGATTCCGGTGCGGAGATCGTGCGGATGATCTGGGCCCGGGGAGTGGCCGGCGAACCGGCCGCCGTGCTCACCGCGGACACCCGGTCCCGCCTGCGGGCCTGGGCGCCGGACACCGGCGAACAACTCGGCGAGGCGTGGCCCCTCCCCGACAGGCCGTTGCACCTCGGCGCCGCGGTGCTGGACGCCGAGGGGGGTGGCGTGTCCGTCGTGGCCTGCGCCTACGATGACGGCGTCCAGCTGCTGCGGACCGACACCGGGCGCGTCCTGCTCGACCTCCGGCCGAGCGCCCGGACGCGTACCGCGCACCTCACCGCGGACGGTCTGCTGCTGCTCGGCACGCTCGACGGCCCCGTCGCCCTGCAACTCGACACCGCGCGACTGCTCGCCGGCTCGGCCGACGATGCCGATCACGCACACGAGCACCGACACGACCTCGACCTCGCCGGATGGCCGGCGCCCGCCGTGCGTGAGGACGACGGTTCGCGCGACGCGGGCGACCGCCCGTCCCACCCGGACCTCGTGGACCTCTGGGGCGCGGACCAGGTCATCGTTCTCGCGGAGGAGCAGGTGGCCGCGGACATCACCGGCCGCAACCGGGAGATCCTGTGCCATGTCGGCCTCCCCCTCTCCCCGCTCCCCGGCCTGACCCTGGACCAGGACCTGGCCCTGGACGGACCGGCCCCGCTGGAAGAGGTCGGCGTCGGTCCGGCGGATCCGGACGACCCCGACGCCAGGTACGTCCCCGAAGGGCTGGACGGCTACTACTGGTTGGGCACCTGGCATGACGACGACCTGGTCCTCAGCCCGGCCGGAGCGGTCGAGACGATCGGCGCCGAGACCGATTACGAAGAGGCCCTGCCGGTCAACTCCGGCCTCGCCGCCTTCGTCGCGTTCTCCTATCAGTACGCGGTCGCCGCGCTGCACCAGGAGCCGGAGTACGGCGCCGAAGCCCAGGAGGAGCGCGCCGAGGAACTGGAACGCCGCCTGCGCGCCGCCGACCCGCTCGCCTTCGCCGAGCACGGTTCGGAACACTGGGCCGACGCCCTGAGCGACCTCGCCTCCGGCATGTGATCCGGAGCCGCTCGGCTCACGGCTGCCGCGCCACGGCCGGCTCCCCGAGGGCCGAGCACGCTCGCTCCATCCACCCACGCGGCGCAGCCGACCCGCGGGACCCGTGAGAGCCGCGGGACCGAGACTCCCGACGAAGGACGAGCAACGTGAAGATTGTGGTGGACGACCTCTCCGGACCGGAGATCGCCGGGTTCCTCGACGAGCACGTTCAGCAGATGCGGGCCATCACGCCCGTGGAGAGCAAGCATGCGCTCGATCTCGATGAACTCCGCGGGCCCGAGGTCACGTTCTGGTCGGCGCGGGACGCCGGAAGCCTGGTCGGTTGCGGTGCGATCAAGCGGCTGGACGCGAGCCATGCCGAGCTGAAATCGATGCGCACCGCTCCGCGGCGCACGCGCAGCGGAATTGCCTCACGGCTCCTGGAGCACATCCTCGCCGAGGCCGGCCGCAGGGGGTTCACACGGCTGAGTCTGGAAACCGGTTCGGCCGAATTCTTCCTGCCGGCACGGAGGTTGTACGGGAAATTCGGCTTCGTGCACTGCGAACCGTTCGCGGATTACCGCCCCGACCCGAACAGCACGTACATGACGAGGGCGCTGT
The DNA here is from genome assembly GCF_014648695.1 of Streptomyces albospinus. Classification (GTDB taxonomy): domain Bacteria; phylum Actinomycetota; class Actinomycetes; order Streptomycetales; family Streptomycetaceae; genus Streptomyces; species Streptomyces albospinus. The sequence continues at coordinate 143,257 of NZ_BMRP01000015.1, forward strand.
GAGGATGTCGCGGTCCGTGCGGCCGGTCCGCTGTTGCGGCTTGGCCTGCCTGAGCTAGGTTCGGCGGTATGCGCGACGTACGGGTGATTCTGGTCGGGGGAACGTCGAATGTCGGCAAGTCGACCGTGGCCCAAGTGGTCGCGGAACGGCTCGGGTTCACCTACCGGTCGACGGATCTGCTCGCCCGGCATCCAGGGCGGCCCTGGCGGACCCCGGAGCGGGACATCCCGGCGCATGTCGCCGAGCACTACGCCTCGCTCACCGTCGATGAACTGATCACGTCCGTTCTCGACCACTACGCACGGCTGTGGCCACGCATCGAGGAGATGATCCGGGCGTATGCGACCGGGGCGGAGTCCGGGGCGGGGCTGGTGCTGGAGGGGTCGGCGCTGTGGCCCGCGCGGGTGGCGGCGCTGACGGTCCCGTACACGGCCGCGGTGTGGCTCACCGCGGAGGACGCGGTGGTCCGCGCCCGGGTGCGGACCGGCGGCCGGTACGAGGACGTGGGCGAGCACGAACGGCATTTGATGGACCGGTTCCTGGCCCGGTCCGCGCGCTTTCAGACGCTGCTGCTGGAGATCGTCGACGGGCTGGGCCTGGATCGCATCGACACCGGCGGCGGCCGGTCCGTCGAGGAACTGGTGGACGCCGTGCTCACGGCCGTCGCGGAGCAGGATGTGGTGGGACGCTCACTGCCCCGCCGGTGAGCGCGTAACCGTCCGGCCGATCCCGGCACATGCCCGCGCGTCGCCCCGTCTCCCCCCGGAGGACGCATTCCCCTGACGGGAACGAACACCGAACGTGCGGCACTCTGCCTGGGGCGTGCCGGAGACGATCGCCATGTCCCTGCCCCGCCCGGCGGCTGGGCGGGCAGGGCAAGGACAGGCATCGGCACGGACGCAGGCTCAGCTGTCCGAACTCTCGTTGGCGAATGCGGGGTTGAAGGCACCGATCACGTTGCCGGAATTTCCGGTGGCATTGACCGGAACGTGGAGCGGCAACTGCACTTGATTGCCGGAGCCGATGCCGGGGGAGAACGCGGCCACGCCGGCGGCATCCGGGCCGGTGTCGGCTGCGGCGGTACCGGCGCCGGTAAGCAGAGCGGCGGCGATCAGGGCGCCGGCGGTGAAGACGGTGCGTGCACTCATGAATCCTCCTGTGGACGAAGCGAGTTAGGGACCGTGGACGGTATTGGCAGCCCGACGATCCGAGAAACGCCCACCACTCGAATGTGCACGTAAACCCATTCCTTGGGGGACACCAACCGCCCCACTCCCCCGACGCACGAGAGTTGGCGCGCCCGGCGGATTCCCGTCGTGCGCGATCGGGATCCACGTCGGTCCACGCCACCGTGAACGGCATGCGGGCCTCGTCATGTACGCCCTCCGCCGCCACCCACGCCAGCTCGTCCAGCCGGCCGAGGTCGGGCAGCCGCAGCTCAAGGCGTGGTGTCAACACCCGTAGCCGGTACAGGGGCCATACGCGAGATTCCATGACGAGAGGCTGCCAAGGACGCGCGGAGACGTCCACCGCGTTACGCCCGGGCCGGCCCGGGCGTCCGCCGGTGTCCAACGCGCCGACTGCCGGCCTACCCCCGGCCGTCGTAGTCCCGTCGGGCCTGTTCGACCTTGGGCAGGTTGCCCGCGGACCATTGGGCGAGGGTGGCGAACAACGGGGCCAGGCTGCGGCCCAGTTCGCTGATTTCGTATTCGACGCGGGGCGGGACCTCGGGGTAATAGGTGCGGACGACCAGCCCGTCGCGTTCCAGTTGCCGGAGGCGCTGGGTCAGGACCTTGGGCGAGATGGTGGCGATGCGGCGTTCCAGTTCCACGAATCGCTGCCGGCCGTACTCGTGGAGCGCCCAGAGGATCGGGGTGGTCCAGCGGCTGAAGACGATGTCGACCACGGGGGCGATGGGGCACGCCTGTTCCGGTTCGGCCTCGGTACGAGCCGCCTCCCTGGTGGCGTCGGTCGTCATGAGTCGCCCTCCCCGTGCCTTCCCCTGCTTTCGCCGGGCAGCCACTGCCCTGGGCGACAGTAGCTGCCACTGCGGCCGGTCGGACAGCTGTGGGCGCGGGACGGGGGCTACGGCCGTGCCGGATCAGCCCAGTTCGTAGTCGAAGCTGTATGATATGGACGGTTCGCCGGCTTTGCAGGTGTAGCTGCCGGTTCCGGTCAGGCCGGTGAGGTCTCCGGTGCCCGATCCCGGTACGACCTCGAAGGCGCAGCGCACCGTGCCGTCGGCCTCGAACACGCCGCGCTCCTCGACGACGAACGTACCGGCACGGCCGTCCAGTTGGCCGGTCAGCAGCTCCATGCCGGTGAAGGTGCCGGTCTTGTCGGTGACGTAGGCGATGGTGTACTCGCAGGTCGTGCGGGCGGCTTCGATGCCGCCGGAGAAGGTGTTGGCAACGGAGGCGCGGGCGATCCTGGGGCTCGCCCCGGTCGAACCGACCGGGTTCTCCTCCCAGTTGGCGTAGGTGATGCGGCCGGTGGTCTGCGTGGGCATGGCGGGGTGTCCTTTCGGTCTGCCGCACGGTTCGTGGTGTGCGGTGCGGGGCCATCCTGACGGCCGTACCTGACACCTTCTGTCAGGTACGCGGGACAATCGCGTCATGCGTGCCGACCGGCTTCTCTCCCTGCTCCTGCTGCTCCAGAACCGCGGGCGGATGACCGCTGCCGAGATCGCCTCGGAGCTGGAGGTGTCGGTGCGTACGGTCTACCGGGACGTCGAGGCGCTGGGCGCGTCCGGCGTTCCGGTCCGCGCCGACCGCGGGCCCGACGGCGGCTACCGCCTGATGGACGGATACCGCACCCGGTTGACCGGGTTCACCGATGCCGAGGCCGGCGCCCTCTTCCTCGCGGGCGCACCGGGCCCGGCGCGGGAGCTGGGGCTGGGCGCGGTGCTGGCGACCGCCCAGCTGAAGCTTCAGGCGGCCCTCCCGTCCGAACTGGCGGAGCGGGCCCGGCGGATTCAGGACCGGTTCCACCTCGATGCGCCGGCGTGGTTCCGGGATGCCGATCCGGTCGCGTACCTGGCGCCGATCGCGCAGGCGGTGTGGGAGCAGCGGGTGCTGCGGGCGCACTACCGCCGGTGGCGCGGCGAGGTCCGTCGGGAACTGCGCCCGCTCGGCATCGTCCTCAAGGGCGGTATCTGGTATCTGGTGGCGCTCGTCGACGAGGCGGTGCGGACATACCGGATTGCGCGGTTCCTGGATGTGGTCGTCACGGACGAGGTGTTCGTACGGCCGGCCGGTTTCGACCTGGCCGCGCACTGGGAGGATTCCGCCCGGCGGCTGGCGGCGGCGCTGCATCAGGGGACGGCGCGACTGCGGATCTCCCCGCAGGCGCAGCGGCTGCTGCCGATGATGTACGGCGCAATGGGCCGGCGGGCGCTGGACGGTGCGGGGCCGCCGGACGCGGACGGGTGGGTGGTGGTGGAACTGCCGGTCGAGGCGCCGGCGGTGGCCGTCGGCGACCTGCTCCGGCTGGGCCCGGAGGCGGAGGTGCTGGGCCCGCCCGCGCTGCGGCAGGCTGTTGGGGAGGCGGTGGCCACGTTGGCGGAGCGGTACGGGAGCGGGGCGTGAACTCCGGTCGGCCTGACGGTACTTGGATCAGAGGGAGGGACGTCGAGGGGGAATCGGGTGGCGTGGGGCCCGGAGGCCGTCCCGTTCGCGGGGCGGTCCGCGACGGTGTCCGACTCGCCGCAGGACCGGGGAGCGGAGCCCGATAGGCTGCGCGGGGGTCCGGCATCCCGCCACGGCGGCGCCCGGGGAACCGCATTGCCACGCACGGGGAGGGTGGGCATGCTCGACGGACTGGGCCGGTACTGCGCCGAGGTGCTGACGGAGCACGGGTGCCCCTCGGTTTCGGTCGCGGTGGCCGAGCGGGGTGAGGTGGTGCTCGCCGAGGCGTACGGACTGGCGGACGTCGCCGCCGGGCGTCCGGCCACTCCCGGCACCGTGTACGCACTGGGCTCCATCACCAAGCCGATCACGGCCACCGCCGTCTGCGCCGCGGCCGATGACGGACTGCTGGACCTGGACGCGTCCGTGCCGGTCGACCGCCGCCACCCCTCTCCGACGGTGCGTCAGCTGCTCCGGCACCGGGGCGGTCTCGGCGCCCACTACGACTGGGACTACGGCGACGGCCGGCGGCGGATCGACGCGGACCGCTACACCGTGCTGCACCGGCCGCCGGGCACCGGCTTCGAGTACGCCAACCTCGGCTACCGGCTTCTGGGACAGGTGCTGGAGCAGGCCACCGGGCAGGAACTCGGCGCGTACGTCCGGGAGCGGGTGTTCGCCCCGCTCGGGCTCACCGCCTGCCACCTCGGGGAGACGTATCCGGGCCCGGCCCCGCGGGCGGTGCGCTACACGGTCGACGGCCGGCCGTATCCGGACTACGGCTGTAGCCACCCCGGCGCCACCCTCGGCTGGGCCACCGCTGCCGAACTGGCGGTCTTCTCGCAGTCGTACGACCGCCTGCTGAAGCCGGAGACGGCCGCGGCGGTGCGGGATGCGCTGCCGGTCAACCGCCACGTCGGGTACGGGCTCGGCTGGTGCGTGTCGTACGGCGACGGGCCGGTGGTGCAGAGCCACAGCGGCGGTGGGGGCGGCGTGGCGGCGATGGCGGTCGCGGTACCCGCGCAGCGCCTCTCGGTGGCGGTGCTGACCAACTGCACCGGCAAGGGGGCGCGCGATGCCGTCGTGCGGTATGTGCTGGATGCCCTGGTGCCGGGATATACGGGCGAGTGGATCTCCCCCGTGGTCGACGACCCGGTACGTCCGCTGGACCTGCCGGAGGGTATCTGGGCGGGCGGGATCCGCACGCCGGAGGGCACCCTCCCGGTCGAGCTGCGGGTGGCGGAGGGCGGCGAGATGGTGCTGCGGGTGGCGGGTGAGCGTGCCGCCGGCCCGGCGGATGCCTCGGAGGCGTGGGACCTGCGGGCCGAGGTCCCCTTGCAGCTGCCGACCGCCGACGCACGGGTCAGCAGCCCCGTGCTGGGAGTGCGTCTGCGCCTCGACGAGGGCCTGCTGACCGGCGTGGCCTACGCCTACAAGAACGGCGATGCCGAGGGCCTGCTCGGCAACTTCCTCAGCCATCCGTGCACCTTGCGGCCCGCGGACGCCACCGAAGCCCTCACCGGAAGACCTCCCAACTGACGCCCGCTGCCAGGCTGTTGGTCTCCCACACCATGTCTCGTACACATTTCCAACAGCGCTTATATAAGTACTGTTACGCTGCCGCTCATGGCCCAGGACCCCGCGCTCCGCCCGAACACCACCCCCGACCCCACCCACCGGAGCCGCTGGCGTCCACTGCGGCTGCTCCAGGCATCGATGGACGCGGATATCGCCCGGATCTACGCGGAGCGGCAGATCGACGGGCTGAAGCCGAACTACGTGAGGGAGCTGCTCCGGCTGCACGCCCTCGGGCCGATGACGATCACCGAGCTGGCCGAGTCGGTCGGCTACACGCATTCGGCGCTCAGCCAGAAGGTGGCCGCGATGCGCGCGGCCGGGTGGGTGCGGACCGTGGCGGGCGAGGACGCGCGCACGAAGAAGGTGGCGCTCACGGAGCGGGCCGGCGCCGTGGTCGGCCGGCTGGCGGCGGAGTGGCGGGCGACCGAAGCCGCCCTCGCCGAGCTGGAGGCGGAGATTCCCTATCCGCTGACCCAGGTCGTCACCGATATCGAGCGGGCGCTGGAGCGCAGGAGCTTCCACGACCGGATCGCCGAGAAGCTGGCCGCGGACCCGGCATGGGACTGAGGCGTGTGAAGGGGAAGGGGGACGGGACGGGCGCCCGGGGTGTGCTGCTGGACGTGGCACCGCTGCGGTCGTCACCGACCTTCCGGCGGTTGTGGATCGGTACGGCGCTGTCCGGGCTCGGCAGCCAGATGACGCTGGTCGCCGTGATGTTCCAGGTCTGGCAGTTGACGCACAGCACCGCCTGGACCGGCGCGGTCGCCCTCGCCCAGGCCGTTCCGCTCATCGTGTTCGGGCTGTTCGCCGGGTCGGTCGTCGACCGGGTGGACCGGCGGGCGTTCTACCTGTGCACGACCCTGGGGCAGGCCGGGTGTTCGCTCCTGCTCGCCGTGCAGAGCTTCCTCGGCGGCCTGCCGGCGGCGGGTGTCCTGCTCCTGGTCGCGGTGCAGTCCTGTTTCGTCGCCGGCAGCGGACCGGCGTTCCGCACCTTCGTCCCGCACCTGCTGCCGAAGCGGCAACTGGCCGCCGGGCTCGCGCTGAAGCGGATCGCTTTCCAGGGCGCGATGCTGCTGGGGCCCGCGCTGGGTGGGGTGGTCCTCGGCGAGCTCGGCATCGGCGCCTGCTATCTGGTCGACGCGCTGACGTTCGCCGCGGGGCTCTACGGGGCGTTCGGTCTGCCGCCGTTACCGCCGGGAGACGAGCCGGCGAGGCCGGGGCTGCGCGGCGTACGGGACGGCCTGGCCTTCCTGGTCCGCACCCCGGTCATACGCGGGGCCCTGCTCACGGACCTGGCCGCCACCGTGCTGTCGATGCCGATCAGCCTGTTCCCGCTGGTCAACTCCGAACGGTTCGGGGGCAATCCGCGGACGCTCGGGCTGTTTCTCACCGCGCTGGCCGCCGGCGGCGTGGTCGCGTCCGTCTTCTCCGGGAGTTTTACCCGGCTCCCCCGCCCCGGTCTGGTCATGCTCGGCGGATCGGCCGCCTGGGGCGGGGCGTTGGCGCTGTTCGGGCTGTCGCCCAACGCGTGGTGCGGGCTGGCCTTCCTGGTCGTGGCGGGTGCCGCGGACACCGTGTCCGTGGTGTCCAGGAACACCCTCGTCCAGACGCACACCCCGAGCGAACTGCTCGGCCGGGTGGGCGCCGCCGAGCAGATCGTCGGGCAGGGCGGCCCGGACCTGGGCAATATGCGCGGCGGTCTCGTGGCGGACGCGACGTCGGGTGCCGCGGCTCTGGTCAGCGGCGGCCTGCTGTGCATCGGCGCGGTCGTCCTGGTGGGCCTGGGCACGCCGGGTCTGCGCGGGGCCGACGCGACCGCCACCGCACAAACGGCGCCAACCGGCCCGTAGCGCAGCGCGGCGCGCGGCGGCGGCGCGGAAAGTGCGAGGGCGCCCCCGTCATCTCGTGGGGCGGGCGGCATACTTGCCGGTCGGCGCGACGCGATCATTCGCATGTGAGGAGCAGTCATGTCCGACCAGCCCACCGCCGAGAAGACGACCTTCAGGACGGTCTTCGAGGTGGGCCCCGCTGCGCTGGAGCAGGCGCAGGGCATTGCCGACGCGTTCCAGCACGCCATCGCCCCGGCGACCGTGGATTTCGACTTCGGTGAGATCAGCCGGGCGGCGGGCGCCATCCCCGGCGGTTCGACGGTCAAGATCGTGCGCGGCTGGGGGCTCCAGGAGACGGCTCCCGTGGGCGTCATGGTGCTCTCGCTCAGGGAGGCGGTCCGCCAGGCGCTCACGCACCCGTTCAGCAACCCCGTCTTCTGGGACAAGGCCGAGGCCGCGCTCGCCGAGGCCTTCCTCGGCCTCGACGCGCAGGAGGGCACGCACCTCTCGTTCCACGGGGACTCCGCGGAGAGCACCAGCTACTACTACAACGTGCTGTTCGCCCTCCAGGACGAGGAGACCGAGGGCCACGTCTACGCTGTCGCCTGCTGTGTCGACGTGACCCTGGCGCTGACCGCGGACGAGGTGCGGACGCTGGCCCTCGACGACGTCGTGCGGTGCGGGATCCGGCTGAACGCGATCGCCGTACGGCAAGGGCTCCCCGGCGCGGCCTGACGCCCGGGGGCCCCAGCCGGGTGCGGCCGGGGTCCGGCGCCCCGGGGCCCGGTGCGGGTGCGGGCCAGGGCCGCACCCGCCATTCGCGCAGCAGGATCGTGGCGTCGTCGTTCAGCGTGTTGCCGTGGTGCTCCATGGTCGAGTGGATCAGGCTGCGGAGCGCCTCGGCGGCGGGTTCGCCTGCGGCGGTGGCGCGGATGATGTCGGCGGTGAGACCTTCGAGGCCCAGGGGGGCACCGCCGGCCATCCGTGCTTCGGTGACGCCGTCGGTGTAGAGGGGCACGCGGTCGCCCGGCTCCAGGGCGACCTGGCGGAAGGCCGCCTGCGGCGCCGGGCGGCGCGGCGAGCGGCCGGGCGGGCGCCGGGCCGGTGCGGCGCCGTGCGCCGTGCAGCGGTGAGGCTCTGAGCGGGCCAAGCCGCTCCGCGGGCGGCTTGGCCCGGGGTGTCATTCGGGGGTGCCGCCCCCGGGTTCCGCGCTCCCCTGTCCCCCGGGTGCGGACAGCCCGCCGGGCGCGGATCCTGAAGCAGAGGAGTCGAGGAGTCGCAGCCGACGACTGCACGGGGGAGCACTGCACAGGAATGAGCGCTACGAACCCGACCAGACAGCGTGTCGCGGCACCGTCGTGACAGCGGAACGGACGCACATGAGCAACGGATTCATGGGTCCGGAGGGTAATGGCCCGGACTCGTTTGGTGACTTTCTCTCGCGGTTCTTCGGGCGCAGCGCGCAGTCACCCGCCGGCGAGGGAGGACAGCCCATGCCCAGGCAGGCGGACATCGCCCGGCTGATGAGCGGCTCCGCCCGGGATCTGGTGACCTCCGCTGCCGCGTACGCCGCCGAACACGGCAGTCCCGAACTCGGTACCGAGCATCTGCTGCGGGCGGCCCTCAGCACGGAGCCGACCCGGAGCCTGATGCGGCAGCAGGGTGCGGATCCGGATGCGCTGGCGGCGGAGATCGACCGCAATGCGGGCTCCGGGCCGCTGCAGAAGAGCGTCGCGGTGACACCGGCGGTGAAGCGGGCGCTGCTGGGGGCGCATGAGCTGGCGCGCGGCACGGGGGCCTCGTACATCGGTCCGGAGCATGTGCTGGAGGCGCTGGCCGGGAATCTGGACTCGGCGGCCGGGCGGATTCTGAACCTCGCGCACTTCGATGCGCAGGCGTCGGCCGCCTCGCACGGCAGCGCCGGCGGGCATCCGCCGGCGGGGTCGGGCGGCGAGCACGGGGCCGTACCGCATCACGACACGCCGACGCTGGACAAGTACAGCCGCGATCTGACGGATCTCGCGCGAGCCGGCCGGATCGATCCGGTCATCGGCCGCGAGGAGGAGATCGAGCAGACGATCGAGGTGCTGTCGCGGCGGGGGAAGAACAACCCGGTGCTGGTCGGTGACGCGGGGGTCGGCAAGACGGCGATCGTGGAGGGGCTGGCGCAGCGGCTGGCGGACGGGGACGTGCCGGAGACGCTGGCCGGGCGGCGGATCGTGGCGCTGGATCTGACCTCGGTGGTCGCCGGTACGCGGTACCGCGGTGACTTCGAGGAGCGGATGAACAACATCATCGAGGAGGTCCGCGCGCACACCGACTCGCTGATCGTCTTCATCGACGAGCTGCACACGGTCGTCGGTGCGGGCGGCGGCACGGGGGACGGCGGAGCACTGGAGGCCAGCAACATGCTCAAACCGGCGCTGGCGCGGGGCGAGTTGCATGTCATCGGGGCCAGCACGCTGGAGGAGTACCGGCGGCACATCGAGAAGGACGCGGCGCTCGCCCGCCGCTTCCAGCCCATCATCGTGCCCGAGCCGACGATCCCCGACACGGTGGAGATCCTGCGCGGGTTGCAGGACCGCTACGAGGCCCACCATCAGGTGCGCTACACGACCGAGGCGGTGCTGGCGGCCGTGGAGCTGTCCGACCGCTACATCACCGACCGGTTCCTGCCGGACAAGGCCATCGATCTGATCGACCAGGCGGGCGCCCGGGTACGGCTGCGCTCGGCCACCAAGACCACCAGCGTGCGCGATCTGGAACGCGAGGTGGAGCAGCTGGTCCGGGACAAGGACCAGGCGGTCGCCTCCGAGCAGTACGAGCGGGCGACCGAGCTGCGGGACCGGATCTCCGACCTCAACCAGCGGATCGAGGGCATCCAGACGAACCAGGAGGCGCGGCCGGTGGTCGGTGACGGCCGGATCGTGGAGGTGACTTCCGAGGACATCGCGGAGGTCGTGTCACGGCAGACCGGCGTACCGGTGAGCAGTCTGACGGAGGAGGAGAAGGACCGGCTGCTCGGGCTGCAAGGGCGGCTCCAGGGGCGGGTGATCGGGCAGGAGGACGCGGTGACGGCCGTCTCGGAGGCGGTGCTGCGCTCGCGCGCCGGGCTCGCCGACCCGAACCGGCCGATCGGCAGCTTCCTCTTCCTCGGTCCGACCGGTGTCGGCAAGACGGAACTCGCCCGGGCGCTTGCCCAGGCGCTGTTCGGCAGTGAGGACCGGATGGTACGGCTCGACATGAGCGAGTATCAGGAGCGGCACACGGTCAGCCGGCTGATCGGCGCCCCGCCCGGATACATCGGCCATGAGGACGCGGGGCAGCTGACCGAGGCGGTACGCCATCACCCGTACTCGCTGCTGCTGCTCGACGAGGTCGAAAAGGCCCATCCGGACGTCTTCAACATGCTGTTGCAGGTCCTGGACGACGGACATCTGACGGACTCTCAGGGACGGACGGTGGACTTCAAGAACACCGTGATCGTGATGACCAGCAACCTCGGCTCGGAGGCGCTCAGCGGCGGTCGCGGGGTGCTCGGTTTCGGTACGGCAGAGGCGGGAGCGGGGGCGGACGACGGTGCGCGGGAGCGGGCGCTGGCGGCTCTGCGCGGGCACTTCCGGCCCGAATTCCTCAACCGGCTCGACGAGATCATCGTGTTCCGGCAGCTCACCGACAAGCAGTTGCACCAGATCACCGGTCTGCTGCTGGAGGGGACGGGCCGCCGGCTGCACGCCCAGGGCGTCTCCGTCGACTTCACCCCGAGGGCGGTGGACTGGCTCACCCGCCGCGGGCACCAGCCCGAATACGGCGCCCGGCCGCTGCGCCGCACCATCCAGCGCGAGGTCGACAACCGGCTGTCCCGGCTGCTGCTCGACGGGGCGCTGTCGACCGGGGACCAGGTGCAGGTGGACGTCCAGGACGACGAGTTGGCGTTCCACGTCACCGAGCAGGCGAAGAACCCGGCGCCGACGAGCTGAGCCGGGAACCGGATACGGGAATCGGGTACGCGGCAATGCGCGGAGACGGCGAGGAGAGGTGAACCAGGGCGAGCCGGCCGGCCCGGAGCCGCACGGTCGTCACGAGACGCCGGAGGAGCGTGCCGACCGGCGGTGGAGCGAACTCCTGCAAGAGGTACGGGTCATCCAGACCGGCGTGCAGATCCTCTTCGGGTTTCTGCTCACCGTCGTCTTCACCCCGCGGTTCGCCGTCCTCGGCCAGGCCGACCGCGTCATCTACGTCGTCACCGTGCTGCTGGGCGCGGCCACCACCGGTGCGCTGGTCGGGACGGTGACCTTCCACCGGCTGGTCACCGGGCACCGGCTCAAGCCGCAGACCGTGCTCTGGGCCTCGCGGCTGGCGCTCGTCGGTGTCGTACTGCTGCTGGCCACGGTCGCCTCGTCGCTGCTGCTGATTCTGCGTATCGCGCTGAACGGCAGTGCCGCGCCCTGGGTCGTGGCGGGCCTGGTCGCGTGGTTCGTCCTGTGCTGGTTCGCACTGCCTGCCTGGGTCCTGCACCGCTACTCGTCGCGGCAGTGAGCTGCCTCTGCGGGTGGACGGGGCCGGTGCGACGATGGAAGGGAGGTGCCGGCGGGCGCGCCGAGCCGGAAGCGCCCGACATCGCAGGGGGCTCACCTCGCGGTGCGTTCACCGGAGCCGTCGCCACACCCAGTCACACCCAGCCACACCCAGCCAAGGGTCCAGGGATCTGCGGAACGGAGGGATCACCATGGCAGTCTGCGAAGTCTGCGGGAACGACTACGCGCGGGGATTCGAGGTGCGCACCGCGGGCGAGGTCCATGTCTTCGACTGTGTGGAGTGCGCGGCGCATCTGCTCGCCCCGACCTGCGAGAACTGCGAGTGCCGGATTCTCGGCCACGGCCTGGAGGCGGACGGCCGGTATTTCTGCTGTGCGCACTGTGCACGGATCCGGGGAGTCACGGAGCTGGCCGACAACACCAGAATGGCCGCGGGCCCGGCGCTGCATGCGAGATGAGGCGGCCGTCCCCAAGGGACAGCCGCCTCATCCGCTTGCCGCTTACGCACCGGCCGTCGCGGGAGCCACCCTGCGCGGGCGCAGGAGCAGCGCCGCACCGGCGAGGCCGGCACTGAGGATCGCCAGACCGACCGCCAGCAGCTCCGGCCACATGGTGGCGTCGCCCAGGCTGCTGCTGAGGGGAGCCAGGACGCCGGCCCGGGAGAGGGCGTGCAGGACGATGACGGTGACCGCGGCGGTGGCACTGGCCGTCCAGATGGCGGCCGTGTCGCGCATCGCGAGCCAGCCGGCCAGCAGCAGGTAGACCGCCGCGATGGCCATCGAGATGCCGTCGGACGGGCCGCCGCGGGCCTCCGTCAGCCCCACCGGCAGATGGCTGAGCCCGCAGAGGGCCAGCGCCGCGGCGGCGGGCCAGCGCAGTGCGGAGCGGAGCATCCCGCCGACCGCCTGGCCGGGCTGCGGAGGCGCCCCGGCCGCCGGCCATCCGGCGCCGCCCTGGGGCCCGTTGGCGCCGGGCCAGGGCGAGTGCTGCGGCCACGGCGGGGCGTCCGGGTGCAGCCCGTCGCGCATCGCCTGGTCGTGGTGTGCGGCGGTGTGCGGAGCCTGGTTCGGGTAGCCGCTATCCGCCGGGTACCCGTTGTCGGCCGGGTAGCCGCTGTCGGCGGGGCGGCCGTAGGGGTCGGGATACGGTTCGAGGAGGGGGTCGTTGACGGTCGACATGGCGGAGGTCGCCTGGCCCATCATGTCGGCGTGGCCGTCGGGGAAGTTGTCGCCGCCCGGCGGGCCCTCGACGGGGAAGCGGGCCTCCCGCGCACCGTCGAACAGCCGGATCAGCTGGACGACCTCGTCGACGGATCTGTTCACTGCCGCCGCACGCAGCGCCTCGTAGCTCGACTCCGCGGTGTGCGGGGCTTCGCCGAGCATGGCGAGGAGCGGCCCGAGCTCGCTCACCGGCCGGGTCATCGCCGCCGCTTTCAGGACTTCGTCGCCTGGATTGGGGTCTTCGCCGGTGCGCTTGAGCAGTTCCACGAGGGCGGCGACCTCCTCCACGGGCCTCGTGGTGGCTGCCGTCCACACGAGGGTGCGGACCGAGACGTTTTCCGGATGCGTGGGCGGAACGTGTTCGCCGGGGTCTGTCGGTGACAGGTCGGCGTCGCCCCCACCAGGAGCTGGTTCAGATGACATGTAGGGACTCCACTGAACGAGGGGGAGCGTCGGGCACCGGAGGCGCTGACACTCATCGGGCGTTGTGCGTGCTTTGGTTCAGCCAACGTCCCTCTTGGCCGCCCGCGCCATTCAGGAATGGCCATCCGGTGGAGACACGCCGTGGACCCGGGAAAACGCCGGGCGTGTCGGCGGTGACGGGCGCGGGTCCGTCGGCCGGCCAGGCCCGCGGTCCCGCTCCTGCCGAACGGCGGGTCGGCTTCCGTCGCCGGTCAGTGCGCTCTCCGCTCCCTATGTGGTCGCGACGGTGAACAGTCCGCCCTGGGGGTCGCGGATGACGGCCTGGCAGCCGCTGCCGTCGACCATCGGCGTGACCGGGAGGACGAAGCCGCCGGCAGCGACGGCGGCTTCGGTGACCCTCTCGATGTCGTGCACGGGGAAGTAGACGTGCCAGCGGGGCCGGACATGCGGGTCCGGGGCGGCTTCGACGGCCCCGCCGCGCAGTGCGGCCACGGTCTGCGCGCCGTCCCGCACGATCACCTCGTCGTGCTCGTAGGTGATGTCGCAGCCGCCGGGCTGGTCGGGGGCCCAGCCGAAGACCTCCCCGTAGAAGATCGCCGCGTCGAAGGCATCGCGGGTCCGCAGCTCCAGGCACATCGGCGCCTCCCCCTCCCCCACGGCCCAGGAGAGGGTCTGGCCTTCCCAGAGGCCGAACACCGCTCCGTCGCGGTCGGCGGCGAGCGCCGCGCGCCCCTTGCCCAGTTCGAGCGGGCCCACCGCGAGTGTGGCGCCGCGCTCGCGGATCCGGGCGGCCGTCTCATTGGCGCTGTCCACGGCGAAGTACGGGGTCCAGGCGACGGGGATCCGCCAGCTCGGCGGCAGCAGCCCGATCCCGGCGACCGGCTGGCCCTCGGCGATGGCGATGGAGAATTCGGCCCCCATTTTCCCCGGGCGGAAGCTCCAGCCGAGGACCTCGCCGTAGAACTTCTCCGCGCCCGGGAGGTCGTGGGTCATCAGGCTCACCCAGCACGGGGCACCGCCTATGGCAGCGGTGGCGGGCATGATCACCGACATGGGAATCCGCCTACCAGTGGTCCCGGCGACCGCGCGTGCCGCGGGAACGGAAGAGGAAGCCGAGCAGCAGGGACGCCAGCAGCGCGATGGCCACGATCCACAGCAGCTTCATCACGAAACCGGCACCCAGGAAGATCAGAACGAGCAGCAGGACAAGCACGAGAGGGACCATCGGGATCAACCTCCGGACAGGCTGGTTCCCTACATGGCCACCATTATGCGCTTATGCCGACCGACAGGATGCCCGCTACGTTTCGGAAGCACCCGACCGCATTTCGTGAATGCGCTATCGCGCTGCGTGACATTTCGACGTGCTAAAGGGCGCGCGCCCTGATTCGCTGGATACAGCAGATTTCCGCGACGCCGTACGGAGCCGCCGTACGAATCGGTGACCTCGTAAAAGCAGCGACGCCGCACGAGTCGGTAAGGGCGAATCGGTAACGGTAAGGAATGGTCATGGGCACGGACGAGACACGCCAACGCCTCCAGCACATGCGGGAAAAGGCTCAGGAGCTGGCCGAGGCCGCGCAGCACACCAGTGATCCGAAGGAGAAGCAGCGGCTCCAGGAGAAGTCGCGCCGGCTGCAGAGCCGGAGCGAGCAGGAGAGCGCCATGCGCGCCGGGGACATCTACCCCTCCCTGTGAGCGTGCGGACGCATGACGGAATGCACCGCCGGCAGGGCGCGCTCCCGTGCGCGATGCGGCGGGCCGGTCGTCTCGCCGGCAGCCTGCACGGCCGCGCCCGCCGCCCCCACCACCCGCCGCGCCCAGCGGAGTTCGGCGGGTGACGGCTGCCGGGCACGGTGGGCCGGGCGGTGTCCGGCACACAACAGCGGCTGCTTGTGGCGCAGTTGAGCCCTTCGAGAGGACGACGCCGGGGACTCGCGCGGCTCGCGGAGGGGCCGGCACCGCGGTTTCCGCCCCGGCGGCCTGACGACGGCCGGCCGCCCGGCTGTTCGAGTGGCTTACCGGCCGGTGCCGATGCGTCGTCCGCACCGCCGGGAAGAGGTGCGGCGGAGGAACGGCGGCAGGAGGCGGCATGCACCCCAGGCAGCCCACCGTGGTCTATGTGCACGGCATCGGGAACAAGGTCCGCTCGGAATTACTGAAGTCGCAATGGGACCAGGCGCTCTTCGGCAAGGACATGGCCGAGGCTTCCCGTATGGCGTATTGGGCCCCGCTGCGGTACGAGAAACCGCTGCCGGATTTCCGGCCGGATCCGATGGACGGCGAGCCGGTGGCACTCACGGAGTCGGCCGGTCCGGAACGTTCCGCGACGACGGAAATGACGGAATCCGCGCGGGCGGCCGAGTCCGGGGTATTCGCCGATCCCGAGGAATTCGTGGCGCTGACCGTTTCCGAGGCGTGGCGGGAATGCGGCGCCGTCGGACCAGAGGGCCGGGCCGGCGGGGGCCGGGAGAGGCTGGACGACGAGCGGGCGGTGGTGGAAGGCGCGCTGGTCGACTGGCTGCGGGACATGACGTATCTGGCCGAGACCCTGGGCAACGCGGAGACCGGCGGCGAGGCGGAAGAGGGCGACGGCGGTGCACTTCCGCTGGAGCTGCTGCCGCTGCCCCGGCCGCTGCGCACGGGGGTGTTCCGGGAGCTGGCCAGGCACACGTTCAAGGATGTCCATGCGTATTTCTTCGGCGGCGCCGGACCGGCGATCCGCGGGGTGGTCGAGCAGGCGCTGGACGGGCTGGACGGCGGGCCGCTGGTGGTCGTCGGCCACAGCCTCGGATCGGTGGTGGCCTACGAGGTACTGACGGAGCGGGGGCAGGAGGTGGAGCTGCTGGTCACGCTGGGGTCGCCGCTGGCGATCACCGAGGTGCAGGACCAGTTGGCCCGTCCGCCGGCGGTTCCGGAGGGGGTGCTGGCCTGGCGCAACGCGTCGGACCTGCGGGATCTGGTGGCGCTCGACCACACCCTGCGGCCGGAGTTCGGACCGCCGGAGCGGATCACCGATCTGCTGGTCACCAACGACAGCGGGAACCACCACGGGATCGGTCAGTATCTGACGCAGCCGCCGGTCAGAGAGCCGGTACAGCGGATCTTCGATCACCTTGCGTGAGCACAGACCGGGTGGAAACATGACAAAGAGGAGGAAGTGCAGGAGTCGGCCCGTTCCGCGCTACCGAGGGGCGGGTGGGTAGGTGTGGCATGCCACTGAATGAAGCGGAATGGTTCGCGGTCACCAATTGGTTGGCGCAGTACCTCTTTCTCGACACCGACCACCCTCGTACCGAGCTCCTGAACTACGGTTTCTCCGAGGAATTCGTCACAGCACTCCCCATCACGACGGTCAGCGCGGAAAACGCCCGTTCCCTGGTGCGGGCAGCCCGCCGGAATATCCGGCAACAGGTGGAACTCCTGAAGGTCGTAAACCACCTCGACCAGCTGTCCACGCTGCCCGAAATCGGCACCGCCCGGGAATTCCTCCACCGCTTGCAGGAAGACCTGGAGATCCACGCCCGGCAGGACACCTTCCGCACCTGCGTCCTCAAGAACGGCACCGAGGCGTTCATCGACCGGAAGGAACTGCGCGAGACGCTGCGCCGGTTCGTCGACGACCGGGAGAAGTTCGTCCTGGCGGTGGACGGCGATCCGGGCAGCGGCCGGTCGTACACCTACACCTTTCTGCGCCATATCGCGCAGCACAGCGGATTCCACCCGGTCCGCGTCGTCCTGTCGCACACCTCCACCGCCTCGCAGGTCATCCGGCGGCTGGCCGCCTTCCTCTCCGATCCGCACACCGGAGCCCAGCCGTTCGACCCCACCCAGCTCAACGACCTCCTCCCGGCGATCGACGACGCGGTGCACTGGGTGATCGGCCAGGCGACCGCCGCCGACGAGCACTACTGGCTGGTCCTCGACGAATGCGACAAGCTCGACCCCCGTTCCGACGTCTGGGACTTCATCGGCCAACTCGCGCTGGCGATTTACGAGCACGCCGCCGTGCGCGGCGACCAGGCGCCGCGGCTCGTCCTCCTCGGATACGGCCGGTCGATGTACCAACTGCCGTACGACCTCCGGGGAAGCCTGTGCTGGGACACCGCGCGGGTGGTCGAACGCCAGGATCTGCACAGCTTCTTCGACCAGTACTTCCACGAATCACCGCCCCGGCTGACCGATACGGCGCAGCCCGAGGAATCCGTCATCGCCGGTCTGGTCGACGAGGCGGTGGACGCGGTGCTCCAGGACTCCAGGGCGCGTGACGACGACGGCGACAGCTACATGCGGAAGATCTGCACGGCAGCGGAGAAGGCGATCCGTGTCTACCAAACCCTCTGACCCCGACCGCCCCGGACCGTGCTCCGCCGACGTACGGGAGTTGTTCAGCGCCCGGCTGCGGCAGGAACTGCGGACGGGCAAGGGATCACCGCCGGCCGTACCGGACACCCGCCGCGCCTACCGCGAGGCGGCCTGCCTGCTGTCCCGCTTCGATCCGCTGCGGCTGCGGCTGCCCGGTACGGACGCCCCGACCGGTGGCGCCGTCCTGGAACTCCTCGACGACTGCACCACCCTGGGCGCCACGGGACACGCCGAGTGGTCGCTCAAGTCCGAGATCAGGGAAGCGGCGCTACGCGCGACGGCCGGACCGGAGGCCGCCCGGCTGGCCCTGGAAGCCAACCGCGAGCAGTTCCCCACCGAGCCCGGAGGCCCGGAGGCCATCTGCCTGGCGTTCCTGACCGGCAACCTGTCGGCGACGGCACACCGGACGGCACACCGCTCGGTCGAAGAACTGGCCGACACCCTCCAGGCGGTGCTGTGGCTGTCACAGGTGCCGGACGTCCGCGGACTGCCCGACCCCGGCGAGCTCCAGAGCGCACTGGAGCGGGCCCGGCTGCTCGATCCGCTGGAACGCCTGGTGCGCGCGCCGTTCCAGGGCCGCGGCCGGGAACTCGACCAGCTGCGCAGCTACGTCGGCCTACCGGCCGGGTACGCTGCGGCCCGCAGGGAGCCGGCCGGCCGGCTCCTCAGTACGGGCGCGCACTCGGCACCGGCGCCGCCGCTGGTCATCCACGGTCCCGGCGGGATGGGCAAGAGCACCCTGCTCGCCAAGTTCCTGCTGGACACGGTGCCGGATCCGGCCCGCGGGTCCCCGGTCGCGTACGCCTCCGCCTTTCCGTTCGCCTATATCGACTTCGAGCGGCCCACCCTGTCCATCCAGGAGCCGGTGACGCTGATCGCCGAGGCCGCCCGTCAACTCGGCGTCCAGTACCCGGAGTTCCGCGCCGAGCTGGACGCGCTGGCGGACGAGTGCCAGCAGGCGGCGTGCAGCCAGCGGGAGGAGCAGGAGCGGGTGGCCCAGCTGCACCAGCTGGCCACCACCCGGGTGCTGGGGCGCAGTTCCTCGGAGGAGTTCCACACCCTGGCCACCGAGCGGGAGACCGATCTGATCCGGCGGGTGGCCGACGTCCTGGTGCGGGCGGTGGCCGCGGCCGGCCGGCAGGACCCGCCGTTCGTGCTGGCCGTCGACTCCTTCGAGGAGGCGCAGTACCGCGGATCGCCGGTGCTGGGACGCATGTGGGCGATCTGCACGTCATTCCAGCGCGTCTATCCACGGCTTCGGGTGATCGTCTCCGGCCGGGCACCGGTCGATCATCCGGCACGCAGGGTCACCTCCCTGGAGATCCGACTCCACGAACTGGACCCGCCGGCGGCCGTCGCCCTCTTGCAGTCCCTGGGCGTCAACGACCCCGATGTGGCAACCGCGTTGGCCGAGCGGGTCGGCGGCCATCCGCTGAGCCTGCGGCTCGCCGCGCGGGCCGCGGCACTCGCCGGGAGCGAGGCCGAGCAGACGGGCGACCTGATCCGCAGCCTGCCGGCCCGCCGCGAGGAGGTGTTCCGGCGCGTCGACCAGATGCTCGTCCAGGGCATCCTCTACGACCGGATCCTCAGCCATATCGCCAACGACGACGTGCGCCGGCTCGCCTATCCCGGCCTGGCGCTGCGGATCATCACCCCGGAGATCATCAAGGACGTGCTGGCCGAACCCTGCGGACTGCATGTGCCGTCGGCGGACGAGGCGCGCCGGCTGTACGGCGAACTCAGCCGACTGGACATGGTGGAGCCGGCCCGGCCGGAAGCGGTGCGCTATCGCGGCGACGTACGGGCGATCATGCTGCGGCTGCCGGGCGGCGACCGTACGGAGGTGATGCGGGCGGTCGAGCAGCGCGCGGTGGAGTACTACGCGGCACGGGACGGGCTGGAGGCACGGGCCGAGGAGATCTACCACCGGCTGCGGCTGGACGAGAATCCGCGGACGGTGGAGGAGCGGTGGCTGCCCGGCGTCGAACGGTTCCTGGCCGGGGCGCAGCAGGACATGTCCCCCCGGGCCGCGGGGCTGCTGACGGCGCGGCTCGGCGGCGGGGCACCGGACCGGGTGGCCGCGGGCGCCGACCAGGAGGACTGGGAGCGGATCGCGGCGCGCGAGGTCGAGGACCTGCTGGCCCAGGGCTTCGCCCAGGCCGCGCTGGTACGGCTCGGACAGCGGCGGCCCTGGACACCGTGCAGCCCGCTGCACGCCCTGATGGCCGAGGCTCACAACCGGCTCGGGCAGCGCGGCGAGGCACGCACGGCCGTCGCCGAGGCCATCGCACAGGCCGAGCAGGGCGGCTGCCCCGAGCGGCGGCTGGAGCTGCTGCTGCTCTCCGCGCGACTGGCCGAGGAGGCCGGCGACCTGGCGGGCGCCGACCGGCAGCTGCGGGCGGCGGAGGACGTCGCGGTCGGCCTCGGAGAGGACCTGGAGGCGATGGGCGCACGGCTGGCACGGGCCCGGCTGCCGTCCGGCACCGGCGCCGCCGAGCACTCCGGCTCCGAGGCCGGCCACCAACTCTCCACACAGCTACGTGAGTTGCCCGACGCCGTACTGGCCGATCAGCCGGTACTCGTCCGCGCCGTCGCCTCCCAGATCTACGGTCAGGACCCGGGCGCGCTGGACCACGCACTGGAGGTCGTCGGGCTGCCGACGGACGACGAGACGCTGGACACCCTGGGCGCCGCGATGCGCCGGGCGACGCACCGTCAGCCCGGACTGCTGGGCGCCGTGATGGGGATCCTGCACGATGCGGCCGGGCCGGGCGAGGCCGCCGGGACCACGGGCCCGGCCACGGCGCCCGCACCCCACGGCCCCACCCGGATCAGCGACATCCTGCGGCTGGCCCGCGACCGCGGCACCCTCACTTCGCTCGCCCGGCGGCTGCTGGCCGTCTCCGACAAGAGCGGCGAGATCGTGGCCGGCGTGGCCGCGGCGATGGGCGTGGGAACCCGCGGACGGACGACTCCGGAGCCGGACGCGGCGTACCGGCAAGCACAGGACCGGCCGGAGCGAGCCGAACCGTACCCGGCGGAACCGGCCGGTGACGAGAAGGGAAGCGGCCCGGCAGGGCCCGGTGGCCGACCATGACGGCATATCTCCCGGCGGACGACATCCTCCAGCTGCGGGACACCGCACTGGAGACCGGACTGGGCGACCCCGCCCTCCGCCCGCTGCTCTTCGACGGCATCATGACCCGCTACCGCGGCACCCTCCCGGTGCTGCCCGCCCCCGGGCATCAACTGCACTCCGACCTCAACCAGATGAACCGCGTGGAGCGGCTGGTGGACGGCTCCGTACCCCTGGAGATCTGGCTGCGCAACGCCGTGGCACAGACCACCGAGGCTGCCCCCCTCGCGACGTTCCAGCGCGCCCTGGACGACGTGGCACGGCAGGCCGGCGGCGAGCCGGACGTACTGGCCGGGCGGGCGGCCCCGGAGATCAAGGAGGAGATCGTCCACCGGGACGACACCGTCCCCATCGGGTTCCTCCGCGGCGGCGACCTGGCAGGCGCGGCCGTCGCCCGCCTCAAGGTCCCCCCGTACCAGGGCGGCGCCCCGCTCCAGCCGAACGGCTTCCCGCACGCCGGTACCGGCTGGCTCATCGCGCCGGAGCTCCTCATCACCAACCACCATGTGGTCAACGCCCGTACCGGGACCGGCGGCACACGCCCGCTGGCCGACCCCGACGATCTGCGCCTCCAGGCCCGGCACACCCACGCCCGCTTCGACTACGACACCGACGACGAGGCGACCGCCG
Organism: Streptomyces albospinus; assembly: GCF_014648695.1. GTDB lineage: Bacteria > Actinomycetota > Actinomycetes > Streptomycetales > Streptomycetaceae > Streptomyces > Streptomyces albospinus. The sequence continues at coordinate 164,602 of NZ_BMRP01000015.1, forward strand.
AAGCCTGTGTCACCGAACTCGCGGCGGCCGACCAGGAGTTGGACTACGCGGTGCTGCGCCTGGCCGACTCGCCGGCCCGCCCCGCACTGAAGCTGGCCGACCGGCCGCTGACGCTCGCCGACGGCGATTTCGTGGCCGTCAACATCATCCAGCACCCGGGCGGCCTGCCGAAGCGGGTGGCACTGCGCAACAACCTCGTCTACGAGGCGGACGAACACGACGTCCGCTACTTCACCGACACCCGCGGCGGATCGTCCGGCTCGCCGGTACTGACCGACGACTGGCGGGTGGTGGCGCTCCACCGGGGGACGCGGCGGGTGGAGAACGTGGTGTTCCAGGGCCGTACGACGGCGTTCGTCAACGTCGGCACGCAGATGACCAGCGTGCTGCGGCATCTGGAAGCGCACAGCCCCGACGTCCACGCCGAGATCGCGGCGGCGCAACGGAGCTGATGCACCTGACCGAATCCGGCCGACCGGACAACCGACCCATCGACCGGCCGGCTCATCGACCGAAAGGCACACGGCAACCTCGACAGCGCGACGGAGGAGGGCGAGATGCAGAACCTGAGCCGATCACCGGTGGCGACCGGGACCGAGCGGGTCTTCTCGGATCTGTGCGAGGTGGCGGCACGGGTGCGGGACCAGCTGTCCTGGGAGATCCCCGAATCCTCGGTGGGGCTGCCCGCCGACGAACTGCCCGCCGACCAGATCTCGCAGTACGCCCGGCAGGAGCGGACCCGGGTGCTGTCGGCGGGCGCCAGCGGCCTGGAGAAGCTCGCCGCGGGACGCACCGACGAGATCAGCGACGACGAGTCCTTCGGCATGGAGGCCATCGTCCTCCTCGAAGGGCGGCCGGCCATCCTCGTCCAGAACCACGACTTCGCAGCGCAGCAGGGCGACTGGGCGGTGCTGGACGGCCACCGGGCCGCGATCCGGGAGACCCTGGCCCGGGTGGGCCGGGTGGAGATCTCCGGACACGTGAGCCTGGACTGGCTCGGTACGGGGTTCCTGGTCGGCCCGGACGTGGTGATGACGAACCGCCATGTCGCGGCGGAGTTCGCGCACGGCGCCGACGGAGGCTGGACCTTCCAGCGGGGCCTGGGTGCCGCACTGGACATGGGCGAGGAGTACACCGACACGGACGACCCGGCGGACGGCGGCCCCTCGTACGAGGTGACCGAGGTCCTGGGCATCCACGAGGACGTCGACCTGGCCCTGCTGCGGATATCCCCGTACCTCGGCGGCAGCGCGCTCCCCACTCCCCTGGCGGTGGCCGCGGACGCCCCCGCCGACCTGCCGGGGCACCCGGTGTACTGCGTCGGCTACCCGGCCTGGGACGGCCGCCGCAACGAACCGGAGTCCATGCGCCGGATCTTCATGGATGTCTACAACGTCAAACGCCTTCAGCCCGGCATGACCACCGGGCTGGAACCGGAGGAAAACGTCATGCGCCACGACTGCTCCACCTTGGGCGGCAACAGCGGCTCCCCCGTCATCGACCTCGCCGACCACCGCGTCCTGGGCCTCCACTTCGGTGGCCGCTACGGCCAGGGCAACTACGCCGTGCCACTGTGGCAGTTGGTCGACGATCCGATGCTGGCGCGGGCGGAGGTCAACTTCGTATGAGCATCGCCGAAAGCCGCGATCCGGCCGGCCCGCACCCCCGTCGGCGGACACTCCTCAAAGGGGCGCCCGCGGTGCTGCTGGGAGTGGCCGGGTGCTCGGGGGGAACCCGGGGCGGCGCGCCCGCCTCGCCGCGCCCGTCCGTGACAACCACCCGCTCTCGGCTCCCGCAGGTCCCGGTCTGGCGGCCCAGTCCGGGGGACGTTCAGCCGGAGGTGAAGGTGCGGGCCGTGGAGCTGGTGGAGGCCGTCGGTGCCTGGCCGGCCGGGGAGCGGGATGCGGCGATGGCGCGGGTGGGGGCGCTGGGGCTGGAGCCGACGCTGGTGGATCAGGCCGGGGCGCTGCGGCCCGGGGGCGCTGCGGCGGTGCTGGAGGTGGTCGATGCGCAGTACGGGGGGATTCTGGCGGACTCGGCGAGTGTGCTGGTGGTGTGCCGGCAGTGGGTGCGGCGCGGGGACGGGGCGGTGGTGGCCGGGGGGACGACGGTGGATGTGCGGCTGCGGCGGGCCCGGCCGCGGTGGGAGGTGACGGCCCTGCATCCGGCCGAGTCCGGGGCGCCGGCGGCGGCGCTGAGTGCACAGGCGCAGCGGGTGCTGGATGCGGGGTCGGCAATCCGCCTGCCGCCGGCGGCGGTTGCCGACATCCGCAGCGGGCAGGTCCATGCAAGCGTCCTGGGGGCACTGCTGAACCTGGCCCGTACGTACCGGATGGACGTGAGCGTGGTGCGGTCCGGGCATCCGCTGAAGGTGTTCGGGACGGACCGGCCCAGTGACCATCCGCGGGGGCGGGCCGTCGACGTGTGGCGGATCGACGGGCATGCGGTGGTCGATCCGGGGACGTCGCGGGCACTGGTCGAGGAGTTCATGCGGGCGGCGGCCGGTGCCGGGTCGTACAACGTCGGTGGGCCGCTCCAGTTGTCGGGTGGAGCTGCCGACCAGTTCTTCTCGGACGACACCCATCGGGATCATGTGCACATGGGCTTCGGCAACTGATCCCGAGGGGTCTCACCGCGTCCGCGTCGCAGCTCTCTGCCGTGCCGTCATTTCTTGACGAATTCGGTGGTGTAGGTCTTCTTCAGGTCGATGGTGGCGTTCTTGAGGTTGGGGTTGAAGGACTTCAGGACGCGCTCGACGGTCGCGGGGCCGTCGGCGGGCATCACGCCGTCCTTGGTGAACATCGGGAGGGTGTCCTTGATGGCCTTGGCGTAGAGCTCCTTGCCGCCCTGCGCGTAGTCGGCGGGCATCTTCGCGGCGATCTCCTCGGGTGTGTGGGCGGACATCCACTTGAGGGTCCGGACGAAGGCGTTGGCGAGCTTCTGGACGGTGTCCTTGTGGCTGTTCACCCAGTCCGTGCTCATGTAGAGGCTGGAGGAGGGGTAGAGGCCGCCGAGTGCCTGCTTGGAGCCTTCGGGGGTGCGCATGTCGAGGAGCACCTTGCCGAGGTTCTTGTCGACGACCTGGGCGGCGGTCGGCTCGGTGGTCATTCCGCCCTGGATGGAGCCCTGTCGGAGGGCGGCGAGGAAGGTCTGCCCGGCGCCGACCGCGACCGTGTGGAACTCCTCCGTCTTGACGCCGTTGTCGACCGCCAGGTACTTGGTGAGGAAGTCGGTGGACGAGCCGAGTCCGGTGACGCCGAGGGTCTTGCCCTTGAAGTCCTTGGGGGACGTGAGGTCACCGGTGGCCTTGTTGGCGACCACCTCGACCTCGCCGGGGGTCTGCGCCAACTGGACGACGGATTCGACCTGTTTGTTCTTGGCCTGGAGGTCGAGGGTGTGGTCGTAGAAGCCGACGACGCCCTGGACGTCGCCGGAGAGCATGGAGGTGGTGGCCTGTACGCCGGCCGGTTCGGTGAGCAGGGTGACGTCGAGGCCCTCGGCCTTGAAGTAGCCGAGCTGCTGGGTGAGCCGGGCGGGGAGGTAGATGACCTTGTCGAGGCCGCCCACCATGATCTTGAGCTTGCCGTCCTTGACGTCCGCGGAGGCTCCCTGGGAGGAGCCGCCGCAGGCGGTCAGTCCGGTGAGGGCGAGCGCCGCGGCGGCCACGGCGGCGGAGATCTTGAGCTGGGTGCGCATGGTCACGTCCTTGTGAGGGGGCGGATGGGAAGAGGGGTCAGCGGGCTTCACCGGGGTCGGCCGGCTTCCAGCGGAAGAGCCGCTTTTCGAGGAAGGCCAGCAGCCCTTCGGCGAGCAGGGCGACGACGGCGAGGATGGCCATGGCCGCGTAGACGCCGGCGGCGTTGAAGGTGCCCTGGGAGGCGGATACCAGCAGGCCCAGGCCCTTCGTCGCGCCGATGTACTCGCCGACGATGGCGCCGATCAGGGCGAAGCCGAAACTGACGTGCAGGCTGGTGAAGATCCAGGAGGTGGCGGAGGGGATGACGACCTGGAGGGTGACCTGGCGGTTGCTGGCGCCGAGGATCCGGGAGTTGGCGACGAGGTTGCGGTCGACCTCGCGGGCGCCCTGGAAGGCGTTGAAGAACACCGGGAAGAAGACCAGGACGACGGCGGAGGCGACCTTCGAGGCCGGCCCGAGGCCGAACCAGATGAGGAAGATGGGGGCGAGGACGATCCGCGGCAGGGCGTTGAGGACCTTGATGTAGGGGCCGAGCACATCGGCCAGGAAGCGGATCCGGCCGAGCACGATGCCGAGGAGGACACCGCCGAGGACGCCGATGACCCAGCCGAGCAGTGCCTCGTAGAGCGTGTACCAGATCTGCTCCACGAGGGGGCCCTGCGGGGTGCCGTTGACGGCCCACTGGGAGATCTGGTCCCAGATCTTCGACGGCATCGAGAAGTTGAAGGGGTCGATGACGGCGGCGTGGGCCAGCCCTTCCCAGAGGCCGAGCAGTCCGACGAGGAGCAGTACCCGGGTGCCGTGGACGAGGATCCTGCGGTTCCGTGCGGCCCGGGCCCTGGCCTGTGTACGGGTTCCGGCGGCGCCGGTCCTGGTGGTGGCGGCCGGTGCGGTGGCGGTCTCAGGCGGCATGGGCGGCACCCCTTTCGCGGGTGATGCGGACCTCTTCGCCGAGCGAGGACCAGATCTCCCGGTAGATCTCGATGAACCGGGGCTCCAGCCGCACGGTCTCGACCCGGCGGGGGCGCGGCAGGTCGATGGCGAAGACCTCCTTGACGGTCGCCGGTCCTGCGGTCATCACGACGACCTTGTCGGCGAGGGCGATGGACTCTTCGAGGTCATGGGTGACGAAGACGACGGAGGCTCCGGTCCCGGACCACAGGTCGAGGAGTTCGTCCGACATCAGGGCCCGGGTCTGGACGTCGAGCGCCGAGAACGGCTCGTCCATGAGCAGGATCTCGGGGTCGTTGACGAAGGTCGCGGCGAGGGCGACGCGCTTGCGCTGGCCGCCGGAGAGCTGGTGCGGGTAGCGGTCCCCGAAGGCGGCGAGGCCGACCCGGGCGAGCCATTCGCGAGCCCGCTCCCTGGCCTCGGCCTTGGGGACGCCGCGGAAGCGGGGGCCGGCCATCACGTTGGACAGCACGGTGCGCCAGGGGAAGACGGCGTCCTGCTGGAAGACGAAGCCGACCTTGTCGCCGATGCCGCGGACCGGTTCGCCGGCGACCAGGACGTCGCCCTCGGTGGGCTCTTCCAGTCCGCTGACCAGGGTCAGGGTCGTCGACTTACCGCATCCGGTGGGGCCGACCACGGCGACGAACTCGCCGCGGCCGACGGTCAGGTCCAGGTCGCGGACGGCGGTGTGCAGTCCGCCCGAGGGAGTGCGGAAGGTCTTGCTCGCTCCCCGTAGCTCGATGGCGGGGCTCGTGTGGCTGTTCATGGAGCGGGAGGCTAGGAGTGAGCCGGGCCACAGCGGCAGCCTTGTGGGCGCAAGCAGTCTTTCTGCGCGCAAACCCTGTTGTGCCCATTTTGCTCACGCTAGAACAACAAAAGTTCGACATCGGCTGCGCAGCCGGGCTGCGGCGGCTTACGTTGCGTAAGTCGAAGATCACCAGGAAGAGTCGGTTCCGCATTGCTGCGAAGGGCCGCCGAGACAAGGGGGACCGCTTGCGGATCCACTGGCCCCGTCGCGTCTTCGCACAGGTCCTGATCGCCCAAGTGACCATCACGACAGGGGTGATGGTGCTGGCCACCGGCCTGTTCCTGGCCCCGTTCAGCCATGCGCTGGACGACCAGGCGATGCGCCGGGCCCTGTCGATCGCCCAGACCGCCGCCGCGGACCCGGATCTGGCCCGCGGTCTGGTCTCCTCCGCACCGGTGCCGCACGGCCCGGTGCAGTCCACCGCGGAGCGGATCCGCCGGTCCACCGGGGCGCTGTACGTCGTGGTGATGGACACCCACGGCGTGCGCTGGTCGCACACCAACACCGCCGAGATCGGCCGCCATGTCTCCACCGACCCCAGTCAGACCCTGGCCGGCCAGGAGGTCCGGCAGATCGACACCGGCACGCTGGGCCGCTCGGCCCGCGCGAAAGTGCCGCTGCGCGGCCCCGGCGGGGGCATCATCGGCGCGGTCTCGGTCGGGATCGCCTACGACAGGGTGCACGGGCTGCTGCTCAACGCCATCCCCGGTCTGCTGCGGTACGCGGGCGCCGCGCTCGCGGTCGGGGTGCTGGCCGCGGTGGTGGTCGCCCGCAGTCTGCGCCGCCGTACGCACGGGGTCGCCACCGCCGATATCTCCGCGCTGCTGGCCGAGCGCGAGGCGATGCTGCACGGCATCCGGGAGGGCGTGGTCGCCTTCGACCGGAAGGGCCGGATCCGGCTGGTCAACGACGAGGCCGGGCGGCTGCTCGGGCTCGACGCGGGTGCCGCGGGGCGCGCCCTGGACGAGGTGCTGCCGCCCGGCCGCACCACGGACGTCCTGGCCGGACGGGTGGACGGCAGCGATCTGCTGGCCGTCAGCGGCCGGCGGGTGCTGGTCGCCAACCGCGTGCCGACCCGCGACGGCGGGGCCGTGGTGACCCTGCGCGACCGCACCGAACTGGAGCTGCTGGGGCGGGAACTCGACAGCACCCAGGGCCTGTTGGACGCGCTGCGGGCCCAGGACCACGAGCACGCCAACCAGTTGCACACGGTCCGCGGACTGCTCGAACTGGGCCGGTACGACACGGCGGTGGAGTTCGTCGCCGAGGTCGCCAGCGCGCACCGGGCGTCCGCGGAGCAGATCGCCGAGCGGGTGCACGACCCGCTGCTGTCCGCGCTGCTGGTCGGCAAGGCGGCCATCGCCGCCGAGCGCGGTGTGGCGCTGCGGATGTCCCCGGCGACGCTGCTGCCCGACGCGGTGGTCGACCCGCGCGACCTGGTGACCGTCCTGGGCAATCTGATCGACAACGCGCTGGACGCCACCGCGCAGCGCCGCTGCGCCGAGCCCTTCGTCGAGGTGGAGCTGCGTGCCGAAGGCACCACCGCGGTCGTGCGGGTCAGCGACACCGGGCCCGGGGTGCCGCCGGACATGCGCGAGCAGATCTTCGCCGAGGGCTGGTCCACGAAGAGCGCCACCGTCTCCTCCCGGGGCAGGGGTATCGGCCTCGCCCTGGTGCGCCGGCTGTCCGAGCGCTACGGCGGCATGGCCCGGGTGACCGCCCGCGCGGGCGGCGGGGCGGTCTTCACCGTCGTGCTGCCCGAAGCGCTCGCGCCCGAGCGGCTCGCCGTCGACCACGCCCCCTTACCTGGTGCCCCCCGTCAGCTCACGGCCACTGGAGAGTCACCGTGATCGATGTCCTTGTCGTGGACGACGACTTCCGCGTTGCGGAGATCAATGCCGCGTATGTGTCCCAGGTGCCCGGCTTCCGCGTCGCCGGCCGGGCCCATACGGCGGCCCAGGCGCTGGCCACGTTGGAACGCTCCCCGATCGATCTGGTGCTGCTCGACCACTACTTGCCGGACGAGACGGGGCTGACGCTGGTGCGGCGGCTGCGGCAACTCGGCCACCACGCCGACGTGATCATGGTGACGGCGGCCCGCGACGTGGCCACGGTCCAGGCCGCGATGCGGTGCGGCGCGCTGCAATACCTCGTCAAGCCGTTCGGGTTCTCGGGGCTGCGCGCCAAGCTGGACGGCTATGCCGCGCTGCGCCGCACCGTCGAGGGCGTGAGCGGGCGCGGCGAGGCCGGGCAGGAGCAGGTGGACCGGATCTTCGCGGCCCTCCGGACCCCCGAGTCCCCGCACTCCGAGCTGCCCAAGGGCCACTCGGCGGCGACCGTCGACCTGATCCGCCGGATCCTGGACGAGGCCGGGCTCCCGCTCTCCGCCCACGAGGTCGCCGAGCGCGCCGGGGTCAGCCGTTCCACCGCCCAGCGCTACCTCAAGCACCTCGAACGCACCGGCCGTATCCGGCTGACCCTCAAGTACGGCGACACCGGGCGGCCCGAGCACCTCTATACCCGGTCGCGGGCCGGCTGAGGAGGGCGGGTGGCCCGTTCGGCCCGGCCGGGGTCCGCTCGGCCCGGCTGGTCCGGCCCCGCCTCCGCGGCGGCATGGCACGCCTCGATCAGTGCGCGCAGCCCGGCCCTCGGCGGGTCGGGCCGTACGGCGAGATAGCTCCGCATCCTGGGGGCGGGGTCGCACAGCGGGCGGAACACCACGCCGGATACCGGCAGTTGGTCGGCGTGCGGGGCGTAGAACACCGTCCAGGACGGCTTGCCGTAGCCGATGGCGGCCAGGGTGTCCTGGGCGTTGGTGAACTCCGGCCCCGGTACGGGCTCGTAGCCGGCCTCCCGGCAGGAGCGCATGACCAGGTCGTGCAGGGCGGGGTTGCGGGAGTGCGGCGACAGCCGCAGCGGCAGCTCGGCGAGCCGGGCCAGCTCGACGGTCTCGTGTGCGGCGAGTTCATGGCGGGCGGGCAGCGCCGCCATCAGCGCGTCCTGCCACAGCGGCAGGAACTCCAGCCCGGGGTCGTCCCGTTCGCCGCGCAGCAAGGTCGCGTCCAGCTCGCCGGAGCGCACCTGCCGAAGGCGCTCCTCGGTGCTTCCGGTGACCAGTTCCAGCTGGGCGTGGCCGGCGAGCCGGGCGAATGCGGCGAGCACCGCGTCCAGGCGCGCGCCGAGCCCGGAGCTGGTGCCCAGCCGCACCGTCGCGGCCTGTTCGGCGCGCAGCTCGTCGAGGGCTTCCCTGGCGCGCGCCTGGAGGGCGAGCATCTCCCTGGCGTACGGGAGCAGCCGGCTGCCGGCCTCGGTGAGCCGGACGGTGCGGGTGGAGCGGGTGAACAGCTCGGTGCCCAGTTCACGTTCCAACCGTCGGAGCTGCTGGCTCACCGCGGACTGCACGATGTGCAACCGCTCGGCGGCACGGCCGAAGTGCAGTTCCTCCGCCACGGTGAGGAAGTAGCGCAGCTGCCGGATTTCCATGGCCCCCCGTTCGCCGTGACCCCTGTTGATCACTCATTGATCACTGCCGGCGATCAGTGTAGGCGCGGATCGCTCATTGGTCGGCACCCGTGATCGCGGTTGGGTGGAGGCAGCAGCGCAGGCACGGTGCTGCGGCGGACGGCGAAGCACAGGAAGCAGGGGAATCGGCATGCCCAACCTGGACGTCAACGACACCACGCTCCACTACGAGGACGAGGGGACCGGCCCGGCGCTGCTGTTCGTGCACGGCTGGGGAACGAGCGGGCGCACCTGGGGTGCGCAGCTGCCCGAGTTCGCCGCGGACCACCGGGTGCTCACCGTCGACTGGCGGGGCTGCGGGCGGTCTGCCCGTCCGGCCCGCGGCAACACCATCGCCGGAGTGGTCAGCGACCTGGTGGCGCTGATCGGCGCGCTGCGGCTGGACCGGCCGGTGGTCGTCGGCTCGTCGATCGGCGGGTCCTTCGCAGTCGAACTGGGGGTACGCCGCCCCGAGTTGATCGGCGGCGTGGTCCCGGTGGGTGCGCCGGGGTACTGGCCTTCGGCACGGACGCAGGCCCGGCTGGTGGCCGATCTGCGCCGCGACCGGGCCGGTACGGTCGCCGGCTGGGTGCCGGGATGGTACGCGCCGGGCACCGCGCCCGCGCTCATCGACTGGACGGTCCGCCAGATCCTGGACTCCGGCGTCTACATCGACGAGCACCAGGCCACCGCCGGCGGCTACGACCCGCGCCCGACCCTGCCCGGGCTGAAGGTGCCGATCCACTACCTCCACGGCGAGCTGGACGCCGCGATCCCGCTGGAGGTGCCCCGTACCTGTGCCGCGCTCACACCCGGCGCCGAGGTCTCGATCATCCCCGGCGCCGGCCACATGCCGCACCAGGAACGCCCCGCCGCCTTCAACGCCGCGCTGCGCACCGCGCTCACCGGGATGGCACCCGCCGCCCGCGCCACCGCCTGAACACCCCCCGCTCGCAAAGGAGATCACCCCATGCCCACCACCCGCGTACGCATCAGCGGCGGCGAGGCCGTCGTCGAGTACGACCGCACCGGAACCGGCCCCGGCCTGGTGCTGGTGCACGGCACCGGCGCCACCCGCGAGCAGTGGCTGCCGCTGACCGAGGCGGTCGCCGACCGCTTCACCGTGGTCGCACCGGACTACTCGGGCTCGGGCGGCACCATCGATCACGGCGGCCCGCTCACGCTCGCGGACCTCGCCGACGAGGTCCTGGCCGCCGCCGACCACGCCGGGCTGGGGACCTTCCACCTGGTCGGCCACTCCCTCGGCGCCGCCATCGCCACCCACCTCGCGGGCAGCCACCCGGCGCGGGTCCGCTCCCTGGTGCTGCACGCCGGCTGGGCGTACACGGACAGCCGGATGCGGGCCGAGTTCACCTACTGGCTCGACCTCCTGCGCGCCGACGCGGAGCACGGCACCTCGCTGTTCGCCCGGATGCTGCCGCTGATGGCGTTCGGCCCCCGCTACTGGGACCACACGGACACCGCCGCCTACGAGGAGCTGGTCCGGGCGCTCGCCACCGCGCTGGCCCCCGGTACGGACCGGCAGACCGCGGTGGACCTGGCCGTGGACCTGCGCCCGCTGCTCGCCTCCGTCACGGCACCGACTCTGGTGCTGGCCAGCGCCCACGACCGGGTGATCGGCGCGGCTCAGCAGCAGCAGTTGCTGGCCGGGATCTCCCACAGCCGCTACGCGGAGATCGACGCCGGGCACGGGGCGCCCGCCGAGGACCCGGCCGGTTTCGTGGCCCGGATCGCCGGCTTCCTCGCCGAACAGCAGCCGGACGAAGGGCCGATGGCGGATCGGGCGGCACCGGCACCGGCCTGACATCCCGCGGACCCGCGCCCCCGGCCGGTCCCCAGGCGTCCCGTGCCGCGGCTCCGCCGCCTCGCCACGGGGATGTCCCTGGTGCCTGTCAGTGGCCCGTGCGAGGGTGGCGGGCATGGGAACGACACCGGACGGACGCACCGTCCCACCCCCGCACGCTGATGAACGCACCACGCTGGAGAGCTGGTTGGACTTCCACCGCGAGACGCTCGCGCTGAAGTGCGCGGGGCTCGACGACGACCAGCTGCGGGTGGCCTCGGTGGCGCCGTCGCCGATGACGCTGCTGGGCCTGGTCCAGCACCTGGCGGAGGTGGAACGCAACTGGTTCCAGCGGGTCTTCGCCGGCCGCGACCTGCCGCAGGTGTACGAGGAGGGCGGCGGGGACGGCTTCGCGCTCGCCCCGGACCGCGGCATCGAGGAGGCGCTGGCGACCTGGCGCGCGGAGGTGGCCCGGGGCCGCGAACTGATCACCGGCGCCTCGCTGGACGACTCCGGCAAGCTCTCCGACGAGGAGGCCCGGCAGGTCGGTGACCAGGGGATCTCCCTGCGCTGGATCCTGGTCCACATGATCGAGGAGTACGCGCGCCACAACGGCCACGCGGACCTGCTCCGGGAGCGCATCGACGGCCTCACGGGCGCCTGAGGCCCGGCCGGCAGTCCGGCCGGAGATCCGCGGCAGAGCTGCGGCGGACCTCCGGCCGGCCTCCGCCCTGCCCGACCGGCCGTCCACCAGCGCCCGCCAGGGCGGGCCGGGGGCCCGGCGCCGCCGCGCACCGCGGAGCCGTGCGACGCGGCACGTGAGTAGGCTCCGCCCATGACGACCGCCACCGCCGCCGACGCGGGCACCGAACCCCGGATCCTCGATGCCCGCGAGCTCACGGCCGACCCCGGACTCGCCGCCGTCTTCCCCGAGTCGGCGCACCGGATCCTCGCGGACCTGGTCCGCGACGGGGCGCCGCTCGGCTGGGTCGACCCGCCCACGCCGGAGGAGGTGGCCGAGCTCTTCGGCCGGGTTCTCGCCGCGGCCCGGACCGGGGACGGGGCGCTCCGTGCCGCCTATGTCGGCCGGCGGCTGATCGGTCTGGGCTACTGGCTGCGCTACGCCCAGGAGACCAACCGTCCGCACGCGGACCTGGTGAAGCTCGCGGTCGCCGGCACCGCGCACCGCCGCGGGGTCGGCCGCTCGCTGGCCACCGCCCTGGTCGCCGACGCCAGAGCGACCGGCATCGAGGTCCTCACCCTGGACGCCCGCGCCGACAACGCGCGGGCGCTGCGCCTCTACCGGTCGCTGGGCTTTCGCGAGTACGGCCGGATTCCCGGCTTCGTCGCGGTCGGCGAGCAGCGCTGGGACAAGGTGTTCTACATGCTGGACCTCCGCGCGGACGGCGGGCGCGGCGCGGACCGCGCCCGCGCCGCACAGACGCCGTAGCGGCCGGGCGGAACCGCTACGGGGTGGGGCGGGCCGGGCGACCGGCCCGCGTGAACATCGACGGTGAACATCCACGCCGCTCCAGGTGAACCGGTCCCGTCGGATCCCTTGACAGCTCCCCCGCCCCCGTCCGACTATCCCCGGGTGAACCTGTCAGACAGCCAGACAGCTGGCGACATCCCCCGGCGTGTGAGCGCGATGGAAGCGGTTCTGACCCATCTGCGCGGCGCCATCGAGCGCGGCGAGTACGCCGTCGGCGACAAGCTCCCCTCCGAGGCCGAACTCTGCCGGCGGCTGGAGGTGAGCAGACCCGTGCTGCGCGAGGCACTGCGTGCGCTCCAGACGATGGGGCTCACGGTCTCGCGCACCGGCAAGGGCACCTTCGTCGTCTCGGACGGTGCGGTGGCCGACCCGACCTTCGGCGACTACGCGGCCAGCCATCTACTGGAGGTCCGCCGCCATATCGAGATCCCGGTGGCCGGGTACGCGGCGGTCCGCCGTACGCCGGAGGATCTCGACCACCTCACGCATCTCCTGGAGCGGATGGAGCGGGAGACCGACACCACGGCCTGGGTGGCCATGGACACGCTCTTCCATCTCGCGGTCGCCGAGGCGGCGCGGAACCCGGTCTTCCGCCGGGTGATCGAGGAGATCCGGGACGCCCTGGCCCGCCAGTCGGCTTTCCTCAACGACGTCGGCGGCCGGCGCGAGCAGTCGAACCGGGAGCACCGGGCGATCGTCGAGGCGCTCGTCGACCGGTCCGAGCACGACGCAGTCGAAGCCATGAAGCACCACCTCGCACGCGTCGAGTCGACGCTGACCACCATCGTGCGGCCGGCAGACCGTACGGCCCCTGCCACGGAAGACGAGGACCACGGGTGAGCGAGCAAGCCCTGCAACAGGCGGACCCGCAGGAGAAGGAAGGGCAGCGGGCACCGGGCGCACATGTCGACGCCGGTGACGCCGGATACCGCAAGTCCCTGACATCACGGCACGTCAACATGATCGCCATCGGCGGCGCGATCGGCACCGGGCTGTTCCTCGGCGCGGGCGGCCGGCTCGCGGACGCCGGGCCCTCGCTGGCGGTGGCGTATGCGCTCTGCGGCTTCTTCGCCTTCCTCGTCGTACGGGCCCTGGGCGAGCTGGTGCTGCACCGGCCGTCGTCCGGGGCCTTCGTCTCCTACGCCCGGGAGTTCCTCGGCGAGAAGGGGGCGTTCGTCGCGGGCTGGATGTACTTCCTGAACTGGGCGACGACCGGGATCGCCGACATCACGGCGGTGGCGACCTATACGCACTACTGGAGCATGTTCTCCACCATCCCGCAGTGGGTGATCGCGCTGATCGCGCTCGGGGTCGTGCTGACGGTGAACCTGATCTCGGTGAAGATCTTCGGCGAGCTGGAGTTCTGGTTCGCCATCATCAAGGTCGGGGCGCTGGTCGTCTTCCTGCTCATCGGCGTCTTCCTGCTGGTCACGCAGCACCCGGTCGACGGCCACCACCCCGGCCCCGCGCTGATCGCCGACCACGGCGGCATCTTCCCGACCGGGACGCTGGCGATGCTGCTGGTGATCCAGGGCGTGGTCTTCGCCTATGCCTCGGTCGAGCTGGTCGGCGTCACGGCGGGTGAGACCGCGGAGCCGGAGAAGATCATGCCGCGGGCGATCAACTCGATCATGTGGCGGGTCGCGCTCTTCTACGTCGGCTCGGTGGTCCTGCTGTCGATGCTGCTGCCGTGGAACGCGTACTCGGCGGGCCAGAGCCCGTTCGTCACGGTGCTCTCCCACGTCGGCGTCCCGGCCGCGGGCGGGGTGATGAACCTCGTCGTGCTGACCGCCGCGATGTCCAGCCTCAACTCCGGTCTCTACTCCACCGGGCGGATTCTGCGCTCGATGGCGATGTCCGGATCCGCTCCCCGGTTCACCGGCGTGATGAGCCGCAGCCAGGTGCCGTACGGCGGGATCCTGCTCACGTCGGGGGTCTGCGTGCTGGGCGTGGGCCTCAACTACCTCGTGCCGAGCAAGGCGTTCGAGATCGTGCTGAATTTCGCGGCGATCGGCATCCTCAGCACCTGGGCCATGATCATGATCTGCCATCTGCTCTTCTGGCGGAAGGCGCGGGCGGGTCAGCTCTCCCGCCCCTCCTACCGGCTCCCCGGATCGCCCTGGACCGAGCTGGTGACCCTGGCCTTCCTCGCCCTGGTACTGGTCCTGATGTATGCCGACGGCGGCGCAGGGCGCACCACCATCCTCTCCCTGCCGGTGATCGTGGCCCTCCTGTTCGGCGGCTGGTTCCTGGTACGCGGCCGGGTCGGGTCCGTACGGGACGGCGTGGCGTCGGACAACGCCAACCTCCAGGAGAGCGACGGCAGTTAGCCGAACGGCGACAGGCCACCGGAGCACCACCGGCGCACGCAGCACCGACCGCACAGAGAGCACCGAGAACCGAGCATGATCACGAGTCAGAGCACCCCGGGCACCACCCCTGCCCACCACCCGGCAGGCGATCCGCCCGCCGTCCGCATACCGGCCCACGCCCCCGTCGCCCACGTCGAGCGCGGCGGCCTCGTCGAGGGCGTCCACCACGGCTCGGTCGTCGTCCTGGCAGCGGACGGCGGTGTGGACTTCCAACTCGGCGACATCGAGGCCGCGTTCTACCCGCGCTCGGCGCTCAAGCCCCTCCAGGCGGTCGGTCTGCTGCGCGCCGGGCTGCCTCCGCTGGACGACGAGGCGCTGGCGCTGACGGCGGCCAGCCACTCCGGCGAGGAACGTCATCTGGCCACCGCCCGGCGCATCCTGCACACCGCCCGGCTGACCGAGGACGACCTCCGCAACGTCCCGGACCTCCCCTACGGCGCCGCGGAACGGGACGCCTGGCTCGGGCGCGGTCTGGGCCCCAGCCGGCTCGCCCAGAACTGCTCGGGCAAGCACGCCGCCATGCTGTACACGGCGCGCACGCGGGGCTGGCGGCTGGACACCTACCTCGACGCCGGGCACCCCCTCCAGTGGGAACTCGCCGCGGCCGTCGAGGAACTGACCGGCCAGGGCATCGCCCGGGTCACCGTCGACGGCTGCGGCGCACCGCTGTTCTCCGTCTCGCTGCACGGCCTGACCCGGGCCGTCGCCCGGCTGGCGACGGCGGCCCCGGACACCCACGAGGGCCGGGTCGCCCACGCCATGCGCGAGCACCCCGAGATGGTCTCCGGCACCGGCCGCGATGTCGCCCGGCTGGTCGGGGCGCTGCCCGGTCTCCTGGCCAAGGACGGCTTCGAGGGCGTACAGGTCGCCGCGCTGCCCGACGGCCGGGCGGTCGGTGTGAAGATCGCCGACGGCGCCGACCGGGCCCGGATGCCGGTGACCGCGGCGGCCCTGGCCCGCTGCGGCGTCGACCCTGCCGTCCTCGCCCCCTTCGCCACCGCCCCGGTCCTCGGCGGCGGCAAGCAGGTCGGCACCCTGCGGGCGGCGGGTGCCCTGGCCGCCCCGCACGCCCCCGGACCGGCCGCCTGACACCGCCCTCGCACCACCCCTCAGCACCGCACCCGCCGCTGTCCACCGCACTGCTGGGCAGCTGCGGCAGCCGGCTGCCGCCGGCCGGGCATCCGGCGTGCGCGGCGGTGGGCACCGTCGTCGGCGTCCCGGCGGGGCGCGATCCGCGGCACGGTGCGGACCAATGGCGAGGACGAGGAGCACACCCGGATGCCGCGCGGGACGGCGGGGCGCGGGAACATGGCCGTGGGGACCTCGTCCGGCGGGCAGCCGCAGGACGGGTGAGAGCGTACGACGGCGTACCGACCAGCACCGCTCCACCGCTCCGCACGACATCCGCACGAGTTCCGTACGACAGGAGAGAGAGCCGTATGCGTATCGCGCTGTGCCAGATGACCGCGTCGACCGATCCGAAGGAGAACCTCGCGCAGGTGACGGACCTGGTGCGCCGGGCCGCTGCCGAGGGCGCGCGGCTGGCGGTGCTGCCCGAGGCGTCCATGGCGCGCGTCGGGGTGCCGCCGGGGCTGGTGGCCGAGCCGCTGGACGGGCCGTGGGCCGAGGGGGTGCGGGCCGTCGCCCGGGAGACCGGGGTGACGGTCGTGGTGGGGATGTTCACCCCGGCGCCCGACGGACGGGTGGCCAACACCCTGCTGGTCACGGGGCCCGAGGTCGAGGAGTCCTACGACAAGATCCATCTGTATGACGCCTTCGGGTTCCGGGAGTCCGACACGGTCGCGGCCGGCGAGCGGGTGGTGACCATCGACGTCGACGGGGTCCGGGTGGGCCTGGCGACCTGCTACGACGTGCGGTTCCCGGAGCTCTTCCGGGCGCATGCGGATGCCGGCGCGACGGTGAGCGTGCTGCCTGCGTCGTGGGGCGCCGGGCCGGGGAAGCGCGAGCAGTGGGAGCTGCTGGTGCGGGCCCGCGCACTGGACGCGACGGTGTGGCTGGCGGCGGTCGGGCAGGCCGCGCCGGACCAGGACGCCGACCCGGAGGTGGCCACCAAGGCCCCGACCGGCGTCGGGCACAGCGCGCTGGTGGGGCCGGACGGGACCGTGCGGGCGCGGCTGGACGCGGCGCCGGGGCTGCTGGTCGCCGAGGTGGACCCGAAGGAGACGGAGCGGGTGCGGCGCGCCGTGGCCGTGCTGGACAACCGCCGCCTTTAGGGCGCCGGGGCCGCCTCGTCAGGCGGCCAGGAGGATGCGCCGGGTCGCCTGGATGTGGCTGTCGATCGCCGCGCAGGCGGCCCTCGCGTCTCCCGCGGCGAGCGCGTCGAGGATCCGGCGGTGTTCGGCGACGACCTCGTCCTGGCGGTTGCCCGCGCGGCGGTGTGCGATCACGCCGGCCCGGATCTGGCGGCTGCGCAGCGCGTCGTACTGCCTGCTCATCAGGGTGTTGCCGACGGCCGCGACGAGGGTGGCGTGGAAGCGGTGGTCGGCGGCGATGAACTCCTTGGCGGTCAGCTCGCCGCGCAAGGTGTCCTGCTCGGCCAGGATCCGCGTCATCTCGTCGACCGGAGTGGTCTGCCGGTCGGTGGTGCGCTCGGCGGCGAAGCGCTCGATCAGGCCGCGCATCTCCATCAGTTCGGTGATCTCGCGCCCGGAGAGCGGGGCGATCAGGGCGCCGCGCTTGGGAACCAGGCGGACCAGGTCCTCGGCGGCGAGCAGCAGCAGGGCTTCGCGGATGGGGGTGCGGGAGACGCCGATGCGGTCGGCGATCTCCTGCTCGGACAGGAAGCGGTCCTGCATTTCCGGGTCGGTCAGCACGCTGTCCTTGAGATACGCGTACGCCTTCTCCCGACCCGACTGCACCGCTTCCCCCTTGGCCATCGCCACCGCCGCACCTTCTGCATACAGGCTGTATGCAGAAGTTACCACGGGGTGCGGCGGGTCATTTCACCGACGAATCCAGGGTGGTTGACGGGGCGTCACGCAGTCCGAGGCGCAGATGCTCGACGTGGTAGAGGGCCTGGTCGAGGAGCTCGGCGACGTGGTGGTCGTAGAGGGCGTAGACGATCGAGCGGCCGTTGCGCTCGCCGGTGACCAGGCCGAGGTTGCGCAGCAGCCGGAGCTGATGGGAGCAGGCGGACTGCTCCATGCCGACGGCGGCGGCGAGATCGCTGACCGCGCAGGGACCTTCCTGGAGGCGGGCGAGGATGCGCAGCCGGGAAGGGGTGGAGAGGGCCTGGAGGGTGGCGGCGACATCGGCGGCCCCCACGGCGTCCAGGCGTTCGCGGGTGGTGGCACTGCTGGTGTCATCGGTTCCGTGGCCCATGACAGCCATCCTAAAGAGCGACCTTGAGCACAATGAATGAAGAGTTGTTCATTCGTTCCTGTACGGTGATGGGGTTGCCGGCTGCCGTCTCGTGAAGGGTTGTTCCGCCATGCCTGTCACCACTCTGGAACGTCCGTCCCGGACGGCCGGGGCCCGCCCCGCGGCTCCGCGGCGTACGCGGGTGTTCGCGCTGGCCGAGGCCCGCTGGGCGGCGATCGCCACCGTCGCGTTCCTGGTCGCGCTGGCGTTGCAGCTCACCGGCGCACCCTCGTGGGCCTGGGGCGCGCTGTACGCCGTGGCGTATCTGACGGGTGGCTGGGAACCGGCCTGGGCGGGGTTGCAGGCGCTCAGGGACCGGACGCTGGACGTCGATCTGCTCATGATCGTCGCGGCGCTCGGGGCGGCGGCG
Organism: Streptomyces albospinus; assembly: GCF_014648695.1. Classification (GTDB taxonomy): domain Bacteria; phylum Actinomycetota; class Actinomycetes; order Streptomycetales; family Streptomycetaceae; genus Streptomyces; species Streptomyces albospinus. The sequence goes on from NZ_BMRP01000015.1 coordinate 182,978, forward strand.
CTCGGTCAGGTGATGGACGGCGCGCTGCTGATCGTCATCTTCGCCACCTCCGGCGCGCTGGAGGCACTGGCCACCGCCCGCACCCAGGACTCGGTACGCGGTCTGCTGGACCTCGCGCCCGCCACGGCGACCCGGCTGGCCGACGACGGCGAGGAGCAGAGCGTGCCCACCGCCGGCCTCGTCGTGGGCGACACGATCCTGGTGCGGCCCGGCGAGCGGGTCGGCGCGGACGGCCGGGTGCTGGCGGGGGCGAGCGAGGTCGACCAGGCCACGATCACCGGGGAGCCGCTGCCGGTGGCCAAGGAGCCCGGGGACGAGGTGTTCGCCGGCACGCTCAACGGCCTGGGCGCGCTGCGGGTCAAGGTCGAGCGGGACGCCGGGGATTCGGTGATCGCGCGGATCGTGGCGATGGTCGCCGAGGCGTCCGAGACCAAGGCACCGACCCAACTGTTCATCGAGAAGGTCGAGCAGCGGTATTCGGTCGGCCTCGTGGCGGTGACGCTGGCGGTGTTCGCGGTGCCGCTGATGCTGGGGGCGGGGCTGGCCGGTGCGCTGCTGCGGGCGATGACGTTCATGATCGTGGCCTCGCCGTGCGCGGTGGTGCTGGCGACCATGCCGCCGCTGCTGTCGGCCATCGCCAACGCCGGGCGGCACGGTGTGCTGGTGAAGTCCGCGGTGGTGATGGAGCGGCTCGGCCAGGTGGATGCCGTGGCGCTGGACAAGACCGGGACACTGACCGAGGGCACCCCGCGGGTGACCGCGATCCGGCCGCCGGCCGGCGCCGGGCCGGCCGAGGAGGCGCTGCTGACCTGGGCCGCCGCGGCCGAGCACCCCAGCGAGCACCCGCTGGCCCGCGCGATCGTGGACGCCGCCCGGAACCGCGGCTGCGCGCTGCCCGCCGCGGAGGAGTTCACCGCCTCCCCCGGTACCGGCGTACGGGCCCGGGTCGGCGGCGCATGGATCGAGGTGGGGGCGCCGGCCCGGCTGATGACCGAGGGCACGCCGATGGCCACCGAAGTCGCCGAGTTGGTAACGGAGTTGGAGGACGTCGGGCATACGGCGGTGCTGGTGCTGCGGGACGGCGTACCGGCCGGGGTGCTGGGCATCGCCGACCGGCTGCGGCCCGATGCGGTGGCCACCGTGGCCGCGCTGCGGGCACTGACCGGCCGGACGCCGATGCTGGTCACCGGGGACAATCCGCGGGCCGCGGGCCGGCTCGCCGAGGAGGCCGGGATCGCGGACGTACGGGCCGGACTGCTGCCGCAGGACAAGGTCGACGCGGTGCGCGGGGAGGAACGGGCCGGGCGGAAGGTGCTGGTGGTGGGCGACGGGGTGAACGACGCCCCGGCGCTGGCCGCCGCGCATACCGGTGTCGCGATGGGGCGGGCCGGGTCGGATCTGGCGCTTCAGACCGCGGACGCGGTGATCGTGCGCGACGAACTGGCCACCGTCCCGGCGGTGATGACGCTGTCGCGGGCGGCGCGCCGGCTGGTCGTGCAGAACCTCGTCATCGCCTCGGTGTTCATCTCGGGGCTGGTGCTGTGGGATCTGGTCGGCGAGCTGCCGCTGCCGCTGGGCGTCCTCGGGCACGAGGGCTCGACGGTGATCGTGGGGCTCAACGGGCTGCGGCTGCTGCGCGAGGCGGCGTGGCGGCGGGCCGCCGGCCGGACCGCCGGGTGAGGCGGGGGCCGGCGGCCGGTACCGCTACCGGGCGTCTTCCTTGAGCATGTCGGCGCACTTCTCGCCGATCATCATCGTGGTGATGCAGGGGTTGACGGTGACCAGCTCCGGCATCACCGAGCCGTCGGCGACCCGCAGGCCCTGGATGCCCTTGACCCGGAGCCTGGCGTCGAGCGGTGCCAGGGGATCGTCGGCGGCGCCCATCCGCACCGTCGAGGAGGGGTGGTAGACGGTGTTGTGGGTGGTGCGGATGTAGTCGAGGAGTTCGTCGTCGGTGCGGACGTCCGGGCCGGGGGCGAGTTCGGCGCCGGTCCAGGCGGCGAGGGCGGGCCGGGCGGCGATCTCGCGGGCGAGGCGGAGGCCGTGGGTCATCACGCGGACGTCGTGCTCGTGGGTGAAGTACCGGGGGTCGACCTTCGGCTTGTCGCGGAAGTCGCGGGTGCGGAGGCGGACGGTGCCGCGGGAGCGGGCGCGGGTGACGTTGGGGGTGAGGCAGAAGGCGTTCTCGGACGTCGGGTAGCCGTGGCGGGCGGTGTTCATGTCGAAGGGCACCGAGCCGTAGTGGAACATCAGGTCGGGGCGGTCCAGGCCCGGTTCGGTGTCGGCGAAGATGCCGATCTCCCACCACTGGTTCGAGGTGGTGACCATGGGCTGCTTCGCCTCCCACATGATCACGCCCTCGGGGTGGTCCTGGAGGTTCTCGCCGACGCCCGGGGAGTGGACGACGACGTCCACGCCGGTCTCGCGCAGATGGTCGGCCGGGCCGATGCCGGAGAGCATCAGCAGCTTGGGGGTGTCGATCGAGCCGCAGGAGACGACGACCTCGCGGCGGGCGGTAACCGCACGGGTGTGGACCAGGTCGGGGTCGAGGTAGGCGACCCCGGTGCAGCGGCGGTCGGCGTCGACGATCAGATGTTTGGCGCGTACTCCGGTGCGTATCTCCAGATTGGGGCGCCTGCCCATGATCGGGTGGAGGTAGGCCACGGAGGACGACTGGCGGGTGTTGTTCTCGTCGGAGTTGATCTGGAACCAGTTCGCGCCCCGGATGACGGTCGTGCCGGTGTTGAACGGGGTGGTGGGGATGCCCTGTTGGGCGCAGGCGGCCAGCAGCGCGGTGCCGCAGGGGTCCGCGCCCTTGATGGTGCGGAGCGCGACCGGGCCGGAGCGGCCGTGGTGGTCGCCGGGGGCGTCGTTGCTCTCCAGGCGCCGGTAGAGCGGGAAGCAGTCGGCCGCGCTCCAGCCCGAACAGCCGTTGTCCGCCCAGGCGTTGAGGTCTTCGGCGGGAGCCCAGAAGGCGATACAGGAGTTGTGCGAGGAGCAGCCGCCGAGCACCTTGGCGCGGGCGTGCCGCATCATGCTGTTGCCGTTCTCCTGCGGCTCGACGGGGTAGTCCCAGTCGTAGCCGGATTCCAGCAGGCCCATCCAGCGGTCCAGGCGCAGGACGTCGTCGTCGCCGACGTCGGAGGGGCCGGCCTCCAGGACGCAGACGGTGACGGCGGGGTCTTCGCTGAGCCGGGCCGCCACGACGTTTCCCGCGGTGCCGCCGCCGACGATCACGTAGTCGAACTCTTCGTGGGACATGGGGAGTTGTCCTCCTTACGGACGTACGGGTCGGGAGCGGGGCCGGATCAGTCGTGCGCCGGGACGGTGACCGGGGTGTCGGTGCCGGTGGTGGTACCGGCTGACGCGGCGGGGCTCGCGGCGTGTTCGGCGAGGACGCCGGTGCGGTGGCGCTGGACGAACCAGTAGTAGGCGAAGCCGCCGGCGGAGACCAGGCCGACGAAGAGCACCGCGCCCCAGCGCAGATACCAGTGGTACGGCGGGGTGGCGTTGTAGACGGCGTCCCGCGGCCAGGCCAGGTTGACGATCATGCCGGCGCCCCAGAGGACCGCGACGATGTTGACCGGCAGGCCCCAGCGGCCCAGCGAGAATCTGCCGCCGCCGGCCGGTACCCACTTCCCGCGCAGCCGGGCGACCAGCATGGGCGCGGTGACCAGCAGATACGCCGCGTAGATCATGATGATGCCGATGCTGGTGACGACCGAGAAGATCTGCGGCTGGCGGATGTTGATGAGCAGCACGCCGAGCGCGAGCACTCCGACGATCACCGCGGGCAGTACCGGTGTCCGGAAACGCGGGCTGACCTTGGCGAGGAGGGCGGCGGCGGGCAGGTTGGTGTCCCGGGCCATCGCGAAGGCGAGCCGGATGGCGGCGGTGTGCACGGCGAGCGCGCAGACGGTGACCGCGATCAGCACGCACCACAGCATCGCCTTGCCGACGGTGTCGCCGAGGACGTCCAGCACGACGTACTGGAGCCCGTCGGTGGTCAGCCCCTTGCCCGTCAGGCTGCTCACGCTCATCATCGCGAGCAGCAGGACCAGCCCGCCGAGCACGAAGGAGGCGATCAGGGCGCGGAGGATGGCGCGCGGGGCGTTGCGGGAGGGGTCCAGGGACTCCTCGCCGAGCGAGGCCGCGGTGTCGAAGCCGTACATGACGTAGGCGGAGGCGAGCGAGGCGGTGAGGAAGGCGCCCAGGTAGCCCGAGTGCTGGCCGGATCCGGTGTGGTGGGTCTGGAGGACCACTCCCGGCCCGCGGACGATGTGCACGGCGAACAGCACGATGAGGACGACGGTGGCGATCAGTTCGATGAAGACGCCGGCGGTGTTGATCCGGGCCATCAGTTTCACGCCGAAGGCGTTGACGAGGGTGGTGAACAGGATCAGTACGGCTGCCAGCAGCACGCCGTTGGTGGCGACGTCGTACGTACCGGTGCCGTCGCCGACGAACTGGAAGGTCCGGGAGATCTGCGGCAGCGTCAGCTGGTAGGCGAGCGCCACCGCGGAGAGCGAGACGATGGAGGCGATCAGCATCATCCAGCCGGCCAGCCAGCCGATGTGCGGATTGCCCAGTCTCTTCGCCCAGTTGTAGACGGAGCCGGCGACGGGGTGGCGGGCGGCCAGCTCGGCGAAGGACAGCGCGATCATCAGCTGTCCGGCGAAGACCATCGGCCAGGACCACCAGTAGGCGGGGCCGCCGTGCCCGTAGCCGAAGTAGAAGAGCTGGAAGGTGCCGGTCAGGATGGAGATGTAGCTGATGCCGGCGGCGAAGGTGTGGAAGCTGCCGAGCGTGCGCTTGAGTTCGGGGCGGTAGCCGAATTCGGCGAGGCCGGTGTCGTCCTGTGCCGCGGTGTCGTCAGGTGAGCTCAAGGGCCTTCCTCCTCATTGGAACCAGTGCAGCGGGGTGGGCGCGGTGTTGCGCCAGACGTGCTTGGTCTCGCGATATTCCGCGAGACCGCCGGGGCCCAGTTCCCGCCCCGTCCCCGATTGCTTGTAGCCGCCCCACTCCGCCTGCGGGAGATAGGGGTGGTAGTCGTTGATCCAGACGGTTCCCAGGCGCAGCGCGGCGGCGACCCGGTCGGCCCTGGCCTGGTCACAGGTCCAGACGGCGCCGGCCAGGCCGTAGACGGTGTCGTTGGCGAGCCGTACCGCCTCGTCCTCGTCGGTGAACCGCTCGACGGTCAGCACCGGTCCGAAGGACTCGTCGCGGACGACGGACATGGCGCTGTGGCAGTCGTCCAGGACGGTGGGCAAGTAGTAGTAGCCGTCGGCCAGTTCGGGGTCGGCGGGCCGTTTTCCGCCGCAGCGCAGCACGGCGCCCTCGGCGAGTCCGGCGGCGACATAGGCCTCGACCTTGGCGCGGTGGGCGGCGGAGATCAGCGGGCCGGTGCGGGCGTGCGGGTCGAAGGGGCCGCCGAGTCGGATGAGGCGGGCGCGGCGGACCACCTCGTCCACGAAACGGTCGTGCAGGGTGTCCTGGACGAGCAGCCGGGCGCCGGCCGAGCAGACCTGGCCGGAGTGCAGGAAGACGGCGGTCAGCGCCTGGTCGACGGCGGTGTCGAAGTCGGCGTCGGCGAAGACGATGTTGGGGTTCTTGCCGCCGAGTTCGAGGGCGACGCGCTTGACGGTGCCGGCCGCGGCGGCCATGATCCGGCGGCCGGTGAGCAGCCCGCCGGTGAAGGAGACCAGGTCGACGTCGGGGTGGTCGGCGAGCGGGGCGCCGGCCTCGGGCCCCGTGCCCAGAACGAGGTTGGCCACCCCGTCCGGCAGCCCGGCTTCCTGGAGGAGCCGGATCAGGGCGATGGCGGTGTGCGGGGTGAGTTCGCTGGGTTTCAGGACGAAGGTGTTGCCGGCGGCGAGGGCCGGGGCGACCTTCCAGGCGGTCTGGAGGAGGGGGTAGTTCCAGGGCGTGATCAGGGCACAGACGCCGATCGGCTCATGGACGATGCGGCTGTCGACGGCGGGGCTGCCGGCCTCGACCACCCGGCCGTCGCCGGTGCCCGCCAGCCGCCCGAAGTAGCGGAAGCAGGCGGCGATGTCGTCCATGTCGGCTTCGCTCTCGACCAGCCGCTTTCCGGTGTCGAGGGACTCCGCGCGGGCCAGCGCCCCCTTGTCGCGTACCAGGAGGCCGGCGACGCGCAGCAGCAGATCGCCGCGCCTGGGACCCGTGGTGTGCGGCCAGGGCCCCTGGTCGAAGGCGCGGCGGGCGGCGGCGATCGCTTCCAGGGTGTCCTTGCCGCCGCCCTCGTCGACGGCGGCGACCAGACTGCCGTCCGCGGGGCAGCGGATCTCGCGGGTGCGCTCGTGCAGCGCGGACCGCCAGCGGCCGTCGATGAACAGCTCAGGCACGCCCGTCCTCCAGTTGTGCGGTGAGCCAGTGGTGGAAGGCGCCGATGTGGTGCTCGCTGGGGACGAGCACTCCCCCGTCGCGGTAGGCGCGGGAGTCCATGGCCGGCTGGGTGCGTTCGCAGGCGTCGAAGTCCTGGACGTTGACCCGGTGGAACAGCTCCACGGACTTGGCGACATCGGCGCCGGAGTCGATGACCTCGGGCAGGTACAGCCAGTCGCATTCGACGACGGTGCGGTCGGGGGCCGTCGGGAACATCCGGTGGAGGATGACGTGGTCGGGGACGAGGTTGATGAAGACCTGCGGCCGGACGGTCACCGCGTAGTAGCGCCGGTCCTGGCTGTCCTCGATGCCGGGCAGCCGGCCGAAGCCGGCGCTGCCGTCCACGGTGAACCCCTGTGCCTGTGCCGCGAACTCCGCGCCGTGGCCGACGTAGTACTGGGCGGCGAAGCCGTCCGCGAACTCCGGCAGGACGTCGGTGAGCTCGGGGTGGATGGTGGCGCAGTGGTAGCACTCCATGAAGTTCTCGACGATCAGCTTCCAGTTGGCGCGCACGTCGTAGCTGACGCGCCTGCCCAGGGCCAGGTCCTCGGTGCGGTAGCGGTCGATGGCGGCGGCGTCGCCCAGCCGCTCGACGGCCGCGCCGATCACCGAGTCCTCGAAGGACGGCGGCTCGTCGGCCAGGCACACCCAGGCGTAGCCGAGCCATTCGCGCAGCGGGACGGTGACCAGAGCGCGTTCGGTGCGGTCGATGTCCGGCATCTTCTGGAGGTTGGGGGCGGCCACCAGCCGGCCGTCGAGGTCGTAGGTCCAGGCGTGGTAGGGGCACTGGAGGTTGCGGCGGACCTGTCCGGACTCCTCGGTGCACAGCTGGGCGCCGCGGTGCCGGCAGATGTTGAGGAAGGCGCGCAGCTCCCCGGCGCGGTTGCGGGTGATCAGTACGCTCTCCCGGCCGATCTGCACGGTGCGGAAGGCGCCCGGCCGGTCCAGGTCGGCGCTGCGGACCGCGCAGCACCACAGCCGCTCGAAGATGAGGTCCTGCTCCTGCCGGAAGATCTCCGGGTCGGTGTAGTAGCGCCCGGCCAGGGTGGCGATCAGGCTGGCGGCGGGCGGGGTGACGGCGCTCGGCCGGGGCTCGGTGGGTGTGGTGGTCATGGCTGCTCTCCTCAGGCGACCGCGGCGGCGGGGCGACGGGGGTCGAACAGGTCGATGGGGTGCGGGGTGGTGCCGGTCAGTGCGAGGTCGGCGACGATCTCGCCGACGACCGGCACGAACTTGAAGCCGTGGCCGGAGAATCCGCAGGCGACGGTGACGTTCTCCGGGTGCGCCGGGTGACGGGTGATCACGAAGTGCTCGTCCGGGGTGTTGGAGTACATGCAGGTGGCGGCCTTCAGGAAGCGGCCGGGCAGGGTGGGGAGACGGGGGCCGAGCTGATCGGCCATGGCGCGTACCTCGTGGTCGTACACGGTGCGGTCGATCGTCTCGGGCGTGCAGACGGTGCCCTTGCGGAAGAACGCGACCTTGGCGCCGCCCTCGGGGCCGTCGATGGCGGGGAAGCCGTAGATCTGCACGCCCGCGGCGTCCTCCCAGATGTAGATGGGGTGGCGCTCGGGGACGTAGGGCGCGGTGCCGCCGTCGGGGGCGAACCAGTACATGATCTGCCGCTCGATGGTGAACGGCACTCCGAGATCGGTGAGCAGCTGGGGTGCCCAGGCTCCCGGGCAGATCACCAACTGCCCTGCGGTGTAGGTGTTCTCGTGGGTGTGGACGCGGACCCCGGCGCCGCCGGGCAGCTCCTCCCAGCGGGTGACCGGCTCCTCGAAGTGCAGGTCGGCGCCGCCCTGGGTGGCGAGCTGGACATGGGCGGCGACGGTGTTCTCCGGGCGGAGCAGTCCGGCGCGCGCCTCGTAGAGCGCGACCTCGTCGTCGTGCGGGGTGAGGGTCGGGAAGCGGCGGCGGATCTCCTTGGCGTCGAGCATCTCGTGCGGGAGGTCCCACTGCCGGGCGGAGGCCAGGCTTCCGCCGACCGTGCGGCTGTCGGGGCGGCCGAGCATCACCCCGCCGCAGAGGGTGGCGACCTCGCGGCCGGTGTCCCGCTCCAACTGCTCGTAGAGCTCGTACGAGCGCAGCAGCAGCGGGACGTAGGCGGGGTCCTCGAAGTAGGACTGCCGGGTGATCCGCGAACCTCCGTGGCTGGAGCCGCGGTGGTGGACCGGGCCGAACTTCTCCAGGCCCAGGACGCGGGCGCCGCGGGCGGCGAGGTGGTGGGCGGCGGCGCTGCCCATCCCGCCGAGGCCGAGGACGATGACGTCGTAGGTGGGAGCCATGCGGTTGCTCCTTCGTCAGAGGGGCGGTCGGTGCGGGGTGCGCGATGGTCGGGTCGACCCGGCCTACCGGCGGATGCGCGCCATCTCCGGGTCGAACAGCGGCTCCTGGGCGACGGTCGCGGCGACCTGCTGCCCGAAGTACTCGATGTGGACGGCGGTACCGGGGACCGCGGCGGCGGCCGGCAGCCAGGCGTAGGCGATGCCGCGGCCGAGGGTGTAGCCGTAGGCGGCGGAGGTGACATAGCCGGCCGGGGCGCCGTTCACGAAGACCGGCTCCTTGCCGAGGACGTGGGCCGCGGGGTCGTCGAGGGTGAGGCAGGTGAGCTTGCGGGCCGCGGTCTGCTCGCTGCGGCCCTCCAGTGCGGCGCGGCCGAGGAAGTCGCCCTTGGCGGGGCGGACCGCGAAGCCGACTCCGGCCTCGTAGGGGTCGTGTTCGGTGGTCATGTCATGGCCCCAGGCGCGGTATCCCTTCTCCAGGCGGAGGCTGTTGAAGGCGCTGCGGCCGGCGGCGATCACCCCATGCCGCTGCCCGGCCTCCCACAGCGTGTCCCAGAGGCGGAGCCCCAGGTCGGCCGTGGTGTAGAGCTCCCAGCCGAGCTCGCCGACGTAGGACAGGCGCAGAGCGGTCACCGGGACGTGGCCGAGGTAGGTCTGCTCGGCCCTGAAGTAGCCGAACGCCTCGTGCGAGAAGTCGTCGCGGGTCAGCGGCTGGACGAGATCACGGGCCAGCGGGCCCCAGACGCCGATGCAGCAGGTGCCCGGGGTGATGTCGCGGACCTGGACTCCGTCCGGGGCGTGCCGCAGCAGCCAGTCGAGGTCGGATCCGCTGTTGGCGCCGACCTGGAAGCGGTCCGGAGCCAGCCGGGCCACGGTGAGGTCGGAGCGGACGCCGCCGTCCTCGTCCAGGAGCAGCGTGTAGGTCACCGCGCCCGGCTTCTTCCTCAGCTGATTGGTCGTCATGTACTGGAGGAAGTCCAGCGCACCGGGCCCGGTGACTTCCAGCCGGCGCAGCGGGGTCATGTCGTAGAGCGCGACCCGCTCACGGGTGACGGCGGCCTCGGCGGCGGCGATCGGCGACCAGTAGCGGGCGGACCAGGCGTCCCGCTCGGGGAGTCGGAGTCCTTCGGCGAGCGGGGCGTTGGCCTCGTACCAGTGCGGGCGCTCCCAGCCGCCGCCCTCCAGGAAGTACGCGCCGAGCTCCTGCTGGCGGGCGTAGAAGGGGCTCGTGCGCAGGGGCCGGGGCTGCTCCATGGGCTGGAGCGGGTGGATGACGTCGTAGACCTCGATGAAGTTCTGGGCGCCGCGGTCCTCGATGTAGGCGGGTGAGCGCTGGGCGTCCTCGAAGCGGTAGAGGTCGCATTCGTGGATGTCGACGGCGGGGCGGCCGTCGGTCATCCACTCGGCGACGGCCCTGGCGACGCCGGCGGAGTGGGTGACCCAGACCGCCTCGGCGAGCCAGAATCCGCGCAGTTCACGGGATTCGCCGAGGAGCGGCATTCCGTCGGGGGTGAAGGAGAAGACCCCGTTGAAGCCCTCGGCCACCCGGGATGCGCCCAGCGCGGGGAGCAGCGTGATGCTGTCCTGCCAGCTCGGGGCGAAGTCCTCCTCGGTGAAGGGCAGCGAGGACGGCATGACGAGTGCGTCGTCGAAGGCCGGGACGGTGAACGGGTCGACGGGCATCGGGCGGTGGGCGTAGGAGCCGATGCCGAGTCGGACCCCGGCAGCATCGAAGTGCTCGCGGAAGTAGAGGTCGCGGTCCTGGAAGCGGAGGATCGGCCTACCGGCCTCCTCCCGCCAGCTCTCCACTCCTCCCCCACGCTCGGCTTCTCCCCCACGCTCGGCTTCGCTCACGCGGGGGGAACCCCCATGGGGGCCGCTGTCCCCGGCGAGTTCGGGCAGTCGCTCGGTGGTGGCGTACTGGTGGGCGAGCGGCAGCAGCGGGACGTCCACGCCTGCCATGGCACCGATCACCGGCCCCCAGAAACCGGCGGCGGAGACGACATGGTCGGCGGGGAAGGTACCGCGATCGGTGACGACGCCGGTGACCCGGCCGTCCGCCCGCTCGATTCCGGTGACGGTGTGCCGCTCCAGGAAGCGGGCGCCGTGCGCCTCGGCCCGCGCCATCTGGGCGCGGCAGGCGAGCAGCGCGCGGGCCAGCCCGTCATCGGCGGTGTGGAACCCGCCGTGGATCGCCGTCTCGTCCAGCATCGGCCAGAGCTTCTTGCACTCCGGCGGGCCGAGGAGTTCTCCGCGCACGCCCCAGGAGGCGGCGAGCCCGGCCTTGCGGTGCAGATCGGCCCAGCGGGCTTCGGTGGTGGCGACTTCCAGACCGCCGACGGGGTTGAAGCAGGGCAGTCCGTCGACTTCGAGGGAGCCGAACTTCCGGACGGTGTACGCGGCGAACTCGGTCATGGTCTTGGACGGGCTGGTCTGGAAGACCAGGCCGGGGGCGTGCGAGGTGGAGCCGCCGGGAGCCGGCAGCGGTCCCTGCTCCAGGACGGTGACGTCGTGCCAGCCGCGGGCGGTGAGCTCGTCGGCGAGCGAGCAGCCGACGATGCCGGCACCGATGATGACCACGCGGGCGTCGGTGTCGGGGGACGGGTGGGCGTCGGTGGCGATCGGTGCGGATGCCGGGGACGAAGGGGACATGTCCCTCCTTCAGGGTCGGGCGCTGTCCGGGTGATCGGGCGCCTTCGGGCCTGTCCGATGGGTGCGGGCCTACGCGGCGGGTATGCGCCCTCGCTCGGCGGCGAGGGTGGTGTCCGGGCCGTGGCCGGTGTGGACGACGGTGGTGCCGGGCAGGGGCAGCAGCCGCTCCCGGATCGACGCGGCGAGGGTGGGCGCGTCGGAGTACGAGCGGCCGGTGGCGCCGGGGCCGCCCTGGAAGAGGGTGTCACCGGTGAACACGGCGCCCAGGCCGGGCGCGTGGAGGCTGACGCTGCCCCAGGTGTGGCCGGGGGTGTGCAGCACCCGCAGCTCACCGCCGGCGACGGTCAGCCGCTGCCCGTCCGCCAGCCGTCCGCCGGGCTTGCGGTCCGGGTGGACGGCCTGCCAGAGCTCCTGGTCGGCGGGGTGCAACAGGGCCGGGGCGCCGGTCAGTTCGGACAGCTCGACGGCCGCGCCGATGTGGTCGTCATGGCCGTGGGTGCAGACGATGGCCGTCACCCGACGGCCGTCGACAGCTGCCTCGATGGCGGTGGCGTCATGGGCGGCGTCGATGATCACCACGTCGGTGGCGTCGCCGACCAGCCAGACGTTGTTGTCGACGGCGAACGTCCCCCCGTCCAGGCTGAACGTCCCGGAGGTCACGACCCGTTGGACCCTCACAGCACCACCACGGAGCGCAGCACCTGCCCGTCCCGCATCTTGTCGAAGGCCGCCTCCACCTCGTCCAGCGCAATCGTCTCGGTGACGAATCCGTCGAGGTCCAGCCGCCCGCTGAGGTAGCGGTCGATCAGTACGGGGAAGTCGCGGCTGGGCAGACAGTCGCCGTACCAGGACGACTTGAGCGCGCCGCCGCGCGAGAAGAGGTCGATGAGCGGCAGCTCGATGCGCATGTCCGGGTCCGGTACGCCGACCTGGACGAGCGTTCCGGCCAGGTCGCGCATGGAGAACCCCTGCCGGTAGGTCTCCGGGCGGCCCACCGCGTCGATCACCACATCCGCGCCATGACCACCCGTCAGCTGCCGGACCGCCTCGATCGGGTCCGTACCACGGGAGTTGACGGTATGGGTGGCACCGAACCTCGTGGCCCCGTCCAGCTTCCTGTCGTCGATGTCGACGGCGATGACCCGGCGTGCGCCGGCGATCGAGGCGCCGGCGATGGCGGCGTTGCCGACGCCGCCGCAGCCGATGACGGCGACGGTGT
>NZ_BMRP01000016.1 GCF_014648695.1 Streptomyces albospinus
TGCCCCACCTGCCACCGCGACATACCCACACCCGCACCAACCTGACCAAGCACTACTAGCGCGGGAGGATGGGCGGTCGGCCGCCCGGCAAGGTCCGACCGGCCCGGTGCGAACCGTCCCGGACACCCCACGAGGAGGAAGCAACAGCATGGTGACCACGGCTCCGTACGGCGCCTGGGCATCCCCACTGGACGCCCGGACGGTCGCCGCCCGCGACGGCCGCCCGGCATGGGTCGGCTTCGTCGGTGACGACGTGTGGTGGACGGAGCCGCGGCCCGGCGAGGGCGGCCGGCGGGCGCTGATCCGCCGGCGGCCGGACGGCGTCGAGGAGTCGGTGCTGCCCGCCCCCTGGAGGGTCCGCAGCCGGGTGGTGGAGTACGGCAGCCGGCCGTGGACCGGCACGGTCACCGAGCGCGGCCCGCTGGTCGTCTTCAGCAGCTCCGCCGACCAGCGGCTGTACGCCTACGAACCGGACAGCGGCGCCGCGCCGCGCCCGCTCACCCCGCGCTCCGCAGCGGCCGGCGGACTGCGCTGGGCCGACCCGGTGCTGCGGCCGGAGTCAGGCGAGGTGTGGTGCGTCCTGGAGGAGTTCGCGGAGGAGCGGCCCACCGATCCGCGGCGGGTGATCGCCGCCGTGCCCCTCGACGGCTCGGCGGCGGAACGCCGTGAGTCGGTACGGGAGTTGAGTGATGACCGGCATCGCTTCCTGACCGGCCCGCGGATCTCGCCGGACGGCCGGCGGGTGGCCTGGCTCGCCTGGGAGGACCCCGTGACGTCCGGGGCCGGCACCCTGGCGATGGTCGCCGAGATCACCGCCAAGGGAGAGTTCGCGGACATCCGGCCGCTGGCCGGAGACTTGGGCCCCGGCCATCCGGGCGGCGGCGCGCAAGGGGAGTCCATCGCCCAGGTCGAGTGGGCGACCGACGGCTCGCTCCTCTGCGTCTCCGACCGCGACGGCTGGTGGGAGCCGATGCGCCTCGACCCGGACGCGGCGGACGGCGGCAAGGCCGGCGGCCGGGCGCTGTGCCCCGGCCGGCAGGAGGAGTTCGGCGGTCCGCTGCGGACCATCGGGCAGCGCTGGTTAGTGCCCCTGGAGAACGGCACCCTCGCGGTGCTCCACGGTCGCGGCCCGAAGACCCTGGGCATCCTCGACCCGGTCAGCGGCGAGGTGGTCGACTCCGCCGGCCCCTGGACGGACTGGGCGGCCACGCTCGCGGCGCACGGCACCAGGGTCATCGGCGTCGCCGCCGGCCCGCGCGGCACGTACGACATCGTCGAGCTGGACACCTGCACCGGCCGCTCCCGGACGATCGCCGCCCGGCACACCGCCGTGCTGGACCGCGCGTACCACCCCAGCCCCCAGGCGCGTACGTTCACCGGCCCCGGCGGCCGGGTCATCCACGCCCACATCCATCCGCCGCGCCACCCCGAACACGCAGCCCCCGAGGGCGAGTTGCCGCCCTATGTGGTGTGGGCGCCCAGCGGCCCGGCCGAGCACGCCCCGCCGGCGCTCGACCTGGAGATCGCCTACTTCACCTCCCGGGGCTTCGGCGTCGCCGCGGTCGACCACGGCGGCCCGACGGACCACGACCGGGAGTACCGCGAGCGGCAGCGCGGCCGGCCGGGCATGGCCGACGTCGAGGACTGCGCGGCCGTCGCCCGGGCACTGGCCGATGAGGGAAGCGCCGATCGCGACCGGCTGGCCATCCGCGGCGGCGGCGCCGGCGGCTGGGTGGCCGCCGCCTCGCTGACCTCCACCGACCTCTATGCCTGCGGTGTGCTCCGCCACCCCGTCCTGGACCTCGCCGCCCGGGCGACGGGCGGGGATCACGACCTGGAATCGCGGCATCCGGAGTCCCCGGCCGGCCCGCCGGCCGACGTCCCCGACCGCTCGCCGGCGCACCGCACGGACCGCATCACCGCCCCGTTCCTCCTGCTCCACGGCGCTGACGACGCGGTCTGCCCGCCTGCGAGGTGCGAGCGCTTCCTCGCCGGAGTCTCCGGGCGCGGCATTCCGCACGCCTGCCTGGTGTTCCCCGGAGAGGGCCACGGCTTCCGCTTCGCGGACACCCGGATCCGCGCCCTGGAGGCCGAGCTCGCCCTCTACGCCGAGACCTTCGGCATCGCCCGCGGCGATGTCCCGGTGCTGGCGCTGCACACATGACGGCGGCGGAGGTGGCGGAGCTGATCCGGCCGCGGCGGCTGCGACCCGGCGACCGGGTGGCGGTCGTGGCGCCGAGCGGTCCCGTCGCGCCCGAGCGGCTGGCCAGCGGGCTGGACACTCTGCGCGGCTGGGGCCTGGATCCGGTCACCGCGCCCCATGTCCACACCGGGCACGGCACGTTGGGCCATCTCGCGGCGGCCGACGAGGCCCGCGCCCGCGACCTCCAGGAGGCGTGGTGCGACCCGTCCGTCACGGCGGTGTTCGCGGCCCGCGGTGGCTACGGGGCCCAGCGGATGGTCGACCTGCTGGACTGGGAAGCCCTTCGTGCTGCGGTCCCGAAGCCGCTGATCGGGTTCAGCGATGTGACGGTGCTGCACGAGGCGTTCGCGGTGCGTGCCGGCGTCACCTCGCTGCACGGCCCCTCCGTCGCCGCCCAGGCCCTCTCCCAGGACGAGCCCACCCGCGAGCATCTGCGGCGCACGCTCTTCGCGCCGGAGACGGTCCGCACCCTGGCGTCGGCCTCCGTCCGGCCGCTGGTGCCGGGCCGCGCCCGCGGTGTCACCCTCGGCGGCTGTCTGACCCTGCTCGCCGCCGAGCTGGGCACCCCGCGGGCCCGCCCCGGCGCGGCCGGCGGTCTGCTCCTCCTGGAGGACACCGGGGAACCGCCGTACCGCATCGACCGCGCACTCACCCAGCTCCTGCGCGCCGGCTGGCTGGACGGCGTCGCGGGGATCGTGCTCGGCTCCTGGGCCCGCTGCGGTCCGTACGAGCGGCTGCGGGAGGTGCTGGCGGATCGACTGGGCGGCCTCGGGGTGCCGGTGGTGGAGGAGTTCGGGTTCGGGCACGGCGACTCCGCGCTGACGGTGCCGCTCGGCGTGCCGGCGGAGCTGGACGCATCGGCGGGCACGCTGATCTGTGCGATACCCGCATTGCTTTGAGGGCGGGCGGCCCGACATTAGGCTGACGTAGCGTCAAAATCATTGTCCCCGCTGCCGTCGTACGCCCCATATTTCCGTGGGTAGCCATGAACTGACGCCCCGACACCACCCCGTGCCGTGAGCGTTGACATGTCCGTTACTCGTGTCACACCATGACCCCGCCGCTACCGACTGGTTGGTACGACGTGTCCTTGTGGAGGTCTGCGTGCCCAGCGTGTCCCGAGCCGTGTCCCGCCCCGTACTCCGCACGTCCCTCGCCCTGCTGGCCGGCACCGCCCTCGCTGCGCCCCTCATCCTGAGCGCCCCCGTCGCGGCCGGGGGCGCCGCCGCCCCGTATACCGTCAGCGCGCTGACGGTGACCGTCCATACGGGTGACCGCACCTGCCCCGTGGACGTCGACCTGTACCGCCCCCGGGGCGTGGACGCCGCGCATCCGGCGCCCGCCGTGCTGACCACCAACGGCTTCGGCGGCAGCAAGGCGGACGGTTCGACCGACGCCATCGCCAGGGCCTTCGCCTCCCGCGGCTATGTCGCCCTGGCCTACTCCGGCCTCGGGTTCGGCAGGACCGGCTGCCCGATCTCCCTCGACGACCCCGGGACCGACGGCACGGCGGCCGGCCGGCTGATCGACCTGCTCGCCGGGACGCGGACCGCCGACGACGGCACCCGCATCGACTACGTCACCAAGGACCGGCCCGGAGATCCGCGGGTGGGCATGATCGGCGGGTCCTACGGCGGCGCGATCCAGATGGCGACCGCCGCCGTGGACCACCGCGTAGACGCCCTCGTGCCGCTGATCACCTGGAACGACCTCGGCTACTCCCTCGACCCCAACAACGCCGGCCGCACACGGGACGTCAGCGGACCGGTGCCCGGCGCGTACAAGTACCAGTGGACGAACGGGTTCTTCCTGATCGGCGAGGCGCAGGGGCTGCTCAATCCGGGGCTGGACCTGTCGCGGACCGGCGGCGCGGGGTGCCTGCACTTCGTCGCGCCGGCCTGCCGGATAAAACGGCTGCTGGATTCCCGCAGATATCCGGAGGGCCGGACCGAGGAGATGCTCCAGTACGTGCGCAGCGTCTCACCGGTCTCGTACCTGAAGTCGGTCAGGGCGCCGACGCTGCTGGTCCAGGGGGAGGCCGACAGCCTCTTCAACCTCAACGAGGCCGTGGCCACGTACCGGACCCTCCGCGCGCAGGGTACCCCGACCGGGATGATCTGGCAGTCCTGGGGCCACAGCGGCGGGATCAAGGACCCCCCGAAGGGTGAACTGAACCTGGCCAAGGGCAACTTGGAGAGCAGTTATGTGGGGCAGCGGATCCTCGCCTGGTTCGACCGCTATCTGCGTCACCGCACGGTGACCGGTACCGGCCCGGCCTTCGCGTACTACCGGGACTGGGCGACCGGCAGGAGCGCCTATGCCACCTCGTCCGCCTACCCCGTGGGCGGCAGTCAGCGGCTCTATCTCTCCGGTGACGGCATGCTCGTCGACAACCGCGGCAAGGTCGCGAGCGGCAGCCGGGAGTACCGCAATCTGCCGGTGCCCACCAGCCATTCGGAGACCTCGCTGGCCGGCCTGATCGGGTTCCCGGACATGCCGCCGTACGACATCAAGGGCACCTACCTGGACTGGACGTCGGCGCCGGTGTCCGGCGGGCCGGTGGACGTCGTGGGCGCGCCCAAGGTGACGCTGAGGGTCGACTCTCCCCAGGCCGAGAGGGTGCAGAACTCCTCGGACGCGGCCGACAAGCTGGTCCTCTTCGCGAAGCTGTACGACGTCGCGCCGGACGGCACGAAGACGCTGGTGCACCGGTTGGTGGCCCCGGCCCGGGTGCCCGATGTGACCCGGAAGTTCACCGTGGAACTCCCGGGCATCGTGCATCGCTACGAGCCGGGGCACCGGCTGCGGCTGGTGATCGCCGCGAGTGATGCCGCCTATGCGGGCAATCGCGGGGTGAAGCGGGTGACGGTCACCAGCGCTCCCGAGGACACCGGGGTCCTCGAACTTCCCGTCACCGAAGGGGTGTTGCCGTAGCGGATGGGGTGGATGCCGTACTGATCGGGGTCAAGGGCGGAACGCAGCGTGCGCGCCGCGGTCACCTGGCGCCGGCCGCAAGCCGTACGCGTCGGCCGCACGCCATGGGCGTCGGCCGGGGGCCGCGGGCGTCATCCGGGTCGTCCGCGCGTGGGGGGCAGGTCGTCCGGCGTCAGTCCTCCGCGATCGTGATGGCCTGTACGGGGCACGCGCGGGCGGCCTCGCCCACCAGGGGGTCGCCCGCGCCGTCCTCACGGCCGGGCAGCAGTGCGCTGAATCCGTCGTCGTCCTGGGTGAACACCGACGGTGCCGTGAGCGCGCACTGGCCGGAGCCGATACAGAGGTTCTTGTCGATGGTGATCCGCATGTCGGAACCCTTTCCGTGGGCTGCCCCCTTGGTGGAGGCCGGGTGGCGCTACCAGGCCAGAGGCAGTTCGAGCATTCCTTGCAGAGTGTCCCCCGGCTTGAACGGAATGTCGGCAGCCGGCACGGCGAGTCGCAGATCGGGGATCCGCGTGAAGAGCGAGCGCAGCGCGATCTCCATCTCCGCGCGGGCGAGATTCTGCCCGAGGCACTGGTGGACGCCGAAGCCGAATGCGATGTGGTGGCGCGCCGAACGGCCGACGTCCAGCTCGTCCGGCGACGGATAGGCCGTCCCGTCGCGGTTGATCAGTGACGTCGAGAACACCACCCCGTCGCCCGTCCGGATGGTCCGCCCGGCGATCTGGATGTCCTCGGTCGCCACCCGCAGCATCCCGTCGGCTATGGACAGGAACCGGAGCAACTCCTCGACCGCGGACGGCATCAGGCTCTCGTCCGCCCGCAACTTGGCCAACTGCTCGGGGTGTTGCAGGAGGGTGAAGGTGCCGAGCGAGATCATGTTGGCGGTGGTCTCATGGCCGGCGACCAGCAGGACCATGGTCAGCCGGACCAGCTCGTCGCGCTCGACGGCACCGGCCCGGAGCCGCTCCTCGATCAGCTCGTCCAGCAGGCCGTCGCCGGGATCCTGCTCCTTGCGGGCGATCAGGTCCGAGAGATAGCCCTCCAGCTCGGTGCGGGCCCGATGGACTTCCTCGGCCGTACGACCGCGGAGCAGACGGCGGGACTGCTCCTCGAAGAACTCATGGTCGCCATACGGGACGCCGAGCAGCGAGCAGATGACCATCGAGGGCACCGGCAGGGCGAACGCGGAGACCAGCTCGGCGGGCGGGCCCTGCGCCAGCATCCGGTCCAGCAGCTCGTCGACGGTCTGCTGGATCCGCGGACGGAGCGCTGCGGTCCGCTTGAGGCTGAAGCTCGGGATCAGCATCCGGCGCTGGGAGTTGTGCTCGGGGTCGTCCGTACCGACCAGCGGCGCCCGGAAGCGCCGGGCGGCGTTGAACCGCTCGCCCGGCGCCGGGAACGACGGGTTCTGCCGGTCGGACGAGAGCCGGGGGTCGGTCAGCAGCGCCCGCGCCTCGGTGTGGCCGGTCACGGCCCAGACCTTGCGGCCGTCGTAGAAGGTGACGTGCGTGAGCGGGCCTGCCTCGCGCAGCGGTCGGTAGTTCGCCGGCGGGTGGTAGGGGCAGGTGCGGTCCTGGGGGAAGGAGACGGTCTCGGTCACGGATTCCTCCCGTGCGGGTGAGGTGAGCCGGTCGTCAGTCGGACGTCGTTGCCGACTCCCGTGTGACATGCCGGCCCTGGAAGCGAGCCCGGCTGCGCCGCACCGGTCCATGCGATGCCCACGGCACCCCGCGGTCCCCGTACGATCCGGCCGACGCGGCGCGGAATCAGCCCCGTTCGATCCCTTCACCCCCTCTCGGCGGCGGATTCCGATGCGCGAGTATCCGGGCTTACCTCGCGAACGTCCGGACTTGTGCCGGTGGTTCCCGCCGGGCGCAACAAGGTCTCCAGCACCGCGTCCAGATGGCGGTCGCGGGCGTCCCCGGCCGGCAGCGTCCCGGGAACCGCGTGGCTCAGCTGGGCGTGACCGAGGTAGGTGGTGTACGCGAGCAGGCCGCGGCGCTGTGCCTCGTCCTCCGGGAAGCCCAACTCCGCGTAGAGCGCTGCGATATGGCCGATGCGGCGGTCCGTCACCCGGGCGAGCGCAGCCGCCACCCGCGGATCCGCTGCGGACGCGAGCAAGGAGACCTCAAGGGGGTCCTCGGCGGCACGGTGGGTGCCCCGCACGAACAACCTGCGGAGCCGGGCGCCGGGGTCGGGCTCTTCCGCCAACTCGGCTATCACGGCCTCGGTGCGGCTCTCCTCCCAGCGCTCCAGCGCGGCCTCGATCAGCGCGTCCCGATTGGTGAAGTGCCAGTAGAAGCTGCCCTTCGTGGTGCCCAGCCGGGCCGCGAGCGGCTCCACGGCCACCGCCGCGAGTCCGCCCTCGCCCATGGCCGCCAGGGCCGCATCGGCCCAGTCCCGCGCGGTCAGCCGCTGCCGCGCACCGCTCCCGCGGGTCTCCCTCGCTCGCTCTCGCACCATGACCATACGCTACCGTATGGTCAAAACATACGCCACCGTATGGAGGTGCCCTGTGCGCACGGTCCGCAACGTCCATACCCGCACTGTCCAGGCCCCGGCGAGCGTCGTGGGAGCCTTGCTCGACCGGCTCGGCGGCGATCCCGATCCGCTCTTCCCGACGCCCGCCTGGCACCCGATGCGCCTCGACCGCCCTCTGGAGGTCGGTGCCGTCGGCGACCACGGCCTGGGCCCCTACCGGGTGACGGTCCACGAACCCGGCCGCCGCATCCGCTTCGCCTTCCCCCCGGGGCCGGACGGCGACGACACCGGCTACCACGAGTTCACCGTCCACCCCTTGGGGTCGGACCGCTGCCGGGTCGACCACGTCCTGGAGGTCCGGCGCGCCTTCGCCCGCAGGCTCGTGTGGCATCTGGCGATCCGTGCCGGGCACGACACCGTCGTCGAGGAGACGCTCGACAACGTCGAACGGGCGGCCACCGGACAGCTCCGCGCCTCCGTCCGCTGGTCGGCGCGCGTACGGCTGCTCAACCGCCTGCTGTGGGACCGCCCGACGGCCGTCGACCTCCCGGAGGGCGCTCGGCTGGCACGCCGTGCCTTTCCGCGCACGGACTTCCAGGACGCCTGGCAGCTGCCGCTGCGGCCCGGTATGCCGACGGAACCGGAAGCCTGGGAAGGGGTGTTGCGCGGTGCGCCGTTCCCGGTGGTGGGCCGGGAAGGCGGCGAGATCCTGCTCGGCAAGGACGCCGGCCACCTGGATTTCCGGGCCTCCATCCTGGTCGCCGACGGCCGCGTCACCCTCGGCACGGTCGTCCGCACCCACCACCGGGGCGGGCGGCTCTACCTCGCCCTCGTCCGGCGCGTCCACCCCTTCATGGCCCGCACGATGCTGCGCCGCACCCATCGCCGGCTGGCCCTGGCGGCACCCGGCGCGGGGGAGCGGTGGGCGGCGCGCCCTCCCGTGGGGCGGTGATCCGCGGGATACGGGGATCCACTGGTCACTGCTGGCACTGAGTGCCAAACTCGCTTCATGGGGCAACGACACGACATGGAGCACCGGCACGACACCGGCACGGATCTGGCCTGGGCGGCGCTGGCGGGCGACCCGGTCCTCACGGAGCGGATCGCATACGGCGGGCCGCCCGGCCTGCTGCCGGCCCGGCTCCCGGTGATGGACCTGGCCCGCGCCACCGTCGCCGTCTGCGCGCTCGCCGCGGCGGAGCTGGCGGCGCAGCGCGACGGTGGCGCGCTGCCCGCCGTACGGGTCGACGACGGCGCGGTGGCCACCGCCTTCGTCAGCGAGCGCCATCTGCGGATCGACGGCCGCGCCCCCTCGGTGTTCGCGCCGCTCTCCCGCTTCTGGCGCACCGCCGACGGCTGGGTGCGCACACACGCCAACTACCCGCACCACCGCGCCCGTTTGCTGGGTGCACTGGGCCTCCCGGAGACCGCCGGCCCGACCGAGGTCGAGACCGTCGTCGCGGGACGCACCGCCGAGGACGTCGAGGAGGCCGTCTACGCGGCCGGCGGGCTGGCCGTAGCCGCCCGCACCCCCGAGGAGTGGGTCGCCCACGCACAGGGCATCGCGACGGCCCGGCTGCCGCTGCTCACCCGCGAGACCCTCGGCGGCGGCACCCCGCCGCGCCCGCTGCCCGCCCTCTCCGGTGCTCCGGCCCTCCCCGCCGCCGGGCTGCGCGTCCTCGACCTGACCCGGGTGATCGCCGGACCGGTCGCCACTCGCACCCTCGCCCTCCTCGGGGCGGACGTCCTGCGCATCGACGCCCCGCAGGTCCCGGAGAGTCAGGACGCGCACAGCGACACCGGGTTCGGCAAGCGGTCCACCACCCTGGACCTGGGGTCGCGCAGCGGTCGCGCGTCCTTCGAGGCGCTGCTGGCGGATGCGCACGTCGTGGTGACCGGCTACCGCCCCGGTTCCCTGGACCGCTTCGGGCTCGCCCCCGAAGCGCTCGCCGAACGCCGCCCCGGGCTGGTCGTCGCCCGGCTCTCCGCCTGGGGAGAGGACGGAACCTGGGGTGCCCGGCGCGGATTCGACAGCCTGGTACAGGTCGCGACCGGTATCGCCGCCATCGAGGCGGACGCCGACGGTCACCCCGGTGCGCTGCCCGCCCAGGCGCTGGACCACGGCACCGGGTATCTCCTGGCAGCCGCGGTGCTGCGATCGCTGACGGAGCAGTCGCGGACCGGCGGTGCGCATCTGGCGACCTTCGCGCTGGCCCGTACGGCGCGGTGGCTGATGCAGGACCTGGGGGGCGGGCCCGACGGACACGCCGCGCCCACGGGGACGGCCGCCTCTCCCACGGGCTACGACCCCGACCACTACCTCCGGGAAACCGACAGCCCGGTCGGCCGGCTGCGGCACGCCGTCCCGCCGGTCGCCTTCGTCGGGGGACCGGCCAATTGGGCGACACCGCCCGGCCGTTGGGGGGTGGACGCGCCCGTGTGGCGCTGACCTCGGCCCCGATGAGGCCACGCCGTCCCGCCCGTACGGGATCGGTCCGCACCTGGGCCGCCGCCGTACGGGCGGGATGGGCCGCCGCGCCCGAAAGCCGGTTGGCCACGCTCCGCAGCCCCTCGTACGATCTGCCGATGACGAGCTCCGATGACCGCTACCTCGCACGCGGCCCCCGGGTGGGCATCCGGCACTTCACCGCCGCCGACCGGGAGGAATTCACCACGCTCGCCCGGCAGAGCGCCGAGCTGCACCACCCCTGGCTCTATCCCCCCGTCACCGACGACGCCTACGACGGCTACCTGGCGCGCCTTCAGGAACCGGCCCGCGAGGGCTTTCTGATCTGCGAACACGCCAGTGGGCGGATCGCCGGCTACCTGACCGTCAACAACATCGTGCACGGCGCGTTCCGCTGCGGCGCCATCGGCTACGGGGCCTTCGCGCACGCCGCCGGACGCGGCCTGATGGGCGAGGGGCTCCGGCTCGTCCTCCACCACGCCTTCGGGGAACTGGGCCTGCACCGCCTGGAGGTCAACATCCAGCCGGACAACCGGCAGTCCATCGCCCTGGTCCGACGCGCCGGATTCCGGCTGGAGGGGTTCTCCCCGGACTTCCTGTTCATCGACGGAGCCTGGCGCGGACACCAGCGCTGGGCCATGACCAGCGAGATGCTCCAGGACGGAACGACGGGATCCACCCGCTCCCGGGACACGCCACAGCCCGTCGTCCTCCAGCGGCCGGTACCGGTCTTCCGGATCTTCGACCCGGCCAAGGCGAAGGAGTTCTACGTCGGTTACCTCGGCTGCGCCGTCGACTGGGAACACCGCTTCGAACCGGGAACGCCGCTCTACACCCAGGTCTCCCGCGGCGGCCTGGTCCTGCACCTCTCGGAGCACCACGGGGACGCGACCCCCGGCTCCACGGTCTACACCGAGCTGTCCGGCGTCCGCGCCCTCCATGCCGAACTGGCAGCCAGGGAGTACCCGTTCCAGCGGCCGGGCCTGGTGGAGGACGAGTTCGGGACCTCGCTCACCCTCACCGACCCGTTCGGCAACCGGCTGCGGTTCAACGAACCGGGCGGGGCGGAGAAGGAAGACCAACGGGGCTGACGGGGTTGCCGGGAGAGGTCCGCCGGGACGCCCCCGGCGGCGCCGCCGGCCCGGGGATTTCCGTGCAACCCCTTGCAACCAACGGTCGTCCCCGTAACGGCCGTTACGATCCCCTTATGCGCCGGAACGTACTGATCGACGCCCCTTCCAACCTGGGGCTGCGGCCCCCCGCGCCCGGCGCGGTGCCCGGCTGCTGCAAGCTCGCCGGGGCGCTGCGCGAGCAGGGACTGCTGCGGCGGCTCGGGGCGCTGGAGGGCGGGGTCGTGGTGCCGCCCCGCTACGCCCTGGGGGAGTGGCGGGAGGGGGACGGGGACTTCCACGCCGCGGCGATCGCCGGGTACAGCGCGCGGCTGGCGCGGCGGGTTCAGGGGCACGTACGGAGCGGCGACTTCCCGATCGTCCTCGGTGGCGATTGCAGCATCCTCCTGGGGGCCGTGCTCGCGCTGCGGCGGTTGGGCCGGTACGGCGTGGCCTATCTGGACGGGCACGGCGACTTCCGGCACCCGGGGAACACGGAGGTATCCGGTCCGGTCGGTGCCGCGGCCGGGGAGGGCGTCGCTCAGATCACCGGACGGGGACAGTCCGATCTGACGGACATCGACGGCCTGCGACCGTACGTCCGCGACCAGGACGTGCAGCTCCTGGGGGTCCGCGACGTGGACGAGGACCAGCCCGAGCTGAGCCGGCTGGGCATCAGCTGCACCAACGTCGGCGAGATCCGGCGGCGCGGTCCGGAGACGGTGGCGCGGGCCGCGCTCGGGCACCTCCAGAACTCCCCGCTGGACGGCTTCTGGATCCATCTGGACGCCGATGTGCTGGACCCGTCCGTGATGCCGGCGGTGGACAGCCCCGATCCCGGCGGGCTGTCCGTGGCCGAACTCCGGGCGATGCTCGCGACGTTGGCGGCCTCGCCGCGCTGCGTAGGGGTCGATGTGACGATCTACGACCCGGACCGCGACCCCACAGGAGCCGGGGCGGTGCTCCTCGCCGACCTCCTTGAGGGCGTCTTTGCGCAACCCTGACCGCACCTGGCCGCTAGACGCCCTGTTCAGACCGGCGATCACGTTGTTCCATGGTCAACAGGGGGCCGCCGAAGCCGGGGTGGCCCCGCCCGATCCTGCGAGGCAGCCGTGGCCACGAGCGTCCGACGTACCACCCTGACCCTCCCCGCGGCCCCCGTGGGGCCGGACAACCCGCTCCCCGCACTGCGCGCCGCCGGCGACCCGCACCGCGTCGAGGTCCCGGAGGACGCCGCCCTGCCGGCCGACATGGCGCGGCAGATCGGCTATCAGCCGCTGCGCTCGATCCTGCCCACCCGGATGCGCGACGGTTACGGTCGCGACCGCCGTTCCACCGACCTGGACGCGCTGGTCATCGAGAACGACCGGCTGCGCGCCACCGTCCTGCCCGGCCTCGGCGGCCGGGTGCACTCCCTGCTCCACAAGCCCACCGGGCGTGAACTGCTCTACCGCAACCCGGTGGTGCAGCCCGCCGCGTTCGCCCTCAACGGTGCCTGGTTCTCCGGCGGCATCGAGTGGAACATCGGCGCCACGGGCCATACGACGCTCTCGTGCGCCCCGCTGCACGCGGCCCGGGTCCCGGCGCCCGACGGCGGCGAGATGCTGCGGCTGTGGGAGTGGGAGCGGCTGCGCGACCTGCCCTTCCAGGTGGACCTGTGGCTCCCCGAGGGCTCGGACTTCCTCTACGTGGGCGTGCGGATCCGGAACCCGCACCACCACACCGTTCCGGTGTACTGGTGGTCCAACATCGCCGTGCCGGAGGACGCGCGCACCCGGGTGCTGGCCCCGGCCGACGAGGCGTGGCACTTCGGCTACGAGCGGACGCTGCGGCGCGTCCCGGTACCGGAATCCGGCGGGGCCGACCGCAGTTACCCGCTCCGCAGCGAGTTCCCGGCGGACTACTTCTACGAGGTCCCCGACGGCGCCCGCCGCTGGATCGCCTCCCTGGACGGCGACGGCCGCGGGCTGGTGCAGACCTCCACCGACACCCTGCGTGGCCGCAAGCTCTTCCTCTGGGGCGCGGGACGGGCCGGGCGGCGCTGGCAGCGGTGGCTGACCGAGCCCGGCACCGGCGGCTACGCGGAGATCCAGGCGGGACTGGCCCGTACGCAGCTGGAGCATGTACCGCTCGAAGCGGCCGGGGAGTTCGCCTGGCTGGAGGCGTACGGGCCGCTGGCCGCCGACCCCGCCACGGTGCACGGCGCGGACTGGCCGGCGGCCCGCGACGAGGTCGCCGCCAGGCTGGCGGCGGCACTGCCGCGGGCCGACGTCGACGCCGCCCACGCCGCCTGGCTCCCTTACGCCGACCGGGAACCGAAGGAGGTGCTGGCCACCGGTTCCGGCTGGGGCGCGCTCGAAGTCGCCCGGGCGGGGCTGGACCTGCCGGGCACGCCGTTCGACGCGGCCACGTTGGGGGAGGAGCAGGACCCCTGGCTGACGCTGATGCGAACCGGCGGCCTGCCGGCCGGCAGCCCCGTTCCCGGTCCGGCGCCGGTCGCCCCGGCCTGGCGCGATCTGCTGGAATCCGCGCGGCCGGGCCCGGCGACGGAATACCACCTCGGCCTCGCCCAGTGGCATGCCGGTGACCGCGCCCAGGCCGTCCGCAGCTGGGAGCGCGCGCTGGCGCACGGCGCCGGCTGCCTGCCCCTGTACTGCCTGGCCGTCGCGGAGTCCGTGGCGGGTGAAACGGCGCATGCCGCCGACCGGTTCGCGGAGGCGTTCGCCTGCGCCACGGCGTCGGCCACGGAGGACGACCCGGCCGCGGCCCGGGCCTGGCGGGCGGCGCTGCCCGCACTCGCCCGCGAGGCGGTTCCCGCGCTGCTCGCGGCCGGCCGCGC
Organism: Streptomyces albospinus; assembly: GCF_014648695.1. Lineage (GTDB taxonomy): Bacteria > Actinomycetota > Actinomycetes > Streptomycetales > Streptomycetaceae > Streptomyces > Streptomyces albospinus. The sequence goes on from NZ_BMRP01000016.1 coordinate 14,037, forward strand.
AGGAGTGGCCGCCGGGATGCTGGCGGCGCTGCGCCCGACCGAACTCGCCACGGGCCGGTTCCGGTTGCTGCGGGCCCGGGTCCTGCTCGCGCAGGGCCGGCCGCTCGCGGCTCGCGAGATCTTCGACGAGGGCTTCGAGATCGCCGACCTCAGAGAGGGCGACGAGACGCTGAGCGACACCTGGTATGCGATCGCCGAGCGGATCGTGGCGGGGGACGGTCCGGTCACCGAGGACGTTGCCGCCAGGGCGCGCCGGGAGCATCCGCTGCCGGAACGATACGAGTTCCGGATGCGGCCGGTGCGGGCCTGAGCCTGCCCGTACGCGAGACTGGCATATGCCATTCGGAAATCGGTCGAGTGACGTGGAATCACTTCTGATCGTGACGCGTTGTAGCGGTCATGAAGGCAATTAACACGAGCAGTTACGGCGGCCCCGAGGTTCTCACGTTCTCCGAGCTTCCCGACCCCAAGGTGGCGCCCGATTCGGTGCTGGTGAGGGTCAAGGCGGCCGGGGTCAATCCGGTGGACTGGAAGATCGTCGCGGGCTATCTCGACGGGATCATGGACACCCACTTCCCACTGGTTCCCGGGTGGGATGTGGCGGGCGTCGTCGAGGCGGTGGGCGCGGACGCCGAGGAGTACGAGGTCGGAGACGAGGTGATCGGCTATGTCCGCAAGGACGCGGTGCAGCACGGTACCTTCGCCGAGCTGGTGGCCGCTCCGGTGCGGACCCTGGCGCCCAAGCCCGCTTCGCTCAGCTGGCAGCAGGCGGCCGGACTGCCGCTGGCCGGGCTGACGGCCTATCAGTCGATCGAGCGGGTCGCGGTGCGGGCGGGCGAGGTGGTGCTGGTGCACGCCGCCGCCGGCGGGGTCGGTTCGCTCGGCGTGCAGATCGCGGTCGCACGGGGCGCCCGCGTCATCGGGACGGCCGGCGAGCGCAACCACGACTTCCTCCGCTCCCTCGGTGCGGAGCCGGTGACTTACGGGGACGGCCTGGCGGACCGGGTGCGGGCGCTGGCACCCGAAGGCGTCGATGCGGCCCTGGACTTCGTCGGCGGCGGGGCCGTGGATGTCTCTCAGGAGGTGCTGAAGGACCGCAGCCGGGTGGTGTCGATCGCCGATGGGGAGGTCGGGGCGAAGGGCGGCCACATGGTGTGGGTCAGACCCGACTCCGCCGGTCTGGCCGCGCTGGGCGCTCTCGCGGACGCGGGGAAGCTGACGGTGCCGATCGACGCGGTGTTCCCGCTGGCGGAGGCGGCCGAGGCGTTCCGGCTCAGCATGGCGGGGCGGGCCCGCGGCAAGATCGTCCTGGAGGTGTGAGGCACACGGTGCGCGTACGGGGGAGAGGCGAAGGCGGGGTGTGGCCGTGAGGTGTCCCGGGAGGGGCGAACGGGTCGCGGGGGTGGATGGCTACCGTGCGCCGCCCGGCCGTTGAGGGGAGCAGCCGGGCAGCGCGCAGATACGCCAACGCCGCGTGCCGGTGGGCCGATACGTCACGGATATGTCCGGCCACCGGAGCGGCGGTGACGCATGGAGGGGCGGTGACGCATGCGGAGGTGAATGAGTCGTAGGGCCTGTCGTCACGTTCCCGTCGTCGCGGGGCGGACGGGAAGGTGACGACAGAACACCTAGGCGTCCTGGACGCGGTCGACGTACTCGAAGACCGAGCCGTCGGGGTGACGGGCGATCAGGTTGCGGCCAATGGGGGTGGCCAGCGGGCCGGCGATGATCTCGGCGCCGACCGCCGTCAGATCGGCCACCGCGTCGTCCACGCTCTTGACGGCGATGGTCGCGGTGATCTTCCGCAGGACCGACAACTCCGCCTCGGGGCCGCTCATGAGGAAGAAGCAGCCGACGGCCGCGACCGCCACACCGCCGCGCTGGAAGCGGATCGCCTCCGCGCCGGTCAGCCGTTCGTAGACGTTGATCGCGGCATCGAGATCGCCGACGCACACCCGCAGCGAGGTCCCCAGAATGTCCATATGAACCAGCCTAGTTGGATCGGCTGCGCATGCGCGATCCCTCGTCCCCGGCCGGCCTCCGGGGGCAGGGGTCCGCATCCGGAACTGATCATTCGGCAGTACTGATCATTCGGCAGTACTGATCATTCGGCGGAACGGGTCATTCGTCAGACCCGGCACAGGATTTCGCCGTGCAGCATGGCGAACCACCCGTCCTCGCGTGCGCCCCAGTCCCGCCAGGCCGCGGCGATACGGGCCAGTTCGTCCGTCGTGGCGTGGCCGCCGCCCACCGCGATTCCGGCGTAGGAGGAGGCGACCGTGCGGTCCGCCCACAGCTCGGACCACCAGGTCCGCTCCTCGGGGGTCTGGTAACACCAGGCGCTCGCCGTAGCGGTGATGTCCTCCTGGGCGAAGCCTGCGTCCAGAGCCCAGGCGTGCAGTTGGCGTCCCGCGTCCGGCATCCCGCCGTTGCCGCGGGCCACGCGGCGGTAGAGGTCCAGCCAGTCCGCCATGCCCTCGACCTCCGGGTACCAGGTCATGGTCGCGTAGTCCGAATCGCGGACGGCGACGATGCCGCCGGGCTTGGTGACGCGGCGCATCTCGCGCAGCGCGTGAACGGGATCACCTACGTGTTGCAGGACTTGGTGCGCGTGGGTCACGCAGAAGGTGTCGTCGGCGAAGTCCAGTGCGTGGACGTCGCCGACCGTGAAGGTGATGTTCTCGACCCCGCGGGCGGCGGCCGTGGCGCGGGCCTGGTCCAGGACGTCCGGCGCGTGTTCCAGGCCGGTGACCCGGCCGTCGGGTACCAGTGCCGCCAGGTCGGCGGTGATGGTGCCCGGACCGCAGCCGATGTCCAGGACCTGCATATGGGGCTTCAGTGAATTCAGCAGGTATCCGGCCGAGTTGGCGGCGGTGCGCCAGGTGTGGGAGCGCAGTACGGACTCGTGGTGGCCGTGGGTGTAGACGGCGGATTCCTGCGGCATGGCCGGCTCCTTCGCGTATGTCGGGGCGGGCGCACGGGGGCCTGGCCCGTGGTGCGGACACCCGTCGGCGTGGTGCACTCACCGTACGCCGGTGTCTCGAATTACGAGAGTGGCGTCTCGCTATCTGAACGGATGGGAGAGGGGAAGGGAGGTGGGGGGGCGGGGGGAAGGGGGCGAGGGAAAGGGGGTGGGGGCTGTCATGGGGGGTGCGGGTGTGCCGGGTGTGCCGGGTGCGGGCCGGTCGGGAGTGTTGGTGCGGTGTCGGGCGCGAGGGCTGTTCGGGGATGGGGTGATGGGCCGTCAGGGACTCGTCCTGCTGATCCAGGGCCAACTCGCCGGGCGAGAGCATCACTTCACCGCCGTGGGCACGAGGCGTGCCCTCGGGGAGTCCGCTGATCCGCAGTCGTGGCAAAGGTCGTGTGCCCGGAGGGGGGAGGTGGTGGCGGTCGGGGGCGGAGCTGCCGCGCCACGGGGACGGCGTCCAGCGGCGGGCGTCGGTGCCGTACGGAGCGCTTGCCGACGGTGTTCACCGACGCGGATGCCACCGCCGGCGAAGCCACCCCGCGTAGCCCGGCACGCCGGACGGGCCGGCCGCTCAGGGCCGCCGCGCCGGCCGCGATGTCGAACCACGGCAGCGCGCGATCGGCGCTGCTGGTCCGCCGGGCCGCTGGTGCCGGCGGGGGGCGCCGGTCCCGCCGGTGGGGCAGCCGGTCGCGGCGGACTCGGTGGAGCGGACGGGCGGCCGGAGGGGCCGGTGGTACGGACCGTTGGTGGGGTCCGTCGGTGTCGGATGAGGGGCTGACGGATCCGGGTGGGTGTGGTTGTCTGCGCGGATGATCAGGAGACGGAACGACGTCGATCTCGATGCCTGTGTGGCGGTGCTCGCCGAGGTGCACACCCGCAGCGGCTATCCGCACCACTGGCCCGCCGAGCCGGCGCGCTGGCTGACGCCCGACGGGCTGACCGCCGCCTGGGTCGCGGAGGTGGACGGTGCGGTGGCCGGCCATGTCGCGCTGTGCGGGGGCGAGGTCAGCCGGCTCTATGTGTCGCCCGCCGCGCACGGCAGCGGCCTGGGCGCGCGGCTGCTGGCGACGGTCGAGGCGGAGGCGGCGGCCCGCGGGCTGCGGCTCGTACTGGAGGTGAAGATCACGAACACCGCGGCGGTCGCGCTGTACGAGCGCCGGGGCTGGGCGCGGCGCGGCACCGAGCGGCAGGAGTGGACCGTGGGTGGTGCGGCCGGCGCGGTGGAGGTGGTCGAGGTGCACCGGTACGAGGCGCCGGCGCGGGCGGTGCCGGCCGGGTAGCGCCCGCCGGCGCCGGTCGGTCGTACGCATGAGCGAAACGATGCCCCATCTGGCCCCGTGTGCCGCACGCCCCTGAGTGCGCCGTGTCCCACCCGGTCCAGCGCCCACCCTCCGCTGACGTGTCGTCAGCCGTCGCCACGCCGGTGATCTGCGAAGGTAGTCGGGGCCGCCCATCATGTGATGGGCCCACGATCGACCGGCCGTCGTGGAGTGGAGGTACGGATGCAGCGGACCGCCCCCGATCCGCAGCGGGAGCCGGATCCGGACCCGCCGGTGGGCCTGCCGGTCCTCCCGGAGCTCGCGGCGTACCTCTCCGCGGCTGCCGGCCGCACCGCCCCCGAACCCCCCGGCGGCTCCGCTCCGCTGCGCGCCGCCGCCTGCGGCTACTGGGAGCGCCGCGGCCTGTTCACCCCGCCCGACCGGGTGCTCGCCGCCCCCGGGGCGGCGGCGCTGCTGCTCGCCCTGTATGCCGCCGCGGGCGGCGCGGTGGTGCTGCCGCGTCCCTGCTCCGAGTGGTACGCGGCGCCCGCCCGGCTGCTCGGGCGGCCGGTGCACCTGGCGCCCGTACCGGCTGAATCGGGCGGGGTGCCGGACCCGTTCGCGCTGCTGGAGACGGTGCGGCGGGCCCGTATGCACGGCGACACCCCGCGCGTGCTGGTCCTCTCCGTCGCCGACGACCCGACCGGCACCTGCCCGCCGCCGGAGCAGCTGCACGAGGTGTGCGAGGCCGCGGCCGAGGAGGGGCTGTGGGTCATCAGCGACGAGTCGCGCCGCGATCTGCTGCACGATCCGCATGACACCGTGGTGCTCAGCCCCGCCGAGATGCTGCCCGGTGAGGTCGTGGTGCTGACCGATCTGCGGGCCGCGCTGGTGCCGGCCTGCTGGCCTGTCGCGCTGGCCCGTTTTCCCGGCACCCGCCGGGGTGAGGTCCTCCGGGACGCGACCCGTACCGTGCTCGCCGGGCTGCACACCCCGCTCCCCGGGCCGCTGGCCTGCGCGGTCGCCCATGCGCTCGGCGAGCCCGACGAGGTACGGGACCGGATCGCGACCGCCGCCCGGGTGTACGGGGTGCTCGCCGGGGCGCTGCACCACACCCTGACGGAGGCCGGTGCGCTCTGCCGGCCGCCGCACTCGGGGAGCCACCTCTACGCAGATCTGGATCCGCTGCGGCGTCCGCTCGCCGCCCGCGGCATCACCGAATCCGTCGCCCTGGAACGGGAGTTGGCGCCCTGGTCGGCTCGTGGCGGGCACCGTTTCGGTGACGATCCGGATGCCCTGCGGGTGCGGCTGGGGGCGGATGCGCTGCTCGGCGTGGACGCGGCGGCGCGGCAGCGGGTGCTGGACGTCGCCGATCCGCTGGAACTGCCGCATGTACGGGCGAAGTTGGCGGCACTCGCGCGGGTGCTGGAGGGGCTGGGCGGCGTGGCCGGGGTGGGGGCGGTGAGCGGGATGCCCGGTCCGGAGGGGGAGGCGTTCGCGGACGGGGGCCCGTACGGGGACGGGGGCGGGGACAGCTGATCCACCGGTCCTTCCGGGTGCCGCGGTGCCCGTGCCCTCCGATGCCCCTCATGCTCCCGCCGCCTGCGGTTCCGCAGGTGCCGCGCAGGCCGCTCGTGCCGCTGCCGCTTCGGTTGCCGGTGACTGCGACTCCGCCGCGTCCCTCCGACTCCCCTGCCCCCGAACGGCCGGGCTCCGATCCCCGTTGCGGCCCCGGATCCGGTCGTTGCACCCGTCGCCGCGCCGCCGTTACCGCGGCCCGTACCCGCCCGCAACCGATGCCTGTCCGGTCCGTGTCGGGCGCCGGTGCGGTCGGCCGCCGGCCCTGACCCGTCCTGGTTCCGCCCACCGAATGGAGCCCCTCGATGACCGAACAGACCGAGCGCTCCCTCGCCGAGCCCTCCCGCACCGAGCAGCTCCCGCATGCCGACCGTAACGCCGTTACAGAGCGGGCCGTTGGCGATGCCGCGGACGTGGTGGCGGACCTGACCGGCACCGCCGTCGCGGAGACCGGGACGGCCCCCGGCGCCGCCGTGCCCCCGCACCTTCCGGACACCGCCCCGCCGCCGCTCGCCGAGCCGCGTCCCCTGGGGGAACCCCGCACCTGGCCGCGGGACTTCACCGACCGGCTGACCGCGCCGCTGCCCGGTGTCCGGGCGCTGGCCCGGATCGCCCGCGAGGGCAAACTGCGGCCGACCCCCGAGGCGCTCCTGGAGATCCAGCAACTCCCCTTCGCGCCCGGCCCGATGCCGGATGCGAAGCCCTCGACCATGGCGCTGACCTGGGCCGGGCACGCCAGTTGGGTCATCCGGATCGGCGGGCTGACCGTACTGACCGACCCGGTCTGGTCCCGCAAGATCCTCGGCACGCCGGCCCGGGTCACCCCCGTAGGGGTCCGCTGGGAGGATCTGCCGCCGGTCGACGCCGTCGTCATCAGCCACAACCACTACGACCACCTCGACGTGCCGACCCTCAAGCGGCTGCCGCGCGACACCCCGCTGCTGCTCCCCGCGGGACTCGCGCCCTGGGCGCGCAGGCGCGGCTTCACGCAGGCCACCGACCTGGACTGGTGGGAGGCGGTCGAACTGCCCGCGCCCGGCGGAACCGTACGTTTCGACTTCGTTCCCGCGCACCACTGGAGCAAGCGGACGCTGACCGACACCTGCCGCTCCCTCTGGGGCGGTTGGCTGCTCACCGCACCCGACGGGCGGCGGATCCACTTCGCGGGGGACACCGGTTACGGCCACTGGTTCGAGGAGATCGGCCGCCGTTATCAGGGCATCGACCTCGCGCTGCTGCCCATCGGGGCGTACGACCCGCGCTGGATGCTGCGGCCGGTGCACACCGACCCGGAGGAGGCCGTACGGGCCTGCCAGGACCTGGGGGCGCGGTGCCTGGTCCCGATGCACTGGTCCACGTTCCTGCTCTCCGCCGAGCCGCCGCTGGAGCCGCTGCGCCGGGTCCGCGCCGCCTGGGCCGCGGCCGGGCTCGCGCGCGAGGACCTGTGGGACCTGCCGGTGGGGTCGTCGCGCGTCCTGGACGAGGTCGCCTCGGGGGGCGCCCGCCGCTGAGCCGGCGGGCGGCGATGCAGGGGGACCCCAACGCCGACCCCGACGCCCGGCCACCGCACCCCTGTCTACGACTCCCCGCCCGGTGTCTCGCCGGCAGGCCGCTCGCCGCCGCCCGCCGGTGCCGGGCGGAGCCGGCGCCACACCCCGGGAGCCGCGCTGACCAGTACCGTCAGGGCGAGGGCCGCGGCCACGCCCTGCCACGGTTCGGGGAACAGCGAGCCGCCCAGGAGGCCGATCAGCTGGTAGGTCCCGGCCCAGGCCAGGCACGCCGGGATGTCGCCCCGTACGAAGCGGCGCGGCGGCATCGCCGAGAGGAGGCAGGCGAGCATGACCGGGATCCGGCCGGCCGGTACCAGGCGGGACAGCACCAGGACCAGGACGCCGTGCTCCCGGAGTCTGCGCTGGGCCTGCGCGAGGCGCTCCGGCGCGGCGCGGGCGCGCAAACGGGCCGGCCAGCGCGAGCCCTTGCGGGAGCCAAGACCCCGCATGCCGAGCCAGTACAGGCCCAGATCCCCGAGGAACGCCGCCAGTGACGCGACCGCGAAGACGTACAGCAGGGCGAACGGCGAACTGTGGTGGAACGCGACGGCCGCGGCCGAGCTGACCACCGCTCCCGTAGGGACGACGGGCACCAGAGAGCCCAGCACCACGAGCAGGAAGAGCGAGGGATAGCCCACCGCCTGCTGGGTCGACTCGGGCGGGACCCGGGTGACGACCTCGCCCACGCCGGCGCCCATCCCCGCCGCCATCCCGGCGCCCAGTCCGGCGAGCGGCGTCACCGGGCGGTCCTCGGGCGTACCGACTCGCCGTGCCCGAGCCGGTGCACCGTCACCTCCGGCGCGACCCGTGCCGCCTGCCGCTCGAACTCCTGTCCCGGCGCATGGAATTCATGCGGCCGTACGGCGTCCATGCCGATCGGCCAGTACGTGCCGTAGTGGACCGGCACCGCGCTGCACGGTGCCAGCCGCGCCGCCGCCACCGCGGCCCGCCGGGCGTCCAGATGGCCGGGCCCGAGGAACGGACCCCAGCCGCCCACCGGCAGCACCGCCACCTCGCACGGGCCGACCTCGTCGGGCAGTTCGGGGAACAGCCCGGTGTCGCCCGCGAAGTACGTCCGTGCCGCGCCCCGGACGACATAGCCGAGGGCGGGGACGCGGTGCGGGCCGTACGGGATCCGCCGTCCGTCGTGCGCGGCCGGTACCGCGCGGACGGTCAGCGAGCCGGTCCCGCCTTCCACGGCCGACGCCCCCTCCCCGCCCCGTGCGCGTACGCGGCACTCCTCGCCCGGCCGCAGCTCGGTGATCGGGAGGGCGCGGGCCGCGGCAACCCGGCGCAGGGCCGGTACCGCCGCGGTCGCCCCGTACGGGACCATCAGCCGGGTCCCGGGGGCGAGCCGGGCCAGGGAGGCGGGGTGCAGGTGGTCGGCGTGCAGATGGGAGATCAGTACGGCGTCGGCGCGGGCCGCCTCGGGCGGCGGGAGCGCGCCCCGGCGCCGGCGCAGATGTGCGAGCCGGGCCGCGAAAAGCGGGTCCGTCAGCACCCGCACCCCGGAGTCCTCGACCGTCACCGTGGCATGTCCCCACCAGGTGATCTCCACCGGCACCTCTCCTCCACCTCCCGGCTCGTCCTCGCCCGTCGTGCGTTCCGGCACGGCGGCGCTCCCGCGCACCTGCTCCACTCCACCACTCCACCACGACCGGGCGCCTCCGCCGCCCACTCCGCCGGTTTCCGCCCGGATGCGGGGCGCCAGGGGACGCACCGGCCATCCGCCGCCGGGGGACAAGGCCGTGGTGTCGCGGTGTGGTTGGCCGCTTGTGACACGCTGGGTCGCGATGCCCGCGCGGCCGGTGCGGCGGGCCGGAGCGGGAGGGCGGGTGGGCGTGCGGACCCCGCGGTGGAAGAGCCTCGGCGGCGCCCTCCTGAGGGTGCTCGCGGTCTGGACCGTCTCCAGTCTCACCCTGCTCGCGCTGACCGCGGTGCTGCCGGACTTCCGGCTCCAGTCGGCGGGCGGCGACAGTCTCACCCGCACCGCCCTCGCCGCCGCGCTCGGCGCCGGCGCGTTCGGGCTGCTCAGCGCCCTGGTGTGGCCGCTGCTGGTGCGTGCCCTGCTGCTGGTGCCGGCGCTGGTGCTCGGGCTGCTGGTGTTCTTCCTCAACGGGTCGCTGCTGCTGGTCGCGCTGGATCTCGTTCCGGTGGGGCGGGGGTACACGACGCCGGGGACCGCGGTGATCGTCGCGGCGGTGATGTCCGCGGCGTCGTCGGCGACCTCCGCCTTCCTGGCGGTGCGCAACGACGAGGCGTACCGCCGGCGGCTGGTGCGGCTCGCCGGGCGGCGCGGGAGGCGGGCAGGCGCCGCCCCCGGCCCCGCCACGCCCGGCACGGTCTTCCTCCAGCTCGACGGTGTGGGCCATGACCTGCTGCGCGCGGCGACGCGGGGCGAGCGGCCACTGATGGAGACCGTCGCCCGATGGACCGGCGGCAGCCACCGCCTCACCCCGTGGCGCACCGACTGGTCCAGCCAGACCGGCGCCAGCCAGCTCGCCATCCTGCACGGCAGCAACGAGGACCTGCCCGCGTTCCGCTGGTACGAGAAGGAGACCGGCCAGCTGATCGTCAGCAACCGGCCGACCGGCGCCGCCGAACTCCAGCGCCGCGCCATCGAGCGCACCGGCGACGGCGGGCTGCTCGCCTACGACGGCGCCAGCCGCGGCAACCTCTTCAGCGGCGGCGCCGACCAGGTCGCCCTGGTCATGTCGGTGGCCGCCCGGCGCGGCCGGTACAACCGCTCCCGGGCCGGCTACTTCGCGTACTTCTCCGACCCGGCCAACGCCACCCGGACCGCGGTGTCCTTCGCCGCGGAGGTCGTCCGGGAGATCGCGCAGTCGCTGCGCAGCCGCTGCCGCCGCGAGCGGCCACGGGTCGGACGCGGCGGCCTGTACCCCGTCATCCGGGCCTTCGCGACAGTCGTCGAGCGCGATGTGGTGGTCGCGGCCGTCGTCGGGGACATGCTGGCCGGGCGGACCGCGGTCTACGCCGACCTCGTCGCGTTCGACGAAGTGGCCCACCACTCCGGTCCCGCCCACCGGGACACCCACCAGGTGCTGCGTCGCCTCGACCGGTGCATCGCGCTGATCGCCGAGGCCGCCCGGCACGCGCCGCGCCGGTACCGCATCGTGCTGCTCTCCGACCACGGGCAGAGTCCCGGCGCGACGTTCCGGGAGCGCTTCGGGCTGAGCCTGGGCGACCTGGTCCGCGCGGGGTGCGGGCTGCCGGTGCCGCGGCGGGCCGGGCGGACGCCGAGCGGCGCCGAGGCCCGGGAGGCGGCGCGCGCCGCGCTGGGCCGGCCCGAGGGGACGGACGGCGGGCACGGCGGCTCCCAGCCTGTCGTGCTGGCCTCCGGGAACCTCGGGCTGGTGTCCTTCCCCGACGTGCCCGGCCGGATCACCCGCGAGGAACTGGACCGCCGGTACCCGGCACTGCTCGGCACCCTCGCCCAGCACCCGGGCATCGGCTTCCTGCTCGTCCGCTCCGCCGAACACGGCGCGGTGGCCCTGGGCACGGACGGCGGTGAGCTGCACCTCGACACCGGGCGGGTCATCGGCAGCGACCCGCTGGCGCCGTTCGGCGCCGGTGCGGCCGACGCGGTACGCCGTACCGACCGCTTCCCGCACGTCGCCGACCTCATGATCAACTCCGCCTGCGATCCGGCGACCGGCGAGGTGCACGCCTTCGAGGAGCAGATCGGCTCGCACGGCGGGCTGGGCGGCGCCCAGAGCCACCCCTTCCTCCTCTGGCCGGTGGAACTGACCCCGCCGGTCCCGGACGGCGCGCCGCTGGTCGGCGCGGAACACGTCCACCAGGTGCTGCGCCGCTGGCTGCGCGAGGCGGACGGCCCGCAACTGCCCCTCGACCGGGCGGCGGACGGACTCCGCCGGGATGCCGCCCCGCCCGGGGACCCGGCAGGGGACCACACCCGGTGAGGGCGCGGGGCTTCGTCAGCGGCCGGCGAGTTCCAGCAGGCAGCGGCCGTAGCCGGAGGTCGAGGTGGCGGTGAACTCCTTGCCGAGGACGGCGAGTTGTTCGGCGTCGATGAAGCCCATGCGGTAGGCGACCTCTTCGATGCAGGCCAGTCGTATGCCCTGGCGCTTGGCCAGGACCTGGACGAAGAGGGCGGCGTCCATCAGGCTCTCGTGGGTGCCGGTGTCGAACCACGCGCTGCCGCGCCCCAGGTCGACGAGGCGGGCGCGGCCCTGGTCGGCGAAGTGCCGGTTGAAGGATCTCCCGGATGCCGGCGAGCATCAGCACCGACAGCGGATAGTAGATCATGGGCTTGTCGTAGACCGGCAGCAGTTGCTTCGAGGAGACGGTGGTGACCGGTTGCAGCCGGCTGCCGGAGCCGCCGGCGAGGATGATGCCGCGCATGGTGCCTCTCCTTAGTCCTTGGTCGGCCCGGTGTCCCGGCTGCGCAGGGGCTGCCACCAGCCGGGGTTGTCGCGGTACCAGGTGACGGTGTCCAGCAGCCCGGTGCCGAACGGCACTTGGGGGGCGTAGCCCAGGGCCCGCAGCTTGCGGTCGTCGAGGGAGTAGCGGCGGTCGTGGCCGGGGCGGTCCGGGACGTGGCGGACGCGGTCGGGGTCGGCACCGCAGGCGTCCAGCAGGAGCTCGGTCAGGTGGAGGTTGGTCAGCTCTTCGCCGCTGCCGATGTGGTAGACCTCGCCGGGGCGGCCCTGCTCCAGAACGAGGTGGATGCCCCGGCAGTGGTCGTCGACGTGAAGCCAGTCGCGGACGTTGCGGCCGTCGCCGTAGAGCGGGACTGTCCCGCCGGACAGCAGGGTGGTCACGAAGAGCGGAATGACCTTCTCCGGGTACTGGTACGGCCCGTAGTTGTTGCTGCACCGGGTGATGCTCACGTCCAGTCCGTGGGTGCGGGCGTAGGAGCGGACGAGCAGGTCGGCACCGGCCTTGGTGGCGGCGTAGGGCGAGTTGGGCCGCAGCGGGCTGTCCTCGGTCCACGAGCCTTCGTCGATGGAGCCGTACACCTCGTCGGTGGAGACGTGGACGAGGCGCGGCACCGCGGCCCGGCGCGCCGCCTCCAACAGAGTGTGGGTGCCGAGGACGTTGGTACGCACGAAGTCGTCCGGGCCGCTGAGGGAGCGGTCGACGTGGGTTTCGGCGGCGAAGTTGACCACCGCGTCATGACCGGGCAGCAGGTCCGTGAGGAGCGCTGCGTCGCAGATGTCGCCGTGGACGAAGGTGAAGCCGGGATGGTCGCGCACCGGTGCCAGGTTGGCGGGGTTGCCGGCATAGGTGAGTTTGTCGAGCACGGTGACGTGGACGTCGCGGGCGGAGGGGTGGGCCCCGGACAGCAGGCCGCGCACGTAGTGGGATCCGATGAAACCGGCGGCACCGGTGACCAGCAGGCGCATGGGGTGTCCTCTCCGTCGGGTGGGTGGGGTGCGGTCAGTGGGGAGTGGCCGCCGCTCTCCGGCCGGTTCCGGCGGCGGTGGGCGGTGCGGCCGGGGCGTGGCAGGGAGGCGGGTACCCGGAGCGGGCCGCGCCGATGGGCCGCGAGCGCAGGCTGCTCCGCGATGTCCAGCACCATCCGTATGGCCCGCACCATCGTGTCGCGGTCCTCGGGGGTGGCGTAGTGGCGGTGCTGGATACGGGGCTTGGCGGAGGGCAGTGCGGACCGCAGCGCGACCCGGCCCCGGCTGGTGGGCCGCAGGACGACCGCCCCGATCACGAACGCGTGCTCGCCGGGCGCGCCGAGCCCGTCGTCGACGAACATCACCGGGGCGGCGTGGATCTGCGCGTCCGGCGCGGCCAGGTCGTCGCGGGTGCGCAGGAATGCGCCGGCCTCCGCCACGTTGGACGTCAGCGGGCCGCGGCCGTGACCGGTGAGCGGCGCCAGGTTCTCGGGTGTTCGGGCGCTGGTCAGCGACTCGGTGTCGGTGCGGTAGGACAGCCCGGCGTGGGCGTGGTCCTGAAGGTTCTCGCCGACCGGCAGGTCGTTGCGCGGGCGGATGCCGTGCGCGCAGCACCGCGGCCGGGCCGATGCCGAAGAGCAGCACCTCGCCGCCCGCGTCGAGCTGCCGGCGGTTGACCATGCGAGACAGCGCGATTCGCGGGCCGCCACGGCGAAATCGATGCAACGCGCACGGGTAGTGGCGCGGTCGTCCTGCCTTCAGGTGGCACGACCGAAGATATTCGCCTGACGGACGGGTCCGGCAGAAGGATTCGCGGCGATTTTGAGGCGTGCGGGCGTCCGGTGACCATAGGCCCAGCCGGCACCCCGGCGAGTCAGCACGACGAGAGACGCGTCACACACCATGCACCGCGATCCTGCCGCAGAGGTCACCCCTACCGCCTCTGACCTGGACGTTCCATCGAACCGTCCGTTCCGGTTGAACCTGATCACCGCCACCGCCCTCGTGATGGGCAACATCATCGGCGGCGGCATCTTCCTGCTGCCGGCCTCGGTGGCCCCCTTCGGGACCATCAGCCTGGTCGCCTTCGGCGTCCTCACGCTCGGCGCGATCTGTCTCGCGCTGGTCTTCGGGCGGCTCGCGCAGCGCCATCCGGACACCGGCGGCCCCTACGTCTACGCGCGTGAAGCGTTCGGCGACTTCGCCGGGTTCCTCTCCGCCTGGTCGTACTGGACCATGACCTGGGTCAGCAACGCGGCGCTGGCGGTGGCCGCCGTCGGCTATGTGCACGTCCTCCTCCCGGGGCACGGGTCCAAGGGCCTCGATCTCGCGGTGGCCCTGGGTGCGCTGTGGTTGCCGGCGCTCGCCAACTTCGCGGGCACCCGCTACGTCGGCGCGGTCCAACTGGTCTCCACCGTCCTCAAGTTCGTCCCGCTGCTGTTCATCGCGATCGTCGGGATGTTCTTCTTCGACCCGCACAAGCTCGGGTCGTTCCACGAGGGCGGCGGCAGCACCCTCGGCGGGCTGTCCGCGGCGGCGGCGATCCTCCTCTACAGCTACGTCGGCGTGGAGTCCGCCGCGATGAGCGCCGGCGAGGTCCGCGACCCGGAGCGCAACGTCGGCCGGGCCACCGTCCTCGGCACCATCGGCGCCGCCGTGGTCTACCTGCTCGGCACCCTCGCCGTCTTCGGCACCGTCTCCCACGACAAGCTGGTGAAGTCCCAGGCGCCGTTCTCGGACGCGGTGGACGCGATGTTCGGCGGCCACTGGGGCGGTACGGTCATCGCCGCGGCGGCCGTGATCTCCATCGTCGGCGCGCTCAACGGCTGGACCCTGATGAGCGCCCAGTCCCCGTACGCCGCCGCCAAGGACGGCCTCTTCCCGGCCGCGTTCCTCAAGAAGCAGCGCGGGGTGCCCACCTTCGGCGTGCTGGCCGCCGCCGTGCTGGCCAGCGCCCTGACGGTGATCAACTACTTCCTCGGCACCGGCGGCGTCTTCGAGATCCTGGTGCTGATCACCACCTTCTCGGCCACCGTCCCCTACCTCCTGGCGGCCGGCGCCCAGATCTACTTCCTGCTCAGCGGCCGTCGCGACAAGGTCCGCCCCGGCCGCTTCGCCCGCGATCTGACGCTTGCGGTGCTCGCGTTCGGCTTCACCTTCTGGCTCGTCGCCGGCGCCGGCTACGCGGCCATCTACCAGGGCGTGCTGTTCCTCTTCGCCGGCATCCTGGTGTACGCGCTGATGGCCGCCCGGCGGTCGGACCGCGCGGAGCGCCGCGACGACGAGGAGCGCACGGAGGAGGCCCGGGAGGCGGCGCCGTCCCCCGTGCTCAGCGGCAGCGGCCCGGGCGCGTAGCAGCCGGACCGCCGGGGGCCGGCCAGGAGGCCGGGCCCCGGTGTCCACCGGCAGCACGTTCCTCCCTCGTGCCGGCGGCCAAGTCCCTGTGCGGTCCGGGGGATTACCTCCCACGTAATCGACCCTCCCGGCCGGTGTCGGCAGGGTAGCGGCATCGGTTCGCGGGCCGGCGCACTCCGGCCCGCGAACCGATGCCGCTACGTCTCTTCCGGATATCACCAGGAGTTCGCCATGTCGCAGCACGAGCAGTACAGCACCGCCGGTCAGGCCATCGACCACTCCGCCGCCGCGGCGCGGTACATCGAGGCGTGGAACGCCACCGAGGAAGGCGGGCGGGCCAAGGCGGTCGCCGCGGCGTTCACCGAGGACGCCACCTACACCGACCCGCTGGCCGACGTCGCGGGCCACGAGGGGCTTGCGGCGGCGATCGCCGGCGCGCACCAGCAGTTCCCGGGGTTCGTCTTCCGGCTGCTGGGGGCGGTGGACGGCCACCACGACATCGCACGGTTCGGCTGGGAGCTGGTGGCCCCGGACGGGTCGGCGCCGGTCGCCGGGTTCGACGTGGTGCGGCTGGCGGCGGACGGCCGGATCCGTTCGGTGCTCGGATTCCTGGACCGCGTCCCGGCGATGTGAGGCGCCGCGCGGTGACGTGATGTCAGGCGCGGCCGGCGACCGGTACCCGCATCACGTCGACGTCCGCAGAAACGCGGCCGTTTCGGGGTCGGCGGGCAGGAAGGTCTCCACCGCCAGTTCCGAAACGGTCACATCCATCGGGGTGTTGAAGGTGGCGATCGTCGAGATGAAGGACAGCACCGCGCCGTCGTGCTCGATCATCATCGGCAGGGCGAACGGCGGATGGTCGCCGAACGCCGCGGTCTCCCGCCCGCCCTCGGGCAGCGGGTACCCGCTCACCTCGTCGTAGAGATCCCGCAGCGGCGACGACCGCAGCAGCGCCAACTGCCGTTCCATCTGGTCGAGAAGATGCCCGCGCCACTCCAGGAAGTTGCGGATGCGGGGGGCCAGGCCGCCCGGGTGGAGGGTGATCCGCATGGCGTTGAGCGGTGGTCGCAGCAGGGCCGGGTCGATGCCGTCGAGCAGCATGGCGATGCCGTTGTTCGCCGCCTGCACGTGGTACACGCCGTCCACCACCAGGGCGGGGTACGGCTCGTAGCCGCTCAGCATCCGTTCCAGGCCCGCCCGGAGCGCGGTCATCGACGGGTCGTCCAGCGGGGTCTCCGGGAAGCTCGGGGCGTAACCGGCCGAGATCAGCAGGACGTTGCGTTCCCGTACGGGGACGTCGAGATGCTCGGCCAGCCGCAGCACCATCTCCTGGCTGGGCCGGGCCCGGCCGGTCTCGATGAAGCTGATGTGGCGGGCGGAGGAGTCGGCGCGCAGCGCCAGTTCCAGCTGGCTTATCCGGCGCCGGTCGCGCCATTCCCGCAACAGGGTGCCCACACCCGTGGATTCCGGCGCGAGCGCCGCGGTAGTCGTCATGGGGGGAAAGTAACCGACGCGACTGGTGTTACCTTCGGTAACTTGGAGGTCGCGGCGGTGTGACCGGGCGGGACCGCCGCGCGTCCGCGGCCGTGGCACACGGAAGGGCGCCGCTCACCCTCCGTGCGCGGGCGCGCGAACCGCGCCCGCCGTGACAGGCTGGAGGTGCCGCACCCGTAGGGCGGCACCGGCACACGGTGGGAGGCGAGCGCGATGCATGCTCAGGTGGAACCGCTCAGCGACGAGGAGATCCGGGACCGCCTCGCGGAGCTGCCCGGCTGGACCGTCGACGGCACCCTGCTGTGCCGCCGCTACCATTTCCGCGGCCACCTCCCGGCCGCCGTGATGGTCATGCACATCGCCCGGATCCAGGAGGAGTTGGACCACCACGCGGATCTGACGCTGGGGTACAACCGGCTCGCCGTCGCGGTGAACACGCACAGCATCGGCGGCCGGATCACCGCTCTCGACTTCGGCCTGGCCCACCGGATCGAGGAGATCGCCGCGGCGCACGGCGCCGACTGAGCCGGGCCGGCCGTCAGCTCGGGGCGCGCGGCTTGATGATCCGGCCGGCGCGCGCCAGCTCGACGTTGAACTGGGCGCCGGACAGCAGCGACAGATTCGAGAACCACAGCCAGATCAGGAACACCACGGGCCCGGCGAGCGAACCGTAGAGCCGGTTGAAGGTGCCCACGTACGAGGCGTAGAAGGCGAAGCCCGCCGACGACACCAGCCACAGCAGCACCGCCAGCACCCCGCCCGGCCCCGCCCGCCGCACCCCGCGCGAATGCGGCGGCCCGGACCGGAACAGCACCATCGCCAGCACGGTCGCCAGAAGCAGCAGCAGCGGCCACTGGAGCACGTTCCAGGTCGTCTCGCCCGCCTCGCCGAGACCCAGCGCCCGGCCCAGCGCGGTCGCCACCGGCCCGCTCACCAGCAGCGCCACCGCACTGCTGATCAGCAGCGCCATCAGCAGCAGCGCCGTCACGATGATCCGCGGCGCCTTCCGCCACGGCGGCCGGTCGTCCTTCGTACGGTGCATGGCGTGCAGCGCCCGCCGGAACACCGCCAGATAGCTGCACGACGACCACAGCGCGCTGGCCAGCGCACCGCCCACCACCACCCAAGCGGCGGTGCGCTGGTGCGCCATGACGACCAGCGCATGGCGGACCGTCGCGCCCGACTCGGCGGGCGCGATCGAGCTGAGCCGGTTGATCAGCTGCTCGGTGCCCGCCGGATCGGCGAGCCCGATCAGCGAGATGGTCACGATCGCCGACGGCAGCAGCGCCAGCACCGAGTAGTACGTCAGGCTCGCCGCCCAGTCCGTCACATCGTCGTGCCACACGGACAGCGGTGTACGGCGCAGCGCGGTGCGGTACCGCTTCCAGGCGGGGCGGTGGGCCGGGCGCGCGGCGGCGGCCGGTGCCGGGGCCCCGGGCGGTGCGGCGTCGGCCTCCGGGGCGGGCTCCGCCGTCGTGGTCCGCCGGCGCGCCTCGCCGCGCATACTGCTCGCGCCCATGTCGTATCCGTCCTCTGTGCCGTACTGGTCCTGCATCATCCCGGTTCTCCGCCGCCGCTGTCAGGCGAACGATGCCACGCCATCCCCCCGTGAGGAGAAGGGCAGGGAGCGCCACGGAGAGGCCGGGTCCCGGGTCAGTACCCGGTGGATGTGCGCCGCCTCGGTGTACGGCGGCCCGAACCAGCCGTTGTCGAACGCCAGCATCCGGCCCAGCGCATAGCCCGCGGCGAACTCGTCCCACGAGCCGTACACCTCACGGGCCCGCGCGGCCACCCGCGTCACCGCCTGCTCGGCCTGCGGCGGTGCACACAGCCGCGCACCCAGCCCCCACCGCACCAGGCCGACGGCGTGCGCGAGGTCGAGTGCGGCCAGCGACACCACCCGGCCGCCGGCCGGCAGCAGGCCGTCCGCCCGGAACCGCTCCTCGTACCGGTCCACCAGCTCGGGCACCGCGGGCGCGTCCCCGGACGGGACCCCCGCCCCCGCTCCCGGCGCCCCGCCGTGCCGGGCGCGCAGCGCCGCCTCCGTCTCGGCCGGTACGAACCGCCCGCCGAGCAGCTGGTCGAAGCGCTGCTGCCAGCCGGCCGGGTCGGTCACCGACCACTGCTCGCGCAGCGTCTCCGCGTCCGAGGCGTAGTCCAGGAACGCGGTACCGAGCTCGTTCCACGGGACGCTGTGGTGCACCGCGAGCGGCGCGCCGCAGGCCAGTCCCTGCGCGACCGGGCCGTGCTGCCAAGCGCCCTGATGGGCGGCGAGCAGCCCGCCGGGCCGCGGCCCGTACTGCGCCCGGACCCGCAGCCAGCCGGCGCGGTGGGCGGGCGTCGCGGCCAGGTACGCGGCGAACGGGGTGCCCGGGTTGACCGCCAGCTGCCACCGGTCGTTGGGCCAGTCCTGCGCCAGTTCCTCGACCGACACCCGGTCGAAAAACTGCTGTGGCTGCCAGGGCGGCAGCATGCCGCGCGTCAGTACGGGAATGCACTTACCGCCCGCCGCCGGGTCGTCGTAGACGGGAAGGGGGTCCTGACCCTGCTGCGGCACCGCCAGGTACAGATCCTCGCCGGCGATCGCCGCGACCTGTCCGTCCCAGTCACCACGCGCCGTCGCTTCGTACAGCCGCCGCTCGGTATCCGTCGGCGGCATCCATCCCGGAGTACCCACAGGTCCCGACCTTACGGTGGCCCGCAGCCGCGCCGTAACCAGGGGCCGCGGCGGGGACCTCCGGACCGGAAGGCAGTTTGCCCCGCAACGACCCGTAACGGAGGCTCGATGCCATGAGCAGTCACGACCGCCCCGTGGACGGGCACCCGCAGGACGGCGCCGCCATCGACTGGGCGGAGCTCGGTCCGCTCCTCGAACGGGGCGCCGCCCTCCAGACCCCGCTCTACGAGCAGGCCGCGGGGTGGCTGCGGGACCTGCTGATCGCTGACGGTGCATCAGATACCGGTGCCGGGGAGGGCGCCGTCGGCCGGATCCTGGACATCGGCAGCGGGCCGGGTGTCGTCAGCTGCCTCCTGGCCCGCGCCTTCCCGGCCGCCGAGGTGTGCGCGGTGGACGCGAACGGCGCCGTCCTGGAGCGCGCCCGGGCCCGCGCCGCGCGCCTCGGCCTCGGCGACCGGATCCACACCCACCTCGCCGAGGTCCCGTACGGCCTGGACTCGCTCGGCGGCGCCGATGTCATCTGGTCGAGCCGGGCGCTGCACCACGTCGGCGACCAGCGCGGCGCGGTCGCCGCCCTCGCCGGCCACCTGCGGCCCGGCGGGCTGCTCGCCGTCTCCGAGGGCGGCCTCGCGCCGCGCTTCCTGCCGCGCGACATCGGCATCGGTCGGCCGGGGCTCCAGTCGCGCCTGGACGCGGCGGCCGAGGACTGGTTCACGGAGATGCGCGTGGCGCTCCCCGACGCGGCCGACGCCATCGAGGACTGGCCCGCCTTCCTGGCCGACGCCGGCCTGCGCACCCCCCGGACCCGCAGCTTCCTGCTGGACCTGCCGGCGCCCCTCTCCGCCGACGCCCGCCACTACATCCAGGCCAATCTCACCCGCGCCGTGGAGCTCTACGGCGACCAGCTGGATCCGGACGACCTGAGCACCCTCGCCCGCCTCACGGACCCCTACGACCCCGCCGGCATCACCCGCCGCCCGGACGCCTTCCTGCTCGCCGCGCAGACGGTGCACACGGCGCGCGCACAGTAGCCGGCCCGTCGGCCCGGGAGGCCGGTCCCGGAGGCGGGGTGAGGCCGGGGCGCGTACCGGTCGCACCGCGTCGGCCCGACGCGCCGCCGGCGGCGGCCCCGGCCTGAACGGCCACCGGACTCGGCGGACGCGACCCGGCCCCGCCCACCGCGGCCCTCGGCGGCGCGGCGCCCCGCCCCGACCCGGACGGCGATCTGCCCGAACAGCTGCCGAGCGCCGCCCAACGGCACCACCCGGAGCAGCAACAAGGGCCGATGGAAGCCCGGTTGGCGGCCCGGTCCTCAGCGGACCGGCGGCACCGCGAGGTGGTGCTCGACGACTCCGTGGCGCTCCGCCGCCGGCCTGCTGCTCCGCACCGGCGTGCGCTGCCTACGGGGCGCCTTCACGGCGCCGCCGTGAACGGGCGGCAGGCTGCCGGTCGCCCCGTCCCGCCGCTCAGCCCTGCTCCATCGGCTTCGGGTGGATCATCGCGAAGACCGCGCCCTGCGGGTCGGTCACGACGGCCATCCGGCCGGCGATCATGTCGAAGGGCTCCATGATCGCGCTGCCGCCGGCCGCGGTCACCTTGGCGACCGCCGCATCGGCGTCCGCCACCGCGAAGTACGTCAGCCAGTGGGACGGGGTGTCGGCGGGCAGATGCTCGGGCATCGGCTGCATACCGCCTACGGGGTTCCCCTGCACGGTGAGGGAGTAGTAGTGCGGGGCGCCTTCCATCTCGCTGGTCTCGATGCCGAAAGCGGCCTTGTAGAAGGCGGAGGCGGCCGAACGTTCGCTGGTGTTGAGCTCGTTCCAGATCAGTGCACCGCTCTCGTTGACCACGCCGGCGCCGGGGAAGTCGACCGGCTGCCAGACGCCGAAGACCGCGCCGGTGGGGTCGGCGGCGATGCACATCCGGCCGAGGGTCATCACGTCCATGACGGGCATGAGGACGGTGCCGCCGGCGGATTCCACCGACCGCGCGGTGGCATCCGCGTCGGCGGAGGACAGATACGTGGTCCAGACGGTCGGCGGCGCCGGCTGGTCGCCCATGGGGACCGCGGCCATGATGCCGGCGACGGGTTTCCCGTTCAGCTGGCAGACGGCATAACCGCCGGTCTCCGCCGGGCCGATCTCGCCGGTCCAGCCGAGGACGCCGGCGTAGAAGTCGATGGCGGCCTGCTGGTCCGGGGCCGCGAGGTCGACCCAGCAGGGCGTCCCGGGAGCGTAGGGAGTGGTGACGTCGGGCATCGGTGCCTCCTCGGAGCGGAGTGGTAGCCGCCCAGTGGCAACCGACCCGGACGGCCGGGCCGCTGGGACCGCCCCCTTTCCACAGTTCCCGCCGCCCGCCGACCCCGCCACTCGACACCGCGCACCGCCGCGGGCCGCCCCCGCCGCCGCCCGCTGCGGAACCGCCGGGCCGGGCGGCCGTCCCCGGACGCCGCGGCGCCGTCCCTTCCGTCCGCGAACGGAAGTGACGGCGCCGTACCGGGTGTCGGTCGCGCGGTGGCCCCGGTGGCATCAGGCCACGTCGAACGTGGCCGGGTCCGGGCCGATGCGGGTGCCCGAGTCCAGGTTGGCGACGGCCGCCAGATCGGCGTCGTCCAGCTCGAAGCCGAAGACGTCGAAGTTCTCCCGGATCCGCGACGGGGTGGCGGACTTGGGGATGACGACGTTGCCGATCTGGAGGTGCCAGCGCAGGACCACCTGGGCGGGGGTCTTGCCGTGCTTCCGGGCCAGCTCGGCGAGCGTCGGGTCCTGGAGGCCCTTGCCCTGGCCGAGCGGCGACCAGGCTTCGGTCGCGATGCCGTGCCGGGCATGGAACGCGCGGGACTCGGACTGCTGGAACTGCGGGTGCAGCTCGATCTGGTTGACCGCCGGGACGACCGAGGTCTCGCCCAGGAGCCGCTCCAGGTGGGCGGGCTGGAAGTTGGAGACACCGATGGCCTTGGCGCGGCCGTCCGCGTAGATCTTCTCGAAGGCCCGGTACGTGTCGAGGTACGTGTCCCGGGCCGGGAGCGGCCAGTGGATCAGGTACAGGTCGACGTACTCCAGGCCGAGCTTGGCCAGCGAGGCGTCGAACGCGCGGAGGGTGGCGTCGTAGCCCTGCTCCGAATTCCAGAGCTTGGTCGTGACGAAGAGCTCCTCACGGGCGATGCCCGAGGCGGCGAGCGCCTTTCCGGTGCCCTCTTCGTTGCCGTAGATCGCCGCGGTGTCGATGCTGCGGTACCCGGCCTCCAGGGCGTGCCCGACGGCCGCGAACGCCTCGTCGTCGGGGATCTGCCAGACGCCGTAACCGAGCTGGGGCATCGGGAGGTCGTTGTTGAGCGTGATGGACGGAACCGTGCTCACGGGGGAATCGATCCTTACGTCGGCCTTCGCGTACAGCGGTCTCAACGATCATCCGCCGCCGGACATTCCCGAGCATGCCGACAAGCCCGGAAATCCGGGTCATCCCGGGAGGGACCCCTTCGGGCGGCCGACGGCCCCTGGGGCACGGCCCCACCCCGCCCCCTCACCCCCGGTACAGCGCGTCGACCTCCACCGCGTAGGCCGCTTCGATGGCCTTGCGCTTGAGCTTGAGCGAGGGGGTCAGCAGGCCGTGCTCCTCGGAGAACTGGTTGGCCAGTATCCGGAACGTGCGGATCGACTCGGCCTGGGAGACCAGGGTGTTCGCGGCGACGACGGCGCGCCGGATCTCGGTCTCCAGGTCCGGGTCGCGCACCAGGTCGGTCGGCGGCATCTCCGGCTTGCCGCGCATGGTCAGCCAGTGCGCGACCGCCTCCGGGTCCAGCGTCACCAGCGCGGCGATGAACGGCCGGTCGTTGCCGACGACGATGCACTGGGCCACCAGCGGATGGGCCCGGACGCGCTCCTCCAGGGACACCGGCGAGACCGACTTGCCGCCGGAGGTGACGAGGATCTCCTTCTTGCGGCCGGTGATCGTCAGATAGCCGTCCTCGTCCAGGGAGCCGAGGTCCCCGGTGGCGAACCAGCCGTCGTGCAGCACGGCATCGGTCGACTTGGGGTCGTTGTGGTAGCCCTGGAAGATCTGGCCTCCGTAGAGCCAGATCTCGCTGTCCTCGGCGATATGGACGGTGGTGCCGGGGACGGGCGTGCCGACGGTGCCGAAGCGGGTCCGCTCCGGCGGGTTCGCGGTGGCGGCGGCGGTGCTCTCCGTCAGGCCGTAGCCCTCGAAGATCCGCACGCCGGCGCCGGCGAAGAACAGGCCCAGCCGGCGCTCCATGGCCGAGCCGCCGGACATCGCGTGCCGCACCCGGCCGCCCATCGCCTCGCGGACCTTGCTGTAGACCAGCTTGTCGAAGATCTGGTGCTGCATCCGCAGCGAGGCGCCGGGGCCGGAGCCGGTGCCGAACGCCTTGCGCTCCATCGCCTCCGCGTGGCGCACCGCGACGTCGACGGCCTTGTCGAACGGGCCGACCTTGCCGTCCGCCTCCGCCCGCCGCCGGGCCGCGGCGAACACCTTCTCGAAGATGTACGGCACGGCCAGGATGAAGGTGGGGCGGAACGCCTGGAGGTCCGGGATCAGGGCGCGGGCGGCGAGTTCGGGTTGGTGGCCCAGCTTGACCCGGCCGCGGATCGCGGCGACCTGCACCATCCGCCCGAAGACATGCGCCAGCGGCAGGAAGAGCAGGGTCGCGGCCTCGTCGCCGGGCTTCGAGCGGAAGACCTTGTCGTAGCGCATCACGATGTTGTCGGCCTCGGCCATGAAGTTGGCGTGCGTGATGACGCAGCCCTTGGGGCGGCCGGTGGTGCCGGAGGTGTAGATGATCGTCGCGGTGGCCTCCGGGGTGACGGCCATCCGGTGGCGGTGCACCACCTCGTCGTCGATGTGCGCACCGGCCGCGGTCAGTTCGGCCACCGGTTCGGCGTCCAGCTGCCAGAGCTTGCGGAGTTGGGGGAGCCGGTCGACGACCGAGCCGACGGTCATCGCGTGGTCCTCGTGCTCGACGAGACAGGCCGAAACATCGGCGTTGTGCAGCATCCAGAAGACCTGCTCGGCCGACGACGTCGGGTACAGCGGAATGGACTGGGCGCCGATGGACCACAGCGCGTAGTCGAAGAGTGTCCATTCGTAGCGGGTGCGGGACATGATGCCGACCCGGTCTCCGAACCTGACGCCCTGGGCGAGCAGGCCCTTGGCCAGGGCCATGACCTCGTCGCGGAACTGCGCGGCGGTGACGATCTCCCACTGCCCCGCGGAGTCCTTACGCCCCAGTGCGGTCCGCCCGGGGTCGGAAGCGGCGTTGTCGTAGACGGAGTCGGCCAGTCCGCCGACCCGGGGCGCGGTCGCCAGAGGTGGGACGGTGAACTCGCGCAATTGCCCAGCTCCTCGTGGTGCTTCTCACAAGGCCGCGACCGTACCCCACGGGGGCGGCGTGCGGGAGTGCGGTACCACGGCGCGAACGCTCCGCCACGCGAACCGGCCAAGCGACGAAATCGGGTTACTTCGGGTAACTGTGGACATTGTCCGGCTGTTTCGCCGCCGGACGATCACGATGCCGGGACCGGATCTGCACCAAATCTCTGCACCTCTCGCGGTCTCGGTGCACCGCCGGAGAGGACTACGGCGTTCCGCGGGAGATCCCTGGGAGATATTCGGGAGATCCACGGAAAATGCCTGCGGTGGCTCAGGCTCTGACCTACCGGACACACCCTAGGGGAGGTGCAGCCGGTCGCCGCCCGCCAGGATCGCGTCGGCCAGCGCCTCCGCCGGACCGCGGGCCGCGCCGGTGCGCTGCCCGTGCAGGAGGGCGAAGTCCACCCCGCCGAGCTCCGGCAGCCCGGCGCGCGGCGGTATCCGGACCAGGCCCGGCGGGATCATCCCCAGGGAGTGCGCCATGACGCCCAGCCCCGCCCGGGTCGCCGCGATCAGCCCGTTCAGGCTGCCGCTGGTGCAGGCGATCCGCCATTCCCGGCCCTGGCGCTCCAGCGCCTCCAGCGCTCGGGCCCGGGTCACCGCGGGTGGCGGGAAAACGACCAGCGGGACCGGCCGCTGCGGGTCCAGCCGCAGCCGCTCGGTGCCCACCCACACCAGTCGGTCCCGCCACACCAGCCGCCCGCGCGACTCCTCGGGCCGCCGCTTGGCCAGCACGAGGTCCAGCCGCCCGGCCGCCAGCAGCTCGTGCAGCGTGCCGGACAGCTCGACGGTCAGCTCCAGATCGACCTCGGGGTGGTCGCGCCGGAAACCTTCGAGCACCTCCGGCATACGCGTCAGCACGAAGTCCTCGGAGGCGCCGAAGCGGAGCCGCCCGCGCAGCCGGGTTCCCGCGAAGAAGCTCGTCGCCCGCTCGTTGGCCTCCAGGATGGTGC
The DNA here is from genome assembly GCF_014648695.1 of Streptomyces albospinus. Taxonomy (GTDB): domain Bacteria; phylum Actinomycetota; class Actinomycetes; order Streptomycetales; family Streptomycetaceae; genus Streptomyces; species Streptomyces albospinus. The sequence goes on from NZ_BMRP01000016.1 coordinate 39,646, forward strand.
GCGCGAAGCCGAGCATCGCCTCGCCGTCCTCGGTGAGCTCCACGGCATGCGTGTCCCGGGCGAACAGCCGCCGACCGGCGGCCTCCTCCAGCTTCCGTACGTGCTGGCTCACCGTCGACTGCCGCAGCCCGAGCCGGTGCGCGGCCTGGGTGAAGCTCAGCGTCTGCGCCACCGCGAGGAAGGTGCGCAGCTGCGCGGGCTCGAACACGGGGACCTCCAGGGGCGGGCCGGACGCCGCGCCCGGCCGCCGTCCGCGGCGCTCCTCGGGAGCGCCGCCACGAACCCGCTGACCGGGCAGCGCGTACTTGCTCATCTCATTCCATGATGACAGTCACCACGGTAAGAGGGGTTCCCGATCGCCGCGGCGCCCGGCACTCTGGGCAGGGCACCGTCCATGCCACCGCCCGTGAGCCGCCGACCCCGAAGAGAGACCATGCGCCGCCCTCTGTTCCGCCTCCCCTCCTGGCTCCCCGTGGACGGTTACATCCTGGCGCTCGTCGGGACCGTCGCCCTGGCGGCCCTGCTGCCCGCCGCCGGCCCCGCCGCCGCCGTCGCCGACGGCGCCTCCACCGGGGCCGTCGCGCTGCTCTTCTTCCTCTACGGGGCGCGGCTGTCCACCCGGGAGGCGATGGACGGCCTGCGCCACTGGCGCCTCCATCTGACCACCCTGGCCTGCACCTTCGCGGTCTTCCCGGTGCTCGGCCTGGCCGCCCGCGGTCTGGTCCCGTACGTGCTGCCGCCGAACCTCTACTCCGGCCTGCTGTTCCTGTGCCTGGTGCCGTCCACGGTCCAGTCGTCGATCGCGTTCACCTCCATCGCGCGCGGCAATGTCGCGGCGGCGATCTGCGCCGGGTCGTTCTCCAGCATCGTCGGGATCGTGGTCACGCCGCTCCTGGCCGGGCTGGTGCTGCACGGCGGCGGCTTCTCCGCGCACTCGCTCGTCTCGATCGTCTGCCAACTGCTGCTGCCGTTCCTCGCGGGGCAGTTGCTGCGGCGCTGGTGGAGCAAGAGGGGTCGCGCGGTGGGGGTCCCCCCGGACGGAGTCCGGGGGAGCGTCGGGCAGGGCGGTGGCGGGCGACGGGAGGGCGACTTCATCGTCCGGCACAAGAAGCTCCTCGGGTTCGTGGACCGCGGCTCGATCCTGCTGGTCGTCTACGCCGCGTTCAGCGCCGGGATGGTCCAGGGCATCTGGCGGCAGGTCTCCCCGCTGCGGCTGCTGTGCCTGGTGGGTGTGGAGGCGGTGCTGCTGGCGGCCATGCTGACGGTCACCTCGTACGGGTCGAAGAGGCTCGGCTTCCCGCGTGCGGACCGGATCGCGATCACCTTCGCCGGCTCGAAGAAGAGCCTGGCCGCCGGGCTCCCGATGGCCAGCGTCCTCTTCGGTGCCCAGGCCGGGCTGGCGGTGCTGCCGCTGATGCTGTTCCACCAGATGCAGTTGATGGTGTGCGCGGTGCTCGCGAAGCGGTACGCGGCGCGGGCGGATGCGGAGGAGGCACCGGACGCCTCCGGGCGGGGTCAGTCCGGTCCGCCGCCGGTGACCCGGTCCAGCGGGAGCCCGAGGACCAGCGGGCCGGCGACCGAGGCGTTGGTGCCGCGGACCCGGGAGAGCTCGGCGTCGGTCAGGGCCCGCCGGTAGACGCGTACCTCGTCGAGGGCGCCGGTGAACTGGGCGCGGCCGTCGGGCCGCTGGCCCAGGTGGACGCCGAAGACCGAGGTGCGGCTGACCGACCCGGGGACATCGGCCGCGGTGGTGGTCGCGGTGCCGTCCACGGTGAGCAGCAGCCGGCCGCGGGTGCGGCGCAGCGCCAGGTGGTGCCAGCCGCCGTCGTTGTACGCGCCGTTGGCGGATACTCGGGCGGTGGCGGGGGGCCCGACGCCGTCGACGGCCGTCAGCCAGGCGGTGATCCGGCGGTGTGCGGGGTCGCCGGCCACCGCGACCTGCGGGGACGTGCTGCCCACCCCGCCCATCCACAGCAGCGGCTGCTCCCCGGCCGTCGCCCGGTAGCGGAACCACAGGGTGCAGGTGAAGTCGTCGCCGCCCAGGGGGAGCGAGTCGCGGTAGGGGAGGCGGACGGCGCCGTTCTTGCCGTCGAAGGACAGCGCGTGACCGAAGGGGCCGCTGGTGGGGCGGGCGCCGCCCAGGACCAGCGCCGGGCGGGCGCCGCGGGCGGTGTCGGGCGTGGTCGGGTCCGGGGCGCGGCGCGGGCCGAGCCAGTCCTCGGTGAAACGGGCGAAGCGGATCTCGTCGTGGGCGTCGGCGGTGCCGCCCTCGTAGAGCAGGCCGGTGACGCGGGGGGAGATGGCGACCAGGTCGGAGTAGCCGGACCAGTCGGCGGTGACCCGGGCGCCGCGGTCGACGCCTTCCCAGGTGCGGCCCTCGTCGTAGGAGGACCGGATGGTCATGGTGCGCCGCCGGTCGGGGTCGGCGGGCGCGGCGAGCAGGGTGCGGCCGTGGCCCCCGGCGGCGGGCGAGTGCGGCAGGCGCAGCGCCGACGCCTGCACCATCGGGGTGTAGAGGTCGGGGATGGCGCGGAACGGGGCGGTGAAGGAGTCGCCGCCGTCGCGGCTGACCGCGGCGGTGCGGTTGCCCAGGTCGGTGCCGTCCTGTTCCCGTCCGTTGACGTAGACGGAGCCGTCGGAGCGCTCCAGGAGGGCCATTTCGGAGGGCTTCTGGCGGAAGGTGCCGTCCGCGGCGACCGGCCAGGTGTCCACTGCGCCGACTTTCCAGGTGGCGCCCCCGTCGTCGCTGTGGATCAGGGCGGCGTGGTTGGCGGTTATCCGGTGGCCCGCGTAGCTCTCGGAGTTGACGCCGAAGAGCAGCCGGCCCGCGTGCCGGCCCCTGGTGAGCTGGATTCCGTGCAGGGGGCCGGTGGCGTACCAGGAATTCCACTGCCGGGGGCGGATGCTGCGGGTGAGGTCCCGGGGCGCGGACCAGGCGGCGCCGTCGTCGTCGCTGTACTGGAGGTGCGGGGTGCGGTCGCAGGGGACGTCGCAGCTGAGGCCGTCGGTGCGGCCCTTGTTGTAGGTCTCGGCGATGACGATGCGGCCGGTGCGGCGGTCCACGATGGGCGCCGGGTTGCCGTGGGTGTCCCCGTTGCCGTGGTTGACGACCTGGAGCGGGCCCCAGGTCCGGCCGCCGTCCGTGGAGCGCTTGAGGACGAGGTCGATGTCGCCCGCGTCACCGCAGTCGTGCACCCGGCCCTCGGCGAACGCGAGGAGGGTGCCGCGGGTGGTCCGCACGATGGCGGGTATACGGAAGCAGGAGTACCCCTTCTCCCGGGCCGCCTTGAAGAGCACCTGCTGGTCGAAGCCGCCCGAGGGGGCGTCGGGCGCGGCCTGTGCGGGGGCGGTCGCCAGGGCGCTGAGGGCGCTGAGGGCGCCGAGGGCGCCGAGGGCGGTGGCGGTCAGCGCGGCGAGGGCGGCGAGAGGAGCCGGCGCGCGGTGGCGCCGGGGTCTGCTGCGGAGGCGGGGGTGTGCGCGGAGAACCGACGTCATGGTCCGGCCTGCCCTTCGAGGCATCGGGTCGGGTCATCAGGACATCCAACGTCCTATGTGCAGATGCGACGGAAGCTACTGCCGCGTGCGGACCGCGACAAGGAGCCTGCGTCGGTTCTCCGCGCCGGCGCCGGAATTCACTCTCCCGGGACCGGAGCGATGCGCCGTGTGCGCCGCCCGGGGTGCGCGGGGGAGCGGCGGCGCGTACCGGACGGGTCACGGCCGGAGGACCACCTTGCCGAGATTGGCCCTGGCCTCGATGATTTCGTGCGCCTTCGCCGCCTCCGCCAGCGGCAGTTCGGCGTGCACCGCGGCCCGCAGCCGGCCGGATCCGGCCAGCTCCCACAGCTGCCCGCGGTGCTGTTCGTACAGCTCCCGGTGGACGGTCGAGAAGCGCCGCATGGTCAGCCCGGTGATGGTCTTCGCACCTGCCAGCAGTTCGTACGCCGGGACCGTGCCGCCGCCGGAGTTGAAGAAGACCAGCCGCCCGCCGGGCGCGAGCGCGGCCAGTGCGCGCGGCAGCAGGTCGCCGCCGACGCCGTCCAGCACGATGTCGGCCGGCTCGCCCCAGGACTCCTGGTCGTAGGTCACCACCTCGTCGGCGCCCAGCCCGTACAGGAACTCCGCCTTGGCCGGCGAGCCGACCGCGGCCACCACCCGCCCCACCCCCTGGAGCTTGGCCAGTTGGACGGCGAGATGCCCGGTGGCGCTGGCCGCTCCGGTGATCAGTACGGACTCGCCGGCGGCCGGTGCGGCGGTGCTGAGCGCGGCCAGCGCGACATGCCCGCTGCGGACCAGCGCCACCGCCTGCACCGCGCTCGCGCCGTCGGGGATGCGACTGGCCAGGAAGGCGGGCGCGAGGGCGAGTTCGCCGTACGAGCCGGTGAGGGTGAGCGAGGTGACGCGGTCGCCGACGGCGAAGCCGCTGACCTCCGGCCCGAGCGCGATGACCTCTCCCGCGACCTCCCCGCCGAGCACCCCGGGCAGCGGCACACCGCCGCCCTTCCCGTCGCCGCGGACCTGATGCACCGACGGCAGGGTGACGCCGATCGCCTCGGTGCGCACCAGGAGATCGCCGGGGCCGGGCACCGGCTCCTCGGTCTCCTCCATGCGCAGGACCTCGGGGCCGCCGTAGGCATGGAATCGGACGCGGCGCATGGGCCGTCACCTCCACAGGAGTCGGTCGCACTCCGACCAGTTTCATTGGATGCCCCAACGATAACCACAAACCATTGGGCTTGCCAATGGTTTCCGTTGGAGATCCCTATGTTGGTCCACCCCATGGATTTCCCGGTACGGTGGTCCCATGGCCGACACCCCCTACGCCCCCAGCCGGATCCGCGCCCTCCCCAGCTGGCTGCTGGGCCGCGCCGCCGCCCGCGGCCACCGGCTCGTCGCCGAGGCGCTCGCCACCGAAGGCATGCGGATGATGCATCACGCCGTGCTGTCCGCGGTCGCCGAACTCGGCCCGGTCTCCCAGGCGGAGCTCGGCCGGACGGTGGGCATCGACCCCAAGGACATGGTCGCGATCGTCAACGACCTCCAGGGCGACGGGCTGGTCACCCGCACCCCCGACCCCAAGGACCGGCGGAAGAACGCCGTCGAGATCTCGGCGGAGGGGCAGCGGCGGCTGCGCCGTACGCAGCGGCTCGGCGATGCGGCGAACGCGGAGCTGACCGCCGCGCTGAGCGACGAGGAACGGGCGCAGCTGATCGCGCTGCTGACCCGGATCGTGGCCCCCGGCGAGTGAGCGGCCGGGTCCGGCCGACGCTGGGGCGCACCCCGCCGGCCGGTCCGCCGGCGCCTGCGGCGGGTGGGTGGCCTCAGCCTGTGGTGGCCGCCGCTCCCAGGGCGAGCCGGTGCTCGCCCGCGTACACGTTCATGGAAGCGCCGCGCAGGAACCCGACCAGCGTCAGCCCGGTCTCGGCGGCCAGGTCGACGGCCAGGGAGGACGGGGCGGAGACCGCGGCCAGTACGGGGATGCCCGCCATCACGGCCTTCTGTGCCAGCTCGAACGACGCCCGCCCGGAGACCATCAGCACACACGACGACAGCGGCAGCCGGCCGTCCTGGAGCGCCCGCCCGACGATCTTGTCCACCGCGTTGTGGCGCCCCACGTCCTCCCGTATGTCCAGCAGTTCGCCGTCCGCGGTGAACAGCGCGGCGGCGTGCAGGCCCCCGGTCCGCTCGAAGACGCGCTGCGCGGCCCGCAGTCGGTCGGGGAGGGCCGCCAGCGTCGCCGGGTCGATACGGAGCGGGTCGCCGGAGGGGGGATCCAGCGGCCAGCGCGCGATGGTGCGGACCGCGTCCAGGCTGGCCTTGCCGCACAGCCCGCAGGACGACGTCGTGTAGACGTTCCGCTCCAGGGTGATGTCCGGAACGGGGACCCCGTCGGCCAGTCGGACGTCCACGATGTTGTAGGTGTTCGAACCTCCCCCGCTCTCGCCTTCGCTCGACCGGGAGGTGCCCCCACCCGTGGCCCCCGCGCAGTAGACGATGTTTGCCAGCTCGTCCGCGCCTGCGAGGACGCCCTCGCTGACGAGGAAGCCCGCCGCCAGCGCGAAGTCGTCGCCGGGCGTCCGCATGGTGATCGCCAGCGGTTTGCCGCCCAGGCGTATCTCCAGCGGCTCCTCGGCGACCAGGGTGTCCGGACGGGTGCTCACGGCACCGTCACGGATGCGGATGACGCGGCGTCGCTCGGTGACCCGTCCCATGTCTGACCAGTCCTACTCGTCGGATTCAGCGCTGCTGTACCTGCGGGTAGCCGAAGCGGCCCTTGATGCAGGGGGTGTCGTGGGCCACCGGTTGCCGTGCGGTGAGGTGGCCTTGACGATCTCATTGTCCTGCACCGGGAGCGTGGGGTTGCAGCCGACTTCGCGGTAGGCGCACACGGTGGTTGTCCGGGTCTGTGCCGCCTCGTCCCGGGTGCCCGCCTGCTCGGTGGAGATCCGGGCGCCGGAACCGACCTCGTTGGTGCCGGTCACCGCCCGGGGTGGGCTTCGGTGTCACCTGTCTTATTTCCAACTGCCATATGAGGGCCGGGGATTGGACCTCGGTGGCGGCATGGAACGCTGTGCCGATCCCCCGCTCCGGCGGCGGCGCCTCGCTGACCGTACCGGCCGGGTCCACGCTCTCCCGTGCCGGTCGGCAAGGGCAGGGTGGGGGAGGCCGAGGTGCGCGAGGTGCGGAGGCCGGTCCGGACTGTGGAGGGCGGCTTGTACTCGGTAGACTGTAGACGATAACCCATTGCGGAGGGGGACCTCGATGCTGTCCACAGGGCTACCGCAGGGAGCCGTGCCGAAGCTCGAACGACCCGGCCCGCTCCGCGAGCGCGTCTACGAGGCGCTGCTCGAACTCATCACCACCCGCGCGCTCCGGCCCGGCCAGCACCTGGTCGAGAGCGAACTCGCGGGCCATCTAGGGGTCTCCCGGCAGCCGGTCCGCGAGGCGCTCCAGCGGCTGAACACCGACGGCTGGGTCGATCTGCGGCCCGCGCAGGGCGCCTTCGTCCACGAGCCCACCGAGGAGGAGGCGGACCAACTGCTGACGGTCCGGACGCTGCTGGAGGCGGAGGCCGCCCGGCTCGCCGCGGCGCACGCCGGCGCGTCCGGGGTCGCGGAGCTGGAAGGGCTGTGCGAGCAGGGCGAGCGCGCCGTCCGCGACGACGACGTGGATGCCGCGGTGGCGCTCAATGCACAATTCCACGCCAAGGTCATGGAGTTGGCCGGCAATGCGGTGCTCGCGGAGCTGGCCGAACAGGTCGGGCGGCGGGTGCGCTGGTACTACACGCCGGTGGCCCGGCAGCGCGGCAGGCAGTCCTGGACCGAGCACCGCGAGCTGATCGCGGCGATCGCCGACGGCGACGAGGCGCGCGCCACCACGGTGATGCGCGCGCACACCGAGCACACCCGGCGTACGTACCACGAGCGCCGGCGCGACGGCGCCTGACGCACCGGGCGCGGCCGGCGGGCTTCCGTGCCCCGTCCGATCCGCGAGACCGGCACGAATCACTCGCCGCCGGCCGGGTAATGTGCAGGCGATCACGCGGTACCGCATCGCGGACATAGCCCCGGAACCCGACCAGAAACGGCGAGACGTACATGAGTGAAGGGACAGCACCGGCGGTCGGCGACGCCACCTCCGTCGCCGACCAGGCGGCCCGCGAGCGGCTGCTCCACCTGCGCAGCAGCATCGACAACCTCGACGCGGCGCTGGTGCACCTGCTCGCCGAACGTTTCAAGTGCACCCAGCAGGTCGGCGAACTCAAGGCCCGGCACAGCCTGCCGCCCGCCGACCCGGCCCGCGAGGCCGACCAGATCGAACGCCTCCGCCGCCTGGCCGAGGACGCCCGCCTCGACCCCGCCTTCGCCGAGAAGTTCCTCAACTTCATCATCGACGAGGTCGTCCGCCACCACCGGGCCATCGCCGACCGCACCAACGGGGAAGAGGTCGTGCACGACGGGGTCTGAGGCTCTTGCAGGGCCGGGCGCCGCGCTGGGAGCCTCCCCGGTGCGGGACGCCCGGCCCGTTGCGTTCCCGGAGCGTCGCTCAGGTCGTCTCGCGGCTGATCGGGTGCGGATGGGGAGTGACATCACGGAGGCGGGTCCGTCCCGGCTGGTGGAGCAGGAGGGCGAAGACCGCTGCCACCACGGAGACGCCGCCGGCCAGGGCGTAGGCGCCGTTGTAGCCCCAGGCGGTGACCACCATGGAGCCGAGGCCGCCGCCGAACAGGCCGCTGACGAGCTTTCCGCTGTAGACCAGGCCGTAGTTGGTGGCGTTGTAGTTCTCGCCGAAGTAGTCGGGAGTCAGGGCCGCGAACAGCGGGTAGAAGGCGCCGCCGCCGAAGCCGGAGAGGAAGGCGAAGGCCAGGAACAGCCATTCGCTGTGGATTTCGCCGGCCCAGATCACGCCGAACTGCGCCAGGCCCAGGACGACGATGACGAATACCAGGGTGGGTTTGCGGCCCCAGAGGTCCGACAACCAGCCGACCACGGCCCGTCCGACGCCGTTGACGACCGACATCACGCCCATGGACGAGGCCGCGACCAGAGGGCCGAACCCCACTTCCTTCGCGAAGTCCACCTGGAAGGAGATCCCGAAGACGGAGACGCCGGCGGTCAGGACGACGGTGACCCACATCAGCGGCAGCATTCCGCTGCGGACGGCCTCCGCGGGTGTGTACTGCTTCGCCGCCGGGGGATTCTTCGCCAGGCTCGCCGCGCCTTTGGTGTTGCCGCCGAAGTTCGGCGGGTTGACGTCCGCGGGCCACCAGTTCTTCGGAGGGTCCTTGAAGAACCAGGCGCAGCCCGCCACGACGAGCAGCACATAGACCCCGATGAGGTCCAGCACCTCGTGGAAGTCGCCGATGTCGAAGGCGTAGGTGAAGACGAAGATGAACGGCAGCGCGCCGTAGGCGAATCCGCCGTTGACGAATCCGGTCTTCGCGCCCCGTCGCTCCGGGAACCACTTTCCCACCATGTTGATGCAGGTGGCGTAGACGAGCCCGGAACCGATGCCGCCGACGACGCCGAAGCCGCAGATCGCCGGCAGGACGTCGTCCAGATGCGAGAGGGCGGCAAAGCCGAGCAGACAGAGGGCCGCGCCGAGGTACATGGCCGGGCGGGCGGTGAGTATTCCGCGCTCCCGCAGCCAGCCGGCCGGAAAGGCGATCCCGGCCTGGAAGAACACCCAGACGCTCAGAATCCAGAACGTATCGCTCCGGGTCCAGTGGTGGGCGTGCGCGAGGGTGTCCTCGGCGGATCCGTAGGCGTACTCGGAAACGCTGATGGCCATCATCGCGATCCACGGCAGATACACCATCAGTTTCCGGGAGTGGCCGCCGAGTACATCGCGGTCGGTTTCGCCGACCCGGTAGACCCGGCCCCTGCTGTCGGTGATTTCCCGGTAGTTGCGGCTGCCGACTGCCGCGTCGTCCTGTTCGAGGTCGTTCCGGTCGGTCATGTCGTTCCCCTTGCATTCCCTTTGGATCGCAGGAACCCGGTCAGCGCGCCCCCTGTCCGCTCTCTTCGTTCTCCCGGAGAGCCGGATCAGGTGCCGAGCAGCCCCGCGGCCCGCGCCCAGCGGTATTTCGCACCCAGCGCCGCCACCGGCTTCTCGGTCGTATAGGGGTAGGCGACGACGCCCCGCTCGAAGAGACACCCGGCTGCCTCCTCGACCTCGGTGTCCCCGGCCAGCGACGCCACCACCGGCTCTTCGACACCGTGCGCCCGGAACTCCCCGACGACCCGCGCGGTCAGCTCCGCGAAGACCATCGGCGGGGTGACGAGGGTGTGCCAGTAGCCCAGCACCAGGGCGTGGATCCGCGGGTCCGCCATACCCAGCCGGATGGTCGCCTCGTACGTCGCCGGCGGCTCGCCGCCCGTGATGTCGACCGGGTTGCCGGCCGCCCCGAACGGCGGGATGAAGCGCCGGAACGCCGCGTCCAGGTCCTCCGGGACGTCCATCTCCGATGGCCACGATCCGCTCCTGGAGGGCGTGTTCACCGGTCTCGGCGAAGCCGGACGGGATCGGTACGGCGTTCGGGATGCCCTTGCGGCCGGCCTCCTCCAGCGCCGCGGGGACGAACGGCGCCGGGATCGCGAGCACCGCCACATCGACCTCGCCCGGTACGTCCGCCACCGTCCGGTACGCCTTGCGGCCGAGAACGCCGTCGGCCTTGGGGTTCACCGGATGGATCTCTCCCGGGAAGCCGCCGTCGAGGAGATTGTGCAGCACCGAATTGCCGATCTTGGCGGAGGTCGACCTCAATCCGGTGTTCGCCGCGGCGGACGGGGTGCTGGCCGCCGACGTCCGCATCCTGCTGAGCGAGGGGGCACCGCGGCGGCGCAGGACGGCGTACGCCTGCGCGTTCCGCACGATCGCGGTGAACGCGCCCCGCACCTCGGCCGCCGAGGTCAGGCCGGCCCGCACCCCGCCCGCGCCGGTCTTGTGCAGGATGTCCGGCGAGACGATCTTCAGCGCCACCGGGAACCCGATCCGGTCCGCCAGCGCCACCGCGTCATCGGCGCACTCCGCCAGCCCCTCGGCCGGGGTCGCCATGCCGTACGCCTCGGCGATCCGCCGGCCCTCGGGTGCCGTGAGCGCCGTCCGCCCCTCCCGGGCCCCGGCCAACACCTCTCGAACGATGCCTTTCTGAGCATCCGTCAGATCACCCCGTCCGCCTTCAGCAGCCGCAGTTCCTCGTCGCCCAGGCCCAGCTCGCCCCCGTACACCTCGTCGTTGTGCTCGCCCAGCAGCGGGGAACGGCGGACCTCGACGGGGGAGTCGGACAGCTTCAGCGGCGAGCCGACGGTGGTGAACGCGCCGCGCTCGGGGTGCTCGACCCGGACGACCATCCCGTTGGCGGCCAGCGAGGCGTCCTCGACGATCTCCTTCGTCGACAGGACCGGCCCGCAGGGGATGTTGTGCGCGTTGAGCCGCTCCAGCACCTCCCACTTGGGCAGGGTGCTGCTCCACTCCTCGATCAGCTGGAACATCTTCGACAGCCTGGGCAGCCGGGCCTGCGGCGTCGCCCATTCCGGGTCCTCGGCCAGCTCGGGCCGCCCGATCAGCTCGGTGAGCGGTCGCCAGCCGGCCGGCTGCACGATCACATAGACATAGTCATTGGGCCCACCCGGCGCACACCGCACCGCCCACCCCGGCTGCCCGCCACCGCTGGCATTGCCGCTGCGCGGCACCTCGTCGCCGAACCTCTCGTTCGGATACTCCGTCAACGGGCCGTGTTCCAGGCGCTGTTGATCGCGCACCTTGACCCGGCAGAGGTTGAGCACGGCGTGCTGCATGGCCACATTGACCCGCTGCCCGCGGCCTGTCGTGGTCCGCTGGTAGAGCGCGGCGAGGATCCCGGCGACGCAGTGCACACCGGTCCCCGAGTCGCCGATCTGCGCTCCGGTCGCCAGCGGCGGCCCGTCCTCGAAGCCGGTGGTGGCCATCGCGCCGCCCATCGCCTGGGCCACCACCTCGTACGCCTTGAAGTCGGTGTACGGGCCCTCGCCGAAGCCCTTGATGCTGGCGTAGACGATCCGCGGGTTGATCTCCTGGACGCGGTCCCAGGTGAAGCCCATCCGGTCCACCGCGCCCGGCCCGAAGTTCTCCACCAGGACGTCGCTGCGGCGGATCAGCTCGGTCAGCAGCTCCCGGCCCCGGGCGGTCTTGGTGTTGAGGGTGATGCTGCGCTTGTTGCAGTTGAGCATCGTGAAGTAGAGGGAGTCCACGTCGGGGATGTCACGCAGCTGCCGGCGCGTGATGTCACCGGTGGTGGCCTCCAGCTTGACGACGTCCGCACCGAGCCAGGCGAGCAACTGCGTGGCGGACGGCCCGGACTGAACATGGGTCATATCGAGGACACGGATGCCGTCGAGCGCCTTGGTCACGGCGGACTCCCTCCTACTTGTACATGGTCTGGTTCACGGTTCCGGGGGCGTAGGCGTCCGGATCCACCCATACGTTGATCAGCGAGGGCTTCCGGGACTCCCGCGCCCGGCGCAGCGCCGGCCCGATGTCGGCGGGGTCGCGGACCTCTTCGCCGTAACCGCCCAGCATCTGGGCGAACTTGTCGTAGTGCACATCGCCGAGCGTGTTGCCGACCCGCTCGCGCTCCGCGCCGTACCTGGCCTTCTGGCCGTAACGGATCTGGTTCATCGAGGAGTTGTTGCCGACGATGCCGACGAACGGGAGGTCGTAGCGGACCAGGGTCTCGAAGTCCCAGCCGGTGAGGCTGAACGCGCCGTCGCCGAACAGCGCGACCACCTCCTTGTCCGGCCGGGCCTGCTTGGCGGCGAGGACGAAGGGGATCCCGACGCCGAGGGTGCCCAGCGGGCCCGGGTCCATCCAGTGGCCGGGCGACCTGGGCTGCACCACCTGCCCGGAGAAGGTGACGATGTCGCCGCCGTCGCCGATGTAGATCGAGTCCTCGGTCAGGAAGTCGTTGATCTCGCTGACCAGCCGGTAGGGGTGGATGGGGGAGGCGTCGGACCGCAGCTGCGGCAACCGCTTGTCCAGCGCGGCCTGTTCGGCGGCCCGCAGCTCGTCGAGCCACTCCTTGCGGCGGGACCCGCCGCCGCTGACCCGTCCGGACGCGGCTTCGGCGACCGACGCCAGAATCAGCCCGGCGTCCCCGACGATCCCGAGGTCGATGTCCCGGTTCCTGCCCACCGTCCGGTAGTCCAGGTCGATCTGCACCACCGTCGCGTCCGGGGACAGCCGCCTGCCGTACCCCATCCGGAAGTCGAAGGGGGTGCCGACGACGACGATGACATCGGCGTTGGCGAACGCGTACCTGCGCGACAGCTGGAAGTGGTGCGGATCCCCGGGCGGCAGCGTGCCGCGCCCCGCGCCGTTCATGTACGCAGGGATGTCCAGGGCCCGGACGAGGTCGACGGCGGCTGCGGTGCCGCGCGTCGTCCACACCTGGCTGCCGAGCAGGATCGCCGGCTTCTCGGCGTGCACCAGCAGATCGGCCAGCCGCTGCACCGCCTCCGGATCGCCGGCCGAACGGGTCGAGGCCCGATAGTGCCCGGCCTGCGGGATCCGGGCCTGCGCGACGGGCACCTTGGCGTCCAGCACATCGCGCGGGATCTCCAGGAAGGAGGGGCCGGGCGCGCCGTGGTAGCACTCGCGGAACGCCATCGAGACCATGTCGGCGGCGCGCGCGGTGTCCGGGACGGTGGCGGCGAACTTGGTGATCGGCGTCATCATGTCGACATGCGGAAGGTCCTGGAGCGACCCCATCTTGTGCTGGGAGCGCGCGCCCTGACCGCCGATCAGCAGCATCGGTGACTCGGCCCGGAAGGCGTTCGCGACGCCGGTGACCGCGTCGGTGGTGCCGGGACCCGCGGTGACCACCGCGCAGCCGGGCTTCCCGGTGAGCCGGGCGCGGCCGTCCGCGGCGTGCGCGGCGACCTGTTCATGGCGTACGTCGACCACGTCGATGCCCTCGTCGACGCAGCCGTCGTAGATGTCGATGATGTGGCCGCCGCAGAGGGTGTAGATGACGTCGACCCCCTCCGCCTTGAGCGCCTTGGCGACCAAGTGCCCGCCGGAGATGAGGTCCTGGGCGTCCTCGGGCATGTGCATCGCGTCCCTTCCCTGGCTCGTACGGGCGACATCGACCGGGGGTGCGGCAGATTGCATACAGTCGACGAATACTGTATGAACCCGTTATCCCTCATCGGATCGCCGATGTCCAGAGGGGCGCACGGCGATCGGGTCAAGGAACGGGCATGGACCGGTTCGGACGTCGGGCACGGGAACTTTTCGCGGAGTACGGCGTGTTGGCCGCGTATGCCGCCGGAGCCGCCGGTCGCGGCCCGCCTCGCCGCCACCCGCCTCGACGGCCGGGCCGTCGTCAGGGTCCGGGTCGGGCCCGGCGGCCGGACCGGGCCCGCCGGCCCCCGGTCGCCGCCCCCAGGTGGTCGTGCCGACCGCCCCGAGTGACACTCGCCATACCCGACGCCGCAACGGCCCGCGCGCCACCACACACCGCTACCGTCCAGTAACGCGGTTTCCGACGGAGCCGCCCGAGCGCCACCACCCTGCCCCTCCGGCCGTGCACCGAGAGCGGAGACACCCGATGGCACCCACCTCCGAAACCACCCCGACACTCACCCTCAAACCCGGCACCTCCTGGCAGGAGGCCTGGCAGCGCAGCCGGACCGCCGCCCCCGAGGCGTTCCGCGACGACCGGGTGCGCAACCTCTGGGCCGGCACCTGGCACGCCGACGGCGACCCGCTGCCCGCCGGCAGCCCCGTCGACGGCACCGCCATCGCCGGCCCGCCCCGCCTCGACGCGGACGCCGCGCTGGGCGCCGTCCGCGCCTCCCTCGACCAGCACCGCGCCTGGCGCCAGGTCCCGCTCGCCGAACGCAAGGCCCGTATCTCCGCCACCCTCGACGCCCTCACCGAACACCGCGAACTGCTCGCGCTGCTCCTCGTCTGGGAGATCGGCAAGCCCTGGAAGGCGGCCCAGGCCGACGTCGACCGCGCCATCGACGGCGTCCGCTGGTACGTCACCGAGATCGACCGGATGCTCATCGACCGGTCCCCGCTGCCCGGCCCGGTCAGCAACATCGCCAGCTGGAACTACCCCATGTCGGTGCTGATCCACGCGATGCTGGTCCAGGCGCTGGCCGGCAACGCGGTGATCGCCAAGACCCCCACCGACGGCGGCCTGGTCTGCCTCACCCTCGCCTGCGCCCTGGCCGCCCGCGAAGGCGTCCCGGCCACGCTGGTCAGCGGCGGGGGCAGCGCCCTCTCACCCGCCCTCGTACGTTCACCGGAGATCGGCTGCGTCTCCTTCGTCGGCGGACGCGACACCGGCGCCCGCGTGGCCACCGCCGTCGCCGACCTCGGCAAACGCCACATCCTCGAACAGGAGGGCCTCAACACCTGGGCCATCTGGAACTTCACCGACTGGCAGTCCCTCACCCCCCAGCTCCGCAAGACCTTCGACTACGCCAAGCAGCGCTGCACCGCCTACCCCCGCTTCGTCGTCCAGCGCGAGGCGTTCGCGGACTTCCTCGCCGCCTACCTCCCGGCCGTACGCAGCGTCCGCTTCGGCCACCCGCTGGCCGTCCCCGACCCCACAGACCCCCTCCCCGACCTCGACTTCGGCCCCCTGATCAACGCTGCCAAGGCCAAGGAACTCGCCGACCTCGTCACCGAGGCGATCTCCCGCGGAGCCGTGCCGCTGCACCGCGGCACCCTCGCCGACGGCCACTTCCTGCCCTCGCAGGACACCTCCGCCTACCTCCCGCCCACCACCCTCCTGTCCCCGCCCCCGTCCTCCCCCCTCCACCACGCCGAACCCTTCGGCCCCGTC
This sequence comes from Streptomyces albospinus, assembly GCF_014648695.1. Taxonomy (GTDB): domain Bacteria; phylum Actinomycetota; class Actinomycetes; order Streptomycetales; family Streptomycetaceae; genus Streptomyces; species Streptomyces albospinus. The sequence goes on from NZ_BMRP01000016.1 coordinate 54,980, forward strand.
GACACCATCGTTCTCGTCGACACCGAGGCGGAACTCCTCGCCGCGATGAACGCCAGCAACGGCGCCCTGGTCGCCACCCTCTCCTGCGACTGCGACGAGACCTACGACCGCCTGGCCCCGCAGATCCGCGCCTTCAAGGTCGGCCGCAACAAGCCCCGCTCCCGCGGTGACCGCGAAGAGCTCTTCGGCGGCTTCGGCAACTCCTGGCGCGGCGCCTTCGTGGGCGGCGACCTCCTCGTCCGCGCCGTGACCGAGGGCCCCGCGGACGAACGCCTCCCCGGCAACTTCCCGGAATACCACCTGATGCCGTAGGCGCCTCGGTTCGATGCCGCAGGCACCTCGGTGAGGCGGGGCCCGGCTCCCTACCCGATCCCCTGCCGGTCGGGGGAGAGGGCGAACCGCCGGTCCGCCGCGGCCGGCACCGCACCCTCCACCGCCTGCACAAGGAGGGTGCGGTGCCGCACCAGCGGCTCCCGCCGCTCCTCCGGCGCGAGCCGCAGCAGATCATCGATCCCGGCCAGGATCCGACGCGTCACCTGCGGACTCCCCACCGCGGCCCCCCGGACCTCGGCCAGCCCCAGATCCACCAGATCCGCCCACCCCGGAACGCTCTGCGCCAGCCGCACCGCTCCCCGCCGGTCCCGGTGGTGCACGGTGCCCAGCGGCCGTTCCACCACCGCCGCCAGAATCTGCACGATCCGGTCCAGGCACTGCACCGCCGTGGTCGGATCGTTCACCGCCGGCGACAGCGCCCGCAGCGCGATGTCCGACAACTGCCGCAGCCCCAGCCCCAGATCCTGGTGAAACGTCCGCTCCACCCCCACCGACACCGTCTACCGCAACGCCCGCCGCGACGGCGCCGCCCCGCCGTGCACCGCCAGTACCGGCGTCCCCGGCATCACGAAGTCCCCGATCCTAGGAATCAGCCGCAGCACCACCCCCTGCCGCCGCGCCGCCCCCACCAGCCGCGCCACATTCACATCCCGCACCACCCCGGCGGCCCCCTCGTACACCACCCGCCCCGTCTCCCCGGGCAGCGGCACGGCACCGCCCTCCCCACCCACCTCCAGTCGCGCCAGCATCTGCCACGTGTCCTTCGCGATCCGGTCCACCACCGGCCCCACCTGCATCAATCGCAGCGTGGCCGACACATACGCGATGAACAGCAGCAGACTCAGCACCACCAGCGCCAGGGTCAGCAGACTCTGCACCACCGGTACGGACTCGACCTCCCGCGCCGGCGTCTCGCTCTCGTACGAGGTGAGCACCAGCAGCGAGAACAGAAACGTCGCCAGGAACACGGCCAGCGTCGCCTTGCTGATCCGGCTCCGTACGAAGATCCGCACCACCCGCGGCGTCAGTTGGCCGCTCGCCATCTGCACCGCGACCAGCGAAATGCTGAACACCACACCGATGAAGGTCATCATCGCCGAGCTGACCGTGGTCACGATCGTCCGCGCGTCGTCGGCGACGGACATCAGATCCTCGACCTCGCCGTACGCCCCCTCCCCCTTCAGATACGCCACGATCTCCGCATCCGCCGCCATGGCCGCCAACCACAGCACCACGGCCCCCATCAGCTCCACCGTCGGCGCGAACCAGAACGTGTCCCGCAAGTGCTCCCGCAACGGCGAAAGCGCCCGCGGTCGGCGCGGCCCCACCTGTCCCTCATCACCCATAAATGGACCTTATGTCCCGCCCGGATACGCAGGTGAAAGGCACTCCGAAACCTTGGTATTGTTGTCCATGTCGCCGCGGGCAACGCCCCGCGAAGATCACACCTGGTCCGGGTGGCGGAATGGCAGACGCGCTAGCTTGAGGTGCTAGTGCCCTTTATCGGGCGTGGGGGTTCAAGTCCCCCCTCGGACACGTTCTTGCGTGCACGGATGAAGCGGGTTGTGACTCAACAGTCACAGCCCGCTTCGTCGCGTTGTAGGTCAGTGCGAGTCCGAAGGCTTCGTAGATCCGGGCCTTGCTGCCGGTGTCGGCGGCGAGGAGTCGGTCCGTCAGGTCGCCGAGGCCCTTGATCATGTGGGTGATCTGCTCGTCGGTCAGAACCGTTCGTTGTGCGGCTCGGGCTGTGGCCAGTTGGTGTTGTGCGGCGGCTTTTTCGGCTTCGGCCTGGCTGATCCAGTCGGCGACGGTGGTGGGGTTGGCGCCGGCGTCGAGGGCGGCCTGGTACTGGGTGAGGCGCCGGTCACATTCCGCGATGGCCTGCCGCGCTGCGCCGAGGTCGGGCTCGGCTGCGACGTGGGCTCGTTGGGACTGTTGCATGGCGTGCAACGTGGCTTTCAAGCGGCCCGGGGCGAAGACCGTGGCGATCCACTTGTCGAGCTCGGTCAGGATGAGGGCCTCCCGAACGTACACGGCCAAGGGGTGGTCGAAGCCTTCGCTCTTCGCGTACTCCGAGGGGTAGCGGCACCGGTAGTGCGGGTGGCCGTGGTTGAAGGTGCCCTGCATCTTGCGCTGGCACAGGAAGCAGCGGATGCGGCCGCGCAAGGCGTAGGGGCGGTTGGTGGTGCGGGGGCTGCGTTCGACTGTGCGGTCTTGGCTGCGCTTGTGCCGGTGTCGCTGTCCGTCACATGACTGCGCGCGATCCTTGCCGCCCGCCTCACAATCCCGAGGACGAACACGGCCTGGTTCGCCGAAATCACGCCTGGGGGGCCGCCCAGCCTCCGAACGGCGCAGGCCGCAGCGCTGCTGGCCGGCGCCGGGGCCGGATTCGGCGCTGTTGGGGGCGGGGCTCAGGCCGGCTCGGCAGCGAGAGTGCGACGCGGGCGATTGGCGAAGTGTCAGGTCATCGCGACGCCTGAACCCACGTTGTCAATCTTGGGCACCCCACAACCGAGGTCATGCCAACGGGCGTCATGACGGTGACCACGCGCGGGTCATCAGAGCCAACTGGACATCAAGAATCGAGCATCGCCGGTCGATGAATCGCAAGCGCGACCTGCGGATCCCCACGTCGATCCCTATTCCACGACAGGGGACACGACCGGCTGCGTTCACTCGTCGTGGAGAGCGTAGGGCAACCAGGAGGGCGAGTTCCGGTGTGACGGCGTGACTCATGGCGCGCGTGACGGACGGGAGCGCGGCGCGCTCGTGGTCACCGGCTCCGCCGTGGCTGCGCAGCTCGCACTGCACACGGTGTTCAGCCTGTCGCAGTCGCCGACGGCAACCGCAATGCCTGCACCGATGGCCGCGCACGACGGCATGGGTGGCATGGGCGGGATGTCCGGCTCCGTGGGCATGGCGGCCACCGGACACTCCTGGTCCCTCGGCATGGGGCTCGCGCATGGTCTGGCCGCGCTGATCTGCGGGTTGTGGCTGTGGTGCGGTGAGGCGGCGGCGTTCCGCCTGGGCCGGTCGTTGGCCGCCTCGGTCTTCGCGCCGCTGCGGCGTGCTCGGCGGTCATTCGCCTACGTCGGCCCGGCCTCCCCTGTACGTCCCGGGGCCGCTTACGGTCCCGTTCGGCGGCTGTGCGCGTGGCCGCTGCGATACGCCGTCCTCCGCAGAGGTCCGCCGGTACTTCCGGTCTGCTGCTGACCGCTCGTCCCCGCACGCGGGTCGATGGGCGGATTGCCGACGTGCGCCAATGTTCGCGCGCCGGCTCAATGCCAGCTGATAGCTGGGGCAGCGCCGGGACCACCGCCGGATCGAACCATCATCGCGGTTTCGATCGTCAAGTCTGGGTTGGCGGCGGTAGCCGAAGGCCCAGAACCTTCAGGCCGGGAACATTCGCCGGTCGTGCGCCATGGCGATTCCTTTGGGGGACTCGCATGGCGAAACCGTCTGTGGAGATCTTGGAAGGCGAATCGCTAGATGCCGAAACTGAGAAGAAGCATGCCGTCACTCACCTTCGCTCTGCGCCAGCTCAACCGTCATGGACTTCTTGCTCTGCGCTTGTCCCTCGGGACCGTCTACGTATGGTTCGGGGCTCTCAAGGCAGCTGACTGCACCCCCGTGGGCAAGCTCGTTCGCGATGCCGTGCCGTTCACCACCCCGACCTGGTTCGTCTCTGCGGTGGGAATCCTGGAAATCGTCGTAGGTCTCTGGTTCCTGTCCGGACGTCGCCTCAAGTGGCTGCTTCCCCTGTTCGCCACCCACATGTTCAGCACCTTCAGCGTTCTGGTCTTTCTCCCGGGAGTCGCCTTCCTGCACGCCAACCCCTGGCAGCTGACCATGACTGGCGAGTTCGTCGTCAAGAACCTCGTCCTGCTCAGCGCCGGGCTCTTCCTGTGCAGCCACCCGGACACATCCCGGAGACCCGAGCATGAGATGAGGGCAGCCGTGCGAGCTCTCAGGGTGTGAACTACGAGCTACTCCGCACAACCTTGTCCCATCCTGCTTCACCGGCACCTGCCGCCCACACTTCCCGCCACTGCCCGCCGGTCTTGAACCGTCAGATCACGCCTTCGAACTGCTGCCGCAAGCGCTCGGGGTACGGGCCGTACTCGCCGATCGGCAGGTGCGGCCCAATGAACTCCCACTCCTCGTCCGTAAGTTGCACTCGCGTCACGCAAGAAGGTCTACCGGTCCAGGCCCCGCCTTGAGGGCGAATCCCGCAGATTGATCAGGACTCGATACGCGCCCTAGCGAGATCGGGTAAGCAGGGGGCTTCGCAGAAGCCGCCCTGCGTGCCGGTCGGGCCGCCAGCAGCGGCCAATCAAGCCCCACAAGGAGTAGAGCAGGGGCTCGAACCCCGTGGCGCAGCGGTCAACCCCGATCAGTGACTCCGGCTCATCCTTGACCGGTCATGGGCCTTTCCACGCTGGCGGTTCCGCGATCCAGTGGCGAGTCACTGCAGAGCCACCGAGGGCGAGGTCAGCGCGGACAGATGGACCCGTATTCACCCCACCGCACGGCGTCGTACAGATCGGCTGGCCCGACCACGCCGACCCGGCAGCCGTCCTTCTCCATCTCACCTCCGCCTCCTCCTGATCACCCTGACCGAAACCATCGCCGCCTACCACCGCACCATCACCGACCTCCCCGACGACATCGCCTCCCCGGAACCGACCGCCGCCACCCCCACCCTCCGACTGCCCACCGTCCCGGCCGCTCGACGAGGCCGTGGCCGCCGCACGCGGCGTACCGGTCCGTCTCCTCGGGTACGGCTTCCTCGCCCTGGCCGGCGTCAGCGCCGCCGAGGCCACCCAGGCGGTCGGTTCCCTGCTCCTGCTCGGTCTGCTCGGCCTGCTCGGCCTGCTCGCCGCACCCGCGGGCGCCGCCATCCGGCTCACCGACCGCCCCTACCGGGCACTCGCCCTCTCCACCGGGCTGGCGGTGCTGGAGATATGGGCGGGGCTGTTCGCCGCGTACGCGGTGCCGGAGATGCCGCCGAGCTTCGCCATCATGGCCGTCGCCACGGCCGTCTACGCCGCGACGTTCGCGACACGACGGCCCGCCCCCGTTCCTCGTACGACAACCGGCGTCCCCACCGGCACGTAAGCGAAGGCACGTTGATGGACCGCGACCGACAGCACGCCCCCACACCGTCGGCCGACGTCACGCTGATCGGCCGCAACACCCAGCAACGCACCGTCGTCGTCCAGGCGCTCATCCGGACCGAGGGCTTCGTGGGCGCCCAGGCGCTCCACAACGGGCTCGCCGCCGCCGGCTCACCGGTCGGCCTGTCCACGGTCTACCGCACCCTCACCGCCCTCGCCGACGTCGGACGGGCCGACATGGTCCGCGACACCAACGGCGAACGCTTCTTCCGCTACCGCCCCGGCCCCGACCACCGCCACTACCTCATCTGCACCCAATGCGGCCTGAGCCGGCCCGTCGACTCCGGCCCGATCGAGGAGTGGGCGGACGGCATCGCACGGAACTCCGGCTTCGCGAACGTCCGGCACACGGTGGTTGTCTGGGGTGTGCCCGGACTGCGGCGGAAAGTGACATCAAGTCAGATGGAAATGGGATCCATTTCCATGTAGCGTCTACGTGCCGTCCCCGTGCTCTCCCCCCAGGAGGACCCCATGGCCTTTCCCAAGTGGAAGATGTCCCGCAACCGACATGGTGGACATCACCCCGGACTTCGGCCCCGGAGAGATCCGCAGCTACCTGAAGGTCACCGGGTGGGCTCCCGTATCAGGCGGAGATGTCGCCGAACTGTGGAGCCTGCCGGGGCCGGCGGACGAGGTCGTCCTGGTCCCGATGAAGCCCGGCGCACCGGACTTCGACAAGCGGACACGGATCCTCGTCCAAGACCTCGCCAGGGTCGAGGCCCAAGACGTCCAGACTGTCCACGACGCCATTGCCGCCGTCTATCACGATGTCACCGACCTCCGAGCCTCCCACCCGTCACTGAGCGACGGGTCGATCCCGCTTGAGTCCGGGTACGAGCTCTTTGTCTCCGCCAAGCGCCTGCGTGTGGCTTCCGCTGCGGCGACCATCCGACGGCAGGGGCACTTCCGGAACTTCCCTACCCGAGCGCGTGACCAGGCGCGAGAGGTCCGCCTGAGCCAGACCCGTCGCGGCTCCTACATCGTGCCCGTCATCAGCCAGGCACGCTCTCCCGAGGACGTCTACTCACCGCGTCAGGACCACATCGACATCCAAGTGGAAGAGACTCTCTTCGACCGCCGGGTGACTGCGACGATGTCCCGCGCGCTGGGCGTACTGGAGGACCTGGCGAGCGCCGAACGCGAGCCCACCCGAAGCGAGATCAATGACTCCATCGGGGAGGGAGTGTCCTACGAGCTGTGCCGGGCCCTCGCCAAAGTGGTGAACACCGAGTCCGTCAGCGCGCTCGACGTGTCCTTCGCCTGGTCCCGTGTGGCCGCACCACCGCCAGGTACGCCAGCGCGGGTTGAATTCAACCGCGACGCGATCGACATCGTCGATCGGGTGTCCGAACAGCTCAAAACGAAGATCTACACACGCGAGCACCTGATCTACGGCGTAGTCACCGACCTCAGCCGTCATCCTGAGGACGACACCGGCCGCGTCGGGGTCCAAACGCTCATTCAGCGCCGTAGCCGCACGGTATGGATGGATCTGCCCGACAGCGACTACCACACAGCCGTGCGCTGCCACGATGCCGGAATCCCCGTTCGTGTGCGCGGCATGCTGACCAGCCCGCCGGGAGGGCACGCCCGCATGGATGTCGTCGACTTCGGCCCTGACCCTTCGTTGGGAGCGGACGGCTAAGACGTCGTTTCTTTTGGCCTTGTGGGTCGTTGGTCAGGCCATGACGGATCTGGTTGAGCGGTTGGTCCCGGAGGAGTTATGGGTGCTGTTCCGGCGCGTGGTGCCGCCGACGGAGGTGAAGCGTCCGCAGGGCGGGGGCCGGCGCCGGGCGGGTGACCGCGAGACTCTGGCCGCGATCGTCTTCGTGGCGACCTCGGGCTGCACGTGGCGGCAGTTGCCGCCGGTGTTCGGGCCGTGCTGGCAGACCGTCTATCGGCGCTTCGCCCGGTGGAGCAGGGACCGGGTCTGGGCCCGGCTCCACCGGGTCATCCTCGACGAGCTCGGAGCTCGCGGCGAGGTGGACTGGTCGCGATGTGCGATCGACTCGGTCAGTGTCCGGGCGGCAAAAGGGGGCCACTGACAGGACCGAATCCGACCGATCGCGGCAAGAGCGGATCGAAAATCCACCTCATCACCGATCGCAACGGGCTGCCACTGTCGCTGGGTATCTCCGGGGCCAACATGCACGACAGCCAGGGGCTGGAGCCACTGGTCCGCGGCATCCCGCCAATCCGTTCCCGCCGCGGACCGCGCAGGCGCCGGCCGGCGAAGCTGCATGCCGACAAGGGCTACGACTACGACCACCTGCGCAGATGGCTCCGCGAGCGTGGCATCCGCCATCGCATCGCCCGCAGGGGCATCGAGTCCTCCACACGACTGGGCCGACATCGCTGGGTGGTCGAGCGAACCGTGTCCTGGCTGGCCGGCTGCCGTCGGCTCCACCGCCGCTACGAACGCAAGGCAGAACACTTCCTCGCCTTCGTCGGCATAGCCTCAGCCCTCATTGGCTACCGCCAACTCACCAAGTGAAACAACGTCTTAGCGAGGGATGCCAGGCCGTGCTACTCCGGGGCGCTCGGGTGGGAGTGGCGGTGACAGGCGGCGGGACGAGAAGGCCGACAGGCGGCTGCGCGAGCACATCGGCCCCGAACATCGCGCCCGACGCCCGCGCAAGTCAACCTCGCCGCCGGAGAACTTGGCCCCGTGGAAGGAGCCGCCGCCGAAGGCAAGGCGCGTCCTGGGGGCTGTTCGATCAACGACCAATCCTGGACGTGCCGATGGCTATGGTTGCGGCCGTGCAAATGGGCGACCGGCTGTCGGCCGACACCTGAACGTCCGTACGCCGGGCATCGGTCATAGTCGGCATCGAGGACGTGTATCCCAGCCGTGGGTGGGCCAGGCTCGGCGGATCAGGCTGCGGACGGTGATGATCGCGTCGGTGAGGTCGAAGAAGGCTTCGATGACGGTGACCCGCCGTTCGAAGCAGCGTGCGAGCCGGTGGAAGGAGTTCTGCCAGGCGTGGGTGCGCTCTGGAATCCCCGCACATGTCAGAAGGACGCCCCGCACAGGGCCGCCCGGCATCATCCCGCAGGGCTGTTCCCCGGCGTGCTGGTGCCGCCCGTCGATGTCGTGCTCGTGCTCAGGTCGGCGCCGTCCCCGTGGCCGCGTCGAGGGCCACGACACGGCCATTGACGGAGGCGTACACGAATCCGTAGGCGGCCGCCATGTCGCTGCCCAGCTTCTCCAGAATCCCGGTGGACCAGCGTTGGGAGCCGTCACCGGTGTCGACGGCGTAGACGGTACCGTCCTTGTCCTCGGTACTGGCGACGAAGAGCAGGTCACCCGCCAGTGCGAGCTGCGTGGGCGACAGCTGACTGGAGTTCACCTTGTGGCCCCACTTCCTCTTCCCCGTCGACGAGTCGAGCGCGTGGACTATTCCGTTTCCCGCATCGTCGCCGCCGGTGACGTAGAGCATGTCGCCCGCGGCGCGGAGGCTCTGCCCGTTGAACTTGAGCCACCACTTCCTGGTGCCCTCGGCGGCGTGGAGCGCGTGGAGGTTCGTGACATCGTCGAGGACGTACACGAGTCCGCCGGACACGACGGGTGGCTGGTTGAGGCGTGCTCCGTAGTCGAGAGGGAAGGCCCACTTCCTGGCGCCGCTGGCCGCGTCCAGCGCGTACAGGGCTTTGCCGCCGCTGACGTACACGGTGCCGTCGGCCACCGCCAGACCGCCGGAGTCCTTGTCCCCCAGCGGATGGCTCCACAGCTTCCGCCCGTTGTCCGCATGCACGGCGTACACATGGCCGTACGCCGTGATGTAGACGATTCCGTCGGTCACGACCGGTCTGTGGTCGGAGTCGGCGAAGGAGCAGAACCACTTCTTCCTGCCGTCCGCGTCCAGTGCGCACAGGCCATACGTGGTGCCGATCTGGCCGGACGCGTACACCGCCCCGTCGGCGGCCACGAGGGGGTTCCTGTACCTGTACTCCCGGGAGAAGTCGGAGGGGCCTTTCCAGCGCTTGCGTCCGGTGCGCGCGTCCAGGGCGACGATGGTCTCCTCGGTGGAGACGTACAGGGCGCCGTCGGCCACGGCGAACGGAGGCGGATTACCGTCATGGTGCGGGCCCTCGACGGCGTATTCCCACGGGTTCACCTTGGGCTTCGGTGGGGTGTGGTCGCCGGTCTTCAGGGCGATCCCGATGCCGCCGGCCACCACAGCGGCCCCGCCCAGGCCGAGCCACAGGACGCTGCGCCGCCCGAGAGTCCTGGGCGCCCTGGATGCCGGGGTCCCGCCGGACCCCGGGGAGACGGGCGGTGCGAACGGGGTGCCCGTCTGGGTTGGCAGCTGGTGTGCCGCGTGCGGCCCCGGCGACGGCGCGGAATCGACCTGAGTGGGAATCGGAACGGGAACGGCCGCTCCTGTCCGTTCCACCTGCTCCAGCGCGGCCTGCGCTTGCGCGGCCGTGGCACGTTGCGCCGGATCCTTCGTCAGCAGGGCCGCAAGAACCGGCCACAGGCCCCCTGCACGCAGGGCAGGGCGCGGGTCCTCGCTGATCACGGCGAGTACCAGTGCGGTGAAGGTCTCGGCACTGAAGGGGGGCTGACCCTCGACGGCGCTGTAGAGCGTGGCGCCCAAGGCCCACAGGTCGGTGGCGGCTGAGGGAGTCTTGCCCGCCAACTGCTCGGGCGCCATGTAGGCCGGTGTGCCGATGATCGTGCCTGTGTGGGTGAGCGCCGTGGTCGAGTCCGCCATGTGTGCGATGCCGAAATCGGTGATGATGACCCGGTCGTCCATCAGCAGGACGTTGTCCGGTTTGAGGTCGCGATGGACGATGCCGGATGCGTGGGCGCGGTTCAATGCCTGCAGCATCTTCGTGCCGATCTCGGCGACTGTGCGGACCGGCAGCCCTCCGCTCTGCGCGATCGACGAGGCCAGGGAGATGCCGGTCACGTATTCCATGACGATCACGGGCGCGCCCTGGTGTTCGACCACGTCGTGCACCGTGATGATCCCGGGATGGTTGAGCCGTGCTGCGGCGCGCGCCTCCCGTGTCACACGCTGGAGTAGGACGTCTCGCTGCTCGGCGGTGATGCCCTGCGGGAATATCACTTCCTTGATGGCGACATCCCGCCCGAGCGTCTCGTCCCGACCCCGCCAGACGCGGCCCATGCCGCCCTGACCTATCAGCTCGATCCGTCGGTACCGGCCGCCGATCAATTCCCCGTTCGCTTCTGTCACGTCGAACACCTTAGTGCTGCACGGAAGTTGCAAGGCAGGGCTTGCAGACCAGGGCGCCTGCTGGGGGACCGTGTCAGTTGCTCCTCATAGCGGCGGCGATTCCGGACAGCAAGGCGATGTTCCCGTTCTTCCGTCCGATCCGCAGCACTGGCCTGTTCTAGAGGTCACAAATGAGATATCCGGCGCCTTCCGGTCGGATGACCGAGGTCTCAGACCAGGGGTAGTAAAAGGCTCATCAGCGCAGGCAAAGCGGGGGCCGTCGCCAGCACGACCCCCCCGCCACCGGCATGCCAGGCGTGACGTGGGCGTAGCGCGCGGAGACGGAGCCGTCGATGTGGCCCATGCGCTCGTCCATGAGGACCTTCTCCGTGCCGAGGTCCTCCATCATCGTCCGGTGCGTATGACGCAGGCCGCCAGGTCGCCGAAGGCCGTCCCCTGCGATGCGTCCGCATCCACCTTGCCCCCGGTCAGGGATACATCGCACCCACCGAACTCATACCTCACGACGGATCAACCGAAGGTCAGCCTCTGCCTTCGAAGGTCCCCTTCTGGCTCGGGTACCGGCCTCGCGCCACCAACGGCTGAACCGAGTACGCGCGCCGGCACCGCTCCCGCGCCTGTTTGGCCATGTGGACACCACACCCGACAGTCGGAAGAGCGCCGCCCGACCTCTGACGGGCCCACCCTCTCTGTCAGTTCCGGATAGGGCATGGCTGCGCCTGCCCGGCGACGGCAGTGCCTCCGCGGGTTGCCGGTACGCCGGCCCGGACGGGCGCTCTCCGCCCTATGAGGCGGCGTACCGGCAACTCCATGATCACTTGGAACCGGAGCCGCTCACGCCGCGACTACCTGGGGGACTCCACCGCATGTTTCGGCGGCCCTCAGCCAGCCGGTGAGGTCGGCGCGGGCGCGGGCCACCCGTGAGCGCACCGTGCCGATCGGGCAGCCCACGACCGCCGCGGCGTCCGCGTACGGCATCCCGACCAGCTGGGTGAGCACGAATGCCTCGCGCCGCTCGCCGTCCAGTGCGTCGACCAGCTCGCTCAGCGCCAGTCCGTCGTCGAAGCCCGGCAGTCCGCTGGGCTGCCTGGCTTCCGCGACCGCCTGCCAGTCCTCGACGTCGGCGATGCGTGGGCGGGCGGCGGCGGACCGGTAGCGGTCGATCACCACACGGCGGGCGATCGACAGCAGCCAGGTGCGGGCGCCGGAGCGTCCGGCGAATCGCGGCAGGCTGGTGAGGGCGCGCAGGAACGTCTCCTGGGTGAGGTCGTCGGCGCTGTTCGGGTCGCCGCTCAGGCGCGCCACGAACCTCCACACATCGCGGTGGGAGGCGCGGATGAAGCGCTCGACGGCGACCGGGTCGCCGTCCCGCGCGGTCAACGCCAAGCTGGTCAGTTGCTCGTTGTCCACTGCGGTCCGCTTGCCACGGGGCGGACCAGTGAGGGCAGGAATCATCGCCACATGTCCTTCGAGGGTGCGGGCCGTGACGAGGTACGGCACGGCCCGTCGCTGAGTGGCACTCCGAGCACCCGCACTCAGGTCGATGACGACGTCAGGGGACGACGGCCGACGGGCGTGCGTCTGTGGGCAGGCCGGAGTGCCGCGGGGCCAAGGCCGGCGTGTGGGGCAACACTGCTCACGGATGTGGAAGGCAGCCGCGCGGACACGCCGGTACTCCGCCCGTCACTGGTTCAATGCGCCTTGTGGAAAAGGGGAGTGGGGGATCCCGGACGACATCGACAGCATTGCGTCATCGACGACATGCGCATCAGCAGCGTCGATGACGGCACTGCAGAATCCCGGTCGGTGCCGGGAAGCTCCAGGACGAGCGGTCAGCAGCAGAGGGAGTGCCTGGGCGGGCCCCTGCGGGAGACGGCGTATTGCAGGAGCACCCCGCGTAGGCGCACGACGTGCCCCGCGGCGGCAACCGGGCGCGCGGGCGGCTTCCGGCCGATCCACCCCAGCGTCGTCAGGACCAGCAGCAACGGCGCGAACAACACCGCGGCCATGCTGCGGGCGAGCCGGAAAGCTGCCGCCTCGCCGCGCCACATCCACAGCCCGCATACCAGCGCGGCCAGCGCGTGGGCGAGGAACATGCCGAGCGCCCCGTAGCCGGAGTGCATCGACTGCATCTGACTCGTGCTCATATCGCCGTGCATGGTGGTGGTCAGATGGCCCATATAGTCCATATGCGCGGCAGAGGTGGAGGGCATGCCGTCCATGCCCGCCGTACCGCTCATCCCGGGCATGCCGTCCATCGGCGTCGGTGGGGACCCGTGGGTGGTCCCCAGGCCGAGGCCGGCCTGGTGCAGCATCCGGGCCGTCGGCGCCTGCGACTCAGGCGCAGGACCGGCGCCCGACGCACCGCACAACGCCCGTACGGCACAGAGCCTTTCGGTCTCGACCGCGGCGGTCGTGCCGGCCTGGCACGCCTGCGCCAGGCTGAACAGGGAGTGAAGACCGAGCTGAGCCACCATGGTGGAACCGGTTACGACGAGCGCGCCGCGCTCCCGCCCTGTCAGCCACCAGGCCGCCCAGGCCGTAGTACCGAGCGCGGCAACCAGAGTCGACCAGGGCAAGGGCTGTGCGGACATCAACGCGTGCCCCAGAGCCGCGGTCGTCACGCACACCACCGCGAAGATCGCGGCGCGCACAGCGCGTGAAACCGACCCGGCAGTCATGTCGGCCATCGTGCCAGCTGCCCCGCCCACTCGGGAGGGTGAGGGCACGGTACATCTCGGCGACCGTGGCGCTGCTTCACCGCCCGCCAGGACCAGACCGCCACGGCAGCGATCACCGGGGCGACGGTCGGGCTGACCCACTGACCTGAGCTGACCGACCAATGCCCGCGCCTGACTGAGGTTTCGTCGTTGTCCGAGCCTGAGTTGTCTCTCGCGGAGACCCTGGTAGGGCGGTAGAGCTCCGTCCGCCCCACCAGGGTTTGCTGCCCGGTATCCCGGTTGGCTACGGGCGTTACCGGCGGGCGGAGCGGCTGCGGTAGAGGGCGACGGCGGCCGTTCCGATACCCAGAACACCCGCGATCAGGCCCGCGATGCCCAGGCCCCGTGTGGTCGAGTCGCCGGCGGCGGCAGCGGAAGGCTTGGGAGCCGCGGAAGCGGAGGCGGAGGGGGCGGCTTCGTCTGTGGCCTTGGTGAGGTGCAGCAGCGGTGCCGGGTTCTCCGGCTCCGCCTGACCCGGCTTCGGCTCTTCGATCCAGCGCACGACCTTGCCGTCGGAGTAGGTCTGGAGCGTCTTCAAGGCCAGTTGGTCGGTGTCGTCGGGGAGTTGGCCGAAGGCGACGCTGAAGTCCTGGTACTGGCCGGGCTCGATCTTGCCCTTGGTCCAGGTGATCTGCGAGACGGCTTCGTTGATGGTGCCGTCGTCCGTCTTGATCGGGTTCTTCAGCTTGGTGGTCTTCACCTCCGCGGTCCAGCCGGGCTCAGGGGTGACGAGCACCGAGGGGATGGGGTGGTCCGTGGGCAGGAAGACCTGGACCTGCGTGGTGTCGGCGTCGTCCTCCTCGTTGGGAACCCGGAAGGTGAGGGTGCCGTCGGTGGCGCCCTTCGGGTAGCTGCCGGGGTGGACCGTCACGTGCGCGAAGGCCGAGCCCGCGGCGGTGAGCAGCCCGGCCGCGGTGAGGGTGGTGACGAGGGTGGTGCGGCGCAGAGCGCGCCGGACGGTGGTGTGCTTCGGGGACATGGGGGACTCCGTACTGGTAATTGGTCGGCGGTGATCAGCCGCCGGGAGGAATGCGGGAGGTGTGGGCGAGCAGACCGTTGCGGGGAACGGCCGGACGGCTCACCCGGACAGAACTCGGTACGGGTCCGCAAGCGGTGGGCCGCGGCGCAGAACCGCGTGGCGCAGGAGTACTTGGCGTAGGGGCCGCTGCCCGGCTGTCCGCCCGTCGGGGACGACCGCGTGCGCGAGAGCGGGCAGTTGGCCCGTGCGGGCGCCCCACCAGGCGAGCAGCCCCGGCACCAGCGTGACGGCCCTGCGCAGCAGGGACCACAGTGCTGCTTCGCCTCGCCGCAGCCACCACGAGGCGAGCAGGGCCGCCGCCGTGTGTGCCGCGACGGCGTGGGCACTCATCGAGTGGGGGTGCACCATCATGGGGTGGGGGTGCGCCATCATCCGCGTCGCGTGCATGCCCATCGGCATGCCGGCCGTAGTGAGGCGCCGTGCCGGGGTCTGGGCGGCGTCGAAGGCCAGGTGCAGCACGCCCTGGGTGGTGAGCATGGCGCCGCCGATCCCCGGCAGCGACCGCTCCCGGGCGCTCAGAAGATAGCCCAGAACGAGGACGGCGAGGAAACCGGCTCCGTCCGCCCACGCCGGTGGCGCCGAGCCTGCCGCGAGCTGGTGGCCCGCGGCGGACAGCGTCAGGCACACCGCGGCGAACACCGCAGCACGCAGGATCCGCAGCGCAGGGGACGCATACATGACGGCCGGATTCTTCCCTGCAGACCGGAGTGCGTAGCGGTCCTTTGTCCTCATTCGCAAAACCTTCGTCTCGCCTCCTCTCACGGCTTGTTGCTCGTTCGCGGCTTGTCGCTCAGCCGAAGAAGCGGCGCAGCGGGGCGATCCGGCGGATCACCAACCGGTCCAGGGTGAGGATGACCAGCATGGAGATCCCGGCGAGGGGCATGGCCACCCCGAGAACCAGCATGATCAGCGCGACACCGCGGGTGACCCGGGCGTCCTGGGCGCGGCGGGGTGCGCCCAGGCCCCTGCCGCTGGGGCGGCGGCGCCACCACATCACGACGCCGCTGACGGCCATGCCGATGACGGCGAGGCAGGTGCCGAGTGCGACCAGGAGGTTGGGCAGGCCGAACCGCTCACCCTGGTGGAGAGCGATGCCCTCCTCGACGAGCTTGGACAGCAGGCCGTACTGGGGCCAGCCGTAGGAAGCAAGCACCTTGCCGGAGTACTGGTCGAGGAAGAGCGTGCGCTGCTTGGCGGGGTCCGCCTCGGACTTGCCGGAGATCGTGTAGACGCCCTTCGGGCCTTGCGGCAGGGTCACGGTGAAGGTGCCGGGCACGCGCTCACGGTGCGCGACGGCGACCGCCTGCTCGATGGACATGCTGCCCGGCGCGGCACCGCTTCCGCCCTGGCCTCCCATGTGACCCGCGTGACCGGCATGACCCTCATGCCCTTCGTGCCCGTCAGCCGGCTGCGAGTTCGGGACCTGGACCTTCTCCGCCGCCCAGGGCACGGAGGTGTCGGGGTTGGAGGTGAGGTGGTCGGCGGTGGTCGGCGGGATCTTCGAGGAGACCTTGTAGTCCTCCGCGCTCGGGGCGCCCTGCTTCGTGGCGGTGATGGCCTTCTGCAACTGCTGGCCCCACAGGCCCGTCCACGGCAGGCCGGTGGCGATGAGCAGCAGCAGGAAGACGGAGACGGCCGCGCCGACGGTGGCGTGCCAGCGGCGCAGCCCGCGCCGCCCGGTACGGCCGTCGCGCGGACGGGTCCGCCACCACAGGTACAGCCCGGTGCAGGTCAGGATCGCGGCCCAGGACGCGGTCAGCTCCACGAGGCGGTCGCCGACCGACCCGCTGAGCAGGTGGCCGTGGAGGTCGCGGACCTTCTGCATGAAGGTCTTGGCGTTGTCGACCGACCCCAGCACCTTGGCGTCGTAAGGGTTCACGTACACCGACACGGTCGGCGCCCAGGGGCCGCCGCCGTCGGCGGCGAGGGTGACCATCGTGCTGTGCGTGGCGTCGCTCGGCGGCGTCACGGACTGGATGGTCGCCTCGGGCTTCGCCTTGCGTACGGCGTCCACCTGCGCGGCCAGCGGCACCGGCTTGGCGCTCTGCGCGGCGTGGACGGTGCGCAGGTCCTTGTAGACCCAGTTCTCGTAGGCGGGCTTGAACAGGTAGATGCCGCCGGTGACGGCGAGCAGTATCAGCAAGGGGGTGACCAGCAGACCGGCGTAGAAGTGCCAGCGCCACAGGGTCTTGTAGAGCTGATTCCGGGAGGGGCGCCGGATGCGGTCGGTGCCGCTCTCCGGCTCGGCGGTCTCCGGAGTGGTGTCCGGCACGGCGTCTGGCCTGTTTTCGGACACGCTCGGGGCGTGCGTCATCGCGAGTTGTCTTTCGTCGTACCCCGCGGCCGGGCAGAGCCGAGCGCAGGTGATCTCAGAAGGAATCCGGACGGTCGCGAGCACAGATACAGATACGACTACGACCGCCGGTCAGCGGACCGGCGTACCGAGGCGACGTCCGGGATGCCGCGTGTCCGCCGCGCAGGGCACGGCGAAGCACAGGCCCCGACCTACGGAGCCCGCACACCACGCGGTGATCAGTACGAGAAGGACAACGGAGGGCCGCGGCGAATGACCGCGTGCCGGACCACTGCCAGGTGCGGCTGCTCAGCCGCGGCCGGACGTCGGACCCGCCGGGGTCCGACGTGTGCGACGGGCACCGTCACGCCCACGAGAAGCAGATGCAGCAGCCGGTGCAGCGACCGGTCGGCAGCGGCAGCCAGAGCCGCGAGCAGCGCGAACAGCGCCCGCTCACCGCGGTGCAGCCACCAGCCGCACACCAGCCCCGCCAGGAGGTGCGCCGCCAGCATGCCGACGCCGGCGTGCTGCATGGCGGGCATGGAGTGCATGCCCGCCATGGAGTGCATGGCGTCAGCGGGGGAACCGCCGCGCGCCGGACCCCCGGCGGGCGGGTGCACGGGCGGGCGGTTCCAGTCCATGCCCGCCGCCCGCACGACCTGCCGCATCGACCCGACAGGAAGGGGTACCGAACCCGCCGGGCCCATGTGACCGCACAGCAGCAGATCCGCCCAGGCCGCAGCCTTGCCGGGAGCTTGAGCAGATGCCGCGATCCCCTGCGCCCAGGAGAAGAACACGTGCAGACCGCCCTGGCAGGCGAGCACCCCGCCGGCGATGACCGGCAGGGACCGCTCACGGCCGGCAGCCAGCCCGGCGCACACGAACACCGTCACCGCGGCTGCCGCCAGCGCCCACCCCGGTACCGCCGGACCGGACATCACGGCATGCCCCGCCGCGGACAGCGCGACGCAGACCGCGGCGAACACCGCGGCCCGGACATATCGCACAGCAGCGGTGACAGGCATGGCGCCGACATCATGCCAAGGGGCCCAGACGCTTTCGGACAGGGGGTGGCCGAATGCCGACCGGACGTGTCCAAACGATCAACGTCAGCTTGATCGTTGACGCCCGCCCGCTGATCCCGTCGGCGAACGCTCACGGGACGCCGCCACCCACTACCAGGCTCCTCCTCGTGCCGAGCCATGGGTCAGCCAGTCCGATCAGCCCTGGTCGAAGTGGCTGGGCCGTCCGTCGTAGTCGATCAGGCGGCCCAGCTCAGCGGCCTTCGCCCGGGGCATGAGGGTCCAGGTGCCGTCGGTGCGGCGAAGGGCTGCCGAGTGCCAGGGGGTGGTCCAGGCATCGGGCGCGTCCATCAGTCGGATGCCGAACTTGTGGGCGCCGACGGGTTGGGGGTGGATGGACAGGCGTACGGAGCGGGGGTGGTGGTCGGCGATCAGGTCGCCCCAGGCGCGGCTGCGCTGGATGACGCCGTACGCGCGTTGCCGGCACTCGCGCTGGAGGGCGGAGCGGGTGCCTGAGTGGTCGGCGGTGTCCTCGACGAGGAAGCGGGTGATGCCCCGGTAGAGGGCGAGGGTGTTGTCGTCGGCGCGGACCTCGGCGCGCAGGGCGTCCAGTGCGGGGGCGTAGCTCTTGTGGAGGTGGGCGCGTTTGGTGTCATGCGGGAGGTCACCGAACACGTCGCGCAGATCGAATACGGACAGTCGCGTCAGGCCCAATTGACCTATGAGGGTGCGGAGTTCGTCGGCGTAGGCGTCGATGTGCTCGTCGGGGACGCGGATGAGATCGCCGAAGGCGTGGCCGTCGGAGCAGACGACCAGGCGGGCGCCAGGCGGGTGGATCCGCTCGATCTCGGTGCACAGGGTGTTGAGGAAGCCGAGGGAGAGGCGTTCTCCCTGGTCGGGGAGGTGGCCGAGGACTTTGGTGGGGTTGGGGGACTTGCAGGGGAAGCCGGGCAGGGTGAAGGTGACGGGTGCGTCGTCGCGTACGAAGTCGGCGATCTGGCGGAGTTGGTGGGGAAACCTCCCGGCGGAGGTGGGGGCTTGTTCGGTCGTGCGGTGGTGCGGCAGGAGCATGTTCAGGATGGCGGTGCTGATTCTCGTGGGGAGAGCGTCCGGCGTGGCTGTCGGCGGCATGTCGTTTCTCCGGGAAGCGTGCGGGCATGACGGCATGGCGCCATGGCGTGGGGGCGGCCAGGCGCCGTCAGGCGGATGGGGTGGTGGATCAGCCGGGTCCGGCTCCGGGGCCGGGTCGGGCTGTGTGGCCGGACCCGGTCAGCCGGAAGTCGGCGTCACAGGCGTGTCCGAGGTGTCTCAGCGGCGCCGGTCGTAGCCGACGGGCAGGTGGTTGGTGCCGCGGCCGAGGACGGCCGGGATCCACTCGATGTCCTCGTCGCTGATGGCGAGGTGGAGGCCGGGAAGCCGGGTGAGCAGGGTGCCGAGGGCGATCTGGAGTTCGGTACGGGCGAGGGCGGCGCCGGGGCAGAAGTGGATGCCGTGGCCGAAGGCGAGGTGGGGGTTGGGGGTGCGTTCGAGGTCGAGGGTGTCGGGGTCGGGGAAGCGGCGCGGGTCGCGGTTGGCCGCGCACAGGGAGACGATCACGGAGTCGCCGGCCGGGACTTCGGTGCCGTGCAGGTCGTCGTCCTGGTCGAGGAAGCGCCAGGTGGTGAGTTCGAAGGCGCTGTCGTAGCGGAGGAGTTCCTCGACGGCACGGGGCAGCAGGTCGGGTTCGTCGCGCAGACGGGCGAGCTGGTCGGGGTGGCGGAAGAGGGCGATCAGCGCGGTGGTGATCTGGTTGGTGACCGGTTCCTGGCCGGCGACGAGGAGCTGGAAGATCATGGAGTCCAGCTCTTCCTGGGACAGTTCGCGGCGGTCGCGGGCCACGACGAGGCGGCTGAGGAGGTCGTCGTCCCAGTGTTCGCGCTTGTGGGCGACGACCTGGGCTATGTAGCTCTGGAGGCCGTGCAACCGGGCCTCGTAGAGCGGTCGTCCGGGGTCGGTGGGGCCGACGGGCTGGACGACCTTGCCCCAGTCGCGGTCGAAGCGGGCGGCCAACTGCTGTGGTAGGCCGATGACTTCGGCGAGGACCTGGAAGGGGAAGTGGGCGGCGAAGCCGGCGACGAGGTCGGCGGGGCCGGTGTCGGGGAGTGCGTCGATGAGGGCGTCGGCCAGTTCCTGGAAGCGGGGGCGCAGGCTCTCGATGCGGCGGGGGGTGAAGGCGTCGGTGACGAAGCGCCGCATGCGGGTGTGCTTGGGCGGGTCCTGGTGGAGGAGGTGGACCTGGAGTTGGGAGTGCTGGGGTTCGGGCATGATCGAGGCGCGGGCGCGCCAGCGGTCGTTGCCGCGGTCGTGGTTCTTGCCGAGGCGGTCGTCGTTGAGGGCGGCGTGGGCTGCGTCGTAGCCGGTGACGAGCCAGGCTTGTACGCCGCTGGGGAAGAGCACGCGGTGGACGGGGCCGGCCTCGCGCATCCGCTCGTAGAGGGGGTAGGGGTTGCTCTTGTAGGGGCAGCCGGTCAGTGGGACCGGGTCGGGCAGGGGCTCGGGCCGGGGCTTCGGCTCCACGGCCGGCAGGGGTGGCTCCTGGATGGTCATGCGAGGGCTCCTCAGAGGGCGAGTTCGGGCCGGTGGTGGTCCAGCCACAGGGCCAGGTCGACGACACGTTCGAGGCGGAGGCGGTGGCCCCACACCAGCAGGTCGGGCGGGGTGTCGAGAGCGGGCTTGAGGCGGGACTCGTCGGCCAGGGCACGGACCTGCTCGCTGGACAGGGCGTCGCGGGCGAGGTCCTGGAGGCCGCGGTTGTAGTCGGGGTGGTGGGTGGCCGGGTAGTGGTTCTTGGGCCGGTGCAGTACCGAGTCGGGCGCGAGTCCGGTGCCGGCGGCGCGCAGCAGGCTCTTCTCCCGGCCGTCGAAGCTCTTGTGTGCCCAGGGCGTGGCGAAGGCGTACTCGACGAGGCGGTGGTCGCAGTAGGGGACGCGGACCTCCAGGCCCTGGGCCATGCTCAACCTGTCCTTGCGGTGCAGGAGTTGGCGCAGCCAGCGGGTCAGGGACAGGTGCTGCATCTCGCGTTGCCGGTGCTCGACGAGGGTTTCGCCGTCCCGGTGCGGTACGGCGGCCAGCGCGCTGCGATACGTGTCGGCACGGAACTCCGCTATGCGCAGGTCGAGTTCCGGGTTGAGCGGCATCGCGGCGTCGTCACCGTTGACGAGCAGCCACGGGAAGGTGTCCGCGGCCAGCGCTTTCGGATGGTGGAACCAGGGGTAGCCGCCGAACACCTCGTCCGCCGCCTCGCCGGAGAGGGCCACGGTGGAGTGCTTGCGGATCTCGCCGAACAGCAGGTACAGCGAGGTGTCCATGTCGCCGACGCCGATCGGCGAGTCCCTGGCCACGACGACCGCCTTGCGGTGCTCGGGGTCGAGCAGGGCGTGCGGGTCGAGGACGACCGTGCTGTGGTCGGTGCCGATGAAGGCACCGGCCTCGGTGGCGTACGGGGTGTCGTGACCGGTGCGCAGCGCGTCGCCGGTGAACTGCTCGGCCTGGTCGCTGTAGTCGACCGCATAGGAGCGGATGCGGGCGTCCGGGCCTTCGCGCAGCCGGAGTTCGTCGGCGAGCAGTGCGGTCAGGACGGTGGAGTCGATGCCGCCGGACAGCAGGCTGCACACCGGGACGTCCGCCTCCAGTTGGCCGCGGGCGGCCGAGCCGACCAGCGCACGTATCCGCTCGATCGCCGTGTCCCGGTCGTCGTCGTGGACGGCGGCCTCCAGCTGCCAGTAGCGGCGCTCGCGGATGCCGTCCCGGTCCAGGACGAGCACGCCGCCGGGCTCCACCTCCCGCACCCCGGACCACACCGTCGGCCCGGTGTTGAAGAGCAGGCTGTACGCCTCCCGCAGCCCGTCGGCGTCCACCCGTGGCCGGATCTCCGGGTGGGCGAACAGGGCCTTGGGTTCCGAGGCGAAGGCCAGGCCGCCGTCGACGGAGGCCCAGAACAGCGGTTTGACGCCGAGGCGGTCGCGTACCAGCAGCAGCCGCTGGGCTCGCTCGTCCCAGACGGCGAAGGCGAACATGCCCTCCAGGTGGTCGGCGAGATCCTCGCCCCACTCGGCGTAGGCGCGCAGTACCACTTCGGTGTCGCTGCGGGTGCGGAAGTGGTGTCCCCGGCCCCGGAGTTCGACCCTCAGTTCGTGGTGGTTGTAGACCTCGCCGCTGTAGCTGAGGACGAGGGTCGGCCGGTCGGGACGGTCGGTCATCGGCTGCACGCCGCCGGCCAGGTCGATGACGGCCAGGCGGCGGTGGCCGATCGCGGCGCGCTCGCCGAGCCAGACGCCGCCCGCGTCCGGACCGCGCGGGGTGAGGGTGTCGGTCATGGCCTCGATGACCGGGGCCTGGGTGCGGGCGTCGCGGTGAAAGGACGCCCAGCCGGTGATTCCGCACATGCGCATGGCTCCTGGGTCAGTTACGGGCGGCGGGCGCCGCGTCGGTCGTCGTCTCGGGGACGGGTGCGGGTCTTCTGCCGGGCAGGGCGATCAGGGGCACGGCGAGGCAGGCGGCGGTGGCGGCCAGCGCGAGCCCCGCCCGTACGCCCTGGTCGGGTCCGGTCAGCCCCCAGACGGCGGTGGCCAGGGCGGGCCCGAGAGTGAAGCCGAGCGTGCGGGCGAGCTGCATCGTGGACCCGACGGTCGCGATCCGGTCCCGTGGTGCGGCGCCCATGACCAGGGCCTGGGTGGGGCCGCCGTTCAGCCCCATGCCGACGCCCGCCAGCGCCAGCCGCCAGGCCACGTCCAGTGGTGACCAGCCGTCGCCCAGCGGGACCAGCAGAAGCAGGCCGACGGCGGTGACGGCAGCGCCGGTGACCGCGACCGGCCGGGGACCGGTGGGGGTCCCCCCGCTCGAGCGAAGCCGAGAGTGGGGGAGGTCGGCGAGGCGTCCGCCGACCTGTCCGGCCAGGCCCATGCCGAGGGGGAAGGCGAGGACGGTCAGCCCGGTTGTAGTGGCGCTGACACCGTTGTCGCGCTGCAAGTGCAGAGCGATCACGTAGTGCATGGCGGCGAACCCGGTGGCGAGGGACAGCACCGCGCCGTGGGCCCGGAACAGCCCCGTGGCCCGCAGTACACCGGCCACCGGCCGGCCGCCCGGGCCGCGCAGCCACCACCAGAGCGTCGGGACCGCCGCGAGCGCGAGCACCAGCCACGACGGGCGGCCCGATGCCAGGGTCAACGCCAGCAGCAGGACCGCCACGCCCGAGGCCACCAGCAGTGCGTCCGCCACCGACCGCCGGTCGGGCCGGCGCAGCCCGCCGTCCCGCGGCATGACCTTCCAGGCCACGACCAGGGCGAGCACGCAGAAGGGGATCTTGACCAGGAAGACCGCATGCCAGCCGAAGTGGTCCAGCAGCAGCCCGCCCACGGCCGGTCCGGTCACCGCGCCCAGCGGTCCCAGGGTGGCGGGCACGCTCATCGCCCGCCCGCGCTTCTCCGGCCGTACGGAACGGACCGCGAGGACCGGCATCAGCACGAACAGCACCGCCGCGAACGCACCCTGCGCAAGGCGGGCGGCGATCAGCCAGGCCGCCCAGGGTGCGGCGGCGGCCAGGGCGCTGCACAGGCCGAATCCGCAGGTCGCGGTGAGCACGGCGGAGCGCAGCCCCACACCGTCGAGCCACCGGCCGACGGGCAACAGCAGGGCCACGACGGGCAGTTGGTAGCCCAGCACGGCCCACTGGGCGGTCGCGGTGGACACATGAAGACCCGCGGCGATGTCCGCCAGGGCCACGTTGACGATGTTCATGTCGAGCATCGCCACGAACGCCAGCACGCCCGCCACGGCGACCAGCGGCCAGCGGTCCTCGCCGACGGGTATGTGACCGGGCCGTTCCGCACCGGGACCGTGGTGTGTCACCCTTCCACCCCTCATCGTCATGACCGGACTGCCGGACAGCAGCCCCGTCTGAGGAGTCGTGAGGGATCTGAAGGGAGTTCCCGGCTCCGCTCAAGAAAGTGACCGGGGGGCTGGTTTTCTGCGCTGACCAGCACGGCGGGTCGGGTTCCGCTAGTGGCGTCGGGGTCAGTGAGCGGAACGGCCACGATCCCCCGCGGCTCCGTGGAACTCAGCGCCCCGCCCGGCCGACTCCTGAGGTGAGGGCGCCGCCCTGAACATCCGCACCCGCGGACCCGTACTCAACCGGAAGCCCCCCACGACACCCAGGAGTTCCCCCATGACCCAGAAGCAGTACAAGCAGTACAACGTCACCGGCATGAGCTGTGGGCACTGCGCGGCGAGCATCAGGGAAGAAGTATCCGAGGTGCCGGGCGTGAGCGAGGTCGTGGTGGACCTCGCCGCGAACGCCGTCACGGTGCACGGCACCGACCTCGACGACGAGCGGCTGCGCGCGGCCGTCGTCGAGGCCGGTTACGGCGTCGCCGACCCGGTCGCCGCCTGATCAACCGGAACCGCGGGCCGGGCGGGACGCCATCGGCGAGGCGCAATCGCCTTCCTGCCCGGCCTCGTTCATCCGCCGGTGCGTACGGTGCGTACCTCCACCGCCGCGTCCGTCTCCGTGCCGACTGGCGCCTGGTGGTCGAAGGCGATCAGGGGGTCACCGGTGAGGGGGTGGTCGACGACGGCCGCCCGCACGCCGAACACCTCGGCCAGCAGGGCGGGAGTGAGGACGTCGCGGGGTGCCCCGGAGGCGACCACGGCCCCGGCGCTCAGGACGTGCAGCCGGTCGCACACCGCCGCGGCAGCGTTGAGGTCGTGCAGCGACACCAGCGTCGTACGGCGCTGGGCGCGCAGCAGGGCGAGCAGTTCGACCTGGTGTCGGATGTCGAGGTGGTTGGTCGGCTCGTCCAGGACCAGGACCTCCGGATTCTGGGCGAACGCACGGGCTAGCAGGACACGTTGGCGCTCGCCGCCGGACAGGGTCGTGAACCGGCGCCCGGCCGCCGCCTCCATCCCGACATCGGCGAGAGCACGGGCGATCATGTCCCGGTCTACGGCGTCATCACCCGCGAA
Organism: Streptomyces albospinus; assembly: GCF_014648695.1. Lineage (GTDB taxonomy): Bacteria > Actinomycetota > Actinomycetes > Streptomycetales > Streptomycetaceae > Streptomyces > Streptomyces albospinus. The sequence goes on from NZ_BMRP01000016.1 coordinate 79,767, forward strand.
AGCCCGCTTGTACGGCGTGCGCCCCATCGCGACCACCTCGCGGACGGTCAGCTCGAAGTCACTGCCCCGTTCCTGCGGGAGCGCGGCAACGTGCCGCGCCGACTGGACCGCGGACAGCTCACGGAGGTCGGTGCCTGCCAGCAGCACCCGTCCAGCGGTGGGCTTCAGGTGCCGGTAGACGGTGCGCAGGAGCGTGGACTTGCCGCTGCCGTTCGGCCCTACCAGGCCGGTGATCTCGCCCTCGGCCGCCACCAGATGGGCGCCCGCCACGACCGTACGGCCGGAGTAGGCGACGTGCAGGTCTTCGATCTCGATTCTCAACTGCCGCTCCACAGCCGCCGGTCCAGCAGATACAGCAGGGCCGGAGCCCCGATGAGCGAGGTGACCACGCCGACCGGCAGCTCCTGCGAGGCCATCGCCGTACGGCAGACGATGTCGACCACCACCAGCAGCAGCGCGCCGAACAGCGCCGAGAGCGGCAGCAGGCGGCGGTGGTCGCCGCCGACGACCAGACGGCAGGCGTGCGGCACCATCAGACCGACGAAGGCGATCGCACCGGACACCGCCACCAGGACGCCGGTCACCACGCTGGTCACCGCGAACAGCTCCCGGCGCAGCCGGGTGACGTTGACGCCGAGCCCGGCCGCCGTCTCGTCGCCCATCAGCAGGGCGTTCAGCCCCCGGGCGCGCGCCTGGAGCCACAGCAGGGCGGCCGGAACCACGACCGCGGGCACGGCCAGCAGCGGCCAACTCGCTCCGCTCAGACTGCCCATGAGCCAGAACAGCACGCTGCGCGTCTGCTGCTCGTCCCCGGCCTGCAACACCAGATAGCTGGTGAAGCCGGACAGGAACTGGCCGATCGCCACCCCGGCCAGTACCAGCCGCAGCGGCGCGAACCCCCCGCCCCGCCGGGCGATGACCCACACCAGGGCGAACGTGGCCAGCGCGCCGGCGAAGGCCGCACCGGACAGCCCCAGGCCCAGCGCCCCGCCCGCGCCGAGACCGAGAACGATGGCGGCGACCGCACCGAGCGACGCCCCGTTGCAGATGCCCAGCATGTACGGGTCGGCCAGCGGGTTGCGCACCAGCGCCTGCACCGCCGTACCGACGAGACCGAGCCCGGCGCCCACGAGCGCGGCCAGCAACGCACGCGGGACCCGCAGCTGCCACACGATCAGGTCGTCCGTGCCAGGGCGCGGGCCCTCACCGGCCAGTCGCCGCCCCACCACGCTCCACACCTCGCCGGGCGGAATGGACGTCGACCCCCAGGCCACCGCGGCCGTCAGCGCGACGAGGAGTGCCACACCGAGAACCAACGCCAGCGGTCCCGCGGGCAGACTCCGCGCGCCCCGGCTCCCGTCGTCCCGGCTCCCGTCGTCCAGGCTCGCGTCCGTGGCCTTGCGGCGGGACGCGGACAGCGTCGAGATCACGACTGGCCGACCTTGCCCGGGTAGAGGGTCTTGGCGATCGCCTCGACCGTGTCGGCGTTCTCGACCCCGGCGATGGTGGTCTGCTCGGAGCCGATGCGCAGGAAGTGGCCCTCCTTGACCGCCTTCAGGCCCTTGGTGGCCGGATTGGTCTCCAGCCACTGCTGCGCCTCGTCGAACCCCTTCTTGTTCGCCGCGTCGCTGCCCCGGTTGCGTACCCCGAGCTGGATCCAGTCCGGGTCCTTGGCGATCACGTCCTCCCAGCCGACCTGCTTGCGGTCACTGTTGCAGTCGGCGAAGACGTTGCGGGCTCCGGCCAGGGTGATCACCGCGTTGGCGACCTGGCGGTTGCAGATGACGGTGGGCTGCTTGGTACCGGCCTCGTAGTCGAAGAAGAAGTACGTCGGCCGCTTGCTCTCCTCCGTACCACCCACCGCCTTCCGGACCGCGTCCACCTTCTCCTTCATCCCCGCGACGAGTTCCTTCGCCTTGGCGCTCGTGCCGGTGACCGCGCCGAGCGAGGTGATGTCGGCCTCGACCGCCGACAGGTCCGTCACCGGACTCTTGCTCCGCGCCGCGCAGGCGGTGGACTTCAGGTAGATGTGCCTGATCCCGGCCGCCTTGAACTCCTCCTCGGTCGGCACATCGCCCATCCCTCCCCCGCCCATGCCGCCCATGGCCGCGAACGTGTCGATGTACAGGTCGGCGCCGGAGCCGAGAAGCTTCTCCTTCGGGATCACACTCTTGCCGAGCACGTCGACCTTCTGCGCCTGCGCGTCCAGCGCACCGGGCAGCGTGCCCTTGCCCGGCGGGAAGCCGGTGCCGATCACCTGGTCGCCGACGCCGAGGCGGAGCAGCAGCTCCAGACTGGAGGCGTTACTGGTGACGATCTTCTTCGGGGCCTCGGAGAAGGTGGTCTTGGCACCCATACAGTCGGTGACGGACACCGGGTAGTCGCCGGCGGCGGACTTCCCCGCCTTCCCACCGCTCCCGCCCGACGCGTCCTTCACCCCGCCGCCACAGCCCGCCGCCAGCAGGCCGCCGAGTACGACGACCGCCGTACCGCCCCACACACGAGAACGCATCGAAACCCTCCAAGATCCACTCGGCAGCGGCGGACGAACCTCCGCCACCCGCTCCAGTAGTCGGGGCAAACCCCTGCGGAGTTCCCGACCGATTGCCACATGGGCTCAGGGCAACCGCTCTCGGCACTCAAGCTGCACGCATCCCCCGATTGGGCACGGGCTGCAATAGATCACGACTTTCTGCTTACGACGAGGTGGCCCGCGCGCCGACGCCGGCGTCGCTGGCGAGGACGGGACGGCGCGGGCCGACGTACCCGCTCTCAATGACGACCACGACTCTTCGGAACACGACGGATGCCTGCCCGACTCTCGTACCCCACTGACCGCCTTCATGCTGACAGGGCTCCTCCTCGCCCTGGCCGCGATGACATGCGTTGCCGCCCGTCGCCGTCGACGGCGATCGCTCACCCCCGCGCTCCCGGGGCCGGAGCCCGAGTCCCAGCGCCCCACTGCGGGGCACGTCCCTGCTCGTCCAGGTCTGTGTGAGGCGCAGCTGACCGGCTCACCCGCCCCCGCACCGCTTGCAGCGGCGCGGGCGCGCCACCTTGGCGATGTCCGGTCGCCGGACCATCGAAGCTCCGCTGTCTCCGGAATCGGCTCAGCGCGGGCGTACCAGACGCAGAGCGCGGCGAGTCGCCGGCGGCCCAGCCACCCGTCGTGTCAGCCGAACGCATGGAAAGCGTCAGCGCAGAGCAGCCCCCTCCGTCGCCATGCCCGGGGGTTCGGCAGCCCTCGAAACCGTCCCCGGCGGCAGTGGCACCAGCCGCGCCCGCCCCTCAACCCTCACCGTGGCATAGATCCTCAGCTCAACGCCCCGTGAACGACCAGCCATGTTTTGCGGCTCCCGCCCAGGACTCGAACCTGCGGCTATGGGAGCCGCAGTTCTCCCCGCATCACCGGCGTGTACGTGTGGTTCAAGTCCCCCCACCCCGACAAGAGGTCCGACCCGATCCGGTCCCGATAATCCACACCTTCCTGAACTCAGGATTCTTTGAACTGTCGTGGGGTACTGACCATCGCTGTCGAGGTCGAGGTCAGTGCGCGCAGGACCGCTGAGGCGAGGGCTGCATCGAGTGCGCCGACGCCGGTCAGGTCTGCGAGGGTGATCGCATCGTCCGGCCGTTCGACAGGCTTTTCGAGCAGGAGACCGACCGGGGTGTCGCTGGTGGACGTGACCTTTCCGTCGAGGACTGCGCGGCCGAAGTCGCCGTGGTCCACGCATTGCTGGTGGTCGTCGGTTGCGATCAGTGCCGCGCGGGCGAAGAGTGCCGGGGGGAGTTCGTTCTTGTGGGGCATGTCGGTGCCGATTCCGGTTACGTGTGCGCCGTCGCGGACATGGGCGGCCTCCAGTACTGGGGCCGATGCGGGGGTGGTGGTGATGATCATGTCGGCGCCTGCGGCTTCTTCGGCGGAGGCGGGCCGGGCGTGCTGCCCGTGCGCGTTGAACTCCTCGCACAGCGCCCCGGCTTTGTCCTGGCTGCGGCCGTGGACGAGTACCGTGCCGATCCGACGGAGCCTGGCGAGCCATTCGACCTGGAGCCGGGCCTGTTCTCCGGTGCCGAAGACGGCCAGGGTTGTCGCACTGGGGCGGGCCATGGCGTGGGTGATCAGCGCGCCTGCGGCGGCGGTGCGCCAGGCGGTGAGCAGTCCCTGGTCGTCGAGGATCGCTTGGACCTGGCCGGTTCGGGCGCTGACGACGCAGACCAGACCGTGGTTGGTGGGCAGGCCGGCTTTGGGGTTGCGGTAGAAGCCGGTCGCGATCTTGACGATGAAGTCGGGGGCGCCGGTGACCCAGCCGGCTTTGACGTGGCAGTCGCCGTCGGCGTCGGGGAATTGAAGATGCAGTGGTGGTGGCACGGTGGTGCGGCCGTGGGCGTGGGCGATCAGTGCGTCGCGGACGGTGTCGAGGACCAGGTGCGGGGTGGCGGCCTGCTCGATGGCGGCCGCGTCGAAGAGGGGCTGGGTCATCGGTGCGCCTTCATCCACTGGGTGAGGGCGGTCAGGCCCTCTTCGGGATGGGCGCGGCCGATGCCGATGCGGAACCGGTCGGTGGGGGTGGGGGTGAGTTCGGAGCGGTAGATGCTGGCGGGCAGCAGTAGCACGCCGGCTTCCTCCACCAGGCGGGTGCAGAACTCCTCGACTCCTTCCGGGCCGAGGTAGCGGGGGTAGGCGACGCAGCCGCCGTCCGGGGCCTGCCAGTCGAAGACGTCCGGGAACTCGGTGAAGAAGGCGTCGAAGAGCGGTAGGTTGCGTGCGATCAGGGCCCGGTTGCGGTCCAGGATCGTCGTGCGGGCCTTGAGCGCGATGCGGGCCAGGACCTCGCTGGGGGCGGAGTTGCAGATGGTGGTGTAGTGCTTGGCCCGTTCCAGCCGGGTGAGCAGGGTGCGGTCGCGGCAGGTGATCCAACCGATCCGCAGACCTGGCAGGCCCAGGGACTTGGAGGTCACGTTCAGCGACAGGGCGCGCTCGGACAGGTCGGCGGCCTGCGGCAGGGTCCGGGCCGGATCGCGTTCCAGGCCGCGGTAGACCTCGTCGCTGAACAGATGGATGCCGTGCTCGTCACACAGCCGCGCCAGCTCGATGAAGTCGGCGGTGCTGATGACCTTGCCGGTGGGGTTGTTGGGGAAGTTCACCGACACCAGCCGGGTGTTCCGCCGGATCGCCGCCTTTATCTGGTCGAGGTCCAAGGCCCAGTCGCGGTCCGGGTCGAGGGCGACGCCGGTGACCTCGCACAGCGCCAGCGGCACGGTCTCGGCCGCCTGGTAGTTCGGGGTCACCACCACCGCGTGGTCACCGGCGTCGAGCAGAACGTTCATCGCCAGGTACAGGGCCTCCTCGGCGCCCGCGAAGCAGATGACGTCCGCGGCGTCCGCCCGCTCGTACATCTGGGCGATCACCTCGCGCAGGGCCGGATCACCGTAGGTGTCGGTGTAGCCCAGCGACAGGTTCTCGAACGCGGTCCGGTCCTGATCGTCAGCCAGGGCGAGCAGTTCGGTGAGCGTCATGGTCTGGACGTCAGAGGCGGTCATGTGGTGGCGCGCGGTGAACTCCCACCGGGAGAAGTACGTTTCCAGGCGGAAGTCGGGCAGTCGGGTCATCGCGTCTGGTCCTTTGCGTTCGATGCTCTGAGCTCGGCCAGCAGGCCGTAGAGGGTGGATCGGGAGACCCGCAGAGCGCGGGCGACAACCGGGGTGGCACGGCGCACGGCGAAGACCTTGGCCTCATCCAACCGGGCAAGGACGGCCAGGCGGTCGGTGCGGGTCAGCCGCTCCACCGGGCGGCCGCACTCGCGCACGTAAGCGCCGACGATGTGCTGGACGCGCTCGCTCCAGTCCTGCTCGAACAGCGGCTCCGGACGGGACACGGTCGGTGCGCCGAACGCGGACAGCGCAGCCGCGGCCTGCTCCAGCGGCGTGCGGTCGAGATTGACGCACAGCACCGCCGAAGCCTTGCCCTCCGCATCACGCAGGATCGCGCTCACCGATGACAGGCGCCGACCGTCCGCGAGCAGCTTCTCGTACGGCCCGAACACGTCCCGCGCCGACGGATCCAGGGCATCCAGCTCACCCAGCAGCGACGGATCCCCCGGGCCGCGCGAGCTCATCGGATTCCAGACGGCCAGGATCCGATCGGTATCCGGATCATGCAGGACCACCTCCGCATACGGGCCGAGCAGCAGCGCCACCGCCTGGCACGCCGGTGCCCACATCCGCACACGAGGGTCGTCGCCCTCCTCCACAGTCATCATGGCTGGACTTTACGTCCAGAATGGACAGGATGTCCACCTCTCCGTAAACTCCCGTCGGGCACGTGGGCGGCATTGCCGCACCGGAAGCAGAAGATGCCCAGGTCGCGGCGGACCTCGAAGGAGCCGTGCACCTTGAAGTACCTCAGCTGCTGACAGACAACTGCCAGGTCCACTTGAGCAACGCGACGGCAACGCCCTGGCCGCTGGCGCGCTCGGCCACCACCACGGCGTGCACCTTGGCGATGAACAGACTCAGGGCCATGCCTGCTCGGAGGTGAAGCCGTTCTTCATGGCGGACTCGATGACGGTTCCGGGGGCGGTGGCGGACAGCACGCCGACGGTGTCCTGCTCGACGGTAGCGACCAGCGCCGGAGAGACGGCGGTCGACGCCTTGCCCATGGGCCGGTCGGCGCAGGAGCGGGAAGCGGCGTCGCGGTACATCATTGTGCCGCCCACTCCGGCGAGCATTCAGGGGCTATGGAACTGGCGACCTCGCGTCATCGGGAGTCGTGTATTCCGTGACTCCCGAGGGGCGATGGTCACCGTGCATGGTCGCCGGGAGCTGAGTGGTGTCCCTCTCCCGGCACCGCAACCGACACCACGGCACCCGAAGCCGAGCCCGCCCCGGATCCCGACCAGGTTTCGCCCTCATCGCGCAGGAGCCGCGGCGGCTCTGAAAGGCCGTCGACGTCTGCGCTGCCCCTGGCCGACAGTCCCGCAAACCCATCAGGGCCTGCCTCAAAACGCTCGCGGAACGACGGTCGGCTGGACTATGTCCGCCGCAAGGCCCGCCATGTGTTCGACCGCAACCCTGCCCCATCGCCATCACAGGCAGCGGTCGGCGGCCTGTTCGGCACAGCAGGGAGGGCGGTGCCCTTGTGGAACCGCCGCCCTGGCTGAAGCGCGAGCAGTGGCCCGAGGCGATCGATGATGCGGTTGAGCCGCACGGACTGGCACGACGGTGTGGTCGGCCGCCCACAGAGGGGCTGCTGACCGTCTGCACTACTCGCCGAGGGCGTGTCTGAGTGCTTCGTCGAGTAGTTCTCGAAGGGCCGAGGGGGTCGGTGCGACGGCGGTGGCGAGCAGTGCTGGGCCGCCGGCCAGCGGTGCGAGGACCGCGCAGCCGTCCTTGGTGCCTTCGCGGAGCAGGACGGGGGCACGCCTGACGTCCAACTCTGGGGCCACGACGAGGAGTTGGCCCACGGCGCGGTGTCCGTGCAGGATCGCAGGGCCGTCCCAGCCGGGCGCCGGGTCTCCGTAGGCGGTGTGCTGGTCGAGTAGCGGGCGACCGGCGTGGTGGACCCGGATGCGGCTGACGAGGTGGCCCGGCTTCTCGTTGGCTCTGCCCAGGATTTGCTCCTCTCGCAGCAGCAGTCGCGAGGAGGCGGCGAGTTTGACGGTGTAGGTCTGGTGCAGGTTGCTGTCGGCGGCGCTGATCAGCGGCTGTGGCAGCCAGCGCAGGCGGGCGTGCTCCTCGGCGGTCAGCCGTACGTCGTAGGTGGCCGGCGCGGTGGTGGGGCCGCGGAGGGCGAGTGTGGCGGCGGCTGTGGTGACGTCCAGTTCGGCCCGGTCTTCGGCGGTGATGTCGAGGGCGAGTCGGTCGCCGCCGAGCGGGGCGCTCATCGCACCGATGATTCCCACCCTTGCGGCCTTCCCGCTGGTGCGCATGCGTCGTAGATGGAACGGGCCGTCGCTGCGCAGTTGCGGGAGCGTGGTGACGCGTCCGTTGTATGTGGCGCGGATGCGGGCGGTGGCACGCACGCTGTTCGGGTGTCCGCAGGTTTCCTCGGTGCCGGCGGCGGGGGCGGCGGGATCGAATGGGGCCCTGGATTCGGCGAGTTGGGAGGCGGAGCTCATACCGCTGCCTTCGCGCGCCACTGGCTGAGGTGCCCGGTGACCCAGTCGGTGATCTCGCGGATGCCGTCGTCGGAGGTGAGGCTGGTGAAGATGACGGGAAGGTCGCCGCGTTGCCGTTTGGCGTCGGCGGCCATGGTGGCGAGGTCGGCGCCGACGTGCGGGGCGAGGTCGGTCTTGTTGACGACGAGGAGGTCGGAGGTGGTGATGCCGGGGCCTCCCTTGCGGGGGATGTCGTCGCCGCTGGAGACGTCGATGACGAAGATCTGCATGTCGACGAGGCCCTTGGAGAAGGTGGCGGTGAGGTTGTCGCCACCGGACTCGATGAGCACGAGGTCGAGGGGGTCAAGGGTCTCGTCGAAGTGCTCGACGGCCTCCAGGTTGGCGGAGATGTCGTCCCGGATCGCGGTGTGCGGGCAGGCTCCGGTCTCCACCGCGGTGATCCGCTCGGGCGGCAGTACGGCCTCACGCAGCAGGAACTCGGCGTCCTCGCGGGTGTAGATGTCGTTGGTGACGACGGCGAGGGAGAGTTCGTCGCGCAGGGTGCGGCAGAGCGCGGCGACACTGGCGGTCTTGCCGGAACCGACGGGACCGCCCAGGCCGACGCGGAAGGCGCGGGGGCTGCCGTCCGCGCGCTGCGGTTCGGCGCTGTAGGTATGGCGGTGGGGCATGGGCACGGGGTGATCGAGGTGCATGGAAACTCCGGAAGGGAAGGGTGGGTTCAGGAGGCGAAGAGCCGTACGGTCCAGGCGGCGTGCTGCTCTGCGGTGATGTCCAGCAGCGGGGAGGATGCCGACGGCAGGGCGTCGAGGCCCTCGGTCGCCACGCGGGCCGCCGCGTCGGCGGCGGCCGCGGCGACGGCGTCGGTCTCCGTGCTGAGGCGTGCCAGCAGCCGCGAGGCGTCGAGCGGGTCGAGGCTGAGCAGGCGCACCGCTGCGGTGGCCGGGCCGCCGACGGTCTCGTACGCTGCGGCACTGGCGGCCTCCTGCGGGGTGAGCCCGGCGGACCGGACGGCGAGGCCCTGGACGATGGGCTGATGGGCACCCTGGGGTCGCTCGGCGGCCAGGCGGTCGAGTTCGGCGGAGGGGAAGGTGGCGCGTGCCGCGCGCATCATCTGCCGGCCGAGCCTGCGAGCCACGGCGCGCAGCGCGGGGACGGGAGTGCGTGCGTCGGCGGCATCGTCCAGCATCAGGGGGTCGCATCCGGCGGCGGTCGCGGCAGCCAGGCCGGCCGTGGTCAGGCCGGTGGTGTGCAGGCGGCCGCGGCAGAAGGCTTCGAGGGTTTCGATGTCGTGTACGGCTTTGTGGGCGACTGCGGCTTCGACGCCGCCGGAGTGGGCGTGCCCGCCGGCGGGGAAGCGGCCGTCGGCCAGCAGGAGCAGTGCGGCACGGCTCATGGGCGAGCGGCTGCCTTTCGCGGGGTCGGATGTGGGCCGTGGTCCAGGCGGGCACGGGTGCCTGCCTGGACCACAGCCTGGGTGGCGGCGTCGTCGGCCGGGCAAGGGCCGGTCAGAAGAGGAAGTACCTCTGGGCCATGGGTACTTCACTGACGTAGGCGCGCGGTACGGTCGCTCCGTTGAGTTCCGTGCGGGCGTCCCCTGTGGTCGCACCGCCGATGGTGACCTCGAAGCTGTTGTGGTCGACCTTGAGACTCTCTGGCACCGTGTCGTTCAGCTTCATGTCGGCCTTGGTGACGTCCCGGATACTCGTCGAGATGTCCATGAACTCCTTGACGAGGCCGAGCCCACCGATCTTCATCTCGGTGACGTTCCCGCTGCTGTCCTGGACAGTGACGACTCGCGGGTTCAACTTGTCGGCCACGCCCGGTGCCACGAAGTTGTACGAGTTGCTCAGGGGGGAGCGGCCGGTGGAGCCCCAGACCGCTCGCGGCAGGAAAGGCTGCGGTGTCGTGATCGACGCGTTGGCGTCGCCCACCTGCGCGTAGGCGAGCTGCCCGCCCTTGAGGACCATGTGCATCTTGACGCCGAAGAACTTCGGCTCCCAGAGCACCAGGTCGGCGAGCTTCCCGGTCTCCACGGAACCGACGTGACCGTCGATGCCGTGCGTGATCGCCGGGTTGATCGTGTACTTGGCGACGTAGCGGCGCGCCCGGTAGTTGTCGTTCGGGATCAGCCTGTCTGCGCTGTGCGAGTGGCCGGTGTCGTCGGCGATCGGGCGGACCTTCGCGCTCTCGAGGTCCTCCTTCAGAGGGCCGTAGCGGGATTTCATGACGTGCGCGGTCTGCCAGGTGCGCATGACCATCTCGCCGATGCGTCCCATCGCCTGGGCGTCGGAGGACATCATCGAGATGGCGCCCATGTCGTGGAGGAGGTCCTCCGCGGCCATGGTGGACGGTCGGATGCGGGAGTCGGCGAAGGCCATGTCCGCCGGAATGTCGGGGTTGAGGTGGTGGCAGACCACCATCATGTCGACGTGCTCCTTGACGGTGTTCACCGTCAGGGGGCGGGTCGGGTTGGTCGAAGCAGGCAGCACGTTCCTCTCTTTGACCAGCTCGATCATGTCCGGGGCGTGGCCACCGCCGGCGCCCTCGACGTGGAAGATGTGGACCGAGCGCTCCTTGTCGCCCTTTGTGAAGGCGTTGCGGGTGCTGTCCAGGAAACCGGATTCGTTCAGCGAGTCGGCATGCAGGGCCAGTTGGACGTGACGGCTCTCGCACACGTCCAGCGCCGCGTTGATCACGGCGGGCGTGGCTCCCCAGTCCTCGTGGACCTTGAAGCCGATGACGCCGGCGTCGACCTGTTCGTTGAGAGCATCCGTGTTCACGGTGCTGCCCTTGCCGAGCAGGCCGATGTTGACCGGGTATGCGTCCAGGCTTTCGAAGACCCGGGTGATGTGCCACTCGCCCGGGGTCACCGTGGTGGCCGTGCTGCCCTCGGCCGGGCCGGTGCCGCCGCCGATGAGCGTGGTCACCCCCGAGGCGAGGGCCTCGTGGATCTGCTCGGGGCAGATGAAATGGACGTGGGTGTCCACGCCGCCCGCGGTGAGGATCCGTCCGTTGCCGGAGATGACCTCGGTGCTCGGACCGACCACGAAGTTCGTCGGCTGCACCGGCAGCGTCGGCTGCACCGGCAGCGTGCCGCTCGGGGACATACGCGTCGGCATCTCGAACGCGTCGTCCGGGACGGGGTCCATCGTCTCGGGGTTGTACGCCTTGCCGATGGCGGCGATCTCACCGTCGCGGATACCGACGTCGGCCTTGACCACACCCCACCAGTCGAGGATCAGCGCACCGGTGATGACCGTGTCCACGGGCTTGCGGCCTTCGGCATCCCCGTCTCTGGAGATGTGGGACATGCCCATCGACTCGCGGATCACCTTTCCGCCGCCGAAGATCATCTCGTTGCCGCTGTGCTTCGGACCGCCGCTCCAGTCGGCCTCGATCTCGACGGTAAGAGCGGTGTCGGCCAGACGGACGCGGTCCTTGGTGGTGGGCCCGTACAGAGTGGCGTACTCGGCCCGCTTCAGCACGTTGCTCGACGCCGAGTTCTCCGGTGAGCTCGCCAACCTGCTGTTCGACGGGGTGGTCTGGTTGTTGCTCACTGGTGCGTCTCCTTGCGCAGTCCCTTGACCTGTCGATCTCCCTGGATCTCCACCAACTCGACGCAGCACTCGTCGCCCGGCTCGAAGCGCACGGACGTACCCGCGGCGATGTTCAGCCGCCGCATCCACGCCGCCTCGCAGTCCTTGAGCTCCTGGGGCGACTCCAACTCCAGACTGGAAGGGACCTCCACCTTGAGGACCATCAGCCCCGGGTTGACCTCGGCGAAGTGATAGTGGGAACCGACCTGGATCGGGCGGTCCGACACGTTCTTCACCCTGATCCTCGTCCTGCCCTCACCCGGCAGCGTGGTGGCGTCTTCCTGTAGGTCGGCGTTGAACTCAATCGCCTCGTACCAAGACACCGCCTCCGCCTCCCGGCACTTGTCACAGCACGAGGACGGGTCGTTGCCGCTGTTGCCGGCGCAGTCGACCGGGCAGTCCGGCTTGCGTGGCGGCCGAGGGTGCTCGACCTTGCCCGGGTAGACCTCGGGTTCCTCCGTCGCCTCCGGGAAGGGATCGTGGATGGTGACCAGCTTGGTGCCGTCCGGGAAAGTGGCCTCCACCTGAACGTTCTTGATCATCTCCGGAACACCGTCCATCACCTCGCCCCGGCTCAACAACTGCCGGCCCGAGTCCATGATGTCGCTGACTGTCTTGCCGGCGCGCGCCTGCTCAAAGACGTGCACCGTCAACAGGGCCATCACCTCGGGGTAGTTGAGGAGCAGCCCACTGTCACGGCGCCGCTGCGCCACGTCGGCAGCCACATGGATCAGCAGGCGCTCCTGCTCATGCGGAGTCAAATGCACGATGAGCCGTTTCTCTTGAGCGGACAGTGCATGCGGCCGGGCATGCCGAAAGACACGGAAGACATCCTCGGACGGCGTCAGTCGCGCCTCGATCATCAGCGGGAGAAATCATCGAGAAGACCACGTCACGGATCGCGTACACGATCAGGTGAAATCGAGTCGGAGGGCGCGCAGTCCCTGCCCCGCCGTACAGCGAGGGTTTGGGGGCCGAAACCGGCGGCAGATGCCGCCAAGCTGGGCGAGCCTGCAGGCAGCCGACGCCCGCGCCGGATGGGGAGCGTGGCGTAAGTTGGGTCTGTACGGTCAACGGCTCTGCCACGTCCACTGGACAACCCTTGGCTGCGTGCAGATGCCGTCCTGCTGGACTGTCCGCAGTCCTGGCTCTCGCTGCGGCACTGGCTGGTGCCGCAGCCGCTCCGGCCCGGTATCACCGGACGGCCCAACCCTGGGAACCGATCTTGAAACACGGGGGAACGACCGCTGCCAGCACGTCACGAAGGCCCAGCCCAGCGGATTCAGTCGATTGGCCAGCAGCCCGCGGCCGGTCATTCTTTTGCACGGCCGCGGGGTCGGTGTGGTCGGCTGCGGCGCCGTGATGCGGATGGCGGTTTCCTGTGACCTGCACAGTCGCAACAACCCCAAGACCCTGTCTGGCCCGCCTGCGCGCGGGGCGCCGCGAGGCCGGGCGGCCGACGGGACCGCCCTTGGTCCGGTTCAGTCGCCGATGGTGAACTCGACGGACATCTCGCCCAGGACGACCCGGTCCTTGTCGGTGCAGTTGCAGCCGTCTGTGGTTTCACTGCCGCCGGTCTTCACGCCGCTCACGGTGGCTTTGTGGGTGCCGAGAGCCAGGTAGCCGAAGACGCGCTCGTCCTGAGCGGATACGGCAGGTCCTTGCCGACAACTCTGATGTCCTCGGAGCTGATCGTCGCGCCGTCGGGACCGGTCAGGGGCAGCTTGATGTCCATCTTCGGCTCGAAGCCGGAGGCCAGCTTGTTGTTCTCCCCGAACCATTTGGGCCAGACGTAAATGCGGGGGACTGCCTCGTAGGTGACGGTCACCTTGCTATTGCGGTAGTTCCGGCGAGGACAGCCTCGATCTTGGAGTAGCCGCCCTTGTCCCCCTCGAATTCCTTCTTACCCGTGGCCGGATCTCGGACGGTCGTCATGTGCCAGCCCCTTCTGTTTACCCTCAGCGACACAACGTACGGCGAACATAGCGACACCCAGAGCCGCGATGGGTGGGCGTTGACAACCCTTTGGCCGGATTTCATCCCAGACTGTCACGACGCGTCCCTAGTCGAGGACGACAGGTTCGCCGGTGAGTTCGACGCCGGTCTGGCGCAGTTCCTCGATGGCGTCGGCCGCGTACTGTTCCCGAACCCGGTCGGAGAGCCGGCCGGTTGTCTGCAGCCCTGCGGGAAAGCACGCTTCGAGGTCCGCCTCGTCAACGACGGCACCGGGCGCCCACCGACCGCGCTGTCGGCGAGCCGACGTGCGTACCGGCTGTGCACCCGAGCCGACATCGCCCCGCACGCTGGACACACGGCCCGTTCCGCAGCCGTCCGGGCCTGCGCGGCCACCAACTCACCCTCGGGCACGACGTTTTCGATCACGACACCTTCGACCTGGTGGAACCACAGGTCCTGGAAGAGGACATCACCCACGGCCGTTCATGATCGCGGTTTCGGTGACCCTCCGTGGCCCCGGCACTGAAAGTGATCCAGAAACCGTTTTCGGCCGTCGCCGAGAGCGACGAACGGCCTCGTCCATGGAGGAGACTGCGGATCGAGCGGTGGCGGGTCCCGGCGAGTGAAGCTGGTCGTGGGCAACTCAGCCCGACTGCCTGGAACCGGTCATCCGGCGCGCCGGCGTCCTCTCAGGCGGGGGCTACCTGCATCAGACTGACCGGGGCCTGCGGCAGATGGAGCGCGTGGAGCCGCAGCCCGGCGCGGGCGTAGAGGTCTTCAAACTCTGCACGGCTGCGGACTCGGGCGCTGCCCATGCACATCTGGAACAGGTCGACCGTGCGGCCCATGTGGAAGGGGTGCCCTGACGGGCCGGTGTCGGTGCTGTGGTCCACCAGGCAGTCGAGGACCAGGACCCGCCCGTGCGCGGGGAGCACAGCCGCCACGTTGCGCAGCAGCCGCACCGCGTGCTCGTCGTCCCAGTCCATCAGCACGAACGACAGCAGATAGGTGTCGCTGTCCCCGGGGACGGCCTGGAACATGTCGCCCCCCGCCACGGAGCACCGGTCCGCCAGCCCCGCGTCCGCCAGCGCCTGCTGGGCGTCGGCGACGGTGGTCGGCTGGTCGAACAGTGTGCCGCTGATGTGGGGGTTGGCGGTGAGGATCGCTGTCAGCACCTGTCCCAGGCCGCCGCCGACGTCGACGATCCGGTGCACGTCTCGGTAGTCGTAGGAGAGCGCGGTGGGGATCTGGAGAGCCTTGGCGATCGACACCATCCCGGCATCGAACACACGCCGCGCCTCGGGCTGATCGTGCAGCCAGGTCCAGTAGTAGTCACTCCCGAGGACGTTCTTGATGGGGGTGGCACCGGTGGAGACTGCGTGCTGGAGTTGCTCGAAGACCCGCCACATCCACGGCTCGCTCTGGAGCACCGCAAGGTCTCGCACGGACTGGGGGTGGTCGGTGCGGAGGTGGTGCCCCAGCTCGCCGAGGGCGAACAGGCCGGGGGAGACCTCGCGGACGACTCCGACACCGGTCAGCGATCTCAGCAACCGGCGCAGTCCTGGAGGATCGCAGTCGGTTCGGGCTGCCAGATCGTCCACGGTCCGGTGCTGACCGGCGAATGCGTCCGCGATGCCCAGTCGTGCGAACGCGCCCACGGCCTGCCCGATCCAAAACCATAGCGTGATCTCCACCAGCCGTACCGCGGCCGGGTCGTGAACCTGTTTTCCGCCGTCGTGTGACCGACTTCCGGCATTCGTCGTGGTCATCGGTTCGCCACCACCTTCCCGATATACAATAGGTTACAAATCCGAGATATATATGCGCCTTTGGTGGGGAGGCTCTGACCGGTGGATATCGGCGACCATGCCCCATGGCCGCCGCGACGCTTGCCTCCACTGGCGCCCTAGCCTTACCCGAAGGAATCTCGATTTCAAACGCGCGTCAAGAAGGAACGGACTTCGCTGGCCATTTCATCGACGGATTGTGCGGCGAACAGCTTGCCCTGGTAGGCGGAGATGTCGAAATCTGATTCGATCATTGCCTGGATGGAGAATTTCTCGACCGGGCAGGTGCCGAGCTTGGCGAGTTCCCCGCTCGATGACAGGAGAGCCGCCCCGTATGCTTTGGCCCGGCCGTCCTCCTGCACGAGTCCTGTCTCCATCGTGAACCAGAAGACCTGGCTGATCGCATGGAGGTCCTGCTCAGAGGTGGCGTTGTTCGTGGCTTCGCCGAAAAGTCGGTAAAGATCGGCGAACAGCGGGTCGGAGAGCATGACCACATGCCCGACGAGCTCGTGCAGCATGTCGGGCTCCGGGCTGTAGTGGGGGCGGCTGGGGCAACGTAGGTACATGGCTGTCGAGAAGATGTCGTCGGCGAAGCGCCCGTAGAAGTCCCCGATCGGGATCAGTCCGTCGACCGGGAGCAGCCGGAACCCCGTGGAGTTGTTGAGGCGCTGCCCGAGGTCATCAATCCTGGGTGCGTGGGTGAGGGGCAGCGGCAGCCGATCCTTGGCCTGGAGGTAGCGCGAACCGGCGATACGGGGGTGCATGGCGTTGAGCTTCGACATCATCGTGCCCCACAGCAGGTCTTCCTCCGCGCTGTAAGCCACGGGGTTCGAGTTGAGCCCGCTCACCCTGCGGATCGCCTCCGATATTTCTTTCCTGCGCCGAGCGCAGGGCTCATCAAGCCGTCCCCCCTCCTCCACATGGTGCTCGTTCGCGCGACTCATGGCTGGTCACCAACTCCTGTTCCACTGATTTCAGCGAAGATATTTCCCAACCGGGGTGCTCGTTTGAAGGATCTCGCGGCGGGTGACCTGTTGCCTCATCAGGCGACCGATGGAGTGAACTCTGCCTCCGCGGGCGCTACCTTCTTGCATAGCCCTGCTTGACTAGAGCACCGCAGCCGATCACGCAGAGATTGCCGGGCGCTATGGCATGAATGACGGTCCGGGCTCTGGCGGGAGGCGGGCTGGAAATGCGCGCTAAGCCTTTTGGAGTACGGTATTGGGAGGCAGCGTCGTGCGTGGGCATATGACGCCGGATGAGTTCCGCCGTCACGGCCGGCAGGTGATCGACTGGATCGCCGCCTACCAGGAGAAGATCGAGTCATACCCGGTGCGGTCCCAGGCCGCACCGGGTGAGGTGCTGGACGCGCTGCCGCAGAGCCCACCGGAGACGGGCGAGGGGTTCGAGGGTGTCCTGACGACCTGGACCGGGTGCTGATGCCGGGTATCACGCACTGGCAGCATCCTTCGTTCTTCGCATACTTCCCGGCCAACGCCAGTGGCCCGGCGATTTTGGGCGACCTGCTCTCGTCCGGACTGGGCGTTCAGGGCATGCTGTGGGCGACCAGTCCGGCCTGTACGGAGCTGGAGACCCGGGTGGCCGACTGGCTGGTGCAGCTGCTGGGACTGCCGGACACGTTCCGGGGCAACGGTGTCATCCAGGACTCGGCGTCCAGCGCCTCGCTGGTGGCCGTCGTTGCCGCGCTGCACCGAGCGGGCGGGGGGAAGCCGGGGCGGGACGGCATCACAGAGCGGTACACGATCTACACCAGCTCACAGACCCACTCCTCGCTGGAGAAAGCCGCACGGATCTGTGGAATCGGCGCGGCTGCCGTGCGGGTGGTGGACGTCGATCAGCAGACCCTGGCGATGGACCCGGCTTGCCTGGAGACGATGATCGCCCAGGACCGCGCGGCCGGTGCCGTTCCGCTGCTGGTGTGTGCGACTGTCGGCACGACCTCCACCACCGCGATCGACCCGGTGCCCGAGATCGGCGTGGTGTGCCGCCGCAACAGCGCCTGGCTGCACGTGGACGCAGCCTATGCAGGCGTGGCGGCGGTGTGCCCGGAACTGCGGTGGCTCAACGACGGACTGGCTCAATACGCCGACTCCTACGTCACCAACCCGCACAAGTGGATGCTCACCAACTTCGACTGCACCGTGCTGTGGGTGGCCGACCGCGCACCGCTGGTGGGCGCGCTCTCGGTCCTCCCCGAGTACCTGCGCAACCAAGCCACCGCCTCGGGCGAGGTCATCGACTACCGCGACTGGCAGATCCCGCTCGGCCGCCGCTTTCGAGCGCTCAAGCTGTGGTCGGTGATCCGCTGGTACGGGGCGCAGGGCCTGCGGGCACACATCCGTAGCGGTGTCGACCTGGCGCGGCAGCTGGCCGGGTGGATCGAGTCCGACGCGGCATTCCACCTGCACCCCCACCACCCGCTGGGCCTGGTCTGCTTCCGCCCGCTGTGGCCTCAGCGGTCTGACACTGAGGCGGACGCGGCCACGCTGCGGATGATGCAACAGCTGAATGACTCCGGCGAGCTGTACCTCACACACACCAAGGCCGGCGGCCGGGTACTGCTGCGCATGGCCATCGGCGCACCGGGCACCGAGCAGCGGCACGTGCGACTGGCCTGGGACCGGATCGCCGCCACGGTGCGCGCCGAGGCCGCACCTTGACGCCCAGCCTGGCACCCAATCCGCTTCGCACCGCACGCCGAATCCTCGACCGACCACCCTTTAGGAGCGCACATGCACGACGTGATCATCATCGGCGGCGGTATCTCCGGTGCCACCGCCGCCCGCGAACTGGGGACGGCAGGGCATTCCGTGGTGCTGCTGGAAGCCCGCGACCGCCTCGGGGGACGGACCTGGACCAGCACCTTCCCCGGCACCGACACACCTGTCGACCTCGGCGGCATGTGGCTGGGCCGCCGTGACACCTTCCGCCACATCTACGCCGAGGCTGCCCGCTATCAACTGCCCGTCGTCCAAAGCCCCAGCACGACCGTCAGCAGTTTGATCATCGACGGTGTTCGCCACATCGACCCGAAGGCCCTGCCCCCCGGCTACGGTGCCGAAATCGAAGTTGCCATCCGGCGCATGACCGATACCGCCCAGGCCACTGGCCCCCACCTCCACGACCCCGACCGCACCCGTCACCTCGATGTGTCGATTCGCCAGTACCTGTCCACGCTCGGCCTGTCGGCCACAGCTCTTGCCACCCTCAGCCAGCAGGCGTCGGTGCACTACGGTGCCCCCGCCGACGAGATCTCCGCCCTGTACCTTCTCGGTGAGATCGCCACCCGTTACACCCTGTTCGCGCAACAAACGCTGGCTCTCGATGTCCTCGACAGCTTCCGCGACGGGACGAAGGCCCTCCTGGACGCCCTCATCGCCGATGCCGGCGCCGAGGTCCACCTGTCCTCACCTGTTCGCCGTGTGGCCCAGACCGACGGCCATGTGGAGGTCATCACCGACGCCGCAGAGCGGTTCCTCGCCCGCACCGCGATCGTCGCCACTCCGCTGAACTGCTGGCACGGCATCGACTTCCACCCGGCCCTGCACCCCGCAAAGCAGGCCGTCACCAACCAGGGGCACGCCGGGCACTTCGCCAAGGTCTGGCTGTTGGCCGAGGGGCTGCCCGATCCGTCCTTCTTCGCTGCGGGCACCCCGGGTGGATTCCAGTGGATCCGCACCGAAAGGGTCACCGCCCAGGGCAGCCTGCTCACCGGCTTCGGCGACCCCGTGGCCTCACCCGACCTGTACACCCTGTCCGGAGCACAGAAGGCCCTGTCCGCCTACGCACCAGAGGCCCGTGTCAAGGCCGTGCACAGCCACGACTGGAACCAAGACCCATACTCGCGCGGCACCTGGATCGCCTACCGCCCCGGCTGGCTCACCACACACGGGCACGCCATCAGCGCCTCCGAAGGACGCATCGCCTTCGCCGGCGGCGACACCTCCACCAACTTCAATGCCCTGTGGATGGACGGTGCCGTCGAAACCGGCATCCGCGCCGCCGCCCACACTCGCACTCTCCTGAAAACACCGGTTGCCGATGGACCTGCTTGATGCGGGCGTTGAGAGAGCGATACGTGAGTTGGTGCCAGTTTCTGGTGCTGGCTCGGGACCGGTCAGTTCCTCGATCCGCGAGCGCAGCGTCGGCATGGGGCTCAGCGCGCGCCGGGCTCGGGTCCGTCGCCGAACGGCAGCAGATTGCCCGCGATGCGTGAGACGCAGCGGTCGAGGCCAGCGTCGCGACCGGCGACGACCTCGAAGCCGGTCGGCCGCAGCCGCAACTCGATCGCCCGCAGCCGGTCGAGGTTCCCCAACTTGCGGACCTGGTCCCGCAGGGCCGGTCGGTCGAAGAGGTCCTCTGGGCGTACGAACACTGCGTCGCCGTGTGATTCTGCCTCCTTGCCCGCGAGATCGACGAGACTGATGCCGCCCGGGTGGAAGACCCGGTCCGCGGCCAGCCAGTCCACGGGGAGGCCCGCGAACAATTCGGGCATGTCGGCGAAGCGCATCGGCAGGACCACGGGGTTGAGGTAGGCGTCGGCGTCCGCGACGTCCTGTTCGGCCGCTGTGAGCGCGGTACCGGTCCAGCCGGCAGGGAAGCCGTAGTCCGTGAGCGACAGTTCGAGTCCGAGGCCACGGATGGTGGCCAGCCCGTCCTCGGGAGTGCCGGACGGCGTGAGCAGCTGCACCAGCTCCCGGTCCAGCATCCGACCGTGTTCGCCGACCGCGTCGTACAGCCACAGGTACAGCAGTCCGTCATCCGCGAGGTGCTCGGCGAGCCACTGCAATCCAGCTCGCGGCGAGGGGAGATGGTGCAGGACGCCGCAGCAGATCACCAGGTCGAACCGGCGCGGCAGGCCCAGTTCGGGCATGCTGCCGTGAACGAACTCGACATTGGACACCCCGTACCACTCGGCAGACCGTCGTGCGATCTCGAGGGAGCGGCTGCAGGCGTCCACCCCCGTGAACCGGGCCCGGGGATAACGTCGGGCGAGCGCCAGCAGGATGGAGCCGGTTCCGCACCCGGCATCGAGTACCTCCCAGCCCTCCAGCTCAGCCTCTCGCACAACGAAGGGGAGCTGGTCGGCGATCATGTCCATGAGCGGAGCGTCCTCCGCCGGGGACGGGAAGGGAAAGCTCTCGTAGAGCTGAGTGACGTCGCTCGTCATCGTCATCTCGGGTGCCACCTTCCTGCTTTCGATTTCGAGAATGCCGACAGCTGAAAGCACCGGCGGATTCCGGCCGTTAATGGGCAGTTTAGGCGGATATTCCAAACTGCCGCAAAAGGACTAAAAACAGCCCGACAGGCACGTCCGCAACGCTCGACCAGTCGAGTGAACCCGGTAGCGCCGGGACATGAAGTGCGCACTCACGGGAACACCGGAACATGCCCCGGTCCACCGCTGACACCGCTTGTCAACGCCACGGGGGCGGGCCGGGGCCCGGGTTTGCGGAAAACCCCGGGAAATCCGTGAAAGAGGCGCACAGGCTCTACGTGCTCGACCACGACATGATCCGCCCCCTCGCCGGCCAGGCCGGATTCACCGACGTCCCGGTCTTCGACAACCACACCCGCGGCCCACGGACCACACCACGAACCACGAGACGTGGGTGCACACCCGATCGTGATCCGATCCGCTCGACACGTTGGAGACGACGAGACACCTCGGAGAAGAGAGGCTGCAAGTCATGCTGATCTGCGGGCTGAAGCTGACACATGACGGCGGAATCGCCGTCATCGACGACGGCACACTGCTGTGCAGCATCGAAATGGAGAAACTGGACGGCAACCCGCGCTACCAGCCGCTGGACCGGCTCGAAGCCGTCGAGGACGTCCTGGCGGGGCAGGGAGTGGAGCTGTCCGACCTCGATGCCGTCGTGGTCGACGGGTGGATGGCGGCGCCGGGCGAGCCCACGCCCATGCTGCGGGAGTTGACGCATCACGGGCGGCCGGTAGCACTCGAGGTCGCGCCGTACTCCGAGGCGGACGGCCCCACCGCCGGGGCGGCGCTGAACCGTTACGAGTTCGACGGCCTGCCGCTGGGAGACCGCGCCATCCGGTACTCCAGTTACCACCACGTAACGCAGCATCTGCTTGGCGCCTACTGCACCAGCCCGTTCGCCGCCCTCGGCGAGTCCGCACTGGGGATTGTCTGGGACGGCGGCACCGTTCCCCGGCTGTACAGGATGGACACCGCCCCGTTCCGGGTACGGAGCCTGGGGCCCCTCTTCCCCCTCTACGGCAATGCCTTCGCCGACTACTGCGCCCAGTGGGACCCGTTCCGCTCCCGGGCGGCGTCGCAACAAGGCGGGCAGGAGATCACCAACGCCGCCGTGCCCCGGAACCTCGACGTGGCGGGCAAGGCCATGGCGTATGCCGCCCTGGGACGGGACGAGCCGACCCTGTACCAGGTCTTCGACACCCAACTGCACCGTATTCCGCTCACGTTCGACACCGGGATCGAGCTGGCCGAGTGGTGCCGCGAGCACCGTGCGGCAGCGTGCCCGGGCGGCACCGACGCCGACTTCATCGCGAGCTTCCAGGGCTATCTCGGCAGCAGGTTGCTGACCGCGCTGCGCGAGCGCGTGGCGGAGCTCGCTCCCGACGTGCGCAGCCCGAATCTTTGCCTGTCGGGCGGATGCGCCCTCAACATCAAGTGGAACAGCCTGATCCGGAACAGCGGCCTCTTCCGCGAGGTATGGATCCCGCCGTTCCCGAACGACTCCGGCGCCGCGATCGGCACGGCGGTCGCGGAGATGGTGAGTCAGGAGGGCAGAACCGCCCTGAACTGGGACGTGTTCCGCGGCCCTCAGCTGCCGCCGGCGACCGAAGTGCCGGGGTGGACATGGGAACCGTGCGACGCCGCCGGGCTCGCCAAGGTGCTCCACGAGACCGCGGAGCCGGTCGTGGTCCTCAACGGGCGAGCCGAGCTGGGGCCCCGTGCGCTTGGTGGCCGCAGCATCCTCGCCCCCGCCACCAACCCCAAGATGAAGGACCGGCTCAACGACATCAAGGGCCGCGCCAACTACCGTCCGGTGGCTCCGATCTGCCTGGAACACCGGGCACCGGAGATCTTCTCCCCCGGCTGTCCGGACCCGTACATGCTCTTCGACCATGAGGTGCGCCCCGGGTGGGACGCGAAGATCCCGGCCGTCGTCCACCTCGACGGCACAGCCCGGCTGCAGACCATCACCGAGCGCGACAACCCACTGCTGGCGGCGGTGCTCACGGAGTACGAGCAGCTCAGCGGCGTACCGGTGCTGTGTAATACCAGCGCCAACGACCAGGGGCGCGGCTTCTTCCCAGATGTGCGCGCAGCGGCGCGCTGGGGTCGCGCAGACCTGCTGTGGTCGGACGGGCGCCTGTACTCCCGGCGGTGACTGCGACTGTTGGGGGCACCGCCGCTTGTCGCCTCACCCGCTGTCTTTGATTTGACCGAAGTCTCACGTCGGGCGCGGCCTACCCGTGTCGAGCGTGTCGCGGCGCGAACGTTCACTCGGACGAGTGATGTACCAGGTGCCTGCGGAGTAGTAACTTGCGGGAAAGAGACGTTGGGCCGCTCGTCTCCTGCCGGGTGTGGTTCGTACAGCACCCAGTCTCCGCCATGGAGATGTTGCGGATAGCGCGGTGACGCGTTGCGCACGGCCAGTCGGCAATCGGGTTCGTGCTGACCCGGCTGCCGAGCTACGAACTGCTGCCGTCCATCGAGCAGTTCGGCAACGACCTGTCCGTTTGCGGCTGGACTGCCTCAGCATCATCGCGTCACAGCACGCAGCCCATTCGCGCCGAGACGTTTTCGACGTGGCTATTCGCCCGACGGTCTCTGGTGGGTACCAGGAGAAGGAGCCGCGGGACGCTCGGCCCGTTTTCGGTGGGCGGCGGCGGCTCGATGTCGCCGTACGACTGCGTGGTTACCGGTGCGGTGAACGGATGACGGCCGAAGGGCAGGGGTGGACGTTGTGGGTTTGCCCGTGATGCTGGGTGTGGGCCCTGGTCGGCGCAGCCCGGGCTCTTGTGCTCGCGGAGGGGGCGTCGGCGGCGGATGACCTTGACGCCGAAGTGGTTGCCCAGACCGAGGGCGAGGCCGATGGCTGCGTGCATGTGGGCGTACAGCTCCATGCGGCGGGCGGCGCCGACGTAGTCTTCGTGGCCGAACTCGGCGAGTCGGGCGGCGTGCGCGCGGCCTCCGCCGCCGGTGCCGAGAACTGCGATCTTCATGGGGTGGCTCCTTGCTGTGTGGGGTCGGGAGGGATGGCTCCCGGGGGATCGGGAGGTCAGTGCTGGGTCTTCTGGGTGACGCCGATGAGGTAGCCGTTCGGGTCGCGGAAGTAGAGGGCCTGGTGGCCTCCGGCGTCGACGGGGCCCTTGACGATGTCGACGTGGGCGGTGTGTTGGTCGACCCAGGTGTCGAAGTCGTCGACGGCGAGGTAGTGCACGCCGCAGCAGCCGGTGGGGGGTGCCCTTCAGGGGCGGCAGCCAGATGCCGAGCATCTTGGTCTGCTGGAGCATGAAGGCGAATTCGCCGCCGTAGGTCAGGACGCGGATGTAGGCGTGGGGCGGAGCGGAGGAGTGTCCACTGACCGGCCCCGTCTCACTTTCGGTGGTGACGGAGAGTCGTGAGGGTCGTTGACATCGGTGTGATGGATGTCAACGAGCTTGTGGAGACGGTGTTTTCTGGTCTGTCTCCGCTGGTCATCGAGGGCGTGGTCGACGAGGGTGAGCGGATCGTAGTGCGGGCACGAACTCCGCAGGACTCCGCGGTCCGTCCGGTGTGCGGGGCGTCGTCGGGACGCGTGCATGGCTATCACTGGCGGACGGCGGCCGACGTCCCGGCCGACGGCCGGCGGGTGGTGGTCCGTGTGCGGGTCCGGCGTCTGGTGTGTCCCACGCACGGCTGCCGCCACACCTTCCGCGAACAGGTGCCCGGGGTCCTGGAGCGTCACCAGCGCCGAACAGGCCGTCTGACCAGGCAAGTCAAGGCCGTAGTCAAGGAGTTAGCAGGCCGGGCGGGAGTCCGCTTGCCGGCGATACTCGCGATGGGCCTGTCGCGTCACACGGCCCTGCGCACCCTGTTGCGCATCCCGCTGCCCGCCGGCCGGGTACACCGCGTGATCGGCGTCGACGACTTCGCTCTGCGCCGGCGCCACCGCTACGCCACCGTGGTAATCGACGCCGAAACCCATGAGCGGATCGATGTACTGCCCGACCGCACTGCCGACACTGTGGAGGCGTGGCTGCGCGAGCATCCAGGCATCGAGGTCGTGTGCCGTGACGGCTCGGCGACCTACGCCGAGGCCATCCGCCGCGCCCTGCCGGACGCGGTGCAGGTCACCGATCGATGGCATGTCTGGCACAACCTGTGCGAAGCCGCCCTGAGCGAGGTGAAGGCGCACGGCAGCTGCTGGGCCACCGTCCTGGACGCGCCCCTGTACGACGGACCTCGCGCACGGACCACCCTGGAACGCTGGCGCCATGTCCACGACCTGCCCCGGCCAGGGCGTGGGCCTGCTCGAATGCGCCCGCCGCCTACAACTGGCCCTGAACACCGTCAAACGCTACGCCCGCGCCGATCGGCCCGAGCGCATGCTCCGCGTCCCCAAGTACCGCGCCAGCCTCGTCGATCCCTACCGCGAGCACCTGCGCAAACGCCGGGCCGAGGACCCCGCCGTCCCCATCAAGCACCGCTTCGAAGAGATCAAGGCCCTCAGCCTCACCGGCTGTCTCAACCTCCTGCACAAGTACATCAACCAGGGCCGTGCGGACTCCGACCGCAGCCACATCTCCCCGCGCAGGTTCGCCCGGATGCTGCTGACCAGGCCCGACAACCTCAAGGCTGAACATCACGAGCTGTTGGCCAAGCTCACCGCTGCCTGCCCAGAGATGACTCAACTCGCCAACCACATCAGGGAGTTCGCCCAGCTCCTGACGCCTCACGCACGCAATACCGACGCGCTCGCGCGCTGGATCGTCCAGGTCAGCGCAACCGACCTGCCCCATCTGCACGCCTTCGCCCGCGGCCTGGAACGAGACCGCGACGCCGTGATCGCCGCGCTCACACTCCCGTACAGCAACGGCCCCGCCGAGGGCGTCAACACCAAGACCAAACGGATCGCGCGCCAGATGCACGGTCGAGCAGGCTTCACCCTGCTTCGCCACCGCATCCTCCTCGGATAGCGACACCCTCCGTCACCACCGGAAGTGAGACAGGGCCGTTAAATTGACACACCCCGGCATAGGGCGTTTGCAGAGCTACCGAGACGCCGTGCTGGGAACTTGTCGTTGCCGGACATGTGCAGGTCGGGGCGATCTCGGCCCGGATGGTCTGGTGGCCGGGGGTGTAGGTGAGCTGGAGGCCGAGCCGGTGGTGGATCTCGACTTTGTCGTCGAGGTCGGCTTGGTGGATGACGGCGGCGAGGTCGCTGAGGGAGCCGGCGAGGCGGACGGTCTCGTCGTGGGTCATGCGGGTGCCGGTGCCGCGGGTGTCTGTCGCGGTGCGGAGGTCGGCTTCGCCGCGGGCGCGGGGCCGCTCAGTGTGTTCCTCTGCGTACGCGCTCGCGCCGGCGTTGGGGACCGGATCGCAGGACGCGGCTCGGTGACGCCGAAGAACTCGGAGCCCGTGCGACAGCCGCGGCAGTACGCCTGCCCCGGCGCCCTTGCGGGCCCTCGCCTCAGATCTCGTCCGTCTGCGTGCGGGCGTCCCCGGAGGATCGACTGGATACCAGCCAGGGCTGCGCCGGCTCCGGTGTGCGGGTGGTGTCGACGGTGAGGTGGGGGCGGGTTCCGCCCGAGTCGTCGACGGGATAGCTGCGCTGTTCGGTGGCGGCGAAGCGACATCGGAGGACTTCTGCGACCTGGCGGGCGGCTTCGGGGGACGCGGCGACGATGCGTACGTCGGCGCGCCCGGCCGAGGGGAGTTCCGGGTACTTCATGGTGACCTCGCTCAATTGGGACGACAGGATGACGTGTCGGTGGGTGTGACGCTGTCGCGCCACCCCCACCGCCCCCGGTCGGAAAACGGTCAGTGTCCTCCGTGGCCTCCGGCATGGCGCTCGTGGCGGTTGGCTACGGGCGGTTCAGCGGGCTCAGCCGGCCGTCTCAGCCCGGGTGGCTCTGCCGTCCGGACCCCGGCGGGACGTCGACGGCTCCGCCGTCGGTCTCCCACTCTTCTTCCTGCCACAGCGCCGCCTGCGTGTCCCGGGCGGTGTCGTCGCTCGCCATGAGGGCGCTGGCGGTCAGCGGGCTACCGGGGGTGGACGCGGCGGACATCAGCCGGGCGGCAGCGGCAGCGTCGGTCTCCGGCGGGATGACCAGCAGGTCCCAGCGGCCCTCGGTGTAGGAGAGGAGGATCAGCTTGTTCGGGTCCTGCTCTGCGGCGAACCAGCCCATGTGCACCGTGTGACCGGCCACCGGCACCTTGCGGGGCACCACGGGCCAGTAGGTCGGGTTCACCGTGACATGGGTGATCCGGCCCCAGCGCGCGTCCAGTACCTCTGTCAGGGCGGGAAGTTCGCACAGGAGATCGCGAGAGCGGGGCCACCAGGCGCCGTCCAGGAGACCCGGAGGCGATCCCGCCGGGGTGAAGGAGAGGCGGGCCGGTGGCGAAGGTGCGCGCTCGCTGATGATCGTGCGGTCGACGGTCGCGGTCATGGCGTCGACCTGTCCCCGGGACCGGTCTACGACGTCCCGGTGTTGTTGCTCGCCGGAGACGACACCGGCGCGGGAGCCGGTATGCGAAGCACTCCCGGTTTCGTCACTCTACTTCGGCCAGCGGTCCGTGAAGTTATGCGTGACCAGGAATTTTCCCGGCGAACGGGGCCCGGCTCCACCGCGTGGCCCGCCCGTGCCCCGGGACCCGGAGTACGGTGAAGTGACGAGGTCACCCCGCCGGGCGGACGCACCGCCCGGAAGGCGAGCGAACAGACATGGCCGACTCCGACGCTCCTCGCGTCCCGCAGCTTCTGCCGGACGCGGTCCATCACGCCCTCAGGCCCGGGACGGCCCTCTTGAGGCTCGTGACCACGCAGACCCGCGAGCAGGTTCTCGACGGCGCGTGGTGGCCGCGTTCCCGCGACATCGGCGCCGAGCTCCCCAGTCTGATCGCCGCGCTGACCGACCACCTCGGCCCCATCCTGCGCGTCGGCCTCGACGCCGGCGCCTGGGAGGAACTGCCGACCCGGCTGATCATCGACGACCAGGTCGTGCACATCGACTCCTTCCCGGTCGGCGACGACACCATCCTCATCACCCGAGGCGACCAGGACCACTTCTCCCTGCTGGTGGTTCCGCCGCATGCGACGTCCGAAGCAGCCCGTACCGCGATGGCCAAGGCCGTCCAGGCCGGCAACGTCACCCAGGCCGAGCAGATCCTCATCGACACCGGAATCCGGCGAGCACACCCCGCCCCCGTGGAGGAGCCGAAGCCGGGCCGTGAACGCGGCGAACCGTGAGGAAGGCGGGCTCGCCGGGCCCGAAGTTGCGGAAGGTGAATCCGGACGGCCGCTTGTCCAAAGTCCAGCGCGTGGGCGGGGCCGCTGAGTGGAATCCCCGTTCGTCGACGAGGTCAACTGCCCAACTGTGGCCACCGAGTCGGGCGGATGACGGGCATGGCCTATCGGGTCCGCACCCGGCCGTGAGGGAGTTGGTGGTCGTGGTCAGGGTCGGTGAAGAACGACCGGTGAGGCGGATCGCGATCTGTCGGTGACCGATGGGGGGCGGTGTGAGCGGTGCGTCGCCCATCCCTGGGTCGTGAGGGCCGAGCGTGGGGAGGCGGTCGGTCGACGATATGCGTCAAGGACCCGGGGGCCGACTCGGGTCGGCAGCGGTCCGGCGCAGTTCCTCGTTGAGTCGCCGGCTCTCCTCGAGCTCGTCCTCAAGGAGGACGATGCGGCAGGCGGCCTCGATGGGGATGCACTGGTCGACGAGTTCGCGGGCGCGGGCCGCGATGCGCAGCTGGTAGCGGGAATAGCGTCGATGGCCGCCTTCGGAGCGCAAGGGGGCGATGAGGCGGGCCTCACCGACGGCCCGCAGGAAAGCAGGCGTGGTGCCGATCATCTCCGCGGCCCGGCCCATGGTGTAGGCGGGGTAGTCGTCGTCATCGAATTTGTCGGTGGCGCGCGAGGGGGTCTTTCGGGTCATCGAACCTCTTCGTAGGCCGCGTCGAGGGGCTCTTGGCGTCGTACGGCACCAAGAGTCGAGCCCCGAGGGATTTCGGCACCATCCACCGGTGCCGGGCGCCGGCGTTCTGATTCCGCACGTGTGCTTCCGCACGTGTGCCCGATAGGGCGGGGATGCGGGAATGGCAGCTGCGTGACCGTGGTCAATAAAAGCTAACCCAATGAATCATGAATGTCTACCGTGGCTACGACAGATTTCCCTCGGCTGCAGTAACGGAATCACACTGCTCTGCCGGCACGGGCGGGGGCCTCGCGTGCCGCCGGCGCCCGGGGCGCACCGCGCCGGGCGGCTGGAGCAGTGTGATTCCGCCCGGACGGCGGCCGAGACAGTCGGGCTTTCCGGTCGAATAGCGACGGGCGTCGCCGTCGAATATCTGATGCCACAACGACAGAAATGGCCGCCGGCGCGGTAGGTTTATTATGCCCTCGAAAATGCCGGGACTCATTCACTGTGTATGGTCGCCAGTGCCGTGCTAGGGTCCTTTCCAGTTGCAGTTGTGGTTCCCGAGGGCATCAAGCGCACTCACCGTCGTACGCGGTGCGGGCACTTTTCTATTTTCCGGAGTATTTCCGGCGGGGTGATCATCGCGGCGACACGGGGTTCGCGTCGTGTGGGCTCCGGGCACTGCCCCGAAGGAGATATGACATGGCTACTGGCATCGTGAAGTGGTTCAACGCGGAAAAGGGTTTCGGCTTCATCGAGCAGGACGGTGGCGGCGCTGACGTCTTCGCCCACCACTCGAACATCGCCGCCCAGGGATTCCGCGAGCTGCAGGAAGGCCAGAAGGTGAACTTCAACGTCACGCAGGGCCAGAAGGGCCCGCAGGCAGAGAACATCGTTCCCGCCTGACACTGCGCGTACACCGTATCCGGGGCCCGCACGTTGGGTGCGGGCCCCGGTTCGGTGGTCCTGCGTTCTTCCGTTGCGCGCCATGACGGAAGAACGCAAGCGGCGCGGGGCTGCATGAGCCGACCGCCGCCCCTATGGCGCGGCAGGGTGGCAGTTCCCCCGGCTCCGTGAGCCGGAAATTCCATCGCGCTTCATTGCGGCGTTGCCGGCTCGCTTCCACCCGCCGGGCCGATATATTTCCGCCCCGCTTCGTTTCATCTTTTTCGTCTGCTCGTTGCGATTCATTGTGTGCGGCGCCCTGCCGCCGGGAATTCCTCGGCGTACCGCATCGAGGGAGGTTCTCCATGAACCGCTCAGCACGCTCGAAGGACCACTCGGCCCGCGCCCGCCCCACCGGCTCCGGTCGTCGCGACTACCGTTCGCAACCGTCGCGCCGCTCCGTTGGCTACAGGCGCCGTCCCGCCGCACGGCCGGGAGGTTTCGCCCTGCCCGTCACGCACACCCCTGCCCGGCCCCCGGCCGAGACCTTCGCGGAACCGGACGTGCCACCCGCGCTGCTGGCGTCGCCGACCGCGGAAGGGGTGTCGGTTCCGTTCCCGATCCGGGCCGCCACACTGCCCAGCTCGCCGGTCGGACGCTATGTGCCGAGCCGTGGGCGCGCCGCCGGACTGCCTGCACCGCGGCGGCCGTGCCGCCCGAGCTGGCGAGTCCGGCAGCGGCGTCAACCCGGCCCTGCCCCAGCAGTGCCGTGACATGGACCGCCTGCGACCGACGCCGGCATCGCTCCGCAGTCCACCCAGGTCCGCTCCGGCGAGGCCGCACCGAGCCGCGTCACCGGCGCTCAGGCTCCCTCCGGAATTCCCCGTCACCATCACCGTCCCGGCCGTCGAGCACGCCGAACACAGCGGCTCCGCCACGGCGGCCGCCGCAGCCGCTCCGCCCAGGCCCGACGTTCCGCAGGCTCCCCACGAGCCGCGGCCGATCAGCCCTACCGGGCGCGCCCGGTAGGGCCCGGTCCGAGCGGCCACTCGCGCCTCGCCGGCCCACGACCGCACGGAAGGAATCGTTGATGCTGCGTCAGATCCGTTTGCCGATGGGCCGATTCGGAAGGGCGGTCGGCGATGCGATGGCGTCGCCGGGACCACAGGTCGGCGACGACATGATCGTCGACGTGGCCCTGGCCGTCCTCGACGGCGCACGCGCCGACCATCTCCTCGTCCGTGGCGAGGACGGGCGCTGTACGGGCCTGGTCACCCGTTCCCAGATGTCAGCCCACCAGCACGGCTCCTGGTACACCGAGGAGACCCGGTTGCGGGACATCGTCTACGACCGTGGGCCGTTCATTTCGCCCGCGATGCCGGTGCGCGACGCGGAACGTGCCATGCGCCGGCGCGCGTTGCCCGCCTCACCCGTGATCGATGAGGACGGACACGCCCTGGGCATCCTCGTCCTCACCCCCTGACCCCTCTCCCGCCCGGGCCGGCGATCCGTCCGGCTTCTCATCGACCCTGTAGAGGCACCATGCGCTGTGTCATCGCCCGCTTCCCCTTCGACCTGTTCAAGGCCGAGGTGCAGGATGCGATGAAGGGCATCAGGCCCGAACCCCTCACCGGTGAGTCCGTGCTCATCGGCCGCCGCCACTACCCGGTCAAGCAGGTCGGGGAGATCATCACCGGACAGGATCGCCGGGACTTCACCGCGGGCGAGGTGACCCGAGCCCTGGGCCGTCTCGGCTTCGAGTGCAGCCCGGCCGGCGCGCTCGTGCCCCTGACGCCCGTCACACCGCTGGAGGCGGCGTCGGCCCCGTCGGAAGACCAGCCCCGGGCCTGACCAGGTCGGCGTCGTCGGCCGAAGCCGCCCACAGCGACCGACGCAGCGGTCGGAACGGCTCACATCACCTCAGTCCAGGCGCCGGGTGGGCGTGGTGAGTGGTGTGCCGGCTTCGCCCTTCGTTGTCGCGTCCGCAGGCCGTAGGCAGGCTTCGAGCTGTGCGCTGCTGATCAGGGGCTTACCAGCAGCGCACGAGCACCCACGCCACCGAGAAGGCACGCGGGTATGCGTAAGCCACCTGCTACGTCGCGCTGTTCGGCGCCACTGCCTACCCGGTGCTCCTCGCGGCGGACCTTCGCGTGCGCCGGGTGCAGACTCGGTGGCGCGGCCTCGATGAGCACCTCGGTTTTCGTGCTGTGGCGCGTTGGGGGAGCAGCCGAGCATCACGCGGTGTCCGGTTCAGCCTCACCACCGCCCACGCCTTCCTCATCCTCCGCCGCCTGGACCCGAGAGCAACAACGCCGGCCTGACCTCCTGCCAAGCCCTCGACGCCCTGCTGCCGAGTCACCAACCAGCACCACAAGACAGTCACAGCTCGCGAGCCCGGCTCAAACGAAGTACTGGCGAGCCGAGACCCCGGCCGGGCAGCGCCGATCCGCCGTTGCCCGATCGCGCCAACGCCCATGGAAGGGGGCCGGCGACGTTCGGGGCCGTCTCGCCCAACACTGCCTCGACCGGAGCGGGGTTGGGCGAGCACCGTGCTTGCGGCCCCATGGTGGAGACACCTCCTGGCCTCACGATCGGTGTCGCGGCGTCGAGGGGCTCTCCCTTCCGGCCACGTGCCTCGAAGGCCGGTGGCACGTCTGGTGACCGCATGCGGTTGTCCTGGTGGCCGACCTCGCGTCGCCGCTGTGCGGCTTCGACGAGGAGCAGGCGCCCTGCCGCTGGGGCCACGTCTCCGGCGCCTTCATCACGAGAGCGAACGATGACGCGTGGTGACCGGAAGAGGCGAGCCTGCCCTCACAGCGAGGTGCCGTGCCAGTGGCCCTCGACCCGGAACCAAAGGCCTGGTGAGACGACCGAGTTGACGACGGGCCGCACCCCGGAAGAAGAGCAGGAGTCCGAAGGCGGACCGCTGACAACCTCTCCCGAACTCCCCGGGACGCCGAGCGGCCTTCCGTGCCAGGCAGCAGGGGTGTGAGCGTGATGGAGACCATCGTCGCCCGGCGCCGGAAGAAGTGAGCTCGTCTCCCCGCGGGCATCCGCACCGATGAGTCACGTCCTGTGTTGCCGCAGGTCACCTGTAAGCGGGCAATGGCTCCGGTTCCGGCTTCGTCCGCCCCGAGGACGCGCCAGTGCCGGAGCGCCGGGTGGTGTGACACCCCTTGGCCGGGGTCGCGCTTGATCGTCTTGGTCTCTCCGGTGCGCGGACCGTGAAATCGGAAGGCCGTGGTCAACCCCAAGCGGTGGTCCAGGCCACCCAGTGAGCCTGCTGCCGGGCGCTCCTATGGCAGCGTGGTGGTGTCGATCGCTTGGATCTGGTTTGAGTCGTGGTCCGAGACGAGCAGGGTCTTTCCGTCGGGGCTGAGGGCGAACTCCCGGGGGAAGGCGCCGGTTTGGATGCGTCCGAGGTTGGCTGGTTTGCCGGTGAGGGCGGCCCGGGTGTCGACCACGGTCAGTCCGGTGGTGGCGCCTGGGGTGTGGAATCGGTTGGTGTCGGCGGTGATGATGCGGCTGCCGCCTCGTACGAAGGTCAGTCCGACGGGGGCGGTGCCGACCTGAACGGAGGTCAGCAGGGCGTGCTGGGGGTCGGTGGTGAG
Organism: Streptomyces albospinus; assembly: GCF_014648695.1. Lineage (GTDB taxonomy): Bacteria > Actinomycetota > Actinomycetes > Streptomycetales > Streptomycetaceae > Streptomyces > Streptomyces albospinus. Next base: position 112,859 of record NZ_BMRP01000016.1, read on the forward strand.
TTTTGCGGCGTCGAAGGCGAGCAGGGCGTTGCTCTTGCGGGCTGTGACCCATACCGTCTTCCCGTCCGGTGAGGGGGCTACCCGTACCGGGTTGCATCCGGCCAGGACGCTGCCACGCAGGGCCTTTTCCGGAGTCGCTTCCAGGGTGGCGAGGTCGATGACGCTGAGCTCGCCGTGCTTGGCGCCTGCTGTCGGTTTCTGGCTCGGGGCGATCTCACTGGTCGCGTACAGCCAGCGTCCGTTGGGGGAGATGGCGGTGCCGACCACGGCTTGGCCCAGGGTCAGGCTGCCGATGAGGGAGCTTTGGCCGAATCCACCGCGAAGTGCCTTGCGCAGGTCGAAGACCTCGATGTCGCCGCGGTGGCCGGTGCCGGCGTCTCCGTATTCCTGGCTGACGAAGGCGTAGTGGTCATCGGGTGAGACGGTCACCTCGATCGCGCTGGTCCCGGCCGTGCCGGTGAGCGTTCCCAGCACGGCCCCCGGTGTTCCTGCCGCAGCCTTGGCCGCGTCCACCACGATCGCTCCGCTGCCCGCGGCGATGAGCAGTTCGCGTCCGTCATGGGTGAGGGCGACGCCGGTGGCGCCTTCCTTCCCCACGCTGGCGGCCGGGAGCGGAATCTTGTGTAGGAGCCGGGGCTGGGTGCTGTCTGTGGACAGCACCCCGAGTTCCGTCTTCAACGCGGCGAAGGCGATGTGGCCCGTCCGGGCGTAGACCAGTCCGAAGGGCCGGGGCGGGACGGTCAGACTCGCGGTGTGGACACCGCCCAGCTGCGACTGCGCTGGTGCGGCCGAGGACTGACACGAGGGCTCGGATGCGGACGCGGCCGGCGGGAGGGCTGCTGCGGAGAGCGCCGACGAGCTGGTACGGCTACTTGGGGCACTGCCCTTCCCCGCGCATGCCGACGCGGCCAGTCCCACGGTCAGCGCCAGCGCCAACGACCACAGCCGTTTTCCTGAGAAGTCCATCACGCTTCCCCTTTCTCACCTTGGAAACTACGGCGATGGTGGCAGAAAACCTTGTGGATTCTCTGTGGAAAGCAGAGGCCATCACCCGTTCCGAAGGCCCTTCGCCCCGTGACAAGCTACGGCGCTGCACCGAGAAGCGCAGCCGGGCCGTGGGCTTCTACCTCTACCTGTCCGCTGCGATCGTCACACTGCGTATGCTCATCCGCCGTGCGGCCCCGCGCTACCGCTGGGACGGCCGCCCAACCACCAGGCGCCTGGAATGACGCCTACTGCCGGGCGCTCTAGGTTCGACGAGGGCCGGCGAAGTGACGGTCACCTCGTCCGTTCCGGCGCGCATCCCGGCGACGTCGAACGCGACCGGCCCGTTCACCTCGATCCTGGCCCCGGGCCCGGCGCCGGTATACGACAGGTGAGGACCTCTGGCCGCGGCTGCTCCCGGCGCCGCCGACAGGAGGAGCGCACCGGCCGCGGCCAAGACAGGGGCCCACCGGCGCAGGGACCGGGGAGGGAACACGGCGGGCTCCTTGCGGGGTCGGGTCTCCAACCGGCGGTGACGGCGCGGCACGCGCCTCGTGCCGGTGGCGGACACGTTGACGCAGGTCATCGTCGATGACGTTCGACCGCCCGCAAGGGTTGCCCGGCACCGCTCTGGTCCAGCGGACACCACACCTGGCTGGGGCCTGTCCGGTGAGTCTTCGTGGATTCAACCGACGCCGACATGTCCAGCCACGGCTGGCTGACGGAGCCTCGGGCGCGGCTCGCCCGCATCAGACGCGAGTGCCCAGTCGGACGAGTGATTTACCGGGCGCCTGCGGAGTAGTAGCTTGCAGAAACGGGGCGGAGCTTCCTACGCGGCGTTGCGGTAGATGTGTGTCGTTCGTGCGGGACTGCGCCAGCTGTAGCTCACCTCGCATCACCGGCGTGTGCGTATGGTTCAACTCGGACCTCGGACCTCGGACACAGACCGTACGTACATGGTTGAGAGGGTTGTGACTCCACAGTCACAACCCTCTTTCGCATGTCGAGGGTCAGTGTGAGTCCGAACTGTTCGTGCAGAGGGCGCTTGCGTTCGGGGGCGGCGGCGAGGAGCGTGTCGGTCATTACGCCGGGCTCCGAGACCATGTGGCCGATCTGCTCTGCGGTGAGGACTTCGGGCTCGACTGCCGTCGCGGCGAGGAGCTCCTGTTGAGCCGCGGCCTCCGGCGGCTGCACCCGCCCACGCCGCGCAGGCCCCATAAGAACTCCTAACGCAACTCGGGTAGCCGTTACCTCCGGATGAGTTCGGCGGTTGCTTGGGTGTGAGCAAGCACAATCCTCAACCCTGGCTGGTTGACGGCGAGTTGTGGTCGAGAATCGAACCGCTGCTGCCAACCCCGCCGCGCGGACATCGACAACCGGGCCGGAGGAGGGTGATGGAGGACCGGAAGGTGCTGTGCGGCATCCTGTTCGTCCTCTACACCGGCATCCAGTGGGAATGGCTGCCCAGCGAGCTCGGATTCGGCTCGGGCATGACGTGCTGGCGCCGGCTGCGGGACTGGAACAACGCGATCCCGGGGCGGCAGGCAGCGCGGTGGCTGCTCAGTCGAGGTCAGAGGCTCGGCCTGGGAAGAAGTCGGCGCTTTGGACGTACTCCATCGCTTTGGTGAACTCCGGGTCGCCGAGGCGAAGTTCCATCTCCTGCGGACTCAGGTCCTCCACGCGGGTCTGGATCCAGTACAGGTTGCCCAGCGGGTCGCGCACCCGCCCGACCCGGTCGCCGAAGAACAGATGGGTGACCTCGGTGACTGACGTGCCGCCGGCCGCGACAGCCTGCCGGTGCACGGCGTCGGCGTCCTCGACGTAGAGGCGGAGAAAGCCGGGGGTCGGCGGCCGCTCCGGCCGCGCGTCGAACATCATCGCCACCGAGTCACCGATCCGCACCTCTGCATGCTCGATGCTTCCGTCCTTGCCGGCCAGGAACGCGAGCTCCTCCGCGTCGAACGCCCTCTTCATGAAGTCGATGAGCTGCACCGTGTCGCGAGAGATGATCCACGGCGTCACGGTGTTATAGCCCTGGGGAACAGGCTTGACGGACATCTGGCTACCTCCTGGGGTGCGAGTGCCTCAACGTCGGTGATGACGCTAGTTCCGATCTAGGTCAATTCGTGCCCTAGAAGGCGCCCGATGGATGACGACGCACGTAACCGCACCAGAGTCGCGCGGGACGAGCGCACCGCTCACAAGCCGGATCTCGCCAGACGGGCCAGCCAGACATAGGACTTGATCTTCCAGCGGCCATTCCGCCCGTCCTCGGCAAACGCGGCCGGCCCCGCCGGCGACCGAAGGAGATCCATGCCGACCGCGGCTACGACCACGACTGCTACCGCCGCCAGGTCTGGGCGAAGGGCGTCAAGCCGGTCATCGGCCGGCGGGGCACGGCCCACGGCTCCGGCCTGGGAACCGAGCGGTGGGTCGTAGAGCAGACCATTGCGCTCCCGCACTGGTTCGGCCGCCTGCGCATCCGTTGGGAGGTCCGCGACGACATCCACGAGGCGTTCCTCAAGCTCGCCTGCTCGCTGATCTGCCGGCGACGCCTGCGAACCGTGTTGCGTTAAGGAGCTCCAGGCATCATGTGCAAAGACGTCCTGTGGTCGCCGTCTGCTCGGCGACGCTTGCGATGGCGGAGGCGATGAGGTCCGGCGACTGAGCGAGGATCCGGACGTGGTCGGCGGGCGCCGTCGTGAAGGTCGACACGTAGCGTCCGGCCTGCTCGGCCCTGGCCGCGGAGGCGCGCAGCGTGGCCATCTCCTGGGCCGAAGCGCCGGAGTGGCCGCCGGTGCCGAGAACGAACGTCGCGGGGCAGTTCAGCGTCGTGAAGTCCGCGTCGAGGGTGCCGTTGACCTCATCCAGTTCGATGACCAGGTCGGCGGCCTGAGCCGGCGTCATGCGGGCGGAGTGGCCCAGGAGTGCAGCGAGCCGCATCAGCGGGCCGAGTCGGCGGAACTGCGTGCGCACTCGCTGTTTGCCGGCGTCGTCGAACATCGAGATCGGGAATGTCACGCCGGGCCTGCCGCTCCGCGAGGAACACACGATCCTGTTCCCGGTCGTACGCCGTCGCCCGCATCACCCACGCGTACTGCCGCGACCACCGGCCCAGCAGCGTCCGGGATTTATGCAACTCCTGTGCCACCTTCGTGACACTCCGCGCAGGGCCGAGATCGCGGTATACGGCGAACGCCTCTAACGCCTGGGAAGACTCACCGTTCTGCCGCTCCCAGGGCTCCGCAGGAGTCTGGTCCCTCACCGGAAGCCTTCTCTCTCCCCACGCCGCCATTCATCATGCACGAGCAGGCGATGCTGCCGCCTTCGCCGGCACTACGCGCCATCCGCCACTGCCACCAGATCGGCCTGCGTCGCGGCGCTGGACGCGGGCTCCAGTGGCGTCGGCGCTGTTGTGCGCCAGGCCCGCACGCTACGCGCTCCCCTCACCTATCTGGCCGGATGTAGGCGGTCCGCCCACAATCCTGGCAGCGGGAATTTCACCGCTCCGCTAAGGAGGTTGATGTGCGTCGGCTACGGCACGTGAGGGCGCCTCTGGCAGCCCTGATGATCAGCGTCTTCGCATCGGCGATGGGCTTTGCTCCACAGGCTTCGGCAGCCCCCGCGAGTGCACCGGCCCTTCCCGGTCCGTGCACCCAGAATGCCGATGGCAGCATCACGTGCAGCAGTGGTGTGATCACCGTCCCAGGAGTTGGCAGCGCCTCGTGCACTGGGACCTTTGGCGTTTCCGGTACCACGCTGTCGGCTACCGGCACCTGCTCCGGCAGCGGCGCTGCCAGCTCGCTCAGTGGTTCGTTCACCACCATCGGCTCCGGCTCCATCAGCGCCGGCCCACCTCCGGTCATCACCGGAAGCGGCACCACAACTACCACAAGTTCATCGGGCGGCACCCACACGTGCAACACCACCGTTAACAGCGGAGCCATTCCGCCGTTCACCCTCACCTGCACCTGAGGTGCGCACGGCGCAGCGCCGCTGCAATGGCCGTGCTAGGCGTGGCCCTCACCGTGCGACAGGGCGAGGCTCACGCTTGAGCGTTCGGCCGCCTGCGTGAGCCCTCGCCGAAGGAGCGGCTGCTACCAACCCGCCAGCACGGTCCGCGGAGTCAGCTCCGCCGACCAGGCCCGAATGCACGAGCTGCTGCTACGGATCATCACGAATACCGCAACGCCACAAACCGGCCCTGCCGCTGTGCCCCGCGCTGCGCCAGGTGCGACTTTCGTCGTCGGCCGCCGCGACCAATGGCCGGTGCGGTGTCCGGCTGGGCAGCCTTAACGTGGTCGCGTGAATCGTGTGGAATCTACGGCCCCTGCTGCATCGGCTCGCCCGGCGTTGGCGGCGAGGCTGCGTTCGGCGCCCCGGCGGCTGGCCGCCCCGGGCAGGGCTCTCTTCGCCCCCGGGATGTGGCCGCCCCGGCGCATCGTGGGCGAATCGCTGCTGAGCGTGGTGTTCGGGCTGCTGGGAGCAGGTGTCGAGGCCCTGGGCCACAGCGGCATGGTCCAGATCGTGGCCGTCGGGCTGGCGGCCGGACTGCTGTCACCTCTGCGCCGGGCGCTGCCCGCGACCGTGCTGCTGGTGACCGCCGCCGGTTCCGTCCCGTTCGACGGTCTCACCTTGCTGGTCCTCGTCGCCGCCTGGTCAGCGGGGCGGCGGATCGACGGGGTCGGCAAAGCAGTTGGCACCTTTGGCCTGGTGTACGTCCTCACCCTCGGCCTGGAAGTCATGCAGGAACTGCCACACTTCTCACTGGCGCACTTGGTCTTCGGCACCCTGTGGCTGCTGGTCGCGATCATCGTGCCCGGCCTCGCCGGCCGCTACTGGTCGCAGCGCCGTACGCTGACCGACACGCTCCGGGAGTACAACGCCCAGTTGCTGCGCGAGCGCGCGATGATCGCCGGACAGGCCCGGATGCGGGAGCGTCAGCGCATCGCGCAGGACATGCACGACAGCCTCGGGCACCAACTGGCGCTCATCGCGGTGCACACGGGCGCGCTGGAGGTGGACCGCGAGCTGACCGGGCGGCAGCGGGAGGCCGTGGGGGTGCTGCGCGAGGCGTCGGTGGCCGCGATGCACGAGCTGCGCGAGGTGGTGGGGCTGCTGCGGGACGGCACACAGGCCCCCGACCCTGCGGACACCTCCCGGAGTCCCGCGGCAAGCGGGGCGGACGACGCCGCGGCGCCGTCGCGCGGGGTGGCCGGCATCGAGGGCCTGGTGGAATCGTCCCGGAACGCGGGTACGGCCGTGGAGCTGCGGAGCTCCGGCGAGCCGCGCCCGCTCCTCCCGACCGCCGATCACGCGGCGTACCGCATCGCCCAGGAGGGCCTGACCAACGCCCACAAGCACGCCCCGGGCGCCCCGATCACCATCGAGCTGCGGTATGAGCCGGACTCGCTGGTGGTGGAGGTCGCCAACGGCCCCGCACCGGAGACCGCGGGCACCGGCCGGAGCGTGGTGAGCGGCGGTCAGGGGCTGACCGGGCTCGGTGAGCGGACCCGGCTCATGGGGGGAATGGTGCACGCGGGCCCGACGGCGGACGGCGGCTTCCGGCTGGCGGGCGTGCTGCCGTACACCTCGCCGGAGGGCGGTGTCCCGAGCCCCGTGCCCGGCGACGCGGCGACGACGTTCGTCGATCCCACAGGCGACTTTCGGCAGCAGACCCGGGCGGGCTCCCTGGGCGAGGGTGATCCCGTCATGGATGGGATCGGTCTGCCGAAGGAGCTGGCCAAGGCAATGAGCAGGAGCAAGACAAGCAGCGGCATAGCCATCGGCTGCGGGGTGGCGGCACTGATCGCCCTGCTGCTGGTGATCGCCGCGGTCGTCGGGGGAATCCTCCTCCTGGGCGAGGCGGACAAGGCCATGATCGAGCCGAAGCGGTACGACGCGGTGAAGGTGGGCCAGTCCGAGGCGGAGGTCCGCAAGCAGTTGCCCCAGGGGGACTCTTTCCTGACCGACGACCTGGACAAGGGTGCGCCACCCGTGCCCGAAGGGGCGAAGTGCCTCAGCCTCAATTCCACGGAGTCCGGCAGCAGTTGGCGCAAGGATCCGGTCTTCCGGTTCTGCTTCAAGGAGGGCACGTTGATCGAGAAGAAGTCCTTCGAGGTCAGGAACTGAGGAGGACCGGCGCTGAGAAGTCCCGGGCGCTCGGTCGGGATGATCCAGTGGCCGCAGGTATGACCGCTCCAGACCGCGCAGGAGAGTCGTGATCAGGGTTCTCGTCACGGATGACGAGCCGCACATCCGGGCGGGCATCAGGATGATTCTCTCCTCCGCCGACGACATCGACGTCGTCGCGGAGGCGGCCAACGGCCGCGAGGCGGTCGAACTGGCCCGGACCCGGCGCGTGGATGTCGTGCTGCTCGACATCCAGATGCCGGTCATGGACGGGCTGACGGCCCTGGCCGAGCTGCATCGGACCGTCCCTGATGCGCGGGTGCTGATCCTGACGACGTTCGGGGAGCAGCAGAACGTGCTGCGCGCCCTGACCGGGGGCAGTGCGGGATTTCTGCTCAAGGACTCGGCGCCCGCGGAACTCATGCGTGCGGTACGGGCTGCCGCGGCCGGAGACGCGTACTTGTCGCCGGGCGCCACCCGCCATGTCGTGGACTCGTTGGCGTCCGGCCAGAGCGCGCACCTAGCCGAGCAGGCCCGCCGTCGGCTGGAGACGCTGACGGGCCGCGAGCTGGAGGTCCTGGCGCTGCTGGGTGAGGGCCTGTCCAACGCGGACGCCGGTCAGCGGATCCATATGAGCGAGGCCACGGTCAAGACGTATGTGAGCCGGATCCTGGCCAAGCTGGACTGCGAGAACCGGGTGCAGGCCGCACTGCTGGCACGAGACGCCGGTCTGGGGACCTGACCGCACCACTCGATGACGTCGACACAGAGCCCGCCGCGGGCGGCTCCCGGCCCGTGACCTTCATGCCGACTGCGTTTGCCTACGGCTCCGACCTGGGTTGACGGCCATTCAGCCAGCGGGCAGAGCCGGTACTGCCCGACGGCACCGGGCGTCCGCCTTGCCGTGGCCGTCGACGGTTCACGTGAACACCACACAACACTAGGGACAGGCATGTCTAGATTTCCCACCTTTCGCACCACCTCTCTGCTCTCCGCCTCCCTGCTGCTCGCCGTCGGCGCCACCGCCTGCAGCGGCGACAAGGATGGCACCGGCCTCCAAACGTCCGCTGCGTTGGCGGCCACGGTGCTGCCCACCTCGCTCACTTCCCAGAAGCTCAACTGGCAGCCCTGCCCAGCGCCGTCCAGCGCCCAGGGCGGCGACGGCAAGGCACCCGGCAAGCTGCCAGACGTCACGGCATGGGAGTGCGCGTCCCTGAAGGCGCCCCTGGATTACGCCAAGCCCGATGGTGACACCATCGACCTCGCGATGATCCGCGCCAAGGCCAAGGCCAAGGCCAAGGGCGACGGCAAGCGGCTCGGCTCGCTGGTCTTCAACTTCGGCGGCCCGGGCGGATCGGGCGTGGCCACTCTGCCGGGCTATGACGCTGCCCGGCCCCTACGCTCGCGTTACGACCTGGTCAGCTTCGACCCGCGGGGCGTCGGAAACAGCGCGGGCGTGACGTGCCTGAGCGACAAGGAGACCGACGAGCAGCGAGCCAGGAACCACAACCTGGCCGAGACAGCCGAGGAGAACAAGAAGACCGCGGCGGCCTGCGCGAAGAACTCCGGGAAGGTGCTACCGCACGTCGATACCGAGAGCGCCGCCCGCGACATGGACCTGATACGCCAAGTCCTGGGCGACGCCAAGCTCAACTACTTCGGGATCTCCTACGGAACCGAACTGGGCGGCGTCTACGCCCACTTGTTCCCGAAGAACGTGGGCCGCACCGTCCTGGACGCCGTGGTCGACCCGACCGAGAATTCCACACAACAGGCCCTGGGCCAGGCAAAGGGCTTCCAACTGGCACTGGACAACTACCTGGCGGACTGCGCGAAGACGCCCGGCACCTGCCCGTTCCAGAGCCCCGAGGACGGGCGCCGACGGATCGCCGACCTGCTGTCGAAGACCGGCAAGCAGCCGATGCCGACCAAGAGCGGGCGCAAGCTCACCCAGGAAGAGGCCGTCAACGGCATCGTCCAGCCGCTGTACTCCAAGGAGATGTGGCCGATCCTCTCGGTCTCGCTTTCCGAGGCGGAGCAGGGCCGCGGCGACACCCTCCTGGCGATGGCCGATTCCCTCAACGGCCGTGATGACAACGGGCACTACAGCAACATGCAGGCCGCCAACACCGCGATCAGCTGCGCCGACACCAAGCGGCGCCTCACTCCCCAGGACGTGGGAGCCAGACTGCCGGAGTTCCGCAAGGCGTCGCCGGTCTTCGGTGAGCTGACCGCAAAGGGCCTGCTGAGCTGCACTGACTGGCCGGTCACCGGCAAGAGCGACACACCCGAGGTCTCGGCACCGGGCGCTGCCCCCATCGTCGTCATAGGGAACACGGGCGACCCGGCCACTCCCGTCGCGGGCGCCCGGAAGATGGCCGACAAGCTCGGGAAAGACGTGGGCGTGCTGCTCACCGTCAAGGGCGAGGGCCACGGCACGTACGGCGTCAACCAGTGCGCCACCAAGGCTGTGAACGAGCACCTGCTGAACGGCAAGGTCCCATCGAACGGCACTGTCTGCTCATGACCACGGCGTAGCGCAAAGGGCCCGCGCACCGGGCCGGCGACGCCCCTGTGCGTGACGTTGGCCCTCAAGACCTGGTTGTGGTCTTGGGGACCAACGTTGTCGTTTCGGGAGGGAGGGAGGAAGAGTGTCGTGTCGTTGCAGCCGATGGAGCCCGGTGAGGTTCCTTCGTCATCCTCGGCTTCCTCCTCGCCCAGAACTTCACACGAGGACCCACAACGCAGGGGCCTGCCTCGCGGGGCTGACTGTGGCCGCCGCTCTCCATGCGTCCGGCTCGGGTGAGGAGCAAGGCGTTGACCGACGGTACGCATCCCGGCGTTCCGCCGAAGCCTCCTTTGCGGCAGGTCGAGATCGGCGTACGGCATGATGGGCCGGTGGATTTCGAGCCGTACCGTGGTGAGCTGCTGGCGTTCTGCTACCGGATGCTGGGGGCGTTCCATGAGGCCGAGGACGTGGTTCAGGAGACGTTGCTGCGTGCTTGGAAGGCCCGGGAGCGGTACGACCCGACGCGTGCGTCGTTGCGGACGTGGCTGTACCGGATCGCCACCAACGCGTGCCTGACCGCGCTGGAAGGGCGCGGTCGGCGTCCGCTCCCGTCCGGGCTGGGCGCGCCGAGCGACGATCCGGAGGCCCCGCTGGCCCCGGCGCTCGACGTCCCCTGGATGGGCCCGTTTCCGGATGCTCGGTTCGACGTGCAGGCGCGGGCCGACCTGCGTCTGGCGTGGGTGGCGGCGGTGCAGGTCCTTCCGGCGCGGCAGCGCGCCGTGCTGGTGCTGCGGGAGGTGCTGGAGTTCACCGCGTGCGAGGTTGCCGAGCAGTTGGGGACCACGGTCGCGGCGGTCAACAGCATGCTGCAACGCGCTCGTGCTGCCCTCGCGGGCGTGGGCGATCTCCATGGGGTGTGCGAGCCGGACGATCCCGAGGTGCGGGCGGTGGTCCAGCGGTATGTGCGGGCGTTCGAGGCGGCCGATGTGCCCGCACTGGTGCGGCTGTTGTCCCACGACGCGGTCTTGGAGATGCCGCCGGTCCCGCTGTGGTACCGAGGCAGAAGCGGCTACGGCCTGTTCATGGACCGCGTCTTCCGGATGCGCGGTACCAGCTGGGTCGTGCGGGAGCTCACGGCGAACGGGCAGCCGGCGCTCGCGGCGTACGCGCCGGAGCCCGGCGGCGAGCACCGGCTGCACACACTCCAGGTCCTCACCGTCACCGGCGGCCTGGTCACGCACAACATCGTCTTCGCCGACCCGCGCGTCCTCGACGCCTTCGAACTGCCGCAGCGGATTCCCTTCGACGATTTCCCGCGGGAGCGATGAGTCGAGCAGGTGCCGCCGGTATGTACCGGTGAGCACCTGACCGAAAGGAACATCGCTGTGAGCGTCATCGTCATCGAGTTCATCACCCTGGACGGGATCGTGTCCGACCCGGACGGTTCCGCGGGCACACCGCTGGGCGGCTGGGCGTTCCGGCACGGCCATGAAACCGTCGCCGGGGACACGTTCCGACTCGGCCGTACTCTGGACGAAGGGGTCCTGCTGCTCGGGCGCACGACCTGGCAGCTCTTCTCGCGGCTGTGGCCCGGACGCGACGACCCGTTCGCCGCGCGCATGAACGCCGTCCCGAAACTCGTCGCCTCCCGCACGCTCACCGACGCCGACACCGCAGCGTGGGCAAACTCGCGGGTCCTGGCAGGCGACGTCATCGACGCCGTCAAGCGCGAACCACGCGACGTGGTCATCACCGGCAGCCTCAGTCTCGTGCACCAGCTCATGACCGAGGACCTGATCGACGAGTACCGACTGCTGACCTTCCCCACCGTCCTCGGCACCGGCGACCGGCTCTTCCCCACCGGCGGCCCTCACACGGAGCTGGAGTGCCTGTCGGCGCAACAGGCCGGTGCCGCCGTCCTCACCCGCCACTGGAGGGCCGCCCGATGACCGCCCGCTTCATCGCCCTGTACGAGACGCCCGCCGACCCCTCGGCATTCGATCGCCACTACCGCGACATCCACATCCCGCTCGCACGCCGGCTCCCGGGACTGCGCCGCTACACACTGGGCCGCGATGTGGTCGCCGTCCGCGGCGAACCGTATTACCTGGTCGCCGAATGGGAATGGGACACGATGGAGGAACTACGCACGGCCTTCGCCTCACCCGAAGGACGCGCCACCGCAGCAGACGCGGCGCACCTCCAAGAACTCGCCCCGGTCCGCAGCATGATCTACAGAGCCGACGAGAACGTGCTGTAGGCACCTCTGCGCACGAACGTGCCGAAGGAACGGGGGTCGCCTGGATCGTCCGCACCGGAGCACTCACAGACGTCTGCTCGCCCGAGCGTCGCAAGACCACCGGCTCCCGATCTCGGGCGAGCGCCGTTTGACCCGAGCTCACCGGCACCGGCTGCCAGGGGCTGGCAAGGTCCGTCCCTGGCAGCTCCCAGAGTTCGAGTACCGCCGGCACTGCAGGGCGGTTCATTCTCCCAGGGCACGGGCGTGGGCCGACTGGCCGGTCGCGGGCATGCGCGATCCACATATGCCCGGTCTTGTGAACGGCATGACCGGGCATATGGCCGGCCCGGACAACATTTTCCGCGAGGAACCGGCCCAGCTCGTACGAGCACTGGGCATCCCTCACCAGGGCTGAACGGCTCCACCGCACAGCCCGGATTGGGCTTGTCCCGTGGCCTGGTCAGGTCAGGAGGGGGCAAGCAGGTGCTGCTGCGGCTGGACCCGCTCCTGCACGACGCACTCACCCGCTGGGCCGACGACGAACTGCGCAGCGCCAACGCCCAGATCGAGTTCCTGCTCCGCAAGGCCCTGGCCGACGCGGGGCGGCTGCCGCGGGGAGGTCGGGGGCCCTCCGCGGCGGGGCCGGCTGCCGAAGCAGCCGTGCCGAACTCCGGTCCGCTCTCGGGGGCTCGGTGGCGCCTCCCTCCGCCGTACTTGTATCGGGTCTCACCGCCGTGCACCGCTGCTCCGTCAGCTGCTCCGCCGCCGGCACTGGTGAGCAGGTCTGGGATGAGGCTGTCGGTGGTCTTGCCGCCGCGGTGGAGGGGGATGTCGACACCATCGGCGGCCATCTGGCCGCCTGCGCTGGTAATGGCGCCGTTGGCTGACTCCCCCCAGAATCCGTCACCCCGGAAGGTGTTTTGGAGTGCGCTGGGTACCTTTCCGCTGACCACCTTGCCTGCCACGCCGAGTGCGGTGCCAGCGCCGCCGGCCACTGTGGCGTCCAGGAAGTCTTGGTCCAAGTCGACATCCTGGCCCGAAAGTGCTTGGCCGAGTACGTTACCTGTGAAGTTGCCGGCGACGTTCGTGCCGAACTCCACGCCGATCTCGGCGAACTTGTTGGCCTCCATGAGGCCGCTGACGGTGTCACGTCTCCCGGTGCCCGCTCAGAACAGTGCTAGGCCTTCGCCGCTGGTGTCCGCGATGACTGGCCGGAACTGGGCAGGGAGGCCGTCCAAGCGGTCGGGGCCGGCCGCGGCGGCCACGGCAGGGGCTGCCTCGGCCAACCAGTCGCGAAACCGCTCGGCGGCTTCGCGGTAGGGGACTTGCGCCAGGACACGGTGCTCGCCGGAGGGGCAGAAGTCGACGGCGACAGTGAGCAGGCAGGAACGGGGCGCCTGCTGACTGCCCGTCCAGGACACGCGCAGGACACCGCAGGGCTTGCGCCCGCGGGGAGCGCGGTGGGTCGGGCGCAGCGATCGGCAGGCTATGTGGGCGGTCCATGCGGCGAGGTGCGGCAGGGGCAGGGTGGTGCGTGCGCGGCAGCCGGGGCAGCGGTGCCAGTGGCGGAGCCAGTCGTCGGTGTCGGTGTGGAAGAGGCGTGTGTAGTGGTTCGCCACGCGGATGTCGTTGCTGTACAGGTGGTCGGGGCGTTCTTGTGTGTTGCAGGACTGGCAGACGGGGGCGCGGACGTAGCCGTGTTCGTGGCAGTGGTCGAGGACGGCGGCGGGCGCAGTGCGGCAGACGGCGCACGCCCACCCGGCCACCTTGCGGGAGGTACCGGGCTTCCTGCTGAGCACCGAGTACAGCTGGCCTTCCAGCTCTGCGTTGTACGGGCGCGGTGAGGCGGTGGGACGCTCGGGGCTCGTCGTCTGCCGACCGTCGGCGTCTCGGGCCTGCCGGGGGTGGGAGGGCGGCTCGGTGACGGCAGTGCTTGCCTGGCGGGTCCGCGCGGCTTGCACCCACTGCTTTTCGGTGTGCTCGGCCGCGTCGAGCAGCCTGACCACAGCGCGCGGCAGCCACCATGTCCGCTGCGTCCCGTCGCGGGTCTGCTCCACGAGCATCTGTCGCCAGTCGATCCCCGCCAGGTGGTACGGCCGGCTGCCTTCACGTCGTGCTGCCCGCTCGGGGCCGCCCAGCTCCTGCAGTTCCCGCGTGATGCGCCGGCGCCAACGCAGCGGCGTTTCCTCGTTGCACTCCTGCCTCGGTGCCCCACGAAACGGACCGATGCGGACCAGGTCCTGCCGATCCATCCCCACCGCGTTCAGTTCCGCGGCCGCCCGGCGCACCTCAGCCTCCGGAACACTCCACTGACCGCCGCTCGCCCTCACCGTCGCCACCACATGGCCGCCGAGCAGGACGTACCCCACCCGGGCATGGGCAGGAGAGCAGGTGAATGCCCCAGAAGCCGTCGGCACAGCACTGTCGGCCGTCAAATCGACCCACAGAGCGTCCGCGGCACCCAAGGTGATCAGGCCGTCCGTGCGACCGGGCATGACACGCTCTGACATACCGACAGGCTAACGGCCGGCAAGGCGGCAACGGGTCCCCAAGCGCCTCGGTCGGCCGGGCCGCCGCCCACGCCGCATCCGCCGACCGGGGCTGGGCGATGTTGGATGCGTCGCAGGCCGCTGCGGGCGGTGGTGAGGAGTTCATCGACCGTTCGGGCCCCGAGGTTTGGCAACGGCCCCGTTCTTGAGATGCGCCCAGCTTCCTTCGACCGGGTTGAGGTCCGGTGCATAGGGAGGCAGAGAGACCAGGGGGAGCCAGTTGCTGCGGTCCGCGAACAAGCGCATCCGGCGGCTGCGATGGCTGCTGAGATTGTCCCAGATCAGTACCATCGGGCGTCCAAGACACCGGTGCACCTGACGTAACCGGTGGATCAGGATGCGGTCGGTGACCGACCCGCGGGCATGATCCGGTAGAGGTACCGGGCCGGCTGACCAGGGCGGTAGCAGCACCAGCCGATGACGGAGATTCTGGGTCGCTGCCCCATCCGCAGTGCGATGGTGGGAGTCTGGCCGACGGGTGCCTAGGTCCGTCGCACCGGCGGTAGCAGCGGCAGGCCGGATTCGTCCGCGATGACGATCACTGCCCCGCTGTGCTCGGCGGTGGTTTTACCTGGGGCCACACTTCGCTCCGCCAGGTCATCACCGCCTTCTCGTCGCGCTCGTAAGCTCGGCCCGTGGGGATCTGCCGTGACCAGCCGTGTCGCTTCAGCAGCCGCCACACTCCCGACGGGCTGGTGTACTCCGCGCCGGTCATCTCCTCAATCACTCGGCGGATCCGGGCCAGAGTCCACACTTGCCCCGTGAACCTGCCCGACGGTCCCGAGGACCGCAATGCCGGTTTCCCGCCGCTCTTCCGCTTCTTGTGCCAGACATGCACCGCCTGCCGGGAAACCCCCAACCGACGGGCTGTCTCTGCCTGGGGGTGCCTGGCGGCCACCGTGCTCGGGCCTGTCGTCGGCCTGCTGTTCATCGGCGGCCGACACACCCGCTACCTGCACAGCCTGCGACGCGGGTGACCGGCGACGCCCCGCTGTCTGGACGCCGGACACCGTGCCAACTGGTAACAGGGGTCCTGGTTTACGGCAGCCAACGCCCGCTACCGCGCGCCCTGGAAGCACGCGGGGTGGGCCACGTAGTCGCGTGTCGTACCCGGCGCACCTATTCACCGGAGTCGGGAAGTTCCGGGCCGATGCACTCCAGGGCGACAGGCGGCAGAGTCCGTCTACGCATGCGAGATGCGCCCCGCGTACCGCGTCTCGTTCCGGCGCAACGTGTCACGAGGGTGGCACAGGAGTTGCATGAACGCGGACGCCACTTGGTCGGCGGCCGGGCCGACGGGGCCCGGCTTCCGGCCTCAACCCGGTGTCGCGCGGAGCGCCCCGCCCTGTCCGAGAGCACTCTTACCGTTGGCTGCATGGATCACCACGATGAGATGGCGCACGGTGTGCGTAACACTGCTCGGGGCCCTCGGGCAGCCATCGAGATCGACGGGAATCGATGGGATCCCGGGAGCCTGAGCGGTTGCACCATCAGCCACCAGGAGGGCGAGCCTCCGCACGTGGTGCTGCACGTGGAGAACGAGGGCGCCGCTGAGTTCGAAGGGCTCGCCCGAGTGGCTGTCGCCGGCCCGGTTGCCGTAGAGCCAACGGCTGCCGAGTTCCTCGCGGCAATCGGCCCTGAGGAGTTGGAGCGTGCGGTACCGGCCAGGCCGGACCTGGGTACGAGCCCGTACTCGCTGACGAAGGCGGTGCTCACCCAGCTCGGGGAACGGGCTCGTGGCGCTTGCAGCGCAGTGCCGTCCGGTCGGGACGTCCTCCGAGAGAGGCCTGAGAAGGTCCTGGACCCGCTGTGCGAGGCATCTACTAGGGCATATAGGGCGATCTGCCTCAAGCAAATGCCCTCTGAGTGGCCTGGGAATGAGCTGGCGTAGTGGATTCCTCCACCGTTCACGGACCCCTCCGGATACCAGGGCCGCAGGCTGCCGTCGTACGATCGAGGCAGGTGAGCCGGGAAGTCTGGTCGGCGCTTTTGTCCGTCGAGCCCCGGAGGCATTGGTGCAATCTTCCCTGTCGTGCTGCTCTGCCGAACGCAGCGGACTACTCGGGTGCGGGTTCTGATGCGCGGCGGCGCGTATCTGGAGGCCGACTGGCGGCGGGAGACGCTGCGGACCAATCTGTGGTTCGTACCCGCGGCCGTGGTGCTCGCCGCTGCGGGACTCTTCGCCGCCACCTACGGCTTCGACCGCGCCGTCTACAGCGGGCGTGCCACGCTTCCCTCCTGGGTGATCTCCGGCCACGCCGACGAGGCCCGCCAGATCCTGTCGACGATGGCCGCCGCGATCATCACCGTCGTCGGTCTGGTCTTCTCCATCACGATCGTGGCGCTGACGCTGGCCTCCACCCAGTTCGGACCGCGCATGCTGCGCAACTTCATCCGGGACCGCGGGACGCAGCTGACCCTGGGCACGTTCGTGGCCACGTTCTTCTACACCGTGGTCGTGCTGGTCGTGATCAGCCCGGGTCCGCACGGTGACTTCGTGCCCCATCTGTCCGTCACCGTCGCGCTGGGCCTGACCCTGGTCGACCTCGCGGTCCTGATCTACTTCATCAACCACATCGCCACGAGCATCCAGCTGCCGCAGGTGATCGCCGGTATCGCGCGCGACCTGTCCGGGGCGATCGAGGCCCAGGGCGGCGAGGACCCCGCCGCGCCCGTCAACCGGGAGTGCGGGCCCCCCTGGGAGGAACTCCTGGTCAAGATCGACGAGTCCGGCGCGGTGATCCGCACTCCGCACAGCGGGTATCTGCAGTTCATCCGTCATGAGCGACTGGTCAGGATCGACGCCGACGCCGACGCCGTCATCCACCTGCCCTACCGGCCGGGGCACTTCCTGGTCGAGGGGCATCCGCTGGCTGCCGTGTGGCCGGCCGAGGCAGCGGCCCAAGTGGAACATGAGCTCGCCCGCGGACAGGTCACAGGCCCTTACCGGACACTGACCCAGGACGTCTCGTTCGGCGTGGACCAGCTTGTCGAGATCGCCCTACGCGCACTGTCCCCGGCGGTCAACGACACCTTCACCGCCATGACCTGCATCGACTGGCTCGGCGACTGCCTGTGCCGCATCACCACGGGCTGGCACCCGCGCCGGGTGCGGCGGGACCCGAATGGACGGGTGCGGCTGATCGCCTACCAGGCGGACTACGAGCGACTCATCGCGCGGTCCTTCGAGAAGATCCGGCAGGCCGGAGTGGGCATGCCGGCGGTCATGATCCGGCAGCTCGACGCCCTGTCCAAGATCATGGAGCAGACCCTGGAAGCAGAGCGCCGCCAGGTGCTGATGGACCAGGCGGACATGATCCGGCGGGCGTGCGACGACACCGTGCGGGAGGACAACGACCGCCGCGATGTGCGGGTCCGCTACCAGGCCTTGCAGGCGCAGATGAAGGCCGGTCCCCGCCGGTGACCGGGGTCGCGGCCGACCACGGTCGTGACGTCCCGGCAACCGTCAGCCGTCGCCACCGCACTCGGTTCGCACTCCAAACGGGTTCGTACATCACCGAGGAAGGCGGCCCGGTCTGCGGGACGGCTCTGGAGGCGGGCGGGTGGTGAGCGGGTCCGGGGGGCTCGGTGGGGGTTCAGCACCGGTTCGGCTGGAGAGGTGCTCCGTTCGCTGCGCGGTAGCGGTGGACGAGCGCCACGGCCATGGCGCCCTCGCCGACACCAGAGGCCACGCGTTCGATTTGCAGGGATGTACGTCAGGGGGAGGCGCCCCCGAACAGCCTGGGCCAGTTCGGGGGCGTCACAGTGGTGCCGTTCGGTTCGGCGGGGGAGTCAGCCGACCAGAGCGCGTTCGCGCGGTGAGTGCGGCGCGGGGGCGGTTGCGTGCTGGTCGAGCTTCTCGCCCTCGACGTCCACTCGGGGCAGGATCCGGTCCAGCCACTTGGGGAGCCACCAGGCGGACCGGCCGAGCAGGGCGAAGAGTGCGGGCACGAGCGCCATGCGGACGATGAAGGCGTCGAAGAGGACGGCGATCGCGAGGGCGAAGCCGATCATCTTGATGAAGTCGTTGTCCTCCATGATGAAGCCGGAGAAGACGCTGGTCATGATGACCGCGGCCGCGGCGACGACCCGGCCGCCGTGCCGGAAGCCGTCGACGACCGCCTCGGCGGGGCGTGCCCCGTGGACGTACGACTCACGCATCCGGCTGACCAGGAAGACCTCGTAGTCCATGGCCAGGCCGAAGACCACGCCGATCATGAAGATCGGCATCGTACTCATGATCGGGCCGGTCTGCTCGATGCCGAGGACATCCGCGAGCCAGCCCCACTGGAAGATTGCCACGACGGCGCCGAGGGCCGCGGTCACCGAGAGCAGGAAGCCGAGGGCCGCCTTGAGCGGGACCAGGAGGGAGCGGAAGACCACCATCAGAAGCAGGAAGGCGAGGCCGACGACCAGGCCGAGGTAGGGCAGGAGCGCGTCGTCGAGGGTCTGGGAGAAGTCGATGAACATGGCCGTCTGGCCGGTCACGAGGATCCGGGACGCGGTGCCTCGCTCCAAGCCGCTTGTGGCGGACCGTAGTTGGTGGACCAGCTGCTCGGTCTTGTGCTCGGTCGGGCCGGTCTTCGGGATGACGTTCAGGATCGCGGTGTCGTCCGCCTTGTTGGCGGTGGCCGGGGAGACCGAGGCCACGCCGTCCGTCGTGCGGAGGGCCGCGCCGACCTTGTCGCCCGCGGCCTTGGCCCCGTTCGCCTGCACGGTGACCGTCAGCGGTCCGTTGAACCCGGGGCCGAAGGACTGAGAGAGCATGTCGTACGCCTTGCGCTGAGTGGTCTTCGTCGACATCGAACCCTCGCCGGGCAGCCCGAGTTCCAGGCTCGCGGCCGGTACGGCGACCGTGCCGAGGCCGACCGCGCCGACGAGCAGCACGGCCACGGGGTGACGAAGGACGTAACTCGCCCAGCGGGCACCGAGGTTGGGCCTGCCGCCCTTGGTCGACTTGCTGGCGTGCTTGGCGGCCTTGCGCTGCCGGCGCTCCGACAGCGGCTTGACGGCGTACTGGAGGCGGCCCTTGCGGGCCATCACCTTGACCGATGCGAAGCCCAGCAGGGCGGGGACCAGGGTGATCGCGACGAGCACGGCGACCGCGACGGTGCCGGCCGCGGCCAGGCCCATCTTGGTGAGCATCGGGACGCCCACGACGGCCAGTCCGGCGAGGGCCACGATGACCGTCAGCCCCGCGAAGACCACCGCCGAACCCGCGGTGCCGACGGCCCGGCCCGCGGCCTCCTCGGGGGTACGCCCCTCGATCCGCTCGGCCCGGAACCGGGACACGATGAACAGCGCGTAGTCGATGCCGACCGCGAGCCCGATCATCATCGCGAGCGTCGAGGTGGTGCCGGACAGCCCCAGGGTGGAGCCGAGCGCGGTGATGCCGGAAATCCCGATCCCGACTCCGATCAGTGCGGTGATCAGCGGCATTCCGGCCGCGATCATCGAGCCGAAGGTCAGGACGAGGACGATCGCGGAGACCAGGATGCCGACCTTCTCGCCGGTGCCGCCCATCGTCTGGTCGACCTTCACGGCGTCACCACCGGCCTCGACGGTCAGGCCCGCCTTGCGGGCCTTCTCGACGGCGGCGTCGAGCGCGTCGTGCGCCTTGTCACTGACCTTCAGCGCGGGGACCTTGTACGTCACCACCGTGTAGGCGGTCGTACCGTCCTTGCTGATGCTGACGGCGGAGGTCTTGTACGGGTCCGTGGCGGTCACCACCTGCGGGGACGATGTGCCCAACTCGGCGACGAGCCGGCCGACTTCGGTCCGCTGGCCGGCGTCGGTGATCTTCTGGCCCTCGGGTGCCCGGACGACGACCCGGGCGCTGGAGCCATCGGCACGCGCGTCCGGGAACTTCTTCGTCAGCAGGTCGAAGGCTTCTTGCGACTGGGTGCCCGGCATCGAGAACGTGTCGGCGGGCGGTGGCGGAGCGGAGGAGGCGGCGAAGCCCATGCCGCCGAATATCAGCAGCCAGAGCAGCAGTGTCACCCCCCGGCGGCGAAGGGCGAGGCGGCCGAGACTGGAAAGGAACGTAGCCACGCTGGGGCTCCCGTCAGGTCGGTTCGAATGGTGGAGGCGGTCGGGTCGGGTCGGGCCGAGTCGGCGCTTCTGGTGCCTGGGCAGCGCGGTATGGCGCCGTGATGGCGCATGACTGGTCCTTGCTCGGTGCACGACTGGCGCTGCGGGAACAATGCGGGCCTGATTTCCTGTGGCCGCACGTCCGCAAGGGGAGTGCTGCGGCGCTCGCGCCTCGCCATCATGGCACACGTGTGGCGCCATAGCGAGTCAATGTGGCGCCATGTCGTGCTGGGGGGTCATCCCCCTCTCGTGGGTCCCCGTCGGTGTTGATGTCCTGACCTGCTCACCCTTCGATTCTCCGGCCGGTGGGCGGGTCGAGGTGGTCGTCGATGCGCATCCCGCCCGGCGGTCACTCCTCCCCGGGTGTGGTGGCCGCGCTTTGCTCGCCCCGTGTCATCCTTGCGCCAAGCTGAGCCGTTATGGCTTGTGTCTGCGTCAAATGTGTGCCACGTTGGCGCCGTGATGACACGCGACGACATTCTCGGCGCGGCCGAGGAGGAGGTTCCAGGAATGACCAGGGGCACCAAGAACAACGGGGGCCGGATGTCGCGGGGCTCCCGGCGGTTAGTGCTCACGGCGCTGGCGGCCACGCTGCTGGCCGGTGTGGCTGTGCCCGCAGTGGCCACCGCGGGCAGCACGGCCGTGCCGAAGGCTGCTGCCGGGCAGAAGCGCCCGGAACTGCAGAAGGCCATCCAAGCGATGGTCGATTCCGGTTTGGCCGGGGTGCAGATGCGCGCGCACGATCAGCGGGGCGAGTGGGTCGGTAGCGCCGGGGTGAGCAAGTTGGGCGAGACCGGGAAGCCGCCGACCGACGGGTACTTCCGGATAGGCAGCGCCACCAAGACCGTCACGGCGACCGTGGTGCTGCAACTGGTGGCCGAGGGCAAGGTCGGGCTGGACGGCCAGGCGGCCGACTACCTGCCCCAGTTCGGACTGGACCGGCGGATCACCGTGCGGATGCTGCTCCAGCACACCAGCGGGCTGTTCGACTATACCGGCGAGCACTATCCCGACGGGAAGGTCGTGCCGGGGATCCCTTGGCAGGGCAAGGAGTGGGTGGACGACCGATTTCACACCTACCAGCCGGAGAAGCTGGTGCGGTTCGCGTTGTCCAAGCCGGCGCGGTTCGCGCCGGGCACGGCCTGGAGCTACTCCAACACCAACTACGTGCTGGCCAGGCTGCTGATCGAGAAGGTCACCGGCCACTCGTACACCGAAGAGATCAGGCGGCGGATCCTGCAGCCGCTCAATCTCCAGCACACCCTGGCGCCGGGCACCTCGCCGGAGATCCCAGAACCCCACGCCCACAGCTACTACCGCTACCAGGACGCCGGGCAGCAGAAGGCAGTCGACGTCACTCGCCAGAACCCCTCCTGGATCTCCAGCGCCGGCGAGATGATCTCGACCACCCAGGACCTCCACACGTTCTTCTCCGCACTGCTCGGCGGGAAACTCCTCCCGCCCGCGCTGCTGGCCGAGATGCGCAAGCCGCACTCGACGACCGTCCCGAAGATGGGCTACGGCCTCGGGTTGCAGGTGCAGAAGGCGGACTGCGGCAGCACCGTCCTCTTCCACGACGGCGGCGTCCAGGGCGCCGGAACGCTGATGTACAGCACGCCCGACGGCAGCAGGACCATGGAGGCCGCGGTGAACTACGTGGACGGCGTAAACGCCCCGGTGGGGACGTACCAGAAGGAGGTGCAGAAGCTCGTCGACACGGTGTTCTGCGGCAGGTAGGCCGGATCGGCTGACGCGCCCCGGCCGGCTCGGTCGACGGAGCCGAGCACCGTGGACCCATACGCCTTGAGCCGGGCCCCTTCTGATCGTGCATCAGGCCGAGCGTGAACTGGGTCACGCCCAGCTCGGCCAGTCGGTCCACACGCACGCACGCCCGGCCGAGCAGGCAGAGCCGGTTGACGCCCCTGTTGGGGACGGAGCGGGCCGAGGGTTGCCTGCTCGGCCGTGGCGTACCTGGTCGCAGACAGTCCTGTCCAAGCGCTGTCCAGCGCTGCTGACTGAACTTGCTGGTGAGAAGTCCGTATCCCCAGTGGCGGCGACCCCCACGAGAATTCGTCGGGTGCGAAGGCTGCCTCCGTGTTCGGCGAATACCGATCCAGGTGATCTTGTGCGGGGCCTCGTTCGAGGATGCCGTTCAAGGACGAGCTAGGGTGGCCATTATGCGATGGGGGGATCGTTCGGTGTGGATCCGGTGCACCGCCGTGGTGTACGTGGCTGGATTCCTGGAAGGAACGGCAGTACACGGATTCTTTCTCGGCAAGGGCGGGCTGGATGCCTACAGCTACGCACCCCTGCTCGTCCAACTGCTCTTCCACGCGCTCCTGCTATTCGATCCGCTGGTCGCCCTTTTGATCATCCGTGCCCGCCCTGGCGGGCCGGTGCTCGCTGCCGCGGTCGTGCTCGCGGACGTGGTGGGCAACTGGAGCGTCGCCTGGAACGCGGTCATGACGCATCCCACCGCGTTTCTCCGTCCCGTTGGGCTCTTGCCGATCACGCTCTTCGGCCTCTTCGTCCTGCTCACGGCGCTCCCGCTCCGCCGGGCGCTGACGCCCGGTGGAGACATCAACGCCTGCGTGTCACCTCCGCCCAAGGCAGGGTGACGGGCAGTACGTCAGCCCCGTCGGGCGTCCTTCCACGGAGGCGAGAGGCTCAAGACCGAGAGTCTCGGCCCGCCTCCGTTCGACCGGCCCGGCGGTGAGCGGGTGAACGTGGGTGTACCGGAACAACGGTCCGTATCGGCCTGGGAGTTCGAGTCCGACCTCTACACGGATCTGCCGGGGCGCTGGCACACCACGCGCCATCCCGGCCGTGAGGTCGAGGCCCAGGTCCGCGATCAACGCCGTGAACGTGCCCGGATGCGCGGCGAAAAGGGCATCCGCTGGGGCGGCGGGCTCCTCCAAGCCGCAGCCTGATCCAGCCCGGCGAAACCCATGCGGTCACAGCACTAGCCTCGGCTGCGCATCATCGACATCAGCAGCCCGTGGGTCTCGTCGTCGGCGGCGACCACAAGCCCACGACCAGCCTCACCAATCGGGGCACCGTCGATCCCGGTGACAATGCAGCCAGCAGCCCGGCACAAAGCGATGCCGGCCGCGAAGTGCACGCTCCTGGACAGGTCGCCGCCATCGGTGACATACGCGGCGCGCTTGCCGGCTGCGACCCAGGCCAGCGCCAGGGTCGTGGACACGACGCGCGGCCGGAAACGTTCGACGAACTCAGGGTGGGCCAGCAGATCCACGGCCCGGAATCCGGGCGCACTCGGGAACGGCGGATCCAGATTGACGTCCACCAGTCGGGTAGCGGGCGTGGGCGTCAGTAGTGCGTCGTCGGCTCCGTCATGCCGCACCCAGGCGGTCTCCCCGTCGGTGAAGAAAACCTCGCCGCTGAACGGGTCGGCCACCGCCGCCGCCCCATCGCGCAGCGCCACGTTGACGGCCACCAGCATGCTGCCGACGGCGTAGTTCAGCGTGCCGCACAGCGGATCCACCAACCACTGGCGCACAGCGTCGGCGGCGCCCTGCCGGCCGCCTTCCTCGCCGAGCACCGCGTCATCGGGCCGTGCGGCACGGATAACGCCGAGGATCGTCTTCTCGGCCTCCACATCAGCGGCGGTGGCAAAGTCCCCGGCCCCCTTGTCGATGCGGTTGAGCCGCTGGCCGTACATGGTGCGGACCACGTCCGCGCCGGCCCGCGCCCCGGCTGTCGCGACAGCGGCATCGTCGGAGCACGGGTATGAGTGGGTCATGCCGTGCAGACTATCGAGGCGAAACCACCGCCCCGGCGAACCTTCCCGGACAGAGCACCAGCTGTGATGCTCGCACCGGCCAACCACACCTGCTTGCGGGGCTTGATGAAAACCCGGAAGGAGCAGGTGGCGTGGGTGGGGCTGACGGTTCCGGGAACGCCTCTCAGCCAACCTGGGGACGAGATATGCCATGCCCGCCTTGGTGCGGTGACGCGGTCGATGGTCTCGTGCGCGAGGCGGTCGAGTGCGCGCCCATTCGGGGTGCTTTCAGCAATGCGGCGGGCGTCCCCGTCTTCCAGGGCGCCGAGTTCGGCGAGCCCGGCGCGGGCGCCGGTGTTGTACGCCTCGGCGGCCACGTCGAACACTCAACTTCCATGGTTGTACCGAGTGCGTCAACGACCTGTTGCGCGGCGCGGCGCAGTGGCTGGATGTCGGCGAGTTTGGCGGTGGCCCGGCCGGGTGCCTCATAACCCGTGGCGAGCTGGTGCGCGATGATGCCGAGCAGTCGCTGCTCGGTATCGGCGTACAGGCCCCGGCCTCCGACCGACAGATCCTCCGTCATTGCGGGGTGAACGGGCATCTCCGCTCACCCCCCGGATGTTGCCGGACGCGCAGGTCAGTCGTGGTGGGCGACTCCTGGGGAGCGCCTGACGATGCTCAAGTGTTCCGCGTGCCAGCCGCGTTCGTCTTCCACAGGCACGAAGGTCACCCGCAAACCCTCGACGACAAAGGTTCCGTCCTCGATGGCATCGCGGTCCACCCTCACCTCGCGGCCGTCGTCCCCGTCGATGTACCCGACGCCCCGGACTTGGTTGTACCAACGAACCACGCCACTGACCCTGTCGGCCACTATCGCCTCCAACTCTGTTGTTTACGCAAGCTCTGTTGTTTACGCAAGCCATCAATTGTCGCTTGGGTCATTCCCACCTCGACGCGGCATGCACCCTGGCCAGACGTATCAACTCCACCACAGTCCCCGATCCATGTCCTTCGTCGACCCTTCCTCCCGCACCGTCCAGGTGACCGGCGCCACCTCCGGCATCGGCTTCGAGACCGCCTGGCCGGCTCGCCGAGCGCGGTGCCACCGGCCTCGTCCACGGCCGCACCGCCGAAGACGCACAGGCCGCCACCGGCAGGCTGATCGTCACGGCGGGCATCGATGCCCAACTCTGCGGCCTCAGCGCCGTCTTGGCGCGCCTGGAGGAGGCCGAGGTGAGGGCCCGACGTCTCGCCGCGACCGAGGACCGCACCGTCAAGCGCCTCACCAAGCCCGCCGACCGGCTCGTCGGCCACGACGCCTGAAGCACCACCGAAGAACGCCACTGCCTCAAGCACCATCAGGCGGCTCCCGAGAACGAAAAGCTCCTACGCATGTCCCAACGCGCCCCCAGGAAGGAGGGCCGCCAGAAGTAGGCCAACCTCGGCAGCACATCCGGACAGCGCTGAACCCCCGAGTGGGTTGGCTCCGCCCGTTGCCGCCGTCTCCCCTGCACCACACACTCGATGCCGTACGGCGCCACAATGCCTGGGGACGTCCCCTCGACACTCGGGCGTTGGCGGGGTGACCGTGCCCCTGATGACGCCTCCCGGGCGACCGAGCCGTACTCAGGCGACGTGGGCGACCGGCCCCTTGCGTGTACCGGGCGCATTGCAGGCGCGCATCCCGTACGGGCGTGGCCAATGCTCGATCCCCTCGCACTTCGGTGACCGGCGCGCCTATACCTCGATGTGCGAGCCCATGATGACTGTCCGGTCACGGGGGAGGCCGAAGTACTCGGCGGCGTCGGCCGTGATGTAGGAGGTGGCGATGAACAGCCGCTTGCGCCAGAGCGCCATCGTCGGCGCCTTCCCACGCCGGAGCTCGATCTTCGACAGGAAGTAGGTCGCCTGGTCGAGCTGCAACCGCCCCTCGGTTTCGGCCGGGTCGAGCATCGCCATCGCCCCAGGCACGTCCGGTGTCTCCATGTAGCCGAACCGGGCGGTGACGTGGATGATCCCGTCCTCGCTGTAGCCGAGGTCATCGACGATGATCCGCTGGTCGGCCGGGACGCGGGGCACCGGCTCGGTCTCGATGGACAGGATCACGACCTGCTCGTGCCGTACGTGGTTGTACTCGACGTTGGCCCGCATGGCCAGCGGCGCGGTCTGCTTCCCCCGGTTGAGGAAGACGGCGGTGCCGGGCACCCGGAGTGCCGGCATCTCCCCGCTGTGGAGCTGGTCGACGAACTCCCGCAACGGGCCTTCGTGCCGTGCTCGCTCCGCGGTGACGATCTCACGCCCGCGCTGCCAGGTCGTCATGACGGTGAACGCGGTGATCCCGATCAGCAGCGGCAGCCACGCGCCGTGGACGAGCTTGGTCACGTTGGCCGCCACGAACAGCAGGTCCACGAAGAGCAGCACGGTCGCGCCGACGGCGACCAGCCACACCGGCGTGCCCCACCGTGCCCGGGCGACGCAGAAGAACAGCAGGGTGGTGATGGTGATGGTTCCGGTGACCGCCATCCCGAACGCGAAGGCCAGGGCCGTGGAGCTGCGGAAGGCGAAGACCAGGGTGAGCACCGAGACCATCAACAGCCAGTTGATCCAGGGAACATAGATCTGGCCCATGGTGGACTCGGAGGTGTACGCGATGCGCAGCCTCGGCAGGTAGCCGAGCTGGGCCGCCTGAGAGGCGACCGAATATGCGCCGGTGATCACCGCCTGGGAGGCGATCACCGTCGCGGCCGTGGCCAGAACGACCATCGGCAGCCGTCCCCAGCCGGGAACGAGCAGGAAGAACGGGCTGCTGACGTTGTGCGGGTCGGCGAGGATCAGCGCGCCCTGACCGAGGTAGCTCAGTACGCACGCGGGGAAGACGAGGACCAGCCAGCCACGGGTGATCGACCGGCGGCCGAAGTGCCCCATGTCCGCGTAGAGTGCTTCGGCGCCGGTGACCGCGAGCACGACCGCGGCCAGCGCGAAGAACGCGGTGCCGAAGTGGCCGACCAGGAACCCCAGGGCGTAGCTCGGTGACAGTGCTCTGAGGATCTGCGGGTGGTCGGCGATGGCGGCCACGCCGCATGCTCCGATGGCCGCGAACCAGGCGATCATCACCGGTCCGAACAGTCGGCCCACCGCCGCGGATCCCCTGCGCTGCACCAGGAACAGCAGCACGATGATCACCGCGGTGACCGGCACGACGATGCTCTCCAGTGACGACTCGACGACCTTGAGCCCCTCGACCGCGGACAGCACCGAGATCGCCGGGGTGATCATGCTGTCGCCGAAGAACAGCGACGCCCCGAAGATGCCCAACGCGGCCAGTACGGCGGTGGTCCGCCGGCCCCGCGACGAGCCGGACCGTCGCAGCAGGGTGATCAGCGCCATGATGCCGCCCTCGCCGTCGTTGTCGGCGCGCATCGCCAGCAGCACATAGGTGACCAGGACGATGATCACCACCGACCAGAACACGAGCGACACCACCCCGTACACGTTCTCCGTGGCGACCGGGACCGGATGCGGGTCGCTCGGGTCGAACACGGTCTGGAGCGTGTAGATCGGGCTGGTCCCGATGTCACCGAAGACCACCCCGAGAGCACCGATCACCAGCCCGAGACGCACCGTGTCGTGCACGCTCGGACCACCAGCCCCCGGTGACCGCGACGCGGACCCGCCGTCCGACGCACTCCCGTGCCGGCGATCGGCCATGGGTGATCCTTCCTCCGCACGGGCAGTTACGCTGCAGGCCAGGTGCATCACGGCGGACAATACCGATCCCCCTGCACAACCGTCCGAAGGTGCGCGCCGCATCGTTCGTGTGTCAACGTCACTGAATGGTCCAGTCACGCACGAAACAGTTCAGTGGCTGGTTTTCAGTAGCGCAGAGAACTGTTCAGTGTCATACGTTGTCGGGTGCCTGTTTCCGCCTCCATCGGTCTGCCCCGACGTCTCCCCGTGGTGTCTGTACCTGTGTCGCGCCGCACGATCGGCTCGTCGATCCGCCCCGTCCGTCACGGCTCAGCCGACCGTGTGGTCGCGGGTGGCGGCGAGTTCGCGTCGCGCGTGGGCGACGGCTCGGAATTCGTTGGGCAGGATCTTGGAGTGGTTGCTCGCGACCTTCGTGGTGATCCGGATGTTCGGGTTACGGGCGAGCACCGGGTGGAGGTTGGCGCGTATCGGCAGCATGACGACCAGGCGCAGCGCGCGAGAGGGCGGAGACAGCGCCATCACCGCCGCGATAGCCCCACACCACCGCTGAGGATCAGTACGACCCCGGGCACCCCCGCCATCCCAGGGGTGCCAGCGCCCCGCCGACGGGGAGCAGGAGGGCGATGTGGGGAGCCGACGCAGCGGTCGGCACGGGACGTGTCGGGTAGGTCATCCGCTCTTTCTCCGGCCCGGCCGCATCGGATGGCGGGGCAGTGCGGTGGTGTGTCCGGTCGTGCGCGGATTCACGGGCGACCGGACGGCGCGACGGGTGTTGCCGTCATCTCACCGAAGCCGGACCAGTGCCAGATTCAGCTCGACGACGTTGACGCGAGGTTCGCCGAGGAAGCCGAGGGCACGGTCCCGGACGTGCCCGGCGACGAGCCGGTGGACGACCGCCGCGCTCAGGCCACGGGCCTCGGCTACCCGTTCGACCTGCTCGTAGGCGTATGCCGGAGAGATGTCGGGGTCGAGTCCCGAGCCGGATGCGGTGATCGCGTCGGCGGGGACGTCCTTGGGGTCGACCTCGTCGAACGTGGCCGCCGCGGCCCTGCGGTCCTTGATGGACTTGACGAGGTCGTCGTTGTTGGGTCCGAGGTTGGAGGCGTTGGAGCTGGTCGGGGCGTAGCCGGTGTCTCCGGCCGAGGAGGGGCGGGGCTGGAACCACTTGGGGTCGGGGTTGGCTGCCTCCTTGGAGTCGCTGGGGTTCTTCTTGGGCAGGTTGAAGTTCTGGCCGAGCAGGCTGGAGCCGACGGTCTTGCCGTTCTGCCTGGTCTGCGAGCCGTTGGCCCGGTCCGGGAAGGCCGCCTGGGCGACGCCGGTGACGAGCAGCGGATGGGCGATGCCGGTGATCACGGTGAACACCAGCAGCATGCGCAGCGCTGCGATGTGGTTCCGGACCACGGTGGGTAGGAAGCGGGATGTCATGACTGCCTTCTGCCTGGGCCAGCGCAGACCGGGGATGAACTGGACGGCCAGGTCGATCAGTTCGATGCCGATGAACGGCAGGACGAGGCCGCCGAGTCCGTAGATCCAGATGTTGCGGCTGAGCAGCGCTGCGGCCGACGAGGGGCGGTAGCGCACGCCGCGCAGCGACAGCGGGATCAGCGCCACGATGATCAGCGCGCCGCGAGCGCGCGGCGAACGAACACGGCTTCGCCGACCTGAAGAACTGGCGGTTCCTCACCAAGGTCCGCAGGAGAGCCAAGCACGCCACCACGCTGCTGCGGGCTCTTCTTGTCCTGACGAACGCAGAGATCAGACGCTGATCCGCCGTGGCAGATGATCTCCCCGAGGCGATCATGCCGACCACCAGGGCGAGTACCCCGTCACCCGCTCACGCCAGCCCCGTGACCTGCGAATTCAGGATGAAAACGTCCCAATGAGTCAGCGAGTACGTGCCGGGGCGAAGGGGATCCCCGAAGTCATGCCGCGGCGGCCGACCATGAGGGACTCGCCGAGGAAGCTCACGCCGATGGAGAGCTGGAGGGGGCGTGCGTTCTCGTGCATGCCCATCTTCACCGCCAGGACATTGAAGCCGGCCGTGACCGCCAGGGTGCCGATCAGGGTGAGGAAGGTGCGGCCGGTGTATCGCTGCCACAGGACACCTCCCTTGTCGACGAGTTGAATGGTGGCGCCGCGGAGTGCGCCGAGTGCCGCACCGAGGACGGCGCCCGTGATGACCCAGGTGAGGTCGGTGCCGGTCAGATCCGTCTTCTTGACGAGGGACAGGATGCCGATCCCGGTCAGGATCGCCGGGGCGATGAAGAGCTCCTTTGCGTTGACCGGTTCACCGATCATCCGTTTGATCACGACCGCGATCACGACCACCGCGATGATCGCAGCGAGCAGCCAGGGGTTCACGCAGATACCGTCCAATCTTTGTAGCACGGTTACGCTAAAAAATATTAGCTCGGTCGTGCTATAAAGGCAACGTGCCGAAGATCGTCGATCCCGTGGCCCGCCGCAGGGCAGTGGCGCAGGCCGTCCTGTCCGTCGCCGCCCGGCATGGGCTGGAGCATGCGTCGCTGCGCAACGTCGCCGATGAGGCCGGACTCGCCATCGGCTCGGTCCGCCACTACTTCGCCGACCACGACGAGTTGATGACCTTCACGATGAGGGAGCTGAGCCGGCGCATCGGCGACCGCATCCGCACCCACGCCGAGCGGCTCCTGACTCCCGACGGCCGCACCGACCGCCGGGCCGCAACAGAAGAGCTCCTGGCCGAGTTCCTCCCCCTGGACGAGACCCGCCGCCAGGAGTCCGCGCTCTGGCTCGCCTTCACCGCCGCAGCACACACCCGCCCTGAACTGCGGCCCTGCGCTGCCGAGATGCAAGCCGACCTGCACACCCTGATGACGCGCGTGCTGCACGAAGCCCGGTGCGCCGGCGGGCTGCCAGGCAGCATGGACGTCGAACTGGAAAGCACGCGACTGGCCGCCCTCCTCGACGGCCTCACGCTTCAGGCAACGCTGCTTCCGGACCGCTATCCGCCCAAGCTGCTCCGGCAGGTACTGCGACGGCATCTGGACGCCCTCAGAGCCGGCAGCTGACCTCCGGCCAACGCGTTTAGCGTGCACGCTTCGCAGGCACCAAGGGCTCACCGATCACTCGGCCGGCACTTCCTCGCGGTTCGCCACGCTGTTGGAAGACGG
Source organism: Streptomyces albospinus (assembly GCF_014648695.1). Lineage (GTDB taxonomy): Bacteria > Actinomycetota > Actinomycetes > Streptomycetales > Streptomycetaceae > Streptomyces > Streptomyces albospinus. Next base: position 143,964 of record NZ_BMRP01000016.1, read on the forward strand.
CAACCTGGTGCTCTCCGAGCCGGGCGGCGTCGTGTGGGCGACCAACACCCACGAGAAGGGGGTCCAGCGGGCCGTGCTCCAGGAGGACGGCAACTTCGTGCTCTACACCGGCGACGGCGCGGTGTGGGCCACCGACACCCACGGCAAGGACGCCGACCGGCTGGTCGTGCAGGCTGACCGCAACGTGGTGCTGTACGGCAAGGGCGGCGGCCCGCTGCGGGCGTCGGACACCCGCACCGACACCCCGATCGCCGCCGAGGAACCGGCAGCCGCAGCCCCCGCTGCCGAAGAGGTCCCCCCGCCGCCCGCCCCCGAGCCGCGCACCTACACCGTCGAACCCGGCGACACCCTGTGGGCCGTCGCCGAACGCTTCTACGGCGACGGCAACCGCTACGGCGAAATCGCCGCCGTCAGCGGCATCGACAACCCGGACGCGGTGAACGTTGGCCAGGTGCTGACGATTCCGTGATCCGGCGCCCCCGCGGCGGGTAGAACGCACCAGGCGCTAGCGGACTGTTGAGTGAATCGTCATCGGAGCCACAACCGGATCGCGGCGAGGGTAACCGTGCCGTGGAAGACGAACGCTCTCTTGTCGTACCTCGTCGCCACCGCCCGGAAGCCCTTGAGCGCGTTGATGGTCCGCTCGACTTCGTTCCTGCGGGAACAGCGTGCCCGGTCGAAACCGGTGGGGCGACCACCGCGGCTGCCGCGCCGTTGGCGGTTGGCCCGCTGGTCCCTGCGCTCAGGGATGGTGTGCCGGATCTGCCGACGCCGCAGGTAACGGCGGTTACGGCGAGAGCTGTGCGCCTTGTCGCCACACAGGTGGCTGGGACGGGTCCGCGGGCGCCCACCGGCCGGACGCGGGACGCGAACACGGTCCAGGACTGAGATCAGCTGCGGTGCGTCACCCCACTGTCCGGGCGTGATCAGAATAGCCAGCGGCCGGCACCTGCCGTCACTCACCAGATGGATCTTGGTGGTGAACCCGCCGCGTGAGCGGCCCACCGCCTCATCGGACCGAGGCTGGCAAGGGCGACGTTGTCGTCCCGGCATCCGTGCCGCCCGATGGTGGGCCCCGGCGGCATGCTGGTGGGCACGGCATACCGTGGCATCCACGCTCACCACGCTCCAGTCGATCCGCCCCTCCACATCAGCATCGGCCGGGACAGCTCGAAGGATCCGGTCCCACGTGCCGTCCGCCGACCATCGCCGGTGACGGTCATGCACCGTCCTCCACTTCCCGAAGCGTGCAGGCAAGTCACGCCACGGTATGCCGGTCCGCTGGCGGAAGAGGATGCCGTTGATGACTGTGCGGTGGTTCTCCCATCGCCCGTCCCGGCCCACGTTCTTCGGGAGATGCGGCTCCATCCGAGCCCACGCGGTGTCACACAGATCGCCCCGTCCCCAACTGAGGGAACGATCTGCCGACGAGTCCGTCACCCGACCCCTCGGACACGCTCAATGGACCATGTTCCACATCTGGTACCGGTTGGTGTGGTTGTGGCAGGTGGTCCTGGCGACCGGGGCGCCCTGCGGGTGGCCCTGGTCCCACAGCAGCTGGTTGTAGTGTCCGTCCTGCCCGCGATCAAGGCAGAGCACCTCGTTGAGATTGGAGTCCGCCTGGTAGTTGGCGAACTGCCAACTGTTGCGAGGGTTGCCGGAGCTGTTGCCGACCCAGGTCATGTTCCACTGGTCGTGGTAGTCGCTCGAATTGCACCCGGCCGCGCGGGTTGCGAACCAGCCACTGGGATCCGAGATGGAATGCGACCACTGGACTCGAAGGCAGTTGCCCTCCTTGCGATGGACGATCTGTACCCGGTCGTAGTAGCCACCGACGTTGCTGTCGTAGGACACGACGTTCCACCGCTGCCACGGATTACCGGGCTGGCACGGATTGGTGTAGACATCGCCGCCGTTGGAGTCCAGGCAGTAGCCGGTGGCGTAGTCCTGGAGCATCACGTTGTACTGGTAGGTGTTCGCTTGGGCGGTGCCCGCTGTTCCCGCCACTGCCGCAGCCGCCAGTACGCCGGCCACCAGTGCCGATCTCACCTTTAAGTTCACCGAGAGTCCTCTCTCCCCGTACCTCAGTGGTTTGCACGAGAACCCTGGCAGGCGAGCGGACAGGCGAATAGGGGACGGGAGGTCAAGAAACGGTTCATTCCGCTCTCGGCACCCGCGCGCTCAACCCGCCGGGAGCTCCCGGTCTTCATCGCGTGCGGTGAACACCCGGTGTAGGGCCTGCCCCACCTCGTTCAGGGGCCCGCCGGAGTGTCTGGGACCGGCGTCGCGTGATCCCACGAAGCTTGGACCACATCGGTATTGCGCTCATCCCATCGGACACGCCCTAGTCGGCGGCCTGGCGCTTGTGTCGCCTGCGGCGTACGGCGACGGCGGCGATCGCCGCGAGCGCGACGGCGGTTCCGCCCCCGATCAGCCAGGGCAGGCGGCTGTGCGGGACGGGTGGGCCGGCCACGGTCACCTGCCGGGTGGTGGTCTCCTGCCCGTGGTGGCTGACGACCGTCATCGGGTACCTGCCCGCCGGTATGTCGTCCCGTACGGTGGTGTGCCCTCCAAAGAGCGTGCTCCCGTCGTCGCACTTGCAGCCGGGATCGTCCTCGCCTTCTCGGAGCGTCAACGGGCCCTCGAAGAGGGGGGACTTGACCGTCAGCGACGTCTCGCCCGCAGCGGGCTGCCGATCGGTCAGGACCACGATGACGTCGCTGCCCGGACGCACGGCGCCGGGGTCCCCGTCGCCCGGCAAAGGGCGCTTCGCGTCACCGACGACGAACCGGCCTATCACCGCCGATCCCTCGGCGACTACTGCTATCCGAGCGGTGGCGACAGTGCGGCCGTGGCTGGTCGCGGTAACGGGGTACGTGCCCGGCGCGATGTCACCGCGGATGCGGTGCCGGGTTCCCGGGGCGTCGGTCTGGACGAACTGAACGGACCCTTTTTCCAGCGGGGTGAGCGGAATAGGTTCGACGAGGGCCGGCGAGGTGACGGTCACCTCGTCCGTTCCGGCGGGCATCCCGGCGACGTTGAACGCGACCGGCCCGTTCACCTCGATCCTGACCCCGGGCCCGGCGCCGGTATACGACAGGTGAGGACCTCTGGCCGCGGCTGCTCCCGGCGCCGCCGACAGGAGGAGTGCACCGGCCGCGGCCAGGCCCGGGGCCCACCGGCGCAGGGACGGGGGAGGGAACATGGCGGGCTCCTTGCGGGGTCGGGGCTCCAACCGGCGGTGACGGCGCGGCACGCGCCTCGTGCCGGTGGCGAACACGTTGACGCATGTCATTCTCCAGCACGGCGGGCGCCTCGAAGGGGGTGTGGCCGCCGCGGTGCGGGTCGGTCGTGGATCAGGGCACGACTCGCAGTTCCTCGGCGTCCGCCATCACCCCCTGCAGCCAGGCACCTGTACCTGCCGCCCTGCTTGAGCCCCCGTTACGCAGACGGTGCTCGTTCGCTACGCCTGTCGAACGTATTCGGTGCTGGGCCTCTCGTCGGTCACGACATCGACGTCTTCACCTTGTAGCAAGGCCGGGCGTCGGCTGTTCGGATCGGCGCCACCGCAGGCCCGCGCACCGATGCCCTGATGACCGGCCAGGTGTGGAACATGACGCGCCATCAGAACGGTCCGGCCGTTGGTCGCCCTCCTGCCCGTGCTGCCGCGTGATGGTGCGCTACCGCCACACCCTCGACGCTCGGGGGCAGCAGCATTCAAGCCCTTCCTGGGGTAACCGACGTCTGCCCTTCCGTCCCTGACATCTTCGATGAGCAGGCCATGCTTCGGGTCGATGTACCGCTGACCCCCGCCGTCGCCACCGGTGCGGCGGTGTTTTTTCAGCCGCGCGCCGAGGCCGAAGGCGGCGGCGCATGCGGCGAGCACGCCCACGGCCAGCAGGATGAGATCCCTGGTGTCCTGGCCGGCGGCCGAGGTCTTGCCGACGATCGTGGACTTCGTCGACCTCGGCGTCGCACGGGTGGGGTTCGTCGCCGGTGGGGTGCTGGAAGCCCTGGGGCTCGGGTTGCCGGGCGTGGTCGCGATGTGGGTTGTGGGACCGGTGCCCTGTGACCTCGTCGGTTGGGGAACGGCAGCGCCCACCGATCCGCTCGTCGGCCTCGGAGCGGCGGAGGCCACCGATCCGGTCGAAGGGCTCGGAGGGGCGGAGGGCGCCGAACTCGGCTTCGTGATGTCGAAGGACGTCACGACATTGCTTTGGCCGGCGTTCAGGGTGCACGGCGCGTCGCCCGCGAGTGTCATGGTGCCGGTCGCGTTCTTCGCGAGGAGATGGAGGGTGAGGTTGCCGGCGGTGACCGTTCCGTGGCCTGGATGGCTGAAGGTGCGCGTGGTCGCGCCGGCGGTTGCCGTGACGTTGAAGGGACCAGATGCCGGGACGCCGGTCGTGGCCATGTGGAAGGGGACCGTGACGTCGAAGTCATCCTGTGGCGCGGCCACATGGGCCCTCGCGTCCACCGTGCCCCCGAGGGTCTTCATGCCGACCCTGTTGAGCCACTGGGTGAAACTCGCGCCCACCGTCGCCACCGCGTTGACGGCGATGGGCTTGCTGGGCGCGCCGACCGCGACCGAATTCGGGATGTCCGAGTGGATCTCCGCCGTGAAAGGCTGATCGCCGATCAGGAGCGACGAGCACGTATAGCCGAATGTGGGCGACGGCTGCGCGGCAGCCGCTCCGGCTCCGATAGTGCCCACCAACCCGCTTGCCGCTGCCGAAGCCGTGGCGACCGCAAGAATGATCCTCATCCTTGGCCTGCCGCACCTGACGCTCATGAGTTAGCCCCCCGTCCGCTGTTCGGGTGTGCGATTATGGAACGACTCTCTTTTCCTGAGGCTCAGCATGCTGCTCAGAAAGCTCAGCATGCTGCTCAGATCGCGTGCCCCGTGCCGGATCTGCGGCGCCCGGATGATTTCTCTCAGCGGGGCACGTGACGTTGTTCGGAAGACGCGGCTCAAGGCGGCTCCGGTTCCGTGAGGAACTTGGCGCACCGCTCGGACACGCCCCAAAGGACCTTGCTGGTGGGCATCTTCCAGGGCGGCAATCAGCCATCTGAGCAATGGTTGAGCAAGGGTCCCGACGGCCGCAGCCCCCCCGCACGGCAGGTGCCGTACCGCCGGATGCGAGGCATGGCCGTGGCGTATCTTCCCCCTCCGCGCAGACTTGCCCTCTCCGGCTCATGGCTGACCATCCATCAGGGATCTCGGACCTGCGCGTACATCTGTACTCACCGATGTTCGGTGCACTGCGCCGAGCCCCAGCCGGCGGCCCTGACCAGTCGGCCCGGGTCCTGACGCGGGGTCAGGTCAGGTGGGGCGGAGCGCGGTGGCGGTCGCGGTCGCGTTCGACGAACAGGTAGGGCGTCGGCCTGCTTGAGAGGGGCCTGGGGCGACGCCGACCGCCCAGACAGACCGGGCGCCCGTGTCGCCCGACCCGCTCCTCATCGACCACCTCCAGCAACTCCGGGGCGAGCACTGCCATCACGTCATGGGGGAGTATCGCTTGCCGAACCGGCTGACCGTGGACACAGGTATGGCTACTCTGAAAGCCGGCTGTGTTGCGGGAAAGAGGGGGGCCTCTGTTGGTTGAGATCGACACTGTGCTCGGCCAGGTCGTGCCTGCGGTTGAAGCGGCGGTGGGTGCGTACGGCGTCGGCGTGCTGACCAGAGCCGAGGACGAGGCGGCCGGAGCGACGGTGCGGCTGGGGCAGCGGCTGCTCGCCCGGATCCTGCACCGTGGCACCGACACCGCGTCGATCGAGGCCGCCGTCACCGACCTGGCGGAGAGCAGTGAGGACCCGGACGTACTGAACGCACTGCGCTGGCAGATCAAAAAGGTCCTGAGGGACGACCCGCAGTTTGCCGAGGAGTTGTCGGCGACGCTGCCGGAGCGCCCGGCCGTACAGGCCTCCGGCAAGGGCAGCGTGGCGGTCGGCAGGGACAACAACGGGATCATCTCCACCGGCGAGGGCGCGAGGAACATCCTGCACCGATGAACACCGGGCCCGATCCACAGGACCGCACCGCTCGCACCCCTGACCGGGCCGACGGTGAACGGTCGGTCTCGGTCGGGGGTGACAACTTCGGCGTGGTGAATACCGGCGACCACCCGGTCACCCTGCTCTTCGCCGGAGGGGTCTCTGCCGAGGGCGCGCTGGCCGAGCTGGCCGATCAGCTCGTGGATGCAGTGCGATCCGGGCGCCCCTCCGTCGATGAAGAGCTGGCCCACAAGGCCGATCTGCTGGCGGATGAGGTCGACGCGCGCCTGCAGAATGACGAGGAACAACTGCGGTTACAGGACCGGAGCCAGCTGACTGTGCACTGGCGACCGGTGCCAGGGAAAGCGCCCGGCCGCGCGGAAGACGTCCGCAACGTCCCGGCTGGGGCACCGGATGTTCCCTCGCTGGACCTGTGCCGACTGGACGAGATCATGGCCGTCCACGAGCGGGCAGAGCTCCGCTGGCTGATGGTGCTGGGACGGGAAGGCTCGGGGAAGAGCGTCCTGGCCCTGCAATTCGCGCTGAACCGCCTCAAAGAGCGTCCTCGCGCCCGCAAGGCGCCGGTGCCGGTGATCTTCAGTCTCGGATCATGGAATCCCGGCGCCACCTCGCTGCGGCGCTGGTTGATCGGCCGGCTGGAGCGGGATCACCCTTTTCTCGCCGAGGCCAGCCCCAGCGGTAAGACATGGGCCGCCGCGCTGGTGGGTGCCAAATGCGTGCTACCGATCCTGGACGGGTTCGACGAGATCGCCATCGGCCTGCGCAAACGCGCGCTGATAGCACTCAACAGCAGCACCTTGCCGCTGCTCGTGACCAGTCGCCGCACCGAAATCGAAGCTGCCGCGGAAGACAATGTGGTGCCCTCCGCCGCCGTTATCGAATTGATCGACCTCAACCTGGACGACTCCGTCACATATCTACAGAAGGCCACCGGTACAACTCCCTCCGGAGGTATGGGCGTTGCCCCCCGGGCGGGGTGGGCTTACGTCTTGAGGGAGTTGAGCCGCCGTCCCCTCACCCAGGCCAGCGCCCACCTCGCCGCCGTGCTCACCACCCCCTTGATGGTCACACTTGCCCGGTTCGTCTACGAATCCGACGCTGACCCATCGGACCTGTCCGGCCGTGACCCATCGGAACTGCTGGACACCGAGAAGTTCGGCACCCGAGAAGCCCTTGAAAAGCACCTCTTGGACAGCTATATCCGCACTGCCTACGACCGCTTTCCCGCCAACGAGCCCGAAGCAGAAGCAGAAGCCGAAGCCGAAGCAGCAGAAGAAAACCGGCGCTGGGATGCCGAACGCGCCCAGCACTGGCTCGGCTACCTCGCCGCACATCTGACGGAACTCAATACGCCCGACATCGAATGGTGGCGGCTGGGGACCACCGTGAGGCTGCGCTGGCGCATGCTGCGGGTCGGGGTCACGGTCGGCATCGCGTCCGGCCTCGTGGCCGGGCTCGTGTACGGGGCCGAGGTCGGGCTCTTGCACGGGCCCGCGTACGGGCTCGGGGCGGCAGGCCTCACCGGCCCGTTGAACGGGCTCGCGATGGGTCTGACCTTCGGGTTCATGCACGGGTTCGTCACGAAGATGGATGTCGGCGGCCCGATGTTCGAACCGTCGCTCATGGAGATCAAGCTTCAGGGCTGGACGAAGAACGGGACGAAGACAAGACTGCGGAAGAGCCTCCGCCCCAGAGTCACGCGCGGGCTCGCCGGTGGTCTCCTGTTCGGGCTCCTGTGGGCGCTCGGAAGCGCGGCCTTGATGGCCCTCCTGGGTGTCCCCGGGCCCGCGATCGCGATGAGTGCGGGGGAAGAGCTCGCGGTCGGGATCGGCCTGGGGTTTGCGATAGGGCTCATCGCCGCGCTCGGGGCCGGGTTCGAGACTGTCATCCCGAGAGAGAAACACGCCCTCCCGTCATACCTGTTGAACACGAACCGCACCACCGTACTCAAGCAGATGCTCACCATCGGGCTCGTGATCGGGTCCGGGTACGGGATCATGTTCGGGCTCGCGAACAGTGCCCTGACCGGACTCGGGGCCGGACTGGTGGCCGGATCCATGATCGCGCTCGGGGCCGCCACCATGACCGCCTGGGGCCGTTGGGTAGTCCTGGCCCGAATCTGGCTGCCCCTGACGGGAAGGTTGCCGAGGGACCTGGACGCGTTCTTGCAGGACGCCTACGCGCGAGGCATCCTGCGTCAGGTCGGAGTGGTCTACCAGTTCCGCCACGTCCAGCTCCGGGACCACCTGTGCGATGTCTACCGGAAAGGCCTCGAAGGCTCCCGCCCTGGCCCAGGGCCGGCGCATCCGCCTGATGAGCCCGAGTCTCCTCGTGCAGTGGGCAGTCCGAGTGCGACCACGGATCCCCGTATGCGCCGCGCCGCACAGCACCACGGCCGGCCCGCCGGACCGGACGCACCACTCGACACCGAGCGGGGTACCAGAGCGGCACCACCGTGAGCACACTCCACGTCCTGCTCGACGAACGTCCGGCGACCGCACTCCGACGTCCCGCAAAAGGTCCGTGACGCAACGTCATACGGCCACAAGAAGTGGATCAGAGCCGCTTGGCATGGCCGCCGTCACCCCTTGATGCCCACCCGCAGAGGGCGGGTGGCAGATCTCCGCGGTGCACCAGAACTGCCGAAGTCAGCTCGAACTCGGGTGGTGTGACTGGGACAGTGACGCGGCCAGCCGGGGGCGCAGCACCTTTCCGGTGGCGGTGCGCGGTATCTCCGGTACCGGCACTACGCGTGAAGGCAGTACTGCCTGGGGGAACCTCGCCTGCAATGCGGCCCGAGCACCCGCTACGTCCGTGGCGGTATCGAGTACCACGGCCGCGATGATGCTCTCTCCTGTGAACCTGTCCGGGACCGTGACGCAGGCCGCGTCGCGTACTTCCGGAAGGGCGCGAAGGACTCGGTCCATCTCCTCCAGCGACACGGTTTCCCCGGACACCTTGGCGATGTTCTTCAGCCTGCCTGTGAGTACGAAGCAGTCGCGCCCTTCCTCCTCCACCCGGTAACCCAGGTCCTGGGAGTGGAACCACCCGTTGCGGAAGGCCTCCGCAGTGGCCTCGGCGTTGCCGGCATAGCCGGACATCACGTTGAAGCCCCGCATGCACACCTCACCCACCTGTCCGGGGCGCACTGGACGGCAATCCTCATCAAGTACCGCCACTTCGTTACCGTAGACAGCCACACCGATCGAGGGGATGTCCGGATCCAGCATGAGCCGCCGGTAGGTTTCCCCGGACAGGTTCGTCGGCATCGTGGTGGAGAAGTTCGTGGTTTCGGAAAGACCGTAGGCCTGGAGCACCCGGGCACCGAGCCTGTTGGCGACCGAGCGGGCGGTGCGTGTGGTCAGAGGGGCCGCTGCCGAGACGAAGTAGTCGAAGTCCCCCGGTACGTCAGGGCCGCGCCACATTTCCGCGAGCGCTTCGAGTACGCCCGGTACCACGCTCGCGATGCGCGGACGGTAGTGCCGCAGCATCTTCGGGTAGTTCATCGGCGAGAACGACTCGGCGAGAATCGTGTGCGCCCCGGCCATCATGGTGCCCAGGACGGTGAAGTGGGCACCGTTGACGTGGTGGATGGGCAGGCATCCCAGCACCCGGTCACCGGCGGCGAGACCGTGGTGGCGTCGCACTGCCTCGGCATTGGCCACCGCGTTGACGTGTGACTGAGCGACAATCTTGGACGCCGCGGTGGAGCCGGACGTCGCGAAGTACAGAGCGTCAGCGGTCGGGTCGACAGGTGGCAGCGGTAGCACCCGCTCCGCCAGGTCTTCCCAGTGCGGCAGTGTGGTGGAGTCCGCGCACGGCGCGTCGGTGCCGGGTGCTCGGAGCACGGCCAGCGCGCCGACGGCCTGGAGTTGCTCGGCGCGGCGTTCCGGCGGATCGGAAGGTCCGAGCATGAGCAGGCCGAACCCGGCGCGCAGCACGCCCAGTACCGCCAGGACCGATGGCACGTCGTTCGTCGGCGCGAGTGCGAGCACGGCCGGGCGAGCGGTACCCCACTCGGCACACAGCCATCCCGCGAGCGCACGGCTCGCGACCTCGGCGGTGCGGTAGTCCAGTGTGGTCTCTGCGCCGCTGTGTGCCACGGCGGTGATCAGTGGTGCGTTGCCCTGACGCTGTGCGAACCAGTGCAGTGCCTCGAACGGGGTACGCCACGCCGAATGGGGAAAGCTGGGGTCGACTCCCAGATACCTATGAGCGCGTATGCGGTCGGCAGACGTCATTGAACAGCCATCCCTCGTGGTTCACCTTGAATCCGCGCCATGCGGAAACGACCCGGCATCTCGGTACATCCATCCGTACTCGGCCGTGCACGCCGACGACGATGTGGGCGAAGGGGGCGGCCCAGGCCCTGTCGTCACACTCCCCCCGGCCCTTCGGGCAGACGAAGGGAGTCCGACGACAGGGCCTCATCCCGATCGTGCGCCATGCCTGTTGCGTGGACCTGTGAGCGGCTCGGGCGCGGAAGCGGCTGTGGGCGGCGTGTCCGCTCGGCCCAGGCCACCACTGCTCCCGTGGGCAGGGTTGCCAGCAGGAACGCTCCACCCAGCACGAGCCAGCCTGGCGAGCCCCACTCGATCAGGAGGAAGGTCAGCAAGGTGGGCGCGAGCATCATGGCGGTTCCGTAACCGGTCATGACGAAACCCTGGTACTGGCCTTGCTTGCCTGTGGGGGCAAGGCCGAAGGCGATGTGCCACGAGGCCGCTGACACCAGCAGTTCGCCCCATACGTGCATGGCGCCGGCCGCCAGCAGCAGCACGGTCGACATGACCGGCGAACCACCCGCCGAGAGTGCGAACAGGCCGCAAGCGGCGCACAGCACCACCCCTGACCACCGGGACGCCCGCACCGCACGGGGCATCGTGGTCACCCGGGAGCCGATGCGCACTTGGAACAGAACGACGCTGACCGTGTTCAGCACGAACAGGACGGTCACCATGGCCGTCGAGGCACGGGTGTATGTGGTGATCCACAGAGGCAGCACGATCTGGAGGAGCACCGAATGCATGGCGACCACAGCGCCGAGTGCGGTGAAGACCGCGAACGGGCCGTCGCGGAAGACCGCCCACCGGGGCTCGTCCGGCGGAGAGTCGGGCACCGGCGGGACCGGGGGCAGGGTCGCGAGCATGGCTGCGGAGGCGAAGAAGCCCAGCGCATTCACGATGATGACCGTTGAGAACGCCGTGGTGGTGCCGATCTGCAAGGCGATGCTTGCTCCCGCGGCGCCGACTGCCATACCGGCGTTGTTCACCGAACGGATCATCGCCTGCGTCCGCACCACCTCTTCGCCGCCCACCAGCCCCGCGATGAGAGCTTGCTGCGCGGCCCGGGACCCGCGCTGTGCCGCGGTGAACAGGCACGCCACCAGAACGAAGACCGGGAATCCGCGCACCAGCAGGTAGCCGGACGCCGCAACGCCGTTGAGCGCCACGAGCAGGACGGCAACGCGCTGGGGACCTCGGCGGTCGGCCAGGTGCCCCACGGGCACGCCGACCAGCAGGCCTATCGCGCCCGCGATCGTCAGACCCAAGCCCATTGCCGTGGGAGTGAGGCCGCCTACTCGGGTGAAGTAGATCGCTGAGCAGGTCACGAACGCGCCATTGCCGGCGCTCATCAGCAGGCTGGCGGTGACAAGCCTGCGGGTAGGGCCCAGTCTCGGCAACATCAATGGAATGCCCTTCTCGGGTGGTGCCCTTGACCAATTCAGGACAGCAGCAGTCGAGGGCGGTGGACATCCAGCCATGTCGCGAGGTTCAGGCTGCGCTCCAATCCGCTCCGCACAGACGGGCCCGTTTCCCCGGTCACGGCCCTCTTCAGCCATGGCCTGCTGATCAGGCCGAACACCGGGTGGTCCGAGTCGACGAGCAGTTCCTTCGCCTGATGCCGCAAAGCGGCCAGGTAGCCCGGGTCTTGGATGGACGGGTAGGCGCTCTTGACCCGGTCGGCCACCGACGGGGGCAACATGTCCCGCACGGCCGCACGCAACAGGCTCTTCTCGCGACCGTCGAAGCTCTTCACCGTCCATGGAGTGTTGTGCACGTACTCCACCAGCCGGTGATCGCAGAACGGCACACGGACCTCCAGCCCGACGGCCATGCTCATCCGGTCCTTGCGGTCCAGCAGCATGCGCATGAACCGGGTGATGCCGAGGTGCGAGGTCACCCGACGGGTGCGGGCCTCGGCGTCGTCTCCGGGCAGCTGCTCGACCTCGGCCACCGCGTCGGCGTAGCGGTCCGCTGTGTAGGCGGGCAGGTCCAGCGCCTGGAGCAACTCCGGCCGCAGTACGGCGCCGTCCCGGCCCTGGCTGCCCGAGGGTACCCCGTTCGCCGGCGACATCCACGGAAAGGTACCGGCCCGCTGCGCCGCCAGGGACTGGTGCCAGTGGTACCCGCCGAACACCTCGTCGGCGCTCTCGCCGGACAGTGCCACTGCCGAGTGCCTACGGACCGCATGGAACAGCCGGTAGAGCGAGACGTCGGTGTCACCGGTGCCGGCTGGGATGTCCCGGGCGGTGATCACCGCCCGGCGGATGGCCGGATCGGCCAGCGAGTCCGCATCCAACACGATGTCCGAGTGCACCGTGCCCACGTGTGCGACCACGTCCCGCACATAGGGCGTGTCCGGGGTGGGGCGTGCCGAGTCCGGTATGAAGTTCTCGGTCTGTCCGGCGAAGTCGACGGCAAAGCTGTGTGCCTTCTGGCCCTGGAGGGACAGTTGTCGCGCGGAGAGAGCGGTCACCGCGCTGGAGTCCAGTCCGCCGGAGAGCAGCAGGCACAGCGGGACATCGGCGACCAACTGCCGGGAGACGATGTCTTCCAGGAGTTCGCGCACATGGGAAATGGTCGAGTCCCGGTCATCGGTGTGTTCTTTTGAGGTCAGCGTCCAATAGACGTGCTCACGCACGCCCGTGACATCGACCGTGGTCACCGTGCCGGGCTTGACCTCGCGCATGCCCGCCCATACCGCATGCCCTGGCGTCTTGATGAAGCCGAACAGCTCACGCAGTCCGTCCAGGTCGACGGTCCTGGTGGCCAGCGGGTTCGCCAGTATCGCCTTGGGTTCCGAGCCGAAGAGCACGCCATCCGCCGTGGGCTGGTAGTACAGCGGCTTGACGCCCAGCCGGTCACGGATCATTACCAGTTTCGCCGAGCGGGGGTCCCAGACAGCGAAGGCGTACATCCCGTTGAGCCGGTCGGCGACCGCCTCCCCCCACTCCAGGTAGCCGCGCAGCACCACCTCGGTGTCTCCGGTGGAGCGGAAGACATGCCCCCGGCGTCGCAACTCCTCCCGCAGTTCACGGTAGTTGTAGACCTCGCCGCTGTAGACCATGGCCAGCGGGCCGGCGGGGATGTCCAGTGTCATCGGCTGAGTACTGCCGGCGAGGTCGATGACCGCCAGCCGCCGATGGCCGAGCGCGGCGCAACCGCGCGGATCGGTCCATGTGCCGGCCGCGTCCGGACCGCGGCAGGACATGGTCTCGGTCATCGCATCCAGCGTTTGCCGTTCCCGGTTCAGGTCTCGCTCGAAGGCAACCCATCCGGCGATACCACACATGCGACTGTCTCCCTCGGAAAGCAGAACGGGGGCTGAGCGATCCGGGCCGGTCACCGGTGGGATGGCGACTGGGCACTCAGCGCATGACGCATACGGCACAGGCTGCGCGTGCGGCCCAACACCGCCAGCGTCTCGTACAGCGGGGGCGCGACCGGGCGGCCGGTCAGGGCGACCCGGAGCGCACCGAGGGCCGCACGGGCCTGCTGTCCCAGCCCATTTTTGAGGCGGAGCCGCACCGACTCCGCCGTCCAGTCCTCCAGTCCTTCCAAGAGGTCTGCGGCGGCACGCAACGCATCGTGGTCCACCACCGAATCGTCCACGCCGGCCTGCGCGGGGACCGAGTCGTCAGGAAGGAACAGGAACGCGACGGCCTCGGCGGCCTCGGTCAGCGTCCTGGCGGCACCCTGCACCAAGGGCACGGCTCGGGACAGCAAACCCCGCTGGGCCGCGCTCGGTTCCGGCGGCAACACCCCAGCCCCGATCACCTGCGGCAGCAATGCCGCACCATAGTCGGGAATGCTCAGTCGGCGCAGATGAGCGGTGTTGATCTCGGTGATGCGTGCCACGTCCAACCGAACCGGGTGCGCCCGCATCCGACCGACGTCGTAATCCTCGATCAGCTCCTGGCGGGTGAAGACAGGCCCGGTGGTGGAGTGCGACCAGCCGATCGACGCGAGGTAGTTGACCATTGCCTCTGGAAGGAAACCGCGCTCTCGATAGCCCAGCACCTCGGCGTCCGGGACGGCGCGGCTCAACTTCTTGCCCCGTGCATCGAGAACCGGGGAGATGTGTCCCAAACGGGGGATGAACGTGGTGATTCCGAGGCGCTGGAGGGCGGCGTAAGCAGCCAATTGGCGCGGTGTCGACGAGAGCAAGTCATCCCCGCGCAGACTGTGCGTGATGCCCATCATTGCATTGTCGACCGTATTTGCGAGCGCGAATAGGGGATCGCCGTTTGCGCGTACCATGACGGGGTCGGGGGTGTGGCTGGGAGGAAACACGATCCTGCCGCGAACCAGGTCATCGAAGACGACCTCCTCGTCGGGCATCCGCAACCGGAGCACCGCGGTGCGTCCCTCGGCGCGGTACGAGGCCTTGCGCCGTTCGGACATGTCGCGGTCACCGTTGTCATAGCCGGCCGTCAGCGGCCGTCCGGCTGCGCGATTGCGCGCCTCGATCTCTTCGCGCGTGGAGAACGACTCGTACAGTTCGCCCGCCTCGAACAGCTTGCGTGCGGCTTCGAGATGGATCTCCCGACGTTCGCTCTGGAGGTAGGGGCCATTGTGGCCGCCCACGCCAGGGCCCTCATCCCAGTCGAGCCCCAGCCATTGCAGCACCTCGGTCAACGGCTGGTAGTACTCGGCCATGCCCGTGGCCGCGTCCGTGTCCTCGATTCGGAGCACGAACCGGCCGCCGTTGCGTCGGGCCAGCGCCCAGTTGACCACGGCCGCGCGGATCAGCCCCATGCTCGGTGGCCCGATCGGTGAAGGGCTGAAAGCGGTGCGCACGGTCGCGGGCGTCCCCGTGGACGCGACCTGAGAAAGGTGCGTCGCCATCTCATGCATCACAGTCTCATTTCCTGTTCACTACGCGCCTGAGCCCTGCGCGTGCAGCCACTCCGCCATGGGCAACCGGAATTTCTCGCACCTTCGCGGTTGGATATCTCCACCCTCTGCGAAAGGTAGCAGCGGGCTCCGTGAGCAAATACCGCCTCGGGTAATGGGCGAGCCACTCGCGAGCAACACGGGATGCGGCTGCTGGTGGCGCGGTGCGCATCGGCATGAGCGCCTCATCAGCGACGGAGCTTCGCCGGAACCGGCGGATTTCCGGGAAGTTTCCACGCAGTTCCTGATGCGGCCCGGCCTGTAGTCCGGGCATGGTGCGGAATGAAGTGCTGCGGAAGGGGGCCGATCTACGCTCCCGACGACCACCATGACAATGCCGCCGGACCCGAAGGAGACACATATGCCGGTCACTGAATTCATGACCACCGCGATAAAGGCGGGTTCGTGATGACCCCATCGACCTGGGAAGTCGCCGCGGACGCCCGCGAGGTGCACGATCTGCTGTGCGCGAGCGACCGCTACCAGGCGGAGCGGTTCCACTCGCCCGTGCCGCAGCGCAATCCCGCCACCACCGCATCCCGGGTGCATGACGGCCTGGTGCACCTGTTGCGCGTCGGAGGGGCAGTGGCCGCCATGTTCACCCTCACCCGGACACCAGCCTTTGAGGAGCCGCCGGGAGTCTTCCCGGCGGCCGTGAACCCTGCATACCTGAGCAGGCTTGCCGTCCGGCCCGACCTCGTCGCCGCCGCCTCGCTCGCCGGGCCGCTGTGCCTGCGCCGGGCCATCGCGCTCGCGCGTGAGCGCGGCGCGGACATGCTGAGAGCCGAAGCGAACCCCGACCTGGAGTCCACCGTGGAGTGCATGACGCTCCTGGGCTTTCGCCGCTGCACCACGTCATCCGGTGGTAGCACCGGGCCGCGGCGCGTCCACCTCTATCGCGTGCTGACGTGAGTCGCCTCGGTCGCAGTCGAACCGGTAGGTGCTGCGGTGCCGGTAGACACCGCCCGGGTCGAGCCGTGCGGACGGGTAGTCCGGGCGGTTCGGTGCGTCCGGCATGGCTCCGGTCTCCAGGCAGATCCCGCTGCGCGGGCGCTGGGCGAACCAGTCCCCGGTGTACACGCCGACCGCCGGCTGGTCCGTACTGAGTCGCATCACCCGGCCGCTGCTCGGGTGCGACAGCTCCGCGAGCACCGACCCGCCCGGGGCAAGGAAGCAGTTGTCGATACTGACACCGTCGAGCGACCGCTCGGCGGTGAAGTCGCGGGCAGTGCCGCGTACTTCTTCGGGAGCCCCCGGAAGAGGGATGAGGTCTCTGTCGAAGCGCACCGCCTCTGTTGCCCCGAGCCGAAGTCGGTGCCCGTCGATGGTGCCTCCACCCGCGAGGTTCCAGAAGGCGTGATTGGTCATCCCGACGATCGTGGGCGCCGTGGTGGACGCGGTGTACTCGATGATCAGCGTGCCGTCCGGCTCGATCCGGTAGGTGGCGCACGCCCTCAGTTCGCCCGGGTAGCCCTGGTCGCCGTCCGGGCTGAGCGCTGACAGCCGCACCTCCAACGCGTCTCCGTCTCTCGACGCCTCGGCCGACCACACGCGGCGGTCGAGCCCCTCGGAGCCGCCGTGCACATGAAGCTCGCCCTCGTTGCGGTCCAGCGTGTGGCGCACGCCGTCGAGAGTGAACTCCGCGCCTGACACAGAGCGGCAGTAGCGGCCGAGGGTGGCCCCGACGTACGGATTCGTCCGGCGGTCCAGGTAGGAGTCGAGATCAGTCAGGCGCACGCAGACATTGGCGTATCGGCCTTCCCGGTCCGGTACTTGGACGTCGACCAGGGTGGCGCCGTAACTCCACACCGTCACCGCGGGCCCGCTACCGGTGTCCAACACGTATGCCTCCACCGCGGCGGCGGGGTACCCGGCGCGGGCGGGCGCGACACCGACGGTGGTGCGCTCGATGGTGGGACGTGAGGCCACAAGGTCTCCTCTCGGCACCGACGCGCGGTGCGTGCTCTCGGCGGTCAGCGGATGCGGAGCCGTCCGAAGTGGGGCATCACGGGTTCTGAAGACACGCGTCGCCGGGTGTTGCGTGGGGTGAGAGACCGGTCGGCACCGCCGACTCCGCATGGACGGATCCATGACCAGGCGAAGGCGTGCGTCGAAGAAGCCCGCCTGACCGCCAGACCTTAATCACGCGGTCCTGCGTCGCGCCCACCGTGCGGTAATCGCGTGCCCATTGGCCTCACTTGGCGGGCCATTCCGAACTCACTGCCCGACGGGCAGATCGATTGCCGGAAGGATGGCGCCGTAGTTACCCGGGCGGTGATCCGGCCGCGTTACCTTCATCGCGCAGTGGCGATCCTTCCCCCAGGGCGGACGCAGCAACGGCCGATACCGCGAGGTGGGCGAACACGTCGTCCCGTGCCGGTGGAGCATCTACACAGGACAGGTGAGACATGAAAGACGGCCTTGCGCTGACCGAGAGTGAAGTACGTGACTACCTGCACACGCTGCTGTGCGACCTACTGTTGCGGGAATCCATTCCGGCCGACCACGACCTCAAGGACAGTGGCGCCCTCAACTCCATCATGTTCCTTGAGCTGTTCGTCCGGCTGGAGACACAGTTCGGGATTCACATCACCGCTGCCGATGTGAACCAGGACAACTTCCGCACCGTGGAGTCGATCACCCGGTTCGTCTGTGCGAAGCGAGTGGAAGTCTGATGGGCTCGGAACTCACCATCACCGGTTGCACGCCCGCCGATTACGCGGAGATATGTACCCTTCAAGAAGGGCTGTGGGCCGGCGGGCCGGACGGCAACCACGCTTACCTGGAGTGGAAGTACCACGCCAATCCCTATCTCGACGAGCGTTACACAGTGATCGCCCGCTCACCGTCAACCGAGCGCGCCGAACTGCTCGGCATGGTAGGCGTCTTCGGCTCATGCTGGGAAAGAGACGGGCGCCGGATCACGCTGCCCTGCCTGACGGACACGATCATCGCCGGCGAGTACCGCAACAGCCCGCTCTTCCATGAGATGGTCGACGAGGTGCTCTTCCGGCTGCGCCGCGACGGCGTCCCGTGGCTGCTCGACTTCGGCGACCAGGGCACCGTGCCGGCGATGTTGATCCGTGGCTGGCGGCAGGTCGGTGTCTGGGGACAGTCCGTGGTGACGCGGGCCGCCGACGCCGGACACCACGGCCCATGGGACGAGTTGCCTGTCACCCGCGGCGTACGCTCCGGTTCGCTGATCTCGCCGACCTGCACCCCGGACCTCGACGCCATGGCCGAGGTCGTACGCGACGTGCCCACCGACGGTCGCATCCGCGTCGCGCGCGACAGCGCCTACTTCGACTGGCGAGCCTCGAATCCATTGGCAAAGTACTACTACCTCGTAGCGCGGTCGGAAGCAGGAAGCGCCGAGGGCTATCTCGTCGCCCATCGATCCGGCGTGGACACCGACCAGGGTCCGACACCGACCACAGTTGTCGAGTGTGAAGCCCGCAGCGCGGAGGCCTGCGCCGACCTCATCCAGATCGCCCACGAGTCCTTGCCCGGCACCCGTGTGCTCATGTGGACACGGGATCTGGCGGACGCAGGAGTCGGCGTCCTGGCCGACATGGGCGCCGAGTTCATCGAGCCGACCGGTCGGCCCACCCAGGATCGGCCGCTGCCCAGCCTGCTCATCCGCGAAACCGGTGCCTTTCCGCTGGCGGCCGAGCTCCCGGACGTGAGCAGGCTCGATGCGTGGGACTTCCGCGGTGTCTCCGGCCGAGGCTGGCGCTAGGGCCTTTCCGACCCTGACCCATCGGACAGGCCCTAGGGTCCCGTCTCCCACTACGCGATGCGCATGGACCAGGTACCGCTCCACAAGAGGAAGAGAGGTGTTGACGTGACAGGCCATCGAGCAGGCGGGTTTCCGAACGCTACGCTCGTCGGGGAACGTCGGGAGTTGCGGGCGTCCTCCGTGGTGGAGTTGATCAGCCGATGGGCCGAGACCGCGCCGGACGCGGTCGCGCTCGAATGCGGAAACACCAGGACCACGTTCCGTCAGCTGTGGCGGCGCAGCATGTCCATCGCCGCCGGGCTGCGTGACACGGACGTGCAGCCGGGTGAGGTCATCGGCGTCATCGCCCACCGCAACGCGGAGTCGGTGGCGGCGATGATCGCGGTCATGGCCGTCCGCGCGGCCTACGCGCCGATCGATCCCACCAATCCCCTCGGGCGCGTGCGGCTCATCCTCGACCAGATACGGCCGCGAGTCGTGCTGTGGGACGGCGGCGGCTCCGTCGAATGCGCCGCCGGCCTCGCCACGCTGAACACCTCCGAGGTGCCGGATCTGCCGGCGGACGGCTCGGCCCCCGTCACCTCCGGCCCGCGCCACGACGATCTGGCCTACGTGGTCTTCACATCGGGCTCGACGGGGTTGCCCAAGGGCGTGTTGGTGGAGCACCGGTCCCTGGTCAACCACATCGGCTGGGCCACGACCCACGTCCTGCCGAACGCCGGCGGCGCCGCCTGCCCGGTGTTCGCCAGCATGAGCTTCGACCTCGCTCTCACCACCCTGTGGGTGCCCTTGGCGCAGGGCCGCACGATCGTCATGATCGAGGACTCCTGGGACTACCCGAGCCTGTTCGCCCCCCGAACCGGGCCGTATGACTTCATCAAGGCCACACCCAGCCACTTCCGCCTGTTCGAGCGCATGCTGCGGCCGGACTACCGATCCGTCGCCAAGCGGCTGATGATCGGCGGGGAGCCGCTGGAACCGGCCATGCTGCGGCAGATGGGCGACAGGCTCGACGGCGTGGAAGTGGTCAACCACTACGGGCCGACCGAGACCACGATCGGCTGCTGCGCCTTCCGTTCCACGGTGCGGGAGATGCCCGACCTGCCCACCGTGCCCATCGGCAGCCCCGCCTGGAACACCGCGGCCTACGTGGTGGACGATCGCGGCGGACCGGTGGGGGTGGGCGGACACGGTGAACTCCTCATCAGTGGATTCGGTATCGCCCGCGGCTACCTCGACGGCGGCGGGGACCGCTTCCTCGATGAGGCCGCGTTCGGCGGCCGTGCCTACCGCACGGGCGACATCGTCGAGGTGCTGCCTGATGGTGTGCTGCTTCATCTCGGGCGAAAAGACAGCCAGTTGAAGGTGAGCGGCCATCGGTTCGAACCGGCCGAGTTGCGCCGCCACGCGGTCTCGCTGCCGCTGATCGCCGACGCTGCCTTCGACGTCATCCGCGGTGGTGTCCTGGACGCGGTCGAGGCCTTCGTGGTCTTCGACGAGCAGTCGGCACAGACGCCGCCCACGGAGCGGGAGATCCGCGTACAGCTCGCCTCCCTGCTGCCCAAGGAACTGGTGCCCAGGCGGGTCTACGTCGTGCCCGAGATCAAGGTCAACGCCAACGGCAAAAGGGACGTACGGGCCACCAGGGAGCTGGCCGAGGCGAGGGCGGGGGAAACCGGTCCGTGAGCCCGGTACGGACAGCGCACACCGAGCCGGCCGAAGTGGAAGGAGGATTCATGCGGAGCGTTCCCATGCACACCGACTCGCCGGAGTCCGCGCACGACGTGATCGTGCTGGGCGTGACGGCGAGCGACGCGCATGCGGTGGCCAACCAGTTGATCGCACACGGATTGCGCGCCCACGGCTACACCGTGATCAATCTGGGAGTCTGCACACCCGTCGCGGAGTTCGCCCTGGCCGTGCGAGAGAACCCCGGCGTGCTCGCCGTGGTCGTCGGCAGCCTCAACGGCCATGCCTACGAGGACTTGTGCGACCTCCCGGCCGCCCGCGCCGCGGGAGATCTGACCTGCCCGGTCGTTCTCGGCGGCAACCTGTCCGTGGGCAGCCGCAAGGATCCTGGTGCGCTGGACCGTCTGCGACGACTCGGTGTCGACCACATCCTGTCCGAACTGAGCGATCTGGCCCCGCTGCTGCGTGAACTGGCCCGGCAGGCCGCGCAGTCCCGGCAGCTCCAGACCGTATGAACCGGGACATGTACCGCTTCACCGACGCGCACGCCGCCCCCGAGCCGGCCTTCCCCTCTTTGGCCGAGACGGTGCAGTTCGCCCGCACACGCGGAACGCCGACCGTCCGTGACGTGCTGGCTCGGTCCGTGCAGAACGCGGTGGTGGCCATCCAGCCCCGCTGCGGGGTGGGTGGGCACGCCGAGATGCGGCAGTTGCTGCGCGCTCTCGACACCGGTGCACGGCCGGACGTCCTGACACTCACCATTGACTCCCACACCCGGCTCAACCGCTTTGCCCACGCGGCCCGCCTGGCCGGCACCGACCCGAGCATGCTGAACGGCTATCCGCTCGTGGCGCACGGCTGGCAGCGGGGCCGCGAACTGGTCGAGTCGGTGTCCGCACCCGTGGAGATCCGGCACGGCTCCCCGGACGCACGGCTGCTGTTCAACGTCGCGGTGGCCGCCGGCGCCACGTCGTTCGAGGGCGGCGGCATCTCGTACAACCTCCCCTACTGCAAGAACGTACCGCTCGCACACTCGCTGGCCTGCTGGCGCGAGGTCGACGCGATGACCGGTGATCTCCGACGCGCCGGGCTGACCCTGGACCGCGAGTTGTTCGGCACCCTCACCGGGGTGCTGACGCCGCCGTCGATCAGCCTGGCCATCGGCGTGATCGAGGCCGCCCTTGCCGCGGCCGAGGGGGTGGGATGCCTGTCGTTGTCCTATCCGCAAGGCGGGCACCTCGCTCAGGACGTCGCCGCACTGCGCGCCATTCCGGTGCTGGCCGAGCGCTATCTGCCGGCGGACGTCGAGGTATATCCGGTGCTGCACGAGTTCATGGGCGTCTTCCCGGGCCGGCGGGCCCACGCCGAGCAACTGATCTTCTACGGGGCGCTCACCGCCCGGCTCGGCGGAGCGGCAAAACTGGTGACCAAGACCTACCAGGAAGCGCTGGGCGTTCCCGACGCCCAGGCGAACATCGACGGAATGCGCCTGGCGGCGGTCGCCAACTCACCGCTCCTGGACTTCGTCACCGTCGACACGGAACGGGTCGAGGAGGAACTGGACTGGCTGCTCGCCGAGGTGGATGACCTCGTCGCCCCCGTACTCGGCGCCGCGGACCCGGCCCGAGCCGTCACCGCGGCCTTCGCCGACGGCACGCTCGACATCCCGTTCAGCGCCAGCCGGTACGCCCGTGGGGATGTGCTGCCCTGCCGCGACGCATCCGGTGCAATCCGCTATGCGGTGGCCGGTGCGCTGCCCTTGTCCCCTGCCGCGGTGGACCGGCACCGCATCAGCCTCGGCCTTGCCGACGGCCCGCACAGCATGCGTACCCTGGTCGACCGGGTCACGCACGACATCAACCACTTCCTGCACCTCTTCAAAGAGATCGAGCCGTGAGCTGCGGCAGGCCCGGTCCGTCCGGTGACCCGGACGGCTCCGGTGAACGCACCTCCTGCACGTCATGAACTGCGCCGGTCCGGATGCGGACCGCTTCCCAGCCATCCGGCGGCTCGGGGCCCAGGTGGTACGCGATGTGGGATTCCGTCGCCTGGCGCGTGACCTCGCACACCCGCACCTGCCCTCGGGGCGCCATCGCCAGCAGCCGGAAGCCCCGGTCGACCGCGTCCCCCGTGACTGTCGGGACGCCGCTGTGCGCCGGCAGGTACGACAGGCAGGCATCACCGGTGACCACAGCGACATGCAGACGAAGGCAGGACGGGTGGGTACGCAGCCGGCTGCCATCGATCCGGTCCCGGAGGGCGAAGGCCGTCCGCACGGCACGTGTGGCGTCGTCCCGGCGCGGGTTGTCGATTCCGAACACGGCGGAGAACACCGGTGCCGTCACCGGCCCCACGGTCCCCCCGTTCTGTGTGGATTGCTGCCGCAGCACCGCCTCGATGTCCGCCATGGCCTGCTGAACGCCGTCCAGATCATGGTCGTCGGACAGGTCGTGACGCACCCACACCAGGACGACGCTCACCCGTGTGCGCCGGGGCGTCGACCGGTGGCTCGTACACTGCCGATCGCCGTCCTCCACGGGGTCGGGCACCACACGGTGATCGCGTCTGTGGTCCCTGCCCACCCGCGACGGTACGCGGCTCACGGACGAGGCATCACGGGCGTCGGGCGCGTCCGGCCGACGCGTCGCCTGCTGTTCGACCAGGGTCGGCACCCTTGTCCGCTCGGGCGCCTTGTGGTGCTCCGCTACCGGCGCGGGCGGCACATCCAGGTCGGGGGCGTGTTCGAGGATGGACCGTTCCAGGCGACGCAGCTCTCGCGACGGCTCCAGTCCGAACTGCTCCACAAGTTCGCTCCTGATGCGCCGGAACACCGACAGCGCGTCGGTCTGCCGACCGCATCGGTAGAACGCCACCATCAGCTGGCCGCTCAGCCGCTCACGCAGCGGGTCCTCGGCGACGGCCGTCTGCAACTCGCCCAGAATCTCATGGTGGCGGCCGATCGCCAGTCCGGCTTCGAAATAGTCCTCCAGGGCACCCAGTCGCTCGCTCTCCAGACCGTCCAGTTCGGGCCAGTTCAAGTCGCCGTCCGCCAGGTCGGCGAGTGCCGCACCCCGCCACAGGCCGAGCGCCCCCCGCAGCGTGCACGCCGCGGCGACGTGATCGCCGGCGCGGGCTTCGGCTCGTCCTCGTTCCACGTGCCGGCGGAACAGGAACAGATCCACAGTGTCGGGTTCGACCCGCAGCTGGTACCCGGGAGCGAGCGTCAATAAGGCCGCACGCGTGTCCGCGGCCCCGTGGGCCAGATCGAGCCGCAGGCCTCGGACGGCGTTGCCGATCATCTTGCGCGCGGTGCGCGGCGTTTCGTCCGGCCACAGGACGTCGAGCAGCTTGTGTGTGGCCACGACCCGGTTGGCGTTCAGCAGAAGGTAGGCGAGCAGCCGGCGTTTGATCACTCCGCCGAGCGGCATCGTCGCGCCGTCCACGCCTGCCTGAAGAGTGCCCAGTATGCGGAAGTTCACTTCAACCTCATTTCCCTCTGCCCCTGCCTTCTTTTGTTCCCGACGGCCAGTCGACCGCGGAGGGCATCACCACCACGAGGGGCCTCGCTCGGCCAGGGGCCGGGCCGCAAAAGCGTGCGTGCTGTGGCGCGGAAGGCGGCACGCAGCGAAGAAGGTCGCTCGCTGGCGAGGATCTTCCGCGGGTGAGACAGCGGTGGAAGCGGATGCACGGTTGGGTGCCAAACTCCTGTGGACGACGCGGACTTCCTCGGATCCGGCAGCAACCGGACGGTTTGGCGGATCACGCTCCGTCACATTGCCCGGAATCCGGATCCGGAGTCCAGATTTCCGGAGGGCCTTTGCCCTTTTGAACAGGTCCGTGCATACCCCGGGACAGCGCAGGCGGCAACGGGCCGCCATGGTGAACGGCGCGCCCGTCTCACCCCGGGCGATCCCGACGGCGGTGCGCGGGGGCGGGCGGCAGCGGTCGACGGGGCGGTGTGCGGAGGGGCGAGGATCACCAGGTCGATGCAGTCCGGGGGGAATCCGGCGGTGGAGAGGGCCTCGCGGTAGCCGGTCCGAAGGTGGTGCCAGGCCGGATCGGCAGGTGCCCTGCCGTTGATCAGATGAGGCCGGCTCGGATGGCGTAGGAGACGGCGTGCGCGCGGTTGCGCAGCTGTAAACGCTTCATCAGGCCGTAGAGGATGTACTTCACCGTGCGCTCCGAATAGCACAACTCGGTGGCTATCTCGGAGAGTTCCCTGCCCTCCGAGACCAGGCGGAGGACATCGAGTTCGCGGGGGCTGACGCCTGAGGCGGAGAGGCCGCGCGGCGCGAGGACCTCACGGTGGGTCCACCGGACCTGTTCCATCAGCGCGCCTTGCAAGGTGGGCGGGAAGCTGCCGCCGCCGTCCGCGACGGTGAGCAGGGCGCGGACGAAGGCGGAGGGAGTGAACGCGTCACGCCACAGCACGGCGCGCACTCCCCGGTCGATCGCCGCGGAGACGTCTGCTCGCCAGTGTCGTCCGGCGACGAGGAGGAAGCGCGTGTCGGGTCCGTCGGACAGGGTGCGCAGCTCGTCCAGTGCGGTGGCGTCGACGGTGTCGAAGGCCGCGACGACGGCGTCGGCCTCGTCGATTCTCTCCGGTGGGACTTCCTGGACGCGGTGGTCGTGCTTGAGGGAGCTGACAAGTCCCGCGTGGACCACGGCGTCGGGTGAGTGGACCGCCACACACACGGTGCCGGTGAGTATCTGCTCAGGCATGTCGCCTCCCCATCGGAAATCGCCCATGAGGTAGGTGATCGTGCCACGTATTTTTCGGCCACCGCCTTTCCGCACGCCTCGATCGCTTAAGGACAGGGAAACCTGGCACGAGTGCCGGGCAGGTGGGCCCGATGGGTGGGACGAACGGGCGAAGGCTGCCGGCCGGGCTTGCCGCGGACGATCCCGCGCCGCATCGTGAGGCGCTCAAGTCCACTGCTCGGCCTGGTCTTTCCCCTGCGCCGGGCGTCCTCCGCCACACCCGCCCGCGGCGGACGCACCGCCCCGCGGCACGGTCGCGGGAACGACGGGGGCACGACCGCTCAGGCATGACGACGTGGCGGCGACCGTGCCGCGACGCCTTCGTCCGCCGCCTGCCACCGCGTTTCGGGCGGCTCGAAGTCGCTTTGTCCCCCCCGGAATCGCCTCGCATCCGCAGCAGAATCGCGCCGTTCAGGAGAAGTCCGCCGACCGCCCAGGAGCGTTCCGCGCAACGGGATTCCCTGCCGGGACTCCCCGGCATCGCTCCGCCCCGGCCCGCCCCAGGGGGAGACGAGCACGCGGCGGGACGTTCAGTGGTCCGGGGCGGTCAGGGGGTTGCCGGTGAGCATGGCCGAGACGACCTCGGTACGGGACCGCAGGCCGGTGCGCGTGAACAACCGTGACAGGCGATTCGCGACGGCGTCCTCGCTGAGCCGCAGCACGGTGGCGATCTGGCGGTTCGTGAGACCCTCGGTAACCAGGGTGGCCAGCAGCCGCTCGTTCTCGGCGGTGGCCTGTCTGCGGCCGGGGACGGTCAGCCCGGCCTCGCGCATCGCGGCCCGGGTGTGGAAGCGGCTCAGCAACGAGCCCGTCTCCCCGTACAGTTCGTACGCCTCGTGCAGCAGCTCCGGGGGGCCCGCGTCCCCGGCCGCCGCCGTCAGCGTGACCGCGGTCTCGAACGGCTGGCACCGCGAGCGGGCCAGGTCCACCGCCTCGTGCAGCATCTCGCGCGCGGTGCCGGAGCCCTGCTCCCGCACCCGCGCCGATGCCAGCAGGTACAGCAGCCGGGTGCGTCCGGTGCCGGTGCGCCCGGCGAGTTCCTCCAGGCGCCGCAGACAGGCCGCCGCCGCATCGGCCCGGCCGTCCTCCGCCCGGAGCGTGGCGAGGGCGGCGGCCAGCTCGTCGGTTCCGTAGACATAGCCGCGGGCGTCGGCCTCCCGCAGCCCGCGCCGCAAGATGCGGTCGGCCGCGTCGAAACGGCCCATGGTCCGCAGCACCGCGGCCTCGGCGACGTCCAGGAAGATCTCCACATGACCTTCGTGGGTCCCACGCTCACCGGCGATCAGACGGGCGGCGCCGGCCGGCTTGCCCCTGGCCAGCAGGATGGCGGCCGTCCCCGCGGCGAACAGATGGTGCTGGGGCGCCGCGATGAACGTCTGGTCCTTCGCGACCATGCCGCGCGCCAGCACCAACGCGTCGTCCCACCGGCCCTGGAGGTGGAGCAGGAGGAAGCGGGTGGCGGGGGGAAGCGCCGCGGGCGGCATCCCGCGGTCCTTCAGCAGGTCCATGGCGCCGCACAGGTCGGCGTTGCCGAGCAACTGGAGGGTGTACCCGGCCGCTATCGAGTACAGCACCTCCGGGGGGAGGCCGGGATCCGGCGGCGCCTCCAGGGCGCGGGCGAGCGCGTCGGTCCGGCCCTGCACCAGGTACCCGACGGCCTGCGCCAGCTCGGGTACCAGCCGGATGTGCGGGTGCGGGCGCCACACCGTCTCCGTCCGCGAGAGCAGGTCCAGCCCCTCCGACCACCGCTCGCTCATGCACAACGCCAGCGCCCGCGCCGGCAACGCGGCCTCCGGGGGCAGCGGCAGACGGTCCCACCACTCGGCCGCCCCCATCCGGGACAGCTGCGGCCAGTCCTTCACGGAGGTGGCCGCGACGACCTGGAGGGTGGCGAGCTCGTGGAGATCCGGGCCGCTGACGACGTCGGAGGGGGCGCGCAGAATCGTCTCCGCCGCCCGGCCCGCCGCCGGGTGGTCGCCCACGATCCAGGCGGCCTTCACACACCGCAGCAACGCCAGTTCGCGGGCCGCCGGTTCCTCGATCAGGCGCAGCGCCGCCCGGAACCACCGCAGCATGCCGCGGTCCTCGGGGTCGGGGTGCAACGCCTCGGCGGCGGCCGTGAGTTCCGCCGCCGCGCGCTCGCGGTCGATCAGCCCGCCCGCGTCGGCGATCCGGTCGGGCAGGTACGTCACGGCGTCCGCCTCCTTGAGGAGCACGGCCGGGCGCCTCGCGGCCGTCGCTGCGGTCGCGCCGTCCCGCGCCGCCCAGAGAGCCTCCACTGCGGCGGCGGACATCCGGCCCCGTTCCAGTGGCCCGAGCCGTTCCCGGGTGGCGTGCTCCATCAGCGGTGACCGGAACACCCAGCCCCGGGGGCCGCCGCCGTTCTCGCCGGGCAGTTCGTCCAGGAGGCCCGCGGCGATCAGGCGGCGCACGCCGTCGCCGACCTCCTGGTCGGACAGACCGGTGGACCCGGCCACCAGTGCCGCCGCCGTCCGGCCGAGCGGCCACAGGATGCTCAGTGCCGCCGCCGTCGTCCGGCACGGTTCGCCGAGCTCGTGCAGCGCCCTCATGAACCGGTCCTCATCAGGCAGTACCGGCACCGGCGCGCTCGCGGCGAGGAAGGCGTGCCCGTCGGCGATCCGCACCGCATCCCGCCGTGACCACTCGGTGAGCAGCGCGTCGGCGGCTGCGGGAATCCCGCGGGTCAGCCCGAGGACGCGCTCCACCAGGGCCGGGTCGGGCACCGCCTGCGACCGCCGCGCCACCATGTCGGCGAGCTGCGGCCGGGTCAGGCGCGGCAGGGCGATCGTCCGCGCCGTTCCCGCCTCCGCCGGCAGTCCGACGGCCTGGTCCTGCCGGCGGCCGGACGCGGCGTCACCGGCCCCGCCGGTGTGCCGTACCGACGTGATCACCAGCCGGACCTCCGGGGGGCGCCGGGCGGCGACGACTCCCAGTACGTCGAGGGATGCCGCATCGGCGTACTGCGCGTCGTCCACCACCACGGCCACGGGCGCCACATGCGTCAGCGCGGACAGCAGTGCGTCGGCGAGCGCCGCCCGATCGCCCCTCTCCGTGGCGGGCAGCACCTCGGCGTCCGGGTCCGTCCGTCCGGCCGCGGGCTGCCTCCCGGTGACCGACCGGTGCTCCCGCACGGCGGTGACCACCCGCAGCGCCAGCAGGAGCGGACGGTCCTGGTCCCCGCGCACGCAGACCAGCGGCAGGACCACATGATCCCGCGCGGCCAGCCGTTCGGTGGCCGCCTGCGCGAACGCGCTGCGCCCCGCTCCCCGTTCTCCGTGGACGAGCACCAGGCCGGGACCGTCCGGGTCGTCCAGGCAGCGCTCGAACTCGGTCAACTCCTGTTCACGGCCCACCAGGTGCACGCTCAGGCCGTCCGCCCACGGCGCCGTGGCACCGTACACCGCCCCGGTTTCCGCCGGCCGGCCACTGTCCACAAAACCTCCTCAACGACGGGTCACCGGCGGGCGTTTCGCCTGGTGCGCGCGACGGGACCGGTGCGCCGGTCCCGTCGGAGCCTGCATTATGGCCGTCTCCCGCGACGACGTCACGATCGGCGGGAGGCCCCGCTCGACGTGGGCCGAAAGCGAGTGAGGAGTCCAGTGGAACGCCGTGCATCTCTCGTCGGCAGGGACCATCAAGTCGGCGTGGTCGCCGACGCCCTGCGTCCGGCCGCTACGGCGCGGACCCTGCTCGTGACCGGCGAGGCCGGAGCGGGCAAGACCGCCGTGCTGGACGAGGCGCGGCACGCGGTGGTCCAAGAGGGGGCCAAGGTGCTGCGGTTGTCCTGGGAGACCGCCACCGGGCCGACCGGGGCCGCCGCCCTTGCCGACGCCGTCTGCGGCGTGCTCGCCGAGGTCCAGCACGGCCGGCTCCTGGCCCGCGTCACCGCCGTGCGCCGGGCGCAGGCGCGCTCCGGTGACGGCAGCGAACTGACGCTGCTGTCCACGCTGGGCGAGACCCTCGCGGACGCGGCGTGCCACGTGCCGTTCGCCCTCGTTCTCGACGGCGCCGAGCGCATGCCCCCGCCGACCGCGAACGCGCTCCAGCTGATGCTGCGCGTGTTCCGGCCCGCGGGCCTGCCGGTGGTGATCGCCGGGCGCCCGGTACCCCGGGGCCCGGCAGCCGCGCCCGACCTGGCGACGGCGGCCGACCGGGTGCTCGACCTGCCGCCGCTGCGGCCGGCGGACGTCGGCAAGCTCGTCGGACAGCGTCTCGGCCGTCCCGCCGAACCCGCGCTGCTCGCGGCGGTGCGGCGTTCTCTCGGCCCCCTGGCCGGCAACCCCGCGGCCGTGCTGTCGGTCCTGACCGCGCTGGACGAGGACGGCCGCCTCGTCGACCTCGACGGCCGTACCTGCCTGGCAGGAACGGAGGACGGCCTGCGGCTCACCGTGGACGCGGAACCGCTGCGCCGGGTCACCGCCGACGGTACGGACGCCGCCGTCGTCCTGGCCGGCCTCCTGCACCGCGCCGAGCTGCGGCTGGAGGACCTGCACAGCCTGATCCCGGCGTGCGCGGTGCTCGCAGCGGACCTCGGTCGGACGGTGGACCGGCTGGTGCGGGAGCGGGCGTTGACCATCGACGGGGACGGCCGGCTGGCCTTCGCCGTCCCCGCGCTGGCGGCGGCGCTGCGGACGCTGCCGCCCCGCCGCGACGTCCGCTCGATGCACGCCGCCGTCGTGCAGACGGTCGCCGAGCGGCTGGGCCCCGCCACCGCGGGCGCGTGCCATCCGCTGCTGGCCGACCACGTCGCGGCTGCGGGCCCCGCGCTGAACGACGGCGTCGCGGTGCCGCTGCTGCTGGCGGCTGCCGCCAGGGACGCCCGGTCCTACCACCCGCGGGCGGCCCGGGCCTACTTGTCCGCGCTGCGCCGCCTGCCGCCCAACTACCCCGCGACGCTGGGCGTGCTGCGTGAGGCCGCCGAACTGGGGCTGGGGTGCGGCGACCACGCCGGCGTCCTCGCGCTGGGCGAACCGATCCTCGCCGGCCTGCGGGACCCCGGCCCCACGGACGGCGGCGGGCTGGAGTTCGCCGCCCTCGCCTGGGGGCTGTCCGCACTGCACGAGCACCGGTCGCCCTACGACGACGGCGCCGTGCCCCGGGAGGTGTGCGCGCGGATGCCGCGGGCGGCGATGCTGGCCGCGCTCGGCGGCCGGTACGGGATCGGCCCGCTCACCCCGTGGCCGCCGTCCGCGGAACCCGCTCCGGACAGCGGCCGGTTGCGCGACCGGCACGGTCCGCTGCCGTCCCGGGCCGAGCTGCGGACGCTGGCCGCCGCCGTGGGCGGCCACGAGGAGCTGGCGAGGGCCGTCCACGGCCTCCAGCGGGAGGAGGTCTGCGATGCGGCCATCGGGCGGCTGCGTGACGCCGCGGCCTACGGCGACCTGGCAGGCGCCCTCGAATCCGTGCTGGGCGAACGCTACGTACGCGCGGACCACAGCGCGGCCGGCCGCTACCACGCCATGGTCCGCGACTACCTGGCCGGGCGCTGGGACGACGCCCTGTCGGCGGCCCGCGGCATCGAGCAGCGCAGCGGGGCCTGCGGCGGGTCGGGCACCGGCCAGTTGTCCCGGGCACTGGCGGCCGAGATCCACTGCTTTCGCGGTGACCTCGTACGCGCCCGCGAGTGGCTCGACCTCATTCCCGGCACGGTCGTCCACCCGTTGGTGGCCCGCGCCCGGCTGGGGGTGCGGTACTGGTCGGGTCAGCAGGACGCGGCGCTGGAGGAGGCATGGCACGACGTGCGGCGGGCGCGCGGCAGCGGCCTGCTCACGGGGGCCGAGAGGGTGCTGCTGCGCATCCTGGCGTTCGTCGAGGAGACCCGGCCGCGGCAGGCGCGGCAGGCCCTGGAGCAGCTCGCGGCACTGCACGCGGAGGCGGACACGGCCATGACCCGGGAGTCGCTGCTCGTCGCCCGTGGGGTGCTGGACCGCGACGCGGACGGCGCGCACGACGCCTACCGCTCGGCCGAGCGGCGGGGCGACCGGCACATGATGCTGTACTGCTGCCAGGTCCTCGCCGAGGTCGGCGACGATCCCCAGCCGTGGCTGGCCGAGGCGGCGCACCACACCCACCTGCTGTCGCTGGGGCGTCCGGGGCGCGTGCTGCTCGGCCGGTCGGCGCAACGCCGCAACGTGCCGCTGCCGAGGGGCCGTTCGGCCCGCGAGGGCCTGAGCGAGGCGGACGTACAGCTGATCGGCATGGTCGGCGAAGGCGGGACCAACCGGCAGATCGCGGCCCGTCTGGCGTGCAGTGAGAAGACGGTGGAACAACGGCTGGCCCGGCTGTTCCAGCGCACCGGCCGACGCTCGCGGGTGGAGCTGGTGGCAGCCTGGCTGGACGGGAGCCTGGCCGGGCGCGGCCCGGTGCCGGACGTCCCGCCGGGCGGCGCGGCGAGCCAGGGAGCAGGGTCCGGCCCGGCCGGCGGCTGAACGCGCGGACGGGACAAGAGGCGTTCACGGAGGTGGCGTGCACAGGCCACGCGATCGAGTTCCTCGGCCTGGGCTACGGGGCGCCTGCGGTTCAGGACATGTCCGTCGTCGTTCATGGTGTGAGCAGCGAGCGACCGGCCAGGGCAGCGGCCAAGGCCCGGGTGTGTCCGGGAAAGGCGAGCTCCACCGCTTCGCTGAGCACACAGCAGCCCTGGGTCTCGGCCGTGCGCGCCATCTCGGGCAGTCCCGCAGCCGCACGCGTCGGCAACAGCGCGAAGACCTCCAGGGTGTCCCGTGTGCTGTGCGCTCCGAAAAGACGCACACCCTGCGCAGAGGCCATGAGCCCGGTTTCCTCCCGGAGTTCGCGCACGGCCGCCTCCTGCCAGCTCTCCCCGACTTCCAGGTATCCACCGGGCAGCGCCCATCGGCCACGCCCCGGGGGGAGAGCACGGCGGATCACGACGATGCCCCGAGAGCCGTCCTCCTGTGTCACGGGCTGTAGCGCGAGCACGGCAGGCAGCGGGTTGCGCCAGAGCGTCTCCTCACACGCATGGCAGTGCAACGGCCAGCTCGTTCTGTCCGTGTAGGCGTGGCCGCAATACGGGCAGTGTGCGACGCGGCGCCCGTGCGTGAATCCCATGAACGCCTCGTTTCATGCCGGGGCCCGCAGAGGAGCTGAGGCGGGCCGGCCGGTAGTGGTGCCGTCGTACACCGGCGGTCCGCAGGAAGTATCGAATTCTTGGACGGCTCAAACCTTAACAATCTTCGGAGAATTCCCGGATAATCGGCCGGCTATCGCCCGTGGTCCACTGTGGCTCTTCGTGATTCCCGAGTGATTCCAACTCCGCCTCTAGAGTGCTCCGCGTGCTGAGTCGAAGCCGCAGGAGTACCGGCCTGCGGGGGATGGAGAGGGGCTCTTCGGAGGCTGATCCATCGGTTTCGTCCGCACACCACCCATGGCCGAGGCCGGCATCACGGTTTCTTGTTCACCAGTACGCCTTGGCCGTCAATGTTGCACCCCTTTTTCTGACCGTCAGCGTCATCGAGAGGGGCCGAATGCCACCGCTCCACAGTTTCTTGGCGTCCGGTAGCTGATTCGTCCGAGCAAAGGAACACGGCATGGAAAAACCCGCCTTCGCATCCTCCGAAGCCACATGCGCGGCAGAGCGCGATGCCACACGCGGAAGCTTCCGGGCGTCGCAGTCCGACCCTCACCTCGCGCCCAGGGAACGACTGCTGGGCAACGCAACGCCCCTGCACAGTCCGACAGCAGCCACTTTGGAGGGGCCGGCGGCCGACGCCTGCGGCCTGCACCAGGAGATCGCCGAGCAACTGTGGCGTCAGGGCCTGGCCGTCGTTCAGCTCGACCAGCCGCTGTCACCCCACCGATTCATGACACTCGGCGACGGCTTGGGCACCGCGACCCCGGAAACGGATCCCGCGGTACAGCCGTTCGTACAGGACGGAGTCATCCTCAACCTCCGCAGCCGGCACGCGCCCACAGCGGAGGTGTCGCTCCAGCCCTTCGCCCGCAACTCGCTCTCCCTGCACTCCGAAAGCAGCGGTGCCGGGGTGTCGAGACAGCCCCGGTACATCGTGCTCATGTGCGTCAATCCTGGCGACGAGACCCCTCACGCCCAGACGGTGCTGGTGCCCATGCGGGAGGTGGCGCGTCGGCTGTCGCCCAGGACCCTGGAGCTGCTTTCCCGTACCCGTTACCGGGACAGTCCAGCGGCGCCGGCCATCGCGCGCCACGTCGACGGCCGTTGGGTGTTCTCCTTCCGCGACTTTCTCGATCAAGAGCTGCGGTGGACACATGACCGACCGGACACCGACCCCGAGGCGGTCAACGCGGCCCTGCGCGAGCTGCTGACCGCCATGTACGCGCCCGAAGAGGCGATCGCGGTGCGCTGGCGCCGGGGACTGCTTGTCGTGATCGACAACACGTACTACTTCCACGGCCGAACCGCCGGTGCTGCGACGCCCCCGCGACAGCAACGGCACCTCCAGCGCCTCCGCATCCGCTAGCGGCCGAGTCGCCCGCGCCGGACCCCACCGAAGGCCCCTCCCCACCACTCCATGCGAGAAGCCGATGACACTCTTCGACTCCCCTCTGGTCCCGCGTCCTTCGCACGCGTCGCAGGACGTCCTTGCGATGTCCCGGCGGGCACCCCGGCAGGCCGGGATATCCGACACGTTCGTCACCCACGTCGACGAGCGGGTGCTCGACGTCTTCGCCCGAGCCCGCCGCCCCGACGATCCGCTGGAACTTCGCAACCTGTGGCTGGGCCGCGTGGAGAACGAACTGGGCCCCCACGCGCACCATCCAGCGCTGGCCGAGCAGTGGCGGGACAGCCGCCGACTCCGCTCGGTCGAACCGGAGCAGGTGCTGAGCTCCCGGGCAACCGTTCGGTTCGTCAAGGAGCTGTTCAACTGGTACTTCCGCGACGACCTGTACGGCGATCTCAGGGACAACGCGCAGTACATCCTCTCCGGCGGAGCGGTGGACGAGGAACGGTGGGGGCTTCCGCAATGCCTGAAGGAATGCATCCGCTTCGCTCTGGACCGCGACTGGTACGGCTACTCCGACTCGCGGGGGCGCTACCCGGCGCGCGAAGCGATCGCCGCCTACGAGACCGCCCGGCTCGACGGCGTGCGCTACGGGCCCGAACACGTGGCCATGACCATGGGCGGGACCTTCGCCGTGAGCACGCTCTCGGACTTCGTACTCCACAACATCTCCCCGTCCACGCCACCGGCGCTGTGCGCGATCCCCAACTACCCACCCCTGGTCGAGACGATCGCCCGTCGGCACGCCATACAGCTTGTTCCCCTGGACAGCGAGCACGGGCAGACCTCGATCGAGCCGCTCCTTGCAGCGCTCACGCCCGACACCCCTCTGGTACTGCTCCAGACGGTGGGCAACCCCACCGGGGCGGCCGTCACGGAGGACGGCCTGCGACGGCTGATCCAAGCAGCCTCCCCCTCCACCGTCATCGTCCTCGACGAGTGCCATGAGTGGCTGGGCGCCTACGAGGAGCGCACCGCCGCGCGTGGCGCGCCCCACGTCGTCCGGGTCTCCAGCCTGTCCAAGACATGGTCGGCTCCGGGGCTCAAGGCGGGCTGGTTCCTCGCCGACCCCGGCTTCATCGCCGAGTACTACGAGTACGCCTCCTCCTCCTTCGGAGGCCCGCCTTCCTTCTTCTACACGATCGTGGAAGTACTGGCCCGCATGGAGCGATGGCTGATCACCGGCCTGGAGGAGCCCGGGCTCAACGAACTCAAGGAGTTCGAGGCGTCCTACGGACTCGACACGGGGCAGCTACGACACGCCTACCACACCTACCGGACGGAGCGGCTGCGAAGGGCGCAGGAACTCACCGTGCTCCGCGACGCTGCCACCGTCCGCCTGGCGGAGTCACCTGCGCGGGTGCTCGCGCCGCGCTTCTCCATCAACACCACCGTGGAGCTGCCCGGCTGGGACGACTCCTACCGGTGTTTCCGGGACGTTCTGCGAGAGACGGGGGTGTCCCTCTTCCCCGGCATCCTCACCTTCTGCTTCTCCGGTGCCGTCATGCGGATCACCACCGCCCGCCCCTGGGAGCAGCTCGCACCCGCTCTGGACCGGTTGGGGTCCCATCTCGTCGACAGGGCGGCCCGGTGACGTCTTCCCCCCACCACGAAAAGCGAGGGGCCGCATGAATTCCTGGGCCGTACCGGACGGCAGGCACAAACTCGTCCTCGGCATGGTGCACTTGGCGCCCCTGCCCGGCACTCCCTTCCACCAGCCCCACACCTTCTCGGAGATCCTCGACACGGCGGTGGCGTCCGCGCGGGCCCTGTGCGACGGAGGGGCGGACGGATGCCTCATCCAGACGGTCGACCGTGTCTACAGCGTCGCCGACGAGTCGGACCCGGCACGTACCGTCGCCATGGGCCTGATCGCGCGCGCGGTCGTCGAGGCGACCGGCGGGGCGTTCCGCGTCGGTGTCCAGATGATGCGCAACGCCACCAGGGCATCGCTCGCCGTGGCACAGGTGGCCGGGGGCGACTACGTCCGTGCCGGCGCGTTGGTGGGACAGACCCTCACCGCTCACGGCATGGTGCGGCCCGATCCGCTGGAGGTCATGAGCTATCGCCGCTCGATCGACGCGGAGAGCGTGGGCATAGTGGCGGACATCGACTCCCTGCACTTCACCTGGCACGGAGGGGAGAAGACCACCGCGGAGGTGGCTCGTGCGGCCCGCACCGTCGGCGCGGACGCGGTGTCGCTCTCGCACCCTGACGAGCGCAGGACACTGCACATGATCGCGTCCGTCCGCGAGGCCGTGCCCCACCTGCCCATCATCCTGGCCGGACACACGAACCACGGCAACGCGGCGCGATTGCTCGCCGCCGCGGACGGGGCGTTCGTGGGAACGTGCCTGGAAAGCGAGGGGTGGGGCGGCAAGGTCGATATCGACCTTGTGCGGCGTTACGTCGACATCGTCAGGGAGGCCGAGCGATGACGCCTGCTCACAGCCAGGGTCCCGGCCCGGCCGGATCACCGCCGCTGGAACCGGAGGTGATGCTCCGTCAAGTCCAGTCTCTCGCCGACGACATACGGGCCCACGTCGCACCCTTCGCCGAACAGGTGCGTGCCCTGCCGGGCGCCTTGGGCCTGGCAGGCGTCGAGTCGGTGGTCATCGTGGGCAACGGGGACAGTGACCATGCCGCCCGGGCCGTCGAGATGGCCTTCCGGTCCCTCGCCGGTGTGGACTGCCGGCCGGTGAGCGCGCTGCCCTTCACCCACTACTGGAAGTCTGCCGCCCCCTCCTCGCCTGCCCGCGTGCTCACCCTTGCGATCTCCGCCTCCGGCAGCAGCCCGCTCGTTGTCCGGTCGGCCGAGCAGGCGAGGGCGGAGGGGGGAGCGGTCGTCGCTCTCACCGGAAGAGCGGCGAGCCCGCTGGCCCGGTCTGCACACGGCACCGTCCTGCTCGCACTGCCCGACCAGGAGCCGTCTCCGGGCGTACGCACCTACCAGGCCAGTCTCCTTGGAGCGCTGCTGCTGGCGATAGCCCTGGGGCAGGCACGTGGACACCTGGACCGCGCGGCAGCCGACATCCTGCGGGACGAACTGGGCGCACTGGCCGACGCGGTCGAAGCCACCGTGGGCGAGAACATCGGGCGGACTCGGCAGATCGCCGAACGGATCGCTGCCGCGCCGGTGCTGACCATGCTCGGTAGCGGACCGTCCCATGGCAGCGCCCTGTACAGCGCGGCGAAAGCAGTCGAGACCTCCGCCGTCCTCGCGGTCGGCCAGGACCTGGAAGAGTGGTGCCACGTCGAGCGGTTCGCAGGCCCGCCCGACCTGCCGGTCTTCGTGCTGGCCCCCGCCGGCCGCTGCTCCCGGCACGCCCGCCGGGTCGCCCGGCGCGCCACCGAGCTGGGGCGACGGCTCGTCGCTGTCGCTCCTGCGGACCAACTCGACGGCTTCGACGCCTGGGCGGAGCTGCCCGTCCACGCGCAGGTGCGCGAGGAGTTCTCCCCGCTGCTCTACCACTTGTTCGCCGCCCCTCTTGCCTGTCACCTCGCCCAGTGCCTGAACCGTGTCCCGTTCGCCGTCGGCCGAGCCCCGCACGCCCCGCCGGCACCGGAACCAAGAGGCCGGGAAGCGGTCCACAGCGCCACCTCCTGACCATTTCGGCGCTCGATCCGCACGTCCTGCCACACCTCGGGCGGCCCTCCGCTCCCGCCGGTTCATACCCACAACTGCCAAGACCGTGAAGGAAGAAGAACATGACCGAGACCACACACAGCCTGCCCGTCGAAGAAACCATCGACGTCCTGCGCGAGGAACTGCACCAACTCGCTCCGGCCGAACGAGAGGCCAAGGCGGTGCAACTGTTGTCGGTCCTCGGCCGCGCGAAAGCCACGGAGGCTTCGGCGCTCCCGCCCCTCGAAGAGCCCGGCATCCGCCGCTCGCCCCTGCTGATCTGCGACTGGGCGGCCGATCTCGGGCTGGACGGGACGACCCAGCAACTGGGCATCGAGATGGCCCCCGGCCCCACCCGTGTTTCGAAGACCGCGGATGCCACGGGACGCTCGCTGCTCTCCAGCGGTCATGTCGGTGCCGACATCCTGCATGTGCCCGCCGGCAGTGGCTTCGCCCCTCACACCCACCCCGGGGACCATCTGCTCTTCGTCCTGGCCGGCACCGGCACCATCGCCGTCGCCGGAGAGATCGTGGAGACACGCCCCGGACAGGTCTACATGGTGGAGGGCGCCCTCACCCATGCGGTGGGCGCGGTGACCGACCACATGATTCTCGCCGTGGGTGCTCCGCACCGCCACCTGGACAGCCCCGAACGGCAGGAACTCACCGCATACACCGCGCTACTGGGTGATCTCGGCCGTATCACCTGCCGTATCTGCGACATAGCGGCGTCCAGCGGTGAGGAGCTCGCGGCGAACGGCTGCCCGCACTCCCCGCACCGGTTCGGGTGAGCCATCGGGTCGCCGAACCACCTGCCATGTCCTGACCCGAAACCACCTGGAAGCAGGGCCCACGATGTCGCAGCACCATCTCACTCTGCCCTTGACCGACCCGCGCACCGGCCAGGAGCGGTCGTCCCCTGCCGTCGGCCGGGAAACCGACACCCGTGCGGCGGTGGTGGCCGCCCGCGGTGCCCAGCCCGCCTGGGCCGGCCTTACTCCCCGAGAGCGGGCGCGACGCCTGCTGCGGTTCGCGGACCTCATAGAGGAAAACTCCGCTTCGTATGTGGCGGCCGAGCAGGCCGGTACCGGGAAACCCGACGCCGAGGCACAGGGCGAGGTCGAGAACTGCGCTGATCTGCTTCGGTTCTACGCCGGCGCCCAGCGTGCCGACACCGCACCCGCGGGCGGTCGGCGGATACGTGGCCGCGAGAGCTGGGTACGTTGGGAGCCCATGGGCGTCGTCGCTGCGATCGTGCCCTGGAACTACCCACTCATGATGGCCGCCTGGCGCATCGGGCCGGCGCTCGCCGCCGGCAACACCGTCGTGCTCAAGCCCGCTCTGACCACTCCGGACACCGCCGTGTTGCTCGCCCGGGACGCGGCCACGGCCCTCGTCCCTGACGCGTTGGTGACGGTACCGGGCGACCGTGACACCGGTCGGCTGCTGGTCGCCGAGGACATCGACATGGTGGCCTTCACCGGCAGTGAGGCAGGGGGCCGGGATGTCGCCGGCCGTGCGGCACTGCACCGGGTCAGCCTGGAGCTCGGCGGCAACTGCCCCGCCCTTGTCCTCCCGGACGCGCCCGAAGGCACCTGCGAGGAACTGGTTCGGGCCGTCACGTACAACGCCGGTCAAAGCTGTGCCGCTCCGGCACGGGTGATCACCCTGCGAGAGAACTACGACCGGACCATCGCCGGATTGGCCGAGGCGATGAGCAGCCGGCGTGCCGGATCCGACTTCGGGCCGCTCAACAACGCCGACCAGGCGGCGCGTTACGACCGCATTGTGGGAAGCAGCGCGGCGGGCATCGAGCATGTCGCCGACATCGCGTTGCAGCCGGGACAGGAGAACGGCTTCTGGCGGCCCGGACGGATCCTTGCCGATCTGGCGCCTGACGACCCGGCAGTGGCGGAGGAGGTGTTCGGCCCGGTGCTGACGGTCCAGGCAGTGGACGACGTCGAGGAGGCGCCGGCATTGGCCAACTCCGTACGGCAGGCTCTCGCCGCGAGCGTCTGGGGATCCGACACGGCCACCACGCTCGCCCTGGCCCACGAGTTGAACGCCGGGGAGGTCTGGGTCAACTGCCACCTGGACCAGAGCCCCGAGCTGCCCCACGGCGGTCGCGGCAGCTCGGGCCATGGCACGGACATGAGCGTCCTCGCCCTCACGGAGTACCAGCGTCCCAAGACCGTCACC
This sequence comes from Streptomyces albospinus, assembly GCF_014648695.1. GTDB lineage: Bacteria > Actinomycetota > Actinomycetes > Streptomycetales > Streptomycetaceae > Streptomyces > Streptomyces albospinus. The sequence continues at coordinate 183,684 of NZ_BMRP01000016.1, forward strand.
GTGCGCCTCAGCACGCAGTGACGCCCTCGGCCGGACCCCTTACCCCAGCCCGAGCGCGCCTTGCCGGCCGGGCCGACGAAGGAGAAGAGGAACATGAGTGATACGGCCGGTCGAACCGGTGACGCTCTGAGCGAGACGGTCCGCGATCTCGTCGCCCGTCAGTTGCCCGACGCAGTCGGCACCGATCTGACGCCGGAACTCCCGTTGCATGACGCCGGGTTGAACTCACTGGGCACAGTCGCGACGCTGGTGGCGATCGAGAACGAGTTCGGTCTCAGCCTCCCCGACGAGCTGATTACCCCTGAGACCTTCCACAGCGTCCGGACGCTGGCGGCCGCTCTCGCGTCGGTGATGAACGGGGAGAGGGACGTGACGGGCATGGCGAGGGCCGACGATGCCGTCGCCTGAACCGGCATTGAGGTTCGGAGTCCACTCCGGGCAACAGTATGAGACGTACGACGAGATCCTCGCGTTGTGGCGCAGGGCCGAGGAACTCGGCTACGACTGGTGCTCGATCTTCGACCACTTGCGACCACCCATGGGCGGGCCGGAAGGCCCGTGCTTCGAGGGCACCACGCTGCTCGCCGCACTGGCCGCACATACGGACCGGATCCGCGGTGCACTCATGGTCGCGCCGGTGGCCTGGCGTCATCCGGCGATGCTGGCCGCGCTCGCCGCGACCATTGACCACGTCAGCGCCGGGCGGGTGGAACTCGGCATAGGAGTCGGTGGAGCCGATCTGGCGTACCAGCAGTACGGCTTCGACCTGCCTGAACGCACCGAGCGACTGGAAATGCTGGAGGAGACCGCCACGGTCCTGCGTGGCCTGTGGTCGGGCGAGAGGTTCTCGTTCACCGGCAAGCACTTTTGCATCACAGAGGGCTACCTCCGTCCCGCGCCGGTGCAGCCGCGGTTGCCGCTGGTCGTCGGCGGCGCAAGCAAGCCCGTACTGCGAGTGGTCGCACGGCATGGCGACGTGTGGAACAGCCTGCTCACGGACACCGCCCGGTATCACCGACGCGTCGAGCAGTTGGACCGCGAGTGCGAGCGGGCCGGCCGTGACCGGGCGGAGATCCGTCGTTCGCTGACCTTCCGTGCCCTGCTCGTCGACGACCCGGCGGATCTGCCGGGCAAACTCGATCGATTGCGGCACACCTTCCCGCCTGATTCGCCGGTTTGGCCGGAGTATCTGGTCTTCGGTACGCCGGAGCAGTGCGTCGAAGCGCTACTGCCCTACCGCGAACTGGGCGTCACCGACTTCGTGCTGGGGATCCGGCCACCGGTGGACTGGGACAGCGTCACGCTCTTCGCCGAGTGCGTTGTCCCGCTTCTGCGCCCCGCCTCCGCCCCGGCGTGAGCCCGACGTCCGCCCATGAGCGAACGCCCCAGAACACCACCGTGCTGAAGTTCGGGTGCCCTGAGCGGTGCCGACAAGAAGGGAAACTCGGATGGACAATTACTATTCCCACGGATTCGCCGCCTTCTTCGACAGCAGTTACACCGGCTGGGTGGACCGGTTCTCACCGAGGCTGGTCGAGCACCTGGCACAAGCGGCCGGGGACGACCTCACCGCTGCGGACATCTGCTGCGGCACCGGCGTGACCGCCGCTCACTTCCTTGAGGGCGGATGGACCCTGTACGGGGTGGACGGTTCCGAGGCAATGCTCGATCTCGCGCGTACCCGACACACCGGGCGGATCGAGGAGGGCCGGTTCTGCTTGATACAGGCCGATGCTCGCTCGTTCGACCTGCCCACCAACGTCGCCGCGTGCGTCAGCCTGGACGGCGCACTCAACCACCTTCCCTCCCTCGACGATCTGCGGCAGTGCTTCACCGCGGTGGCCTCTGCGCTCGCGCCGGCAGGCGAATTCGTGTTCGACCTCTATGAGCAGTCGCACTTCCTGCACTGGAACCACGCCACGCTCACGGACAGCCGTGAGGCGGTCGTGGTCAAGCGTGGGGTATGGGACACCGGTAGCCGCCGCGGAATGCTGCGCGTCTCAGGGGTATTCGACGCCGGGGACCGGGCCCAGAGGGTCGACCAGACGCTGACGAGCTGGTACTACGACGACACCGACGTGACCGATGCGCTGCACGCGGCGGGGCTGGAGCCGCTCTCCCACGGCTTCGGCGGCATCGATCTCAAATGCGACTCGGGTTCGTGCTCGCGGACCGACGTGCCGTGCCGCACGATCTACCGCGCGCGAAAGGCCTCGCCGGCCGCCGCCTCGATGCGCCCACCGTTCTTCACCACGGGTAACGCGGTGGCCCCGGCGGCGGCGAAGCCGGTGTCCGCGATCTCGGAGGGGAAGCGCAGCGGCAGGGGGTTCTCCGACCAGTAGGCGGCGTCCAGTTCACCCTTGGCCTCGTCATGGTGCGCAAGGTCGAGAACGGTGTAGACCAGGCGCCGTTGGTCGTCCATGGCCAGGGCCACCGTGGTGCCCTGGTGGCGCACCGTGGTGGTGTGTACGTAGGTGCGATCGGTGTAGACCTTGAGCAGATGCTGTTCGCCGGACAAGGGCAGGACTCTCCTTTGCGCAGAACCATGGAGAAGAACTTTGTGGAGCAGCGGGAAACCCCCGCTGACCTGCGCCGCTTCCCCTGCGGGCGCAGCGGTCACACGATTTACCGAAGGGACAGGCGCGTCAAGGAAGGCAATGCGCCACTGTCCGGAAACGGCATCCTGGTGTGGGCAAAGCGGGCGCCTCGATCGAGCCCCGTACCGCGCCGGCCGGTCTCGTTGAGGTCGTCGAGGGTGAGGCGGCCGGTCCAGTTGCGCTCGTGGTGTTCGGCGGGGAAGTCGCCGGGGCTGGAGCCGGTGACGAATGCCTCGCGGACGTCGGCGGCGTAGCGCTCGTTGCGGGGGCACCAGGGGGCACCAGGGGGCGGCGGGGATGTACATGACGTTGCCCCAGCCCTTCTGGTCCTGCACCGGGGCCACGCTGTGGATCACGTCGCAGTGCCACCCGGCCGAGTCGCCCGCCCTGACGTCGGGGACGGGGACGAGCGTGGCGAGGTGGCGCCGGTACCTAGAGGCGTCCGGTGGGGGAGTGGCGGAATCGGCGTGCGTGGCGGTACTCGCGCAGGAGGATTCGCAGGGCGGTGGTGATGGGAGGGCGTGCCGAGGCGGTGAGGAGGGCGGGCCCCTTGGCCAGGGCTGCGTCCGCGGTGGCTTCTTCGAGGGTGATCAGGGCGCGGGCGAAGGGGCGGTTGGCGGGCGGCAGGAGTGCGGTCACGTGGTGGCTGTCGGCCAGGGTGGTGCGGGCCTGCTGGAGGAGGGTGTGCAGTAGGGCGCGGACGTGTGGGGTGCTCTGGGCGCGTTCGAGGTCGGTGCGGGTCACGCCGTGGCGCTGCAAGGTGTCCTGGGGGATCGTCAGCCGGCCGCCGGTCAGGTCTTCGGCGAGGTCGTTGACGAAGTCGAGGCGTTGGCTGCCGTCGATGTAGGTGCGGCAGGCGGCGCGGTAGCCGGCGGGTTCCTCGCCGGGGGTGAGCAGGCAGGCGACCAGCAGGAAGGCGGGCAGGGAGTACTGGTCGAGATAGCGCTGGTAGTCCGATTCCGTGGTGAATCCGGTGAATTCGAGGTCGATGGTGGCGGTAGAGAGGAAGTCCTCTACGCAGCCTCGGAGTCGGCTGTGGTGGGTGCAGGCGTGCAGGAGGGGGCGGATGACGGGGTGGTCGCTGGTGCCGGTGACGAGGGCGTTGCGTACTGCCTCTTCCCATGCCGTGTAGGCGTCGCGGCGCTCGGCTGCGGGGCCGTGGTCGAGGAGGTTGTCGGTGTGGTGCATGAAGGCCACGGCGGCTATCACGTGCGGGACCAGGGGGCGCGGGAGGAGCAGCCGGACCGCGACGTATGACGCGCGTCGGTAGCGCGCCACCAGCGAGCGCTGCCGGGTGAAGTCCTCCCGCAACTGCGGGTCCTGGATGCCGGCGGCGTCCAGCGTGGTGGTCCAGGTACTCATCGGGGTGCTCATCGGGTCGTCCTACCTTTCAAGGGTGGTTGCTCTGGTCATTCGTAAGATCGGAGGGCCCGGGGGCT
>NZ_BMRP01000017.1:0-41253 GCF_014648695.1 Streptomyces albospinus
TTCTTCCCCCGCCCCCTCCCCCTCTCCCCCTTCGGGGGAGGGGTGGGTTCGGGGGTGGGGGGACCGCCGAGCGCCGCAACCCAAGCACCGCACGCTCCCCCGTCTCCCCGCCCCGTCAGCCCGAGTGGAACGGCAGGCCCGCCTCCGCAACCAGGTCGAGGTCATCGGTCTCCTCGCCGGGCAGCAGGGAGGCGCTGCCGTCGGCGACGGGCACGATGCCCAGCTCCAGGAGCTCGGCCATGGCCGCGGTGCCGGCCATGTCGCGGACCTGGAGCTGATAGCGGGCAGTGGTCCGGTACGCGCCGCCGGCGTCGTCGCCGGTGCGCTGGAGGAAGCCGGAGTCGACGAGGAACGTGACGGCCTTGGCGATGATGCCGGTCGTCGAACCGGCCAGCCGCCGGGCGTCCTTGGTGGCGCCGGTCGCGCTCCGCCGGGCGTAGACCCGCCAGGCGGACTCCAGGCCGGGGGCGTCGCTCACCGGGTCGGTGTTCTCGCCGTCCTGCTCGGCGCGCTCCTCCAGGCGGCGGCACGCCTGCCGTACGAAGGCGTCGACGCCGTTGACGGTGATCCGGCCGATGTAGCCGTCGTCGGCCAGGTCCTCGGGGCGCGGGAAGGCGAGTGCGGCGACGGCCAGATGGGCCAGGCCGTGCAGGAAGCGGTCCCCGGAGTCGACCGAGGCGCGACGGGCGTAGTCGCCCATCCGTACGGCGAAGACGGAGTCCTCGGCGGCGGTGACGGCCATCCCGGCGCGGGTGGAGACCTCCAGGACGACCAGCCCGAGGCCGGCGGCGACCGCGTCGGCGAGCCGGGCGAAGGCGGGGTCGTCCCGATGGCGCCGGAGCAGTTCGCCGTATTCGGCGTCGCGGGCGGGCAGCAGCTTGGGCTGGAGGCCGAAGGAGACCAGCCGGGCGGCGTCGGCCGCGTCGGCGGGGGTCAGCGGCGCGGTCCCGGCCGGTGCCGGCTCGGTGCCGTCGGTGGGCGCGCCCCGGCCCGGCTCGCCGGTGCCGGGCGCCGGGTCGGGCTGCGGCGCCTCGTCGGCGTCGTACTGGCTCACGGGGCAAGCTCCTTGCGGGGGACGGTCGGGGGTATCTCGTACTGCGGTGGCCGGTGCGCGGGCGGGTGGCCGTACGGCGCGGCGGCCCGGCGGGCCACCGGCGGCGGGTCGTCCGCTATCGGCGGGAGGCCGTGTGCGACGGGCATCAGGCCACCTCCGAGCGGTCGGCGGCCATTCCGGCCGCGTCCAGCAGGGCCGTGCCGACGATGAGGTCGGCGCCGCCGAATTCGGGGTCGGTCAGTTCCGTACCGTCGTCGACGGCGAAGAGCAGCTGCTGTTCGCCCTGGCGGTAGGCCGTACCGACCGGCGGGCTGGCGGCGTGCACCGCCAGCAGGGCGACCAGGTACGGGAGTTCCGGATCGCTGCGGCGCGCCTCGGCGAGCAGCCCGGAGAGGCGGCGGGGGGCGTCGGCGGGGAGGTCCAGCAGCGCCATCGCGGCATCCAGCTGGGCCTCGCTGAAGCGGCTGTCGTCGGGGGTGGCCACCAGGTCGGGCTCGGGCATCTCGGCGCCGAGGTGCTCGCGCTCCATGGGCGGGGTGAGCAGCATCTCGACGAGGTCGCCGACCCGGACCGCGGAGGGGGTGCGCAGGCCGGTGCCGTGGGCGAAGAAGGCGTCGGTGACCCGGGTGGCGTGCTCGACGGAGAGCGGCAGCACCGGGGCGACCAGCTGGCCGTAGAGGTCGAGGCCGGCGCGGGCGGTGGGGGCGGCGAACGCCTGCCGGTCCTGCTCGGCGCGGAACAGCGGCCCGGCCTCCAGGAGCCGGGACTGGAGCTGGGTGTGGCGGCGGATGCAGTCCTTGACGATGTCGACGAGTTCGGCGGCGCGCCGCTTGTGCTCGCTGGTCTTCTCGTCGACGGCCTCGGCCTCGTCGCGGGCCTTGCGGATGTTGGTGAGGATGGCGTTCTCGTGGCGGTAGCGGTCCGCCACGTGGTCCAGCGCCTCGGTGATCATGTCGGGGACGGTCTTCAGCCAGTCGACGGCGCGGACGTTGCGCCGGGTGGCGTCCAGCGTCTTGCGGAGCGTCTCGGCGTACTGGACGGTGCGGTAGCGGGCCTGCTCGGCGGCCAGCTGGGCGTCGGCCAGGCGGCCCCGGCTGATCAGCACCTCCAGCTTGACCTCGGCGGCGATCTGGGCGCTGGTGACGTCCGTGTCGAGGGCGCCGACCAGGACGTTGACGGCCTCGTCCGTGGCGCGCAGGTAGACCGCGCCGCCCGCGCCGGGGACCTCTTCGATGAGCTTGAAGTCGTAGTCGCGGCGGACGTACTCGCCCTCGGTGGTGAAGGTGCCGTACACGGCGCGGAAGCCGCGGTCCACACTGCCGACGTTGATCAGGTTCTCCAGCACCCAGCGGGCCACCCGCTCGTGCTCCGCCACCGGGCGGCGCGGTGCCTGCGCGGCGACCCGCGGGAGCACCTTCGCCACTATCTCCTCGTGGTCGGCGCCGGTGTCGAAGTCCATGTTGAGGGTGACCAGGTCGATGACGGCGAGCGCCACCTCCGCCATCGCGTAGACCCCGTACTCGCCCGCGAGGTTGGCCTTGCGCACATCGAGGTCGTGCAGCGGCGCGGTGCACGCGAGCGCGCGCAGCCGGCGGGCCAGTCCTTCGTCGGCGGCCGGGCCCGGCGCGGGCCGGTTCGGGCCGTTGAGCTGGGGCGCAGCGGCCCCCGGGGCGGAAAAAGTCACGTCGCACAGAGTAGGCGCTGGCACTGACAACGGACGAAACGGCGCGGATCCGCTCATGGGTGGACCGCCGCCGGGTCCGTTGACGGACCTGCCGCCCGGCCGGCGCTCCAGTTTACGGCGTCACCCGCGGCTCAGTGCGTGGCCCCCTCCGCGACGCGGATGTCGGTCCGGGTGCGGGCGGCGGTGGCGGCGATCTCCCGCAGGGCCCGGGCGACCGCGTCCACCGGGAGCGACGGCTGGGCGCGGTCGGTGACCTGTTCGGGCGCGTACGGGACGTGCACGAATCCGCCGCGTACGTGGGGCAGTTCGGTGGCGATGAGGTGGGCGAGCCCGTAGAAGACGTGGTTGCAGACGAAGGTGCCGGCGGTGTTGGAGACCGAGGCGGGCAGTCCCGCGGCGCGGACGGCGGCCACGCACGCCTTGATCGGCAGGGTGGAGAAGTACGCGGCGGGCCCGCCGGGCACGATCACCTCGTCGATCGGCTCGGCGCCCGAGGCGTCGGGGATCCGGGCGTCGTCGACGTTGACGGCGACCCGTTCGACGGTGATGTCCGGACGGCCGCCGGCCTGTCCGACACACACCACGATGTCCGGTTGCGCCGCGTCGACGGCGGCACGCAGGGCGGTCAGCGAGCCGCCGTAGACGCAGGGCAGCTCGACGGTGGAGAGTTCCGCCCCGGCGAACGGTTCGGCGGCGGCGGCGCGGACCGCCCGCCAGGAGGGATTGGTGGATTCCCCGTCGAAGGGTTCGAATCCGGTGAGCAGTACGCGGGTCATACGGTCTTCCGTGAGGTGTCGGGAGGGCCGGCGGGACGGCGCCGCCTCAGAAGGCGAACAGCGCCATGACCACCATGTTGCAGCCGAGCAGCACGCCCGCGGTGGGCAACTGCGCCTTGATGGGCCCGTACTGGTCCTTCAGCTCCAGCAGGGCGGCCGGGACGATGTTGAAGTTGGCGGCCATCGGGGTCACGAGGGTGCCGCAGAAGCCGGCGAGCATGCCGAGGGCGAGGACGGCGGCCGGGTTGCCGTGGAAGTGCCCGATGAGGACCGGCCAGCCGACGGCCGCGGTCATGACCGGGAAGGCGGCGAAGGCGTTGCCCATGATGAGGGTGAAGGCGAACATCCCCACGCAGTAGACGACCACGGCGATGTAGAGGGAGTCCTTGGGCAGGACGGAGGCGGCGAGCTTGCCGACCTGACCGCCGACGCCGGAGACCTGGAAGATGGTGCCCAGTGTGGCCAGCATCTGCGGCAGCAGCATCGCCCAGCCCATCGCCTCCAGCATGGAGCGGCCGGCCTCCACGGGCACGGTTATCCGCTTCTCGCGCAGCATCGCCATGCCGACGGCCAGCGCGACGACCGCGCCGAGCCCCAGGCCCAGGATGGTCTCGCTGCCCTCCTGGAGGACCGGCCGGCCCCCGATGGAGAGGTGCTTGACGCCGACGGCGCAGGCCAGCGCGACGGCCGGGATGGTCAGGGCCGGGACGAACAGCTTGTTGCCGAGGCGGGCGGCGCTCGCGGTGCGCTCCTCGGGGCTGGTGGTGCGCGGGGTGCCGCGCCCGGTGAAGCCGAAGCCGGCCAGCACGGCCGTGACGAGGACGGCGGCGCCCAGCGGCGCGGCGGGCGCCTGCTTGGTGACGACCCAGCTGCTGTAGATGAATCCGGCGCCGATCAGGCCCCAGAAGGCGCCGGTCCCGAAGCGCTTGGGGTTGCTGCGGTCGGCGACCATCCGGGCGGCCATCACCAGGAAGCTGATGCCGACGAGCCAGTAGAACCACTCTGCCTTGATCACTGGTCGGCCTCCGCTGCGCTGGTGTGGTGGACATGTGCGGTGAGCAGTTCGCGCTCCAGCTGCCGGTCCAGGCGCAGCAGCCGCCAGCCGTGGACCACGAAGGCGCACAGCGCGGTGGGGATCGCCCATAGGGCGAGGTCCAGCGGTTCGAGGTGGGTGCCGTACGTGGTGTTGACGAAGCCGGTGATCAGCAGGATCGAGCCGACGGCGAGGAAGACGTCCTCGCCGAAGAAGAGGCCGACGTTGTCCGCGCTGGCGGCGAACGAGCGGATCTTCTCCCGTGTCCGGTCCGGGAGTTGGCCGTGGGCGCGCTCGGCGGCGCCCTCCGCCATCGGGACGGCGAGCGGGCGGACGGTCTGGGCGTGGCCGAAGACATTGGTCAGCCCGACCGCGGCGCCGATCTGCCGCAGCCCCAGGTAGAGAGCGAGGAAGCGCCCGGTGGTGAGCCGGCCGAACCGGGCGATCAGGGTGCGGGCCTGCTCCTGGAGGCCGTAGCGCTCCAGGAGGCCGATGACCGGGAGGGTGATCGCGAAGATGGTCACCGCCCGGCTGCTCGCGAAGCCCTCGCCGAACGCGGCCAGCACCTTGCCCGGGGAGAGTCCGCCGAGGAAGCCGGTGAAGATCCCGGCCACCCCGACGACCAGCAGGGGATTGCGTTTCGTGGCGAAGCCGATCACGACCACGAGCACGCCGAGGAGCACGATCATGGATCCGCCTTCCGCGTAGGGGATGCCCCACGGATGCGTGGGGAGCGAGAAAAGATTGCTGCGGAGGCTATGTGATTGTTGAACGATCCGACAAGGGGTCGGCGGCGGTGAACTCCGGGTACTTCTCAGCTCTCGGCGATGCGCCGGGCGTACGCCCCCGACAGCTGGCCGCGCGAGTCCTCCAGATAAGCCAGCAGCAGCCGCTCGGCCGCCACCGCGTCGCCCGCCAGCAGCGACTCCGCGATCTGCCGGTTGCGGACCAGATACGGCGCGTAGAAGCGCTGCGGATCGTCCATCACATGGAAGACCAGCCGGAGTTCGGCCAGCACGCCGCGCATCAGCTCATCGGTGCGCGGGCTGCCCGCCAGGGCGACGACGGCCTGGTGGAAGCGGATGTTGGCGGTCGACAGGTCTTCCCACTGCCGGTCCGCGGCGGCCGTCTCGCCGGCCCGCACCGCCGCCTCGATCGCCGCGACGGCCTCGGTCACCGCGGCGTCGTACGGACCCTGCCCCAGTCCGCGGACCGCCGCGCACTCGACGAGCATCCGCACCCGGAAGATGTCGTCCAGGTCCTCCACGGTCACCACGCGGACGAAGACCCCGCGGTTGAGCCGGTGCTCCAGCAGCCGTTCGTGGGTGAGCAGCCGGAACGCCTCCCGCAGGGTGTTGCGGGAGACGCCGAGCGCACCGCCGATGCTCTCCTCCGACAGCCGGGCGCCGGGCGGGAAGTAGCCCTCGGTGATCCGGTCCCGCAGGATGTCGGCGACCCGCTCGGCCGTACTGGAGCGACCGAGCAGCGCGCGGTCCCGCTCCAGGCCCGCGACCTCGGCGAGCCGCCGCTGATCGTTCTTCGCCACTCCGCCGGCCATACGCTGCGCGCTCCGTCCCGTAAGGACGGACCGCGGGGTCCGTCCAGGTGCCATGTCAGCGGAAGTCAATCCCAGATGGCAGGACGAGACAACACGCCTCTTGTCGGATCGTTCAACGATCTGTACGTTGGCTTGCGCCCCGCACCCACCGCATCCGCACCCCGGAACGGACATCCATGATCGACCCGGCGGCCCCTCCCGTCATCGACCTCAACGCCGACCTCGGGGAAGGCTTCGGTCGCTGGCAGCTCACCGACGACGACGCCCTGCTGTCCGTCGTCACCAGCGCCAATGTCGCCTGCGGCTTCCACGCCGGCGATCCGGCGACCATGCGCCGGGTCTGCGAGCTCGCCGCCGAGCGCGGGGTGGTCATCGGCGCCCAGGTCTCCTACCGCGATCTGGCCGGCTTCGGCCGCCGCGCGATGGACGTACCGCCGGACGAGCTGGCCGCCGAAATCGCCTACCAGATCGGCGCGTTGGAGGTCTTCGCGCACGCCGCCGGGGCCCGGGTCGGCTACGTCAAGCCGCACGGCGCGCTCTACAACCGCTGCGTCCACGACGCGGAGCAGGCCGCCGCGGTCGTCGCCGGCATCCGTATGGCGGGCGGCGGCCTGCCGGTCCTGGGCCTGCCCGGCTCTCGGCTGCACCGGGCCGCCGAGGCGGCCGAACTCCCGGTCGTCGGCGAGGCGTTCGCGGACCGCGCCTACACCGCCGAGGGCACCCTCGTACCGCGCCGCGAGCCCGGCGCCGTCGTCCACGACCCCGGCGAGGTCGTCAAGCGCGCCCTCGGCATGGCCCGCGACCGCATCGTCACCTCCCGCGACGGCACCCGGATCGCGATCGCCGCCCGTTCGCTGTGCCTGCACGGCGACACCCCGGGCGCCGCCCAACTCGCCCGCCGGGTACGGTCCGAGCTGACCGCGGCCGGCGTCCGCATCCGGAGCTTCGCGTGAGCGCGGACGGCGCCCGGCCGCTCCCCCTCCGGCCGCTGCCGGTCGGCGCGCACGGACTGCTGATCGAACTGGACCGCGCCGAGGACGTCGAGGCGCTCCACGCCGAACTGCTGCGCCGCACCGCCGACGGCACCCTGCCCGCCGTCCGCGAGATCGTGCCGGCCGCCCGTACGGTCTTCCTCGACGGCCTCGCCGACCCCCGCGGGCTGATCGCCGAACTCGCCACCTGGCAGATCCCGCCGCTCACCACCGGCGACCGCCCCGCCGTCGAGCTCCCCATCCGCTACGACGGCCCGGACCTCGCCGACGTCGCCGCCCTCTGGGACGTCACCCCCGAGGACGTGGTACGGCTGCACTCCGGCACCGAGTTCCATGTCGCCTTCTGCGGATTCGCCCCCGGCTTCGGCTATCTGACGGGCCTTCCGGAGGCGCTGCACGTACCGCGCCGGGACACCCCGCGCACAAAGGTCCCGGTCGGCTCGGTCGGGCTCGCCGGCCCGTACACCGGGGTCTATCCGCGCTCCTCCCCCGGCGGCTGGCAGCTCATCGGCAGCACCGACGCCGCCCTGTGGGACCCGCGGCGCGAACCGGCGGCGCTGCTCGCACCCGGCACCCGCGTCCGCTTCGTCCCGCAGCCGGCCCACCGGCAGGTGCCCGGACCGGCCGCCTCCGGGTCCGACCGTACGCACCGGGAGCCCGCCCGATGACCGACCGCGCCTTGTCGGTCGTCCGGGCCGGTGCGCTCACCACGGTCCAGGACCTCGGCCGGCCCGGCCACGCCCACCTCGGTGTGCCGCGCGCCGGGGCCCTGGACGAGCCCGCGCACCGCCTCGCCAACCGCCTGGTCGGCAACCCCGAGCCGGCCGCCGCCCTGGAGACCACGCTCACCGGCTGCGCCGTCCGGCTCCGCGCCGCCACCACCGTCGCGGTCACCGGCGCCGCCTGCCCGGTGACGGTCGACGGCCGCCCCGCCCCCTGGGGCGCCCCGGTCCGCGTACCGGCCGGCGCCGTCCTGGACGCCGGGCCCGCCGCCCACGGACTGCGCTCCTACCTGGCGTTCGCCGGCGGCGTCGCCGCCGAGCCGGTGCTCGGCAGCCGCGCCACCGACCTGCTCTCCGGCCTGGGCCCCGACCCGCTCGCCGACGGCGCGGTGCTTCCGCTGGGCCCGCCGCACGGCCCGCCGGCCGCCGTCGACGCCGTTCCGCACCCCGGCCCGGTGGCGGAACTGGTCCTGCCCTTCCTGCCCGGCCCGCGCGACGACTGGTTCACCGCCGCCGGACTGCGCACCCTCGCCACCGGCCGCTTCCGGGTCTCCGCGGCGAGCAACCGCATCGGGCTGCGCACCGAAGGCACCCCCCTGGAGCGTGCCCGGGACGGTGAACTCCCCAGCGAGGGAATGCCGTTGGGTGCCCTCCAGGTCCCGCCCAACGGCCTGCCGGTGCTCTTTCTGCACGACCACCCCACGACCGGCGGCTATCCGGTCGTGGGCGTCGTCCCCGAGCGCTTTCTGGCCCCGGCGGCGCAGGCGGTACCGGGCACTCCGGTGCGCTTCGTCCGCATCTCCCGGCGCCCGGCCCCGGCAGCGCACTCCGGCTGACACCGGAGCGCACCGCCCGGCCCAAGTGCGCTTCGTGCACCCGCCGTTCACGCCCGGCACCCCACCTCCCCGCGCGTCGCCCGCACCACAGAGGGGAACGGTCGGTAGCGGATCAACCGCACCGAGTGACCAACTCGGGCTTCCGCACGGAAGGAACCACGACCACATGCGCCTCGTCCCACGCCTCGCCGCCGCGCTCAGCGGTCTCGCCCTCGCCCTCGGCGGCGCCGTGGCCGCCGCCCCGGCCGCCCACGCGACCCCGCAAGCCTGCTTCTACGGCCTTCTGGAACAGCACCCCGGAGCCGATGAGGAGGTGGCCGAACGAGCCTGCCTCCGCGGCGCCGAGGGCGGCCACGAGAACCTGCGGGCCTGCTACTTCGAGCTGCGGCGGGACGACGTCCCCGCGGTGATCGCCTACGAGGCGTGCCGCCGCGCGGCAGAGGAGTAGCCGGGGGCATGCCTCGATGCGCCCGGCCGTGGACCCCTCCGAGTCCGCGGCCGGGCGCCGGCTACGCCGCCCCGTACCCGCCGCCCCCCGGCGTCCGGATCACCAGCACATCGTCCACGCCGACCTCCGCCGCATCGCACCCTCGCAGCTCCTCCCGCGAACCATCGGCCCGTTCGAGGAAGTTGACGCCGAGTGCGCCCGGCCCGCCGCCCGCCATGCCGTACGGCGCGATCCGCCGGTGGTTGGACAGCAGGGCGACGGTCATCGGCTCCAGGAACCGCAGCCGCCGTTCCACCCCGCGACCCCCGCGCCAGCGGCCGGTGCCCCCGCTGCCGTCGCGGAGGGCGAAGCTGTCGACGCGGACGGGATAGCGCCATTCCAGGACTTCGGGGTCGGTCAGCCGGGAGTTGGTCATATGGGTCTGCACCGCGTCCGCTCCGTCGAAGCCGTCGCCGGCGCCCGAGCCGCTGGCGACGGTCTCGTAGTACTGCACCCGCTCGTTGCCGAAGGTGACGTTGTTCATCGTGCCCGAGCCCTCGGCCTGGATGCCCATCGCCGCGTAGAGCGCCCCCGTGACCGCCTGGGAGGTCTCCACATTGCCCGCGACGGTGGCCGCCGGGAAGACCGGCGCCAGCATCGAGCCCTCCGGGATGCGGACCTCAACGGGCTTGAGGCAGCCGCTGTTCAGCGGGATGTCCTCGGCCACCAGGGTCCGCAGCACGTACAGCACCGCCGCCATCACCACCGAACTGGGCGCGTTGGCGTTGCCGGGCTGCTGCGGTGACGTACCGGCGAAGTCCAGCACGGCGCTGCGGGCCGCGCGGTCGACGGTCAGCGCGACCCGGATCCGTGCCCCGCCGTCCGTCTCGTAGCGGTAGCTCCCGTCCGGCAGCCGGCCGAGGATCCGCCGCACCGACTCCTCGGCGTTGTCCTGGACGTGCCCCATGTAGGCCCGTACGACGTCCAGCCCGAACTGCTCGGTCATCCGCCGCAGTTCATGGATCCCCTTCTCGTTCGCGGCGATCTGGGCGCGCAGATCGGCGAGGTTCACCTCCGGCGCACGGGACGGATACGGCCCGGAGGTGAGCAGGTCGCGGGTCTCCTGCTCGCGCAGCTCACCGGCGCGCACCAGCAGCCAGTTGTCGAAGAGGACGCCCTCCTCCTGGATGGTGCTGCTGAACGCGGGCATCGAGCCCGGGGTGATACCGCCGATCTCCGCGTGGTGGCCGCGGGAGGCGACCAGGAACAGCAGTTCCTTCCCCTGTGGATCGAACACCGGGGTGACGACGGTGACGTCCGGCAGATGCGTCCCCCCGTGGTACGGGTCGTTGATCGCATACACGTCGCCCGGCCGCAGATCGCCGGCGCGCCGACGCAGCACCTCTTTGATGGACTCCCCCATCGACCCCAAGTGCACGGGAATATGGGGGGCGTTGGCGATCAGATTGCCCTCGGCGTCGAAGAGTGCGCAGGAGAAGTCCAGCCGCTCCTTGATGTTGACGGAGTGTGCGGTGTTCTCCAGCCGCACGCCCATCTGCTCAGCGATCGCCATGAAGAGGCTGTTGAAGACCTCCAGCATCACCGGGTCGGCCTCGGTGCCGACGGCGGTGCGCCGGGGCCGCGGCCGGGCCCGGGTCAGCAGCAGATGTCCGCGCTCCCCCACGGCCGCCTGCCAGCCGGGGTCGAGCACGGTCGTGGCGTCCTCCTCGGCGATGATCGCCGGACCGGTGACGGTGTCGCCGGGCCGCAGGTCGGCGCGGTGGTGCAGCGCGGTGTCCCGCCAGCGCCCGCCGGCATACATCCGCACCGTCGCAGGTCTCCGCAACTCCCCTTTCCTTACGCCGAGGTGCACGTCGTATCCACTCGCCCCGCTGGCCGCTCCCAGCGCCTCCACCGACACCGCCTCGGCCACCAGGGGCTTGTCCATGGTGAAGGCGTAGCGCTCGCGGTGCGCCCGGACGAACTCCGCGGCCATGGCGTCGGCCCCGGCCAGCGGAACGCCGATGGTGGAGTCGGTCCCGGCATAGCGGACCAGCACCCGGGCGCGGATGGTGACGGACGCGTCCGGCACCCCGTCGTCGAGCAGCTCGCGCCGGGTCTGCGCGGCCAGCGCCTCGCACACCGCGCGCACCCGGTCCATCGCGCCCGGCTCCAGGAACCGCTCCTCGACGGCCTGTTCACGCATCGCGGTGGCGTCGGCGACCCCGATGCCGTACGCGGAGAGCACCCCCGCCAGCGGCGGCACCAGCACGGTGTCGATGCCCAGCGCGTCGGCGACCGCGCAGGCGTGCTGGCCGCCCGCACCGCCGAAGCTGACGAGGGCGTAGCGGGTGATGTCCCGGCCGCGCTGGACGGAGATCTTCTTGACGGCGTTGGCCATGTTGAGCACCGCGATGTCGAGGAAGCCGGCGGCGACGTCCTCGGGGCCGCGGTCGTCGCCGGTCTCCGCGGCGATGCGCCCGGCAAGCTCGGCGAAGCGGGTGCGGACCACCTCGGCGTCCAGCCGCTGATCGCCGTCCGGTCCGAACACCGCCGGGAAATGGCCGGGTTGGATCCGGCCGAGCATCACATTGGCGTCCGTGACGGTGAGCGGTCCGCCGCGCCGGTAGCACGCCGGTCCGGGGACCGCGCCGGCCGAGTCGGGGCCGACCCGGTAGCGGCGGCCGTCGAAGTGCAGTACGGAGCCGCCGCCGGCCGCGACGGTGTGGATGTTCATCATCGGGGCGCGCATCCGCACCCCGGCGACCTCACTGCCGAAGATCCGCTCGAACTCGCCTGCGTAGTGCGACACATCGGTGGAGGTGCCGCCCATGTCGAAGCCGATCACCCGGTCGAAGCCGTCCGCCCCCGGCGCTCCGCCGCCGGCCTCCGCGGCGGTCCGCACCATGCCGACCACCCCGCCCGCCGGCCCGGACAGCACCGCGTCCTTGCCCCGGAAGTGCGCGGCCTCCCGCAGCCCGCCGTTCGACTGCATGAACAGCAGCCGGACGCCGGGGAGTTGGGCCGCGACCTCGTCGACGTACCGCCCCAGGATCGGTGACAGATACGCATCCACGACCGTCGTGTCCCCGCGCGCCACCAGCTTCATCAGCGGACTGACCTCGTGCGAGCAGCTGACCTGGGTGAAGCCCGCCTCCCTGGCCAGCTCGGCGACCGCCTGCTCGTGCGCGGCGTGCCGGTAGCCGTGCAGCAGCACCACGGCCGCGCTGCGCAGCCCGTCCGCGCGGGCCCGGATCAGCGCCCGGCGGACCCCCTCGCCGTCCAGCGGCCGGACGATCTCACCGTGCGCGCCGACCCGCTCCGGCACCTCGATGACCCGGTCGTAGAGCGCCTCCGGGAGCACGATGCGGCGGTCGAAGATCCGCGGCCGGTTCTGGTACGCGATCCGCAGGGCGTCCCGGAACCCCTCGGTGGTGAGCAGCACCGTCGGCTCACCGGTGCGCTCCAGCAGCGCGTTGGTGGCGACGGTGGTGCCCATCTTGACGACCGAGACCCGCTCGGCGGGCACCGGTTCGTCCGGGCCGAGCCCCAGCATCATCCGGATCCCGGCGACCGCGGCGTCCCGGTAGCGCTCGGGGTGGTGCGAGAGCAGTTTGCCGGTGACCAGCCGCCCGTCCGGCCGCCGTCCGATGACGTCCGTGAACGTGCCACCGCGATCGATCCAGAACTCCCAGCGTCCGGTCATCCCGCCATTGTCGCAGCGCCCTTCGGGTCGGCCAGGGCGGCGAGCGCGGTACGCGTGGCGCGGTCGGCAGCGGCGTCCAGCAACCGCCCGGATCCGGCCAGCCCGTAGCGGCACTCCTGCACGGCCAGCGCGAGCAGACCGGGCAGCAGGTCGGTGCAGCGGTCGGCCACCCACCGGGTGCCGCGGGTCGCCATCCACACCGCGGAACCGGTACGGGTGGGCGGCGGACCGTCCAGGTCGAGCGCGGGCGGCGGCCCGGCGGCGAGCCCCCGCTCGACGAGGGCGGCGTGGAAGCCTCGGGCCAGCAGCCGGTGGCCGCGCTCGCTGGGGTGCAGCCGGTCGACGCTCCAGGACGCCCGGTCGGCCACCCAGCTGTGGTCGGCGAGATGCAGATGGACGCCCCCGTAGCGCGCCGACACCGCATGGACGACGGTGTTCACCGCCCGCATCCGGCGCGCCAGCGGCCGGGCCAGCGGTCCGGGCAGCCCGAGCATCCGCCCGGGGTCGGGCAGGCATGCGGTCAGCACCACGGCCCCGTCGGCGCTCAGCGCGCCGTGCGCGTGATCCAGCGCGGCGGCCACCCGCTCGATGGTGAACGCGGCCCGCAGGGTGTCGTTCGCCCCGACCACCAGGGACACCAGCCGCGGCGCCAGCGCCCGCGCCGCGGGCAGCTGCCGCTCCGCCACATCGCCCGCCAGCGCGCCGCTCCGCGCCAGATTCACCAGTTCCAGGTCCCCGGTCCGCTCCCCCACCGCATCGGCCAGCAATGCCGCCCAGCCCCGCCAGCCGCCCCCGGCCACCGGGTCCCCCAGCCCCTCGGTCAGGGAATCCCCCAGCGCGACGAACCGCGGCGCCGCCACCGTCACCACCCGCCCCGGGGCCCGACCGGGCGCGGAACGACCGGACCGGCGGCCGGAATTGACGGTCCCTCGCTCACCGGCGGCGCATCGTGGGCCGCCAGGAACGCCGCCACCGCCGGCCGCCACCCATACCCCTCGGCGCGCCGCCGGGCGGCGTCCCTGCGTATCTCCTCGGGCCGCGCCAGCACCCGCTGCACCGCGTCCGCGAAGGACGGGCCGTCGTCCAGCGCCGTGTCGCCGCCACCGTCCACCAGCCCGGCCAGCGCCGAGGCCGCGCTCGCGACCACCGGCGTCCCGCAGGCCAGCGCCTCCAGCGCCGCCAGCCCGAACGTCTCGGCCGGCCCGGGCGCCAGCACCAGGTCGGCGCTCGCCTGGAGCCCGGCCAGCCGCTCCCGGTCGCCGAGATGCCCCAGGAACGCCACCGGCAGCCGCTCGGCCCGCGCCCGCGCCTCCAGCCGCGCCCGCAGCGGCCCCTCGCCGGCCACCACCAGCGCCGCGTCCACGCCGCGCCGCCGCAGCTCCGCCAGTGCCTCCAGCGCCCGTCCGGGCCGCTTCTCCTGCGACAGCCGGGAGCACATCAGCAGCAGCACCGCCGCCCGCCCCGCGTACCGGCTGCGCAGCCCTGCGCTCCGGCAGTCCGGGTGCCACACGGCGAGATCGACCCCGAGCGGCGCCCGCACCACGTTCCGCGCCCCGACCCGGGTGAACTCCGCCGCCGCCCACTCGGTGGTGCACACCACCCGGCTGTAGGCGTACGCGGTCCGCCGGTTGAGCCGGTCCGCGGCGGTACGGGCCGCCAGGGTGGGCACCCCCCACGTACGCAGCACCCCGTCCACACTCTCGTGCGAGACCATCACCGCGGGGACCCGGGCCCGCCGCGCCCATTCCCCCGTCCAGCGCAGCGTCGTCCGGTCGGAGACCTCCAGCCGGTCGGGGGCCAGCGCCTCCAGCAGCTGCCGCAGCCGGGGGCGGTCGGTCAGCACCCGGTAGCCGCCGGTGCCCGGCACCTCCGGGCCGGGGAGGGTGATCACCCGCCCCTGCGCGGTGTGTTCGTCCCGCGCCCCCGCGCCGCCCACCGCCTCGGGCGGGCCCGGCACGATGAGCACCGGTTCGTGGCCGGCGGCCCGGTAGCCGGCGCCGAGCTCGCGCAGCGCGGTGCGCAGGCCGCCGGAGGCCGGCGTGACGAAGTTGGCGATCCGTACGATCCGCAGGCCCCGCGCGGCGTCCCGGTCCCGGCGCCCGCTCATACCGCCACCGCCGTCCGGTCGGCGAGCACGTCGTCGTAGTGGCCCAGCAGTTGGTCGCCGACCGCCTGCCAGGTGCGGTCCGCCACCGCCCGCCGGCCGGCCGCGCCGTAGCGCACCCGCAGTTCGGCGCTGTTGCCGAGCAGCCGCACGGCGTCCCGTACGGCACCGCCGTCGCCCGGTGGCACCAGCAGGCCCGTACCGCCGTGGTCGACCAGATCCAGCGGTCCGCCGGCGCTCGGCGCGACCACCGGCACACCGGACGCCATCGCCTCCTGCACCGTCTGGCAGAAGGTCTCGTACGGCCCGGTGTGCACGAACACGTCCAGCGAGGCGTACAGCCGGGCCAGTTCATCGCCCGTCCGCCGCCCCAGGAACCGCACCTCCGGCAGCTGCGCCCGCAGCCCGGCGGCGCTCGGCCCCTCGCCGATCACCACCGTCCGCACACCGGGCAGCCGCGACGTCTCGGCCAGCAGCCGGACGTCCTTCTCCGGTGCCAGCCGCCCCACGTACCCCACCAGCAGTTCCCGCCCGGCGAGCAGCGAACTGCGCAGCACCGCGTCCCGCCTGCCGGGATCGAACCGCTCCGAGTCGACCCCGCGCGGCCACAGCCGCACCCGCGGCACCCCGTGGTCGGTCAGATCCCGTAGCGCCGAACTGGACGGTGCGAGCGTGAGATCGGCGGCGGCGTGCACCGCCCGGATCCGCCGCCAGGCCGTCGCCCCGCCACGCCCCAGATACGTACGGGCATACCGCCCCATATCGGTCTGGTACACCGCGACCGCCGGCACCCGCCGCCGCGCCGCCGCCGCCATCCCCCGTGCACCGAGGACGAACGGACTGGCCAGGTGCACGAGATCGGGCCGGTGCCCGGCCAGCGCCGCGGACAGCCGCCGCCCCGGCAGCGCGATCCGCACCTGCGGATACCCGGGCAACGGCATCGACGGCACCCGCACCACAGGGCACGGGCTCTCGTACCCGTACGAACCGGCGGCCGGAGCGGAGCCACCGAGCGGCGCGATGACCAGCGGCTCGTGCCCGCGCCGGACCAGATGCCGGGCGGTTTCCAGGGCGCAGTGTGCGACGCCGTTGACATCGGGCGGGAAGGATTCGGTGACGATGACGACACGCATACCGCTGTTGTCCACGCACCGTGCGTGGACCGGACCAAGGGGATCTTTCCAACCGGCGAACGTCCCATGAGCGTTCCCCCGCGGGCGCCACGGTGCCGCCCGGCCGCCCGTACCCCGCTACAGGAGAACAGCGGCTGCCGGTCGCCTTCGCACGCCGCTCACACCGCCGACGCGTCCGGGCCGAAGCGGCTGCGGACGGCCGTCTGGACCTCGGCCTCCTCGGCCGGGTCGGCGGCCAGGCGGCGGAGCTGCTCGACGACCCGGTCGTCGCCGGTGGCGGCGTGCCGGGCGGCCAGTTCGCGGGTGGTCTCCTCGCAGTCCCACAGGCACTCGACGGCGAAACCGGCCGCGAAACCCGGGTCGGTGACGGCGAGCGCGCCGGCGGCCCGGCCACGGAGGTGGGACGAGGAGGTCTCGCGGTAGACGTGGCGCAGCACGGGGGCCGCGCAGGCGACGCCGAGGCGGCCGGCGCCGTCGACCAGCTCCCAGAGCCCGGACGCGTCCGGCCCCTCCTCCCGCACCGTACGGCGCAGTGCGGCCAGCACCAGCTCGGTGTCGCGCCGGGCGCCGCGCCGGGCCAGCATCGCGGCGGCGGAGGCGCCCAGCCGGTCCGCCCGCGCGGCCCAGACCCGGGCCCGCTCGACGGCGGCCACACTGCGCATCCGCTCGTACGAGGCGAGCGCCGCGGCGGTCAGCTGCTCGGAGGCCAGCGGATCGGCGACCGCGGCCTCGATGAGATCGAGGACCTCCCGGTCGCCGCGCTCGGCGAGGTGGTGAAGGACTGCGGCGCGCGCCGTGTCCGGTCCGGTGCGCGCCGCGCGCAGCAGTTCGGGGCGGTCCTCCGGTCCGGCGACGGCGCTCAGGCAGCGGGCGGCGGCGATGTGCCGGTGCTCCCCGTGGCGCGGGTCCAGCTCCTCCTGGGCCCAGTCCAGAACCTCGGTGACGCTCCAGCCGGGCCGCGGCCCGCGGGGCCGCAGCTGCCGCTGCCAGCGGTCGAAGGAGCCCTGCTCCCCGGCGGCGGTCAGCCGTGCGCCGTACCGGGGGTCCTCGGCCCACAGCCGCCAGGGCCGGGGTTCGAAGGCATCGCGGACGGCGGCGGCCAGCTCGGCCGCGCCCTCCTCGGTCTCGGGAAAGCGCGCCAGGACGGCGGGCGCCAGGGTCATCAGCCCGGCGTCGTCGTCACGCAGCGCGAGCTCGTCCAGGGCCCAGCGCCAGTTGCTGCCGGCCGCGGCGTAGCTGCGCAGCAGCAGCCGGGCCGCGTCCCTGCCGTACGCGGCGAGGTGGCCGAGGACGGAGAGGGCGAGGCCGGTGCGCTCCTCGCCGGTGTCGGTGAGGTCGTCGGGGTGGAAGAGGTGGCGTTCGATCTCTTCGAGCCCGCCGTCGAGCTGCATGTAGAGGCGCGCGTAGTAGAGCGAGCGGTTCTCGACCTGCCAGTCGCGGCGGGGGTCGCGCAGCACGCTGTCGTTGAGTGCCGCGAGCGCCTCGGCCCGCGGCGCCGCGAGGGCATGCAGGGTCCCGTCGCCGCGGCCTCGCTGGAGGAGGCCGAGCAGGGTGCCACTGGGCGCTATGTCTGGATCGAACATGAAGTCAGCATCCGGTGCGGGGGACAGGCTGGCAACGGGATTTCCGCTGACCGGCATTCTTGCCGGTGACTGCGGGCCTTAAGCGTCGTTCCCACCGTGGATCGGCGGGGTAGACAGCTGTACGGCGGCCCGCAGCCTAGCGTGGAAGCTGGGATTCCGCAGATTCGGCAGCGGCTGCCACAGGGAGGCCGTTGGCATATGCCAAGTGCACCACCGTATCGGGTAATGCCAAATCCCTTACGGACGGTCGCAGCCTGTGCAAGAGTCGTTACCGGCCCACACGACCCGGCGCCGCCTGATCACGGAGTACGTCATGCCGCCCCCTCTCTTCGCGGATCACCCAGCCGATCGGACCCCCGAGCGCGACGCGGTCGAGGCACTTATCTCGCAGGCCCGCAGCCTGCGCGGTGGTCTCGACGCGGTGCGCAGAGAGTCCTCGGTGGCGGCTGATCTCGCCGCCGACCCGCAGCTTCGCTGGCACCGGGCGCTGTGCGACCTCGCCGTCCACCACCTTGACGACCTCGACGGTCATCTCGATCAGCTCAAAGAGGGCCTGCCTCCCGAGATCGTGGAGGAGCCGGAGCCGGAGCCGCATGCAGAGCTGCCGGTGGCCCCGCCCGAGCCGGTCGCCCATGAGCGCGGCGCACTGCTGCGCCGGGTGGGCAGCGCCGAGTGGAATCTGCTCACCGACGAGGTGACCTGGTCCGACGAGCTCTTCGCGATGTTCGGCCGGGATCCGTCCGACGGCCCGCTGACCCTTGACGAGCTGCCGTCCCTGGTGCACACCGACGACCAGGAGTCACTCGCCGTGATGGTCACGGACTGCCTGGTGGACGGCCGGCCGATCGACGGCGAATTCCGCATCGTGCGCGCCGACGCCGGCGTCCGCACGGTGCACATGGTGGGCGAGCCGGTGCTCGACGCCGACGGCAGTACGGCCTGTATGTGGGCCGTCCTCCGGGACGTCAGCGAGCTGCGCCGCAGCCAGATGGCGGTCAGCGAGACCCGTGACTCGCTCCAGCGCCAGCGGCATGTCGCGCAGACCGAGCACCGGCTTGCGGTCGAGCTGCAGGAAGCCGTGCTGCCGCCATGGCGCGGCTCCCTGCGGTTCCCGCAAGGCGGTCCGGTCACCCTCGACCTGGCCGGGCGCTATCTGCCGGCCGGGACGTCCGCCCTGATCGGCGGCGACTGGTACGACGCGCTGCAACTCCCCGACGGCACGACCCTGTTGAGCGTCGGCGACCTCACCGGGCACGGCGTCGCCGCGACGTCCGGAATGGCGATGGTGCTCGGCGCGCTGCGCGGGATGGCCGTCGCGGGCCACCGGCCCGGGCCGTTGATGGGCTTTCTCAACCAGCTGCTGGACACCGCCGCCCAGCCGGCGCTGGGCAGCGCGGTGTGCTGCCGGTTCGACCCCGCGACGCGCACGCTGGAGTGGGCCCAGGCCGGGCACCCCGCACCGCTGCTCTTCCGCGGCGGCACGGGGCGCGCGCTCGACCCGCCCGAGGGCGTCCTGCTCGGGGCCACCTCAGGTGCGGCCTACGCCCAGCACACCGAACAGCTGGAGCCCGGCGATCTGCTCGTCCTGCACACCGACGGCCTCGCGCCGCGCCGCGCCCACGGCCCGGACAGTGCCCATGAGGGTGCCGCACAACTGCTGGCCCTGGCACCGCGGTTCGGCACGGCCCGCAGCGCGCAGGACAGCGTCCGTGTCGTGGTCGAGGAGTTCGGCAGCACCGAGCGCGAGGACGACGCGTGTGTGCTGATCGCCAGGGTCGGTGGCTGACGCGCGGCGCGACAGCCGAGGGCGGTCCGGCTGTGGGGATGCCGGTCGCCCCGAGGGTCGCGGTCGGTGAACGGTTCGTCATATAACGGCTGAGATCGGTCCGTTGGGGTCGGTCGAGGTCAGTGGGGAATGGATGACGATCGATCGAGGATGGTTGATGATCGGTTGTTGATGGCGGATGCGGATGTTGGCACACGTTGACGCCTGCGCTCGGGTACGCCGTAACGCCTACGCCGTCCCTTGTATTGCCGTGGTCGCTTGTCTTGCCGGGGTGGCCGGAAGGTGCGGCGGAGTGGGGGGCTCGGCGCCCTTGTCCGTAGCGCCGGTGCTGCGGATGTCCGTAGCGCGGGTGCGGCGGAAAGCGCATACGGGACCGCGGTCCCGAGCGCCGACCGCGCTGCGGTGCCGGCCGCCGGGTCAGACCGAGAAGTTCGGTCCCGTCCCGATTCCCGGTCCCAGCGACGCGCCCTTGGCCCGGGGTTTCGCCTTCGGCAGGACCTGCTGGATCTCCTCGCGCAGGTCCTGGATCTTGCCGTAGTCGGCGTACTGGCCGGTGAGCCGGAACATCTCGCGGAGCCGGTCCCAGGTGCGGTGTGAGGAGTTCTCGCCGATGGAGACCAGGGCCAACCGGGCGTAGCGGTCGGCCTGTTCGGGGTCGTCGCCGATGAAACAGGCCGAGGCCATCGAGATGTAGTCGAAGATCTGCGACCGCTGACGGCCGTTCTCCCTCAGCTGGAGGGCCTTCCTGGCGTGACTCTGGGCGATCTTGGCGGCCGACGGGTCGTGCTCGGCGAGCGTACGGAACGCCAGCGCCTGCATGCCGTGGAGGTCCGCCTCGTCGAACATCTGCATCCAGCACGGCGGCGGCACATCGCCCTTGTCCGAGACGAACAGCTCCTCCGCCTCGCCGAGCGTGCGGCGCATCGCCTGGCCGTGCCCCTTCGACGCCTGGGCCCATGCCTCGATGGTGTGCAGCATGGCGCGGGTCCGCGGCAGGGTCTCGCCACCGGATCCGGACTGGGCCAGCTTCATCAGGTCGAGTGCGTCGTCCGGGCGCCCCAGGTGGACCATCTGGCGCGCGGCCCGGGAGAGCGCTTCGCCGGCCCGCGGGCGGTCGCCGCCCTCGCGGGCCGCATGGGCGGCGATGATGAAGTACTTCTGCGCGGTGGGCTCCAGGCCGACGTCGTGGGACATCCAGCCGGCCAGTACGGCGAGGTTGGCCGCGACCCCCCAGAGCCTCCGCTGGAGGTGGTCGGGGTGGCGGTAGGCGAGCATGCCGCCGACCTCGTTGAGCTGGCCGACCACGGCCTTGCGCTGCAACCCGCCGCCGCGGGCCGCGTCCCAGGCGCGGAACACCTCGACCGAGCGCTCCAGCGCGTCGATCTCCTGCGACCCCACGGGGGCCGCCTCATAGCGGTCGAGGCCGATCTGGTCGAGTTCGTGCAGGGAGGAGTGGGCGAGCGGATCGTCGTGGCGGAGGGCGGTAGAGGCCGGTTCGGTGTGCAGCCAGTCGTGCATGGCGCCGGTGAGTGCGGAGCCCGCGGCGAGCGCAGCGCCCGCACCCACCAAGCCGCGTCGATTGAGCATGAGGTCCATTCCCGTGAATTCCGTGAGGACCGCGGCGGTCCGTTCGGGAGCCCACGGCAGACCGTCCATGGCCTGCCGCTTCCCCGAGCGACCGGTTCTGGCGAACCCGAGGTCCTCGATGGTTACGACACGGCCGAGGCGCTCGGTGAAGAGGGAAGCCAGGACCTTGGGCACCGGATCCCGGGGGGTCTCCCCCATGTCGATCCAGCGCCGTACCCGCGAGGTGTCGGTCGCCAGCTGCGGATGGCCCATGGCCGCCGCCTGCCGGTTGACCAGCCTCGCCAGTTCTCCTTTGGACCAGCCGGCCAGACCGAAAAGATCCGCGAGACGGGTGTTCGGCTCCCTGTTCACGTCAAGCCCCCAGGTTCCTCGACTGAGTTGACAGTAACCGGCCGGTGACATGCGGTGCGACCATTCGCCAGGGTTCGCCAGGGTGCGCCAGATGGTCTGCCACCCGTAGCCGCGTGTTCGGTAGGTGTGCAGCCCCCGGCCCGGTGGCGGGACCGCATTCCCCAGGGTGCGCGCCCTTCACAGGGACCCTGGATCGGCCTCCTGCACGGGGCCCGTTCACGGGTTCCCCCACCGGGCCGGGAGCGCACGCAACTCGTCGGCGCACGAAGGGATCTGTCTCACCCATGTATGCAGCATCGTCCGCCGTGACCGCCCCCACCCGGACGTACCGCCCGCATCCTGCCGGCAGCGGGCCGTATCTCGATCCCTCCCCTTCCGCGGGGGCGGTGACCGGTCTCCCCGGCGGCCGGAACCGGCGGGCACAGGGGATGGGCACCCAACCGCTCAGCGGGAGACTCGACTTGTCCGGCCCTCAGGGCGCCCAGCTGCGCGCCGCCGTAGCCTCGGTGCACCGCATCTGCCCGGAGTTCAATCCGGTCCAGGTGCTGCGCCGCAGTGGAAAGTCCGTACTCCTCGTGGGCACGACCGGGCGGATGAGCGCGGTCGCCAAGTGTTTACTGGACCATTCGCCCGCGTGGGTCGAGAGCTTCCAGCAGGAAATAAGCGCGTACCGGGCATTCGTCCGGCACCGTCCGCCGGTCCGGGTGCCGCGTCTGGTGGCAGCCGATCCCGACAACTGCACGCTGGTCGTCGAGCGGATGCCGGGCCGGGTGGCGGCCCTGACGCGGCATCCCCAGGAGGCGCCGCCGCGCGCCGATGTGCGGGCCGCGCTGGGCGCGATCTGCCGGATCAATCTGTGGCGCCCGCCCGCCGGGCTGTTCGACGCCCCCCTGGACTACGCGGGCCGGATCGGGCGCTACCACGACCTGGGGCTGCTCACCGACCGTGATCTGGGGGACCTCCAGAAACTGCTGCACGGCCTCTCGCACACCCAGGGCCAGTTCTGTCACGGCGACGCGCTGCTGAACAACGTCCTGCTGTCCCCCGCGGGCCCGGTGCTGCTCGACTGGGACAACGCGGGCTGGTACCTGCCGGGCTACGACCTGGCCACCCTGTGGTCGGTGCTCGGTGACGCGCCGGTGGCCCGCCGGCACATCAGCCAGCTCGCCCAGGCCGCGGGCACCGCCTCGCGGGACGCCTTCCTGGTGAATCTGATGCTGGTGCTCACCCGCGAGATCCGTCGCTACGAGACCGCGGTCCAGCGCACCATGCGCGAGCCCACGCCGACCGGGACACCGGGTCCGGGACAGCCCGGGGCGCCCGCGGCGGGCGAGGAGCAGCGGCTGCTCCTGCGCCGACTGCACGACGACTGCCAGATGGCACGGCGTGCGGTACGGGCGGCGGTCGGCACTCGCTGACCGCCGGGGGGTGCCGGCGAGGCGGCACCCCCGAAGGGGAATGGTGAGCGGCGCAGCCCCTCGGGGGCGCGCCGCTCACCCCTGTATTGGTCCATTCCACTGACGTTTCGCAGCCCCGGGCTCCGCCCCGGGAAGACTCCTCCGGTGACGCCCTGACATGCGACATCCCAACCGGATGAGGTAGTTGACGGAACGTCGGCAAGCCTCTGGCTCTCGGCCGACCGAGGGCTTTAGTCTCGGGTTCTCCCGCACGGCCGTAGGACCTGGCTGATGGTGAACGCCGGACCAGGTCCTGGCACACCGTCACACCGCCCCGGCTCGGGCCGGCTTGAGGAGGCTGTTTTGCGAGGATCCGCCCCGGAAGACGACACGAGAACCCACCGTCCCGCGCTGTGCAGGTCCGCCACCGCCGTCGCCGCCGCGGTGCTGCTGCTGCCGATGGTCTCGGCGGCTCCGTCCGCACATGCCGGGCAGCCCCGGTCCGACGCGCTCCAGCGAGCCTTCGGCGAGGCCGCCGCGCGCTTCCACGTGCCCCGCAGTGTGCTCCTGGGCGTCTCGTATCTGGAGTCCCGCTGGGACGGCCACGGCGGCGCACCCAGCGTCTCCGGGGGCTACGGCCCGATGCACCTGACCGACGCCCGCGCGGCCGTGGCGCGGCTGCCGGAGTTCAGCGGTGACGACGAGGACGCCCGTGGCGACACCTCCCGGACCCGCCGGACGGTGCCGGCCGCGCAGGCGCGCCGGGCGGTGCTGCCCGCCCAACTCCCGGCCCGGCTGCGGACGTTGCCCGAGGCGGCGAAGCTGACCGGGCTGCCGGCGGCGAAGCTGCGCACCGACTCCGCGGCGAATGTGCTCGGCGGCGCTGCCCTGCTGGCCGCGGCGCAGCGCGGGCTGCGGCTGCCGGCGAGCAGCGACCCGGCGAAGTGGTACGCGGCGGTGGCGCGCTACGGTGGCGAGGACAGTGCGCGCGGCGGCGCGGCCTTCGCGAACGACGTTTTCTCGGTGATGCGCCGCGGCCAGTCGCGGACCACCGACGCCGGCCAGCGGGTCACCCTGGCCGCCGCGCCGGCACTGACCGCCGATCCCGCCCAGGCGAAACGTATCGGCGCGTCCGCCGGCTCCGCACAGCGGCGGACCTCCGCCCACGGCTCCGCGGGTGCGCTGGAGTGCCCCTGGACCGTCGCCTGCGAGTCCTGGCCGGCCCCGTACGAGGTGTACGACAAGACCAACTACGGCAACCACGACCTGGCGGACCGCCCCAAGGACCAGCGGATCGACACCATCGTCATCCATGACACCGAGGGGTCCTGGGAGACCAGCCTCCGGCTGATCAAGGACCCCAAGTACGTGTCCTGGCACTACACCGTCCGCTCCTCGGACGGGCTGATCGCGCAGCACGTGCCGACCAAGGACGTCGCCTGGCACGCGGGCAACTGGTTCGTGAACTCGCACTCGATCGGCATCGAGCACGAGGGCTTCCTCGCCGCGCCGGACGCCTGGTACACGGAGGCGATGTACCGGACGTCGGCCCGCCTGGTGACGTACCTGGCCCACAGGTACGGCATCCCGCTGGACCGGCAGCACATCCTGGGCCACGACAACGTGCCGGGCACCACGACGTCCACGATCCCCGGGATGCACACCGACCCCGGCCCGTACTGGGACTGGGCGCACTACTTCACCCTGCTGGGCCGGCCGTTCATCCCCACCGCGGGCCCGCACGGCGGCCTGGTCACCATCCTGCCCCTCTACCCGCTCAACCGGCCGGGCTACACCGGCTGCGCGCAGGCCGGCCTGCCGTGCCCCGACCACGGCTCCACGGCCGTCCGGCTGCACACCGGGCCGAGCGAGAGCGCCCCGCTGGTCCAGGACATCGGGCTGCATCCGGACGGCTCCGCCACGACGACCGGGGTCAACGACACGGGGGCGCGGGCGACGACGGGCCAGCGGTTCGCGGTGGCCGGCCGGTCCGGCGACTGGACGGCGATCTGGTACCTCGGGCAGAAGGCGTGGTTCCGCAATCCGCTCGTCGTTCCCACGGCCGTGAACGCCAAGGGCCTGGTCGCCACACCGAAGGCCGGCCGGGCGGAGATCCCGGTCTACGGACGCGCGTACCCGGAGACCGCGGCATACCCGTCGCGGGTGCCGGTGCAGGCGGTCTCCCCGCTGCCGTACAAGCTCCTCGCCGGTCAGGCGTACGCGGTCGGCGGGCGCCTCCCGAGCGACTACTTCTACGCGCCGACCTTCGACCTGGGCAAGCATGCGATCGTCCGCGGCCGGGACGAGTACTACGAGATCCAGCTCGGGCACCGGGTGGGGTACGTACGGGCGGCCGATGTGGACGTCAGGCCCTCGGAGTCGCCGGCGTCGGGGTCGTAGACGAGCGGGGCGCGCCCGAAGAACGCGTCGCGCCCGGTGGGCGGCAGGGGCCGTCCACCGGGCGCGAACGCGCTCCGCGGTATGTCCGCTCCGGGTCAGCCCTGCTGGAAGAGCTCCGCGGGGAGCGGCTTGAGCAGCGCGTACAGGTCGTCCGTGATCGGACGGTCCCAGCTGGCGATGGTGACCAGCACGCCGTCGCTGCGGTCGAACTGCGCGCAGGAGATGCGGCTCTCGGAGCACTTGATGCGCTTGACGATGAGGAGGTTGTCCTCGTGCATCACGGGGGTGTCCTCACTCTCGACGACCGTCACCGGCTCGTCGTTGCCGAGCGCCGCGAGCAGCTGGGCCACCTCGAAGGGCACCTCGCCCTCGTCCAGCTCGCGGGCCGGGGAGCCCTCCGGCAGATTGCCGATGATCATCGCGGGGCCGCGCCCGCCGAACAGGTCGTAGCGGAGGAAGACGCCCTGGCAGCTCCCGTCCGGCGCGGGCAGCAGCCCGGCCCCGAGATTGCCGGGCCAGTCCCCGGGGTCCATGGCGAGTACGTCGAAGTCTGGACCGGCGGGCGTGGCGCTACGGCGGCGGAGGAAGGACATGCCGCCATCGTACGTGGCCCGGCCCCGGTCGCCGCGCGGACGTCGGCCGCGACGCGTCAGCGGGGACGGCACCGTCAGCCGGACGGATTCCCGGGCGCGCCGCCGCGCTGCTCCCGGTGCCGCTCGTGGTGCCGGGCGACCCGGGCGCGGTTGCCGCAGGAGGGTGTGCACCACTCCTGGCGGGCGTGGTCCTTGACGAAGTAGCGCACACAGCGGGGTGCCGGGCAGGCGCGCAGCAGTTCGCGGTCCGGGCCGTGGAGGAAGGAGATGGCGGCGCGGGCGAGCGCGGCGGTGAGCCGGTCGGCGGCCGGCGGGGTGCCGGCCGGGAGGTCGCGCAGGGCGGGCGGCGCGTCCGGCTCCCAGCTGAGCCGGGGCGCGGTCGGGACCCGGGCCGCGGCGGCGTTCAGCCGGCGGATCGCCTCGTCCTCCGGGAGCAGCCGGTGGGCGTCCGCGGCGCTGGGCGGTCCCGGGCGGACGGCGCGGGCGAACAGCGACCGGACGGCGGACCGCAGCTCCCGGACGGCGGCGAGCAGCGACTCGTCCGGGGTGCCCAGGTCCTGCGCGCCGTCCAGGAGGGCGGCGCGTTCCGCCACCCATGCCGCGAGCCCCGCCGTATCGGCCAGATCGTCGGCGACGCCGCCGTGCCCGTCGTGGCGGAGGGTGACCGCAAGGTCCAGGGCGAGCCGTGCTGTTTCCATGGCGCTAATGGTAGCGTCGCCAGCAACCATTAACACGTGAGGGGGATACATGGCCGACCTGCGTCAACTGCTCCGCGATCTCCCGGTGTTCGGAGGCGAGCTGCCCGCCTTCGACCCGGTGGACACGCCCGACGACCCCGTGGACCTGTTCACCGCATGGCTCCTCGGCGCCATCCGGGCGCAGATCCCCGAACCGCACGCCATGACGGTCTCCACCGCCGACGCCGACGGCGATCCGTCCGCCCGTACCCTGATCCTCAAGGACATCGACACGGACGGCTGGCGGTTCGCCGCGCACGACGACAGCACCAAGGGCCGCGAGCTGGCCGCCCGCCCGTATGCCGCGCTGACCTTCTACTGGCAGCCGCTGGCCCGCCAAGTACGCGTGCGGGGACCGGTGGTGCGGGAGAGGGCGGAGCGTTCCGCCGCCGACTTCCGCGCCCGGGGCACCGGGGCACGCGCCGAGGCCCTGCTCGGCCGGCAGAGCACGCCGCTGACCGACCCGGCCGAGCGGGACGCCGCGGTGGCCGCCTCCGCCGCCCGGCTCGCCCGCGACCCCGACCTGGTGCCGCCGCAGTGGACACTGCACACCGTCCGGGCCGAGTCGGTGGAGTTCTGGCAGGGCGACAAGGAGCGCAACCACACCCGGCTCCTGTACCGCCGGACCGGCACGACGTGGGAGAAGGGACTCCTGTGGCCATGACGACACCGACCCCGCTCACCGCAGAGGCCGTACGCGACGAGGTCGAGGCCCAACAGGCACGGCTCCGCGCCCTGCTCCCCGCCCTCACCGACGCCTCCGTCCGCGAGCCCGGCGCACTCCCCGGCTGGTCCCGCGCCCATGTCCTCTCCCACATCGAGGGCATCGGCCGCGCCATGACCCGCCAGGCCCGCCACGCGCTGCGCGGCGAGCTGATCGCCCCCTACGACGGCGGGTTCCCGGCCCGGACCGCCGCCATCGAGGAGGGCTCCCGGCGCGACGCGGCGGCCCTCCGTCAGGCCGTGACCGACGCCCTCGCCGAGGCGTCCGCGGCCTGGGCGGCGGTCGGTCCGGCGGACTGGTCACGGCCGGTCGGGTACCGCGACGGCGATCTGCACGGCGCATTGCTGTGCTGGTGGCGGGAGTTGACGATCCATACGGCCGACGCACTCCTCGGCCCCGGGCCCGCGGACTGGCCCCCGGCCCTGTGCCACCACCTCCTGGACCACCTGGCCCCCCGCGCGCCGAAGGACCTCCGCCTCACCCTCGAAGCGACCGACGACGCGACAGCACGGCCGCCGTACGGACCGGCGGGCGCGCCGACGGCGACCGTTCGCGGCACCCTCACCGACCTCGCCGCCTGGCTGGCGGGCCGGACCCCGAGCGACCCCCTCCACTGCACGGTCGCCGGAACGAGCGCACCCCTGCCCGAACTGCGCGACTGGCCCTGAGGCCGGTCCGGCGGCGCCTCGACCACCGCCGGAACAACGCGAGTTCCGCCCCCGAGAGCCCCGCGCGCCTCTCGCCTCCGACGAACAGCCGGTCCAGGCAACGGTCTTGGAGCTGGTCGACGGCGGCGAGGGCGTGGCGGGGCTCGTGCGCGTGGCCCACCCGTCCCGCCCTCGCCGGCCTCTCCACCCCCTTTCCCATACGCTTGACATAATACATATGGCCGATAACCCTGGAGGCCTACGGCGGAAGGGAGTTACATGTCCGAGCAGCCGACAGTACGTACCGCGGAAGGTGCGACAAGGGGGCGCCGGCGGCAGGGCCACGCGGTGTTCCGCGGCATCCCGTACGCCGCACCGCCGGTGGGAGCGCTGCGGTTCGCCGCACCCGCCCCGGTGCCGCGCTGGGACGGGACGCGGGAGGCGGCCGAGTTCGGGCCGGCGGCTCCGCAGTCCGGCCCGGTTCGGCCGAGTACGGACGAGCGCACGGACTGGCTGACGCTCAATGTCTGCACGCCCGATCCGGGCGCGGCGGGGTTGCCGGTGCTGGTGTGGATCCACGGAGGCGCCTATGTCGCGGGGGCGTCGAGTGACCCGGTGTACGACCCTGCGGCGCTGGCCGGGGCGGGGCTCGTCGTGGTGAGCATCAACTACCGGCTGGGCGCCGAGGGTTTCGCCTTCCTCGACGGCTCCCCGCCCAACCGCGGATTCCTCGACCAGATCGCGGCACTGCACTGGGTGCGGCGGAACATCGCCGCGTTCGGCGGGGATCCCGACCGGGTCACCGTGGCCGGGCAGTCCGCCGGGGCGGGATCGATCGCCGCCCTGCTGACGATGCAGCCGGCCCGCGGCCTGTTCCGACGGGCCATCACCCACTCGGTGCCGGGCTGCCACTGCACCCCCGCGCTGGCGGAACAGGTCACCGTCGCGCTCGCCACCCGGCTCGGCACGGCGCCCACCGCCCGGGAACTCTCCGGCATCACCCCCCGGCGCCTGGCCGCAGAACTGACGTCGCTCGGCGCCGAACTCCCCGTATACCTGGAGAGTTGGGGATCGATCTGCCGCACCGGAGTCGCCGTCCACCCCGTCGTCGACGGCGAGGTCCTCGCCGTTTCGCCCTGGCACACGCCGCCCGGCGGCCGAACCGGCGGAATCGAGCTCCTCGCCGGCCATACCCGCGATGAGTTCCGGCTGTTCAGCGTGATGAGCGGACGGGCCGGCGGGTTCACGGACGACGATGCCCGTAGCGCCCTGGATCTCTTCGCCCCGGCGCCGGACGGTCCGGCCGCCTACCGCGCCGCGCACCCGCAGGCCACCCCCGAGGAGCTGCTGGAAACGGTCTCCTCGGACGCCCTCTTCCGGATGCCGTCACTGCACTTGGCCCGGGCGAACGCCGCGGCCGGCGGCACCTCGTTCCTCTTCGAACTGCGGCTGCCCTCCCCGGCCCTCGGAGGGGCCCTCGGCGCCTGCCACGGCCTCGACGTCCCCCTGGCGTTCGGCACGCTCGACAGCCCCACCGGCAGAGACCTCGTCGGCGCCCCGCCGGCCCCGGGAGCCATCGTGGTATCGCGGGAACTCCAGCAGGCATGGGTCCGCTTCGCCACCACCGGCGACCCCGGCTGGGCCGCCTACGCCCCGGACCGGCACCTCACCCGCCTCCTGGACGCCGAACCCACGACCGCGCCCTACCCCGAAGAAGCCTCCCGCCGTATCTGGGAGGGCCACGCCCCTGCCCCCTTCGACCTGGTGTAGGGCGGGGTGCGGTGGTGGGAGGGGCCGGCATGGCCACCGATACGTCCGGGCAGTTGGGGGAACCGTGCCCCCGGGCCCGACGTGTGTACGGTACGCACCCGGTTCGGCCCGCCCCGGTGCGCGCGGCGGCGGGCGGGGCCGTGCTGCCGCACCCTGTGAACGCGAAGAGGACGTCCTGCGCATCGGCGTCCCCGCGGAACTGTGCGCCGTCGCGGACAAGGAACGCGCCGATACCGCGATCCGCCGGCGCTGCCGTCCCGCGCTCGCCCGCGCCCTACGTCAGGTCGAACTCTCCCTCGCGGGCGCCGAGGACGAAGCCGCGCCATTCGGCGGGGGTGAAGATGAGGGCCGGCACCTCCGGGCTGCGGCCGTTGCGCATCGCGACATAGCCCTCGACGAATGCGACCTGGACATCGCCGCCCACCCCTCGGCTGGTCGACTGCCATTCGGCGCGCGTCAGGTCGAGTTCGGGCCTGGGCCCGCCCGCGAGCCGCTGGTCGATGATGCTCTCGGCCACGTAACCACTCCTCCCGGTCGTCGTCGGTCGCCAGCGTAACGACTGCGCCCGGGGACCGACAGAGGACGTCGGGAGGCGGTCCGCGGGCGCGGTCGGGCGTCAGCCGGCGGGGGCTTCGGCGCCCACCAGCCACATGGCGAAGAACTGGGAACCGCCCCCGTAGGCATGGCCCAACGCCCTTCGCGCACCCTCGACTTGGTGTTCGCCGGCCTGTCCGCGGACCTGGAGGGCGGCCTCGGCGAAGCGGATCATGCCGGAGGCGCCGATGGGGTTGGTGGAGAGGACGCCGCCGGAGGGGTTGACGGGAAGGTCGCCGTCGAGCTCGGTGACGCCGGCCTCGGTGAGTTTCCAGCCCTCGCCCTCCTGGGCGAAGCCGAGGTTCTCCAGCCACATCGGCTCGTACCAGGAGAACGGGACGTACATCTCGACGGCGTCGATCTGGCGGCGCGGGTCGGTGATGCCGGCCTGGCGGTAGACGTCGGCGGCGCAGTCCTTGCCGGCCTGCGGCGAGACGAAGTCCTTGCCGGCGAAGAGGGTGGGTTCGCTGCGCATCGCCCCGCCGTGCACCCAGGCCGGCGGGTGCGGGGTGCGGGCGGCGCCGGTGCGGTCGGTGAGGATCATCGCGCAGGCGCCGTCGGAGGACGGGCAGGTCTCGGAGTAGCGGATCGGGTCCCAGAGCATCGGCGAGGACTGGACCTTCTCCAGGGTGATGTCCGCTTCGTGGAGGTGGGCGTAGGGGTTCTTGAGGGCGTTGCGGCGGTCCTTGTAGGCGACGAGGGAGCCGACGGTGTCCGGGGCACCGGTGCGCCGCATGTACGCGCGGACGTGCGGGGCGAAGAATCCGCCGGCGCCGGCCAGCAGCGGCTGCTGGAAGGGGATGGGGAGGGACAGGCCCCACATCGCGTTGGACTCGGACTGCTTCTCGAAGGCGAGGGTGAGGACCGTGCGGTGCACCCGGGCGGCGACGAGGTCGGCCGCGACCAGGGCGGTGGAGCCGCCGACGGAGCCGGCGGTGTGCACCCGCAGCATCGGCTTGCCCACGGCGCCGAGCGCATCGGCGAGGTAGAGCTCCGGCATCATCACCCCCTCGAAGAAGTCGGGGGCCTTGCCGATGACCACGGCGTCGATGTCGGCCCAGTGCAACTCGGCGTCTTCCAGGGCACGTTGGGCGGCCTCGCGAACCAGGCCCGCGAGGGAGACATCACGGCGGGCGGCGACGTGCTCGGTCTGGCCGATGCCGACGACGGCCACGGGCTCCTTGCTCACTGCCCCTCCTTGTGTTGTCCGCCGGTGCCCGGGCGCGGGTCCCCTTCGAGGACGGCGACCAGGTTCTGCTGGAGGCACGGGCCCGAGGTGGCGTGCGCCAGGGCACGGTCCGATTCGCCGCGCTGGATCCGGGCGGCGGCCTCGCCGAGGCGGATCAGACCGGCGGCCATGACGGGGTTGGCGGCGAGGGCGCCGCCCGACGGGTTGATGCGGACGTGCGCGCTCTGCGGTCCGTCGAGCCTCAGGGCGCGGCGCAGAACGACCTCCTGAGAGGAGAACGGGGCGTGCAACTCGACTGTGTCCGGGGGGCGTTCGAAGGCTCCGGCGCGCTCCGCGGCGAGCCGGGTCGACGGGGAGTCGGTGAGGTCGCGGACGCCCAGGCCGTGGGCCTCGATGCGGTGGTCCAGGCCGCGGATCCAGGCGGGGCGGCCGGTGAGCCGGCGGGCGGTGTCCCCGGCGGCGAGGACGACGGCGGCGGCGCCGTCGACGACGGGCGGGCAGTCGCCGGTGCGCAGCGGCGCGACCACGTACTCGCCCGGTGGCCGCGCCGGCCCGCCGCGGCGGCGGGCGGCCGTCCCGGCCGGCTCGCGCGCGTCGGCCAGTCCGGCGTCGATCAGCGCCCGGGCCTGGAGCGCGGCGAGTGCGACGGAGTCGGGCCAGAGCGGGGC
Organism: Streptomyces albospinus; assembly: GCF_014648695.1. Lineage (GTDB taxonomy): Bacteria > Actinomycetota > Actinomycetes > Streptomycetales > Streptomycetaceae > Streptomyces > Streptomyces albospinus. Next base: position 32,052 of record NZ_BMRP01000017.1, read on the forward strand.
GACGTAGTACGGGTCGAGCTGGCGGGTGAGGACCTCGCGGACGTCGCCGGGCGAGGACTTGCCGTACGCGTAGACCAGCGCGGTCTCGGCCTCGCCGGTGAGGATCTTCACCCATGCCTCGTAGAGGGCCCAGGCGCCGTCCATCTCGACATGGGATTCGGCGATCGGCGGCCAGGCGCCGACGCCGTCCAGCGCCATGGTGAAGGAGAAGGCCCGGCCGGCGAGGTAGTCGGAGGAGCCGGAGCAGGTGAAGTCGATGTCCCGGGCGCGGAGTCCGGTCTGCGCCAGGACGTCGTGGAGTACCGGCATCAGCATCTCGACCTCGGAGGTCTCGGCGCTGTCGCGGACGTGCTCGCTCTGCCCGAAGGCGACGATGGCGACGTCTCGTGCCGCGTCCCGGACCGGTTCCCGCGCCGGGACGCGCGCTGGCTCGGGCATCAGATCAGCTCCTTGTAGCTGTCGTAGTCGGCATCGGGCTCGCCGGTGGGCCGGTAGTGGTCGGGGTGGCGGGCGCCCTCGGTCCAGACCGGTTCGACGCGCAGGCCCATCCGGACCTGGTCGTACGGGATCTGGCCGATGCGCGCGTGCAGCGCCAGGTCGGCGCCGTCCAGGGCGATATGGGCGTAGACGTAGGGCACCTCGATGTCGAGGTTGCGGGCCTTGATGTTGACGATGCAGAAGGTGGTGACGGTGCCGCGGGGGCCGACCTCGACCTGGGTGTCGGTGGCGACACCGCAGGTGGGACAGGCGCCGCGGGGCGGCACGTAGACCTTGCGGCAGGAGGGGCAGCGTTCGCCGACGGTCCGGTGCTCGGCGAGGGCCTGGAGGTAACGGGACTGGGCGCGGCCGGGCGAGTAGGTGTAGTCGAGCCGGGCCGGGGTGGTGATGCCGGTGACCGGTTCGGCGAACTCGCCGCCATGCGGGGCCGGTTGATGATCCGTCGGGTCGTTCTCCGCCGGTTCGAAGCAGGCGATGTCGGTGATCGCTCCGGTGCGCTCGACGGCCCAGCGGATTCGGACCCGCATGCCGGTGCGGACGGCGTCGGGGCCGGGGGCGTCCAGGGCGTGCAGCAGGGCGGTGTCGGCGCCGTCGAGCCGGACCAGGACCCAGGCGAAGGGGGTGGTGAGCGGCTGGCCGCGGCGCGGGGACGGGTTCCACGCCCAGGTGGTGACCGTGCCGCCGGTACCGACCTCGACCAGGTCGCGGATCTCGTCGGCGGTGACCGGGTCGTATTCGACGGGCGGTACGACCACCCGCCCGTCGGTCGCCCGGACCCCGAGCACCAGGCGCTCGCGCAGCCCCGTCAGGAAGGCGCTCTGGACGGGACCCAGCGAGCGGGTGAACGGGAATTCCACGACGAGCGGCGCCGTGAGGACCTCTGACATGCGGACTCCTCGGTCTCTGGGGGTCAGGCGCGCCGGAAGACGGGTGGGCGCTTCTCCGCGAAGGCGCGGGAGCCCTCCTTGGCGTCGGCGGTGTCGAACACGGGCCAGCCGCGGGCGAGTTCGGCGGCCAGCCCGTCGGCCTCGGTCATCCCGGCGGTCTCGTACACGGATGCCTTGACGGCTTCGACGGCGAGCGGTCCGCAGGCGTTGATCTGCTCGGCGATCTCCAGGGCCTTCGCCAACGCCCCGCCGTCGGGGACGACATGGCCGATCAGCCCGATGCGGGCGGCTTCCGGCGCCGGGTACGGCCGCCCCGTGAGCAGCATCTCCAGGGCGTGGGTGCGCGGGATCTGGCGGGCCAGGCGGACGGTGGAGCCGCCGATCGGGAACAGCCCGCGCCTGACCTCGAAGAGTCCGAAGGTGGCGCTCTCGCCGGCGACGCGGATGTCGGTGCCCTGGAGGATCTCCGTACCGCCGGCGACGCAGTGGCCCTCGACGGCGGCGATGACCGGTTTGCGCGGGCGGTGGTGCCGGAGCATCGCCTTCCAGTGCAGGTCGGGGTCGGCGCGCAGCCGGTCGCGGTGGTGCTCGCCGGCCATTCCGCCGCCGGCCAGCGCCTTGAGGTCCATGCCGGCGCAGAAGGTGCCGCCGGCGCCGGTCAGCACGATCGACCGGATCCCGTCGTCCTCGTCGGCGGCCAGCCAGCCGTCGTACAGCCCCACGAGCATCGGCAGCGAGAGCGCGTTCTTGGCCTCCGGCCGGTTGAGGGTGAGCACCAGTGTCGCGCCGACGCGCTCCACGGTGAGGTGTTCGGTGCCCTCGGCCCGCTGCGGTCGCGGTGGGGTCGAGGGTCCTTCGGTCCCGCCCATTCCGTCCTCCCGTCTCACGACGAGAACAGGTTGCAGTAGCCGGACAGCGAGTTCAAGGCTTTTCTGACGCCCAGTCAGTTTTCTTGGCTGCGGCCCTTCCCTGCTCCTCCCGACGGCGCTCTAATGACCGCCAGGCCGACGCCCGCCCGATCTGGAGGAGACGTGGAGTACAACCTTGCCGACCTCTTCGAGTCGATCGTCGACACGGTCCCGGACCGCGAGGCGCTGGTGTACCTCGACCATCCCGGCACCGGCGCGGAGCGGCGGCTGACCTACGCGCAGCTCGACCGGGCCGCCAACCGCCTCGCCCACCACCTCGGCGACCAGGGCATCGGCCCCGGCGACCACGTCGGGCTGCACCTCTACAACGGCGTCGAGTACCTCCAGGCCGTCTACGCCTGCCTGAAGATCCGCGCGGTGCCGGTGAACGTCAACTACCGCTATGTCGAAGAGGAGTTGGTCTACCTCTATCGGGACGCCGACCTGGTGGCGCTGGTCTTCGACGCGGAGTTCACCGAACGGGTCGCCGCCGCCCAGCCGCAGACCACGAAGCTGCGGCACCTCGTCCGGGTCGGCGCCCCGCCCCCCGGCGCCCCCGAGCCGCAACCCGCCCCGGTCCCGCTCGCGGACGCCGAGGCGGCCGGCTCGCCGGAGCGCGGCTTCGGCCCCCGCTCCGCCGGCGACCGGATCGTCATCTACACGGGCGGCACGACCGGCATGCCCAAGGGCGTGGTGTGGCGCCACGAGGACATCTTCTTCTCCGGGATGGGCGGCGGCGCACCCACCGGAGAGCCGGTCGAACGCCCCGCGGAACTGGCCGAACGGGTCGCGGCCGGCGGCGACGGCCTCGTCTTCTTCCCGACGCCGCCGCTGATGCACGGCACGTCCACCCTCACCGCGTTCATCGCCTTCCACTTCGGCCAGAAGGTCGTCATCCACCGCAAGTACGTGCCGGAAGAGGTCCTGCGCACGATCGAGCGGGAGCGGGTCACCAGCGTCTCGCTGGTCGGTGACGCGATGCTGCGCCCCCTCGTCGACGCGCTCGGCGGCCCCCTCAAGGGGACGGACTGCTCCTCCCTCTTCAGCGTCAGCAGCTCCGGCGCGATCCTCTCGGAGACGGTGCGCGCCGAGTTCGGCGCGCTGGTCCCGAACGCGATGCTGCTGAACAACTTCGGCTCCTCCGAATCCGGCTTCAACGGCACCGCGACCGACGACTCGGGACCGGAGCGGGGGTTCCGGCTGAACGTCAACTCCCGTACGGCGGTGGTGGATCCGGTCACGTACGAGCCGGTCGCGGTCGGCGAGCCGGGCCGTATCGCGCTGCGCGGCCACGTACCTCTCGGCTACTACAACGACCCCGTGAAGACCGCCGAGACGTTCTTCGAGGCGCACGGCGACCGCTGGGTGCTGCTCGGCGACATGGCGACCGTCGACGAACGGGGCGTGGTCACCGTTCTCGGCCGCGGCTCGCAGTGCATCAACTCGGGTGGCGAGAAGGTCTATCCGGAGGAGGTCGAACAGGCCCTGAAGGCCCACCCGGACGTCTACGACGCGCTGGTGGCGGGCGTTCCGGACGAGCGCTGGGGCCACCGCGTCGCGGCCGTGGTGCAACTCCGGGACGGGGCGGATGTGTTGGACGTCCCGGGGATCCAGGCCCACTGCCGGACCCGGCTCGCCGGCTACAAGATCCCGCGCGATGTCGTCTTCACCGACCGCATCCAGCGCTCCCCCAGCGGCAAGGCGGACTACCGCTGGGCGAAGGCGGTGGTGTCGGGCGAGCGGGGGGCGTGACGGCCGGGCCGGGCCCCGCCGCTCAGCCCCCGCAGACCGACCGCAGCGACCGGGCCAGCCCTGCCGCGTGCAGCACGTCCAGGTGGTGCCGACGGCCGACCCGCACCGCGGACACCGCGAGCCACGGCACACACGCCGGGGCCGACCGCGCCTGCGGGGACGCGGCGATGGCCCGCACCAGCTCGCCGTTGATGCGGTTGATCTCCTTCCGGACCTCGGCGAGATCCGGCCTGGTGGTCGGCGCCTGCGACGGATCCGCGGCCCACCGGCGGTGCAGCCCCCGCTGTACGAGCTTGCTCGCCTCGATCTGGTCCCGGAAGATCCGCAGCGTCGCCGCCGGGTCGGCGCCCAGCTGCCGGGCCTGCGCCGCCACCGCGTCCAGCACCTGCCGCTCCCGCACCGGATCGTCGATCGGGCTGCCGGTCCCCCACTTCGCCGCGGCCACCGGATCGGCGGTGGCCAGCCGCTCCTCGGAGAGCGCGGCCAGCAGCCGCAGCCGGTCGTACGGAGCGGGCGCGGTGGCGGCGACCGGGGCTCCGGTACGCACGGTGGCGGCCGGCGCGCTCCCGCCGGGCGCGGCGGCAGGCGCCGCGACGGCCCCGCCGGCGCCGGCGAACAGCACCGCGGCGGTGGCACCGGCGAGCAACATACGGCGCAGGGAGGAAGTCGGCTGCACGGTCGGCCTTTCTCGAAACTGCGGGAGACATGCGGATGTTGGGAGCCTACGGCCCCGCCGGGGTACCGGTGCGGCCGGGCCGGCAGCCGGCGCCCGACCTGCCGTCGGCGGGCTCCGCGCACCCCGCCGGGAACGAGGTCACCGCGGCCGGGATTCCCCGGGCCGGTCCTCGTGGACGAGAGGGCCCGCGCCCTCGACGGTGACCAGTCGGGCGCCGGGGATACGGGTGGCCGCGGCCCCGCGGGAGTCCCCGGACCCGGTGTGCCGGCCGGACGCCACCGACCTGCACCTTCGGTACGCCGCCCCTGCGGGGGACGCTACCCGGCGGCTGCTCGCGGCATGCCCCTTGACGTGGTCGCCGCGCGCTGAATTACTTGGATCCGCATGCGGCTACCGAATGATCGGTAGGGACACGAGGCGGTGAGACTCCATGCCGGAAGCGGCTGCGGGCAGCGGGACGTCCGGACAGGTCACGGGGTTCGAGGATGCCGAACGGCTCTCTCCGGACGCCTTGCGCGCACTCCAACTCACCCGGCTGCAAGCCTCGTTGCGGCACGCGTACGAGCACGTCCCCTTCTACCGGGAGTCCTTCGACCGGGCGGGCGTACGGCCCGAGGACTGCCGCTCGCTGGGTGATCTCGCGCGCTTCCCGTACACGGTCAAGGACGATCTGCGGGCGCAGTACCCGTTCGGGATGTTCGCCGTCCCCAGGAGCGAGGTGCGCCGCATCCATGCGTCGAGCGGCACCACCGGGCGCCCCACGGTCGTCGGCTACACCGAGCGCGATCTGTCGCACTGGGCGGATGTGGTGGCCCGGTCGATCCACGCGGCCGGCGGGCGCCCCGGCCACACCGTCCATATCGCCTACGGATACGGACTGTTCACCGGCGGGCTCGGCGCGCACTACGGCGCGGAACGGCTCGGCTGCACGGTCGTGCCGGCGTCCGGCGGGATGACCAGCCGCCAGGTGCAGATCATCCAGGACTTCCGCCCCGAGATCATCATGGTGACGCCCTCCTACATGCTGACCCTGCTGGACGAGTTCGAGCGGCAGGGCCTCGACCCCCGGAAGACCTCGCTCCAGGTGGGCATCTTCGGCGCCGAGCCCTGGACGGAGGAGATGCGCCGGGAGATCGAGGAGCGGTTCGCGATCGATGCCGTGGACATCTACGGCCTGTCGGAGGTCATGGGGCCCGGCGTCGCCCAGGAGTGCGTGGAGACCAAGGACGGCCTCCACATCTGGGAGGACCACTTCTACCCGGAGGTCGTCGACCCGATCACCGGCGAGGTGCTGCCGGACGGCGAGCACGGCGAGCTGGTCTTCACCTCCCTCACCAAAGAGGCCATGCCGGTGATCCGCTACCGCACCCGGGATCTGACCCGGCTGCTGCCCGGCACCGCCCGCCCGGCCTTCCGCCGCATGGAGAAGGTCACCGGGCGCAGCGACGACATGATCATCCTGCGCGGGGTCAATCTCTTCCCCGCGCAGGTCGAGGAGATCGTGCTGCGCACCCCCGGCGTCGCACCGCACTTCCAGCTCCGGCTGACCCGCGAGGGCCGGATGGACCAGCTGACCGTACGGGCCGAGGCCCGGCCGGACGCGACTTCGGAGGACCGTACGGCAGCCGTCGCCCGGATCGCCCGGGGCGTGAAGGACGGCATCGGGGTCTCGGTCGCGGTCGAGATCGTCGACCCGGAGACGCTGGAGCGGTCGGTCGGGAAGCTCAAGCGCATCGTGGACGCCCGAGGCGGCCGGACCGGGGCGTGACCGCCCCGGCCGGACCGGGGCGGATCCGTGCCGCTCGCCTCAGGTCGTCGTCGGGTCCCCCTTGATCAGGGCGAAGGCGGCGCCGGCCGGGTCCTTCAGCATCGCCATCCGGCCGACGCCGGGGGCGTCGAAGGGCGGGATGAGGGCCGTGGCGCCGTGCTCGACGGCCGTGTTGAAGGTGACGTCGCAGTCGGCCACGCCGAAGTACGGGTGCCACTCGGACGTCGAGCCGGCGTCCAGATGCTCCTGCGCCAGCTGCATGACGCCGCCCTGCCCGGTGTCCTCGCCCTTACCGCCCCCGGGCGAGGAGACGATGCTGTAGACGCTGTCGCCGCCCATCGGCATGTCCTGGAAACTCCAGGAGAAGACGGAGCGGTAGAAGCTCTTGGCCGCGGCGGTATCGGTGGTGTACAGCTCCGTCCAGCACAGGGTGTTCGGCTCCATCACCGCATCCAGGCCGCTGACCTCGTTGGGCTGCCATACCGCGAAGTCGGCGCCCGTCGGGTCGGTGAACATGGCGAGCCGGCCCGCCGTGAAGACGTCCATCGGCTCGACCCGGACCCGGCCGCCGGCCTGCTCCACCGCCTTGGCGGCGGCCTCGGCGTCCGGAACGTGGAAGTACGCCGTCCAGGCCGAACTCGCGCCCTCCTCCATCAGCGGTCCCGCGGCGCCCACCGTCTTGCCGTCGAGCTGGAAGAAGCCGTAGCCGCCGCTGTCGGGGCCGGCCGACTGGAAGGTCCAGCCGAACACGGCGCCGTAGAAGGCAGCGGCGGCTTGGATGTCGGGGGCACCGAGATCGAGCCAGTTGGGTGTGCCCGGAACGTAATGAGTCGTCAGCATGAGGGGTCCTCCGATCAAGCGGTCGGGCTGTCCTTCCGCCGCTTCTCAGCATGGCAGGGGGCACTGACAGCCGCCCTCCGCGCGCCGCTCAGGGAGTGCCGAACCGCTCCCGCAGCTCGCGCTTGAGGACCTTGCCGCTGGCGTTGCGCGGCAGCGCGTCAACGAACACCACCCGCTTGGGGGCCTTGAACGGCGCCAGGCGGGCGCGGGCCGCGGCGATCAGCTCCGCCTCCCCCACCCCGGCGGCGCCCCCGTCCGCTCCCCCGCTGCCGTCCGCGCCGCCGGTGCGCCGGACCACGACCGCGGTCACCGCCTCGATCCAGCGCTCGTCCGGCAGCCCGATGACCGCGACCTCGGCGACCTGCGGATGCTCGTAGAGCACGTCCTCCACCTGGCGCGACGCGACCAGGACGCCGCCGGAGTTGATCACGTCCTTGACCCGGTCGACCACCGTGAAGTAGCCCTCGGCGTCCCGGACGGCGAGGTCCCCGGAGTGGAACCAGCCGCCCCGGAACGCCTCGGCGGTCTCCTCCGGCTTGTCCCAGTAGCCGGTGCACAGCTGCGGCGAGCGGTAGACGACCTCGCCGCGGGTGCCGTCCGGCACCTCCCGGCCCTCCTGGTCGACCACCCGCGCCTCGACGAACAGCACCGGTCGCCCGCAGGAGTCCATCCGGCCCTCGTGCTCCTCGGGGCCGAGGACGGTGGCCAGCGGCCCGATCTCGCTCTGCCCGAAGCAGTTGTAGAACGCGAGCCCGGGCAGCCGGGCGCGCAGCCGCTCAAGGACGGGCACCGGCATGATCGACGCCCCGTAGTACGCCTTGCGGAGCCCGCTCAGCTCCCGGACGGCGAAGTCGGGGTGCTGGGCGAGGGCGATCCAGACCGTCGGCGGTGCGAACAGGCTGTCCGCCAGGCCGGATTCGACCAGGTCGAAGATCCGGTCCGGGGCGGGCCCGTCGAGGATGGTGTTCTCCGCGCCGACCGCCAGATAGGGCAGCAGGAACACATGCATCTGCGCGGAGTGGTAGAGGGGCAGCGAGTGCACCGGCCGGTCGCTCTCCTTGAGGTCGAGGGCGACGATCGCGCTGGTGTACTCGTGCACCAGCGCGCGGTGGGTCATCATCGCGCCCTTGGGGAGGGCGGTGGTTCCCGAGGTGTAGAGCAGCTGGACGAGGGCGTCGCCGGAACCGTCGGCGGGCGGGTCGTCGGGGGCCTCGGCAGGCACCTCGCCCGGTGCGCCGGGCGCCCCTGCGATCCGCTCCAGCAGCCCGTCGGGCGCGCCGTGCAGCGGCATCGCCGGTACCGATTCCGGCAGTTGGGGCGCCAGCGCGGGGTCGGTGAGCACCAGCGCGCTGCCCGACTGGGTCAGGATGTAGCGCAGGTCCTCGCCGGTGAGGCTGTGGTTGACCGGTACGTGCACCAGTCCGGCGCGGGCGCAGGCCAGAAAGCCGATCAGGTACGCGTCGGAGTTGTGCCCGTAGGACGGCACCCGGTCGCCGGCCCGCAGCCCCGCAGCCAGCAGCACCCGGGCCGCGGCGTCGACCGCGGCGTCCAGTTCGCGATAGGTCCAGCTCCGCGCTCCGTAGCGCACCGCCGTCCGCTCCGGCACCCGCCGGGCGCTGCGCCGCAGTACTCCGTCGACCGTATTGCTCCGCGCTTGCGTCATGTGGCGATCCTGGGGCGCGGCCGGAGGCGGGTCAAGGCGCCGGGCGGTGGCGGCGCGCGGCCCGTGCCGCGTGATCCGGCACGCGGGGCAGCAAATGACCAACCGCTTGGTACGCTCAACCGCCTTTGCTCTCACGTCCGTTGGGAGGAATCATGCGCAACCGCCTGAGAACCCTCGCACTCGCCGGGGTGGCCCTGCTGGCGACCGCGG
>NZ_BMRP01000017.1:41327-43326 GCF_014648695.1 Streptomyces albospinus
GCGCGCTGTACGAGCGGCTGGGCTATGTCGCGTACGGCCGTGAGCCGGATGCCTGGGACGAGGAGGCGCCCGACGGGTCCCGGCACCCGTCGGCCGGCGGGCTCTCCGCCGTCATCCGCTATACCGAGTACGGCATTCCGCACATCGTCGCCAAGGACTACCCGGACCTCGGGTTCGGGGAGGGCTGGGCCCAGGCCGCCGACCAGGTGTGCACCCTGGCCGACGGCTTCGTGACCGTACGCGGCGAGCGCTCGCGCTACTTCGGTGCGGCGGCGGCCCCCGATCAGTCGCTGTCATCGGCGAGCGGCAATCTCTCCAGCGATCTCTACTTCGCGGGCGTCCGCGGCGCCGGGACGGTGGAGAAGCTGCTGCGCACCCCGGCACCGGCCGGACCGAGCGGACAGGTCAGGGAGCTGATGCGGGGCTGGGCCGCCGGCTACAACGCCTGGCTGCGGCAGCACCGGGTCCGCGATCCCGCGTGCGCGGGCCGCCCGTGGGTACGGCCGGTGAGCACCCTCGACGTGGCCCGGCGCAGTTACGCACTGGCCGTGCTCGGCGGCCAGGGCAAGGCGGTGGACGGCATCACCGCCGCCCGGCCGCCCGCCGCCTCCCCCGCCCCGCGCCCCGCACCCGCCACCGGTGGCACCGCCAACCCGCCCGACACCGGCGGACTTCGGGCCTTCTTCTCCCAGGACAGCTCCGACATGGGCTCCAACGCCGTGGCGTTCCGGGGCTCGACGACGGCGAACGGGCGCGGGCTGCTGCTCGGCAATCCCCACTACCCCTGGGCCGGCGGTCGGCGCTTCTGGGAGTCGCAGGTCACCATCCCCGGCGAACTCGACGCGTCCGGCGCCTCGCTGCTCGGCTCGGCGACCCTCTCCATCGGGCACAACGCCCGGGTCGCCTGGAGCCACACCGTCGCCACCGGGGTGCCGATGAATCTGCATCAGCTCACCCTGGACCCGTCCGACCCGACCGCCTATCTCGTGGACGGCGCCCCCGAAAGGATGACGCGGCGGACGGTCACCGTCCCGGTCAGGGGCGCAACGGCCGTCACCCGCACCCAGTGGTGGACCCGTTACGGGCCGGTGCTGACCTCGCTCGGGCCGCTCCGGCTCCCATGGACCGCCACCACGGCGTACGCGGTCAACGACCCCAACGCGGCCGATCTGCGGGCCCCGGACACCGCCCTCGGCTTCAGCAGGGCAACCGGGGTGGACGGCATCGCCCGGTCGCTGCGCCGCACCCAGGGGCTCCCCTGGACCAACACCGTCGCCGCCGACGCCGCCGGGCACACCCTCTACACCCAGTCGCAGGTCCTCCCGCGGATCACCGACGACCTCGCGCGGCGCTGCTCCACGGCGCTCGGGCGCGCCACCTACCCCGCCACCGGACTCGCCGTCCTGGACGGCTCACGGACCGGCTGCGCGCTCGGCCGCGATCCCGGCGCGGTGCAGCCGGGCATCTTCGGGCCGTCCGCGATGCCCACACTCAAGGACGCGCCCTACGTGGAGAATTCGAACGACAGCGCCTGGCTGACCAACGCCGACCACCCGCTGACCGGCTTTCCGCGGATCTTCGGCCCGACGGCGACCCCGCGCACCCTGCGCACCCGCGGCGCCATCGAGGACGTCTCGGCCATGGCGGCGCACGGCGGGCTGACCGTGGGCGACCTCCGGCGCCGGCAGTTCGCCGACCGGGCGCCGGCCGGCGCGCTGGCCGCTGCCGACACCGCACGGGCCTGCGCGGCACTGCCGAATGGCACGGCAACCAGCAGTACAGGAAAGGCCGTTGACGTCGCGGCGGCCTGCCGGGTGATCCGCGACTGGGACCGGACGATGCGGGCGGGCAGCAAGGGCGCACTGCTCTTCGACCGCTTCTGGCGGAAGCTGACCGCGGGCGTGCCGCCGCGGCAGCTGTGGCGGGTGCCGTTCTCCGCCGCGGACCCGGTGGCCACCCCGAACACCCTCGACACCTCGGCACCCGGCTTCGGCCGGGC
>NZ_BMRP01000017.1:43460-113767 GCF_014648695.1 Streptomyces albospinus
CGTGGTCCGCAACGGTCGGCGTATCCCGCTCGGCGGGGGCACCGAAGGGCTCGGGGTGTGGAACAAGGTCGAGGGCGTCTGGGACGCGGCCAAGGGCGGGTACGCCGAGGTGAGCACCGGCTCCAGCTTCATCCAGGCGGTCGGCTTCGACGGCAGCGGCTGCCCGGTGGCCCGTACGCTCCTGACGTACGCGCAGTCGTCCGACCCGACCTCCTCGCACTACAGCGATCAGACGAGGCTGTTCTCGGCCGGGCGGATGGTGCGCGAGCGGTACTGCGAACGGGACGTCCTGGCCTCGCCGCAGCTGCGCGTCATACGGGTCACCGAGCGCTGAAGAATCCGGGGAGGGTTCCCCGGCACGGCTACACGGCGCGCTCCCGGCCCGCCCAGTACGGGTCGCGGAGCCGCCGCTTGTAGAGCTTGCCGTTGGGGTCGCGGGGCATGGCGTCGGTGAAGTCGACCGAGCGCGGGCGTTTGTAGCCGGCCAGCCGGCATGCGCAGTGGGCGAGGATCTCGGCGGCGAGCGCGGGCCCGGCCGGGTATCCCTCGGCGGGCTCGACGACCGCCTTGACCTCCTCGCCCCAGTCGTCGTGCGGGATGCCGAAGGCGGCGGCGTCGGCGACCGCGGGGTGGGCGAGGAGGGCCGATTCGATCTCTGCGGGGTAGATGTTGACCCCGCCGGAGATGATCATGTCGATCTTGCGGTCGCGGAGGAAGAGGTAGCCGTCCTCGTCGAGGAAGCCCAGGTCGCCGACGGTGAAGAAGTCGCCGATGCGGTTCTTCCGCGTCTTGCCCTCGTCCTTGTGGTACGAGAAGCCGCCGGTGCTCATCTTCATGTAGACGGTGCCGAGCCGGCCCGCGGGCAGCCGGTTGCCGGCGTCGTCGAAGACGGCGAGCTCGCTGATCGGCCAGGCGCGGCCGACCGTGCCGGGCTTCTTCAGCCAGTCCTCGGCGGTGGCGAAGGCGCCGCCGCCCTCACTGGCCGCGTAGTACTCCTCGACGCAGCTTCCCCACCACTCGATCATGGCGCGTTTGACGTGGTCGGGGCAGGGCGCGGCGCCGTGGACGGCATGCCGCATCGAGGACACGTCGTACGCCGACCGCACCGCCTCCGGCAGGGCGAGGAGCCGGTGGAACTGGGTCGGGACCATATGGGTGTGGGTGCAGCGGTGCCGGTCGACGAGGCGCAGCATCTCCTCGGGCGTCCACTTGTCCATCAGGACGATGCGGTGGCCGATGTGCAGTGAGGCGCCGGCGAATTGGAGTACGGCCGTGTGGTAGAGCGGAGAGCAGACCAGGTGGACGTTGTCGTCGAACGGCTGGATGCCGAAGATGGCGAGGAAGCCGCCCAGGTAGGTCTCCTCGGGCGGCTTGCCGGGCAGCGGGCGGCGGATGCCGCGGGGGCGTCCGGTGGTGCCCGAGGTGTAGTTCATCACCCAGCCGAGGGTGCGGTCGGCGGGCGCGGACTCCGGTTGCCCGCCGAGGAGTCGGCCGTACGGGCGGAAGCCGTCGACGGTGCCGACGGCGTACCGCTGCCCGGCCGGGAGCCCGGCCTCGTCGGCGGCCTGCCGGGCCGCCTCCCCGAACCGCTCATGGGCGATCAGCACCTTGGCGCCCGAGTCGGCGACGATCCAGGCGATCTCCGGGCCGACCAGGTGGTGGTTGACGGGGACGAGGTAGAAGCCGGCCTGAGAGGCGGCGAGGTAGGCGGTGAAGAACTCGACGCCGTTGGGGAGGACGGCGGCGAAGGCGTCGCCGCGCTCCAACCCGGCCGCGCGCAGCCCGTGGACGAGCTGGTTGGCCGCGGCGTGCAGCCGGCCGGCGGTCCACTCCTCGCCGTCCGGGGCGATCAGGACCGTCCGGCCGGGGTCGGCGGTGGCCTGGCCCCAGAAGCCGTTGGGGGTGGCGGTCATGGGTGTTCCCTCCTCGGGCAGTGTCGGATCGGCAGATCAGGCGCGGCCGGCGATGCGGTTGATGCGGTCGATGGCCCGCTCGAAGCCGCGGGTGAGGTCGTCGAAGACGGCCTGGACGCTGCGTTCGGTGTTCATCCGGCCGACGATCTGGCCGACCGGGGTGCCGAGCAGCGGCTCGACCTCGTGCCGCTGGATACGGGAGTTGGCCTCGGCGACCAGCAGGCCCTGGAGCGGCATCGGGAGGGTGCCGGGGCCGTCCGGGTCGTCCCAGGCGTCGGTCCATGCGGTACGGAGCTGGCGGGCGGGTTTGCCGGTCAGGGCGCGGGAGCGGACGGTGTCGCCGGGTCCGGCGGCGAGCAGTTTCGCGGTCAGCCGCCGGGAGTGCAGATCGGCCTCCTCGGTGGTGAGCCAGAGGGAGCCGAGCCAGACGCCCTGGGCGCCGAGGGCGAGTCCGGCGGCGATCTGCTCACCGGTGCCGATCCCGCCGGCGGCCAGCACGGGCAACGGGTCGACGGCGGAGACGACTTCGGGGGTGAGCACCATGGTGGCGATCTCGCCGGTGTGGCCGCCGGCCTCGTATCCCTGGGCGACGACGATGTCGATCCCGGCGGCCTTGTGGTGCAGCGCGTGCCGGGGGCTGCCGGCCAGCGCGGCGACCCGTATGCCGTGGTCGTGGGCGCGCCGGACGACGTCCGGGGGCGGTGGGCCGAGGGCGTTGGCGAGCAGCTTGATCGGGTAGTCGAAGGCGACGTCGAGCTGGGTGCGGGCGACCTGTTCCATCCAGCCGGTGATCCGCCAGCCGGACGCCTCCCCCGGCGCGAGCGGCGGCACGTCGTACTTCGCCAGGATCCCGTCGACGAACCGCCGGTGCCCGGGCGGAATCATCGCCTCGACGTCCGCCTCGGTGACGCCCTCCACCTTCGTGGCGGGCATCACGACATCGAGGCCGTAGGGCAGTTGGTCGGTGTGCTGCTGCATCCAGTCGAGGTCGCGGGCCAGTTCGCCGGGCGCGGTGTAGCGGACCGCGCCGAGCACCCCGAACCCGCCGGCCCGGGTGATCGCCGCGGCGACCGCGGGAAAGGGCGTGAACCCGAAGACGGCGTGCTCGACTCCCAGCGCGTTGCTCAGCTCCGTCTGCATGGGCGCAGGATGCCGCAGCGGACCGTACGAGGGAAGAGATTTTCTGATGCAGCGTCAGAAATCGCCAGCGGCCCCGGGAACGGGGGGCGGGGCCGCTCATCCTTCCTCCAGCACCGCCATCGCCGCGTTGTGCCCCGGGATCCCGCTCACTCCCCCGCCGCGGACCGCGCCCGCGCCGCACAGCAGGACGTTGGCGTGGCCGGTCGCCACCCCCCAGCGGGCGGGGGCGCCGGCCGCGCCGTCCTCCTCGTCGGCGTACGGGAAGGCCAGCTCGCGGTGGAAGATGTTGCCGCCGGGCAGGCCCAGTTCGCGGTCCAGGTCGAGCGGGCTGCGGGCCTCGATGCAGGGCCGGCCCTCGGCGTCCCGGGCCAGGCAGTCGGCGAGCGGTTCGGCGAGGTGGGCGTCCAACTGGGCGAGGGTGGCGGCGAGGAGGCGGTCGCGGGTGGCCGGCGAGGCGGCGGTGTCGGCCGTGAAGAGCCGGGCGGGGGTGTGCAGGCCGAACAGGGTGAGGGTCTGGTAGCCCTGGCGGACCAGGTCGGCGCCCAGGATGGAGGGGTCGGTCAGGGAGTGGCAGTAGATCTCCGAGGGGGGCGCGGCGGGCAGTTCGCCGGCCGCGGCCTGCCGGTGGGCGGTCTCCAACTGGCCGTATCCCTCGGCGATGTGGAAGGTGCCGGAGAAGGCCTCGCGCGGGTCGACGCCGGTGTCCCGGAGCCGGGGCAGCCGGGTGAGCAGCATGTTCACCTTGAGCTGGGCGCCTTCGGCGGGCGGCGGCTCCGCCTCGCCCAGCAGCCGGGCCAGTTCCCGGGGCGCGGCGTTGACCAGGACGCGGCGGGCCCCGATGGTGCCCTGGTCGCAGATGACCTCCGCGGTACGGCCGTCCGTGGTGACGGCGGTCACCGGGCAGCTGGTGACGATCTCGGCGCCGGCCCGGCGGGCGGCGTCGGCCAGCGCGTCGGTGAGGGCGCCCATCCCGCCGATCGGGACGTCCCAGTCGCCGGTGCCGCCGCCGATGACGTGGTAGAGGAAGCAGCGGTTCTGGCGGAGTGACGGATCGTGGGCGGTGGCGAAGGTGCCGATGAGGGCGTCGGTGAGGACCACCCCGCGGATCAGGTCGTCGTCGAAGGTCTCCTCGATCAGCTCGCCCAGGGGGCGTTCGAAGAGGGCGTGCCAGGTGGCGTCGTCGTCGATGCGGGCGCGCAACGCGGCGCGGGTGGGCAGCGGTTCGGTGAGGGTGGGGAAGACCCGGCCGGCGAGCCGGTGGGTGGTGTCGTAGAAGCGCTGCCAGGCGGTGAACTCCCGTTCGGAACCGGTGAGTTGCGCGAAGGACGCACGGGTGCGGTCCGCGCCGCCGCCGACCAGCAGCCCGGTGGGCCGGCCGCCGCGGACGGTGGGGGTGTACGAGGAGATGGTGCGCTTGCGGACCGCGAAGCGCAGCCCGAGGTCCTGCACGATCTTCGGTGGCAGCAGGCTGACGAGGTAGGAGTAGCGGGACAGCCGGGCGTCGACCCCGGCGAAGGCCCGGGTCGACACGGCGGCCCCACCGGTGTGGTCCAGCCGCTCCAGCACCAGCACGCTGCGTCCCGCGCGTGCGAGATAGGCGGCGGCCACCAGTCCGTTGTGCCCGCCGCCGACGATGACCGCGTCATACGAAGTCCGTTCCGGCATGCCCCTTGGTAGCACGCGGTGATCGCGGTCGCCAGGCCCGCGCGGCTGAATGCCCCACTTCGGTCGGTGCGGCTTCTTGACCGGACCCGTACGGGCTCCTAGCGTCCGGCCGTGCGCCGCCATGGAACCGCCCCGACGGCCGATCGACCAGGCCGTCCCACCCACCACGTGAGGTGACCCGTGTCCCATTCGTCGGTATCCCGCATCGGCCGCACCCTCGCCGGACTCACCGCCGTCGCCGCCTGCACGGCGGGACTGCTCTCGGCCACCGCCCCCGCCTCCGCCGCCCCCGATCCGGCCCGCGCTCCCGGGCCCCAGCGCGACGGCCAGTACCCGAACCTGGCCCCGACGCCCCCGATGGGCTGGAACAACTGGTCGTACTACATGTGCGGCCTCAACGAGAAGGTGGTCCTGGACAACGCGCAGGCCCTGGTGCGCAGCGGACTGGCGCACAAGGGCTACCGCACCGTCACCGTCGACGACTGCTGGATGGCCAAGCAGCGCGGTCCCAAGGGCGAGCTGGTGCCGGACAAGGCGAAGTTCCCGCACGGCATGGCCTACCTCGGCCGGCAACTCCACAAGATGGGCCTGAAGTTCGGCATCTACGAGGACGTCGGCACGCTGACCTGCGGCAAGTTCCCGGGCAGCCTGGGGCACTTCCCCCAGGACGCCAAGCTGTTCGCGAGCTGGGGGGTCGACTACCTCAAGGCCGACGGCTGCAATGTGCCGGTCCCCAAGGGGCAGAGCAAGGAGCAGGCGTACCACGACCTGTACCGCCAGCAGAGCCGGGCGCTGCGGGCCACCGGGCGTCCCATCACCTTCTCCGTCTCCGCGCCCGCCTACTTCCAGTACTCCGGGGACAAGGTCTGGCACCAGGTCATCGGCTGGTCGGCGCAGCTGGGCAACCTGTGGCGGGGCGGGGCGGACATCGCGGTGCAGCAGAGCACCCCGGCCAAGAAGTGGGCCTCCATCGCCTT
The DNA here is from genome assembly GCF_014648695.1 of Streptomyces albospinus. Classification (GTDB taxonomy): domain Bacteria; phylum Actinomycetota; class Actinomycetes; order Streptomycetales; family Streptomycetaceae; genus Streptomyces; species Streptomyces albospinus. The sequence continues at coordinate 49,156 of NZ_BMRP01000017.1, forward strand.
CAACTTCCGCTACAACGCCAACCTGGCCGACCTCCAGCGGGCCGGACGCTGGAACGACCCCGACTTCCTGCTGGTCGGTGACGCGGGTCTGTCGCGGGCCGAGATGCAGAGCCAGATGTCGCTGTGGTCGGTCATGGCCGCGCCGCTGATCTCCAGTACGGACCTCGGCGAGATCTCCCCCGAGGCACGCGCGATCCTGGGCAACCGCGAGGTCATCGCCGTAGACCAGGACCCGCTCGGCGTCCAGGGGCACATCGTGCAGCAGGACGGCGACGGCGTGGTGCTGTCCAAGCCGCTGAAGAACGGCGACTGGGCGATCGCGCTGTTCAACTCGGGCAAGACCGCCCGCACGCTGTCCGTCACGGCCGGCGCGGCGGGGCTGCCGGAGGCCGGTGCGTACCGGGTGCGGGATCTGGTCACCGGCCGCAGCGGGCTCACCCGGCGGGACCTGATCGCCCGGAACATCCCGCCGCACGGCACGGTGCTCTACCGGGTCACCCCGCACTGACAACCCTCGGCCGCCCACTACCTCCGGCGTTGCGCGCGCTCCTGGCGCAGCACCGCGACCCGGCGGTAGAGGGCGGCTGCCTCGTCCGTACGGCCCAGTTGCTCCAGGCACTGGGCCTGGTCGCCGCGGCTGGCCAGCGCGTCGAGATGGGCCGGGCCGAGGACCCGTTCGCGGGCGTCGGCCACCTGGCGGTAGACCTCCAGCGCGTCGCCCCAGCGCCCGAGCCGGCCGAGCGCCACGGCGGTCTCCCGGCGGCTGGCCAGGGTGTCGGGATGGTCGGCGCCGAGCACCCGGGCGCGCGCTGCGGTCACCTGGCGGGCCTCGGTCAGCGCCTCCTCCCAGCGGTTCTGGCGGCCGTAGTTGACGCCGAGTCCGTGCCGGGCGCGCAGCGTCTCCGGATCGTCGGGGCCCTGGGCGCGGGTGCGCGCCGCCACCAGCTCGCGGTAGTGCGTCAGGGCCTCCGCGCTGCGGCCCAGCCGGCCCAGGCAGATGCCGACCTCGTAGCGGGCGGCGAGGGTGTCCGGGTGATCCGGGCCCAGCGACTCGGCGCGCGCCGCGGCCACCTCCCGGTACGCGCACAGCGCTTCCGGCCAGGCACCCAACTGCCCTAGTACGGAGGCGAGTTGAAAGCGGCTCGCCAGAGTGTCGGGGTGGTGTGCGCCGAGCACCCGGGCGCGGGCGGCGGCCACCTCGCGGGCGGTGGCCCGGCTGTCCTCCAGCCGGCCCAGCCGGCCGAGGCCGACCGCGAGGTGGTGGCGGCAGCCGAGCGTGTCGGGGTGGTCGGGGCCCAGGGTGCGCTCCCGGCCGGCCAGCACCTCGGTGAAGAGCTGGTGCGCCTCGAAGTGCCGGCCGAGCCCGGCCAGCTGCCGGGCGGTCGCCAGGCGGTCGGCGAGCGCCGCGAGGGTGGCGTGGTGGCCTTCGGAGGTTGCCGGCCGGACGAGTCCCACGGCCGGTGACGACTCGCCGCGCTGCGGGTCGCCACCGATGGTCCAGGCGTCGGTGAGGACCGCGGCGGCCCGGTCCGATGCCGTACGGCGGCGGCGCCGGGCGCCGGCGGCCGGGGAGCCGACGGTTATCCCCTGGGTCCAGGAGGGCAGCCGCGGGGTGGGCACCGTGAGGTCCCCGGGGCCACCGCCGGCGCCGCGGACGGCGCGCGGATGGCGTGCGTCGGCGAGGCGCTTGCCCAGCTCGTCGGCGTCCCTCGGGCGGTCGTCCGGCTCCTTGGCGAGCAGGTCCAGGACGATCCGCTCGTACACCTCGGGCAGGTCCGGGCGTACCCGGCGCGGTGGTTCGGGGGCGGTGTCGCGGTGCCCGACCAGCACCGCCCAGGCGTCGCCCTGGGCGAACGGCGGGGCCCCGGTGGCGATTTCGTAGAGCACGCAGCCCAGGGAGTACAGGTCGCTGCGGTGGTCGACGGTGCCGGCGCCGATCTGCTCGGGCGACATGTAGTGCGGGCTGCCCATGGCGACGCCGGTGCCCGTGAGCCGGGCGGTGAAGCCTATGTCGTGGCCGAGGCGGGCGATGCCGAAGTCGCAGATCTTGACCGTGCCGTCGGTGGTGCGGACGATGTTCGCCGGTTTCAGATCGCGGTGAACAATGGCTTGTTCATGGGTGTAGGCGAGCGCGGCTGTGACCTGTTCGGCGATCTCGATGACGTCCGGGACGGGCAGCGGCTGGCGCCGGTTGTCGTCCAGCAGCTGGCTGAGATTACGGCCGCTCAGCAGCTCCATGACGATGAAGAGGATGCCGTCGTCCTCGCCGAAGTCATGGACGACGGTGATACCGCGGTGCTGGAGCGCGGCGGCGACCCGGGCCTCGCGCCGGAAGCGTTCCCGCAGCACCCGCAGGAACCCCGGCTCCTGCCGCTGGCCCATGGGCTTGAGGCACTTGACGGCGACCTGCCGGCCCAGCGACTCGTCACGGGCCCGCCACACCTCCCCCATTCCGCCGCGCCCGATGATGTCGAGCAGCCGGTAACGTCCCCTGATCAGCCTGTTCTCCGCCATCCTGAATCGCCGCCCCCGCCCCCCCGCGTTCAGCCGCGTGGATCCCCCTGCGTGCCCTGCCCGTCCAGTATGGCCGCGGAATCGCGGAGCTTGTAGGGCCCTGGCCGGGTACCGGGTCCGAGCCGCGCCACCGCGCGCAGGATGTGCTGCGGCGGCAGCTGCCAACGGAGGGTGGGCGGAACGGCCCGCAGCACCCGGCCGGTGGCGCGCAGCCTGCGGGTGACGGCGGCGGGCGGCGGCGCCGGCCGGCCGTACAGCTCGTGGGCGTAGGCGGGCAGCGCCCCGTACGCCAGGGCCGCCACCGGGCGCCAGAGCAGCGCGCGGGCCGGGACGAGCGGGGCCGGGGTCGGCGGGCGGCGCAGGAAGTCGTCGATCTGCCGGGCTTCGGGGGTGAGCGCGAGCTCGGGACGTACGCGTGCGAAGTAGGCGGCCAGCGCGGCCCGGTCGGCGGGGACCCGCGCCGGGTCGAGCCCGACGAGCCGGGCGCTGGCGCGCTGCTCCCGCAGATAGCGGTCGGCCTGGGCGTCGCCGACCGGGTAGCCGGAGCGGCGGAGCACCTGGAGGTAGGAGTCCACCTCCGCGCAGTGCACCCAGAGCAGCAGCGCGGGGTCGTCGACGCCGTAGCGCTCGCCGGTGGCCGGGTCGGTGGCGGTCAGCCGGCGGTGGATCCCGCGGACCGCGGCACCGGCCTGCTCGGCGGCGCCGGTCGTCCCGTACGTGACCGTCCCGACGAAGTTCGCGGTCCGCATCAGCCGGCCCCAGGCGTCGCGCCGGCCCCGTTCGGTCATGCGGAAGGCGGCCGAGTTCTGGACGACGCCGCGCACCGCGCGGGGATGCAGCGCCTGGAGGTACAGCGCGCGGACGCCCGCGATCCACATCATCGGGTCGCCGTGCATCTGCCAGGTCACCGAACGCGGGCCGAAGAGCCCCGGGTCACCCGCCGCCACCGCTCCTCCCCTCGTCGTCGCCCGCCGTCGCCGCATCGCCCGTTGCCCTCTCAACGCCGTACGCGGGGCATTCCGAGCCCGATCCACGAGATGATCTCGCGCTGGATCTCGTTGTTGCCGCCGCCGAAGGTGAAGATGACGGCGGAGCGGTAGCCGCGCTCCAGTTCGCCGTGCAGCACCGCGCCGGCCGAGCCCTCCTTGAGCGGACCGGCCGCGCCCACGACCTCCATCAGCCAGGCGTACGCGTCCCGCCGGGCCTCGGAGCCGTAGACCTTGACGGCCGAGGCGTCCTGCGGGGTCAGCGTGCCCGTCCGGAGCGCGTCGACCATCCGCCAGTTCAGCAGCTTCATGGCGTCCAGCCTGGTGTGCGTACGGGCCAGCCGGCCGCGGACCCAGGCCAGGTCGATGACCCGGCGGCCGTCGGCGAGCTTGGTCCCGGCGGCCCACCGCTGGACGTTGTGCAGCGCGCGGATGGCCATGGTGCCGTGGGCGGCGAGAGTGACCCGCTCGTGGTTGAGCTGGTTGGTGATGATCCGCCATCCCTTGTTCTCCTGGCCCACCCGGCGGGTGGCGGGGACGGTGATGTTCTCGTAGTAGCTGGCGGTGGTGTCGTGTGAGGCGAGGGTGTTGATCACGGTGCAGGAGTAGCCGGGGTCGCTGGTGGGGACCAGGAGCATGGTGATGCCCTTGTGCGGCGGGACGCCGTCCGCCACGGGCGCGGTGCGTACGGCCAGCCAGACCCAGTCCGCGGTGTCGCCGTTGGTCGTCCAGATCTTCTGGCCGTTGACGACGTAACGGCCGGTCTCCTCGTCGCCTTCGCGCACCGCGCGGGTCTTGAGGGCGGCCAGGTCGGTGCCGGCCTCCGGTTCGCTGTAGCCGATCGCGAAGTCGATCTCACCGGACAGGATCCTGGGCAGGAAGTACGCCTTCTGCTCGTCCGTGCCGAACTGCATGATCGTCGGGCCGACGGTGTTCAGCGCCATCAGCGGCAGCGGCACCCCCGCCTGCGCCGCCTCGTCGAAGAAGATGAACTGCTCCATCGGCGTCATCCCGCGCCCGCCGAACTCCTTCGGCCAGCCGACCCCGAGCCAGCCGTCCGCGCCCAGCCGGCGCACCGTCCGGCGGTAGAAGCGCTTCTGGTCTGCCGGCTCGGCATACCGGGTGTAGGCGTCGTCCGGCACCAGTTCGCCGAAGTACGTCCGCAGCTCGGCGCGCAACTGCTGCTGCTCCGGGGTGTATTCGAGGTGCACGGCCCCTCCCGTTCGTCCTGACGGTCCGTCGGATTCCAGGTCGAGGGGCACAGTAGAACTTGTTCCAGTGATACGGAAGGGCGGCGGCCGGGAGACGGCGGGGCACACTACGGCCCGGCGCGGTACCCCTTCGGCACCGCGCCGGGCCTCCTCGGTGTCGCGGCTCAGCCGGCGCGCCGCGCCCCGTCGCTGTCCCGGCCCGTGGTGCGCTGGGCGTCCTTGCAGTACCTGACGTAGCCGTTGTTGGTCACGTACTTGCCCGACACCCAGCCGCGCCCGTGGACCCGGAACCAGACGTCGTTGCCGCGGATGCCCTGGGCGCGGACCTTGCAGTCCAGGACCACCGCCTCGCGGTTGCGGAAGAAGCCCTTCGTGGGGGCGTCGGTGCTCGGAGCCATGCGCTCGGAGATGCCGCGCGAGGCGTTGACGGTGCCGTACGGCCCACCGAGATCGCCCTGCGACTGCTGGTACGGCTGCGGCGGTTGCGGCTTCGGGGTCGCCTGCGCCGGAGCCGCCGCGAGCAGCGTCGCCCCCAGGGCGACAGCCATGGTCAGTGCGCCCGCACCGGCTGCGAGCTTCTTGCCTCGGACCACGAGGACGTCGGTCGTGGACATAGGGGGTCTCCTGTTCTTGACGCGCGATCACTTGACGCGCAATGCCACCCATTGGCGCGTTGTGGACATTACGCGCAAATCAGTTGCGCAGTGTGGTGAAACGACGACCGGGGAGCCAATCGTGTGAGGTCCGGACGCCCGGTGGACGAGGAAAATCACCCGTCCGTCGGCGCGCCCCCGCCGGAGCCGTCAGCCCTCCGTGCCCACCTGGTGGATGCCGAAGACGGCGCCCTGCGGATCGCGGACCATCGCGATCCGGGGCCCGTCCGGGACGTCCGTCGGGGCCAGCAGCAGCATGCCCCCGGACTCGGCGGCGCGGGCGGCGGTCCCGTCCACGCTCGCGACCGCGAAGTACGGCAGCCAGTGCGGCCGGACGTCCTCCCGGTCGCGCGCCTCCAGGGTGCTCATCCCCCCGAAGTCGGCACCGTCGATGCCCCACTGTGTGTAGGTGCCATGGGCGCTGACGGTCCATCCGAAGACCTGCGGGTAGAAGGACGTGGCGGCCTCGGCGTCGCCGGTGGCGAGTTCGACCCAGCCGAGCGAGCCGGGCGCGTTGAGCAGCCCGGCACCGGCGAACTCCCGGGCCTGCCAGACCGAGAAGACCGCCCCCGCCGGATCGGCCAGCACGGCGAACCGGCCCAGGTCGAAGACGTCCATCGGGCCCATCAGCGCCCGGCCGCCGGCCTCGGCGACGGCCGCGGTCAGCGCATCGGCGTCCCGGGTCGCGAACGAGACGGTCCAGGCGGTCGGCTGCCCCGGCGCGTACAGCGGGGTGACCGCGGCGACCGGGGCGTCCCCCGCCGAGAAGGTCGTGTACCCGCCGGCCTCGGGGCGCGGATCGGTTTCGGCGTGCCAGCCGAAGACCTGGCGGTAGTACACCTTGGCGGCGTCCACGTCCGAGGTGCCCAGTTCCACCCAGCAGGGCGCTCCGGGCGTGGGCTCAGTGATCTTCACGGTCGGTTCCGTCCCTCCGCGCACCGCGGGACGGGCCGCGGTCCGTCCGGGTCCGCCGCCCGCCGCCTCCGTACGCTGCCGATCGTCCGACGGGCGGGACCGGGCCGCAACCCGGGCCGGCGGGGCCGGTCAGCGGCGGTGCAGGTGGCGGGTGAAGCGGTGGCGCGGCGGGCGGTGGGTGCGCTGCGGGGCTTCCGGGGCAAGGGCGTTGTCCAGGGCGCGGGCGGCGCTCCCGGCGACCGCGGCCGAGCGGGGGAACAGCGCCGCCTCGTACGCGCGCACCCCCTGGTCCGGGTCGGACTGCCAGGTGTGCGCCTCGGCGAGGCACCGGGCCAGTTCGCAGCCGTCAAGCAGCGCGAGGTCGGCGCCCGGCCCGGAGAGCGGCGTCATCAGGTGCGCGGCATCGCCCAGCAGGGTCAGGCCCGGTGTGTGCGGCCAGGTGTGCGGCACCGGGAGCGCGAACAGCGGCCGGTTGGTGAAGCCGCTGTCGCTGTCCCGGAGCAGCGCGAGCAGCCGCGCGTCCCACCCGGCGAACCGGCCGAGCAGCGCGGTGCGGACGGCGGCGGTGTCCGCCAGGTCCAGCCCGGCCGTGAGCGCCCAGTCCTCGGAGCCGCGAAAGGCGGCGTGGACCTGGATGCGGTCGCGGCCGTCGCGCCGGGCGATCAGGCCTCTGGCCCCGGAGAACGCCGCCATGCGGCCGTGGCCGACCAGCCGGGCGATCTCCGGATGGCGGGCGTCGACGTCCTCGAAGCCGGTCTCGACGAAGGTCACGCCGGAGTAGTGCGGGGTGGCGTCGGAGACCATCGGCCGCACCCGCGACCAGGCCCCGTCGGCGCCGATGACCAGGTCGAAGGTCGCCCCGCGGCCGTCGTCGAACTCGGCCTCATGGCGGCCGTCGCCGCGCGGGTGCAGCGTACGGAGGTACCGCCCCCAGTGGACGGTCCCCGGGGCGAGGGAGTCCAGCAGCAGCCGGCGCAGCTCCTGCCGGCCGATCCCGGGGAGCTCCGGGGGCCCGGAGGTCCCGGCCGCGCCGGGCTCCGCGGCGTGCCGGGCGAGCACCGCGCCGGTGCGGTCCAGCAGCCGGGTCTCCTGCCCTTCGGGCCGGGCGAGCGCACGGAACTCCCGCTCCAGCCCGGCCGCGCGCAGGGCCGCCTGCCCGGACTCCGGCCACAGCGCCAGGGTCCCGCGCTGCGGGCGCGCGTCCGCGCCGGGCTGCTGCTCGAAGACCGCCGCCGGCATGCCGTGGTGCTGGAGCACGCGGGCGCAGACCAGCCCGCCGGGACCGGCGCCGATGATCGCGATACGGAGTGTGGTGGCGGGCATGGCGCGGTGCTCCTCGGTGCGGATCGTCCTCCGTACCAGAGGAGCACAGCCGCCCGGAAAGTGCGATCGCTGCTGCCGGCCGGCCGCCGCCCGGTCAGTCCGGGACGGCGCGGAGGAGGACCAACGAGCCTTCCAGGGTGGGCTGTTGGCGCAGTGCGCCGTAGCGGGCGTCCCAGCTGCCGTCGGCCAGGTCGCGGCGCAGCCCGGCGCCGAACCGGGCCCGGGTCGCGTCGTCGGTGAAGCTCCAGGCGGAGCACGCCTGCCGGGCACCCGGGTCGAGCAGCCGCTCGGGGCGGCCGTAGTACGCCTCGTTGAAGCCGTCGGAGCAGTCGAGGGGGATCGGGACGGTCTCGACGCTGGCCCGGCCGCCGAGTGCGGCCGTCAGCTCGGCGATCTCCGGATAGCGGCGGGCCTCGGTGTCCAGGACCTCGGGCGCGTACGCGTACAGCCAGAAGTCGCGGACGAGGGCGGGGTCGCAGGTCAGCACCACGACCGGGCCGCGGGCCACCCGGCGCATCTCGCGCAGCCCGGCCGCGGCGTCGCTCCACTGGTGCACGCTGAACGTCGTCATCGCCGCGTCGAAGGAGCCGTCGGGGAACGGGAGTTGCTCGGCGACCCCGTCAACTGCCGCAGGGAGGTGGGCGGGCCGCTGTGCGCGCATCGACGCGGAGGGCTCGACGGCCGTGACGTCGAGCGAGGTCGCCTCGTAGGAACCGGCGCCCGCACCGACGTTCACGACCGTACGGGCGGTGCCGAGGGCGGCGAGGATCCGGGCGGCGATGCGCGGATCGGGCTGCCGGTAGGCGGCGTAACCGCCGCCCACCGAACCGTAGTCCACGTCTCCGGCGCTGCCGTCGCACGTGCGTGCTTCCATGCGGCGAACGTAGCGTGCCGGACGCCGCGGTGCGGGGTAATTGCCCGGAGGAGCGGCGGGTGGGCGGCCGGCGCACCATGGAAGAGCAGGGAGATACGGGCAGGCAGGGGGCCGGTCATGACCAGGGGAACGACGGGTGACGGGCCGGGACCGGTGCCCCGGGATCCGCATCCGGTACCGCGCGATCCGGTACCGGCCGAACCGGAGCCGGAATCCGAACCCGGGATCGCACCGGAAGCGCCGGCGACCGCCCCGGAAGAGCCGCCCGGGGCCGCGCCGGGTGCGTACCCGGCCCCCGAGCCACCCGACTGAACGGCCGGCGGCCACCGGCCACGTCCCCCGATGCCCCGCGTCCGGTTGCAGGTGCCGCACCGCCGACGCAAGGTGGGAGCCACTCCGGTTCGGGCGTCGCATCCGCGCGCCGGTCAGCCGCCCCGGGTACGCCGGGCCGATGTCGGGAGAGAGACGGCATGCTGCTGCCGGACAAGTCTGTGCTCGCTTCGCTGCTGCGGCGGTACCGCGTGTGGGAGCGGATGGTGCTCGCGGATCCGCACGATCCGGCGGCCCGGCAGCGGCTGGAGGACATCGCCTACACCCTGTGCGTGCTGATGGGCCGGCGCACCGTCCAGGAGGCGATCATCGAGGCGGAGCGCTATCTCGCGGCCGGCCGGACCGTCCCCCGGACGGCCGACCGGCCCAAGGGCTAGCGGAACGCCGGGGACCGGTACGGGCGAGCGACCGCAAGGCGAGGAGGGCGAGGAGATGCCAGGGGACGACGCGGGACGGGCGGGCGCCGCGGTGTCGGCGGCGCCGGCGGTCGCGGACCATCTCGGTGCGGCGGAGCTCGCGGCGCTGCACGCGCACTGGCGGGCCGCGAACTACCTCTCCGCCGGGCAGATCTACCTGATGGCCAATCCGCTGCTGGAGGAGCCGCTGCGCCCCGAGCACATCAAGCCGCGGCTGCTGGGGCACTGGGGCACCTCACCGGGGCTGAACCTGGTGCACACCCATCTCAACCGGGTGATCGCGGCCCGGGACCTGGACGCGCTGTGCGTATGGGGGCCGGGGCACGGCGGGCCGGCCGTCCTGGCCAACTCCTGGCTGGACGGCACGTACTCCGAGACGTACCCGGACGTGAGCCGGGACCGGGCGGGGATGGAGCTGCTGTTCCGGCAGTTCTCGTTCCCGGGCGGGGTGCCCAGCCATGTCGCGCCGGAGACGCCCGGCTCCATCCATGAGGGCGGTGAGCTGGGCTACTCCCTCACCCATGCGTACGGCGCGGCGTTCGACCACCCGCGGCTGCTGGTCGCCTGCGTGATCGGCGACGGGGAGGCGGAGACCGGGCCGCTCGCCGCGTCCTGGCACGCCACGAAGTTCCTCGACCCGGTGCACGACGGGGCCGTGCTGCCGATCCTGCATCTCAACGGCTACAAGATCGCCAATCCCACGGTGCTCGCCCGCATCCCGGAAGCCGAACTGGACGCGCTGCTGCGCGGCTACGGCCACGATCCGGTCCATGTCACGGGCGACGACCCGGCCGCGGTGCATCAGGCGATGGCCGCCGCCATGGACCGCTCGCTGGACCGGATCGCGGCGATCCAGCGCCGGGCGCGCGAGGAGGGCGCGACCGACCGACCGCGCTGGCCCGTGATCGTGCTGCGGACGCCCAAGGGCTGGACCGGTCCGCACGAGGTCGACGGGCAGCCGGTGGAAGGCACCTGGCGGTCCCATCAGGTGCCGCTCGCCGGCGTACGGGATCACGCGGACCACCGGCACCAGTTGGAGCGGTGGCTGCGCTCGTACCGGCCGGAGGAGCTGTTCGACGAGGCGGGCCGGCCGCGCCCGGAGGTGCTGGCGTGCGTGCCCGAGGGGCGGCGCCGGCTGGGCGCCTCGCCCTATGCCAACGGCGGGCTGCTGCTGCGCGCGCTGCCGCTGCCGCCGCTGGAGCGGCACGCGGTGGACGTCGCCAGCCCCGGAGCCTCGCTGCACGAGCCGACCCGGGTGCTCGGCGGGCTGCTCGCCGATGTCATGGCGGCGACCGCCGCGCGCCGCGACTTCCGGCTCGTCGGCCCGGACGAGACCGCGTCCAACCGGCTGGACGCGGTCTACCGCGCCACCGGCAAGGCGTGGCAGGCGGCGACGCTGGGCACCGACGAGCATCTGGCGCGGGACGGCCGGGTGATGGAGGTGCTGTCCGAGCATCTGTGCCAGGGCTGGCTGGAGGGCTATCTGCTCACCGGGCGGCACGGCCTCTTCTCCAGCTACGAGGCGTTCGCCCATATCGTCGACTCGATGGTCAACCAGCACATCAAGTGGCTGCGGACCGCGCGCCGGCTGCCCTGGCGGCGCCCCATCGCCTCCCTCAACTACCTGCTCACCTCGCACGTCTGGCGGCAGGACCACAACGGCTTCTCCCACCAGGACCCCGGCTTCGTCGACCACGTCCTCGACAAGAGCCCCGAGGTGGTCCGGGTCTATCTGCCGCCGGACGCCAACACCCTGCTCTCGGTGGCCGATCATGTGCTGCGCAGCCGCGACTACGTCAATGTCATCGTCGCCGGCAAGCAGCCGAGCTTCGACTGGCTCACCCTCGACGAGGCCCGCGCCCACTGCGCCCGCGGCGCCGGCGTCTGGCACTGGGCGGGCACCGAGGACGGCAGCCGCGACCCGGACGTGGTGCTGGCCTGCGCCGGCGACGTCCCCACCCAGGAGACACTGGCCGCCGCCGATCTGCTGCGCCGCCATCTGCCCGATCTGGCAGTGCGGGTGGTCAATGTCGTCGACATGGCCCGGCTGCTGCCGGCGGGCGTCCACCCGCACGGAATGCCGGACTCCGAGTACGACGCGCTCTTCACCCGCGACAAGCCGGTCATCTTCGCCTACCACGGCTACCCGTGGCTGATCCACCGCCTCGCCTACCGGCGCGCGGGACACGCGAATCTGCACGTCCGCGGCTACAAGGAGGAGGGCACCACGACCACGCCCTTCGACATGGTCGTGCGCAACGACCTCGACCGCTTCCGGCTGGTGATGGACGTGGTGGACCGGGTGCCGGGCCTGGGGGTCCGCGCGGTGGCGCTGCGGCAGGCGATGGCGGACATCCGGACCCGCCACCACGACTGGATCCGCGAGCACGGGACCGATCTTCCCGAGGTCGCGGAGTGGACCTGGGCGGGGTGCGCGCCGGGCTAGGGGTGCCGGCCCGGGGTGGCAGGTGCCCGGGCGGCGCGGCGGTCAGGCGGGGGTCCGCTCCCGTACGTCGTCGACCACCGCGGGGTCGAGTGCCGCCCGCACCAGCCCCGAGGCGAAGGCGGCGATCCGGTCCGCGCCGACCAGCCGGGCCAGCCGCCCGGGGTCGTCGGGCAGCCCCAGCTCCGCCGCGCCCCGGAGCGCCCTGGCGTCGAGAAACGGGGCGAACTCGGGCCATACGCCCTGTACTTCGCGTACGAAGATGCCGGACCCCGCGGGCCCGATGCCCGGCAGCTCCTGGAGTGCGCCGCGCAGCGCCGCGGTGTCGCCGCCGGCCGCGTCCCGCATCCGCCGCAGATCGCCGCCGTACCGGTCGAGCAGCAGCACCGCGCCCTCCCCGAGGCGGGTGGCGGTGCTCTCGTCGTAGCGGCGGTAGCCGCCCTCGCCGAGCGCGTCGACCCGCTGCTGCCACGGCGCGTCGGCCATCCGGCGCGGGGTGCGCAGCCCGGCGCCGAACAGCGCGCGGGCGGCGGCCACCGCCACGGAGGCGCGGACCCGCGCGCTGAGCAGATCGGCCACGACGAGGGCCTGGTAGAGCGGCTGCGGGGCGTTGCGCAACGGGACCCCGGCCTCGGCGGCGTAGGTCCGGCCGTGCCGGTCGAGCAGTGCGCGGACGATGTCCTGCTGGGACGGTCGCCGGCTCATGGCATCACTCCTGAGGAAGCGGGGTGGGCGGGTGAGGCGGGGACATGTGGGCGCCCACGGCCGGCGCACGCGGTGGCCGTGCCGGGGCCGGGGGTCCCTGCGGGCGGGGTACCCGGTCCGTGCGGCGGTACGCTCCGGCGTCCGGGTGGCGGCGGGCCGCGGCGGGCGCTTGCGGGCGGGGGCGCGCAGAGATGCGGGTGACCGGGGGCTGTGGAACGGTTGACGTGATGGCTTGATTTCTCGGGGGTCGCCGGGTTCCGCACGTGAGGGAGCGACCCATGGGTACTCGGAACGCCATGATCACCGGCTGGACGGCATTCGCCGCGGTCCTGATGATCTTCGGCGGCGCGATGACCTTCCTCCAGGGCATCTCCGCCCTCCTCAAGGACAAGGTCTTCGTCGCCACCCGGAACTACGTCTTCTCCTTCGACCTCACCGGCTGGGGCGTGATCCACCTCATCCTGGGCATCGTCATCCTCCTCGCGGGCTGTGCGCTGCTCGCCACCGGTGCGATGTGGGCGCGGACGGTCGGCGTGGTGCTGGCCGGCCTCAGTGCGGTGGCCAACTTCCTGTGGATTCCGCACTACCCGTTCTGGGCGATGGTGCTGGTCGCCATCGACGTCTTCATCATCTGGGCGCTGTGCGCGGCCGATCACCACGCGCCGGCCTGAGTGCCCCGCCCGAGTGCCACGGGAGGTGCCGGCCGTCCGGTCCACCTAGCATGGAACGGCAGCGGTCCGCACCGCCCCGGCACCGATGAAGGCGGCTCCCATGCGCCCCACGGCGAAGTTCTCCATCAGCTTCGGCCTGGTCACGATCCCGGTGGCCGCGTACAACGCCACGGACACCTCCGCCTCGGTCAGCTTCGTCCGGATCCATACGGCGGACGGCGGCCGGGTGCGCAACCAGCCGGTCTGCTCGCGCGAAGGCGTCGAGATCTCCCCGGACGAGATCGGCCGGGGCTACCGGACAAAGGACGACACCGTCGTACCGCTCTCCGACGACGATCTCGGCGCCCTTCCGCTGCCGACCGCGAAGACCCTGACCATCCTGGCCTTCGTCGCCGGCGGCGACATCGACCCGCTCCAGATGGGCAAGGGCTACTACCTGGGCATCGACGGCCCCGCCGCGGCCAAGCCCTACGTCCTGCTGCGGGACGCCATGGAGCGGCACCAGCGCGTCGGGCTCGGCAAGATCGCGCTGCACGGCCGCGAGACGCTGGCCATGATCCGGCCGGTGGAGGGCGCGCTGGTCATGCAGGTGCTGCTGTGGCCGCATCAGATCCGCCCGATGGACGGCGTGCTGCCGGAGCGGGAGGTGAGGGTCGCCGCCAACGAGGTGCGGGCCGCCGAGACCCTGATGGACTCCTTCGGCGAGCTGTCCGAGGACGATGTGCACGATCACTACCGCGAGGCGCTGGAGGAGATCGTGTCTGCCAAGCTCGCCCATCGCGCACCGGAGTTCGCGGCCGGCGAGGATCGGCCCGCCGGCCAGGTGATGGACCTGATGGCGGCCCTCCAGGACAGCGTCCGGGCGGCGAAGGAGTCCCGCGGTGAGGCGGCGGACGGCGAAAAGGCGGGAACCGGGGGGACGGCGAAGAAGACCGCGGCGAAGAGGTCCGCGGCGCGCAAGGGCGCGGCGCAGAAGACCGCCGCCGCGAAGAAGACCGCGGCGAGGACGGCTTCGGGCGCCAAGGACGCGAAGCCGGCGGCTGTGGCGAAGAAGGCCGCGGGCGCCGGGCGCGGACGGCGGGCGGGCTGAGCGGGGGCCCCGCCGGGCGATGCACTGCGGGCTCCTGCGGGCTCCGGCCGCGGGACGGCCGTCAGCGGCAGCCCGAGCCGCCGACCGGCAGCACGCCGTCCATGAGGAAGCCGTCCACGTTCCGAAGGACGCAGGGGTTTCCGGAGGTGTACGCGGCGTGCCCCTCGCCGTGGTACGTCAGCACCGGGCTGGTGTTCCCCAGCGCGCGGGCCATGTTCGCGGCGCCCTCGTACGGCGTGGCCGGGTCGTCGGTGGTGGCGACGAGGAGCAGGGGCGGTGCGTCCGGTGCCGCGACGTGGCGGGAGGAGTCGTCGCCCGCGACGGGCCAGCCGTAGCAGTCCAGCAGGGTCGGGGCGATGTCCGGGCCGAACAGCGGGGACGCCTGGGTGAGTTCGCGCTCGGCGCGCGGGTAGTCGGCGGGGCCGTAGCGTTCGGAGGTGTCGCGGCAGCTGATCGCCCGCAGGGCCAGCTGGTCCTGGGAGGGCAGCTGGCCGGTCGCGCTGCGCCGGGTGCGTCCCGTGCCGCTGCCGCTCCCGCTGCGGCTCAGGTTCAGGATGCCCGATCCGTCGCCGTTCCGGAGCCCGGCCAGCGCCTGGCGCAGCGCGGGCCAGTTGTCCCTGCTGTAGAGGGACTCCCGGAGGGCGTAGACATAGGTCGTGGCGTCGACCGTCGTCCCCTGCGTCTGCATCGGCTTGTCCCTCAACTTGTGGTACCAGTCGGTGAGTTGGGTCTGCGCCGCCTTGGTGTCTCTGCCCAGCGGGCAGTCGCGGCCGTGCACGCAGTCGGCGGCGAAGGCGTCGACTGCCCGCTGGAATCCGCGGGCCTGGGCCACTGCGGTCTGCCAGGTGTTCTTGGTCGGGTCCTCGACGCTGTCCAGGACCATCCGCCCGACGTTGCGGGGGAATTCGTGCGCGTAGACCGCGCCGAGCCGGGTGCCGTACGAGAACCCCAGGTAGCTGAGCTTGGCGTCGCGGACGGCGGAGCGCAGCACGTCCATGTCCCGGGCGACGTCGGGGGTGCCGACCCAGGGCAGCAGCGGGCCGGAGTACCGGCCGCACGCCTCGTTGAGGCGCTTCTCGCTCGCGCCGAGGCTCTCGGCGCCGCCGCCGGTCGCCGGGGTGTAGGAGGTGCCGCAGGAGATGGGGTCGGTGCGGCCGGTACCGCGCGGGTCGAAGCTGACCAGGTCGTAGCGCTGGCCGAGGTGGGCGAAGGTGTCGGCACTGTCGACAAGGTAGTTGACGCCCGAATCACCTGGGCCGCCCGGGTTGATGACCAGCGACCCCAGCCGCTTGCCGGGGCCGGTCGCGGCCAGCCGGATCAGCTGGACACGGAGCGTGGCCTCCTCGGGATGGCCGTAGTCGCGGGGCACCTCCAGCCGGGCGCACTGGAAGCGGTCCGCGGGGCCGGGCGGCGGTGCGTCCCGGCCGGACGAGCCGGACCGCAGCACATCGCGCGGGCACGGCTCCCAGGCCGGCCGCTGCTCGTAGAAGCGCGCCAGGCCGGGCGGCGGGGCCGCAACCGGCGTCGCACCATCGGCCGGCGCCGGGGCGACGACCCCCGTCAGGCCACCGACCAGGGCGCACACCGCCAGCACGGCGACGGCTCCGCGCACACTCCGCCCTCCCCCGGCGGCCCTGCGCGGCGCCGCGGGTCGCCACGGTGCGCGGCATCCCCGCATACACCGAGCGTAGGACCGCGGCACCGTACGGGCATCCGGACGGTGCCGCGGCCCCGCGACTGCCCGCCGGGAGGGACCGGTTGGGGCACGGAGCGGGGCCGCGGCTCCCCGCACCGGCCCGCCGGCGGCGGCTCAGACCGTGAGGATCAGCTTGCCGCGTGCGTGCCCCGCCTCGCTGACCTGCTGCGCGGCGGCGGCCTCGGCGAGCGGGAAGGTGCCGGCGACCGCCACCGCCAGCCTGCCCTCGACCGCGAGCCGGGCGTGCCGGGCCAGCCCCTCCACCATCTTCTCCGGCGGCGTACCGCCCGCGGAGAAGGGGATGCCGTGCTCGGCGGCCTTCATGTCGGCGATGGTGACGATGCGGTCGGTGCTACCGCCGCGCAGCGCGACCGAGACGGGGAGCACGTCCTTGCCGGCCGCGTCGAAGACCGCGTCGACACCCTGCGGAGCGGCCGTGCGGACCCGCTCCGCCAGGCCCTCCCCGTACGCCACGGGGGTCGCGCCCAGGGTGCGCAGGAAGTCGTGGTTGGCCGGGGAGGCGGTGCCGATCACGGTGGCACCGGCGGCCACCGCGAGCTGGACGGCGACCTGGCCGACCGCGCCCGCCGCGCCGTGCAGCAGCAGCGTCTCGCCGCTCTTCAGGCCGAGTTCGTCGAGGACCCGCTGGGCGGTCTCGCCGGCGACCGGCAGTGTGGCGGCGGCCTCGAAGCTCAGCCCGGCGGGCTTGGGTGCGATCTCCGCGGCGATGGCGTACTCGGCGTACGCACCGGTCCTCGTCCAGCCGAACACCTCGTCGCCCACGGCGAATCCGGTGGCGTCGGCGCCGAGCGCGTCCACGACGCCGGCGAACTCCAGGCCCGGGACGGCGGGGAAGGTCGTCGGGTAGTACTGCTCGACCCAGCCGTAACGCCGCTTGTGGTCGAGCGGGTTGACGCCCACGGCGACCACCTTGACCCGGACCTCGCCCGCCGCCGGCTCCGGCTTGCCGGCGTCTTCGTGGGACAGCACCTCCGCGCCGCCGAACTCGCGGTACACAATCGCTCGCATATCGATCTCCCCGTTGCCCTGCATGAGGCGTTGAGTTGATGGGTCGGACGGCTTCAGCCTGCCCCGCGGCACGCGGTGCCGCGGCCGGTCGTCGGACCAGTCCCACCTGGCCGAAAGGCCAGGTCCCGCACGCCGCCCGGTGACTACGCTGAGCCGCATGGAGCTGACCGGCCCGCTGCCCGCCCTGACCGCCGCCCACGAGGTGATCCGCGCGCCCCTGGGCGAGATCCTGCCCCGGCTGTCCGGGGTGCTGGCCGGGCTGGTCCCGCACCACGCGGCGGCCGAACTCTCCACGCACTGCGCCCACTCACCGTTCAAGACGTCCGGCGATCCGGAGATCACCGGCCGGCTCTCCACCGCCGATCTGACCCCGCTGCTCGCCTCGGGCGTGCCCGGCCGGCCCTGGCAGGGCACCCTCCCGCTCGCCGGCGCCGAGCGCGCCGTACTCGCCGTCACCAGCCACGCCACCCCCAGGGGCGCCGTACTCCTCTTGGTACGGACGGCGCCGGACGGTGCCCCCGCGCCGCCCCTCGATGACACCGTCACCGCCGTCGTGCAGGCCCTCTGGGACATCGTGACCAGCCACTTCGACCGGCTGGCGGCGGAGGCGATGCCCGGTGCGCTGGCCCGCTCACGGACCGCCGCCGGGACCCGTGCGCGGGTCATCGCCGAGCTGGGCGAGGCGTATTCGGCCGTCCTCACTGGTCTGCTGGGCGTGCTGCGCAGCCGCAGCCTGGACGACGCGGCGGCCCGCGCCACCGCCACCGATCTGGCCGCCTCGGCGCTGGTGGAGCTGCGTGCGGAGGCCGAGCGCGACCGGGAGATCGCCGAGGAGCCGGCCGGCCAGGCGTTCGCCCGGCTCGCCGACTCGCTGCGGCCACTGGTGCGTTACAGCCCGGTGCGGCTGGAGTTCGGTGCGCCCGACTCCGCCCGCAGCCTGGCCGCCGATGTCGCCCACACCGCCCGGGCCGTCGTGCGGACGGTGCTGCTGGAAGCGCTGGCGCAGGACGCGGTGAGCCGGGTCCACGTCGGCTGGCAGCTCACCGACGGCGAACTGCGCGCGACCGTACGGGACGACGGCCCCGGCACCCTCACCGCGCACGCCCTCACCCCCGGCCGGGTCAGGGAACGGCTCGACGTCCTGGACGGCCGGCTGGACGTCGACGCGGTCCCCGGATGGGGCTCCACGGTCACCGCGACCATCCCGCTGGCCGCCTTCCGGGATCCGGCGCCCGACCCGCTGACCAGCCTGGGCGAGCGGGAGTTGGAGGTGCTGGCGCATCTCGCGCTGGGCCACCGCAACCGCGTGATCGCCGAGGAGCTGCACATCAGCCAGTCCACGGTGAAGTTCCATGTCGCCAACATCCTGACCAAGCTGGGCGTCGGTTCGCGCGGCGAGGCGGCGGCGCTCTTCCACTCCGCGGTGTAGCGGCGCCGTCCGGCGCGGCTCACGAGGGCCGGCACCGCGGCAGCCATGCGGTCATGGCACACAGCCGCCGCGGCAGCCGACGGTCCGGCTCGTGCCGGCACCGGAGCACCGAGGGGCGCGATGGTCGCGCACCGTCCGCCCGTCCCGTACGCCGCCGGTCCTGCGGGGAGCCGGCCCACGTCCACCCGCACCCTCGTGGCCACGCTCCTGTGTGGCGGGGACGGACGGCAGGGGCCCGTCCACATGGTGAGCAGCTTCGCCCGTTGGGAACCTCCATGACTCGTGCCCGCTCGTCGCACCGCGGCCGGCTGACCGACGCCCCCGTGCTGGCCGTCGCCATCACCTGGGGCTCCGGCTATCTGGCCACCAAGAGCATCACCGGCCCCTCGACCGTCATCGCCGAGGCACCCGGTGAGCAACCCGAGCCGGATGCCGCGGCACCGCCCGTGCAGGAAGGCGCTGTTGCGCAGTGACGGTTGCTCAGTGACGGGCGTCCCCGCGGGGGCGTTCCAGGGTGAACGTGTCGACGGGGGTCAGGTCTCCGTAGGGGCCGTCGAAGGTGTAGTACGTGACGTGGATACGGGTGCGGCCGGTGCGGCGGTCGCCCGGGTCGACGTCGAAGGCGGCGAAACCGTGGGTGTGGACGCGGTCCTGGACGGCGCGCCAGGGGGCGTCCTCGGTGACGAAGACCGCCTTGCGGTGGCGGCCCTCGGTCTCCTTGCTCAGGTCGACCACGACGCGCCCCTTGGGCTCCTGGAACAGGTTGTCCTGGGTGGTCGCGAAGTTGCCGCCGCCTCCGATGATCATGTGGACCGTGCCCTTGGCGGTGTCCGCGACATCGGTCCTGGTGGACACCGGGACCGGGGTACGGGCCTCGTTCGGCAGGGCGCCGCGGAGCGGCAGCGAGCGCTCGTAGTAGTGCTCGTGGCCGCAGAGCACCAGATCGACCCCGTACGCGTCGAAGAGCGGGCCCCATGCCGTGCGGATCCCGAGGTCGCTGCCGCTGCCGCTGCGACTGCTGGAGATCATCGGGTGGTGCATGAAGACGACGATCCAGTCGATGCCCGCGCTGCCGCGTGCGGCCTTCAACTCCCGCTCCAGCCAGCGTCGTTGCGCGCCGCCTGAGTAGCCGTGCACATAGGTGTCGCCGGTGTCCTGGATCGCCACGTCGTCATTGGCCAGGCTGATGAAGCGGACCGCGCCGACCGTGAAGGCGTACCACAGGCCCTGGGTCTCGGGGTCGGTGCCCGTCGGTCCGGGCAGGGTGAAATAGGTCTGGTAGCCGGTCAGTCCCAGGGGGCCGTTGCCCTTCTCGTTCTCTCCGTTGCCGACGCACGGCATCCACGGGCGCAGCCGCGTCGACCGGCTGTTGCCGATGAACCAGTCCGCCCAGGTCGCGACGCGGTTCTGGCCGAAGACGCCGGCCGCGGAGGCGTAGCACAGGTCGCCGTTGACCAGGTTGAACAGCGGTCCGACCCGTTCCACCGCGGCCACGATGTCGGCGGAGGCGGGCGAGCCGGCCTGGCTGCTGGTGTAGAGCGGAAAGCGCCCCGAGGGAGACGGGGCGCCGCCCGCCGGCCAGGTGACGGCCCGGCGCAGATTGGGCGCGCCCTGGTCGCCGAAGCTGGTGAACGTGAACGCGGTGCGCCCGCGCGGCGCCGTGGTGAACGCGCCGGTCTCCGGCGCGGCGCCGTCGTGCCCGGCCGAGTAGAGGTAGGTGGTGTCCGGCCGCAGCCCGGTGAGGCGGGCGTGGTGGACGTGGACCTCCTCGCGGGTCAGTCCGTCGCGGTAGGTGCGGGTCTCGGCGTCGACCACGCTGCCGGCGCCTCCGTCCGGGGAGCCGAGGCGCACCTGCGGGCGGCGTACGGAGCGGGGGCTGATCCAGGAGACCGTCATCTCGGTGGCGGGGTCGGCGCCGAACTGGAGGTGCAGCCCGGTGACGCCGGGTACGCCGAGGCGGCCCGGTGTGCGCGGGAGCAGGGGGACCTGCGCGGGCCGTGCCGGGCCGGCGGCCTCGGCGCTCCCCGCGGCGCCGAGGGCGGTGGCAGCCGCGGCCACCGTCGAACCGGTCAGGAGGGATCTGCGTGCGATCGGCATGTAACGCCCTTTTCGCAGAGGGAAGTTGGTCAGCTGCACCCTAAACGCGGCCAACTGGGGCGCCGCCAGTGGATATCGCCCCGGCCCGGCAGCCGACCCACCCAAGCGGTCTCGCGGCAGGCCCGCCCGATTGGCTGATCGTTGGTCAGGGAAGTCGGCATCACATCGGTCCGGTCCCGCCGGAGCCCGCACCGGAGCGCCGTTGCGCGCCACGGCCGGGCACCGGCGAGACTGAGGCCGGCCCGGAAGCAGACCGGCCCCGGCCCCGCTCGCCCGTCTCACCAGGAGGTACCCGTGAAGATGCTGATCAAAGTGTCCTAGTTTGGTGCGGCCGCAGGTCAGGACCATGCTGAGGCCCCAGAGGTCAGCAGATTCCCAGCATGAGTCAGGAGACATGCACGTTGGCGACCAAACTCATACGTGGGATGGGCAGCTCTTTCAAGACCTGCTCCTGCACCAGGCAAGGCCGATGCGCGCACCCGTACGCCATCCGCTACCGCGATGCTTCCGGCCGGCAGCGTGAAGAGACGGGCTATTCCACACAGCAGGGCGCCCTGGATCGCCTCACCGAGATCTACAACGAAAAGCGCAACACTCCCCGGCAGCAGGCCGAGCTGAAACGGGAGCTCGGAAAACAGCGCTTCGGTGAGTACGCGTCGGCATGGCTGGCCCGGCAGCGCCATTACACGGCAGGAAGCACCCGGACCGTCAATACATTACTCCAGGGCCAGATCCTCCCGGCACTGGAGTCACGTCGAATCAACACCTTCACCTCGACCGTTGTCGAGGACTTCATCATGTCGATGGAGGAGGGGGACGTAGGGCTCGCGACGCAGCAGAACGCGTTCGACACCCTCAAGAAGATCCTCCTCGACGCTCGACGCAAGGGTGCAATCTCCGAAGACCTCTTCGAGGGCGTCGTGCCGCCCGAGTACATTCCTCGGCAGGTCACCATCCCCACACTCGACGAGATCCACGCCCTCAAGGACGTGGCATCCGACGCGCTGCGCCTGCTCATCGACCTCATGTCCGGCTGCGGCCACCATAACGGCGAAGGGTACGCAGCGAACATCAACCGCATGGTCGCCGACGACGTCTACCGCATCACCGAGCAGATAGACGGCTTGAGCCGTGCAAAAGCACAGCTCAAGCACCGGAAACCCGGCGAGTTCCGGGAAGTTCCGATGCCCGCAACTGTTCGTGAGTCGCTGCTGATGTACGAGGCGAAGCACGGGGCAGACCCGGACGGCTACCTTCTCCGCACCCAGCGCAGCCCCTTCTGGGCTCACACCACCCTGCAATACCAGTGGGACGCAGCAAGGAAGAGGGCCGGCATCACCCGGAAGCTCAACCCGTATTCTCTCCGCCACTACTTCGCGTCCAACTGCCTCTCCAAGGGCATCCCCATCACGGACGTGGCCGAATGGATGGCCACAAGAACATCGGCATGACGTTCCGCATCTATCGACACCTCATGCCTGCCTCCATCGGCCGGGCCGCCAAGGTTCTCAACGAGGGCCTTTAACACGCCTGAAGGGGGCCGAGCATCCGCTCGGCCCCCTTCAGGTGACCCTCTGCTGTTCCGCCCACCGATCCAGATCTTCGATCCGGAACTTCAGCTTGCCACCGAAGTAGTACCGCGGAATCCCGTGCCGACGAGACTCTTCGGTACATCCATCGGGGCGTCATGTCGAGGTACTGCGCAGCGTCGCTTATACCTACGTATCGACGGTCCATCGATCCCTCCTTGCCGTTGCCGGCTTAAGGTTAATCGCAGATCCCGGCCGAACCTCATGGACGGGCATGCCGAGTCTTGGCATCGGCAGACGGGCAGCTCGCGGAAGCGATAGCGGCGCCTTGCGCATAGACCACTTGAGCCCGCTCAGGCTAAACCTGCTGCGGGCATGAGGGCCACATGCGCGTCAAGTACAAGGAGACGGCGCGGGGCGGGCTGGCGGTGAACATCATCGAGTGCTGAGGGAAGAGGTCCTGACCAGCGTTTTCGTCTCTTTCAGCGCTGTCAGGGCCTTCCCTGCTTACGCGGCGGAACGTCCCTGAAAAGTCCCTCGGACAGAGCTGAAAGTCCCTGAAAAGTCCCTGAGCAATCCCAGTGAGCAGGGCTCCAGCGGGCACATTCTCCGGCGACGCGAAGCACCGTCAGTCCGCCGGATGCTCATCTGTGCACCAGCCACGTGAGGTGTCCGGGGCTGCCAGCCCTTGTGGTGCCCACGCCTGTGGCGGCCTCTTCGTCATGACAGCGGTGGAACTCTGGACCTGGTGATCCCCGCACCCCACAGGCGTGGCCCGTGCTGGCTTGCTCTACTCTGTGTCGCAGTTCTGTGCTATCCACACCTGCGGGGGTGGTCCCTTTAGCGGCTTGCCCCGGGCCACTCAGTCCGGGACCCTCCCGGCGATGACGGCGCCGGGCCATAGCTGCCTGGGGCGGGAGATCGCTCTTTCTCGGCAGACCAGTCGACCTGGTGGGAGCGGTGCCTTACCTCACGCCGACCGTGGTGTTCGCACCAGTGGTGTTCCGCCCAGTCCTTGCTGGTCGCTGCACCGTTGACGAACACCAGGTCCTGGCGAGGGTGCACGGGACCGGGGGCGTCTTCCAAGCCGCGCTACGCGAAGTCAACCAGGGGGTGATACTCGTCGACTCCGAGCTTCTGCCGGAATAAATACCTCCTGGGACGGATTGTTAGATCTCAGTGATCGAGGTGGAGTCGGGGGAGGCCTATGAGCAGCCTGAAGGCGTTCAGGGTGAGCGGCGGGCAGGCTGCGGAGATTCCGGGCTCGTCCGTGGCGCTGGAGCGTCATTTGCAGTCGCTGATCGAGGGCAGCATGGAGGCGATGCTGGGCATCCGCTTCCTGGTGAGTGAGTACGCGACGGGCCGGCACCGGGGCCGGATCGACTCCCTGGGCCTGGACGAGAACGGGACGCCGGTCATCGTGGAGTACAAGCGCTCCCGCGACCAGAATGTGACGAATCAGGCGCTGTCGTATCTGTCGTGGCTCCATGACCATCACCATGAGTTCGAGAACCTGGTCAAGGAGAAGCTCGGCACCGAAGCGGCCGAGGCGATCGACTGGAGCAATCCCCGACTCGTCTGCATCGCCGGGGACTTCACTCACCATGACACGGTTGCGATCGAGATGATCGGCCGTCGTATCGACCTGGTGAGTTATCGGGTCTTCGACGATGTGCTGACGCTGCAGCTGGTGGCCTCCGTTGCTGGCGCTGCGGCTCCGGCTCGGGGAAAGGCACCCATCGCGACCCAAGTCTCCAGTGCGGCTTCGCCGAAGTCGGTGCAGCAGTACCTCGACGAGTCGCCGCCGGATCTCCAGGATCTGTACGCGGGCCTCGACGAGGTGCTCCTGTCGCACGAGGATGTTCGGAAAGAGCCGCTGCTGCACTACATCGCGTACCGGCGGATCAAAAATGTCGCCACAGTGCGCGTCCAGCCGCGGAACCGAATGCTCGTGGTCAACCTGAGGTTGGACCCGGATGCGGTGGAGCTGGAGGAGGGCTTCTCCCGGGACGTACGCGGTCTGGGCTGCCTCGGGATCAAGGATGGCGTCGAGGTGCGGATCAGATCGGGTGAGGATCTCGCACCAGCCGGTGACCTCATCCGGCAGAGCGCCGAAGCGGGCTGAGTAGAAGTCAAGGGTGCTTGCGTCATCGGGTTTTCGATGGCGCAACCACCTTGTTCTGTGTTCGGGCCCGGTCTGCCCGGGTGTGCTGTTCTCATTCCTCGGGGCCAGCGAGGGTGAAGTCGTCCTGGGTCAGGGCGCCTTGGGGGTGCGCTTCAACTGGTGCAGTGGGGTTTTTCGATCTGCGGAGTATTCCTCAGTGTTCGGGTCGGTTGCTCTCTCATGGCTACCTGACGGATTGACGCTCACGATCCGGCCTCCCCCCGCGCGGGGGAGGCCGGATGATCCGTGGGATGGATGTGATCAGCGCGGGTGACGGGGAGTCTTGGAGTGTCGGCAATCCGGATATACGGGGGTCACGGTGGTTGTTCCTGCGAACTCGGAGGTAGGCGGCGTTCCTGGGCCACCGGCCGTAAGCCCACGGCGGATGTTGTGGTGGCGGCGGTGGCCCGTGTGGGCGCCCGTGGCAGCCGCATCCTGGGGCGTGTTGTACGCCGCTGTCGAGGTCACCTGGGCGGTGACGGGCACCACCGTGCAATGGAAGGAGCACTCCGCGTACGCGCCAAGGGTCCAGCTCTTCCTGGCGGCCCTCGCGCTCCTGGCCGGCGGCGCCTGCCTGGCCAGCACCCGAACGCTCGCCAAGCTCGGCCGGGTTGTGGTGGCGACGGCACTGATCGTGGCGCTCCCGGTCTTCGTCGTGGGAATGAACGGGCTGCCGATCTATTTCGTGACGATTGCGACGCTCTCGGGGATCGAGAGCGCCACCGGGCTGGCCCAGGTGCTGCTGAACACGGCCGGCGCCGCCCTCCTGCTCCTCGTCGGATTGTCGTACCGCCGACGGCTGCGCGGAGACTGCCCGCGATGCGGGCGGCCGCACGCCGGCACCAGCGACGGCCCGCTTGCCCACCCAGCCGCCTCCCGAACCCCGAGGCGGACCCGCATCGCGGTGTACCTGCTCATGTGCGGACTGCTGCCGTGGGCGGGAACCAAGACCATCTGGACGCTGGGCGGCAACGCGCTCGGCGTCGCGGGCGATGATTGGCAGAGGACGTCGATCGCCAGCGCGTCGGGGCCGTCGAAGGCAACCGCGTCGGCGGGGATCGACGTGACCGTGCTGGCCGCGATGGTCGGGATCTTCCTGCTGCTGGGGCTGCTGTACGTGTGGGGGCAGGTGTTCCCCCGCTGGACGCTGTTCTTGTCCGGACGACGGGTCCCGCGCCTGCTGCCGTTGATTCCAGCCTGGCTGACCGGTATCCCACTGGCGATGTACGGGGCCGCCCTCCTCATCATGGCCCCGCTCATGGCTGCCGGTGTGCTGCCCAAGATCAAGCCGGACCCGCCGTTCACCACCAGCTCGGGGATCACCTGGTTTGTCGAGTTCGGCGGCCTGGCATTCGCCGGTCTGGGCATCGGCCTCATCGTGGCCGCCCGCTCCTATGCCGCCCGCACCCACCCCGTCTGTGCCAGCGCCACGGCAACGATGCGGCCCGGGTAGTCGGTATCGGAATGTCAGCTTCCTGCTGGCGATCGACGCGCAGTTGGCGGCGGCTCCCGATCGAAGCGCTCAAGTGCATCGCGTCAAGCCGCTCCCTTCCTGGACTGAATGGCCCAGCTGTCAGAGGGGGTTGACGTCCATGGCCGACCGGGTGTGTCAATTTAACAGCTGATCTTGTTTGTTGAGTGGTCAGTTGTTGCTCGGGGTCAGGCGGCCCTCGAAGGCGATCTGGAACGCGTTGAGGGGTGCCTTCCAGCGCATGGTCCACCGCTTGCGGCCCTTCCCCGTCGGGTCCAGGCTCATCAGCGCCATGTAGATGCACTTGAGGGCGGCGGCCTCGTTGGGGAAATGTCCGCGGGCGCGGACGGCCTTGCGGATGCGGGCGTTGACGTTCTCGATCGCGTTCGTGCTGCAGATGACCTTGCGTATCTCGACGTCGAAGGAGAGGAAGGGGGGCGATCCGCCCGATCTGGCCTGCGCCGATCTCAACGAACCACATGGCGTCATCGGCGCCTGCGGTGATGCCGACCGGGGCGGCGGCGGGGGTGGGCAGCGGGTGGACGGCGATGTCACCGCCGGGTTCCGATCGTGCCGATCGCGTTGGCCTGGTTCATCGTGAACCACAGCCTGCCGTCGGGGCCGGCGGCGATGGCTGAGGGGAAGGCTCCCGTGAGCGGGAGCGGGAGCTTCGGTGACCTGACCACCAGTCGTGATGCCGCCGATGCGGTCGACGCTGGCCTCGGTGAACCACAGTGCGTCATCGGGTCCGGTCGCGATCCCGAACGGCCCGGCGTCCGGTGTGGGCAGTGCGAATGATTCGGCCTGTCCGGTGGTGGTGATGCGGCCGATCCGATGGGCGCGGAATTCGGTGAACCACAGGGCGTCGTCGGGTGCGGCGGTGATGATCGACGGTCCGGGCGCGCCTACCGGAAACTGAAGGTGACGGACCGGAGCGCCGCCGTCGTGACGGCGTTGGAACGGGGCTTGCTCCCCCCACCGACGGGCGTTAGACGCGTTGCCCCGGGACGCTTTCGCTGCCGGATGCCGCCGCTGACGTGCCGTCAAGGCGCGTGAGCGGGAACGGGTGGTGCCCGCTGTACCCGGTGTCAGTGGCGGCGGCTAGGCTCTCGGCGTGACGCAGACAGCAGTTCCCCCAGGCTGGTATCAGGATCCGTACGGTGCGCCGGTTGTGCGCTGGTGGGACGGCTATCGCTGGACCGAACACACCCAGGCGTCGCCGCCGCCCGCGCCGCAGGCCCCGGTGTACGCGCAGCCGGCCGCCCCGGCACCCGCGTATCCGCAACCGCCGGCCCAGCAGCAGTATCCGCCGCAGGCGCCCGCCCAGCAGCAGTACCCGCAGGCCCCGGCTCAGCAGGAGCAGTACGCCCAGGCGGCGCCGGCTCAGCAACAGCAATACCCGCAGGTCCCGGCTCAGCAACAGTACCCGCAGGCGGCGCCGGCTCAACAGCAGCAGTACGCGCAACCGCAGTACCCGCAGCCACAGCCGGCCTATCAGCAGGCGGGCGGCGGTCCCGAGGCCCTGCTGTCGGCCGAGATCTTCAGGGTCGACCAGGACTTCAAGTGGGTCGACATCAGCACCAGTTACGCGGTCTGCGATCAGCAGGGCAACCAGATCGGTTCGGTCGCTGAGACCGGCCAGAACGCCGCTCGCAAGGCGCTGCGCTTCATGAGCAGCATGGACCGCTACCTCTCCCGCAAGTTCGAGATCCGGGACGCGGCCGGTGTCCCGTTCCTGGTGCTGAGCCGAGGTACCAAGGTCCTCAAGGCCCGGGTGGCGGTCGCCCGCCCGGACGGGTCGCCGGTGGGCGAGATTGTCCAGCAGGAAGTGATCGGCCGGATCAGCTTCGACCTGGTGGCCAACGGCCACACCGTCGGGCACATCCGAGCGGAGAACTGGATCCACTTCAGCTTTACGATCACCGACCACACGGGTACGCCGGTGGCCCGGATCGCCCGGACGCTGCTCGACGTGATCCTGGAAGGCATCGGTGGCCAGGACTACTACTACATCCAGGTACTGCGTCCGATGGACGAACCCCTGCGCTCGCTGGCGCTGGCGGGTGCGCTCACCGTGGACACCATGCTCAAGCCCGACAAGGACGGCAACGCCTAGATGAATGAGTCCGATGGGATGGGCGAGGATGCGGGGGAACCTCGGGCAGCACGCAGATAAACCAGCCCCAGACCAATCTTCCTCGTCAGTCGATGGTCGCCGACCTACGGCGGTACCAAGAGGAGGGGCTCACCCTTCCGTCCGGAGAGTGGACCCTCAACTGCCCGCTTCGCGGCGGGCATGAACCCCACCCCACCGCTGGCGCCTGCCACTACCGTGGGCTGCCATGACTGACGACAACATCTGGGACTATCCCCCCGACACCCCCACAGCCCACACCGGCACGTTTCGCCTGACGATGATCGAGCGGCCCTTTCCCGGCGCATGCGGCTCTCTGCCTCCCCATGACCACGCCCGAGCTCGTGAGATCGCCGCAAGCCTCACCACCGTCGAGGAGATCACCGCCGAGCTGGAATCCCGCCGCGCCGGCGACGAGTTCCCTCACGAGACGCGGGCCGATCTCGAACAGATCCAAGTCGGCTGCTGGGGACCGGTTGCCGAGATCACAGATGCAGCCTTCGCGCACCGCGGCGAGTTCACCCCCTTGGCCGACCACACCGAAGCCCTGGCCAAGCTGCATCCCAACGCGGCACTCATCGGATCAGCCACCGTCGACTTCTCCATCCGCTACCGGTGCTTCCTCTTCATTCACCCCGACGGAACCCGTCTGTGGGCCGATGGATGGGCCGGTGAAGACCCATGGACCGTCGACGGGAACGTCCACGACATCATCGACGCCTTCGCCGCCCACAACGCCCTGGAAGACGTCGACTTCAACGCTGACGTAGAACCCCGCACCATGGCCTGGAGCGAGCTGGAAGACGCCATCTTGCGCACCGTCATGCCCGTCAGGTGGCACGAAGGGATGCTGTCCACCTTCCGTGTGCGGCGTCCCCGAGAGGTGGCCGTGAACCTGGAGGAGACCTGGCTCGAAGAGTAACGATCCGACCACAACGGCTTGTTGGCCGAAACAATCGTCCGCTTCTCACGCCTCTGAGGCGGGGACGAGTCTAAGGTTGGCAAGTCGCCGGCGCCGCGCTCTTTCGAGACGACTCGGAAGCCCTACGCGGCGCGTCTGGCACGAGCTTCTCAGGGGGAGAGACTACGTGACCATCCCGACATTACGGCCGCCGGGCCGTCCATCGCGCCTGCGGGGGCGCCTCACGCTCGCCATCGGCGCAGCAGCCGCCATCACCGTTGCCGGACTTCCCGGACTCCACATCGGCCAGGCCGAGGCCGCGGCCAAACCACAGCGTTGCGACGAGAAGTACCTCGGGCACAGCTACGGCACCACTCCGCCCAACTCCGGGCCGCCACTCAACGGCGACTACGACCCGTACCCGACCGACGAGAACTACACCTACGTCAATCCGGCCAGGGACTTTGACGGCGTCCTTGCACCCACCCAAGCCCAGCTCGACAAGGCCGGAACTGACTACAGGTCATGGCAGAAGAAGTTCGAGAAGACCGGCGATCCCGAATACCGGGTCATGGAGATGTACGCGCGCTACCAGCGCCAGTACAACTCGCCTACCGGATATAAGGAGTGGAACCGGTGGATGGACATCCGCTGGCTGGCACCTCATGGAAGCCCGCCCCGCGGTGACGCGTTCATGGCCCGTATGGTCAAGAAGTACAACATGGTCGGCCCGGACTGGTGGTGTGAGGACACCCTCCAGTACACCGACGAGGACGGCAAGCCGCAGAAGCGGTACGTGGACGCCCGCAACCGCGCCGAAAGCCGCAACGTCGAGATCAAGTCGAACGGCCACGTCGAAGACGACCAGATGAAGGCCGACCGGCAACTCGCCAAACAGCGCCCCAACGACAAGTTCCAGTACCTGACCGGCGCGGCCACCGACGACCCCAGCAAGAAAAAGATCAAAGCCTTCGACGAAGAGCTGAAGAAGGCACGAGGAACCAACGAGCCCCAGGCCGGCATCGTCGAACGCCGATCCAACGCCATCGAGCGCCCACAGAAGCCGAACGTCTACACCAAGTACGACCCGCGCTTCAACGCGGACCCGCTCAGGGGCGGACGCTCCCCGATCATGGACGAGGCGCTGCGCTCGGGGAAGACCCCCGAGGAAGCCTTCCGCATCCAGAAGCAGTACCAGGCGAGCAACCGCGGCGGCTACTTCATGCGCGGCCCCGGCGGCATCGACTTCTCCACGATGCAGCTCAACTACGTCTCCACGCCCGTCAAGGGCCAGGGGATGAAGTACTCGTTGAAGGCCGACTACGCCAAGGACCCGGACACCAAGCCCGGTTACGGCGGCGAGGCCCGCCTCAACCTGGCCGACGACGCCTTCTTCACCTGGCTCGCCCTGACCCCCGACAAGTTCTGGGTCAACCTCAACCCCATCCGACCGGACCTCATCTTGGACAGCGAGTTCGCCAAGACCGACGCCGGCCGCATCCTGCTGGAAGCAGACCTGACCCTCAAGCACGACTACGCCGACGCGATGAACCCCGACAAGTACGAGCGCGGGGAACGCTTCTGGCAGGCCGCTCCCCGCACCGCGGAGGGTCAGCCGTGCCTGCCCATCATCCGCCAGTGGATCACCCCCAAGCCCGCCACCGTCCGTGAACAGGACGGCGGCATCTACATCCTCGACGCACCCCTCAAGGTCAACATGGAGGTGCCGACAGGCCCCGACGTACCGCCGAACACCTGCAAGATCGACGAGGCGCAGACCCGGCAGGCCGAAACCCTCATCAAGACGGTGATCCAGCCCGAGCTGGAACGGCGCGTCAACAACGACCCGTCCTACGCCGACCTGCGCTACGTCTACCGCTCCCGCGTCGCGGCCGAGCACGTGCGCCGCGCGGACGCCACCCAACCCACCGACTTCCACAAGATCATCAACAGCAACGACATCTCCAAGTGGAAGCTGCGCGCCCCGAACCAGAACTGGGACAAGAAGACCGTCTACGACAAGTACGTCTACTCGTTCAAGAACGGCGACTACAAGTTCAAGCGGACCTACGGCGGCAAGGTGTGGATCCTGTCCATGGGCGGGGTCGACTTCTCCAAGGCCCCCAAGCGCAACATCACGCACGCCCAGTTCAACGCTCAGCACCAGGACCTGGACAAGACCACCAAGACCTCCACACAGGCGGAGACCACCTACCGCAACACCGAGCAGGTCTTCCTGGGAGCCGACGGTGAACGCGGAGGCAGCGGTGGCGACCCCACCCCGACGCCCACACCGACGGACACCGGCAAGCCCACACCGACGCACAGCCCGTCGACTCCAGCGCCGACCCCGTCCACACCCGCCGGCGGCCACAGCCAGCCGCCGGCGACGAAGAACCCCGACGGCGACCTCGCCCACACCGGAAACAACATCCCCGTGGGCCTGATCGCGGGCATCGCCGCAGCGCTCGCCGCGACCGGCGCAGCACTCACCTGGTGGATGCGCCGCCGCAAGCAGGGGCCCGCCAGCTGACCTGAGCAGGCAGTCGTGTCCGTCGAATGAGGGCCCCACCCCCCACATCCCGGGGTGTGGGGCCCTCACGCATGCTCTGGCGGGGACTGGAAGCGGAGCAGCGGCTACTGCGTCTGCCCAGCCCTACTCAGTCCGCACGGGGCTCAGCGAGATAGGTGCCGGCCAGTGTGCCGTCGTATCCAGCGGCCTGGGCTGCGGCCTCCAGGCTCGGGTAGTCCTGGCCGATGCCTTCGCCGATCATTGCCATGTAGTCCGCGCGGGTCAGTTCGCGCTCGACCCACTGGTGCGCGCAGCGGCAGCGGATGCTGATCTCGTTGCGGTCGCAGATGACCATCCAGTCGCGCCGGGCGCCGCGCTGGGAGCACATGACGGTAATGCCTGTGATGCGGATTTCCTCGGGGTGTGTGGTGGCCGCGCAGACCGATGTTCCCGCCCGCGGGCTGCGTCTCCTGCTGAAGCCGCAGCAGCGGGTCATCGCCGGATGCCGTCTCGGGCGGGACGGTTCTCGGGGCCTGAAGTTTCTTGCTGAGCATCGGCATCGTCTCCATGTCTCTGTTCAACCAGCCATAACCGGCACGGTTGCCGGTGTCCAGCCCTTTACGGTGCTGGTCAGCGCCTCGGCCCGTGGGAACGGGGCGCGCTGGGTTGAGCGCGGACGGTGGTCTCAGGCCCCGGCAGCTTCGCGGCCGGGGCCTGTGCGCAGATGGCGGTCGTCATCGGCTTTCCAGCCGTGCTGCCAGATCGGCAGGGAGTGTGTCCCGGTTTGCCCGGGTCACCTGGACGAGTTCGATGTCCGCGCGCCGCTTGAGGGCGTCGGTGAACGGGTCACTCTTGGCGTGGACCGTGGCGACGATGTCGATGTCGGACTCGAACAGGGAGCGGACTGTGTCCCGGAACGCCGTGCACGTCAGCTCCATACGCCCGAGCTCGTCGATCAGCACGAGTTCCCCAGGAGCCGGATCCGCTGCCGTCGACCTGAGCGGCGGCCATGCTAGCCGCTTCATGACTCCCAGGTCGACGCCGTACCGGCCCACCCGCGGTGGCCCCGGGAAGTCGACATGGGCGAGCACTGCTCGCGGGCCGCCCCCCAGTGTTTCCAATGCGAAACCGACCCGGGTGCCGCCTTGCCGGATCTCCTCCGTGGTGAAGCCGACAGCCCTACGGGTGCGCAGGAGTGCGGCCAGTCGGCGGATAACGGTCGTCTTGCCCGAGCCGGGACGTCCTTCGAGCAGAATTCTCGTTGGCAATGTGAGCTCCGATCAGGTCCGCCTTACGAGGTTCCCGGCGCGGTGGCCGGGGTGCTCGGCCGATCGGGTTTTTTGCCCGCTTCGATCGGTGCCGACCGGGCTGTTCCGGGTAGAGCCGCGCGCATGACTGGAATTGAGCTCAGAAGCGTGGCGTTCGACGACCATGCGGCGATCCCTCGACGCCACAGCGGGGAGGGGGACGACGTCTCGCCACCGCTGACGTGGGCCGCGGCACCGGACGGTACGGCGGAGTTGGTCCTGCTCTGCGAGGACCCTGACGCCCCGGGCGGGGCGTTTCTGCACTGGCTGGTCACCGGCATCGATCCGGAGAGTTCCGGTGCGGCGGAGGGGGAGATCCCTCGTGGTGGCCAGGAGTGGCCCAACGGATTCGGCCGGGTGGGCTGGGCTGGTCCGATGCCTCCGCCGGGGCATGGTGTGCACCGCTACTTCTTCCGCCTGTGGGCCGTGTCGGGGCCACTTTCCCTGCACGGCCGGCCGACAGCCGATGCAGTGCATCATGCCGTGAAGGGCCAGGCGCTGGCGAGTGGCACGCTGGTGGGCACCTACCAACGCTGACCGCCGTTCTTCGCTGGCGACGGTCGGGCGTGTGAGGCGCGTTCGACAGCCGGACCTCGAACGACAAGCCTAAGGGGCCTGACCAGGGTCCCAGCGCCTCGGACTTTTCGGCAGTACAGCAGCAGTACGTCCTCGCGGGTGGCCGTGGTGAAGAGTCCGTCGATTTGCCCTCTGATGTTCTGGATGCCGTGGTCGGGCAGCTTGCGGAGATCGTCGGTGCGGAACAGTCCGACCCGCTCGTCCGTCAGCACCTGCTTGAGCTGTTCGATGTCGACGCCGGGTCCGTTCAGATCAGGGAGGGCGTGCGGGTCGAGAGGGAAGGTCGCGTTGCCGATCAGCAGCCCCCGGTAGCGTCTCCCCTCCCCCATCAGCCGCCTTCTCCCAGGCGGCTGGGCACACCTTCGGTCAGAGCCTGGAAGGATGCCTGGTCGATATTGTCGCCGCTGACCTGGATCGTCCGCTGGTCCCCGGCTTCGTCGGCCCAGGTCACGGTCAGTGTCCTGGTCTTGTCCCGGGCCAGCCAGGCCCGAAAACACGTCACGGCGGCGGTCAACGCCCCGGAGGAGCCCAACGCCAGCACCACAGTGTCGATGTCGCCCTTACGGCCCGGCTCGGGCGCGCCGCGCAAGAGGACCGTCCCAGCCTCCTCACGCAGCGCGGCATATAACGCCGCGACTTGGTCGCGCCACCGCTCCTCTTCCGGGTCGAACCTGCCCGTCCCTGGAAGAATCGCCAGTTCAGCATCCGCGGCCACGACCACCCCTTCGCATACCTGCAACAGGCAGCATTTTGCCCGGGCAACACCCCCGGGGCGACACCCGCGCCACTGGCCCATCAGCCATCCGCAACTCCTCCACTACGCACAAGATTGTGGCCAACTCGACCGCAATGAAGGTGATTTCGGACTGTCCGGAGTTCACGCCCTCCCGGTGCTCGACAGCGAACTCCCGCCCGTGAGGGCCGGGCCTGTCAAGCGTGGAAATAGCCTTTGCGCACGGCTTTTCGTTCTCTGTCCGGGCGTCTTCGTTCCACCATGAACCCGCGGGACGAGGTCCAAATCAGGGCAACGCACCCTCGGGTTCCTACTGAAGGGCCACCAGCTGGCTTGACGCCTTCCCAACCCACCACCAGCCCGCCAAGCGCTGCCCCACCAACCATGCCAAGCGCCAAGACCTCTGCCGCTGGACGCCAGGCGGATACCTACCGGCCCCCTGCCCTCACCTGACCAGCGGGAACACCAACGGGCCCCTGTTAGCCGCAAGAGGCCGTTCCGTGATCAAGAAAAACAACAAGGCCGGTTGCCCCAACAAACTGTCGTGGCAACCGGCCTCATTGGGTCGGATGACCCACAGGGCGGCCATGCCGTCGGCGACGTCGATCGGCCCGGAGCACGTCCTCGTCCAGGGTCAGCACGTCGGCAAGCAGGGCCAGCAGCTCCGGCGCGTCGTTCAACACCTGGCGCGACAGTGCCGTCACCGTCCAGGACAACGCAGTGATGGTGGGGTCTTGCCGATGCCCGTTCCCGCCCAGATCCGGGCCATGGGTGCCTCCGCTCGCTCGATGCGTCGTGTTTCCCGGGCGACCCCGCCATGTGGTTGGCGGAACGCCGGGATCGCCGCCGGGAACGGGCACGACTGCTGATCGTCAAGGCATGGCCGACGCCGTACGACACACTGGCGGACGAATCATCCGCGAGCCGATCGGGACCGCGTTGCCGGCGCTGCTGGAAAGGCTCGGGGAGCAGCGGGTACTCAGCGCCCTTGGCGGGCCGACCGCCCAACCGTAGTCGGCTGAGACGGTCCACCCGTCCTCCGGCTGCCTGCCGACGGTCTCCGGCCGTCCACGGTCAGACGGGCGCAGGGACCTGCACCTTGGCGATGAGCAGCTCCAGCAGCGAGAGCAGGGCGCTGCGGACGTCCTCCCGGGAGCGGGCGTCGAGCAGGAGGACGGGGGTGTTCGGGTCCCGCAGGTGCAGGGCCGCTTTGATCTCCTCGGCGGTGTACGGCTGTTCGCCGTGGAAGCAGTTCGCGCCGATGATGAACGGCAGTCCGCGGTTCTCGAAGAAGTCGATGGCGGGGAAGCTGCGGTCCAGTCGCCGGGTGTCGACCAGGACGATCGCCCCGAGTGCCCCATGCAGCAAGTCGTCCCACATGAACCAGAAGCGCTCCTGTCCCGGTGTACCGAAGAGATACAGGACCACTCCGGCGTCGGTGAGGGTGATACGGCCGAAGTCCATCGCGACCGTGGTCGCAGTCTTGCTCTCGATGCCGTCGAGGTCGTCGACTCCGACGCCCGCGGCCGTCAGCCGCTCTTCGGTGCGCAGCGGATCGATCTCGGATATCGCTTCGACCAGGGTCGTCTTGCCGACGCCGAAGCCCCCGGCGATGAGGACCTTGACGGGGGACGCTTCCGGTGCGGTGGTGTCATAGTCGGGCAAGGTTGTCCCTGATTTTCACGAGCAGGTGGACATTGGAGGTCTCGGAGGCGTCCAGCGGCGGCCGGTGGCGGATCAGACCGCGGTCCAGCAGTTCGCCGAGCAGGACCACCATGGGGGTCAGGCGCATCTGCATCCGGGCGGCGATCTCGGCGACCGCCCGTCCGTTCGGTGCCGGGCACATGGCGAGGATTTCTTGCCACTCTGTGGGCAGGCTGCCGTGACCGTCGGCGTCAGCAGTCGCTGTGATCATCGTGTCCATCGTCAGGTCATGGCGGGATGCCGCCATACGCCCATCGGTGAGGGCGTACAGCCGCGTCCGGCGGCGCCGTCCGGGCTGGGGATCGGCTGCCATTACGACGTGGACGCCTGTGTGCGTTCCGGGGTGCCCAGCCACTCGCCGAGCGCCTGCGCGGCGCGGACCGTCTCGCCGCCCAGTTCCCCGAGCCGTGCCTTGCGGGAGGCCACCACGATCAGCGTGCTGCCCGAGCCGCACCCGACGATGCACAGGTATCGGTCGTCCATCTCGACGAGTTGGCGGATCACCCCGCCGCCGTCGATCTCTCGCGAGATGGCTTTCATGGTGGACGCGATACCGGAGGCTGCCGCGGCCACCCGCTCGGCCTGGTCCTGTTCGAGCAGGTAGGCGCTGAGCTTGATCCCGTCGTTGGAGAGCAGTACGGCTCCCTGGATCCCGGCGATCCTGCTCAGGTTGTTGTCCAGGATGCTGTAGATCGCGTCGTTCTGTGTCGTCGTCATGGCTGGTCCTGTCGGAGCTCGAGTTCCACTTTCCTGGTGCCGTCTTCGTAGTCCGCCCAGGCGTCGGCCACCTCTTCGGGCGTGGCGGCGTCCTGACCGACCGGTTCGGCCGCACGCGACTCGTGGAGCTGCTGGGCCATGTGGGTCTGCGGGACGCGCTCGGGGAGGGCCGGCCGGGCGGGGACGCCCCCGGAGCCGGACCGGGGCGATGTCCCCGGCGCCGTGGTCCGGGCCGGCCGAACCAGTTCTCCCCGCTGTCGGCGCGGCAGTCCCGACGCGGTGGGAGCGGGGTCGTCCGCCGGATCGTCGGACCGCTCCTGTGGGACGAGCTCGGGCTGGTGTCCCCCGGCGGACTGCGGTACGGGCGCGGGCCGCTTCGTCGGCTCGGGCACCGCAGTGCGCTCCTGGGTCTCCGCGAGGTGCTCACCTGGGACGATCACCACAGCGGATGTTCCGCCGAACGCCGACCGGCGCAGCGTGACCTTCGCTCCGAGCTGGTCGGCGAGGTGGCCGACCACGAAGAGGCCGAGCCGGTGCGCGTTCTCGGCCAGTACGGAGTACGGCGGGGCCGAGTGCAGGCGGCCGTTCATCTCCTCGTACCTCTCAGCGGTCACCCGCGGGCCACGGTCCTCGATCTCGATGCAGAGGCCGTCGCCCACGAGTTCGGACCGGATGGAGACCTTCGTCGTCGGCGGGGAGAAGCGCGTGGCGTTGTCCAGCAGTTCTGCCAGCAGGTGGCTGAGCTGGCTGATCACGCTGGGTTCGACACTGGTCTCGTCCATGGCGTGACGGTCGATGCGCCGGAAGTCCTCGACTTCAGCGGCAGCCTCCCGGAGCAGGTCGGCGATGCGCATGGGCTCGGTGTGCGGGTCGGGGATCTCGCCGCCCGCCAGGATGAGCAGGTTCTCGATCTGTCTCCGCATGCCCACCGTGAGCTGATCGGACCTCATGAGGTCGGCGAGGAGTGGCTCGTCGTGGCCGAAGGTGTCCTGAAGGTGCTCGGTGAGGGCGAGCTGCCGGCTGACCAGGTTCCCGGTCCGTGAGGCGATACCGGAGGCGAACATGCTGAAGCCCTGTCGCTCGTCGGCGAGCTTGCGGTGCCCCTCGAGGGACACGGCGACGACCCGGGCGAAGGCGTCGCTGATCCGTCCGACCTCGTCCTGCTTGCCCTCCGGGTGCGGCAGCGCGTCGGCGCCGACTGCCTGTCCGCGCTGCAGGCGGTCCACGATGTCCGGCAGGGTCTCTTCGGCGACCGTCACCGTGCGGTCGTGGAGATCCCGCAAACGGCGCAGGACGGAGCGCGTGGTGAAGACCACGACGGCGACGACCAGCAGGAGGGCGGCACCACTTGCCGCCACCAGCAGCGCGATCTGACTCTCCAACTGCGCTGCCCGGTCGTCGGCGTGTGCAAGCAGCTCGTGCAGTCTGCTCTCGTTGAAGGCGTTCAACTGGGCCGAAAAGGCGTCCTCGGTCGCATCCCAGTCGTGGACGTCAGGCGGCAGTACGACGCCGGATGGAGTGTCCCGGTGCTCGGAGATGACCGCCTGCTCGATGCGGGACTTGGTCTTCCAGGCGTTCGAGGCCAGGATCCGCCGGAGGGCCTGCCGGCCCTCATCCGGCAGATCGAGCACGATCGTGTCGTACAAGTAGTTGCCGGAGCCGGCGGCTTCGATGAAATCACCGAACCTGGCGGACGTCAGTTTCCCGGAGGTGTCTGCCAGCGAGAGGATCGCATCCTCGCGCGACACCACCTCCGATGCCGAGAACAGGGAGACCAACGACGTTCTCTCCTGCGTCAGCCCACCGTCGTCCACGGAGCTGGAGTCCGCGTAGCTGCGGATCGTCTCGTTGATCACGCCGGTGTAGTAGTCGAGGGTGTCAGCCAGGCTGCCGTGGCGTGTGTCGGCGCGCTCGCGTTGGGTGCCCAAGTCCTTGAGACGCCGCGTGGCTTCCTGGAGGTGGTGCTTCGCGACGTCCGAATGAACCTGACCGGGGTCCGACGACTTCAGGAACGCGGCCACGGCCCGGTCGGTGTTCGCTCGGTGGCTGCGCAGGTCGGCCGCGGCTACGGGCGTGCCCGACCACCACGCGGCGGTGATCGCGCGCTCGGACTGCAATTTGATCACGAGCTGGTACAGCGGTATGCCTGTCTGGCGGCCGGCCACCGCGGCCTGGCGCAGTTGCTGCGACTCCTGCAGCAACTGATTCGAGGTGACGAGGACTTGGACGCCCATGGCCACGGTGGGCACCACCGCCAGCCAGACGAGCAAGGTACGCAGGCGAACCACACGCCGTCGACGCCGTGGCACCGGCTCACCTGGGCCTTCGGATGCTGTAGGGGTCATCAGTCCTCATAAAGCGGAGTCGGTCATTCCCGAGCGGGCGCCGATCATAACCAGTCAACTTGAATAACGCAGGTTGAAGTTGACGTCGAGGAATGGTATTGGCACTCAAGAGGAATTGATCGCTGCTTGGGGTAATTGTCAGCTGCGCCCGTAGATGGAGCGGATTGCATGCCAAGGCGTCGATGCACCAGAAGTCGTATCTCAACCGATCTTGGACCGTGCAAGTCGAACGGAGGTCCTGGTCGGGTGATCTTCCGGCGGTACGCGCATGAAGGGCCTCCTGGTAGCTCGGGGGTGCGATCCCATTCCGAGCGGTTCCCGGAGACCCTGTTGTCGTTGTTGTAGGCGCCCGAGCCCGTTGACTTCAACTCGCCCGATGTGTCGTGCGATTGCCTCGCCCACGTGCACGGCAACGCGGCCGGTCGACCCGATCGGGTGCGCCGGTATCCGTCGGACATGACGGATGCGAAGTGGGCGGCCATCCGGCCGTTGTTGCCGGTGCCGGCCTGGCTCCAGGGCAGAGGCGGGCAGCCGGAAGGCTACTGCCACCGCCAGATGCTGGACGCGATCCGCTACCTGGTCGCGGGATGACCTTCTCCAGCACGTCCTGCACCAACCCCAAATCGTCCACGGGGTTGCCTTCGGTCGAACCGTTGCCGTTGGTATTCCCTTGGATCGTGTACGCGTTGTCGTCGTCGTACTTGTAGACGAGTCCGACCTGCTCGCCGCCGCCGGGGCCGAAGAACGCCAGCGCCCCGATCGCGAGGTAGTACGAGAACCTGCCCTGGCTCTTGTACCAGTTGACGGCGGTCGCGCACGAGGTGGTGACCGGGGCGAGGCTTTTCTCATGGGCCTGTTGGAAGGCCCATGACTGGATGTCTCGCACCACGCCTGGTTCTGCGACCACTCCAGCCCGGGGACTGCGGGGGAATACTTCGCCGCAGTCCTCACCCTCGCGGCAGCCCTGACCGGAGCACTCGCTCAGTGCATCCCTTGAACCCTCGTCAAACCCGCGGCACCGCGCCGTGCGCATGTCGTCCGTTCATACCGGAAAGCCCCTCACAGTTCCTTCGGCGAGGGGCTGCCCGGCAGCGGACCGCATAGCGAAGCACTCCCGCCCGGCGGCACCGAGCGGCTTCCTCGGAGGCGTAGGCGCGGGCCTGTTCCGCGACCAGGGCCAGCGCGGCGGCCGGGCGCCGCGCCCAACGCCCCCGGCTAGTGCGAGGCCGCTGTCTGCGCGGATGCGGCCCTTGGTACCGCGCGCCATGGACGAGCGCGGCGGCCAGCTCGCGGACCGCGCAGCCCGGCGCGGGGGTGGTCTCGCAGGACGTGGATGACGGGGTTCGGGGCGGTGAGCTGCCTGCGAAGTCGCACGTTCTCCATGGTCAGCTTGTTGATCACGCGGACGAGGGCTGCGGCGTCGGCCCGCCGACGTAGTCGCCGAGTGCTTCCGCGCATTTCCGTGACCTCGATCGCCACGGGGTCGATACTGAGGCCGGACGGCTCCGAGAGTGGGTGACGCATGACTTCGATTGGCGATTGACGGTTCGTCAGGGAAGTCGGCATCGAGTCAGCATCAGCCCCGCCAAGGGCCGCTCGACACCGACATGGACCGCCAAGATCCAGAGCCGGGCATAAGTGCCGTGACCAGCGGAAACACTGCTCAGAGGCCAGGCTGCTACTCTCACCAGGAGGTACCCGTGAAGATGCTGATCAATGTCGCCGAGACCGTGGTGACGGACGCCCTGCGCGGGATGGCCGCGGCCCACCCCGAGCTGGTGGTGGACGTGGAGCAGCGGGTGATCGTCCGGCGGGACGCACCGGTGGTGGGGAAGGTGGCGCTGGTGTCCGGCGGGGGCAGTGGGCACGAGCCGCTGCACGGCGGGTTCGTCGGGCCGGGGATGCTGGACGGGGCGTGCCCCGGGGAGGTGTTCACCTCGCCGGTGCCGGATCAGGTGGTGCGGGCCGCGGCGGCGGTGGACAGCGGGCGCGGGGTGCTGTTCGTGGTGAAGAACTACACCGGGGACGTGCTGAACTTCCGGATGGCGGTCGAACTGGCCCAGGACGAGGGGATCCAGGTCGCCAGTGTGCTGGTCGATGACGACGTCGCGGTCTCCGACTCGACCTTCACCGCGGGGCGGCGCGGCACCGGGGCGACCCTCTTCGTCGAGAAGATCGCGGGAGCGGCGGCGGAGGACGGGTTGCCGCTGGAGCGGGTGGAGGCGGTGGCCCGCCGGGTGGTGGAGTCGTCGCGGAGCTTCGGTGTGGCGCTGAGCGCCTGTACGACGCCGGCGAAGGGCAGCCCGACGTTCGATCTGCCGCCCGGTGAGCTGGAGTTGGGGGTGGGGATCCACGGCGAGCCGGGGCGGGAGCGGCGGCCGATGATGACCTCGGGAGAGATCGCGGACTACGCGCTGGACGTGATTCTGGAGGACCTGCAACCGCGGCTCCCGGTGCTGGTGCTGGTGAACGGGATGGGGGCCACCCCGCTGCTGGAGCTCTACGGCTTCTCGGCGGAGGTGCGCCGGGTGCTCGACGAACGGGAGGTGCCGGTGGCCCGTACGTTGGTGGGGAACTATGTGACGTCCCTGGACATGGCCGGCTGCTCGGTGACGCTGTGCCAGGTGGACGGGGAGATGCTGCGGTGGTGGGACGCCCCCGTGGCCACGGCGGGGCTGCGCTGGGGGTGTTGAGGGGCATCGCGGCCGTATTCCTGCATACCTGCGCGGATTCCGGTGCGGCGCGGGCGTGGGTGCTCACGGGTGAGAACGGTGAAAAGGAGTGGTACGTGTCCGAGGTGATCCTTGACGCGGGATTTTTCGTGCGGTGGATGGCGGCGGCGGCCGGCCTGGTCGACCGGGAGGCCGAGCGGCTCACCGAGCTGGACTCGGCTATCGGGGACGCCGATCACGGGAGCAATATGCAGCGGGGGTTCGCCGCCGTGGTGAGGACGGTGGCGGCACAGCCGCCGGCGACGCCGGGTGCGGTGCTGGTCGCCGCCGGGCGGCAGTTGATCTCGACGGTGGGCGGGGCATCCGGGCCGCTGTACGGGACGTTGCTGCGGCGGGCCGGGAAGAGTCTGGGCGAGGCGCCGCAGGTGACGGCGGCCCAGTTGCGGGCGGGGCTGGCGGCGGGGGTGGCGGCCGTGGAGGAACTCGGGGGTGCGACGACCGGGGACAAGACGATGCTGGACGCGCTGGTGCCCGGGATCGAGGCGCTGGAGACGTCGTTCGACGCGGCGGCCACCGCGTCCGAGGAGGGGGCGCTGGCCACGGTTCCGCTCCTGGCCAGGAAGGGGCGCGCGAGCTACCTGGGGGAACGCAGTATCGGCCATCAGGATCCGGGGGCGACGTCGTCGGCCCTGCTGTTCGCGGCCCTGGCGGAGGTGGCGCGATGAGCGGCGGCCCGATGGTCGGGGTGGTGCTGGTGTCGCACAGCAAGGAGGTCGCCGCGTCCGTCGCGGCGTTGGCGGTGGGGCTGGCCGGAGGTGGCGCGACGGCTCCGGTGGCCGCGGCCGGCGGGACGCCGGACGGCGGGCTCGGGACGAGCGCGGAGCTGATCGCCGCGGCGGCACGGGAGGTCGACCGGGGCGCGGGGGTGGCGCTGCTGGTGGACCTCGGCAGCGCCGTGCTGACGGTGAAGGCGATGATCGCGGAGGGGGACGAACTGCCGGAGGCGGCACGGCTGGTGGACGCCCCGTTCGTGGAAGGCGCGGTGGCCGCCGTGGTCAGCGCCTCGGCCGGGGCGGATCTGGCGGCGGTCGCGGCGGCGGCCGGGGAGGCGTACGGCTACCGGAAGGAGTGAGCCGGGGCACCGCCCGGGTCAGGGCTTGCGGGCCACGGCGGCGTAGCAGGCGGCCTCGGCGTCGGTGACGTGGGTGGCGTCCTCGGGGTGGTCGGGGCGCCACTGGTGGGAGAGGGTGACGCCGGGGTCCAGCAGCTCCCAGCCGTCGAAGAAGCGGCGGAATTCGGCGCGGGTGCGGAACTGGAGGGTGGTGCCCGCGTCGCGGTAGATCCTGATGATCTTGTTCATCGCTCCGGGGCTGAAGTCCGCGGTGGCATGGGTCATCACCAGGGTGCTGCCGCTGGGCAGGGCGGCCTTGAGGGCCTCGACGATGGCGTGCGCGCGGTCGCGGCCGTCATCGGTGACGAAGTGCATCAGGGCGTTGAGACTGAGTGCGACCGGCCTGGTCAGGTCGAGGGTGTCGCGAAGTTGTGGTGCGGTCAGGATGCTGTCGGGTTCCGTGACATCGGCCTGTACGTAGGCGGTGCGGCCCTCGGGCGTGCTGAGGAGCAGGGCGGCGGCGTGGGCGAGGACGATGGGGTCGTTGTCGGTGTAGACGACCCGGGAGTCCGCGGCGATGCCCTGGGCGATGTCGTGCAGGTTCGGCGGGGTGGGGATGCCGGTGCCGATGTCCAGGAACTGGCGCAGGCCCGAGCGCGCGAGATGGCGGGTGGCGCGGTGCATGAACTCGCGGTTGATCCGGGCGGCCACCAGAGCGGCCGGGAAGACGCCCAGGACGCTGCCGGCGGCCATCCGGTCGGCGAGGAAGTTGGTCTTGCCGCCGAGCATGTAGTCGTAGATCCGGGACGCATGGGCCCGGTCCAGTTGCAGGTCCACGACCGGCTCGTGTTCGCTCATGGTGTGCCGCCTCCCCGCTGCCGGTGTCCCCGCGTACCCGGCTGGGGGGAGCACTGCCCCTGACCGGGTCCGATCATGCGGCGGGGACCGATCATGCGACGTCCCGTTCCGGTCGGGCCGGGATCACGGTCAATGACAGTCAGTCACGTGGGGCGGTTCCCTGACCAAACTTCGTCATGGGTAGTCATATGAATACGGAGCGCAGGACTATTTGCGTTCGGGTGCCACAAAACGGCTCGGTTTCCTGTTCATTGGAAGGTGAGGGCAGACACCCTCCCGCTGCGGTCGCCGCCCCCGACGCCATCGCGGCGGTGCACGGCGAACGGAACGAGGACAGTGCGTGAGCAGAGACCGGGACCGACATCCGCCGGCATGGAGCCCGGCCCGCGCTGCCACAGTGGAGATAGCCATCGGCCCGCAGGACGACGACGGATCGTTATCGATCACCTTCGAGGCGTTCCTGGCGACCCACGCCCGGAAGTGGTCCACCTACGCCTATCTGCACACCGGCAGCGAGGCCGCGGCCCGCGAGGTGACCCGCGCCGCGTACGAACAGCTCGGCCGGGTGTGGCCGCACGCCCTGCGGCAGGCGTCGGTGGAGGCGTACGCCTGGGCGGTGCTCAAGGAGCGGGTGGTGGAGTGGCTCTACGACCACCAGCAGCCCATCGCACTGACCGAGACCGCCGCGTTCGCGGTCGTCACACATGCGCTGCTGCGCGAGTGCCAGCAGCAATTCGCCATGCTGGAGAGCCAGTTGGGCCTCTACTCGGCGATCTCGCGGCTGCCGGAGCGGCAGTGCGACGTGATCGTGCTGCGGCATGTCATCGGGTACAGCGACGCGCAGATCGCCGCGCTGCTCGGGGTGGACGAGGTCACCGTGCGCTCGTACGCGAGCCGGGGCAAGCGCAGGCTCGCCGGCGCGCTCGGAATCGACCAGGGATAGATCAGGGACACGGATATGGGGGAACGGACCATGTGGTACAGCGATCCGCTCGAACGCCGGGAGACCGTCGAGACGCTGCTCAGTGCCGCCGCCGCGGTGGCCGGCATCGACGGGCTGGCCGACTTCGGCGATCTCGACGAGGCGGGCACACTCGACGGCCTCGGCCGCCGGGGCACCGGCGCGGGCGTGCCCGATCAGCCGGATCAGCGGGCGGTCGTACCGCCCGCTGCGGTGCCGCCGCCGATCGTCCGGCCCGACCTCGGGGCGCCCAGCGGCTACCCGAGCGCCCGGGACGAGGCCACGCACGAGCTCCAGCTGGCCTGTGCGCTGGTCGTCAACGCGGCGGCGGCTGCGGCCAGTCTGGAGCGGCTGGTCGACGACCACCACATCGACCCCGAGGGCGCGCTGGTCTTCGCCTGCCTGCTGCACATCACGGGACGCACCGACGCGGCGCACTTCTGGTGGCACTTCGGCGCCGGCGCCGGCAGCCGCACCGCCGCCTACTGCCTGTACCTCGCCCACCGCCGCGACGGCGAGTTCCGCGATGCGGCCTACTGGCGCGAGCAGGCGGCACACGCGCCCGACGAGGAGCGCCGGGCGGTGGCCGCCTTCGACGAGAAGCAGCTGCTGCCGGACGACGCCCGGCACAACCTCCTCGTCCAGTGGCACAGCGGGCTGGCGCCCGCCCTGCCGGCCGCGCTGGAGAGCGTCATCAACCAGCTGGTGGTGGAGGGCGACGACGAGGACTTCGGGGAGATCCCCCGTCCGTCACCGACCCTGGTACGCGACCT
Source organism: Streptomyces albospinus (assembly GCF_014648695.1). GTDB lineage: Bacteria > Actinomycetota > Actinomycetes > Streptomycetales > Streptomycetaceae > Streptomyces > Streptomyces albospinus. The sequence goes on from NZ_BMRP01000017.1 coordinate 94,006, forward strand.
GGGACGCGCCCTGCACTGACACAAGGAGGGTCGATCGCTTCGGTCCGCCCGGCCGACACCCTCTGGGCTAAAGGAAGTTGACGCCCTGGGCCAGCGGCAGGTCCGCCGAGTAGTTGACGGTGTTGGTGGCCCGGCGCATATAGGCGCGCCAGGCGTCGGAGCCGGACTCCCGGCCGCCGCCGGTCTCCTTCTCGCCGCCGAACGCACCGCCGATCTCCGCGCCCGAGGTGCCGATGTTGACGTTGGCGATGCCGCAGTCGGAGCCGTCGGGGGCCAGGAAGCGTTCGGCCTCCCGCTGGTCGCGGGTGAAGATGCTGGACGAGAGGCCCTGCGGGACGCCGTTGTGCAGGGCGATGGCCTCGTCGAGGGTGCGGTAGGTCAGGACGTACAGGATGGGCGCGAAGGTCTCGGTACGGACGATCTCGGTCTGGGCCGGCATCCGGACGAGGGCGGGGCGGACATAGGCGGCCTCCGGGGCCTCCGCGGCGAGGCAGCGGTCGCCGCCGGCGAGCAGCTTGCCGCCGTCGCGCTGGGCGGCGGCGAGCGCCTCGGCCATCGCCGTCCCGGCGGCGGTGTCGACCAGCGGGCCGACGAGGGTCGCCGCGTCGAAGGGGTCACCGAGCGGGAGTTGGCCGTAGGCGTGCACGATCCGCTCGATGAGCGGTTCGGCGACGTCCTCGTGGACGATCAGCCGGCGCAGCGTCGTACAGCGCTGCCCGGCGGTCCCGGCGGCGGCGAACACGATGCCGCGCACGGTGAGGTCGAGGTCGGCGGAGGGGGTGACGACGGCGGCGTTGTTGCCGCCGAGCTCCAGCAGGCAGCGGCCGAACCGCGCGGCCACCCGCGGGGCGACCTGCCGGCCCATCCGCACCGAACCGGTCGCGCTGACCAGCGCCACCCGGGGGTCGTCGGCCAGCATCTCACCGAATTCCCGGCCGCCGAGCAGGAGATGGTGGACACCGGCCGGTGCGCCGGTGTCGGCCGCGGCCCGGGCGAGCAGCGCGGTGCAGGCGAGTGCGGTGAGCGGTGTCAGCTCGGACGGCTTCCAGACCACCGGGTCGCCGCAGACCAGGGCGACGGCGGTGTTCCAGGACCACACGGCCACCGGGAAGTTGAAGGCCGAGATCACCCCGGCGACGCCGAGCGGGTGCCAGGTCTCGGAGAGCCGGTGGCCGGGGCGTTCGCCGGCGATGGTACGGCCGTAGAGCTGCCGCGAGAGGCCCACCGCGAAGTCGCAGATGTCGATCATCTCGCGTACTTCGCCGAGCGCTTCGGAGCGGATCTTGCCGGCCTCGATGGTGACCAGGTCGGCGAGGTCCTCCTGGTGGGCGGTGAGCAGTTCGCCGAGCCGTTTGACGAGGGCGCCGCGTACGGGGGCGGGGACGGTGCGCCAGGTGAGGAAGGTGCGGTGCGCCTCGGCGAGCGCCGCCTCGGCCTGGCCGGGGGTGGTGGCGGGGAGATGGCCGAGGGCGGCGCCGGTGAGCGGGGTGCGGGCGGGGAGGGTGGGGCCGGTGGCCGCTGCGTCGGCATACGTATCGAGGTCCCGGGCGCCGCAGCGGCGCAGTGCGGACGAGGCGCGGGCGCGCAGCGCGGCGGTGTCGGGCAGGCGCGGGGCGGCGGGGTGGGCGGTGGCCGGGGTCATCGCGTAACTCCTTGATCAATAGTGAATTGACGGGTCATCAGCTACATATCGGGGGCGTCGTCCAGGGCGCGGAGTGCGGCATCGGCGCCCAGGGTGCCGAGGGCCTGGCGCAGGGAGCGGTCCTGTTGGGCCGCGTAGAGGGCGAAGGGGTCGAGCACCGGGCGGTCGATCGCGGCGGAGAGGCGGTGGGCGTCGTAGCGGGTGCCGGTGCGCCGGGCGTCGCGGGTGCCTTCGCCGGTGAGGTTGGAGTGGAAGATGCCGGCGGCGGAGCGGGGCAGGAAGTCCTCGTAGACGATGGGGCGGGCGGTGAGCCAGCCGCCGGTGAGCAGTCCGGCGAGGTCGGCGGGCGGGTGGTGGCCGTCGCGCGGGCGGTCGGGGACCGGGTGGTAGGTGAAGAACGCCTGCCGTTCCACGGCCAGTTGGTGCTCGGTGCGGGGGAAGTCGCGCTGCCACAGGGCGCGGGCGCTCTGCCCGCGGTCGGCGTCGGGGTGCTCGGCCATCCGGCGGTCGGTCTCCGCCGTGAGGGCGTCGTAGCGGGCCCGGCCGGCGCGGGTCAGGGCGATGCCGCGGGCCTCGACCTCGCCGAAGCGGACCCGCAGCGCGCCGCTGGTGACCCGGCCGTCGGGCTCGCGGAAGGCGCGGGGTTCGGCCAGCGCGCGGAAGGAGGTCTGGCGCAGCAGGACATCGGGGCCGTCCCAGCGCGGGGGCCCCTGGATCCGGTCGATCATGGTGATGCCGCGCTCCCCCATGCGCCGGTAGAGGGCGTCGATGTCCAGCACGCGCGGGGTGAGGTGGTTGACGTGGGTGGCAGCGACCCCGCCGATGTCGGCGGCGACGGCGGAGATCCGCTCCAGTTCCGCGTACCAGGCGCGGTCCACGGGTTCGGTGGAGAGCCGGAACGCGTCGACGGCGAGGGTCAGGAAGCGTTCGGCGGCGGGCTCGTCGAGCCCGTCCGCCTTCTCCGCCTGCTCTGCCAGTTCGAGGAGTTCGGGCGGGAAGAGGCGGCGGCGGGCGAGGAAGGCGGTGAGCCGGGATTCCAGGTCGGCGTCGAAGAAGCGGCGGTCGGAGGCGGTGAGGAGGGAGGTGAAGACGCGGAACGGGTTGCGGTCCAGTTCGTCGGTGTCGGTGGGGCGGAAGGCGGTGGAGACGACGGGGACGGCGCCGATGTCGCCGTCCCGGAGGTCGTAGAAGCCGACCGGGTGCATGCCGAGAGCGGCGAAGACCTGGGCGGCCTGGCGGAGTTCGCCGGGGGTGCCGACGCGGATGGCGCCGTGCCGCTCGGCGGTGACCCGGCTGATGCTGCCGAGCCGGCCGGCGTCCGGGTCCCGGCCGGCGACCTCGTCGTTGATCTGCCCGGCGACCTCCAGCAGGGTGGTGTAGGCGGGGACTTCGGTTCCGTACATGTCGGACAGCCGGCGGGCGAACGCGGCGCGCAGCCGCCAGGTGGGGACCAAGGCCATACGGGACTCCCGGGTGCGGGCGGTTCAGATGATGTGGGCCTCGGGGCGGGCGGCGTGCCCGGCGCCGAAGCGGGTGGCGGCGAGCGGGCCGACGTCGAGGAAGGGTTCGCGGCGCAGGTAGAGGTCGCGGACGATTTCGCCGACCGCGGGGGCCTGGAGGAAGCCGTGGCCGGAGAAGCCGGTGGCGTAGAGGAACCGGTCCAGGTGGCCGGCCTCGCCGATCAGCGCGTTGCGGTCGGGGGTCAGCTCGTAGAGGCCGGCCCAGCCGCCGGTGACGGGCAGTCCGGCGAGCTCCGGCGCCCGGCGGGCCGCGGCGGCGCGGCACGAGGTCAGCCATTCTCGGCTGAACTCCCTTCCGTAGCCCGGCTGTTGGGCGGGGTCGGAGAGGCCGATGAGGAGTCCGTCGGCGCCGTCGTTGTGGAAGTAGAAGGTGGAGTCGAAGTCGAGGGTGAAGGGGATCCGGGGCGGCGCCGGGCGCAGCGGGCCGGTGAAGGCGATCTGGCGGCGCAGCGGGGTGACGGGGAGGTCGACGCCCGCCATCGCGCCGACGGCGCCGGACCAGGCGCCCGCGCAGCAGATCACCGCGGGGGTGCGGACGGTGCCGTGCGGGGTGCGGACGGCCCGGACGGCGCCGTCGGCGGTGTCGATGGCGGTGACCGGGCAGCGGGTGCGGACGGTGGCGCCGAGGCGGCGGGCCGCGCGCAGATAGCCGGTCACGGCGGCCCGGGGCAGGGCGTAGCCGTCGGTGGGCGAGAAGGCGGCGGCGACGAGGCCGGAGGGGTCGAGGTAGGGGCAGAGTTCATGGGCCTCGCGGGGGGTGATGATCCGGCTGGGCACGCCGTGGGCGTTCTGGACCTCGACTCCCTCGGTGAACGTGGCGAGTTCGCGCTCGCTGCCGAGCAGGAAGAGATAGCCGACGGTCTCCAGGCCGACATCGGCACCGGGGCGCCGGGTGAAGTCCCGCCAGGCGTCCAGGCTGCGCAGGCCGAGCCGGATGTTGAGCGGGTCGGAGAACTGGGCGCGTACCCCGCCGATCGGCTTGCCGGACGAACCGGACGCGGGCAGTTCGCGCTCCAGGAGCAGCACCCGGCCGGCGCCCGCCTCGGCCAGGTGGAAGGCGATGCTGGCACCGATCACCCCGCCGCCGATGATCACGACATCGGCGGCCTCCGGGAGGGGATCGGGCAGGGGGTCGGGGGTTGAGGGACCAGAAGCCGTACTCGGGGCCATGCGGAGCGCCTTCCTGTCTTCCCGTCGTCGCGTACCGCGCGGTCGTGCGGGCGTCGCGGCCACCGGTGCGATCCGGAGGCCGGTCGCTCCGATGGTGGCGGGAAGGCCGTCACCCGTCCATGCAGAGTTGCTGGACGTGATCTATGAGGAGGTCTGGGCATTCGGGGGTTTCGCCGGGGCGCGCGGTGCTCATCGGTAGGGTGCCGCCATGGAATTGCCGGGCGTTCAGCTCAGGACGCTACGGGAGCTGACCCGGAGCCGCACGATGACCGCGGCGGCTGCCGCCCTGGGCTATACGCCGGGCGCGGTCTCCCAGCACATCGCCGCGCTGGAGCGGGCCACCGGTACGGAGCTGGTCCGGCGGGCGGGGCGACGGGTGGAGCTGACGGACGCCGGGCAGACCCTCGCCGTCCACGCGGAGCGGATCCTGGGCGCGCAGGCCGAGGCGGTGGCGGCCCTGGAGCGGGCCCGCGGCGAGGTGTCCGGGCGGCTGCGGCTGGGGGTCTTCGGTACGGCGGCGGCCGTTCTGCTGCCGCCGGCGCTGCGCCGGCTGGCGGCGCGGCACCCGGGGGTGCGGGTGGAGAGCCGTGAGGTGGACGTGGACCTGGCGTACACGGAGGTCGCCGCCGGGCGGGTGGATCTGGCGCTGGGGCTGGACTATCCGGACGCGCCGCTGGACCGGGACGGCGCGCTGGAGCTGGTGCGGCTGCGCTCGGAGCGGTTCTCGCTGGCGGTTCCGGAGGAGCGGTCCGGCGCTTTCGGGACGCCGCTGCCGCTCGGCGGGGCCGCGGACTGCGACTGGATCCTGCCCGCGCCCGGCTCGTACTACGGGCGGGCCGTCCGGACGGCCTGCCGGCGGGCCGGATTCGAGCCGCGGGTGGCGCACGAGGTGACGGACACCGCGACGTCGCTGGCGATGGTGGGGGCGGGTCTGGGGGTCGCACCGCTGACCGAGCTGATGCTGCGGCTGCGGTCGGAGGGGATCGTGTCGCTGCCGCTGCGGGAGGTGGTCGAGCGGCACATCGTGGTCGCGGTCGGGGCCGCCGCCCGCGACCGGCCGTCGGTGGCGGCGCTGATCGACGCGCTGCGGGCCGGCGCGGCGCCGTGAGGGGGCCGGGCGAGGGGCCGGCCGGGCCGGGCCTGGGGAACGTCACACTCAGGTGTCAGACCGGCCGTGACGGGACCTTCCCTCACAGGCGTGATCGATCCCCCACATGGCCCCGTCAGCTCGCGGGGCTCTCCGGTCCGGGCGGCCAGGACGGGCGGCTGCCGTCGGGGACGGCGGCCAGCGCATGGCCGACCGTGGGGTAGCAGGAGAAGACGCCGAGGGACTGGGTGCCGACCAGCAGCCGCAGCATCCGTACGCCCAGTGACGCCAGGAAGAGCCGGCCCTCCAGGCGGCGGCACAGCCATTCCAGGGCGAGCAGGCAGCTCAGCCCCCGGGAGTCGCAGAAGCGCAGCGCGGTCAGATCGAGCACGAGGAAGCGGTGGCCGGCCGAGACGATGGACCGTGCCTCGGCGAGGAACGCCTGCTCGGTGCGGAGGTCCAGCTCTCCGCTGACCCGCAGCACCGCGCACTCCTCCTCCTGGACGATCGCAGTGACCGCCAACGACCGCATCTCCGCACTCATGCCGTCCAGCCTAAGTGCCACCGTGGCTCGCACCACCGGCGCGGCCCCGGCGTACCCGGACCGGCCCCGGCGCGCGGCCCGGGCCCGGCCACCGGCCCGTACGGGCACCGGACCGGGCCGGAAGCCGGTGGAGAAGCGTCTGAGGGCGGGCAGAAACGGGCATGTTCGGTGCTGTTACGGGCAGCTCCGCGCACCGGCCCGGTTGCTATAAACCTGCATGCGGGCAGAAACGGGCAGTGCCGTGACCGAACGGAACACGGTGGGCCGGGCACGCCAAGCGGATCACACAGGGCAGGAGAGAGCCATGAGGGCCGAGGAACGCCAGAGCCGCATCCTCGCGCTCGCCCGGCAGACCGGACGGGTCGAGGTCGCCGATGCGGCATCGGAGTTCGGGGTGGCCCGCGAGACCGTACGGCGCGATCTGAGCGAGCTGGAGCGCCGCGGGCTGATCCGGCGCACGCACGGCGCGGCGTATCCGGTCGAGAGCGCCGGTTTCGAGACCACGCTGGCGCGGCGGGAGACGGAGCACGTCGCCGAGAAGCGGCGGATCGCGGCGGCGGCGGCCCAGCTGGTCGGCGAGGCGGAGACGGTGTTCGTCGACGAGGGCTACACGCCCGAGCTGGTGGCGATGCTGCTGCCCACCGACCGGCCGCTGACCGTGCTGACCGCGTCGCTGCGCACCGCCTCACTGGTCGCGGCGTCGGACACCACCACCGTGCTGCTGGCCGGCGGGCGGGTGCGCGCCGGGACGCAGGCGACGGTGGGGCCCTGGTGCCGGGACATGCTCGCCGGGTTCGTGGTCGACCTGGCGTTCCTGGGGGCGAACGGCATCTCCCGCGAGCACGGTCTGACCACCCCCGATCCGGCGGTCGCCGACGTGAAGGCGCAGGCGGTGCGCTCGTCGCGGCGGCGGGTGCTGGTCGGGGTGCACACCAAGTTCGGCGCCACCAGCTTCTGCCGGTTCGCCGACATCGGCGACTTCGACGCGATCGTCACCGACACCGGGCTGTCCGCCCCGGAGGCGCATCGCTACTCGCTCCTGGGGCCGCAGGTGCTCCGGGTCTGACCCCGCTACTCCCCCACCGTTCACGTCCGCCGGCCTCCGGCGGCCACCCCGGCATGCCCGCGTCCCCCTCCCCGCGGGCCGACATCCCCAGAAAGGCAGGAGCAGTGCGCGCACGATCCCCCGGACGAGGCGGCAGCCCCGGCCGCCGCGCCAGATGGCTGACCGCCCTCGCGGTCGCCCTGTCGCTGACCACCGCCGGCTGCTACCGCGGCGCCGGCGACGTGGGCAACGGCGGCCCGGACACCCTCAATGTGCTGATGGTGAACAACCCGCAGATGGTGGACCTCCAGCGGCTCACCGCAGAGCACTTCACCAAGGAGACCGGGATCCGGGTCCACTTCACCGTCCTTCCCGAAGACGATCTCCGCGACAAGATGAGCCAGGACTTCTCCAGCCAGGCCGGGCAGTACGACGTGGCCAGCCTCAGCAACTACGAGACGCCGATCTACGCCCGCAACGGCTGGCTCACCCAGCTCGATCAACTTGCCGGTAGAGACCGGGAGTTCGACCAGAACGACATCCTCGCCCCGGTGCGCGCCTCGCTCACCGCGGCCGACGGGAAGGTCTACGCGGAGCCGTTCTACGGCGAGTCGTCGTTCCTGATGTACCGCAAGGACCTGTTCCGGGCGGCCGGGCTGACCATGCCGGCGCACCCGACATGGACCCAGGTCGCCGCCATGGCCGCGAAGTTGGACGGATTCCGCACGGGCATGAAGGGCATCTGCCTGCGCGGCCAGCCGGGTTGGGGGCAGTTGACCGCACCGCTGACGACGGTCGTCAACACCTTCGGCGGCACGTGGTTCGACAAGGACTGGCAGGCCCGGCTGGACAGCCCGGAGTTCCGCAGGGCCGCCGGGTTCTACGTCGGCCTGCTCCGCGCGCACGGGGAGGCGGGGGCGCCGCAGGCCGGCTACACCGAATGCCTCAACGACATGCAGCAGGGCAAGGTCGCCATGTGGTACGACGCGACCGCCGGCGCCGGTTCGCTGGAGAGCGCCGATTCCAAGGTCGCGGGCAAGGTCGGCTACGCCCCGGCGCCGGTCGAGCGGACCGGCAGCGCGGGCTGGCTCTACACCTGGGCCTGGGGCATCCAGAAGGCCGGTACGCACCAGGACGCGGCCTGGAAGTTCGTCCGCTGGGCGTCGGGGAAGTCGTACGAGCAGCTGGTGGGGCACGAACTGGGCTGGTCGAAGGTGCCGGCCGGCAAGCGGGCCTCGATCTACCGCGATCCGGCGTACCTCAAGGAAGCCGGTGCGTTCGCCGCGGCGACCGAGGGGGCGATCGGCTCTGCGCGTCCCGGCGACCCGGGCGTACAGCCCCGGCCGGCGCCCGGGATCCAGTTCGTCGACATACCGGAGTTCTCCGACCTGGGGACCAAGGTGTCCCAGGAGATCAGCTCGGCGATCGCCGGGAAGCAGGGCGTGGCCGACGCGCTGACGGAGAGCCAGCGACTGGCGCGGGAGGTGTCCCATGCGTACCAGGGCCACTGACCGCACGAGCCGGGCCAGGGACTGGGCCCGCCGCGCTCCCCTGCTGCCGGCACTCGTCTTCCTGATAGCGGTCACCCAACTCCCGTTCGTGGCAACGGTGGTGATCTCCTTCACCCGCTGGAACGCGCTGGCCCCCGACCACCGCGGGTTCGCCGCCTTCGACAACTACCTGGCGGTCTTCACCGATCCGGCGCTGCGGGCGTCGGTGGGCACCACCGTGCTGCTGACCGCGACCGTGGTGCTGGTCAGCCTGCTGCTGGGGCTGGGGCTGGCACTGCTGCTGGACCGCGGCTTCCGCGGGCGGGGTGTCGTACGGACGATGCTGATCACCCCGTTCCTGGTGGTGCCGGTCGCCTCCGCGCTGATCTGGAAGCACGCGCTCTACAACGCCTCGTACGGGCTGCTCGACGGATCGCTGACCTGGCTCTGGCGGCTGTTCGGCAGCGACCACCCGCCGCAGCCCGACTGGATGACCAACTCCCCTTTGACGGCAGTGGAGTTGTCGCTGATCTGGCAGTGGACGCCGTTCATGATGCTGATCCTGCTGGCGGGGTTGCAGAGCCGGCCCGCGGACGCGGTGGAGGCGGCCCGGATGGACGGGGCCTCCCCCTTCGACATCTTCCGCTACCTCACGCTGCCGCATCTGCGCCGCTACCTCGAACTCGCCGCCCTGCTGGGGACGGTGTACATCGTGCAGAACTTCGACGCGGTGTTCACCATCACCTCGGGCGGGCTGGGCACCGCGAACCTGCCGTACACCATCTACCAGACCTTCTACCAGGCCCATGACTACGGTCGGGCGTCCGCGCAGGGCGTCGTGGTGGTGCTGTGCTCGCTGCTGGTGGCGACGTTCGCGCTGCGCACCGTGTCGTCCCTGCTGCGCGAGGAGATCACCCGATGACGCGAGGAGCCCACCTGACGGGCCGCGCCCGGCTGCCCCGGCGGCAGCGGCGGGCCAACGGGGCGCTGGGCCTGCTGGCCTGGCTCTGCGGGATCGCCTTCTTCCTGCCCGTGGCGTGGATGGTGCTGACGTCCTTCCACACCGAGAACGACGCGGCGACCAATCCGCCGAGCGTGGCCGCACCGCTCACCCTGCACGGCTACCGCGAGTTCTTCGGCGCCGGCGGTTCGGGCGTCAGCCCCTGGCCGCCGCTGATCAACTCGCTGACCGCATCGGTGGTTTCGACGCTGCTGGTGCTGGTGCTGGCCGTCCCGGCGGCGTACGCGCTGTCGATCCGGCCGGTGCGCAAGTGGAGCGACGTCATGTTCTTCTTCCTCTCCACGAAGATGCTGCCACTGGTGGCCGGGCTGCTGCCGGTCTACCTCGTCGCCCAGAACACCCGGATGCTGGACAGCATCTGGCTGCTCGTCATCCTCTACACCTCGATGAACCTGCCGATCGCGGTGTGGATGATGCGCTCGTTCCTCGCCGAGGTCCCGGTGGAGATCCTGGAGGCCGCCTCGATCGACGGGGCCGGGCTGACCACCACGCTCGCCCGGATCGTCGCGCCGGTCGCCATGCCGGGCATCGCGGCGACCGCCTTGATCTCCTTCATCTTCAGCTGGAACGAGCTGTTGTTCGCCCGGGTCCTGACCGGGATCGTGGCCGGCACCGCGCCGGTCTTCCTGACCGGGCTCGTCACCAGCCAGGGCCTGTTCCTGGCCAAGGTGTGCGCCGCCGCAACCGTGATCTCCCTCCCGGTGCTCATCGCCGGGTTCGCCGCCCAGGACAAGCTCGTCCAGGGCCTCTCCCTTGGAGCCGTGAAGTGAAAGCAGCAGTGATCAGCGCCCCCGGCGAGGTCGAGATCGCCACCGTCGACGACCCGGCGCCCGGCCCCCGCGAGGTCGTGGTGCAGGTGGCCGCGTGCGGGCTGTGCGGCACCGATCTCCACATCCTCCAGGGCGAGTTCGCGCCCACGCTTCCCGTCGTACCGGGGCACGAGTTCGCCGGGACGGTCGTCGCGACCGGCAGCGCGGTGACCGAACTGGCCGAGGGCGACCGGGTCGCGGTGGACCCCTCCCTCTACTGCCACGAGTGCCACTACTGCCGGATCGGCCGCAACAACCTCTGCGAGCGGTGGGCCGCCATCGGGGTCACCACCGCGGGCGGTGCCGCCGAGTTCGCGGTGGCACCGGCCGCCAACTGCGTCAAACTGCCCGACCACGTCCGCACCGAGGACGCCGCGCTGATCGAACCCCTCTCCTGCGCGGTCCGCGGCTACGACATCCTGCGCAGCCAGCAGTTGGGCACCCAGGTGCTGATCTACGGGTCCGGGACGATGGGCCTGATGATGCTGGAGCTCGCCAAGCGCACCGGGGCGGCGGGCGTGGACGTCGTCGACATCAACCCTGACCGGCTGGCCACCGCCCGCGAGCTCGGGTGCAGCAACGCGGCCGGCTCCGCCGACGCGCTCGACCGGCCGCGCGGCTGGGACGTGGTCGTCGACGCCACCGGCAGCGAGCGCGCCATCCAGGACGCACTGGGCCGGGTCGGAAAGGGCGGCACCTTCCTCCAGTTCGGGGTCGCCGACTACGCCGCCCGGGCCACCATCGAGCCGTACCGGATCTACAACCAGGAGATCACCATCACCGGCTCGATGGCCGTACTGCACAGCTACGAGCGGGCCGCCGCGCTCTTCGCGGCCGGGGTGCTGGACCCGGAGGTGTTCATCAGCGACCGCCACCCGCTGGAGCAGTACGGCACGGCGCTGGAGCAGTTCCGGGCGGGGAGGGGACGGAAGATCCAAGTGCGGCCCCAGGCAGCTGCATGACACCCTGTCGGCACCGGATCGCTCGCGCGGGCCGGCTCGCCGTGCAGGAAGGGCCGCGCCCCGTGGCATCGGCTCGTGCACGGCGCAGCGGCCGTCGCGCCGGCTGCCGGCCAGGTCGGCCTCCCGCAGGGCGGTGACGTGCCCAGGGGACCGGCGGCCACCTCGCCGGTCCGGCACGGCAGCCGGGCGGAACGGAGGCGGCCGGAGGCGGCCGGTGCGCGACGGGCGCGGGCGCGCCAGGCGGCGTACGGGAGCGGGGAGGGCGTTCAGCGGCCGTCGCCGAGCCGGTCCGCCAGCCGTTCGAGGAACACCCGCTGGCCGGTGACCAGCCGCTCCCGGGCCGCCTCCGGGGTGAACCAGGCCACCCGGTCGATCTCGGGGAAGCTGCGGGTCACCCCCGAACCGCGCGGCCACTCCATCTCGAAGGTGCCGGGCACGATCCGCTCCGGATCGAGGTCGCTCGCGACGGCCCAGACCGTCACCACCTTGCCGCCGGACTGGCGGGCGTCCCCCAGCGGGAGGTACCGCCCGTCCGGCGGCGGCAGCCCCAGCTCCTCCGCGAACTCCCGCCGGGCCGCGTCCATCGGCTTCTCCGGCGGTACGTACTCGCCCTTGGGAACGGACCAGGCGCCCGCGTCCCAGCGGGCCCACAGCGGCCCGCCCATGTGCGCCAGCAGCACCTCGACACCGCCGTCCGCGCCACCCCGGTACAGCAGCAGCCCCGCGCTCCGCCTGCCCGCCATGAGCCCCGCCGCACCTATCCCCGCTCGCCGGGGTGCGCGGCGAGCACCGTCGCGATCGTGTCGGCCTGCGCCGCCGGCTTGTCCTCGCGGTAGCGCAGCACACGGGCGAAGCGCAGGGTGACGCCGGCCGGGTAGCGGGGGGAGGTCTGGAGTCCGTCGTAGGCGATCTCGACGACGAGTTCCGGACGGACCGTCACCACATGCCCGTCGTCCGACTCCGCGAGTTCCTGGAGCCGTTCGGTCTGCCAGCCGAGGGTGGCGTCGGTCAGGCCCTTGAAGGTCTTGCCGAGCATGACGAAGCCGCCGTCCGGGTCCCGCGCGCCGAGGTGGAGGTTGGAGAGCTTGCCGGTGCGCCGGCCGTGCCCCCACTCGGCGGCGAGCACCACGAGGTCCAGGGTGTGGACCGGCTTCACCTTCAGCCAGGCGGCACCCCGGCGGCCCGCGCTGTACGGCGCGTAGAGGGCCTTGACGACGACGCCCTCGTGGCCGCGGCGCAGGGTCCGGACCCAGAACTCCGCGGCGTCGGCGCGGGCTCCGGCGTCGACCGGGTCCTTCACCACGCAGCGGCGCACCCGCAGCGGCTCGGGGACCAGCGCGGCGAGTTCGGCGTGCCGCTTCTCACCGGGGAGGCCCAGCAGGTCGCGGCCGTCGATCGCGAGGATGTCGAAGAAGACCGGGGTGAGCGGGAGGGCGGCCCGGGCCGCGGAGACATCGGCCCGGGAGCCGAACCGTCCGGCGATCCGCTGGAAGGGCAGCGGCCGGCCGTCGTCGTCCACGGCGATCACCTCGCCGTCCAGGATGAAGCGCTCGGCGGGGAACTCCCGGACCAGGTCGGTGACTTCGGGCAGCCGGTCGGTCACCTCGTCGAGGGTGCGGGTGTGGATCCGTACGTCCGGCCCGTCCCGGTGCACCTGCACCCGGATGCCGTCGAGCTTCTCCTCCACGGCGCAGTGGCCCAGCTTGTCGATCGCCTCGTCGACCGACGCGGCGGTCTGCGCGAGCATCGGTCCCACGGGGCGGCCGATCGTGAGGCGGAAGTCGGCGAGCGCCGTCGGGCCCCGGGACAGCAGGGCCCGCGCCACGTCCGGCAGCGAGCCGGCCAGCATCACGGCCCGGCGTACGTCGGCCGCCGGCACCTCGGTGGCCGCGGCGAGCCCTTCGGCGGCCAGTGCCTCCAGCGCACCCTGCCGCACCTCGCCGGTCAGCAGGCCGTGCAGGAACCGCTGCTCCGGTGCGGTCGCCGCGGCCAGCAGCTCCCGGACCAGCCGGCGCCGCTCGGCCTGCGCACCGGGCCCGGCGACCTGGGCCAGGCGGGTCAGCGCGGCATCGGTCTCGGCCACGGTCAGCGTGGCCTCGGCGGCGGGCGGCGGCGGTGCGCGCAGTACGCTCCAGCCGATGCCGATGCGCCCCTGGGGCAGCCGTCCGGCCAGGTACGGGATGACGACCGGGACGTCCTCCGGCGCGGCGGCCCGGAACAGCCCGGCCAGCAGCGCGATCTTCCGGGACCGCGCCGCGGTGGCGGCGACCTCCCCCGAGACCTGTGCGAGACCGGCGAGCAGCATCGGGCCGCCCTTCTGCCCTTATGGGGCGAGGTAGGAGTGGAAGCGGTTGTCCGGGTCCCACTCTGCCTTGATCTCCTGGAGCCGGTCCCAGTGCGCGGGCGGGTACGCGCGCCGGGCCCGGTCGGCGCCGGCCTCCAGGTCCGCCTCGGCGACGTAGCGGCGGCCGTCGCCGCGCGGGTCCGCGTCGGCCATCAGCTCCCGCAGCCAGCGCGTCTGCGCGCCGTCGTCGGCCGGGCGGTCCCAGACCGCGTAGCCGACGAGGTAGGACGCGCCGAGCGGGACGAAGGCCATGTTCCGCAGCAGCGCCGGGTCCGGGGACACCGGCTGGACGGGTGACAGCACCAGGGACGCGGGCGACGGGGCGCGGGCCACCGCCCCCGCGGCCCGGGTCAGCAGGGTCGCGTAATCCGCCGCGGACCACAGGGTGTCCGCCGCGTAGCGGTGCCCCGGCGGCCAGAGCGCCTCCGCGCCCCGGTGCAGGGCCGCGAAGGAGGTCGGTCCGGGCGGCTGCGCGGTCACGGCGCGCTCCCCGAACGGGCAGCGGGTGAACGGCTCCAGCGCCCGCCGGGCCTCCTGTCCGGTCGCGGCGAACGCGGTGGCGGAGACGGTGATCCGCGGGCGGGTGGGGTCCGGCCCGGCTCCGGCGGGCAGCAGGACGAAGGTCGTCTCGACGTACGGCGGCAGCCCGTGCGCGGTCCGCTCCGCCCACTCCGCCACCGCGGTGACGTCGGCCAGCGGGAAGGTGAGGGCGGTCGCCAGGATGGCGCCCGGGTGGGGGTGCAGCGCGAGGCGGAAACCGGTGACGACCGCGCAGAAGCCGGGGCCGGCGCCCCGCGCGGCCCAGAAGAGGTCGGGGTGCTCGGTCTCGGTGCAGGTGACCGTGCGGCCGTCGGCGGTGACGGCCCGGATCCCGATGACGTCCGCGCAGGAGGCCCCCCAGGCGCGGGAGTTCCAGCCGAGGCCGCCGCTGAGCAGGAAGCCGCCCACCGCGACGCCGGGACAGTGGCCGACCGGGAAGGCCAGGTGCTCGGGGGTGAGCGCGGCGACCAGGTCCGCCCCGGTGACGGCGGGGCCCACGTCGGCCGTCGCCGGGGCGCCGTCGGCGGCGGGGGCGAGGGTGCACGTCCGCAGCCCGGAGAGGTCGATCAGCAGGCCGCCGTCGCGCAGTTGCGCACCGGACCAGTTGTGCCCGCCGGAGCGGAGGGCGACCCGCAGTCCCCGGGCCCGGGCGTACCGGACGGCGTGGGCGACATCGGCTTCCGTGGCGGCCCGCACGATGGCGTCGGGGAACCGCCGCGGCGTGCGCAGGTTCCACACCGCGCGCTCGCGTTCGGCCTCGTAGCCGGGGTCGCCCCGCCGGATCAGGGTGCCGCCGAGGTCCCTCGCGGGCGGGGCTGCCGGTGGGCGCATCCCGCTCTCCTCCGCGTGCGGCCGGTGGTCAGCGCAGGGCATGGGTGATCAGCCCGAAGACGACGACGGACAGCAGGTAGCCGAGGAGCACCACCAGCACCCCGGCGAGCTGCACCCGGCGGCCCCGGGCGCGGCCGGGCGCCAGCCAGAAGGCCAGCGCCCGGTTGACCAGCGGCATCAGCAACCAGGTCAGCGCGCTGACGCTGAGCACGTTGCTGAAGAACAGCGCCAGGTACAGGGGGACGCCGAGCCGCCCCAGCTCCACGCCGAAGGTCAGGGTGAGCACCATCACCGTGGGGTAGAGCGCCAGCAGCACCGACATGGCCTGCTTCCAGTTGGGCAGCGCCTCGGAGCCCGTACCGCGCTCGAAGCGGAACCAGCCGCTGAACGCCGAGTCGACCTTGCGCACGTCGTACGACGCGACGTAGGCGCGCCCCTCGTCCAGGAGCGCCTTGCGGGTGCCCGACTCCAGCCAGTCGTCGAGGTGTTCGCGGCTGTCGAAGCGGAAGACGACCACCCAGCGCTTCTGGACGTCGCGCACCGGCTTGAACAGCTCGGACCCCATGTATCCGGGCGACTTCTCCTGGGCCTTGAGCGCCTTCTCCTGCCACTTGAGGAAGGCCTGCTCGCAACCGGGGCGCACGTCATGGGAGATGACGGCGGTGACGGCCTCATGGGGCGTCGGCCCGGGGGTGCCGCCCTGGAGCACCTCCAGCGTCGGCGGGCCCTCGAAGAGGCCACGGCCCTCGGCGAGCAGTTCCCGCCGGCGCGCGGAGTCCAGCCAGGCGGTCAGCTGCTCGATGCCGGCGAAGCGGAAGACGGCCACCCATTCGTTGGCCGCGCCGGCCGCGGGCGGGTACACCTCGGCGCCCATGAACCCGTCGAAGGCGCGAGCGGCCTCGTTGGTCCGCTCCTGCCAGCGCTGGTACTCGTCGGTCCGGCCTTCACGCACCTTCTGCGAGGTCACCACGGTGGCGCTGTCGGCCGCCGAGCGACGGCTTGCACGGGCACTCACCTGGAGTAGCGTAGTACAAAAGCGAACTAAGCAGCAAATGGGGCAAATGCTTGACCGTTCCACCAAGGACCAGAGGCCGATCGGAGACGTGGCGATGGAACCGAAGGAACTGATGGCCGAGGCGGTGCGGCTCGCCAGGGAGTCCGTGGACAAGGGCTGGGGCGGCCCGTTCGGCGCGATCATCGCCCGCAACGGCGAGATCGTCGCCCGCGGGCAGAACCGCGTCCTGCTGACCGGCGACCCCACCGCGCACGCCGAGGTGGAGACCATCCGCAAGGCCGTACAGATGCTCAACCCTGAGGCACCGTCAATCTCCGAGGAGCACCAGAACGAGAGCACCCTCCAGTACGTGCCCCGGCCCGAGGGCTCGCCGGACCTGGTGCCCGAACGCGCCCGGATGCTCCGGGGCTGCTCGATCTACATCAGCGGCGCCCCCTGCCCGATGTGCATGAGCGCCATCTACTGGTCCCGGCTGGACGAGGTCTACTTCAGCTGCGACATGGAGTACACCCGGCGGATCGGCTTCGACGACTCGTTCCAGTACGAGGACTTCCAGAAGCCGCTCGACCAGCGCCGGATCAAGATCCAGCAGATCTACCCCGAGCTGGGTGCCCGCGCCTACGAGGCGTGGTCGCACCGGGTGAACCACCACGCTTACTGACCGGGCACCGGCGGCGGCCCGCCCGGCAGCACACGGCGGCTGCCCGTCCGAACGGACCGAGGCGCGCGGGCAACAGCCCCGCGCCCGACTCCGCTACGCCCAACTCCCCTGCGTCCACGCCCCGATGTCCCGCACGACGATCTTCGTGACCTGCTCCGTCCGGGAGTTGAGGTAGAAGTGGCCGCCGCCGGGGAACACCGTCAGCTCGCAGGGGCCGGTGGTGTGCTCGCGCCAGGCGTCCGCCTCCTCCAGGGTGGTGCCCGGATCGCTGTCCCCCACGAGGACCGAGACCGGGCAGCTCAACCGGGGCCCCTCGCGAGGGCGGTAGGTATCGACGGCCGTGTAGTCCGCGCGGATCGCGGGCAGCACCATCCGCAGCAGCTCCTCGTCGTCGAACACCGCCTCGTCGGTGCCGTTCAACTCCTTGAGGGCGGCGACCAGTCCGTCGTCGTCCCGCCGGTGGACCGCCTGGTCGCGGTACCGGGACGGGGCGCGGCGGCCGGAGGCGAACAGGCCCAGCGGCGGCTTTCCGGCCCGCTCCAGATTCCTGGCGACCTCGTACGCGACGGTGGCGCCCATGCTGTGGCCGAAGAACGCCAGCGGCCGGCCGGTCCAGGGCTCCAGCGCCGCGGTGACCCGGTCGGCGAGCTCGTGGATGTCCTCCAGGCACGGCTCGGACAGCCGGTCCTGGCGGCCCGGGTACTGCACGGCGAGCACGTCCAGCCGTGGGGACAGCGCCCCCGCCAGCGGGAAGTAGAACGTCGCCGAGCCCCCGGCGTGCGGAAAGCAGACCAAGCCGACAGGCGCGTCGTCGGCCGGCCGGAACCGGCGAATCCACCGGTTGCTGTGCTCGCTGGTAGTAGCCACGAACAGGAGGTCTATCAGCCCCTCGGGCCACTGATCAACCGGGATCCGCCCGCCGCCGGGGAAGCGCGCGGTCCGAGCCCCCCGCGGGCTCCTCGGGCGCCCCGGTAACCCGCGGCGATACCGTGGACACGTGACGACTCCGCGCGCCCTGGAACCCCGGGAGCCCGAGCGGTACGCGGCCCGCACCGCCCCCGTGGCCCTGGTCTGGTACGCCGCCTACGGGTCCAACATGCACCCCGAGCGGCTCGGCCACTACCTCACCGGCGGCCGTCCGCCCGGCGGCCGGCACGACCACCCCGGCTGCCGCGACCCCCGCCGCCCCGCGCGCAGCGCGCCCGTCGTGCTCCGCGGCCGGCTGTACTTCGCCACCGAGTCCGCGCTGTGGACCGGCGGCCGGGCCTTCTACGACGCCGACGCGGACGGCGAACTGCCCGCCCATGCCTATCTCCTGACGCTCTCTCAATTCTCCGACATCGCCGCGCAGGAGATGCACCGCGCCCCGTCCGGCGACCTCGACCTCACACCGGCCCTCACCCACGGACGCGCCCGGCTCGGCCCCGGCCGGTACGAGACCCTGGTCTGCCCCGGCCTGCTCGACGGCCACCCGGTACTCACCTTCACCGCCCCCTGGCGCAGCACGGACGTCCCGCCGAACCCGCCCGCCCCCGCCTATCTGCGCCATATCGCGGCCGGGATCATCGCCGCGCACGGCTGGAGCCGGCAGCGCACCGCCGAATATCTCGCAGCGTGCCCGGGGGTGAACGCTCGGTGGTCGGTCCCGGAGATCGTCGCCCTGCTCGGACTTGCGCAATGACCCCGTTTGGGGTTATTTCGAACTAGGTGTGGACGTGGCTTCCGTCTCCCCTGGGTAGGGGGTGCACATCGTGCTGTTCACCGACCGCGCGGACGCCGGACGCCGCCTTGCCGAGGCGGTGCGCCACCTGGAGAGCGAGGATCCCGTCGTCCTGGGCCTGCCCCGCGGCGGGGTCCCGGTGGCCTACCAGGTGGCCCAGGCGCTCGACGCTCCCCTCGACGTGATCGTCGTCCGCAAACTCGGCGTCCCGTACCAGCGCGAGCTGGGTTTCGGCGCCATCGGCGAGGGCGGCGTACGCGTCATCAGCGACGACATCATCCGCCGGGGCAGGATCAACCAGTCCGACGTCGCCTCCGTGGAGCGCGAGGAGGCGGCGGAACTCGCCCGGCAGGCCGCCCGCTTCCGGGCCGGCCGGCCGCGGCTGCCGCTGGAGGGCCGGACGGCGATCGTGATCGACGACGGCATCGCGACCGGCGCCACCGCGGCAGCCGCCTGCGAGGTGGTACGCGCCCAGGGCGCGGCCCGGGTCGTGCTGGCCGTCCCCGTGGCGCCGCCCGACGCCGCCGAGCGCCTGCGCGCCAAGGCGGACGACATCGTCTGCCTCTCCACCCCCTACGCGTTCTCGGCGGTCGGCGAGTGGTACGAGGACTTCTCCCAGACCTCGGACGACGAGGTCGTCTCGCTGCTGGCCCAGGCCGCGGCCGGCCCGGCCCCGCGCGCCCGCGCCGGGACCGGAACACCACAGAGCGTGCCGACCGAGCAGGAGGTCCGGATCGAGGCGGGCCCGGTGCTGCTCACCGGGGACCTCACCCGGCCCACCGCCACCGCGCCGATCGTGATGTTCGCCCACGGCTCCGGCAGCAGCCGCCACAGCCCCCGCAACCGCGCGGTGGCCGCGGCCCTCAACCGCGCCGGCCTGGGCACCCTGCTCTTCGACCTGCTCACCCCGGCCGAGGAGGCCAACCGGGCCAACGTCTTCGACATCGACACCCTGGCCCGCCGGCTCGCCGACGCCACCCGCTGGCTGCGCGCCCGCGCGCCCGTGCCCATCGGCTACTTCGGCGCCAGCACCGGAGCCGCCGCCGCACTGCGGGCCGCCTCCTACCCGGACGCGGACATCGGCGCCGTGGTCTCCCGCGGTGGCCGCCCCGACCTCGCGGGCCGCTCGCTGCTCGACTCCGTCCAGGCACCGACGCTCCTGATCGTCGGCGGCAACGACACCCTGGTACTGGACCTCAACCGCCAGGCGCAGTCCGCGCTGAGCTGCGAGAACAAGCTCGAAATCGTCCCCGGCGCCAGCCATCTCTTCGAGGAGCGGGGCGCCCTGGACCAGGTCTCCGCCCTCGCCCGCGACTGGTTCACCCGCCACTTCCGTATGCAACCGGCCTGACCCCCGCCCT
>NZ_BMRP01000017.1:113838-187078 GCF_014648695.1 Streptomyces albospinus
CCGATCTGCGGCTGACCGGTGGCCGGCTAGTACCGCAGTGCGCTGGCGATGCCGCCCACCTCGGCCAGCGTGCCGTCCGGTACGAACCGCACCTCCGCGCCCGTGTCCAGGGACCGTTCGACGATCTCGTCGACGATGTCGTCCACCGCGCCCCGGTCGCCGGGCTCCGCCGGCGTCAGATGGCCGCCGGACTCCCGCACCGTCTCGCGGTAGTTCTCCTCCACGGCCAGCAGGGCGACCCGGCCGGTCGTGACGTTCTGCCGGATCTCGTCGACCCCGGCCGCGAACGCCCGGCGCCCGCGCGCCCGGTCCAGTTCGGCCAGCACCTCTTCGACCTCACCGGCCGCGCGCTTCTCGGCGTAGGGGCGTACCGCCTGCCACACGGCGTCCGGCGGCCCGGCCGCCAGCCCCGCCTGCGGCACCTGCGTGACCTCGCCCTTGGTCCCCTTGGCGCCGCGCAGGACGGTACCGGCGTCGTCGAGCAGGGCGAGCGCCACCGATTCACCCGCCACGTACAGGGGCCGGGGGTCGGACTTGAGGACGGCGCCCATCGCCGTGTCCGCCTCCCGCAGGAACTGCCGGGTGTGCTCGTCGCTGAAGGTGCTGGGGATCTCGCCGACCTGCTCCTGGTTCTCCGCGTCCGGGTCGACCAGGCTGCGGGTCAGCGGGAAGGCGCCCCGGTGCACCTCGGTGACGCGATCCGCCGCACCGCTCCACAGGGAGATCCGGCCGGCGGAGAGCGCCAGCACCCAGAACGGCCGCTCGGCGGCCTGTGCGGCGACCAGGTTGCGGGTCAGGAAGGTGTCCGAGAGCACCACTCGGGCGGGCACCGTACGGCCCAGCGACCACACCTGGTGCTCGCCCGGCGCGGCGAAGACGGCCATCCCGTCCTCGGCGTGCGCCAGGTCGATCTCCGAGAGGGCCTGGTCCAACTGCTCGATGACCTCGATCCGTCGGTCCCTGCTGACGTCCGGATCGGCTTGGAGCTGCTCCTTGGCCTCGGCCATCATGTTGCGCAACAGGACCGGGTCCTGTGCGTTGTCCGGCTCCCGGCGATGCGTGGGCATGAGGACGGTCACGGCCGGATAGGGCCGCTGCCGCCGGAGCTTGGCGAGGTCGGCAGAGCTGAGCGCAGCATGCATCGGAACCCTTCTTTCCGTGAGGGGATTCGCACGGGGATGCACCGTCGGCCGGACGCGCGCCGCCCCCGCCGGCCCCATCCGCTGTCCCCGCACCCGGCCACACTACGAACGATATGCCCGATTCCCCGGCCCGGCAGCAGCAGAACGGGGCCCTCCCGGAACGGGTCCGGGAGGGCCCCCGGCCCCGGAAGCGACCTTGCTCCGTTCGTGGTGTCATCGAAGCAAAGACCCAACTCCGACCACGCTCGGAAGGCGGGAGGAATCATGGCCACGAAGCAGCGAGCCCGGGACATCATGACCAGCGGGGTGCAATGTGTGGGCGCGCATCAGACACTGCTCGACGCAGCGAAGATGATGCGTGATCTGAACGTCGGCGCTCTGCCCATCTGCGGTGACAACAACAAGCTGGCGGGCATGGTCACCGACCGTGACATCGTCATCAAGTGCATTGCCGAGGGCATCGATCCGGCGACGGTGCAGGCCGGAACCCTGGAGCAGAAGCTCCACTGGATCGACGCCGAGGCGGACGCCGGCGACGTGCTGCGCACCATGGAGCAGCACCAGATCAAGCGCCTGCCGGTGATCGACGTCAAGGGCGGCCACCAGCTGGTCGGAATGATCACCGAGGCCGACCTCGCGAAGAACCTCACCGACGCCCAGGTCGCGGAGTTCGCCACCCGCGTCTACGCGACCGTCTAGCGCCCGCCGTACCGCGGCCGAGCGCACCCCATCCGCATCCGCACCCCGCACCCGGTCGCGGGACGCCGCGCCGCAACGCCGTTGCCGGCGCACCGGATCCGACGCGCTCCCGATCCGCTTCACCACGGGACCCACGTCTCACGGATCCGACCGCTACAGATCCGACTCCTCACCGATGTACAGCCCGGCGAACGCCTTCGCCGCGGACTCCGACCCCAGCAGCCGCCGCAGCCGCGCCGAGGCGGTCCCCGCCCGGAACCGATCGCCGGACGAGGCGCCGTGCAGCACCTCGGACAGCCACTGCGAGAACTCCAGGTACTGCCATACGCGCCTCAGGCACGCCTCCGAATAGCCGGCCAGGCCGCGGTCGTCGCCCTTGGAGCGGGCGATCAGCGCCTCTCCGAGGAGCAGGGCGTCGTTGATCGCGAGGTTCATCCCCTTCGCCGCGATCGGCGCGACCAGGTGCGCCGCGTCCCCCGCCAGGTACAGCCGGCCGTACGCCATGGGCTCCACAACGTAGTTGTGCATGTCCAGGACCGTCTTCTCGGACAACGGCCCCTCGGTCAGCGGCCGGGCACCGCGGGCCGCGAGCCGGATGTGCAGTTCCTCCCACACCCGTTCGTCCGGCCAGTCCCCGGCATCGTCGCCGGACGGCACCTCCAGGTAGTAGCGGGTGATCTCGCGGCTCCGCGCCATGTGCGCGCCGAGCCCCCGCTCGTGGATCCCGAAGACCACCCCGTCCGCCGACGGCGGCGCCTGGGCGAGGACCGCGAGCCAGGCCACCCCGTGGTCGTACCGCGTGATCACCGCCCGCTCGGCGGGTATTGCCGCCCGGCACACCCCCCGCGCCCCGTCGGCCCCCACGATGATGTCGCAGTCCAGGCGGTACCGCTCCCCGGTCACCGGGTCCCGGTACGAGACGGCGGGCGCGCTCCCCTCGACATCGTGCAACCGCACGTCCCGCACCCCGAAGCGGGCCTCACCCCCCGCCCCCTCCACGTACGACGCCAGCAGATCGCTCACCAACAGCGGCTGCGGATAGACGAAATGGCGCCGGCCCGACAGCCGCGCGGTCCGGATCGCGTGCCGCTCCCCGCCGAACCGGAACTCGAACTCCGCCTGGGTCTCGGCCCGTTCCAGCAGCCCCCCGGCCAGCCCCTGCCGGGCCAGCGCGCGCACCGCCCACTCCTCGATGAACCCGGCCCGCGGGCGCCGCTCGATGAACTCCCGGCTCTCCGCCTCCAGAAGCACGCAGTCGACACCGGCGGCCCGCAGGACGTTCGCCACGGTGAGCCCCGCCGGCCCGGCCCCGACGATGACGACGGAGGTACCGGAACGCGTGAACGGCGCGGACGGCACGGACGGATCGGCGGACGCAGAGGTCGCGGCGGGTGGGTGGGACGACGAGGGTGAGGTCACAGCAGGCGGTTCCCTTCGCGCGGGGAGGAAGATCGCTCGCAGTATGGCGGTTGGCCGAATCCGTTCGCCGAGCACCCCGGAAAACCGCGCGCCCGCCGCACCCTCGGCCCACGGAGGTCAGCGGCCCTTGCCCTTGATCTTGCCCGTGCCCTTGCCCTTGCCCTTGCCCTTCAGGGAGTCACGCATGCCCCGGATGCTCTCCCCGGCGTCCTGCACGGCCTCCTTGGTCTTCCCCTCCATCTTGCCCATGGCCCCCTCGTCACCGGAACCTCTGTCACCGGACCGCTGTCCCCCCTAGCGAACTCCTTTGTTCCGCAGGGAAGATGAGGACCATCGGCACCACGCTGCCGCAGCTCTCCACGGGCCATCCGGAGCGGCCGGCCGCGCGCGCTCCCTCAATGCACCGTCCGGCCCCCTTCCATCGCCAGCCCGGCAAGTCCGGCGGCGTCCCCGTCCATCGCCCGGACCGTGGCACCGGCCGCCGCGAGCCGCAGCGCGCAGGTCCGCCGGATCCCGCCGGCGGCGCCGGTGACCAGCGCGGTCCGGCCGCGCAGAGCGAGCGAACCGGGAGCACCGCGGAACTCCGGGGAACCGGAAGACGTGCCCGGGGCGTCCGGCGCTCCGGGCTTCCTGATCGCAGTCCTGCCCGCACTTCAGGGCGCGTCCGCACCGCGGGCGGCGATCCGCGGGCTCACCCGAACGGCCGCCCCGTCTCGCCCCGCCCCCCTTGCGGCTCCTAGCGTCGAACGACGCAACACGCCGTCTGCGCACCGCCGCCACAAGGAGGCCGACCATGCGGAGGCTCATCACCGTGCCGACTGTGCTGCTCGCTCTCACGGCGGCGGGATGCGGGACGGGAGAGGACGGCGAGGGGTCCACCGCCGCCTCGTCCACCGGCGGACCGGGCGGCAGTCCGGGCCCGCAGAGTTCCGGCGGCGGCACACCGGATCCGGCGTCGCCCCCCGTCCCCGGTCAGCCGGTGAACTGCGGCGAACTCGCCGATGCGCTGGGCCGGGCGCACAGCGTCGCGCTGTTCGCCGACCCCGGTGCGGGCGGGACGGTCGGCTGCGCGGAGGCGCGCGACGTGATGGCGGAGTTCTTCCTTCGGGCGCCCCCGTCGCGTGCGAACCGCGGCGCGCTGGCCGTCCGGGGCTGGCTGTGCCAGTACGAGAGCGGGCCGACCGGCACCTGGATCACGAGCTGCCGCAAGGACAAGCGGGAGATGCACACCGAAGAGCAGGACGGAGGGGACGGCGGCCCCGACGGCCCCCCGGGCGCGTCCCAGCTGCCCAGCCTGCCCGACGGGTCGTCGATCCCGAGGGAACAGCCGTCGACGACGGAGCTGTAGGGCGCCGGGAGACCGGCCGCCGTCCCCCTCCCCTCAGGCCCCTCAGGGCACCGCGAGCTCCTCCCCCATGCCCTGGAACCACGTCGGCCCGGCCTCCATCGCCTTCCCGATCCGGGTCAGCGAGAAGTGCTCCAGCTCCGGGAGGGCGTCCAGGGCGAACCAGCCGACCGCCAGCGACTCGTCGTCGTTGACCTTCGCCTCGCCGCCGACCGCCCGGCAGCGCAGCGTGACATCCATGAACTGGCACATATCGCCGTTCGGGTACCGGGTCGGCGGCATGGTCTCGACGAGCACGACGCCCTCGGGGACCACACGTACCGCGGTCTCCTCGTACACCTCGCGCACCGCCGTCTCGGCGGGCTGCTCGCCGGGCTCGGGGATGCCGCCGATCACCGACCAGCCGCCGGTGTCGGCCCGCTTGCCGAGCAGCACCCGGCCGTCGTCGTCGAAGACGACCGCGCTCACCCCGGGCAGCCACAGCAGCTGCCTGCCGATGGAGCTCCGGAGTTCACGGATGAATTCGGGGGTTGCCATGCGTCGACCCTAAGGGACGTCCCGGGCGGACCCCTGCCGTGAACCGGGATCTTGGACGCCCACCGCGGCCGGACCCCCGCCGAGGCCCCGGGCGCGCGTCAGGGGCGCGCGGTCGGCCGGGTCACGCCGTGGACGCCGGCCGGCGCAGCCGCAGCCGCTCGCGGACGCAGCGCACCGCGCCCTCCGCGTCATCGACGGTGACGGTGAACGTCCGCCCGTCACCGAGCCGGAGCACCAGCCCCTCCCCGCGGCGTACGACCACCGCGGTGCCCTGCTCGGGACGCCAGCGGTAGCCCCAGCCGCCCCAGTGGCGGGGGGTGACCCGGGGATCGACGTCGGCGCCGACGACCGTGTCCAGCGGGATCCGGCGCCGCGGCACTCCCATGTGGCCGCACCGGATCTCCAGGCAGTCCTCGTCGACCCGGACCGCGACACGGACGAAGGCCAGGGTGCCGAAGAGCACCAGCAGGCCGGCCGCGACGCAGCCGACCACGGACATCACCAGGGGGGCCAGGCCCGAGGTCCAGGTGCTGTTGACGGCGAGGACGATGCCCAGCGCCAGACAGGCCGCGCCCACGACGGCCAGCAGCCACTGGATGCGGTTGGTGGCGCTGCCGATCCAGACCTCGGGGATCTCCGCATGGGAGCCGCCGGACCGGGGCGCGCCGGCCGCGCCGTCCGTGGATCCGTCATTGTCGGGGGCGGCTGCCCCCTCGTGGGGGTGGTCCCTCATGAGACGCAGCGTACGCGCCTTCGCACGCTACGGCAGCGCGCTGCGACGCGTTGTTCGTCACGCGATCCCGGAAGCCGACGCGGCGGCGCCGACGTCATGGATGACGTTGCCGTCGAGCAGCCGACCCTCCTCGTACGCCAGCGCCATGGCCGGCAGCGCGGCCGGACGGCCGCCGAGGATCACGCTGACGGTGCCGGTCGGGGCGGCCGACGGCGCCGGTTCCGCGCCGATCCGGCGCAGTGCCTGAGCGGCGACGGCCTCGGCGGAACCATGCAGGACGAGGCGCGGGGCACCGGGCTGCTGGAGGGCCGCGCGGATCCGCTCGGCGACC
Source organism: Streptomyces albospinus (assembly GCF_014648695.1). Taxonomy (GTDB): domain Bacteria; phylum Actinomycetota; class Actinomycetes; order Streptomycetales; family Streptomycetaceae; genus Streptomyces; species Streptomyces albospinus. The sequence continues at coordinate 120,045 of NZ_BMRP01000017.1, forward strand.
AGCTCGTAGTGGGTGCAGCCCAGGACGACGGTGCGTACGTCCCGCGGAGTGATATGTGCCGCGGCGGCGATGGCGGCATCGATCGCGGCGTCGTCCGCCGCCTCGACGGCGTCGGCGAGCCCCGGGCAGGGCACTCCGGTGACCGCCACCCCGCTCGCGAACCGCTCGATCAGATCCCGCTGGTAGGGGCTGCCGGTGGTGGCCGGGGTGGCCCAGATGGCGACCGGGCCGCCGCCGGCCGCGGCGGGCTTGATCGCCGGGACGGTGCCGATCACCGGCACGGCCGGCTCCAGTGCCGCGCGGAGCGCGGGCAGGGCGTGCACCGACGCGGTGTTGCAGGCCACGATCAGCGCGTCGGGCCGGTGGGCCGCGGCGGCGCGGGCCACGTCCAGCGCGAGGGCGGTGACCTCCTCCTGGCTGCGCGGGCCCCACGGCACGCTGTCGGGGTTGGCGGAGAGGACCAGATCCGCGTCCGGCCGCAGACGGCGAACGGCGGCGGCTGCCGCGAGCAGCCCGGTCCCGGAGTCCATCAGCGCGATCTTCACCCGGACACTTTACTCAGCCGCCCGCCCGACTTGTCATACCGGCCGGAGAACGGGCCGCACCGGGAGACCGTGTCGATCACCGGTGGGCGGCGGCCGTGGTGGGCAGACTGCGCCCGTGGAAGCGATGGAGTGGATCGGTGCCGGATCGCTGCTGGCCTGGGTGTGGCTGGCACTCGGGCAGGGCTTCTTCTGGCGGACCGACGTCCGGCTGCCGGACCGGCGGAATCCGGACCGCTGGCCGTCGGTCGCGGTCATCGTCCCGGCGCGCGACGAGGCCGAGGTGCTGCCCGTGAGCCTGCCGACGCTGCTCGCGCAGAAGTACCCCGGCCGCGCGGAGGTCTTCCTCGTCGACGACGGGAGCACGGACGGGACCGGCGCACTGGCCCGCGAACTGGCGGACGGGCGCGGCGGGCTGCCGCTGACCGTCGCCTCCCCCGGTGAGCCGGAGCCGGGCTGGACCGGGAAGCTGTGGGCCGTGCGGCACGGTATCGCGCTGGCCCGGGAGCGGTCGGCGCCGGAGTACCTGCTGCTGACCGACGCGGATATCGCGCACGCCCCGGACAGCCTGCGGGAATTGGTGGCCGCGGCCCGGTCCGCGGAGCTGGATCTGGTGTCGCAGATGGCGCGGCTGAGGGTGGTGACCTTCTGGGAGCGGCTGGTCGTGCCGGCCTTCGTGTACTTCTTCGGGCAGCTCTATCCGTTCCGCCGGGTCAACCGCCGCGGTGCCCGGACCGCGGCGGCGGCCGGCGGCTGCGTGCTGCTGCGGCGGGAGGCGGCGGAACGGGCGGGCATCCCCGAGGCGATCCGGCATGCGGTGATCGACGATGTGACGCTGGCGCGCGCCGTCCAGCGGTCCGGCGGTGCGATCTGGCTCGGGCTGGCGGACCGGGTGACCAGCGTGCGCCCGTATCCGCGGCTGGCCGAACTGTGGCGGATGGTCTCCCGCAGCGCCTACGCCCAGCTGCGGCACCAGCCGCTGCTCCTGCTGGGTACGGTCCTCGGCCTGGCGCTGGTCTATCTGGCGCCGCCGGTCGCGCTGCTGGCCGGGCTGGCTGCCGGCCGTCCCGCGCTCGCCGTGCCGGGCGGCGCGGCCTGGGCGCTGATGTGCGGCACCTATCTGCCGATGCTGCGCTACTACCGGCAGCCGCTGTGGTCAGCCCCGCTGCTCCCCTTCACCGCGTTGCTCTACCTCCTGATGACCGTCGACTCCGCGGTGCAGCACTACCGGGGGCGCGGCGCGGCCTGGAAGGGCCGTACGTACGGGGCGGGGTGAGCCGCGCTCCCGTGGGCGCCGCGGTCACTTGCCGGCCGGGGACCACCTAAGGCCCCAGCCGTAGGCGTGGTCGACGGTGCGCTGCGGGCTGATGCCGGGCTCGGGGACGAGGTAGCGCGCCTCGCGCCGCACGACGAGTCCGTCCCCGGTGTTGGTGATCAGGGCCAGCGCACAGACCGTGGACGGGACCGTGCAGGCGTCGAGCGAGAACTCGACGGGGGCGCCGTGCTGCGGCTGGAGGGTGACCGTGGCGTTCAGGCCCTCGAAGCTGCGGGCGCCGGCGTAGACCGTCACGAAGACCAGGATGCGCCGGAAGCGCGCCTGGTGGTCGAGGTTGACGGTGAGGTTCTCGCCCGTCGCCACCGCGCCGGTGCGGTCGTCGCGGTCGAGCAGGATGTACGGCGGGGCGTGCAGATCGCCGAAGGCGTTGGCGATCGGGTGCACCACACCGGCCGAGCCGTCGGTGAGTTCGTAGAGCGCGCACAGATCCAGGTCGATGTCGCCCGAGGGCGGCAGCAGCGCGCCGCGGGCGCCCATCGCCTCCATGGCCTTGCGGCCGAGCTTCTTGGCGAACCGCTTGCCGGCGCTGCCCGCGCTCCAGTTGAGGTTCACCCGCATCGCGCCCGAGGCACCGCCCTGCTTCGTCAACGAAACCGCCGGAGCATCCTTCGTGAGGGTGATTTTCGTCAGACGCACGGGAGGGGGCGCGGGGGTCGGCACGGCCTGCCCGGGCGGTGGCGGAATTGACGCCACCGGTTGACCGGCCGGCAACGGCAGCGGCGCGGGCGCCGGAGGGGCCTGGACGGGAGCCGGGGGCGCCGGAGCGGGCGGCGGCGCGGCCGGCTCCTCCTCGACGCCGATGCCGAAGTCCGTGGCCAGCCCGGCGAGCCCGGTGGCGTACCCCTGCCCCACCGCGCGGAACTTCCAGGCCCCTTGGCGGCGGTAGAGCTCACCGAGGACGAAGGCGGTCTCGGTGGTGGCGTCGGCGCTGTCGAAGCGGGCCAGCTCGGCCCCCGTGGCTGCCTCCAGCACCCGTATGTGCAGGCCGGGCACGGCGCCGAAGCTGCCGCCGTCGGCGGAGGCCGCGAGCACCACCTTCTCGACGGCGGGCTCCACGGCGGCCAGATCCACCGCGATGGCATCGGTCATCGCCCCGCCGGCCGACCGCTTGCCCTCGTGGCGTACGGCGCCGGAGGCGTGCGCCGGCTGGTTGTAGAAGACGAAGTCGGCGTCGTTTCGGACCTTCCCGGACACCAGGAGCAGCGCCGACGCGTCCACGTCCGGTACCCCGGGGGCCGACTGCCAGCCCAGTTCCACCCGGACCGCCGGGACCGGAACCGGCACATTGCCGCCCCTGAGCATCGGCATCGCCGCACCTTCCTCTCGTCCTCGCACCCCGTCAGCGGTGGCTCACCCCAACCTACTTGGCCGTGAACACCCGGAATCGCCGACTGTTCATCCGCGAGAAGGGCGCTCTTTACATGATTCCTACGGGCGATCACGACCGATTTTCACAAGTTCGCTCGCATTGTGGACCCATGGTCGCTCGCAACCCATAAAACAACCCTCTTTTCAGGCTCCCCAATCGACACATCGTGGGCTTAACTTATGAAGCATGACCTCCCCCCGCTCCACCTACGGCGGCGGCTACTACGCTTCGCCCTCCTTCCCGGACACCCCGATCTACGACAGCCTCGTCGCAGAGCGGGGTACCCCGCAGATCGCCCCGATCCGCGTGAATCCGTCCCCTTACGACACCGGTTCCTCCCATTTGCCCGCACTGCCTTCGGCGTTGCCCGCGCTTCCCGCGGGACCCTCCCACCCCTCCCCGGGCAATGGGTATCCGGGCGCCGCCGCACAGCCGGTCGCCCCGTTGCAGCACACCCCCGCCCCGTACATCCCGCAGCAGGCGGGGACCCGCGGCTACCAGGCCCCGCAGCAGCAGTACCAGCGCCCGGCCGGCGGCACCGGCTACGAGGCGATGCGCCCGGCCGCCCCGGTCGCACCGCGGCCCGCTTCGCCCTTCGACGATCCGTACGGCCGCCAGTACCCCCGCGGATACTGACGGAACGGACGGCTCCGACCCGGCCGTTCGGTCCATCGTCCGAGCTGGCTGAGAGGATGGGGCCATGTCGAAGTCCGTGCTCCGGTCGCTGCATCTCTATCCGGTCAAATCCATGGCGGGGTCCGGTCCCGGCGAGGCGGTCGTAGAACCGTGGGGGCTCGCCGGGGACCGACGCTGGCTGGCGGTGGACGCCGAGCGGCGGATGATCACCCAACGCCAGTACCCGGCGCTGGCGTTGGCCCGTGCCGAGGAGCTGCCCGAGGGTGCCCTGCGGCTGACCGCGCCCGGGATGCCGCCGCTGACGGTCGAGGTGCCGCCCCCGCTGGAGACGATTCCGGTCGGAGTGTGGAAGGACGAGGTCGAGGCGGTGCCCGCGGGCGCCGGGGCGGCCGAGTGGTTCCGCGCCTATCTGGGGATCGCGTGCCGGTTGGTGCATCTCGACGCCCCGGAGAAGCGCCGCCCCATCGACCCGGAGTTCAGCCTGCCCGGCGACACCGTCAGCTTCGCCGACGGCTATCCGCTGCTGCTCACCACCACCTCGTCGCTGGACGCCCTCAACTCCCTCGTCGCGCAGGGCGACCTGCCCGACGAGGGCCCGCTGCCGATGAACCGTTTCCGGCCCAATGTGGTGGTGGACGGCACCGAGCCCTGGACGGAGGACGACTGGCGGCGGGTGCGTATCGGCGAGGTGGTCTTCGACGTGGCCAAGCCCAGCGCACGCTGCGTGGTCACCACCACCGACCAGTCCACCGCCGAGCGCGGCAAGGAGCCGCTGCGGACGCTGGCCCGGCACCGGCGCTTCGGCGACGGGCTGGTCTTCGGCCAGAATCTGATCCCGCGCGGGGAGGGCACGATCCGGATCGGCGACCCGTTCGAGATACTCGGCTGACGGGTCGGCACGGCCCTCCGGCGTGGTCGTGCCGCCGGTGTTCACCGGCCGCCGTCGTACGCATTGCGGGCCGGTCGGCGGCTGCCTACAGTGAGCGCACAGCGCCGCCGACGGGACCGGCCGCGGGGGGAGACAGAGAGCTGTTGTGTCGATGCCTGCAAGGGACGCCGGAGGCGGTCTTCTCATCCCTGTCCAGCATCTGCGGCCCGGGGACCACGCCTTTGTGAGTTACGGCAATGACGAGGTGCGCTGGGAGGTCGTCACGGCCTTCGTGCGCCTCGGGCTGGCGCGCGGCGAGAAGGTCCTGGTGCTGCCCTGCCCCGGCGTGCCGGAGGAAGAGGTGCTGGCCCGGATCGACTTCCCGAGCCGCAGTACGGTTCCGGCCCGCGAGCGGGGCCAGCTGGTGCTGACCAGCATGCGGGAACTGATCCTGCCGGACACCGAGTTCACCGCGGCCCGGCAGCTGGGCCGGCTGCGCGCGGCCACCGACCGGGCGACGGCCGAAGGCTTCGCCGGGCTGCGGGCGTTCATCGACATGGGCTGGGTGTCCGCGCTCGGCGCCGACGTCGGGGTGATGGAGCGCCGGGAGACCGGTGCGGACGAGTTGTTCGCCGGGCGGCCGTACACGGAGATCTGCGCGTACGACCGCCGCCGGTTCGACCGGTCGGTGGTGGCCGCGATGGAGCGGGCGCATCCGCGCGCCGTACTGGAGCGGCTGGGCAGTCTGCGGTCGGCGCGCGGCCCCGGCGCGGCGCTGTGCTTCATCGGCGAGGCGGACGCGGCGAATCAGGCCGCGTTCGTCCGGTCGCTGGAGATCGAGCTGGCCCGCACGGCGGCGGCCCGTCGGCTCACCGTCGATCTGACGCGGCTGCACTTTCTCTCGGTGGGCTGCGCGGTGGCGCTGCTCACCCTGGCCCGGGGCGCCGCGGGCCATGATCTGGTCGAGGTGCGCTGCGACGGCGGGCAGCGCCGGATGCTGCGGCGGCTGGGCGCCGATGCGGTGCCGCGGCTGACGCCGACGGAGGTGGTACGGCCGTGCTGAACCCGGAACCGGCCGGTCAGGCGGAGGTGCCGGCGCAGGAGCCCGGCCGCCGGCTGCTGCAACGGCGCTTCACCGCGCGGCTGCTGCCGCAGCTGCGGCTGCTGGTGGAGGAGTGCGCGGCCCGCGAGGGGCTGTGCGAGCCGCGGCGCGGCGAGTTCGTGCTGGCGGTGGACGAGATCGCCGGGAACGCCGTGGAGCACGCGGGCGGCTCGGGACGGCTGGTGCTGCGACGGGTGGGCGATGAGCTGGAGTGCCGGATCACCGACGCGGGCCCGGGGTTCAGCGAGGCGGTGATCCCCGAGCTGCTGCCGGGCCTGGACGGCGCTCCGAAGGGGCGCGGGCTGTGGCTGGCGCGGCTGGTGGCCGACCGGTTCGCGGTGTCCGAAGGGACGGGCGCGTCGGGGGCCGCGGGCGCGGTGGTGACCGTGGCCGTACGCCTGCGCTGACACCGGGGCCGTACGCCCGCGCCGACGCCGGGGCGTACCGGGCGTGAATCCGGCCGATTCGCGGCGGTCGCCGCAACTCCCTCGAAATGCCCGCAACTCCCCCCGGAACAAGGCGGGTTCATGGTGCGGGCGGGTCCGGTGGGGCGGGTGCGACCGGGCCGGCCGCCGGCCGGCGGCGGGATGCGGCTCCACTCTTCACCGAACCTTCGCACGGGCGCCGTGGCACGCGGTATGCACAGACCCTGGGTGCCGGAAAAGGGGCGGCGATGCGGGCGATGAGGGGCGTATGGCACTGGCGGCACAATCCGGTGCGGCGCCGGACGGACCGGACCGAAGCCTGGATCGCGCTGACCGCCGCCCTGCTGATCGTCTTCGGTGCCCCCTCGGCCGGCTGGTTCGCCGGACGGGCCGCGCACGGCGCCCTGCTGGAGGCCGTACGGCAGCAGCACCAGGAACGGTATCCGGTGCGGGCAGCCACCGCCCGGACCGGCTCCCGCACGCCCGCCGGCCCCGATCCGGAGACCTCTTCCCAGCATGCCGCGCACCTGCGGACGGCGGCCCGCCGGACCGGGCGGGACGGCCGCGCGCAGGCCGCCGAGATCGCGGCGCCGCGGCCCGTGGAGCCCGGTGAGCGGTTCCGTATCCGGACCGACGGCCGCGGGCGGATGGCCCCGCGCCCGATGGACGAGGACGCGGCGGCGACCCGTGCGGTGCCGGCCGGGCTGGTGACCGCCGGGGCCGTCGGTGGGCTCGTCGAGGCCGTCCGGCGGTGGGCCGTCCGGCTGCTGATGGTGCGTCGGTTCCGCCGCTGGGACGCGGCATGGGAGCGCGCGGGGCAGGACTGGGGCCGGGCGGACGCCGGGAGTTGAGGTGCGGCTGACCAGGCGGCGGACTGTGTCCGCCGCCACTCGCCGGGCGCGCTACGGTGGTGCAGCCAGCCTCTGGGCTGGGGCCTCGCAGCCCCCGATGCGGACATCCGCGGACGGATGGCTGCCGGGCCGACATCTGCCGCACGAAGTGGGGACACGACACCGCCATGGCACAGGGCTCGGTCCAGGTGACGCACTCCGGAACGTCGCGTTGGCGACGCCGCACCGGGGAGTACAGTTCGCTCGCCGCCGCCCTGGAGGCCGCCGGGGACGGTGACGTGCTGACCGTGCCGGCCGGTACGTACCGCGAGAACCTGGTGCTGCTGCGGGCGGTGACGCTGCGCGGTCCCGAGGGGGCCCGCGGGTCGGTGCGGATCGCGCCGGCCGACGGTGTGGCGCTGACGATACGAGCCTCGGCCACCGTCCACGATCTGCACCTGGAGGCGACGGATTCCGCCTCGCCCGCGCTGCTGGTGGAGGACGGCGCCCCCGAACTGGCCGATATCCGGGTGGTGACCCGCTCCGCGGCCGGGATCGAGGTCCGGGGCGGGGCCCGTCCGACGGTGCGCCGCTGCACGGTCGACAACGCGGGCGGCGTCGGCATCAGCGTCCTGGACGGCGCCGGCGGGGTCTTCGAGGAGTGCGAGGTGATGGCCGCCGGGCAGGCGGGGGTGACGGTGCGCGGCGGCGCCCATCCGCGGCTGGAGAACTGCCGGATCCACCACGCCTCGGGGGCGGGCCTGTCGCTGACCGGCGAGGGCAGCGCGGTCGAGGCGGTCGGCTGCGAGCTGTACGAGATCAAGGGCGCGGGAATCCAGGTGGCGGCGCGGGCCACCGGCCATCTCACCGACTGCACGGTGCACCGGACGTCCGCGGACGGCGTCACCCTGGACACCGACGCGGTGCTCACCCTCGCCGACTGCGACATCCACGACATCCCGGAGAACGCCGTCGACCTCCGCTCGCGGTCGGTGCTGACGCTGACCCGCAGCACGGTGCGGCACTTCGGGCGCAACGGCCTGTCCGTCTGGGACCCGGGCACCCGGGTGGACGCCAACCAGTGCGAGATCCACGACAGTACGGGCGACTATCCCGCGGTGTGGGTCAGCGACGGCGCGACCGCGGTGCTGGACGCCACGCGGGTGCACGACGTGCCGGACGCACTGTTCGTCCTCGACCGGGGCTCCCGCGCCGACGTCGTGGACTGCGATATCGCGCAGGTCCGCAACACCGCGGTGTCGGTGAGCGACGGCGCGACCGTGCAACTGGACGACTGCCGGATCCGGGAGACCTCGACCGGCGCCTGGTTCCGCGACCACGGCAGCGGCGGCACGCTCGCCAACTGCACGATCGACGGGGCGCAGACCGGCGTGATCGTCACCAAGGGCGCGGACCCCACCATCGAGGGCTGCACGGTCAGTTCGCCCGCCGAGGCCGGGTTCTACGTCTCGGCGGAGGGCCGCGGCACCTTCCACGGCTGCCGGGTCACCGGCAGCTCGGGCTTCGGCTTCCATGTGATCGACGGCTGCCGCACGACGCTGACCCGGTGTCGTACGGAGCGCTGCGCGCGCGGCGGTTACGAGTTCGCCGACGCGCACGGCACCGGCGGCGGGCCCACCGTCGAGGACTGCACCAGCGACGAGAGCCGGACCACCGAGGCGCCGGCCGCGGGGACGACATCGCCCACGGTGCAGCAGGCGACGCAGACGGCCGGGCTGCTGGGCAACATCCCGGCGCAGCGCGCGTCGTCGGCCGCCGCCGCGCCCCCGGAAGAGGCGGTGGCCGTCCGCCCCTCCGAGGAGGTGCTGGGCGAACTGGACACCCTCGTAGGGCTGGAGAGCGTCAAGCGCGAGGTGCGCAGCCTGATCAACATGATCGAGGTGGGGCGCCGGCGGCAGGAGGCGGGGCTCAAGGCCGCGTCGGTCCGCCGCCATCTGGTCTTCACCGGCTCCCCCGGCACGGGCAAGACGACGGTGGCCCGGCTGTACGGCGAAATCCTGCACGCGCTGGGCGTACTGGAGCGCGGGCATCTGGTCGAGGTGTCCCGGGTGGACCTGGTGGGCGAGCACATCGGGTCGACGGCGATCCGCACCCAGGAGGCGTTCGACCGGGCGCGCGGCGGGGTGCTGTTCATCGACGAGGCGTACGCCCTCTCGCCGGAGGACTCCGGGCGGGACTTCGGCAAGGAGGCCATCGACACCCTGGTGAAGCTGATGGAGGACCACCGGGACGCGGTGGTGGTGATCGTGGCCGGCTACACCGCCGAGATGGAGCGCTTCCTGGCGGTCAACCCCGGTGTCTCGTCCCGTTTCTCACGGACCATCAGGTTCGGTGACTACGCGCCCGAGGAGCTGCTGCGGATCGTCGAGCAGCAGGGCGAGGAGCATGAGTACCGGCTCGCCGACGGGGCCGGCGAGGCGCTGCTGAAGTACTTCACGGCGCTGCCCAAGGGGCCGTCGTTCGGCAACGGGCGCACCGCGCGGCAGACGTTCGAGGCGATGGTCGAGCGGCACGCGGGCCGGGTGGCGAAGCTGCCCGACCCGAGCACCGACGATCTGACCCTCCTCTACGCGGAGGACCTGCCCGAACTGCCGTGAGCGGGCTCCTGTTCCGTGCGCGGGGGCGGTATCCGCGGGCCGAGCCGGGCGATCAGTTCGGCGCGCACCTTGTCGAAGACCGGGTCGGCCTGGTAGTCGCCGTGGCCGAGGATCTGGGCGGGCAGCGGGTTCTGGAGCGTACGGCCGAAGGCGAGCGGGTCGCGCAGCGGCCCTTCGTCGATCCGGCGGCCGTCCTCGCAGGTGAGCCGGATCGGGCCGCCGATGGGGTCGGTGAAGCGCCAGAGGTTGCGCCAGTCGTCCATCTCGCGGTGCAGCCCGGTGAGCGCGGGCGGACCGAAGTAGGCGGGGAACCAGCGGCCGTAGAGGCGCTCCAGGGGGCTGCCGTACGTCAGCAGCGCGACCCGGCTGCGGGTGACCAGGTCAAGCTGCCAGACGGCCGCGGCGGCCAGCACGCTGCCCTGGGAGTGCCCGGAGATCACCAGCCGGCCGTCGAACCGCTCGGTCCACGTGGCCATCCGCCAGGTCAGGTCGGGCACCGCGCGCTCGGCGTAGCAGGGCGGCGCGAAGGGGTGCGCGGCGCGCGGCCAGAAGGTGCCCACGTCCCAGAGGATGCCGATGGTGCGGCGGGCGGAGTGGTCGCGGTAGGCGCGGCGGCCCATGGCGAGCAGCAGGATGACACCGGCGCCCATGAGCCAGGAGCCGAGGGATTCGGCGGTCTCGGCGGCGGCGTGCAGGACCGGCGGGGCGCCCGCGGTGGCGCGGCCGGGCGCCTGGTCGGTGATCCAGGCGCCGGCCACCGCGCCCGCTCCCAGGGTGAGCGTGACGGCGGCGGTGGCGGCCACGAGGACGGGCGCCGCGTCGGTCAGCCCGGCACGCGCGATGGTGCCGGCGATCCGCCGGGTGCGCAGCGCGTCGGGCCGCTCGCGCGGATCGTAGAGGCCCGGGACGTCCTCGGCGACGCGGTTGCGGACGACGATCACCCGGATCCCGGCGAGCACCGCGACGACGGCGACCACGACCAGCAGGGCGGGGATCACCGACGCCTGCCAGGACAGCAGGACCGGCGGCCCGGGGATCGGGGCGTGGTCCCGGCCGGGGGCCGCCGGCCCGCCGATCCAGTCGGCGAACCGCACGGCCACTCCCCCGGACAGCACCCCGCCGACCGCGCAGGACAGCAGCGCGACGGCGGGCCCGCCCATCCCGCGCAGCGCCGTACGGGCCTCGTCGCGCGCCGCACGCCACAGGAACCAGGCGGTCACCGCCAGCGCGAGGACCAGCGCGCCCTGGAGGACGGCGATCCCCCCGAACGCCGCGACACCGGGCAGCGGGCCGTGGCTGCGCGCTCCGGGCCGCGCCCAGCCGGCGTGGACGGCGGTCAGCGCCAGCACGCCCAGGGCGGCGTACGGCAGCGCCCGCACGGCCGGGTGGTCGGACCCGTCGTCCGGTGCCGCCTCGCTGCGGGCGGTGCGCCAGACCACGAGCACGGTGCCGGCGGCGAGCAGCACGACCGACGCGGTCAGGCCCTGGCCGAGGACGACGAGGGTGCCGTCACCGGCCCGCCGGTCGGTCCGGAGGGAGGCGACGAGCAGGGCGGCGGCGATGGTCAGGATCCCGGCCGTGGTGTGCGCGGCGCGGAGCCGGGCGACGAGCCGGCGGCCGTACCAGAAGCCGTCCAGGTTGAGCGCGGTGCGCTCCTCGGCGGGGGTGTCGCGGGAGGCGCCGGGGCGGCGGGGCGGCGGCGAGGCGGATTCGTACGCGCTCCAGGTGCGGTGCGAGAGCCACCAGAGGAAGCCGACGACCATCAGGGGCACGACGGAGGCGAGCGCCAGCCGCCGGCCGGGGACGCTCCACCAGCCGGCGTTGTCGGGGCTGAGGAAGCCCAGCCAGGATTTCCCGGCGACGCAGACGGGGGTGCCGGCGCACTGCCAGGCGGTGAGGTCGAGGGCGACCTCGCAGGCCGCGGCGGCGAGCAGCACGGTGAGGGTGAGCGCGAGGAGGCGCACCAGGAGGTCGTAGATCCGCTGCGCCCGGTGCTCGGGCGGGGCCGCCGGGCGCATCCAGTGCGCGAGGTTGGCGACCATGAAGGGCACCAGGATCAGCCAGAGCGCGCGGGCGCCGTTGCCGGACGTCAGATTGCTCCAGCAGTACGCCTCCCGGACCGGTTCGGAGAGGTGGTCGCCGGGCCGCTCCTCGGCGTCCGCGTCGTCGGTGCGGCGGTAGCAGGCGGCGGTGTCGTCACCGGTGATCCGCTCGACGCGCGGGTCGCCGAGCATCTTCTCGGGCGTGGTGCCGCCGACGCCATGGACCAGCAGCTCCAGGCTGAGCTGCGGTACCGGTGCGGTGGCCGGTGCGGCATCTGTCGTGCCGGTGCGGCCCGTTGGGCCGCCGTGCGGTGGTGTGTCCGCGGTCTCCACTGGCTCTCCCCCGATGTCAGTGCGGTGCGGTGTGCGATGCGGTGCGTGCCGTGCGGTCCGTGGTCCCCCGCGAATGTCTCTTTCCTCTGGGAGCGACTTCATCCGCGTTTCGGTTCCCGCGGTCCGCGCTGCCCGCGACGGATGCCGCGCACAGCCGCGTCGGGACCGTTGTCGGACCCTCGTGCGAGGATGAGGGCACCAGTGATCGCGGGCGGCGGGCAGCCCGCGTGCAGGACCCGGGACGCAGTGCCGGGCGGAAGGGACGGGCCGGGGTGAGCGACAACCAGAACCTCCTCGCGGAGCAGCGGCGTGCCCTGATTCTCGACGAGGTCAGACGGCGGGGCGGGGTGCGCGTCAACGAGCTGACCCGCCGGCTCAGCGTCTCGGACATGACGGTCCGTCGCGATCTGGACGCACTGGCCCGCCAGGGCATGGTCGAGAAGGTGCACGGCGGCGCGCTGCCGGTGAGCGATCCGAGCTCCCATGAGCCGGGGTTCGAGGTGAAGTCGGCGCTGGAGCTGAGCGCCAAGGCGGAGATCGCCAAGGCGGCGGCGCGGATGGCGGTGCCGGGCAGCGCGATCGCGCTGGCGGGCGGTACGACCGCGTTCGCGCTGGCGCATCAGCTGCTGGAGGTGCCGGAGCTGACGGTGGTGACGAATTCGGTCCGGGTGGCCGATGTGTTCTACAACGCCCAGCGGGCCGCCGCCAGCGGGGAGGGGATGCCGGCCGCGGAGGCGGCGACGGTGGTGCTCACCGGCGGGGTGCGGACGCCGTCGGACACCCTGGTCGGGCCGGTGGCGGATGCCGCGATCCGGTCACTCCACTTCGATCTGCTCTTCCTCGGCGTGCACGGCATATCGGTGGAGGCGGGGCTGTCGACGCCGAATCTCGCGGAGGCGGAGACCAACCGGCACTTCGTACGGTCCGCGCGGCGGGTGGTGGTGGTCGCCGACCACACCAAGTGGGGGACGGTCGGCCTGAGTTCGTTCGCCGGTCTGGATCAGGTGGATGTGCTGGTGACGGATGCCGGGCTGCCGGCGGAGGTGCGGGCGGAGTTCGCGGAGCTGCCGACCGAGCTGGTGGTGGCGGGCGAACCGGCTGCGGACGCAGACATCTGACGTCACGTCAGCTATGGTGTGCGCGCTGTCCCGCCGGCCGTCCCTCAGGGGGTGCTCGTCCCGTGCCACGCCGACTCCGCCCCGTCGAGCTCGACTTCGTCGCCTCCGCCCCGCTGCGGCTGGTGTTCACCGCGGAGGCCGCCGCGCCGCCGGAGGTCGTCTATCGCGCGCTGGCGGATGACGTACCGGGCTGGGCGGAGTGGTTCACGGGGGTGTCCCGCGCGGTGCCGACACACGGCGGCGCGGGCCGCGACGTCCGCCTGACGGGCGGCACGCGGTTCGCCGAGACGGTGCTGGCGGCCGAGCCCGACGCGCACTACGCCTATCGGGTCGACACCACCAACGCCCCTGGCCTGCGGGCCCTGTTGGAGGACTGGCGGCTGACCCCGGCGGGCGGCGGGACCCGGCTGCGGTGGACGTTCGCGGCCGACGGCCCGGCGCCGTTCCGCTGGCTGATGACGGCGGCCCGGCCGGGCCTGGGCCGCGCCTTCCGGGACTCCGTACGGGCCCTGGACCGGCGCCTCGCCCGCCCCTGAGCCGCGCCGCCGGCTCACCGGCCGCCGGACCCGCCCCGCCGCGGGTCAGCAGCTCCAGGCGCCGGTGGCCAGGAAGGTGTCGATGGTGCGCGCATAGGGCGTGATGTCGAGGCCCTGCGAGGCCAGCCAGTCGTCCGAGTAGTACTTGTCGAGATAGCGGTCCCCGGGGTCGCAGAGCAGCGTGACCACGGATCCCGTACGCCCCTCGGCGACCATCTCCGCGACGATCTTCAGGGCGCTCCACAGACCGGTGCCGGTCGAGCCGCCCGCCTTGCGGCCGATCGCCGTCTCCAGCGCGCGTACGGCGGCGACGCTGGCCGCGTCCGGGACCTTCATCATCCGGTCGATCGCGCCGGGTACGAAGCTCGGCTCCATCCGGGGCCGGCCGATGCCCTCGATCCGCGACGCGGTCTCGCAGTTGGTCCCGGCGTCGCCGGTGAGCCAGCCGTCGAAGAAGCAGGAGTTCTCCGGGTCGGGGACGCAGACCCGGGTGTCGTACTGCATGTAGTGGACGTAGCGGGCGATGGTCGCGGAGGTGCCGCCGGTGCCGGCGGTGGCGACGATCCAGGCGGGCTCGGGATAGCGCTCCAGCCGCAGCTGCTGGTAGATCGACTCGGCGATGTTGTTGTTGCCGCGCCAGTCCGTGGCCCGCTCGGCATAGGTGAACTGGTCCATGTAGTGCCCGCCGGACTCGGCGGCGAGCCGCGCCGAGACCTCGTAGACGGTGCGCGGGTCCTGGACCAGATGGCAGGTGCCGCCGTGGAATTCGATCAGCCGGGTCTTCTCGCGGCTGGTCGTCGCCGGCATCACCGCGATGAACGGGACCCCGATCAGCGAGGCGAAGTACGCCTCGGAGACGGCCGTGGAGCCGCTGGAGGACTCGATGACCGGCTTGCCCGGGCGGATCCAGCCGTTGCACAGCCCGTACAGGAACAGCGAGCGGGCCAGCCGGTGCTTGAGGCTGCCGGTGGGGTGCGTCGACTCGTCCTTCAGGTAGAGGTCGATGCCCCACCCCTCGGGCAGCGGGAAGCGCAGCAGGTGGGTGTCGGCGGTGCGGTTGGCGTCCGCCTGGACCTTGCGTACCGCGTCTTTGAGCCAGGTTCGGTAGTCCGGATCCGTGCGGTCGACGTCCGTGGTCGGTATGACGGCCGGCGTAGGCTCCCGGTCCGCTCTGCCGCGGTCGGGCCGGCTCTGCGGCTGTGGTGCGATGCTCACCGGCGCACTCCTCAACGGGGGGTTACGAGCCCGCGCGGAACGTCGGGCCGCTTCCGACTATAACCACCCTCCGCACGCTTCTCACCTGCATAAACATCCCTTTGAGAGGCCCCAAGAAGGCCCTGGGGGACGGCTGTTGCGTGGGTCGCGGCCGGGGCGGCACTGGTATACGCGGCGTGATGGGGGCAGACTTCCCGAGAGGGGCGGTGGACCGCACCAGCCCGTGGGGCCGAGGAAGTGGTGGGGATGGCGGAGTCGGAGTTCAACGCGACCGGCGTGCGGATCGAGCGGTGGCTGCGGTCGCTGACGAGGGCGGGCCAGATCCGGATCAGCGACGGGCGGCTGGCGCTGCTGACCAGTTACGGCACGGAGATCGACAGCGCTCCGCTGGGCGCCGTCGAGGCCCACAAGCCGCTGTTCGCGGCCCGCGACCGGGCGCTCGCCGTCCTCAACGGGAACCGCTACTCGCTCAGGCTGGGCGCCCCCGACCGCTTCCTCCAGGCCGTGGAGACGGCGCGTCGGCCACGCGCGTGAACGCCCGCTGCGGCTGAGGTGGTGCGGTTGCGGGGGCGCACCGCCTGCATGACCCTGGACACGTATCACTGAGGGTTCACCAGCGGTGACGCTGTGGTGCAGCCGGCATCGCTGGATCCGATCTTCGCCCCTGCCCGGTACGAGGGGCGCCCGGCCTCATCAGGGAGTCGCGGTCGTGATCAGGCAGCCCAGCAGACACTGCACGGTGGAACTCCAGGCCGTCCCGGCCCGCATCGGGCATGTGCGCAGGATCGTCTCCGCGCAACTGCGGTACTGGCGTCTCGACGCCTTGATCGACCCGGCGGCCCTCGGCGTCACCGAACTCCTCGCCAACGTCCACCGGCACGCCCGCCCCAGCAAGCAGTGCACCGTCGAACTGTGCGTCCTGCTGGACCAGTTGACGGTCTCGGTGCACGATCTCGATCCGCGGCTGCCGCGGATCCGGGTCGCCGACAGCTGGGAGACCTGCGGGCGCGGGCTGGCGCTGATCGCGGCGCTCAGCGAGAGCTGGGGGGTCCGCCCGGACGACCCGGGCAAGGTCGTCTGGTTCACCCTCCCGGCGCTGACCACCGCCCCCGAGGAGGCCCGCACGGTCCGCCCCGGTTGGGACACCGCGCCGCTGGAGGACACGCCGGCCGACCCCCGGCCCCGTACGCGGAGCGCGAGGGTCGGCTGACAGGCGCGCCGCAGGGCTGCCGACCACCCCGTCCAGCGCGTGCACCACCGCCCCCAGGGGCGCCGGCGGTCACACCGCGCCGCTCTTGGGGCCGGTACCGAAGTGCTCCTCCAGCACGGAGAGCCGACGCCAGTACTCCTCCTCGTCGATGTCGCCCGCGGCGAAGCGCCGCCCGAGGACGGCGATCGGCGAGGGCGCGTCGGCACCGGCCACGGACCGGAGGCCGGACCGGGGGCCGCCGAACCGCCGGCCGGGCCCGCCGTGCCGCCACACGGTGCGGCGCAGCACCGTCACGACGGTGAAGGCGACCGCCGCCCAGACGACGGGAACGAACAGGATCCAGGGGCCGGGGCCGCCGCCCGACCAGGGCTCCGCAAGTGCGTGCATGGGGATCGTCTCCTCAGTGGAAGGGCTGCTGCCGACCGGCAGAAGGCGTTCCGCCGGCTCCCTTCGAGCCTCGCCGCCCGGGGGCCGCACGTCGTCGTACCGCCAGCGGCTCCGGCCGTACGACCGGGGAAGTACGCGGAACCGCCGCACCTGCTCCGCCCGCCGTCACCCCGGACGACCACACCCCACCCATCGTCGACGCCCGGCCCCCGCCCTCCCACTCTTGATCTTTGTAACTACTGGTATGTACAGTACTCTCATGGGCGACACAGGCAACACCAGCAGCACACGGAACACCGCGCCGGCCTCACCGTCGGCCCCGGCCAGTACGCAGGAGCGGCTCGTCACGAGCACCCAGGAACTCCTGTGGGAGCGCGGCTACGTCGGCACCAGCCCCAAGGCGATCCTGGAGCGCGCGGGCGTCGGCCAGGGCAGCATGTACCACCACTTCACCGGCAAGTCCGATCTCGCACTGGCGGCGATCCGGCGGACCGCGGACGGCATGCAGCAGGCCGCGGAGGAGTGCTTCACCGCCCCGGGGACGGCCTACGACCGGGTCGCGTCCTATCTGCTGCGGGAGCGGCAGGTGCTGCGCGGTTGCCCGATCGGGCGGATGACGCAGGACCGCGATGTCGTCCGCAGCCCCGAGCTGCGGCAGCCGCTGGACGAGATGTTCGGCTGGCTCCGGCACCGGATCGCCGAGGTCCTGGCCGAGGGGCAGCGGCGCGGTGAACTGGCCGCCGGCCTCGACCCGGTGGCCACCGCCGCGGCCGTCGCGGCCGTCGTCCAGGGCGGCTATGTGCTGGCCCGGGCCGCGGAGGACACCGCACCGTTCGATGCCGCGGTCCGCGGCGTCCTGGCACTGCTGGCCGCGCAAGCGGTCATCCCCGCCACGGCCCCGTCATCCGACACCGCCTGACCACCACCGCCGCCCCTCCCCACTCCCCTACGGAGCAGCCGTGCACGCCATGCAGTACGCCATCACCCTGCCCGCCGACTACGACATGGAGACCATCCGGCACCGCGTGAAGTCCAAGGGCCCCCTCCTGGACGCCTTCGAGGGGCTCGGCCTCAAGGCGTACGGGATCCGCGAGCGCGGGGTCGACGGCTCGCCGGTCAACCAGTACGCACCGTTCTATCTCTGGGCCGATCCGGACGCCATGAACCGGTTTCTGACCGGTGACGGATTCCGCGCCCTGGTCCGCGACTTCGGGCGGCCCGCCGTCCTGAACTGGCAGGGGCTGTACCACCGTTCGGGACCCGCGGCCGGCCGCCCGCCGCGCGCCTTCACCCGCCGGATCGAGCCGCTCCCCGAGAGCGCGGACGCGGCCACCGCCATCGAGCGCGCACGGACCGGCCACGAGCAGCTGGCCGCCGCGGACGGTGTGCACACCACCGCACTCGGCCTCGACCCGCGGCGCTGGGAACTGGTCCACTTCACCCTCTGGGCGGACCCCGTGCCGGAATCGGCGGCCGGCGAGCGCTTCCAGGTGCTGCACCTGTCCGCCCCGGGCGCCGGCCGGCCGGTTGCCGGACCGCAGGCCGGCACGGACCGGCAGCCGGGCGTGGAGCGGCAGTCGTGAGCGCGGCGCACGAGGCGGCACCGGACCGCTCCGCCGGCCCCGCCGTCCGTACCGTCCTCGGGGACATCGACCCCGCCGGCCTCGGCATCTGCGACGCGCATGACCATCTCTTCCTGCGCAGCCCCCAGTTGCCGGGCCAGGAGCTGGCCGACACCGGGGCGGCGGCGGCCGAACTGGCCGCGTTCCGGGCCGCCGGCGGTGCCGCGGTGATCCAGTGGACGCCGTACGGGATGGGGCGCTTCGCCGGCGAACTGCCGCGGCTGTCACGGGAGTCGGGGGTCACCCTCGTCGCCGCGACCGGGCTGCACCAGGCGGCGCACTACGACCCCGAGATCCTGGCTGGGAAGCGGGTCCGCGAGGATCTGGCCGGGCTGTTCGTCGCCGAGCTGACCGAAGGGATCGGCGGCACGGAAGCGGGTGGCGACGGTCCCCGTGACGCCCGACCGCGGGCCGGAATGATCAAGGTCGCCGGCGGCTTCCACGGCCTGGACCGGCATGCCCGGTACACCATGGCCGCGGCTGCCGAGGCCCACCTGGCGACCGGGGCGGCCATCGGCGTCCACCTGGAGCTGGGTACCGGCGCCCTGGACGTACTCGACCTGCTCTGCGACGAGTTGGCCGTCCCGCCGGACCGGGTGATCCTCGGACATCTCAACCGCTCGCCCGATCCGGTCGTCCACCGGATGGCGGCCGAGGCCGGCGCGTATCTCGCCTTCGACGGGCCGTCGCGCGCCAACCACGCGACCGACTGGCGGCTGCCGGACGCGCTGACCGCACTCGCCGACGCGGGCTTCGCCGACCGGATCCTGCTCGGCGGCGACACCACCACAGCCGCGGCACGCTCGGTGAACGGCGGTCCCGGAATGCCGTATCTGCTGCGCAGGCAGCGCCGACGGCTCGAACTGGCCCTGGGCGTGGGCCTGGTGACGCGGATGCTTACGGAGAATCCGTCCCGTGCGTTTTCGGCCGAATGGCCGTAGCTTCCCACGTTGTCGGCTTTCCCGCCATTCCGCTGCGCTTTGCCTGCTTCCCACGTTGTCGACTGTCCCGCCGCTGCGCCTGCGGCGGGCGGGGTCCGCTGCGCGGGGCTTTCGGGTGCGGTGACGGTCCTCCGGGGGCGGGAGAGAGAAACGGTGGATGCGGGCTGGGCCGAGTGGTCCGGTAACGGTCTCCATCAACGCACGAACCCGCACGCTCCCACCTACGCGCACCCCACCGGCTTTTTCCCACCCACAACGGGAGGGGACGGGCCGGAGGGGCAGGGTGTCCGGACGTAAAGCGAAGCAGTCCGGACACCCTGCCCCGCAGGACCGTCACCGCACCCAACAGCCCCGCGCAGCGGACCCGCCCGCCGCAGGCGCAACGGCGACAAACCCCCACGGCGGGAAAGCCGACAACGTGGGAAGCAAGCCAAGCGCGCAGCGGCTAGTCGAGGACCACCAGTGGATCGTCCAGCACCGGCTGCCAGGCCAGTTCGGCGGCGCCCACCAGGCTGTTGTGGTCGAGGCTGCACGGCAGGATCGGCACGCCGCCGCTGCGGCCCCACAGGCTGCGGTCGGCGACCACGGCCCGCAGCCGTTCCGGGTCGGCCTCCAGGAGGCTGCGGTGGAGTCCGCCGAGGATGATGCGGTCGGGGTTGAGGATGTTGACCAGTCCGGCGATGCCGAGCCCGAGGCGGTCGATGAGCAGGTCCGCGGCGGCGCGTACGCCCGGGTCGGCGTACTCGTTGCGCAGCAGTTCCACGGCCTGGTGGAAGAACGAGCCCTCGGGGCCCGGTTCTCGGCCGGCCGCCACGAGGAAGGCGAGCGGGTCCGCCTCGACGTCCAGGCAGCCGCGACTGCCGCAGTGGCAGGGCGCGCCCTCGGGGTTGACGGTCAGGTGGCCGACCTCCAGGGCGAGGCCCGAACTTCCGCTGTGCAGGCGGCCGTCGAGCACCAGCGCCCCGCCGACGCCACGGTGGCCGGAGGCGACGCAGAGCAGATGGCGGGCGCCGCGGCCGGCGCCGTGCCGGTGTTCGGCGAGCGCGCCGAGGTTGACATCGTTGCCGGTGAAGCCGATCTCCGCGGTGACGCCGGGGATGCCGGCGTCGGCGAGCGCGCGCAGGAAGAGTTCGCGTACGGGGGCACCCGAAGGCCAGGCCAGGTGCAGCGGGTTGAGCGCTTCACCGTCCGGTTCGGCGACCGCGGAGGGCACCGCGAGGCCCGCGCCGAGGCAGCGCCGGCCGGTCTCGGCCAGCAGCGCGGAGCCTGCGGCGACGACCTCGGCGAGGACATGTGCCGGGTCGGCGGGGATGGTGCCGCAGCTGGGCGCGGTGGCGACGATCCGGCCGCCGAGGCCGACCAGCGCGGCGCGGTAGCCGTCGGCGTGGATCTGCGCGGCGAGCACGACCGGGCCGCTCTCGTCGACGAACAGCCGGTGGGAGGGGCGCCCTTGGGAGCCGGCGGAGGCGTGCGGCCGGGAGTCGACAGTGATCAGGCCGAGCGCTTCGAGCTCGGCTGCCACCGCCCCGGCGGTCGCCCGCGTCACGCCGAGTTCGGAGGTCAGCACGGCGCGGGTGGGCGCGCGTCCGGTGTGTACGAGCTCCAGCGCGGGGCCGAGGGCGCTGCGGCCTCGCTCCAGCCTGGTTGTCCGAGTGTGGGTCACACCCCTATTCTGACTTTGTGCCGACGCTAAACAAAATAGGGACGGCCCTCACCCGCAACCAGGGCCCACTCCCCTCCGCTCCCGTACCGACCGACCCCCGACCGGCCCGGCTCCGCATCGCCCTCACGGCCTTCTTCGCCATGGACGGCTTCCTCTTCGCCGGCTGGGTCGTCCGCATCCCCGCGATCAAGGCGCAGACCGGCGCCGGCGCGGGCGACCTCGGACTCGCGCTGCTCGGCGTGTCCGCGGGCGCCGTCGCCTTCATGATGATCACCGGCCGGCTCTGCCGCCGTTTCGGCAGCCATGCCGTGACCACCGCCTCCGGCGCCGCCATGGCACTGAGCATCCTGCTGCCGCCGCTCACCCGCTCCGCCACCGCCCTGGGCCTGGTCCTGCTGGTCTTCGGCGCCGCGTACGGCTCCCTCAACGTCGCCATGAACAGCGCCGCCGTCGAGCTGATCGCCGCTCTGCGCCGCCCGGTGATGTCCGGCTTCCACGCCGCCTTCAGCCTGGGCGGGATGCTGGGTGCGGGACTCGGCGGGTTGATCGCGGGCCGACTGTCCCCGACCGCGCACCTGCTGGTGCTGGCGGTCATCGGGCTGGTGGTGACGGCCGTCGCCGGGCGGGCGCTGCGCGGGCCCGCGGTGGCCGGCACGGCGGACCGGACGCCGCCCCCCGAGGGGCCCGATACGGCCCGGTCGGACCGTCCGCGGCCGGCCGGCGGGGCCGGGCGGGCCCGCCGGCTCGTCCTGGTCTTCGGCCTGATCGCGCTCTGCACCGCGTACGGCGAGGGGGCGATGGCCGACTGGGGCGCGCTGCACCTCTCCCAGGACCTGGCCGCCGGACCGGGCCTGGCCGCCGCCGGATACGCGGTGTTCGCCCTGGCGATGACCGCCGGCCGGCTCTCCGGGACGGCCGTCGTCCAGCGCTACGGCCCGGCCCGCGCCCTGATCGCGGGCGGTTCCACGGCCACGGCCGGCATGCTGCTCGGCGCGCTGGCGCCGACCGCCTGGGCCGCCTGCGCCGGTTTCGCCGTCGCCGGACTGGGCCTGGCCAACATCTTCCCGATCGCCATCGCCCGCGCCGGAGAGGCCGGCGGCCCGGACGGGGTCGCGGTGGCCTCCACGGTCGGCTACGGCGGCATGCTGCTCGGCCCGCCCGTGATCGGCTTCCTCGCCGAGGCGCTCGGCCTGCCCGTCGCGCTGACCACGGTCGCGCTGCTGGCCTCGGTGGCGGTGGTGGTCGCGTACGCCACGCGCGGAGCGCACCGGAGCGGGCGGGATTGATGCCCGCCCGGCCGGGCATCGACCGGCGCGGTCGCACCGCACCGACCGGCCGGGCGCACCGGAGCGGGCGGAGCTGACCGCCGTCTACTCCCCCTCGCGGGCGATCCGCGGTGTGCGAATTCGGCCCGTCCGAGGGGGAGTTGACCGCCGCCATGACCGTTTCGCGGCTGGTCGGCGCGCCGGAGCCCGGATCGGCGCCCGTAGGCCGCACGGCCGCCGGCTCATCCCCGCCGGGGCCGCTTCCGGCGGCGGCTGGCACACTCGGGGGCATGGAGATCACCGAGTTCGTCGAAACGCTGCGCCTGGACGGAGCGCTGCTCGCGGACGCCGCGGACGAGGCCGGGCCCGACGCCCCGGTGCCGTCCTGTCCCGAGTGGCGGGTGCGGGACCTGGTCGTCCACGTGGGACGAATCCACCGCTGGGCCACGGGATGTGTGACCGAGCCCCGGATGCGGCCGAGCCGTCCCGCCGAGGCACCGGAGCCGGCCGACGACGAACTGGTGCCCTGGCTGCGGGAGGGCCACCACCGCCTCGTACTGGCGCTCCACACGGCGCCGCAGGACCTGGAGACCTGGGCGTTTCTGCCCGCGCCGTCCCCGCTGGCCTTCTGGGCGCGCCGCCAGGCGCACGAGACGTCCGTCCACCGCGTCGACGCCCAGCAGGCGGCCGGCGCCCCGCTCACCCCGCTCCCGTCGCGGTTCGCCGCCGACGGCGTCGACGAGCTCCTGACGGGCTTCCACTCCACCGCCCGCAGCGCGCTGCACGCGGACCCGCCGCGGACACTGCGGCTGCGCGCGACCGACACCCCCGAAGCGGACTGGACGGTGCGGCTCACCGACGGCCCGCCGCAGACGGTCCGTACGCCGGACGCGGTCGGGGCGCAGGCCTGCGGCCCCGCCGACTGCACGGTCGAGGGCCCGGCCGAGCAGCTGTACCTCACCCTGTGGAACCGCCTCCCGTGGGACGCGCTCAAGGTCACCGGCGATCCGGCCCTGGCCGAGCTCTGGCGGGAGCACGGCGCCCCCTGAGCCCCTACGGCCCGGAAGCCGGCCCGGCGTGCGGCCAGCGGGGGCCGGGCCCGCTCAGCCCAGCCACCCCGGCCGCACCAGCCCCGACTCGTAGGCCAGCACGACCAGTTGGGCCCGGTCCCGCGCGCCCAGCTTCACCATCGTGCGGCTGACATGCGTCTTGGCCGTCAGCGGGCTGACCACCAGCCGGCGGGCGATCTCCTCGTTGGAGAGGCCGATGCCGACCAGCGCCATCACCTCCCGCTCCCGTTCGGTCAGTCCGGAGAACGCATCGGCCGACGCCGGCTCCTTGGAGCGGGCGGCGAACTCCGCGATCAGCCGGCGGGTGACGCCCGGCGAGAGCAGCGCATCACCGTCGACGACCGCGCGCACCGCCCGTAGCAGCTCCTCCGGTTCGGTGTCCTTGACCAGGAAGCCGGACGCCCCGGAGCGGATCGCCTCGAAGACGTACTCGTCGAGTTCGAAGGTGGTCAGCATGACGACCTTCACGCCGGAGAGCGCCGGGTCCCCGGTGATCCGCCGGGTGGCCACCAGGCCGTCCACCACCGGCATCCGGATGTCCATCAGGACGATGTCCGGGCGGTGTTCCCGGACCGCGGCCAGCGCCTGCTGCCCGTCCCCGGCTTCGGCGACCACCTCGATGTCGGGCTGGGCGTCCAACAGCGCCTTGAAGCCGGCCCGGACCAGCAGCTGGTCGTCGGCGAGCAGTACCCGGATCACGACTCCTCCTCGGCAGGACCGGGGTTCACCGTATCCGCGGCCCCGGGCCGCCTGCGGCCGGCCGGTTCGGCGAGCGGGATGCGCGCCCGGACCCGGAAGCCGCCGTCGGGCCGCGGGCCCGCCTCGACGGTGCCGCCCAGCGCGGCGGCCCGCTCCCGCATGCCGACCAGGCCGTTGCCGCCGCCGGACGGTTCCCCCGCACCGGACGTCGCCGGGCCGCCGTCGTCCACCTGGATCTCCAGCGCCCCGGCGGTGCGGCGGAGCAGTACTTGGGCGGTACGCGAGCCCGAGTGCCGGACGATGTTGGTGAGCGCCTCCTGGACGATGCGGAACGCGGCGAGGTCGGTGCCGGGCGGCAGGGCCGTGCGCGCGCCCTCAGTAGTGACGTCCACGGCGAGGCCGGCGCCCCTGGCCTGTTCGGCGAGTTCGGGCAGCCGGTCGAGGCCGGGTGCCGGGGAGCGCGGGGCGTCCCCCGGGGCGCGCAGCGTGTCCAGGACCTGCCGGACCTCGCCGAGCGCCTCCTTGCTCGCGGCCTTGATGGTGGTGAGCGCGGTGCGCGCCTGCTCCGGGTCGGAGTCCAGCAGCGCGAGCCCGACGCCCGCCTGGACGTTGATGACCGAGATGCTGTGCGCGAGGACGTCGTGCAGCTCGCGGGCGATCCGCAGCCGCTCCTCGTCGGCCCGGCGACGTGCGGCGGCGGCCCGTTCGGCGCCCAGTCTGGCCAGTTGCTCGCGGCGGATCCGGACGAGCTCGGCGACCGCCACCACGGCCACCACCCAGGCGGCGACGACCAGTTCCTGCCCCCAGGGGGCTGGCTCGCGGTACGAGGGCAGCCAGCGGTAGAGCCAGTGCGCGGCCAGCAGATGGCCGACCCATACGCCGCCCGCCGCGCACCAGGCGACCGCGCGGTGCCCGGCGACGATCGCCCCGAAGGCCCCCAGCGCCGGGATGAAGAAGACCGGTCCGTACGGGTAGCCGGCGGCGAGGTAGACCGCGCAGCAGGCGGCGGTGCCCAGTGCCACGGTGCGCGGATACCGCTGCCGGAAGAGCAGCAGCAGGGCGCCGAAGAGCAGCAGTGCATGGCCGAGGGGATCGAGCGGGGTGCGTCCTTGCTGGCCGTGCGCGGCGGCGTTGGTGCCGATCGTGACGACGGCCGTCAGCACCAGCGTCGAGAGCCAGGGCAGCCGCCCGCCCGCCCGGGTCCAGGGGACCGGATACGCGGCCGACGCCCACCGCTGTTGCGCCGTGCCGAGGCAGCGCCGCGCCCACGGCGGCCGTGCGTTGTCCATGCCGTCACGCTAGACCGCGGCGGGACCCGGCGGCGTCAGCCCGGCGCAGTGATCACGGGTACTCCCCGGGGAGTAGGGCCGCGGCCACCGGGACGGGCCGTCGGGCCGCCCGGTCAGTCCGCCGCGCTGCCGGTCCCCGGTTCGCCGCGAGGCCGGTCCCCCGCCGGCCCCACCAGCAACGCCACCAGCCGCTCGGTCCGTTCCCGCGGATCCGGCGCCCCGGCCCACCCGGTCATCAGCAGATGGTGCACGGTCCCGACGAGGGCGAGCGCGACCGACGCCGTGTCGGTGCCGTCCGCGATGCGGCCCAGCCGGCGCTCGGCATCCAGATACGCGGTGACCGCGTCCTGCATCGCGTCGAAGCCGGGCGCCCCGGCCTCCAGCGCCTCGCGGATCCTGAGGAAGGCGGGGGGCCGGGTCATGGCGAGACCGGCGATGGTGGGGCCCGCGGAGGCCAGCAGCGCGCCGGCCACCGTGACGAGGTTGCCGGCGACGGTGCCCTGCCCGACCCTGCCCTGGAGTTCCTCGGCCTGCCGTGCCGTGCGCGCGAACCGGTCCAGGCACAGCTCCGCGACGAACTCGTCGAGCCCCGAGAAGTGCGCGTGCAGCAGCCCCTTGGAGCAGCCCGCCTCTCCGGTGATCGCCCTGCTGGTCAGCGCGCCCGGCCCCTCCCTGGCCAGCACCTGCTCCGCGGCGGCGAAGAGCCGCTCGCGCACGTCGGGGATGGCCACTCCACGCGGTGACATCAGACCTCTTCCCGGTTCGGGGATTGCCAGTATGGGCGTGTGCCCATACTGTTTGGGCGCACGCCCATATTAGCTCCGGACCACCGCGCGCACCCAGCAGGAGGCACCCCGTGCAGCACCCCACCGACACCCCCAACTCCGCGCAGGCACAAGCCTGGAACGGCTACGAGGGAACCCACTGGGCCGACAACCAGGACCGCTGGGACGCGGTGAACGGGGGCTTCAACGAACCCCTGCTCACCGCCGCGGCGATCACCCCGCGCGACCGCGTCCTGGACATCGGCTGCGGAGCCGGCTGCACGACCCGGCTCGCCGCCCGCCGGGCCGCCGACGGGCGGGCCGTGGGCCTGGACCTGTCGGCACCGATGCTGGCGCGCGCCCGCGCGTCCGCACACCGCGAGGGACTTACGAACGCGGCCTTCGAGCAGACGGACGTCCAGGTCCACGCCTTCGACGACGACCCCTTCGACGTCGCGATCAGCCGCTACGGCGTGATGTTCTTCGCCGACCCCGTCGCCGCCTTCGCCAACATCGGACGGGCGCTGCGCCCCGGCGGCCGACTGGCGTTCATCTGCGGCGCGGCGGCCGAACGCAACGAGTGGTTCCAGCTTCTGGGCGCCCTGCGCCCCCACCTCCCCCTGGGAGACTTCGGCACCCCGAGCAGCCCGCTCCCGGCGGACGACCCGAACAGCCCGAACCCACCTGGCATGTTCTCCCTCGCGGACCCCGCCCGCAGCGAAGCGGTGCTCACCGCCGCCGGGTTCACGCACCTCACCGTGGCCCCCGTGGAGGCGTACGGCATCTGGGGCCGGGACGCCGAGGACGCGGCGACCCTCATCCTCGACTCCGGCCCCGGGCGCCATCTGACCGGTCAGGTCGCACCGGACGTGCAGGACCGCGCCCGCACCGCGCTCACGGAGGCGCTCCGCGCCCACGAATCCGACGGCGCGGTCCGCCTGCGCAGCGCCGCCTGGCTGGTCACGGCCCGCCGCCCCGCGTAGTACCGGTCCGGTGGATCAGGGCCGGTCACCGCGCGCACGACTCAGCCCGCCGCACCCCGGCGGGGCACCGCCAGCCCGACCTCGCGCGCGAGACCGGCCACCGCCTGCTCGAAGAATTCCGTGCGGGCCTCCACCACCTGGTTGAACTGGCCGAACAGTTCAAAGCTCAGCAGCCCGAAGAGCTGGGCCCAGGCCCCGACGAGCCGCGCCAGCACGGCTGCCGGCAGTTCGACGCCCAGCTCCGCGCCGAGCGCCAGCGCATCGCCGGCCACCGCATCGGGCAGCGGCTCCGACGGCTCCTTCAGCGCTCCGGCGGCGTACGCGTCCCGTACGACGCCCATCAGCGCGAGACCCACGCGGGCGGCGGGCCCGGTGGTCGCCTGGGGAGCGCGGTAGCCGGGGACGGGCGATCCGTAGATCAGCGCGTATTCGTGCGGATGGGACAGCGCCCAGTCGCGCACCCCGGCGCAGATCGCGCTCCACCGGGCGGCGGGGCGCTCCGCGTCGGGGCCGCGGAGGGCGTCCCTGGCACCTTCCGCAGCCACCCCGACCGCGTTGTACGCATCGACGATCAGCGCGGTGAGCAGGTCGTCGCGGCTGGGGAAGTAGCGGTACAGCGCCGAGGAGACCATGCCGAGTTCGCGGGCCACGGCCCGCAGCGAGAGCTTGGCCGCACCCTCCGCGGCGAGCTGTCGGCGGGCCTCGTCCTTGATGGCCTCGGTGATCTCGCTACGGGCCCGCTCTCTGGCACCTCGAATCACAGTCATGAGCAGCAGTCTCCCACTCTTTCCGGATCGCCGCACAAAAACAAGAGCACCGCTCTTGCTTTGACGCGCCAATCACTTCCATACTGCTCACAACAGAGAGCACCGCTCTCGAACCAGAACGCCGCCCACCCCCAACGAGACACCACACGACTCAACTCAACTCAACGCCACGCCACACGACGCCACCGGAGGAACCCATGTCCCAGAACCTCAAGCCCAGCCGCTTCACCGCCGGCTTCAACAGCTTCGTCGGCTGGCTCGCCCGCCGGGGCATCAGCCTCGCCGGCGCGGCCGATCTCTCAGTCCGTGGCCGCACGTCCGGCGAATGGCGACGCGTCCCGGTCAACCCGATGACCTTCGAGGACGGCCGCTATCTCGTCTCGGCACAAGGCGACTCCGCGTGGGTACGCAACATGCGCGCCGCGGGCGGCGGCGAGCTGCGCGTCGGCCGCCGCACCCGCACCTTCACCGCTGTCGAACTGCCCCCGGCGGAGACCACGGACCTGCTCCGCGCCTACCTCGCGCGCTGGGGCTGGGAGGTCAAGCCCTTCTTCGGCGGCGTCACCGCCGACTCGACCGACGAGGAGTTCCGCACCATCGCCCCGCTCCACCCGGTCTTCCGGATCACCGAAGCCTGAGCGACCGCGCCGCACCAACCGCCCGTCACCGCCCGGGACATCGGGACGGACACCGACCATGGCACCGACCACAGCACCGGCCACGGACAGACGCGGAGCGGGCACCCTCGCGGGACGGCCGCCACCGCAGGGCGAGCCCCCTCACCCACCGGACGCGACCGCGGTCGCGGCACCCCCGGCTCCCGCCGGGCACCACCGCCACCGTCGATGCCGTAAGGGCAGCGCCCCGCTCAGCCCACCTGCTCCTTGGCTCCCTCGGCCCCCCGGCCCGACTCGGCCCCCTTGGCCCCCTTGGGCTCCTTGCTCTCTTCCCTCCGGTCGAACGCATCCAGTGCCCGGCCGGCCATCGGATGCGTCCGGACCAGTTCGCCCAGCGTCGTGGTACCCCGCGTGATCTTCGCGAACGCGCGCCACGCGGGCCGGAAGCCCGTCAGCGCGGCGTGGAACATCCCCGGACGCCGCTCGAAGAGGCTCAGCATCCGCCGCCCCACGCCCATCTCCACACCGAGCCCGGACTTGATGGCGAAGGCGTAGTTGAGGGCCTGGCGGCGGGCGTCGACCGCATCGTGCGCCTCCGCGATCCGTATCGCCCACTCGCCGGCGAGCCGGCCGGAGCGGAGGGCGAAGGAGATGCCCTCGCGGGTCCAGGGCTCCAGCAGACCGGCCGCGTCGCCGCAGACCAGCACCCGGCCCCGGGAGAGCGGCGAGTCCTCGGCGCGGCAGCGGGTCAGGTGGCCGGAGGAGATCCGGGGCTCGAAACCGGCAAGGCCGAGCCGGCCGATGAAGTCCTCCAGATAGCGCTTGGTGGCCGCGCCCTCGCCGCGGGCGGAGATCACGCCGACGGTGAGGGTGTCGCCCTTGGGGAAGACCCAGCCGTAGCTCCCGGGCATCGGGCCCCAGTCGATGAGCACCCGGCCCGCCCAGTCCTCGGCGACCGTCTCGGGCACCGGAATCTCGGCCTCCAGGCCCAGGTCGACCTGGTCGAGCTTGACGCCGACGTGCGCGCCTATCCGGCTCGCACTGCCGTCCGCGCCGATCACCGCCCGGGCCAGGATCACCTCGCCGTCCGCGAGCACCACCGCGACGGTCCGCCGGTCGGGGACGTCCGTGCCGTGCTGCTCGACCCGGGAGACGGTGACGCCGGTACGGACCCGGGCGCCCGCGTGCTTGGCGGACTCGACCAGCCCGGCGTCGAACTCCGGGCGGTTGATGAGCCCGAAGAGCATGTTCTTGGAACGGCGGGTGCGGGCCAGCCTGCCGTTGAGGGAAAACGTCACGGCATGCACGCGGTCGAGCAGCGGCAGCTCGAAGCCGGGCGGCAGGGAGTCCCGGGAGGGGCCGATGATGCCGCCGCCGCAGGTCTTGTAGCGGGGTAGTTCGGCCTTCTCCAGGAGCAGCACCCGGCGTCCCGTACATGCCGCGGCGTGGGCGGCCGAGGCTCCCGCGGGCCCCGCGCCCACCACCACGACATCCCACACCTGCTGGTTGCCTTCGGCTGCCTGCTCGCTGCTCACCTGTGCTTCTGCTCCCGTTCGATGCCGGCTGCGCCTTCCGTCCGCATCCTACGGGCCGCACTCCGGCGCACCGCCTGTGGGAAGATCGGGGGCACTCATACCCGTACGTCCGGCCCGTCCGGCTCACCCCGCCGGACGTGCTCCACGTACACAACGCCGCGCCCACAAGGAGCGTTCCATGCCTGACAGCCCGCTCGCACAGACCGTCGCCGCGCTGCAACCCCGCGCCAGGGCCGAACTCACGGAGCTGGTGGCCTTCAAGTCGGTAGCGGACTTCGCGCAGTTCCCGAAGAGCGAGAGCGAGGCCGCCGCCCGCTGGATCGTGGACGCGCTGCGGGCCGAGGACTTCCAGGACGTGGCGGTGCTGGACACCCCGGACGGCACCCAGTCCGTCTACGGCTTCCTGCCCGGCCCGGCCGGCGCACCGACCGTACTGCTCTACGCGCACTACGACGTGCAGCCGCCGCTGGACGAGGACGCCTGGATCTCCCCGCCGTTCGAACTGACCGAGCGCGACGGCCGCTGGTACGGGCGCGGCACCGCCGACTGCAAGGGCGGCCTGATCATGCACCTGACTGCGCTGCGGGCGCTCAAGGAGCACGGCGGCATACCGGTCAACGTCAAGGTGATCGCGGAGGGTTCGGAGGAGCAGGGCACCGGCGGGCTGGAGCGGTACGCGGAAGCACACCCGGAGCTGCTGACCGCCGACGCGATCATCATCGGCGACTCCGGCAACTTCCGGGCCGGAGTGCCGACGGTGACCGCGACGCTGCGCGGGATGACCATGGTGCGCGTCCAGGTCGACACCCTGGAAGGCAATCTGCACTCCGGCCAGTTCGGCGGCGCGGCCCCGGACGCGCTCGCCGCACTGATCCGGATCCTCGACTCGCTGCGCGCCGAGGACGGGTCGACGACGGTGCACGGGCTGCCGGCGGACGCCGGCTGGGAGGGCCTCCAGTACCCGGAGGAGGACTTCCGCAAGGACGCCAAGGTGCTGGACGGCGTGGAGCTGATCGGCACCGGCAGTATCGCGGACCGGCTCTGGGCCCGGCCCGCGGTGACGGTGCTCGGCATCGACTGCCCGCCCGTGGTGGGCGCCACCCCGTCCGTGCACGCCGGGGCGCGCGCCCTGGTGAGCCTGCGGGTGCCGCCGGGCACGGACGCCGCCGAGGCGACCGAACTGCTGGCCGCGCATCTGGAAGGCGCCGCTCCGTGGGGCGCCCGGGTGGCGGTCGAGCAGGTCGGCCAGGGCCAGCCGTTCCGCGCGGACACCAGCAGCCCGGCGTACGCGTCCATGGCGGAGGCGCTTCGGGAGGCGTACGACGGCAAGGAGATGCAGACGTCCGGTCTGGGCGGATCCATCCCGCTGTGCAACACCCTCGCGGGGCTCTACCCGGACAGCGAGATCCTGCTCATCGGCCTGAGCGAGCCGGAAGCCCAGATCCACGCCGTCAACGAGAGCGTCTCGCCCGAGGAACTGGAGCGACTGTCGCTGGCAGAGGCCCTGTTCCTGCGCGGATACGCCGAGAGTCGGCGCTGAGCGGTTCCGCTGCGCTTTGCCTGCTTCCCACGTTGTCGGCTTTCCCGCCGTGGGGGTTGCTCGCTTTTGCGCCTTCGGCGCGGGGTGTTGTCCGCTGCGCGGGGCTTTCGGGTGCGGTGACGGTCCTCCGGGGCCGGTGTGCAGGACTGCTGCGCTTTACGTCCTGCACACCGCCCCCTCCGGCCCGCCCCCTCCCGTGGAGGGAGGGAAGAAACGGTGGATGGAGGCTGGGCCAAGTGGTCCGGTAACGGTCTCTTCCCACACATGAACCCGCACCGTCCCACTCACGCGCACCCCTACTGGTTATTCCCACCCACAACGGGAGGGGACGGGCCGGAGGGGCAGGGTGTCCGGACGTAAAGCGAAGCAGTCCGGACACCCTGCCCCGCAGGACCGTCACCGCACCCCGACAGCCCCGCGCAGCGGACCCACCCGCCGCAGGCGCAACGGCGAGAAAGCCAACCACGCACGGCGACGCAAAGCGCAGCGGACGGGCCGCAGGCGCAACGGCGGCAAACCCCCACGGCGGGACAGCCGAAAACGTAGGGCGAGGCAAAGCGCAGCGAAGCCGCAGGCGCAAAGACAGAACCCCCACGGCGGGCCAGCCGACAACGTGGGAAGCCCAGCCAAGCGCAGCGGAACGTCACCCCACGGGAACACCGGCCTCCAGATGCAGCGGACACCCCTGTTCGCGGGCGCGCAGTGCCCAGCGGAGGCGGTTCCAGCGCACCGGTGGCAGCATCGACTCGGCCTCGGCCTCGGTGACGAAGCGCCAGTCGCGCAGTTCCGAGCCGGGCAGCAGAAGTTGGCGGATCCGGTCGCCGCTCAGCGTGCCGCCGTCGAAGAGCAGCCGCAGTCCGCCGAATCCCGGCGGTTTGGGGGCCTCCCAGTCCAGTACCAGCAGCCGTGGGGCGCGCGGGAGTTGGATGCCCAGTTCCTCGGCGACCTCCCGTACACCGGCGTGGGCGGGCGCCTCACCGGGCTCCACTATGCCGCCGGGGAACTCCCAGCCGGGCTTGTACGTCGGGTCGACGAGGAGTACCCGGTCCCGGTCGTCGAAGAGCAGCACCCCGGCGGCGAGGGTTTCCGCGGTCGGCTCGGGTGTCTGCACGATGTCGCAGGCCCCGGCCCCGGTGCGTACGGCCTCCGCGACGCGCTCCGCGGTCTGCCGGGGTGTCAGCGCCGTGGTGTCGACGACATGGGCGTCGGTCTTGAGCCAGTCCAGCGCCTGCGCGTACGGTCCCAGGTGCTCCAGGCACCAGCGCCGCACGGACGCATTGCCCTCGGCGTCACCCGGCGTCTCCTCCCGGAGCGCTATTCGCTTCCGCAGGATCGTTTCCTCCGCATGCAGCAGGACATGCCGTACGGGGATCCGGCGGGCGGCGAGGGCGCCGAAGATCTCGTCGCGGTACTCCTGGCGCAGCAGCGTCATCGGCGTCACCAGGGGGCCCGGCACCTCGGTGAGCAGGGCGGCGGCGGTGTCCACGACCATCCGCCGCCAGGACGGCAGATCCTGGTAGTCGTCGATCTCCTCGAACCGCTTGGCCGGCAGCATCAACCGCAGTCCGCTGCCGAGGAGTTCGGGGTCGTAGAGCGTGCTTCCGGGAAGCAGGTCGAGCAGTTCATGAGCCGCAGTGGTCTTGCCCGCACCGAACGTGCCGTTCAGCCAGACGATCACGGTTTCCCCTCTTCCCTAGACCCAGGTGAGTTGCCCGCAACACCCTGCCACGGAAACGCTCGGGACCACGGGCCGCGCGCATGACCGGGAGCACCGCCTGCTGAACACACCGCACGGGGGAAGCCGGTCGCGCTCTCCCCCGCCGCGAAGCCCCGGCAAACAAGCGCTCCCCAGCCCCTCCAGCACCGAAACCCCCGCCCGCTCACGGGCTCGCACCCGCCGGCGGGAGGACGGTACGCCATACAGGACGATGTTCCATGGAAGCGTCGGCCGAGGCGTTCCGGGACGCCCGGCACAGCCGGGATCAGCAGGTGCGCAGCCCGGGGACGGGCTGATCGTTCTCCCCGCCCGTCAGATAGACGACGCTCACGTAGACACCGGAATTGCCGCTGTCGTCATCGGTCTTGGCCCACCAGACGTTCGTCCACTTCCCGTATGTCTCGCGGCGGCCGAGATTCGCCTGGCAGTAGAAGTAGTTGGTGCCCGCGTTGAGGTGGCCGACCTGCTGGAAGGAGGCGGTGTACGAGGCCGCGGTACGCCACACGGCGCAGTTGGCCCTGCCTCCTGCGACGGCCGCGCACGACTGCCCCTGGGTGGGCCCACCGCCGCCGGTGGCCGCACCGCCGCCGGTGGTGGTGCCGCCACCGGAGCCGCCGGTTCCGCCGGAACCGCCGCTTCCGCCGCCCTGTGTCCCGCCGCTGAGCAGGCCGCCCATATCGCCCTGACTACCGCCCGATGCCGCGCCGCCGGTGGCCTGGCCGCCCGAACCCCCGCCCGTACCTGCGGGTTTGGAGGGCTGGGAGGACGCGCCGCCCGCGGGCCTGCCCGGGGCGGGCGGTGGGGCGCTCTGCCCTTTGCCCTTCCCGTTGACCTCGCCCTGACCGGTGGTCGCGCTCGGCTCGCCGGGCCGGCCCGGCGTGGTGGCGGGAGCCGCGGACTGCCGTCCGCCGGCCGCGGTCGTGTCGCCGGAGCCGCCGACCAGTGCGTACGTCACTCCCCCGCCGGTGGCGAGGACGGCCAGTACCGCCGCCACGGCCAGCAGCACCCGGCGGCTGCGCCGGGCGGGCAACGTTGCGGTGTCCCCCTGGGAGATGCCGCCGCGGCTGCCCGGATAGGGGTGCGGGCCGGTGGCGCCGACGAAGGGGCCGGCCACCACGCCGGGAGGGTCGTGGAAGGGGCCCTGGGCCTGGGTCTGCGCGGCGCCGGCGGACTGCTCCTGCGGTCCGGGCGCCCCTTGCCCACCCGGGCCGGAGAGCCAACTGGCCGGCGGCGCACCGGCGTTGCCGGCACCGGCGGGCGCGGCGGACGGTGCGGACGGCGCGCCATCGGGGGCCACCGCCGCCCGGATGTTGGTGGCCGTCGGCACGTAGGGGCTGCCGGGCTGCGGTGCCGGCGGCGGGGCGACGCCCGGGTCGCGGCCCTCCGCCACCGCCTCCAGCATGCTCCGCGCCTGGGCGGCGGACGGGCGGTCGGCCGGGTTCTTGGCCATCAGGGCGTACAGGACGGGCGCCAGCGGCCCGGCGCGGCGCGGCTCGGGCAGCGGTTCGGTGACGATCGCGGTCAGCGTCGAGTACACCGACGTACGGCGGAACGGGGCGCCGCCGCCCTCGACCGCCGCGTACAGCGTCATGCCCAGCGACCAGATGTCGGAGGCCGGGGAGGGGTCCATGCCCTGGGCGCGCTCGGGCGGCAAGTAGTCGAGGGAGCCGACCAGTTCGCCGCTGCGGGTGATGTTCGTGGTCGCACCGTCGCCGGGGGCCTCGATGCTGGCGATGCCGAAGTCGGTGAGGACGACCCGGCCGCTGGAGTCCAGCAGGACGTTGCCGGGCTTGACGTCGCGGTGCAGCACACCGACCTGATGGGCGGCGTCCAGCGCGTCCATCACGGCGGCGCCGATGCGGGCGATCTCGCGGGGGTCCAGGGGGCCGCGCCGGCCGATGGCGTCGTCGAGGGACGGCCCGTCCACCAGCTCCATGACGATGACCGGGCGGCCCGCCTCGTCGATGACGTCGTGGACGGTGACCACGCCGGCGTGCCGGATGCGGGCCGCGGCCCGCGCCTCGCGCTGCATACGGGTGCGCAGGTCGGCGAGTTCCGGAGCGGAGGCGTCCGTGTAGGCCCGCAGGACCTTGAGCGCGACCTCGCGGCCCAGCACCTGGTCGTCGGCGCGGCAGACCACGCCCATGCCGCCGCGGCCGATCCGGCCGGTGACGCGGTAGCGACCGCCGATCAGCCGGCCGGTCAGATCGTCGTCGGCGCCGCGCTTCGGCCCGCTGCGGGAGGCGGCACGGGGCACGCCGGGGCCGGCCCCCGCGCCCCCGCCGCCGGCCGCCGGCGGTGGCGTACCGCCCGCCTGCCCGGGACCGCTTCCGCCGCCCGCCCCATGGGGCTCCTGCGGCCCGTGCTGCTCACGCTCCCCCGATGTCACCGTCGCCGATCCCCTCGATGCCGTGTCTTCGCCCGTACGCCGTGCACGTCACGGCGTCTGCCGCGGTGGGCACCAGACTACGGGGCGGGCGGGCGCCTGTGGTGCCCTCATCGGGCAGGCGCGAACGCATCGAGACGGGACTGTTGCGCGGCGACCGCGGCGGCGCCCACCACACCGGCGTCCGTCCTCATTTGGGCGGGTACGACGGTCAGTTGGGACACGAACGACAGGGTGGCGTACTCCCGCAGAGCCGTACGCAGCGGGGCGAACAGGACCTCGCCCGCGCCCGCGACACCGCCGCCGATCACCGCGATATCGATCTCGACGAGGGTGGCGGTGGCGGCGATCCCGGCGGCCAGCGCCTGGGCGGCCCGCTCGAAGGAGCGCAGGGCGACGAGGTCGCCGGCGTGCGCCGCGGCGGCGACCGCGGCGGCGCTGGCGTCCCCGTCGGGGCCCGGCCGCCAGCCGTTGGCCAGCGCCCGGCGGGCGATGTTGGGGCCGCTGGCGATCCGCTCCACGCAGCCGCGGCCACCGCAGGGGCACGGATCGCCGTCGAGGTCGACGCTGATGTGCCCGATGTGCCCGGCGTTGCCCGTGGGGCCCGGGTGCAGCCGCCCGTTGAGCACGAGCCCGCCGCCGACTCCGGTGGAGACCACCATGCACAGCGCGTTGTCGTGGCCGCGCGCAGCACCCTGCCAATGCTCGGCGGCGGTCATCGCGACCCCGTCCCCGACCAGCGCCACCGGGCGCCCACCGACCAGCTCCCGCACTCCGGCGACCAGCGGAAAGCCGCGCCAGCCAGGGATGTTGACCGGGCTGACGGTCCCCGCGGAGGCGTCCACGGGGCCGGCGCTGCCGATGCCGACGGCGGCCACCCGCACCCAGTCCGGGCCGGCGGCCAGCTCGCGGACGACCGCGGCGACCGCACGCATCACGGTGGCCCCGTCCTGGTCCGCGGGGGTCGGCCGGGCGGCCCGTACGACCATTCTTCCGTCTGCGTCCACCAGAGCGCCGGCGATCTTCGTGCCGCCAATGTCCAAAGCTGCGCTGAGGTCCGTCTGCATCGGTGTCGAATCTCCTGGTGGGCCCGGGGGGCCGGGGGTGCCGGCCCGGCGTGAGAACGCCAGTCTTCCCCCAGTTGACAACGTTGTCTAGAGGCTATGCTCGACGCCACACGCCGAAGCGCCCCCACCGCGACCCGATGCGCCGGCCGGCGCCGACAGAAACAGGACCGCACACCGTGACCGACACCGCCCGCGGCACCTCGCATCGCTATGGCACCCGCCCCACGATGAAGGATGTCGCAGCGCGCGCCGGGGTTGGCCTCAAAACGGTGTCGAGAGTGGTCAACGGCGAACCCGGCGTCACCCCGGACACCGAACGCCGCGTCCAGGAGGCGATCACGGCCCTCGGCTTCCGGCGCAACGACTCCGCCCGGATCCTGCGCAAGGGCCGTACGGCCAGCATCGGCCTGGTCCTCGAAGACCTCGCCGACCCCTTCTACGGCCCGCTCAGCCGCGCCGTCGAGGAGGTCGCACGCAGCCACGGAGCCCTTCTGATCAACGGCTCCAGCGCCGAGGACCCGGCCCGCGAGCAGGAGTTGGTGCTCGCGCTGTGCGCCCGGCGGGTGGACGGCCTGGTCGTCATCCCGGCCGGCGACGACCACCGTTACCTGGAGCCGGAGATAGCCGCCGGGGTCGCCACCGTCTTCGTGGACCGCCCGGCCGGCCGGATCGACGCCGATGTGGTCCTCTCCGACAACTTCGGCGGCGCCCGGGACGCGGTCGCCCACCTCATCGCGCACGGCCACCGCCGGATCGGCTTCATCGGCGACCAGCCGCGCATCCACACCGCGAGGGAGCGGCTGCGCGGCTACCGCACCGCAATGGCCGCCGCCGGCCTGCCCGTTGACGACTCCTGGGTCTCGCTCGGCTCCACCGCCCCCGAGCGGGTACGGGCCGCCGCGGCGGCGATGCTGGACGCCCCGGAACCGGTCACCGCCCTGTTCGCGGGCAACAACCGCGTCACCGTCACCGCCGTCCGCGTGCTGCGCGAACGCCCGCACCCGGTCGCCCTGGTGGGCTTCGACGACTTCGAACTCGCCGATCTCGTCCGCCCCGCCATCACGGTCGTCGCCCAGGACGCCGCCCACATGGGCCGTACGGCGGCCGTCCAGCTCTTCCGCCGCCTGGACGGCGTCGACGAGACACCCCGCCGCATGGAGATACCCACCCGACTGATCCCCCGCGGCTCGGGCGAGATCCGACCGTACGAGGGGTGACGGGCCCGCTCAGGAGGAGCGGACGCGGCGGGGCGTCCGTCCCGCCGCGTCCGCCCGACCTCGCGCAGCGCCAACGCCCCGTGTGCGGCGCCCTGTTGGGGCGCCGCACACGGGGCCGGGGCGGGGGGACCGGGCGGTCCGGTGTCAGGCGGTGTGTGCCGGGCGGCCCGCCAGGGCGTCGAGGTCGGCGCGGGTCAGGCCGGTGAGGCGGGCGACCTCGTCGGTGTCGACGGCGCCGCAGTCGAGGCCGCGGAGCAGGTAGCCGCTGAGGGCCTTGGCGGTGGCGGGCTCGTCCATGACGTCGCCGCCGGCCTTGGCGACGTACGCGGCGAGACGGGCGGCGGCCTTCTCCAGGCCCTCGCGGTAGAAGGCGTAGACGGCCGCGTAGCGGGTGGGCAGGTGGCCGGGGTGCATGTCCCAGCCCTGGTAGTAGGCGCGGGCCAGGGCGCGGCGGGTGAGGCCGTAGTGCAGCCTCCAGGCGTCGTGGACCTGGGCGGTGGGGCCGACCGGCAGCACGTTGGTGGAGCCGTCGGAGACCCGTACGCCGGTGCCGGCGGCGGCGACCTGCATGACGGCCTTGGCGTGGTCGGCGGCGGGGTGGTCGCTGGCCTGGTAGGCGGCGCTGACGCCGCAGGAGGCGCTGTAGTCGAAGGTGCCGTAGTGGAGGGAGGTGGCGCGGCCCTCGGCGGCCTCGATCATGCGGGCGACGGTGGCGCGGCCGTCGGCGCCGAGGATGGACTGGGTGGTCTCGATCTGGATCTCGAAGCCGATCCGGCCGCTCTCCAGGCCGCGGGCCTTCTCGAACTCCTCCAGGAGCCGGACCATGGCGGTGACCTGCTCGGCGTAGGTCACCTTGGGGAGGGTGAGGACGAGGCCGTCGGGCAGGCCGCCGGCCTCCATGAGGCCGGTGAGGAAGATGTCCAGGGTGCGGATGCCGCGGTCGCGGACGGCGGCCTCCATGCACTTCATGCGGATGCCCATATAAGGGGCGGCGGTGCCGTTCTCATAGGCGGCGGCGACGAGGGCGGCGGCGCGGGCCGCGGCGGCGTCCTCCTCGGCGTCCGGGCGGGGGCCGTAGCCGTCCTCGAAGTCGATCCGCAGGTCCTCGACCGGCTCCCGTTCCAGCTTCGCGCGGACCCGCTCGTGGACCGGTCCGGCGAGTTCGTCCGGGATGCCGAGGACGGCGGCGAGCGCACCGGCGTCGGGGGCGTGCTCGTCGAGGGCGGCAAGGGCCGCCTCGCCCCAGGAGCGCAGGGTGTCGGCGGCGAAGACGTCGCCGGGGACGTAGACCGTGTGGACCGGCTGGCGGGTGCCGGGGTCTCCCGGGTAGCGCCGCGCCAGGTCGGCGTCCACCGCGGCGAGGGCGGCTCCGATGCCCTCGCGTACGGTGTCCGCGAGGCTCGTCGCCACGGTCTCCTGCTGCCCCATCTCGGTACCCTCCCGGTGCTTGCGCCCGACGCCGCCACCGGCGCCGCGCCTTTTCCGCTTAACGGAATCAACAATCCGTATAGCGAAGCTAACGGTGTCGCATGGCGAGGTCAACACCTCCCCGCCCGTGGCGACGCAGGCCACCGGCCCGCGCCCCGCCCGAAACTCCGTGGCGCGCCCCCGCCGGCACCGCCACAATCGCCGTCATGACGTGGACCGCACCCCAGATCGAACGCTCCGACGCCCCGGTCGCGGCGGGCGAACGGGACATGCTGCAAGGCTGGCTCGACTTCCACCGCGACACCCTGCTCGCCAAGTGCGCCGGCCTCACTCCCGAGCAGCTCGTCCGGGCGAGCAACCCGCCCTCCACCCTCACCCTGCTCGGCCTGGTGCGCCATCTGACGGAGGTCGAACGCTGGTGGTTCCGGCAGTGCTTCGCCGGTGAGCGGATCGGCAGCCTCTACTTCACCGAGGACGACCCGGACGCCGACTTCAACGGCCTCGACCCGGCCGCCGCCGAGGCCGACTTCGCCGCCTTCCGCGCCGAGACCGCCGCCTGCGACACGGTGGCCGCCGGCCGCGGGCTGGACGAGACCTTCACCACCTCCAACGGCCGCACGCTGAACCTGCGCTGGGTGTACGTCCACCTGATCGAGGAGTACGCACGGCACAACGGGCACGCCGATCTGCTGCGCCAGGGCATCGACGGCGCGACCGGCGCCTGACGGGAGGGGCCCGGCCGGGCGGGGACGGCGGACGGACCGAGGGCGAGCAGCCGATTTCCGGCCATGATCCGCAGTGCATAGGCTCGCACATATCAGCGGGATCACTCCCGTGCCGCGAACCCCAGGAGGCCCCGTGCCCGTCGTCGTTGCCACCCTCAGGACCAAGCCCGGCCGCCGCGAGGACGTCCTCGCGGCGTTCCGCCGGCACACCGCCGCCGTGCACGCCGAGCCCGGCTGCCTGCTGTACGCGGTGCACGCCGGCGACGACCGCGTCGTCGTGGTGGAGAACTGGGCCGACCAGGCCGCCCTCGACGCCCATTCGGCCGGCCCGGCGCTGGCCAAGCTGGGTGCGGAGATGGCGGACGCGCTGGCCGGACCGGCGGATGTCGCGGTGCTGGAGCCGGTGCCGGCCGGCGCTCCGGACAAGGGACAGCTGCCGCACACCTGAGCGGCACGCCCGAAGGCCCCGTACGCACCGCGCGTACGGGGCCTTCGGGCGTTCGCCGGGAGTGGGCTCCGACGGGCCGAACAGGCTCAGCCCTTGCGGGACTTGACCTCGTCGGTGAGCGCCGGGACGACGTCGAAGAGGTCGCCGACCACGCCGTAGTCGACCAGGTCGAAGATCGGCGCCTCGGCGTCCTTGTTGATGGCGACGATGGTCTTCGAGGTCTGCATACCGGCGCGGTGCTGGATCGCGCCGGAGATGCCCGCCGCGATGTACAGCTGCGGCGAGACCGACTTACCGGTCTGGCCGACCTGGTTGGTGTGCGGGTACCAGCCGGCGTCCACCGCGGC
Source organism: Streptomyces albospinus (assembly GCF_014648695.1). Lineage (GTDB taxonomy): Bacteria > Actinomycetota > Actinomycetes > Streptomycetales > Streptomycetaceae > Streptomyces > Streptomyces albospinus. Next base: position 160,702 of record NZ_BMRP01000017.1, read on the forward strand.
GCGCGAGGCGCCGACGGCCGCACCGAGCGAGTCGGCGAGCGCCTCGATGACCGGGAAGTTCTCGGCGCCGTTGACGCCGCGGCCACCGGAGACCACGATCGCGGCCTCGGTCAGCTCCGGGCGGCCGGTCGACTCGCGCGGGGTGCGCGAGACGATCTTGGTGCCCTTGGAGGACTCGGCGACCGTCACCGCCAGCTGCTCGACCGTACCGGCGGCCGGCGCGGCCTCCGGAGCGGCGGAGTTGGGCTTGACGGTGATGACCGGAGTGCCCTTGGAGACACGGGACTTGGTGGTGAACGACGCCGCGAAGACGGACTGCGTGGCCACCGGGCCCTCGTCGCCGGCCTCCAGGTCGACGGCGTCGGTGATGATGCCGGAGCCGATGCGGACGGCCAGGCGGGCCGCGATCTCCTTGCCCTCGGCGGAGGACGGGAGGAGGACGGCGGCCGGGGAGACCGCGTCGTAGGCGGCCTGGAGCGCGTCGACCTTGGGGGCGACCAGGTACTCGGCGAACTCCGGGGCGTCGGCGGTCAGGACCTTGACCGCGCCGTGCTGGGCGAGCACGGGAGCGGCGGTGTCCGCGCCGGCACCGAGGTGCACGGCTACCGGCTCGCCGATGCGGCGGGCCAGGGTGAGCAGTTCGAGGGTGGGCTTGCGGACGGCGCCGTCCACGTGGTCGACGTAGACAAGGACTTCAGCCATGGCGATTGCTCCTGCGGGAAAAGTGCGGGCGGAGGGAGGAAGGGAGGTTCCGGCGAACCGTCGGCCTCAGATGAACTTCTGGCCGGCCAGGAACTCGGCGAGCTGCTTGGCGCCGTCGCCCTTGTCCTCGACGATCGTGCCCGCCGTACGGGCCGGACGCTCGGCGGCCTCCTCGACCTTGGTCCAGGAGCCCTCCAGGCCGACCTCGTCCGCCTCGATGTCCAGGTCCTCCAGGTCCAGGGACTCCACCGGCTTCTTCTTGGCGGCCATGATGCCCTTGAAGGAGGGGTAGCGCGCCTCGCCCGACTGGTCGGTGACGGAGACGACGGCCGGCAGCGCGGCCTCCAGCTGCTCGCTGGCGGTGTCGCCGTCCCGGCGGCCGGTCACCTTGCCGTCGGCGACGGAGACCTCGGAGAGCTGGGTCACCTGCGGGACGCCGAGGCGCTCGGCGAGCAGCGCGGGCAGCACACCCATCGTGCCGTCGGTGGAGGCCATACCGCAGACGACGAGGTCGTAGCCGGTCTTCTCGATGGCCTTGGCGAGCACGAGCGAGGTGCCGAGCGCGTCGGTGCCGTGGAGGTCGTCGTCCTCGACGTGGACGGCCTTGTCGGCACCCATCGACAGCGCCTTGCGCAGGGCGTCGTTGGCGTCCTCGGGACCGACGGTCAGGACCGTGATCTCCGCCTCGTCGTCGTTGGCCTCCTTGATCTGGAGGGCCTGCTCGACGGCGTACTCGTCGAGCTCCGAGAGGAGGCCGTCAACGTCGTCGCGGTCGACGGTCAGGTCCTCGGCGAAGTGCCGGTCGCCGGTGGCGTCGGGCACGTACTTCACACAGACAACGATCCTCAAGCTCACGCCGGCTCTCCTACCTGCTCGTCTCTTCAGAACTGCCTTGTGCTGGCAGCATAGGCGCCTCTTGGGGCGGCTCCCGGTCGGATGCGACTCCCCGCGCCGACCGTCATATTACTCGCCAGTACATCCAGTCTGTCGCCCCGAATCAAGGCCGTCGAAATGTGACCTTGCCAACGGCCCCGACCGGGCGACGGAGCAGGTGGACGGGAACCCGTCAGTCGCGCAGCGCGTGGAAGCGGCCCTGGTGGTAGAGGAGCGGACGGCCCGGCACCGCGGGGTCGCCGACGACCGGCTGGGCGAGCACGATCCGGTGGTCGCCGGCCGGCACCCGCGCCACGACCCGGCACACCAGCCAGGCCAGTACGCCGTCCAGCAGGGGCACGCCCTCCGGTCCCGTACGCCAGGACGTGGCCGGGCCGAAGCGGTCCGCGCCGCTGCGGGCGAAGGTGGCGGCCAGCTCCTCCTGGTGCTCGCCGAGTATGTGGACGCCTATGTGCTCGGCCTCGGCGACGGCCGGCCAGCTGGAGGCGCCGGTGCCGATGCCAAAGGAGAGCAGCGGCGGTTCGGCGGCGACGGAGGTGAGGGAGGTGGCGGTGAAGCCGACCGGGCGGGAGCCGTGCGCGGTGATCACCGCGACGCCCGCGGCGTGCTGCCGGAAGACGGAGCGCAGGAGTTCGGGGGAGGCGGTGCGGGGCGTGCCGAGGTCGGGCGAGGCCGTCATGGAGTTGTCCTTCTGCTGTGGGCTACGAGCCGAGGCGGGACCGCCGGCGGCCGTACGGCGGCCGGGAGCGGTGGAGTCGTCGCTGCTCACACGCGGGGACAGCGCGCGCTGGCGGTCCGCAGAAGGTCGACATGCGCGCGTCCGTAAAGAAGGATTCCAGGCCGCATAACGTCAGACTGACGATGCGTGACCCGCAGCGTCAAGTGGCGCCCGGCATCTGGGAGATCAATCACGGATGGCCGCGCCCAGCGCCGCGATGATGTCCGCCTTGCGGGGCTGGCCCGAGGCGCGGCGGACCACCGCACCGTGCGCGTCGAGCACCAGCACCGTCGGCGTCCGCAGGATGTTCAGGCTCCGAACGAGTTCCAGGCGGTCCTCCGCGTCGATCTCGACGTGGGCCACCCCGTCGACCATGCCGGCCACCTCGCCGAGCGTGCGCCGGGTGGCGCGGCAGGGCTGGCAGAAGGCGCTGGAGAACTGGAGCAGGGTCGCCCGCTCCCCCAGCTCCGCGCCGATCTCGGCGGCACCCAGCCGCGCCCCGTCGTCCCGCTTGCGCACCGTCAGCCTCCCGTTGCGGCGTTGGTGCAGCAGGCCGAAGACGCTCGCCGCCGCGAGCACCGCGATGCACACCATGAGTCCCGTCATCTCAGGATGCAGCATTCACGAGACCGCAAAGATTCCCGGGGCCCTACCGGCGCCGTTCCGGGGGAAGCTGTTCCGCGGACGCCGCGCACCGCACAGAGTGCGGACCGGCGCGGCGCGTTCCGGGAAGGAGACGGTCATGGCGGGCGGCAGGGTCGACGTACGGGGTCCGCGGTTCGGGGCGGTGCTGACGAGCGCCGTGTTGGCCGCGGTGCTCATCAGCGGGAGCGGGTGGCTGCTGGCCTTCCAGGCGGTGGTGTTCGCCGTCGGCGCGGCGGCCGGGGTCCAGCGGTCGCCGTACGGCTGGCTGTTCAGGGTGGCGGTACAGCCGCGGCTGTCCCCGCCGGGCGCATTCGAGGATGCCGCTCCGCCCCGATTCGCCCAGACCGTTGGGCTGTTTTTCGCCATTGTCGGGCTGGCCGGCTATGTCCTGGGGCCGCAGTGGCTGGGACCGGCGGCCACCGCCTGCGCCCTCGCGGCGGCCTTCCTCAACGCGGTGTTCGGGTACTGCCTGGGGTGCGAGGTGTACCTTCTCCTGCGGAGGGCGGCCGGCTGAGGCGCGCCCCCACGTGACGAGAATCTCCCGCCCGCAAGGGCCCAGCCGCTGGCCGCCTGGGCAGACATCGGGCACGATCTCCCGGAGCCGCATAGTTACGGCTGCGTAGGTTTCCGCCGGGAGAACCCTCCCCAGGCACAGAAAAGGGGTCCCCCGGACATGGCAGAGCTCGTCTATCCGCCCGTCATCGGCGCCGCCCGCACGCTCTTCAAGGCGCTCGACCTGAAGTTCGACATCGCGGGCACGGAGAACATTCCGCGGCGCGGCGGGGCGGTGCTGGTGAGCAATCACATCGGGTATCTGGACTTCGTCTTCTGCGGTTACGCCGCGCGGCCGGCCAAGCGGCTGGTGCGGTTCATGGCGAAGGAGGCGGTCTTCCGGCACAAGGTGTCGGGACCGCTGATGCGCGCGATGAAGCACATCCCGGTCGACCGGGCGCAGGGCATGCACGCCTACAAGCACGCGCTGAGCGCGCTGCGTTCGGGCGAGATCATCGGAGTCTTCCCCGAGGCGACGATCTCCGAGTCCTTCACCCTGAAGAACTTCAAGTCGGGCGCGGCCCGGCTGGCCCAGGAAGCCGGTGTTCCGCTGCTTCCGATGGCACTGTGGGGCACCCAGCGACTGTGGACCAAGGGCCACAAGCGCGATCTGGGGCGCAACCACATCCCGATAACGATCCGGGTCGGCGAGCCGGTCGAGGCGGACCCGGCCGACCAGGCGGAGAAGATCACCGACCGGCTGCGGTCCCGCGTCCAGGACCTGCTGGAGGCGGCCCAGCGCGCCTACCCGGTACGCCCCAAGGGCCCCGAGGACACCTGGTGGGTCCCGGCCCACCTGGGCGGCACGGCGCCGGCGGCCCCCGGAAGCCTCGCCTGACGGGAGCGCTCCGGGACGCCCCCGGCAGCCTCCGACGGCCGGCCGGGGCCGCCCCGGATCACCGGGGCCGGATGTCCCCGACCTCGATACGGGCCTCCGGGCACGCCTTCTGCAACGCCTCGGCGAGCTCGGCGCCCGCGGCCGTCAGCTCGTCGAGCGTCATCGGCGCCATCCGCTCCAGCAGGAACAGCGCATTCACCGACTCCTCGGTGAGGCGGGTCCGCACCCCCTGCCGCCAGTTCCAGCGCCGGCAGGTGACGCCCTCGTCGTCGCACCACACCACCTCGCCGGCATCCGGGTGCTCGACGGTCTCGGCGCCGCCCGCCGCGATCGCGAACGGCTCCTCCCCCGTGGCCCGTACGAGCCGCATGCCGCCCTGGATGCGGTCCAGGTCCTCGCCGCCCACCGGGATGAGATGGGCGACGCTGATCGCGTTGTAGATGTCGACCAGGCGGTTGATGCGCGGCAGCCCGCCGTCCGCGAGGGCGCGCCTGGCCAGCGCCTCAGCGGAGTTGCGGGTGCGGGAGGGCTTGCAGCCGAAGGCGCTGTACGCGGCGCGCCAGGCGGCGATGTGCGGATCGTCCTGCGGCGCGCGAGTGCCGAGCCGCTCGGCGAGCCGGCGGCCGGCCTCCTCCAGGAGTCCCGAACTGATGTCGTCGCTCGGCCCGTTGGTCAGGCCGTGCGCTTCCACCGTGAGGTAGGCGAAGCCGGGAGCGAGGGCGCGGACCTCGTCGGACACGTACAGGGGGCGGGGCATGGGGCCGTACCTCAGAGTTCGGTAGGGAGCAGCTTCCAGAGGTGGGGCCGGTCGACGGCCTCCCGGAGGCATTGGAGCACGGCAGGGTGCGGTTCAGCAAACAGCACCGGATAGTCCACTTCATTGCACTCCGGTCGCACCGGAAACGCGATCTGCTCCCGATCCGTCCGGAACTCCGCGGCGGCACCCGGCTCACCTCCCCGCGGATCCTGCCGCACCCAGCGCTCCGCCCCCGGCAGCCGGACCGCCACGAGACCGTGGACGACCTCGAACTTCTGATAGCACAGCGCCGCCGGAATCCCCTCCGCACGCAGCAGCGCGACCAGCGCATGCGCCTTGGCGCAGCAGATCCCGGTCCGCTTCTCCAGCACATCGGAGGCCCGCCAGGTCACCCGCGGATCGCTGGTGTCGGCGGAGTGCGGAATGCGATCACGGACGAACTCAAAGGCCGCCTTGGCGTATGCATATGCATCAGCGACCGCGGCGGACAGCTCCGCCGCGGTCGCCCGGACGAGCGGATGCCCGTGGTCGATGGCCTCGGATTCCGCCAAGTAGGCAGAAATTTCAGGGGCGTTCTGGATCAGCTCCATGAGGCGGAGCGTAGCCAGACCATACCCGAAGGTCAATATTCATTCGATATGGCGTATCTTCACGCATACCTCGCGGTTACGCGGTGGTCGGTACGCCTGCATTGGCGAGGATCTCGCGCGGCGGCAGGGCGACGCTCTGTGCGGCGGTCAGACCGGTTGCCGCCAGGTGGGCGTCGACGATGCGCAGCCCCACCCCGTATCCGGCGAAGTGCGGTAGTCCCACGGTCGGTTGCCCCATGCGCTCCGCGCTGGTGTCGCCGAGGATGTACCCGGTCAGGTGGTGCATCCCGGCCAGGTCGATGTCGCCGGTGATCTTTTCGTAGGCGCTGTCCAGATCGGCACCGGTCAGCGCGCGCGACCACGGGCCCATGGCCTGCTCACCGGCCAGTTCCCGGACGAACGCCTCGGCCAGCCCCTCGGCGACGACCCATTCACCGAGCGTGACGGTCATCGGGTTCCAGGTCACGTTCGCGTAGCGCACGTTGTGGTGGAGCTCGTGCGCGGCGGCGTGGCCGATCTTCTCCAGGGCCATGTCGGTGGGCCACATCACCAGTTGGATCGCGCCCGGGATGCCGCCCCAGCCGAAGTATCCGGCGCTGCGGACCATCAGGTGGTCGTCGTCGGGGTTGCCGAGCACCAGGACGACGTGGACGGTCTCGGCGTGCTCGACGGCGGGCGCCGTGCTGCTGATCCGCTCCCACGCCGTGGCGAGAGAGTCCTCGATCCGGTTCCACACGCCCGCCTCCTGCATCTGGTGCAGGGCAGTCAGGTAGCGGGGATCGTCACGGTCGAGCCGGAAGCCGCTGCCCAGGCTCTGGTGCCCCTGGACCAGGTCCAGATCACCCATCACCTTGGACATCACGCCGTGCAGGGGGTCGAGCATGTCGCGCAGGGCCTCGGGCCGCTCCTCCAGGGGACGGCGGAGGAGGTCGAGCATGGCGGTCGCGGTGTCGTGCACAACAATCTTCATGTCCCGGGACCGTAGGGCCTCCGGTTACCGGAGGGTCAAGCGCAGCCGGCCGTCGCGGGCGGCGGGAAGCCGGGCAGGTCCGGCTCCCCGCCGTCGGCCGCTACCGCCCCATCTCCTCCCGCAGCGCCGCCAGGAAGCCGTCGACGTCGTCCTCCGTGGTGTCGAACGAGCACATCCAGCGGACGTCGCCGGCCCGTTCGTCCCAGAAGTAGAAGCGGTAGCGCTTCTGGAGACGTTCGCTGACGTCGTGCGGGAGGCGGGCGAAGACCGCGTTGGACTGGACGGGGTGGAGGATCTCCACGCCGGGGATCTCGCGGACTCCGGTGGCCAGCCGCTGGGCCATGGTGTTGGCGTGGCGGGCGTTGCGGAGCCAGAGGTCCTTGGCGAGGAGCGCCTCCAGCTGGACGGAGACGAAGCGCATCTTGGACGCGAGCTGCATCGACAGCTTGCGGAGGTGCTTCATCGCCCGGACCGCGTCGGGGTTGAGGACGATGACCGCCTCGCCGAAGACGGCGCCGTTCTTGGTGCCTCCGTACGAGAGGATGTCGACGCCGACGGCGTTGGTGAAGGCGCGCATCGGGACGTCGAGGAAGGCGGCGGCGTTGGTGATGCGGGAGCCGTCGAGGTGGACGAGCATGCCCCGTTCATGGGCGTGGTCGCAGATCGCCCGGATCTCTTCGGGGGTGTAGACCGTGCCGAGTTCGGTGCTCTGGGTGATCGAGACGACCTGCGGCATGGCGCGGTGCTCGTCGTCCCAGCCGCGGGCCTCGCGGTCGATGAGGTCGGGGGTGAGCTTGCCGTCGGGGGTGGGGACGGTGAGGAGCTTGAGGCCGCCGACGCGTTCCGGGGCGCCGCATTCGTCCACGTGGATGTGGGCCGTGTCGGCGGCGATCACCGCGCCCCAGCGGTCGGTGACCGCCTGGAGCGCGACGACGTTGGCGCCGGTGCCGTTGAAGACCGGGAAGGCCTCCGCGCGCTGCCCGAAGTGGCTGCGGACGACGCGCTGGAGGTGTGCCGTGTAGTCGTCCTCGCCGTAGGCGATCTGGTGGCCGCCGTTGGCGAGGGCGAGCGCGGCGAGGATCTCCGGATGCGCCCCGGAGTAGTTGTCGCTGGCGAAGCCGCGTATCTGGGGGTCGTGGTGCTGCCGGGCGTCGGTCTTCGCTCCGGTCACGGCTTGGGGGTCAGCCACAGACGCTGTCCATTCACTTCCTGGGCGGGCCGGCTCCAGACTCCGGCGATGGCCTCGGCCAGCTCCTTGACGTCGGTGAAGCCCGCGAACTTGGCGTTCGGTCGCTCGGCGCGCATCTGGTCGTTGACGAGCGCCTTCACGATCAGGATGGCAGCCGCGGCGCGTGGCCCCTGCTCACCCCCTGACTTGCGGAAACCGTCCGCCATGGCGAGCGTCCATGCCTCGGCGGCGGCCTTGGCCGCGGCATAGGCGGCATTGCCCCCGGTGGGCTTGCCGGCGCCGGCCGCACTGGTCAGCAGGAAGCGGCCGTTGCCGCTGCGTTCGAGGGCTTCGTTGAAGGCGAGGGAGGTGTGCTGGACGGTGCGGACGAGGAGCTTGTGGAGGACGTCCCAGTCCGCGAGGTCGGTCTCGGCGAACGTCGAGGAGCCGCGCCAGCCGCCCACGAGGTGCACCAGGCCGTCGACCCGGCCGAACTCCTTCTCCGTACGGGCCGCCCATTCACGGGTCTGGTCGATGTCGAGGAGGTCCACGGTGTCGCCGATGACGGTGGCGCCGCCGTGTGCGTAGCGGGCCGCGTCGACGGCCTCCGCGAGCCGTTCCGCGTTGGAGTCCGAGCCGACCACCACCGCGCCCGCCTCGGCCAGCCGCAGCAGGGTGGCACGGCCTGCCGGGCCGGCCGCTCCGGCCACCGCAATGACCGCACCGTCCAGCGGCCCCTGGCCGCCCGTCGAAGTAACCATCTCCGTCGCCTCCTCGTCCTGCCCCTGGACGGCCGTCCGCCGGGTCTTCCGGTCGGTCTTCACGCCGCCGCCAGCGAGTCACTGTGGGCCGTGATGCCCTTGGTCGATGCGATCACAGCACGCAGCTTCTTGGCGAGCGCCTCGTAGAACATGCTCAGCGGGAACTCGTCGGGAAGCACGTCATCCACGAGTTTGCGCGGCGGCTGGTCCAGGTCGAGGGCGTCCGGCCCCTTGGCCCAGACCGAGCCCGGGTGCGGAGCGAGGTAGGTCGAGACGAGGTCGTAGGCGGCGAACCAGTGGACCAGCTTGGGCCGGTCGATGCCGTCGCGGTAGAGCTGTTCGATCTCGCCGCACAGCTGGTTGGTGACCTTGGGCGCCCGCTCCCAGTCGATGTGCAGTGTGTTGTCCGTCCAGCGTACGACGTCGTGCTTGTGGAGGTACGCGAAGAGCAGCTGGCCGCCGAGGCCGTCGTAATTGCGCACCCGGTCGCCGGTGACGGGGAACCGGAACATCCGGTCGAAGATCACCGCGAACTGCACATCGCGCGCCTGCGGGTAGCCCTCGGCCTCCAGCTTGACAGCTTCCCTGAAAGCGGTGAGATCGCAGCGCAGTTCCTCCAGGCCGTACATCCAGAACGGCTGGCGCTGCTTGATCATGAACGGGTCGAAGGGCAGGTCACCGTGGCTGTGGGTGCGGTCGTGGACCATGTCCCACAGGACGAACGCCTGCTGGCAGCGCTCCTGGTCGCCGATCAACGCCGCGATGTCCGACGGGAGTTGCACGCCGAGGGTCTCGACGGCGGCCTCGGTGACGCGGCGGAAGCGGGCGGCCTCGCGGTCGCAGAAGATGCCGCCCCAGCTGAACCGCTCGGGGGCCTCGCGGACCGCGATGGTCTCCGGGAACAGCACGGCGGAGTTGGTGTCGTAGCCGGCCGTGAAGTCCTCGAAGGTGATGCCGCAGAAGAGGGGGTTGTCGTAGCGGGTGCGCTCCAGCTCGGCGAGCCACTCCGGCCAGACCATCCGCAGGACGACGGCCTCGAAGTTCCGGTTCGGGTTGCCGTTCTGCGTGTACATGGGGAACACGACGAGGTGCTGGAGGCCGTCGGCCCGCTGCCGGGCGGGCTGGAAGGCGAGCAGCGAGTCGAGGAAGTCGGGTACGCCGAAGCCGGCGTCGGCCCAGCGGCGCAGATCGGCGACGAGCGCCTGGTGGTAGACGGCGTCGTGCGGCAGCAGCGGGGAGAGTTCACCGACGGCCGCGACGACCCGCCCGACCTCCTCGCGGACGGCCTCGGCGCGCGGCGCGCCGTCCGCCGCGAGGTCGATCGAGCCGTCCTTGGACTGCCACGGGCGGATGGTTTCGATGGCGTCCTTGAGCACAGGCCACGCCGGGTGCGCGACCACACGTTCGAGGGTCGTGGGGCTGCCCTGGACACCCAAAGGCGAAAGAATTTCCGTCATGACTGCCCTCCGGCGGTAGATCGTCCTGTCAGGACACCGTAACCAGCCGAGGATCGCCCGTTCAAGTGGGGTCGGTGAAAATTATTCTGTTCGGACCCCACGGTCACGCTTAATTTTCCTGTGGGTGGAGCTTTTCGCAACACTTACTGCCAGCAGAGCCATGACTTCCCGCGCTTCCTCCGGTGCACATGACAGTTACGCGAAGCCGTGGTAAGGGACGGGGCAGCTCCACCGAAGACCGGACGACCGGAACCTCGGCCTCCCCCGGAGGGGATCGCAGCCGGGGCCGGGAAGACACCGCGCAGGGCACCACGCGGGGCCGGGAGTGCGGGGCGAGGCGGTCCGGGTGCGGGCGGGGGCAGGGTCATGCCCGGTGCCCGGGGACGCCGTCCGTCGAGCGGGCACGGGCGCACGGTGAAATACGGCCGGGCCTTCTCGCCCCAGCGGCGGACGGTGCGGTCAACTCGCCGTGGAATTCGGGCTGTTCGCACCGCGGGGCGCCCGTAGCCGAGGCGGATGCTGCGGGTGCGGGCCGCAACCCGGGCCGCACCGGCCCGGCTCCCGGTGCCGGGGCCCGGAGCCGGGCCGAGGTCGGCCGGCGGTGCGTAGCCGGGGGAATACGGGGGCACTCGTACGGGCTAGGAGGCACTTGTCCCTACGGTGCTGCCGCTCGTGAACGGATTAGGCTGTGGGCCATTTCGGGCAGCAGATCACCGGCGGCCGACACGTGCACGGAGCCGACAGCAACCGAGCCGACAGAATCGAGGCAGCCTTGACCTTTCTCACCATCGGGCACCGCGGGATGATGGGTGTGGAGCCGGAGAACACTCTCCGCTCCTTCGTACGCGCCGAACGCGAGGGCGTCGATGTCATCGAGCTGGACCTGCACCTGAGCAAGGACGGCGCGCTCGTGGTGATGCATGACGCGGATGTGGACCGGACGACCGACGGCACCGGCCCGATCGTGGAGCGCACCCTCGCCGAGCTGCGCGAGCTGGACGCCGGGCTGGGCGAGCGGATTCCCGTCTTCGAGGAGGTCGTGGACGCGGTCCGCGCACCGCTCCAGGCGGAGATCAAGGACGTGGCGGCGGCGCAGGCGGTGGCCGAGGTGGTGCGGACGCGTGATCTGGCCGGCCGGGTGGAGGTGATCTCCTTCCACGACGAGGCGCTGGCGGCGATCCGCACGCTGCTGCCGGGGGTGCGGACGGCGCTGGTGGGCGACCGGTACGGCGCCGATGTCGTGGACCGCGCGAAGGCGGTCGGTGCGGGCACGCTGTCGCTGAACATCCGGCGGCTCACCCTCGAACTGGTCGAGCGGGCGCATGCCGCGCAGCTGAAGGTGCTGGGCTGGACGGTCAACACCCACGATCAGCTGCGGCTGGCGCGCGGCCTGGGGCTGGCGGGCGTGGTGACCGATCAGCCGGAGATCCGGCGGGCGGTGCGCTTCACGGCCTGAGGCGCTGCGGCGGTCGGGGGGCAGGGGCGGCCGGGGCATGCGCAGCAGAGCGGAAATCCGCAGTGCACAGCCGCACAACGCGCTTCCACCATAGGGACGTTCGGCCCGGTGATCTCGTCAGGCGGCCCGCTGCGCCGTCCGTCTCCGGGCATGCGCCCGCCCCCTCGCCCCGTACGTCGTGGCCGGCCTGGTCTTCGCGGCGCCGACGATTCGGCCGACCCGCTTCACGGACCGGGTCACGGCCCGTATGGACCGCCGGTCAGCCGAGGGGCTTGACCAGCAGCTCGAACTCCAGGTCCGCGCGCTGCGGGATGCCGAACCGCTCGTCGCCGTACGGGAACGGGCTGAGCTCACCGGTGCGGCGGTAGCCGCGGCGCTCGTACCAGGCGATCAGCTCGGCGCGCTGCCGGATGACGGTCATCCGCATCTCCGGGGCGCCCCAGGTGGCCAGCGCGGTGCGCTCGGCCTCGGCGATGATCACCTTGCCGAGGCCGCCGCCCTGGAGGGTGGGGCGCACCGCGAACATCCCGAAGTAGGTGTGGTCCCCGCGGTGGTCGAGCTGGCAGCAGGCCACCAGTTCGCCGTCCTGCTCGGCGATCAGCAGCCGGCCGTCCTTCTTGCGCACCACCTCGGCGACGCCGTCCGGGTCCGTGCGCTGCCCCTGGAGGAGGTCCGCCTCGGTCGTCCAGCCGGCCCTGCTGGTGTCCCCGCGGTACGCCGATTCGATGAGCTCGACGAGGCCGGGTATGTCGGCGTCGGTGGCGGTGCGGAAGGTCAGCCGGCTGCTGGGCATGATGCGCGGGGTCCTCTCGGGCCGTACGAATGACTGTCGGGAGGCTAACAAGAGGGGGGCTCGGGATGTCAGGGGCTTTCGCCCTTCGGACCGGGCGGTGCGCCGCGGCGGGGCGCGCCCGGTCGCGCGGCGTAGGGTCCGTGCCATGGTGCAGGTACTGAGCAGCAGGGTGCTGGTGCGGCCGAGCGATCCGGAGCGGTCGCGGGCGTTCTACGGCGAGGCACTGGGGCTGGCCGTCTACCGGGAATTCGGTACGGGCCCGGAGCGCGGCACGGTGTACTTCCTCGGCGGGGGCTTCCTGGAGGTCTCCGGCCGGGCCACCGGTGCGGCCACGCCGACCCTCCAGCTGTGGCTCCAGGTCGCGGACGCGGCGCGGGCGCACGAGGAGCTGGTGGCGCACGGGGTGGAGGTGCTGCGGCCGCCCGTACGGGAGCCGTGGGGACTGATCGAGATGTGGATCGCCGATCCGGACGGGCACAACGTCGTCATCGTGGAGGTCCCGGCGGATCACCCGCTGCGCTACCGGCCCTGATGTCCGCCCCGGTGTCCCCTGGCGGACTCCGGGCCGGAGCGGGCCCGGGACGGTCCTGGCGACGGTCCTGATCAGGGCCTGCGGCCGGGGTTGCGCCCGGTGCAACTACGGCCTGCACAGCGGGAACTGGTGGGGAATACCGGTGGCGGCTAGCGTCGCGCCCATGGGAAATTCCGAACACCTCGGCAGGGAACACTTCGGCGTTGTCATCGCGGGCGGCGGTCCCGTCGGGCTGCTGCTGGCCGGTGAGTTGCGTCTCCACGGAATCGCGACGCTGGTCCTGGAGCAGGCTCCGCAGGGGCAGGGCGAACCGCGGACCCTGAGCCTGCACGCGCGCACCCTGGAATCCCTGGACCGGCGCGGCCTGTTGACCGACTTCACCGCCGCCCAGGACAGCGTTCCGGGCCTGGCGGACTACCGCCGGCAGCTCAACGACCACGGCGCGCGCGGCCACTTCGCCGGCATATACCAACTGGGCCGGAACGCAGCGGAGGCCGAGCAGCCGCACGGTCTGACACTCCCCCGCGAGGTCGTCAAGGAACTGCTCGGCAAGCGCGCCGAGGGCCTGGGGGCCGTCGTCCGCCACGGCCAGGAGGTCACCGGCCTGGAACAGGACGGGGACGGGGTGACGGTCACCGTCCGTACAGAGGACGGCAGTTACCCGGTGCGCGCGGACTTTCTGGTCGGCTGCGACGGCGGACGCAGCACCGTCCGCAAGAGCGCCGGTATCGCATTCCCGGGAACGGGGCCGTCGGTGGTGGCCCGGATGGGCCGTGCGGTATTCGAGGTCGAGGGCGGCGGCGAGTTGCCGATCGGTTGGGAGCGGACCGACGGGGGCTGGTACATGCGGATGCCCGACGGGCGGGTCGCGGTCACCGAATGGGAGGTGCCGGATGATCTGGAGAGCCCGGTGACGGTCGCGGAGCTGGCCGAGAGCATTCACCGGGTCACCGGCCTGCGGGTGACGCTCTCCGATCCGGAATATGTCACGCGCTTCACCGACAGCGCCCGGCAGGCGAGCAGCTATCGCGCCGGGCGGGTGCTGCTGGCCGGGGACGCGGCGCACGTGCATTTCCCCGCCGGGGGCCAGGGCGTGAATCTCGGAATGCAGGACGCGTTCAATCTGGGCTGGAAGCTGGCCGCGGAATGCCGGGGCGGCGCCCCGGAGGGGCTGCTGGACAGCTACGGCGCGGAGCGGCATCCGGTCGCCGCGCGGGTGCTGCACAACACCCGGGCGCAGGTGGCGCTGATGCGGCCGGGGCCGCAGGTCGACGCGTTGCGCGAGATGTTCGTCGACCTGATGGGCATCGACGGGGTCAACACCTATCTCAGCGAGATCATTTACGGCACGGGCATCCGTTACGGCAGTGCGCCGGACGACCACCCGCTGGTGGGGACGTTCGCCCGCGACCTCCCGTTGACGACACCGGGCGGGCCGACCCGGCTGGCCGAACTCCTCCGCTCCGGGCGCCCGTTGCTGCTGGGGCTCAACGGCGGCGGGTCCGCGGTGCTCGACGCCGCCGCGCCCTGGTCGGACCGGGTCGAGAGGGTGCGGGCCGAGGCCGAGCGGCCGTATGCCACAGCGCTGCTGGTGCGCCCGGACGGCTATACGGCGTGGGCCGCCGAGGGTGCCGTGGACACGCGGTCGCTGCGGGCCGCGCTCACCGCGTGGTGCGGGCCGGAGCGCGCGGCGGGCTGACCGATCGGCGCGCCATCGCGGGAGAACCGGGTGCCGCCGCCGATGCAGCCGGGCGCCGGCGGTGACGCCGCGCCCGGCTCCGTACGGGAAGCGCACGGCTCTTCGGCCGCTCCCACGGGCCGCACCTCGAGCGTGTGCCGGGCGAACCCTGTCAAGCCGTTCCGCATTCCTCAACCCGGCTGACAGCAGAGGAAGTTGCGCACTGCTGGAGAATTGCCCGGAGGTAGCCGGAACCCCGGTCGCCGGGGTTCTCCGCCGCGGATATGCCACGCGTCGGCCGTGTGCGGGCGGCTGCTCTTCGGCCGCCGTCTCACCACCGTGTGCCGGGGCGCCCTCGCGTCGCGCTCGCGCCCGGCTCACGCACTCCGCACTCCCTGCGCTCCCCCGTTGCGCCCGTGCGCTCCCGTGTGCCGGGGCCCGGACGGGCAGTCTGCGGGCGTACCTCACCGACCCTCGCGATCCGGCCGTGATCGCGTTCCGCACGGACCCCCGGGGAGGCGCCCCGTGCACACACCTCCACTGGTCGGCTGGCTGCTGGTGCTGCTGTGCGCCGCGGCCGGCGCGTACTGCCTGTCCCGTATGCGCACCGGTCCGGCCGCGGTGTGGAGGACGGCGCGCGGCGAGGGCCTGATGGCGGTCGGCATGGCGGCGATGGCGCTGCCGGCGTCCGCCGTGCCGCTGCCCCCCTGGTCACCCTGGCTGTTCACCGCGGTCTTCGGTCCGGCCGGGCTGTGGGCACTGGCCCAGCGCCATCTGCACCATGCGGTCGGCGCGCTGGCGATGGTCTACATGGCGCTCGCGATGGTCGGCATGGACGGGGCGGACGGCGCCTCCGGCCCGAACGGCACGGCCGGGACGGCGGGAACGGGTGGCATGAAGGGCATGGACGGTATGGGCGGGATGGCCGGGATGGCGCATGCCGCCCCGGCCGGGGTGCCGCTGCTGACCGGGCTGCTGCTGGCGTACTACACGGTGTACGTGATCGCCGCCGGGGTCCGGCTGGTCCCGGCCGGCGGGACCGCCGCCAAACCGCCCGTCGTCCTGCGGGCCTGCCAGGTGGCCATGGGCATCGGCATGCTCGCCATGCTGCTGGCGCTGTGAACGCCCCTGGTGCCGGGGTCCGCCGCCCCGCCCGGACCGCTCCCTGTCGGCCGCGCCGCACACCACCGCCGCGCGTGGCGTACGTCACATCCTCTGTTTGACCGTACCAACCGGTAGCGGGCCGCTCATAGGGTGACGGCATGATGGTCCCCCTCGCGCTGATGATTCTCGGCGTGCTGGCCGCGGCAACGGCGCCCCGGCTGATGGCCCGTTCGGACTGGCCCGACCGCGAACCGGTGCTGGCCCTCTGGGTGTGGCAGTGCGTGGTCGCCGGAGTCCTGCTGTGCTGTGCGCTCGCCATGGCGCTGACCGCCGCCGCCGCGTGGGAGCAGGTCCGCAGTCCGGTGTTCGGGTTGGCCCCGCGGGTGGTCGTCGAGGCGTACGCCCTCAATTCGTACGGGCCCTGGGCCGGGGTGCTGGCCGCCCTGCTGGCGGGCGGTGGCGCATGGACAGCGTTCGCGCTGACCCGTGAGGTGGGGGCGGCCCGTGCCCGCCGGCGGCAGCGCCGGGTCGATCTGCTGCGGCGCTCGCCGCTGCTGCCGGGCGAGGGTCCCCGCGACGGCCGTCTGGTGGTGCTGGAGGACGGGCGTCCGGGCGCCTGGTGGCTGCACCACTCCTCGCCCCAACTGGTCATCACCACATCAGCGTTGCAGCGCCTCAAGGGGCGCCAGCTCGATGCGCTGATCGCCCACGAGCAGGGCCATGTCCGGGCCCGGCACGACGTACTGCTGCACTGCGCGTCGGCGCTGGCCGCGGGCTTCCCGCAGATCCCGGTCTTCGCCGCGTTCCGCGACCAGGTGCACCGGCTGGTCGAGATGGCCGCCGACGATGTCGCCTCGCGCCGGTTCGGCCGGGTCACCATAGCTCTCGCCCTGGTCCAACTGAACGAGGACCGCGGGGTGTTCGGCCCCTGCCCGGACCAGCACGCACAGGTCCCGCAGCGGGTCGACCGGCTGCTGGCCCCGGCCCCCCGTTTCACCCCGGCGCGGCGGCTGCGGATGACCGCGTGCGCGCTGCTCGTCCCCGCGATCCCGCTGCTGGTGACGTTCATGCCGGGCCTCAGCGCGCTGACCTGACCGACCGCCGCCGACCCGCCAGGATGGCGACCATGACGACGAGCGAGGACAGCGGCACCCACGGCACCGCGGGCCGGATCCGAGGCGTGCTCTTCGACTTCTCCGGAACCCTGATGTGCATCGAGCCGGCCGAATCCTGGCTGCGCGCGGCCCTGACCGCGTCCGGCGCGTCCGGCGCGTCCGGCGCGTGCGGCGCAGCCGCGCTGGACGACGCCGGGATCGCCCGGCTGGCCGCGGCGCTGGAGCGCGCCGGCGCCCTCCCCGGCGGCCTCACCCCGGCCGAGATCCCCGCCGGGCTGTGCGCCTTGTGGGAGGCCCGGGACCGCGACGCCCGCTCCCACCGCGCCCTCTACACCGCACTGGCCCGCCAAGTCCCGCTCCCCCGCCCCGAGTTGCCCGACTCCCTCTATGACGCCCTGTACGACCGCCACCGGACCCCGGACGCCTGGATCCCGTACCCCGACGCCGCCGAGGTGCTGGCGGAACTGCACCGCCGCGGCTTCCGCACCGGCGTCGTCAGCAACATCGGCTGGGACCTGCGCCCCGTCCTGCGCGCCCACGGCCTCGACCGCCATCTGGACGCCTGCGTGCTCTCGTACGAACACGGCCGCCAGAAGCCCGACCCGGCCCTCTTCGCCCTCGCCTGCCGGGAGCTGGGCCTCGCCCCCGCCGGCGTCCTGATGGTCGGCGACGACCGCGCCGCGGACGGCGGCGCCACGGCCCTGGGCTGCGCCTACCTGCCGGTGGACCATCTCCCGGTGGACCGCCGGCCGGACGGCCTGCGGCGGGTGCTGGACCTGGTCGGCTGAGGCCGGTCCGGGCACCCGCGCGACGGGGAGCGCCGTACCGGACCGGTCCGGGCCCTACGCTCCCGCCGTCCGCCCCGCCGCCCACTCCCGCAGCGCCGCGAAGTCGTCCGGCCGCAGCCCGGTGGCCGGATCGACCCGGTACGGGAGTGCGGCGCCCGTGTGGTGGCGGGCGATCCACGCCGTGTCCCGCGGCCCGATCTCGTCGTCCACCCAGGCGAACGGCCGCCCGGCGGCGACGGCGACGAGGTGCCGGGTCTTCCAGTGCACGCCCTCCGGATCCCGCCGGTGCATCTGCGGCCAGCGCACCACGGGCAGTTCCGGCAGCCCCAGCACCGGCGCTATCCAGGCGTTCGCCTCCGCCTGCCAGGTCGTGGCCCAGATCAGCCGGCAGCCCAGCCCCATCAGCAGCGGACCGTGGTCCGGATTCAGCCACACCCGCAGCGGCGGACGCGGCGGTTCCCAGCCCGTGGGGCGCATCCGCAGCGTGGTGTACCCCGCTGGGCGCCGGTGCGGCTTGGCCATCCAGGGGTTGAGCGGTCCGTCGACGTCCAGGAAGAGGACCGGCAGCGTGGGCTCCATCGCGTCATGATGCCTGCGCCGGGCACGGAAGCACGCGTTCCGGCGGCCCCGATCGGTGCTGCGCAGCGTCTTCGTCCGCACCCCGCTCAACGAAGCGGTCTTCGCCGACCCCGTACGCACCGAGGCGATGGCCCGCCGCACAATGGCCGGACGCAACGGAGAACTGGCCGATTTCGCGGGCGCCGCGGTGTTCCTGGCCGGTCCGGACGCGGCGCAGGTGACCGGCCAGACGGTGTTCGCGGACGGCGGGTTCTCGGTGACGTGACGCGCCGAGCAGACGGTTATCGCAGGTCACGAACTCCTTTTGCAGTTCCCGATGTTCAACAAACAGCCATTCACCGAAGCCCGGCCGACGCCGTTAAAGCCGCTTGGTGAGGTACGTCACCACGGAAAGAGGAACCAGCTGCTTGCACAGGGCATCCAGTGTAATGCGTCTGGTAAAAACCCGTTGCCGGCAGAGTCGGTTGTCAACGGGAACACCGTTCATGACATAACATCACCGATCGAAGTACCCGGCACCGAAAGCCGTTGCGGAGAAGCCCCGACCGGGATTTCCCGAGCGGCCTGCCGCTGACACCACGCCAACAACTGGCGCCGCACACCCCGTGGCGCCGGTTGCTTCCGAATGCCAAAAAACAGGAAAGCAATGCCCGTTCAACAATTAACGGAACTCATACGCTTCGTGCGGCGCAACTCGCCGTTCTACCGGGAGCTCTACGCGGGCCTCTCCGATCAGGTGGACGAGATAACCGCTCTGCCGGTCGTCCCCCAGGACGCATTCTGGCGAGCCAACACCCCGCGCGACAACCGCCTTTTGACCGGACCGCTCGATGAAGCGGTGGTTTTCAAGAGCGGTGGCACGACCGGCGCGCCGAAGTTCTCCGTCTATACCCGCGACGAATGGCGGGAATTCACCTCCGCGTTCGGCGCCGGACTCGTCGAAGCCGGACTGCGCCCCGGCCACCGGGTCGCCGACCTCTTCTACGCCGGCGAACTCTACGCGAGCTTCACGTTCATCCTGGATTCCCTCCACCGCGCGCCGGTCGGCAACGTCCGGCTGCCGATAGGAGGCGCCGCACCGCTCGAATCGACGGTGCACACACTGGAGGAATTCGATATCGACGTCATCGCCGGCACCACCACGACGCTCTGCACCCTCGCCGACCATCTCGTGCGGGCCGGGCGCCGACTCCCCGGCGTGCGGATCCTGTTCTTCGGCGGCGAGGGACTGTACGAGGACCAGCAGCCGCTGCTCCGCAAGGCGTTCCCGCAGGCGCAGGCCCGCTCCATCGGCTACGCCGCTGTCGACTCCGGGCTGCTCGGAGCGGCCGTACCGGGCACCGACCCCCGCGTCCACCGGGCGTTCACCCCGCACACCGTCGTCGAGATCCTCGACGAGAACACCGGTGAGCCCCTCGCCCGCGAGGGCGTCGCGGGCCGCGTCGTCGTCACCGACCTGCGCCGTCGGCTGATGCCCGTCATCCGCTACCCCGTGGGCGACCGGGCCGAATGGACCGATGCCGCCGCCGGGCACTTCCGGATCCTCGGCCGGGCCGACGAAGGCGTCCGCATCGGCGCGGTGTCCCTCTACACCCAGGACGTGCACGACCTGGTGCGCTCCGCCGACCCGACCGGCCAAGTGTTCGGCATGCAGCTCGTGGTGCGCCGCTGGGACGGCCGGGACGGGCTGGTCCTGCGGCTGGCCGTCGACGGGGATCCGGCCGCCGGCGACGCCGACTCCGACGGGCTCGGGCATCTGGCCGACGCCGTCACCAAGGAGATCCTCGCCGCCCGGCGGATGTACGCCGAGGAGGTCGAGGCGGCGCGCATCCACCCGCTGGCCGTGGAGTGGGTCCGGCACGGCCAGCTGGCCGTCAACCCGCGTACCGGCAAGCTGAAGCGGGTCATCGACGAACGGCCCCACTCATGACGCCGGTTGCGGCCCCGCGCCGCCTCCCGGTCGTGCTGCGCAACCGGGCCTTCGGTGCCGTCTGGGCCGCGCAGGTGCTCACCCAGGCAGCGGGCCGGATGTTCCAGGTCGGCGTGGTGTGGTGGCTGGTCGGCCATGCCGCCGGCGGCGAGGGCGGTCGCGGTCTCGCGTCGGGCGCGTTCCTCGCGGTGAGCACGCTGCCCGCGGTGGCGCTCGCCCCGCTGGTGGCCACCGTCATCACGCGCTGCCCGCACCGCACGGTGCTCGGTTCGGCCGCCGCCGTGGCGGGCCTGGTCGCCGCCGCCACCGCCGGATGGTCGTACGCCGCCTCTCCCCCGACGGTCGTCGCCTACGGGGCCGCGCTGCTGCTGGCCGGCTGCCAGGCCCTCTTCGACCCGTGCCTGACCACCTCGGTCCCCGAACTCGTCGACGACGCCGACATCGAGGCCGCGACCGGGTTCGAGCTCGCCACCCAGTCCCTGGCCGGCCTCGCCGGCGGGCTGCTCGGACCGCTCGTCGTGGACGCCTGGGACCTGACCGGCATCGTCTCCGGATGCGCCGGCGCGTACCTCGCCGCCGCCGCACTGGTGGCCCTCACCCGCTTCCCCCGTGGCACCGGGGTGCGGGCCGGCGACGCCCCGTCCGACGGTGCGGCGCCCCGACGGACGCTCCGTCAGATCCTGGCCGGCCACCCGTTCATCCGCCGGGTGCTGCTCTGCTTCGCCGCGACGAACCTCTTCACCACCGCGATCTACGTTGTCATGCCCCTGTATACGCGGTCCGTGCTGCACGCGAACGGTTCCACGGTGGCCGCACTGGAAGCGGCCCTGGGCGTCGGCACGCTGCTCGGCTCGTTCACCGGCGCGCGGCTGCCGGGATCGGCCACCGCTCTCGGCGGGACCTGCCTGGCACTGATGGCCGCCGCCCTCGGCACGCCCGGCCTGCTCGCCGACCGGACCGCGGCCGTCGCGGCCCTGGTCGTCGCGGGCTGGTGCGTGGGAGCCATCGGGGTGCGGTTCGTCGCACTGTTCCAGCGGCTGGTCCCGGCGGAGGACAAGCCGGGCTTCTTCGCCATGATGCAGGCGCTGCTCGGCGCGACCTTCCCGCTGTCCTCACTGGTCTTCGGCGCGCTCGGCGACCACCTGTCACCGCGGACCCTGTGCCTCCTCCAGGCCGCCGGGCTGGTCCCGCTCGCCGCGGCCCTGTGGTGGTCCGGCAGGCGTACCGCGGGCCCGCCGGACGCGACCGCCGGCGCCCCCTCGGAGGCGCCCGGTGCCGCCGCGCCCGCCACCGCCACCGCCACCGCGCCGCTGGAGGAAGCCCGATGACCGCCACCATCCTCCCGGCCGCGCCCCAGGACATCGCCGAACTCCGGCAGTTGTACTTCGACGTGTACGGCCACGGCTATCCGGTGGCCCTGGGCAGCGACCCCACCGAGATGCACCGCCTGATCACCGACCCGCACTGCCACTGGCTCACCGCGCGCCGGACCGACACCGGCGAACTCGCCGGTTCCGTGGTCGTCCAGACCGATCGGGGCAACCGCGTCGGCAAGCTCGTCGGCCTCGCGGTCCACCCGCGCCACCGCCAGCACGGGCTGGCGGGCCGACTGACCGGTGCGGTCACCGCCGATGCGTTCGCCACCGGTGCGCTGGATTCCGTCCACACCACCGTCCGCATGGTCACCCAGGCCCCGCAGCGCGTCGTCGCCCGCAACGGGTACCGGCCGCTCGGCCTGCTGCCCAACGCCGCGGACGTGTCCGGCTGCGAGACCCTGGCCCTGTTCGCCTGCTACGCCCCCGGGGTCCTCGACCGCCGGGAACCGGTCGCCGCCGTCCCCGGCGCGCTGCTGCCACTGCTGGGCGCCGCCGAGGAGAGCACCGGGATCTCGTACGCGTGCGGGGAGCTCCCCCGCGCCACCGCGGAGCCGGCCGCACCGCCGAGTCCGAGCGGTGGCGGCGCGGCCCCGGGGGCGCTGCTGGCCCCTCCCGCGGCCCCGCACACCAAGACCCGTACGCCGATGGAAGTGATCACCGCGCCCGGCTTCGTCCGCCGCCGCTTCCACGAACGCTTTCCCGACCCCGCGGGCGCCTACTCCCCGCTGCGCACCCCGAACACCGTACTGACGCCGCCGGACGGCGAGTTCGAGATCTACGCCGACCTCGACCCGGCGGCCGGCAGCTGCGCCCTCGTCGCGGTGCAGCCGTCCGCGTCGGCCGCCACCGCCGCCCTCGATTCGGTCATGGCCGCGCTCGGCCGGGCCGGCGCCGACTACGTCGAGACGCTGGTGCCGCTGTCCGACACCGCCGGGCTGCACGCGTTCCTCTCCGCCGGTTTCGTGCCCAGCGCGGGCTACCCGGCCATGCGCCGGATCGGCGACCGCTTCCACGACTACGTCGTCCTGTCCCGTACCGACCGCCAGATCGACTTCCGGACCACGGCCGTCAGCCCGCTGCTCCAGCCCTACCTGAGCGCGTACCTGACCGCCTGGGCGTCGACCTACCTGCCCCACCACGAGGTTGTCCGATGAACCCGCATCTCGCTCCCGCCGAGGTCCCCGACCCGGTGGCCCTCGCCGCCGTCCAGCGCCTGTGCGACATCCCTTCGCCCTACACCACCGGCCCGGAGACGGACGCCCTGTTCGCCGCCGCGATGGCCGAGTCCCACGCCTGGCACGCGGACCGCTCCCCGCTCTACCGCTCCCTCCTCGCCGACACCCCGGAGGCCCCGGCCCCCACCGTCGGCGAGCGGACCCGCACCCCGCTGCTGCACGCCAACTTCTTCAAGCGGCACGAGGTGCTCTCCGTCCCGCGCGACGAGGTCTTCCTCCACCTCACCTCGTCCGGCACCACCGGGCAGAAGTCGCAGATGTTCTACGACCGGTGGACCATCCGCTCCGCGCAGCGCATGGTGGCCCGGATCTTCGAGCACTACGGCTGGATCACCCCCGACCAGCCCGTCAACTACCTGCTCTACAGCTACGAGCCCGCCCCCGAGGTACGCCTGGGCACCTCCTTCACCGACAACTACCTGTGCGACTTCGCGCCCGCGCAGCACACCACCCACGCCCTGCGGCACACCGGCAGCGGCCACGAATTCGACGTGCACGGCTGCATCGCCGCCCTCCGGCGCTACGCCGACGACGGTCTGCCGGTGCGGATCCTGGGCTTCCCGGCGTTCCTGCACTTCACCCTGGAGCGGATGCGCGCCGCCGGCCTGCCGCCGCTCGACCTCCCGCCCGGGTCGCTGGTGGTGCTCGGCGGCGGCTGGAAGGGCCACGCCGACCGGCAGATCGCCAAGGAGGACTTCTACGCCGAGGTGACCCGGCAGCTCGGCATCCCCCCGGAGCGGATCCGGGACACCTACGGCTCCGTCGAGCACTGCGTGCCCTACATCGAGTGCGCACACCACCGCCTGCACGTACCGGTCTGGTCGCGTGCCGCCGTACGGGACACCCGCACCCTCCGGCCGCTGCCCTACGGCCGGCCCGGCTACCTGCACCTGGTCTCCCCGTACATCACCTCCGTCCCGGCGCAGAGCGTCGTGATGGGCGACCTGGCCTCACTGCATCCGGGGGACGCCTGCGGCTGCCCCCTCGCCACCCCGTGGTTCACGATCCACGGCCGCGCCGGGGTGAGCCGCAACCGCAGCTGCGCGGTGGCCGCCGCCGAACTCCTGAAGGGAATGTCATGACCTCCGAACTCCACTTCTGGCAGGGCGCGTTCATCGACGGCGCCGAGGCGGCCGGCCGGCTCGCGGAGCTGCCCGCCCTGGTCGCCCGCGCCCTGGCGGAGCCGCTGTCCACCGAGACGGTCCTGGCGGCCTGCGACACGCTCAGCCGCACCCTGCACGCACCGCACGGCGAGGTGCACACCCGGCTCATGGGCCACCTGACCGGCGCCGGGGACGCGACCGGCGCGGAGCACGGCGTCCCGCCCACCGGCCACGAGGAAGCCGCCGCCACCCTCGCCGAGATCGCCGACGCCCTCGCCCGGCCGGCCCTCGAACGCAAGTTGCGGCGCGAACTCGGCGGACCGCGCCCCGAAAGGCTCACCCGGCCCGACGCGCGCGAGACGACCTACGAGGCATGGGCGCCGGTCGGCCTGCTCGTCCACATCGCGCCCGGCAACGCCGCGGCGGTCGCCCCGCTGAGCGTCGTGGAGGGCCTCCTCGCGGGCAACGTGAACGTCCTCAAGACCAGCAGCGGCGACACCGCGCTCCCCCTGCACCTGCTCGCCGAACTCGCCGCCGCCGACCCCACCGGGGCGGTCGGCCGCCGGATCGTCGCGCTGCGGTTCCCCTCCAGCCGCCAGGACCTGATGCGGCTGATGTGCGCGCCGGCGGACGCGGTGGCCGTATGGGGCGGCGAGGGCGCCGTCGAGGGAGTCGCCTCCCTCGTTCCCCCCGGGTGCCGGCTCGTCGAATGGGGCCACAAGATCTCGTTCGCCTATCTGGCCCGCGACGCCTGGACGGACCGGGCCGCGCTGACCGCGCTCGCCACCGACGTCTGCCGGTTCGAGCAGCAGGCCTGCTCCAGCCCCCAGGTCGTCTACCTCGACACCGGGACCGGGACCGGCGGCGCCGACAGCCCGGACAGCTCCCCGTCCGGTGAACTCTTCGCCTTCGCCGAGGAGTTCGCCGCCGTACTGGACGAGGTCTCCGCGAAGTTCCCCGTACCGGCGGGCGCCACCGGCACCACCGACCGGGCGCAGGCAGCCGAGCAGGCCGAGATCACCACCACCGAGATGGTCGCCCGCGCCGAGCAGCACCTGGGGCTGACCAAGGTCATCACCGCCGGCGACGGGAGCTGGCGGGTCTTCGCCGACACCCGCCCCGCCCTCACCGCCTCCCCCCTCCACCGCACCGTCTGGATCAAACCGCTGCCCCGCCGCGAGATCACCGCGACGCTGCGGCCGATGCGCCGCTACCTCCAGACCGCCTCGGTGGGCGGCAGCCGCACCGACATCGCCGCGCTGGCAAGGACGCTGATCACCGCCGGTGTCCAGCGCGTCACCCCGCTCGGCGCCATGCTCGACAGCTACCACGGCGAACCCCACGACGGCGTCTACGCCCTCCAGCGCTACAGCCGGCGGGTCAGCGTGCAGGCCACCGGCGCGGAATTCGCCACCACCCCGTGCCTCGACGACCTGATCGCCCCCGCCGCCCCGCCCGCCGCGCCCACCGGCCCGCTGATGGACAAGGCGGCGGCCCAGGACCAACTGCGCTCCCTCGCACCGGAACACGCCCAGCTGTACTTCCGCAGCGGCGGGACCACCGGCGCCCCCGCGCTGTCCGTCTTCACCTGCGACGACTACGACACGCAGATGCGCGCCTCGGCGCACGGCCTGCTCGCCGCGGGCTTCGACCCGGCCCACGACCGCGCCGCCAACCTCTTCTTCTGCGGCGGCATGTACGGCAGCTTCATCAGCTTCTTCTCCATCCTCGAACGCCTGGGCGCCACCCAGATCCCGATGGCCGCCGGCCCCGACCACGGGGCGATAGCGGAAGCGCTCGTCACCTACCGGGTCGACACCCTCTTCGGGATGCCGTCGTACCTGTGGCAGCTGTTCCACACCCAGGGCGAGCGGCTGCGCTCGTACGGCGGCATCCGCAAGGTGTTCTACGGTGGCGAGCACTTCACGAGTGAGCAACGCCGCATCCTCACCGAGACGTTCGGCGTGGAACTCATCCGCTCCGCCGCCTACGGAAGCACCGACCTGGGCCCGCTCGGCTACCAGTGCACCCACGCCCGCGGCACGGTGCACCACGTCCTGACCGACCTGCACACCCTGGAGATCCTCGACCCGCAGCACGACCGCCCGGTCCCCGCCGGGCAGCCCGGCCGGCTGGTCTTCACCACCCGCACCAGAGCCGGCCAGCGCCTGGAGCGCTACGAGATCGGCGACCTGGGCCGGGCCGTCGACGGTGTGTGTGCCTGCGGCAGCCACACCCCCCGCATCGAACTCCTCGGCCGCTACGGCGAGGTGTTCCGCATGGGCAGCTACCACTTCAACTACCGCCGCTTCACACAGGTCGCCGAGGAACACCTCGGCTACCGCGGCGAGGTGCAGCTCGTCCTGACCTCACGGGCCGACCGCGAACACCTCACCGTCCGCCTGGACAGCCGCTACGCACCGGACCCGGACGAGGCCCGTACGGCGCTGCTCGACCGGATCCCCGAACTCGGCGCGGCGGCCGGCACGGAGGCGCTGCTGACCTGCACGGTCGAGACCGCCCCCACCGGCGCCTTCGAACGGACCCCCACCAGCGGCAAGCTGCGCACCGTCATCGACCGTCGCACGACGGTGAACTGACGGAGCATCATTCCGGTCTGACGGCCGGTCGCCGCG
>NZ_BMRP01000018.1:0-72923 GCF_014648695.1 Streptomyces albospinus
CAGAGACCAACAGTCCCAAGCCGCTTAACGAAACCGTCCACGCTGCGAGGGGATGGACAGTCTCGCTGATGCGCAGGCCCGCCCCGGCCTGCAGGTACACGGTCAGGCGGTACTGGGGTGAGATCTGCTTGGCGATGAGATCGACTTCGTACAGAGTGGGGATCTCGTCCTCGTCGACCGCGTGCGTCGCGCTGCGGGGCAGCTTGATCCCCTCAGTGGGGTCATCCGCCCGCCTCTTCTCCTTGATCGCGGTCTGGAAGAGGCTGGTGACCATCTTCATTCGATCGCACACGGTACTCGCGGCGAGCTTTTCACCCAGCGCCACGACGAAAACCTCGACGTCCCTGCGCTCCACACCCGCGATCGTCTTGCCACCCAGGCGGGGAAGCAGATGGATCCTGAGAAAGCTCTCATAGTTGCGGTATGTGGAGTCACTGATTACCTGGCACTCAAGCCACTCCGCGGCGTAGGCGCGCAGGCTAATCTCACCGCGCTTGGGGTCGAGGTAGAGACCCTCGTACTTATCGCGCTGCAGCCTGTCGGCGAAAGCTTCTGCTTGAGACTTCTTCTCGAAGCTCGGCTGCCGTTCAGCGCCGCCCGGTTCGCGATACCGGACCGTCCACGCGTGTCCGCACCGGGACTTTTCACAGGGGTAGTTCACGTTCCGCTTGTCGCTCTTGCACCTCTGATAAACGGTGGCCATCGAGCCTGACTCCTTGCTCGCTCGCTTCGGGCACTCGGTCTCACCCGTAGTGCTCCTCCAGGTAGTTCGCGATGTCGCGCTCGCGGAACCGCAGGAGACGGCCGACCTTCTGAGGTTTGATCCCCCAGGCGCGGTACTTGTTCCTGACGGTGACCTCACTGACCCTCAGCCACGCCGCGACCTCTTCCACGGTCAGCAGCCGGTTGCTTCCACCTCGCGTCATGCGCGCACCGCCCTGTGCGGATGCATGGTGATCTCCTCCGTGCTCGGGTCTCCAGGTGGTGCTACATGGCGTGGTGTCGGCCCGGCTGCCGCGCCGGGCGTGGACGATGGACGCTCCGTCTCGGCCATGTCGTCAAGCCCGCGATCTTGCACTATGAAGTTGGGCGGGAGTGGGGAGGCCGCCACTCGCCAGTTGATCGGCGGGAACCGCGGTCCGGACGCGTTCGACCGCCCACTCCCGCAGCACGGGCTCGGGAGCCGGTGGCAGGGTGCAACTCGCCAGGGACAGGGGGCAGATGGTTGTCGGTACGGGGTGGAGTTACGAGGCCGCGTAGCTGGCGAAGGGCAGGGCGGAACAGCGGGCATCGGCAGATGACGCCCGGAGAGCGGGACCGAATCCGTCTGGTGCTGACATTAAGTAATAGAGAAACCGACGAGCGAAATTGTCATCGCCACTGCGAATGTTCGACGCGCGAGGAGGCAGGAAAACGTGGCTGCCGTCCGCGGAAGAGCTATTCATGTGGTCGCGTTTCCCCAGTTCAGACGCATGGGAGCCACCAGCGAGCCACTGCCGAGTCACCTCTCCACTGGCTGAATTGAGGCAGCGCAGAATTTTCTTTGTTCGATCCCAAGTGGCGTAACTGCAGCTGCATTGCGGCTCGGAGATCAAGCCGCTTTGATCACGCTGCCGAACACCCGGGTTCCTGTCGCTCGCGCTCCCCCCTGGCAGTTCTGGTGATCCCTTGTTAGGCCGGCCCTGCCGTCTTCTCCGGCATTGGACGGCACACCCTGACCGGAGGGAAGCTGAGCTGGGTTCCTGCAGCCCACCACCCTTCGGTGGAGCGCCAGCACACCGCCCCCTCATGAACGCGTCGGGAAGGCTGCCGCCCACGGCCAGCGGATCGGTTGGTGCGACCGCCCCGACCGGGGCGGTCGGGGCGGTCGGGGCGGTCGGGGCGGTCGGGGCGGTCGGGGCGGTCGGGGCGGTCGGGGCGGTCGGGGCGGTCGGGGCGGTCGGGATGACCGAACTCACCGATCAGTCCCCGTGCAACCCTCACCCCGGCTATCAGCAGCCGCCCCCGCCGACCAGCAAACATCCGCCCCTCCCGCGCTCAGCCCCGTTACCCCGCACAGGCGCCCCGGCTTCCATCACGCCCGACGTTGCCGACGACGCGCCCCGCAGCCCGCACCCCGGCTGAACCGCCACCGCCCCGGGATCCGGGCGGCAGACGCCGACTATGGCCCGCTGCCGCCCCGCCCAGACCGCCCACCACCGGCCCAAAACCACCACACCGACCGCTCACCCCAGACCGAACGAACCCTGCTCCCCCGCCGACCGACCACACCGAACAGAACCCGACCAGCCGACCGACCGCCCCCAACCCCGCCGCCCACGTACCACCCACCTACCGCCTCAAGGACCGGCCCCCAACTCGCCCGCCACCAAACCTGGAACCAGCCCCCACACTGACCCACCGCAGAACGCCAAACACCACAACAGCGACGGCGCCGCAGCCGACGCCCCCCAACCGGCACGGGGCAAGAACGGGCGGCTTGCACCGGGAGCACTTCGGCAGATGGTCATCGACCACTTCCCGGCACGCCCCGGCGAGGCATTCACCGCCACCCCCATCAGCCGCGTCATCGAGAAGTCCTCCGGCGTCATCGCCAACGCTCTCATCAAAGTCGTCGCCACCGGAGTCGCCGAACAGGTCACCGACCAAGCCCCGCCCACCATGCGGAATACGCCCGCGCCCGGCTCCTCGTTGCTCCGGCGCGGAATGCGGCTTGTCATACCGTGGCGCAACGTCACCTCCCGCTACGCCGCGACTCGCCGCGCCTCCAGGTGTCCAGCACCGTTCAGTTCGCCAGCTGCAAACAGGAAGGGAACCTGGATGAAGTCGGGGCGTGGCGGCGGGTGCCGAAAGGTGCGTGAGGCCCGCAGGCGCCGGGGCCGTTACAGGTAGATCGGGATGCTTTGCTGCACCGATATACAGTCGCCCTCGCCCGCCGGTGGCTCGCAGGCCACCTGCCCAGCGGTTAAGGCCCGTTCGGGGTGTCGTATCCAAGCGCGTATACGGGAACGACGGGGGAAACGGCCCCCGAAACGACGGCGGAATCGCCAACTGGCCTTTCGACCCGCGACCGGGTCGCTCGCAGCGGGGTTGAGCTGCACTTTCACCCTATTCGGCGATTGAGGTCCGTGGTTCGAGCGAGAGGCGCTTGCGCTGCGGGCGGAGTGGCCGACCGGGCCGAGCTGACGGTCGAAACGGCGGCCCGATGCCGACGAACACGAGGGTGGCCACAGCGTGCAAGAGCTCGACCGCCCGGAGCGGGCAGCGCGACGGGGGTGAGGTTCGCTCACGGGTGGCTCCATCCCCCGCGGCGAGCCACCACCGTGACCTTGCCGGGGTCCTCAGGTGTCCAGTGCGCACCGCCGCCTCAGACAGGGCGGAGGATGAGCCGGCCGCTCAGGATGTCGGTCACGGCAGCGTTCTGCTCCCGGAGGAGATCGCGTACGAGGTCGCCGACTTCGGCTTCGGGTGTGGTCATCGCCGGTCGGCTCCCGTGGGGCCGAGAGGGGGCCAGGAATAGAAGACCTCGACACCCAGGGTCGCCAGTTCGGTGATCGCACGGGACCGCAGACGGGCGGTGCTCGGCCATCGCGCGATGACCGCGCCGATCCGGCCGCTGTCCGCCAGTTCCCGTACATGCAACCAGCCGTCGCGGTGGTGGGGATCCTGTTTGCCGTAGCGGTCGGTGATGGTGTCGGTGACGGTCAGCCCGTGTCGGGGAGCGAAGTCGCGCCCTTCTGCCTCGGCTCGCTCCGCCACCAGGGTTGGTCTGTGGGGGCCGCGCTCGACGCAAACGTACAGGGCCGCAGGCACAGCGGCGGGACGGCGGAGGGTGTCGGTTGTGGTCATGGATGCCTCACAGGGTGGGGCCGGGGCGGTACCTCATCCCCTTCCAAGGGCGGAGGATGGGACACCGAGTCCAGAACAAGGCCGGTGGCTGACCGAGTTGCTGCACTGACGGACAGTGAACGGTTACCGGTGGCTGTGGGACCATCACGCATGCGGCACGCGCATACGGTTACCCGCTGAGCGGGTACGAGTAGGCGCCCGAGGCCGCGCGGTCTCGTAGCGTGGGGGTGCCGGTGGACTGGCAGGCGGCCGCTGTCCGGGATGCGTCCCGGACCGGGGACTACGGCCGGGTTATCGAGCTGGCCCGGCAGGGCCAACGCATGTCGCAGACACAACTTGGCGAAGCGCTTGGGCTTTCGCAGTCCGCCGTCTCGCGGTTGGAGAAGCGTGGCACGGGCTCATACAGCACGGACGTCCTGGCAGCGGCCTCCGCCCACCTGGGGATCCCACGCCTGTTGTTAGGGCTCGCGGATGGTCGCCCGGGGCGGTCGAAGGGTGACGACGTGAACCGACGAAAGTTCCTCGGCGCGGTCGCGGCTACGGCAACGACCCCAGTACTGGCTGCGCCGCCCGATACCGCCGACGCGAACGGAGGCCAAGCCGCCGCGTTGCGGCAGTCCACCATGGCCTACCGCAGACTCGACGGTTCCACCCCTTCCCGCAGCTTGCCGACGCCGTCCACTCGCACCTGCGGCTCATCCAGAACATCACCCGGGACACCTCCGGCGACGCCGACCGCAACCGCCTCGCAGCCGTAGGCAGCGAGGCTACCGGCCTCGCCGGATGGTTGGCGTGGGACATGGGCGACAACGGGTCTGCCCGCACCTGGTACGGATCGGCTATCAAGGCCGCGCGGTCCTCCGGCGACCCGCTTCTCACTGCCTACCAGGTCGGTAGCCTCGCCCAGTTCGAGGCGTACGCCGGCAATGCCGTCCAGGCCCTCAACCTCACCCGCAGGGCACGGCGAGCACTCGGTGACCGCAGGCCGCCGGTCGCCGGTCGCCGACACCTGGCTGGCGTCCGTCGAAGCTCTCTCCCATGCGGCGGCCGGCAACCGGCACGAGGCAGACAAGGCGCTGACCGCGAGCCGCGTGGCGGCCCAAACCCTCCCACCCGAACCCACGCCATGGCCGTGGGTTTTCACGTTCAACGTGGAAAAGGTCGCCGCCTGCCGGGTCACCTGCGGAGCCCGGCTCGGCCTGCCCGCATGGGTACTCGCCGAGGACGTCACGGCCCTGGCCACCGGACACGCAAAGCAACGCGCGCTCCTGGTCCTCGACATTGCCGCCGGACACTTGGCCGCCGGCCGGGTCGAAGCGGCTTTCGCTCTCGCAGGACGGGCACTGGACACCGGCCTCCAATACCGTTCCGGCCGGATCATGGAACGGGCACGCACCGTGCGCCGCTCACTGACCACCGCCACCCCGCCCAAAGTGGTACGGGATTTCGACGAGCGCCTCCACGGCGTCTACCTCTAGGGAGATCAGCGATGCGCGTAGGAATCACCGGTCACCGCGGACTCGGCCCGGAAATTGAACAGCGAGTGCTGGCCATGCTGGACACGGCCTTGCACGCGTACAGTGCGGCGGAGCTCGTCGGGATCTCCTGCATCGCGGACGGCCCCGACGCCTGGTTCGCCGAGGCCGTGCTGAAGCACAGCGGACGCCTTGAAGTGGTCGTCCCGGCCACCGAGTACCGTGATGGCCTCCCGGAATGGCACCACGCCACCTATGACGAACTACTCCGCCGCGCCGCCGGCCTCCACGAAACCGGACTCACCACCTCCGACTCCGACGCGCACATGGCAGGATCGGAAATCCTCGTCGAGGCCTCTGACGAACTGCTGGCCGTGTGGGACGGCAAGCCGGCCCGCGGTACGGCGGAACCGCCGATGTGGTCGCCTACGCCGAGCGGACCGGTACACCGGTACAGGTCCTATGGCCGAAGGGCGCCACCCGCTGACCTCCCAAAACGGCTCGCATCGGCGGCTGCCCAACGGGCAGCGTGCAATATCTGCGCAGAGCAGTCCCCGCGGGCGCGCCTCCGCAGGCTCGGCGAGTGCCGGGGTGTTCGGAGGTGTACTACCGGCCCTCTGGGAAGAATTCACGGGAGCCGCTGCACTACTGAGGTATCCCAATCAAGGCGCCGAGCTTCACTGCTCCGCCTGCGCCATCTCGACAATGCGGCGAAGTTCGGCGATGTGCCCGGCCAGGGCCTGTCGCCCTTCGGGTGTGAGCGCGAGCCAGGTGCGCGGATGAGAGCTGCCACGAACCTTCGTGACGGAGACGTAGCTCGCCGCCTGCAAGACCTTGACGTGCTTGCTCAGCACCGAGTCGCTGACCATGAGCGCATCGCGGACCACGGAGAACTCCATGGCATCCACGGCGGCGAGCGTAGTGCAGATCCGCAACCGGTTCGGCGCGTGAATTACCTCGTCAAAAGCCGCGTCGGTCATCGTCCTGCCCGGATGTCGTGTCGCGCGACCGCGTCGACGCGGTACCCGACGACGATGGTGAGCACCCCGACCACCAGCCCGGCGCCGGCGATGGCCCAGTGCACCCCCGCGCCCCACTCCAGGCACATGCCGGCCACGACGACGAGCACGAAGGCCAGCGCGTAGATGCCGAAGAGCCTGGTGGCGCCGGGAGTTGCCGTATAGCGGTCGAAGGAGACCCCCGTCGCCCGCCGGACCGCCAGACCGAGGAGGACCACCACGCCGACGAGCAGCGGAACGGCCCACGTGGCCATACGCAGGCTCATCGAGAGGAACAACAGCGCGAGCGTGACCCCCATCCCCACGTGGTACCACCAGGGGCTGGCGACGTGTGCCGCCACCTGGGTCCGGGACGCGGCGACGGCGTCGAGGGCCTTGCGTGCGGAACTGGCGTCCACGCCATGGGAGTTGCGTGAAGTGTTTTCCATGATGGAAAACACTACAAGTCACTTTCCATCACGGCAAGTGACAGCGTCGGCGCGACACGAGCCGAATGACCACCCCGCAGCGGGCGGCTTGATGCAAGCTCGACGACCGAGGGGGCGCGTGGCGCATCGAGCGGACGTCCATTCGCGATCACTTGCGAACTGGCCTTGCTCTGCGGCTCTTCGAAGGTTCCCGCGGGACTATCCGCTACGTCGGTGAGTTCGCTGTCGACCCCGTGACGCCGTACAGGTATAGCCGTGCCCCAGAGACTGGAGGCGGCGCTATGCGGCAGGTCATTCGCTTCCACCTCGTGCCTGTGGGTGCTGACTCTCAGCCAGCTACCGTTCCGGTCGGTAGCGGCTATCGAGTGGCTGACGAATCAGTCGAGCCGGCAGCCGCGCAGCCCAGCACTCCGGACTCGGATCTCACGGGAAGAAACCTTAGGGCTCATCACCGGCTTCAGAACGACTTGGCAGCGGCCGCTTCTGCACAGGGTTTGACTGTCCTCTCACCCAGCGCCGCCGACCCGGACTTTGACCTTGCGTGGCGCCGCCAGGATGAGGAACTCGTTGTCTGCGAGGTCAAGTCGCTAACGCGGCTCAATGAGACGCGCCTGCTACGCGCCGGTATTGGACAGCTTCTCGACCACCACGACAGGCTTCGCGAACGGGCGGCTCGCGTGCGAGCAGTGCCGTGGGTGGAGCACGAGCCGGCTGACGCTCGATGGCTCCGACTGTGCGAGCGCGTTGGGATCGAACTGGCTTGGCCCGGCCGGGAGGATGACGTTCTGGGGTAGGTGCACAGTCATAGCCGATCTTCCTGGATCCGGGGCGTGTCCCAGCTGTCCGACTGTCCGGTTGAACCTGTGACCTGCGGAAACTAACCGGACAGCTTTAAGTATTGCCGTCCGGGCTGACCGGCTACAAACGGCTGCAACATCTGGGGGTGGTGTTACAGCCCGTCAGTGAAGTCAACCCTCCTCGGACGTAGCCCCAGAAGGCGACTCCCTACTCGCGGCCGACCCATCGCGTACCGAACCGCCGGTCAAATGGCGACAGAACGGAGGGGTCGTGACGGTCGGACACCCAGCAGCGGGGTGTGCCCTTGAGAGGGGCACGCCCCGTGACTGCTGGGCGGTCGTGGAGAACTACCGGGACGACGGCGAAGGGCTCGCAGTCGTCGGCACCGGGCGAGCTGCCGGTGCCCGGGCCGCATCCGCCGTTGAGCTGATGAGGAAGAGGGCGACTACGGCGGCGCCCGTAAAGACGAAGCCGAGGAATACAAGTCGCTGCTTCTGCATCGCTGCTACGCGACCTTTGGTGTCGCCTGCGATGATCTGGTACTTGGTCGTACGGTGCTCGAAGAACTTGCTGATCCAGTCCTTTGGCAGGTTCTTCACGACCCTGGCCAAAGCGAGCACCACGCATACGGCACCCATGGGGATGATGGCCCCCACGGGCGCGCCATCGAGAAGTTGGAAGAACACGGTTCGCTGACCCTTTTCATGAAGGTCGGCAAGACGAGAGCAACATCAAAGGTTTCCTCCGCCGCATGAGTGCGAGGGAGCTCGACGCCTGTGAGAGACGGACGCACGGGTCGCCACAGGGATGGCGGACCTGGGGAACGCCCGCTTCGCGCAGGGCGCTGCCCCCGGGATGACTCCACTGGGGATAAGCGGGTTCACCGGGAAGAGCAACGCGCTCAGGTCAAGCCGGTGTACTCTCGCCTCCCCTTGCGAGGGGAAGGCGCCGGCTCATCGTCGAGTTAGGCTTCGATGCGATTCTCGGCCTTGCGGCCCCTGTTCCAGGCGTTCGTGACGAGGCGGTACGCGGTGGCCACTCGGGACCCCGTGCCGCTGTTGTTGAATCCGCCGCGTGACGACTGGCTAAGGATCTCGGAGCGCCATTTGGCCGCTGTGCCCATGCCCGCGATCTTCTTGGCCAGGTCCTTGTCGTCGACAAGGTCGCCCCAACGGCCAAGGAACATGCCGATACCGCCCAGGAGCATGCCGTCCCAAGTCTCTGCGGCACGGCCCCACGCTTCCTCCGCGACCGTGAGCGTGCGGTCGAACACCGGCGAGCCGTAACGGTCCACGATCTGCAGTACACCGGACACGGCACCCACGCCGTTCGTGGACGTCGAGCCGAGAGTCAGCCCGTGCTTTTCCAGGATCCTGTCGGTGTCGACGAACAGAGGTACCCCACCGGTGAGCCCCACGTGGTACTCATCGATAGGGCGCGGCTTATGGGATTCCCTGTTCTTGATCAGGAAGAGAATCGCTTCCTGCGCCTGCGTCAGGCCGTGATGGATCTCAGCCATGATGGCAGGGACCCCCGCCAGCGCACATGCGCGCCATCGGTGCTGCCCGTCGACGATGTACAGGTCACCGTCAGAACGTTCCGACACGATCACGGAGCCAACGGCCTCGCGAACCATGTTGGTGGCGATGTTCTGCGCACGTCGCTCGTTGAGAGTCCGTTGCGCCTGAGGGTCGATGTTGAGGTCTTTGATCGCAACCTCAACCCCGTAGTCCACTCGGTGCTCAGGGAGTTCAAACGTGTACCGAGCCTTAGGCATAGTTGTGCCCTTCAGCGCTGCGTTAGGGGGATGTGTCGGCTAAGCCGGGATTTTGGGATACAGCGCAGCTGGCACTCCATCACACGCTGGCACATCAGCGCAAGTCGTCCTGATTCACAAGCAGTTCAGCATGGTCGCCCGCCGGCCGACTCGCCGGTGACACGCTCCTCTGACTGCGGGTGGGCAGACCCGGGCACTACCCCGCAGTGCCTCAGCCCTGGACTGCAATGGATACTTCTGATCGCGACTGTCCGGGGGTCCGGTTACGAACGGGCTACCCCCGGGATGTTGAGCGCTTGGCTGCAAGCTCAAGGCCAGCCGAGGCCATGCACCTGCACCCAAGCGCACGATGCCGTTCCCCCACCGCCAGCCCTACGGCGCCACGAGCCCCACTCCAGCCCGTCCGCGACATCCACAGGCAACGGGCATACGCAGTTCCGACCACCCCGCGCGTCCCGTCCGCCACGAAATCCGCAGCCGGGCACGTCCCGATCCGGCGGACAGACCGTCAACCACATCCAGCCTCGATCCAGCAACGGCACGGATGACCAGGGATGACGACAGGTGACGAGGCGTCAGGAAATCCAGCACGGATCCAGCGCGGGGCATGGCGACGGGGTCGACCCCGTATAGGACCGACCCCGTTTCACCTGCACATTTGCCAGATCGCTACGCCGATGCTAAGGCGCCCATCACACGTTGAACCGGAACGTCGAGCGCAGAGCTGTCACCTGCGGAAACGCACTCTATGAAGATCGCATCCAGCACAGATCCAGCACGGTCAGAACTTAACCAGCACATCCAGCACGTCAGGCCGCCGGACCGTATCCGGAGGACTCCTCCGGGGCCTCGCTCGGGACCTCGACGGGCACCGGCCCCATGGCCTTCTGCATGATGGCACGGCAACGATCCCACGCCTCGGGGACGAGGTGGCCGTAAATGTCGACGGTGGTCTTGATCGACTTGTGGCCGAGCCACCGGGAGACCTCGTGGATCGGGATGCCGGCCGCCAGCGCGGTCGAGGCGAAGAAATGGCGAAGCGAGTGCGGGTGGTACTTCGGCTTCCCCTCGGCGTCGACGAGCCCGGCCAGCCTGCACGCCTTCTTGAAGTGGTACGTGTAGGTATTGGCGGTGGGCATGACACCCTTCCCGCGCTCGCGGGGCGCGAAGTACACCTCGACCTGCCGCGCCTTGCCTGCCGCGTTCTGGAAGGTGAGCGGGATCGGTTCCCACTGCTCAACGTGGGCGTCGATCTCGTCGCAGACGAACGGCGCGGCTGGCACGTCGCGGTACTCGCCCTCTTCGCGGTGCTTGAGCGGCACGAGGCGGGTCTTGCAGTCCTCTCGATGGGCCTTCGAGCTGATCTGCCAGCGCACACGGATCACATCGTCGCGGAGACACCCGGTGTGGAAGGCGAGGGCCTCGCTGACCCGCAGCCCTGCCCCGGCCTGGAGCCAGACGGTCAGCTTGTACTGCGGAGACATGTGCTCGTGAAGGAGGCGGACCTCGGGGAGGGTGGGGATCTCGTCCTCGTCGACCGCATGGCTGCCGGGGGCGTTCTTCACCTCCCTGGTCGGGTCCTCCTGGATGATCTTCTCTTCCTTGGCGGACCAGAAGATGTGCTTCACCATCTTCATGCGGTCGTACACCGTGCTGGCGGCGAGCTCCTTGCTGATGGCCGCCTTGAAGTGCTCGATGTCCCGCTTCGCGACTCCGGCCATCGTCTTGCGGCCCAGCCGGGGTATCAGGTGCTTGTCGATGAAGCCGCGGTAGTTCGAGAACGTCGAGTCCCCGATCACGCGACGGCTGAGCCAGTCCTCCACGTAAGCCCGGACAGTGATCTTCCCTGCGTTGGGGTCGATGTACGTCCCGACGCTCTTATCGTTCTCGACCTTGCTGGCGAACTTGTCGGCCTCGGTCTTCTTGGTGAAGCTGGCTTCCCGCTGATCGCCGGTTCGGCCGCCGGGCTCCCTGTACCGGACGGTCCAGTCGTGGCCGCAGCGCACCCCTTCGCAGGGGTAGAGCGGGCTTCTCTTGTCGGTCTTGCACCTCTGAAAAACGGTAGCCATGGGCCCCTCTCTCTTGCCGGGGCATGGCAAAGCAGCCGTTACCCGTAGTTGTCGTCGAGGTACGCGACGATGTCGCGCTCACGGAATCGGAGGAGGCGGCCAACCTTTTGGGGCCGCAGTCCCCACGTCCGGTACTTGTTCTTCACGGTGGTCTCGCTGACCTTCAGCCACGCGGCCACCTCTTCCGGCGTTAGAAGCCGGTTACTGCCACCCCGGCTCAACGGGCGGGCCTCTCACCGCGCTGCGCGTCGGTGAGGGAATGCACGGTCTCCCACGCGAGGGCGGCCGACTTCAGCGCCCGCTTCTGGTCCGCCTTGAGCCTTCGGATGCGGGCCGGCACGAGTGCCGGATCGGCGACGCCGAGGAGCTTGGCCGCCTCTTCGAGGAGCTCCTTCGGGTCCTCTATCGGAGCGTGGGCGGGCTGGGAGTACACCCGGCACTCCTGGCCGGAGACTCCGAGGACCCAGCCCCAGCCGTTCTTGAGCGCCTTCTCGGTGTGGTTCAAGCGGCGGCTCCGTGGTACTCGCTGCGGGACTGGGAGGTCAGGTGGTACATGCCGAACTCGCACTCGTAGTAGCGGTTCTCGCAGTACAGGCCACGCCGAGATCCTCGGCGGTCCCCCGCCCGGTGACGCTTCGCCTGCGCCCTGCCGAGGGCCTTCTCGGCAACGCGCTCGTCCTCGAAGGCGCGTTTGGCGCCGCACTCGCATGTGCGGAAGTCGACGGCCTTGATGGTCATGCCTGACTCTCCTTGGTCTACTTGCGGAACTTGCTGCACGGGCAGGTCGGTATCTGGCAGGCGCCCCGTGCGGCGCTTGCTGCGGAGTGGGTGAACGGGGCGTGGCCGCACTGCTCGTCCTGGCAGTAGCCCTTCCACTTCTTGCCGTCGTGGTTGGCGAGCATCACGCCAGGCGAGTGGAGTCTCACGAGGCGGCCGGTCCCGCCGAACGCCATCTTCGAGGCGAAGGCGCGGGCCTCGGCTTCGTTGCCGAACGGCGCAAAGTTCAGCCCGCGGCTTCCGTCGTGCCACGTGTGGACGAGCGCAATCCAGTCGCGCATCTGGAGGATCTCCCCGACTTCCTTGATCAGCGCCTTGGCCATCTGGTCGGCGCTGTCGAAGCCGGGGTCTTCCAGGAGTGCCTTCACCGCGTCGATCTCCTCCTTGCGGGGGGTGATCCTCACGCGGCGCCGAGTCCCTTCACTGCGACGGGATAGGCGAAGAAGTCCGCCCTCACCGGATGCGCGAATCCTGGGACGAGGTAGGCAAACCCGCTCGTCTTCAGGCCGCTGTCACCCTCGGCGTCCTCGAACTCTGAGCCGTCCGGCAACTCGTCGAGCTCGGCTGGGCTGTTGATGGTGGTACTCACGAGGCTTCCCTCCCTTCCGCAGTCGAGATTACGCAATCAGGCCAGCAAGCGCAAGCATCGCAATCAGGTGGGTGTAATGGCCTCGACGCTCGCCCGGAACCCCTCCAGAGTGCCGGTGTTCAGGATCGTCACGTCGAAGTCGTAGTCGGCGAGGGCGTTCTCGCTGATGTGGTCGGAGTCCTCGATCAGGGCCTGACTGGGCCGCAGAATCTCGACTACCAGTCCCCCGCGCTTCCGGATGGCGTCGGCTTCGTTGGGGAACCGTACGTCGCTGATGACGGTGGGGTCGGTCCACGTTTCGTCATCACGGAACAGGGCGTTCACCCACACGTCCACGCCGAGCACCTGGCGGCCGGCCTCGGTGCCAAGCCGCTGGAGGTATCCCCGTACTTCCGGGAACTCTCGCTTCACGTAGTCCCATCCGTGGTGGTCTACCTCCCACGCAACGGTGGTCGTGCCCGCCTCGCTCTCGGGGTCTATCAGGACCGGGTTGACGGCGTACAGCATGTCCCTTACGGGGTCGGCGAACGCCCTGCGGAGCCAGCCGCGCTCGACGAGGAACGAGGCCGCGGTGTCCTTGCCGGAGCGTGCGGCGCCCGCGAAACCGATCAGCGGTGTGTCCATGGTGGTCAGCAGAGTCCTTTCATCCTTCGAGACTGTCGACGAGGCGGTAGAGGCCGGGCGCTCGGACGCGGCCTTCGCATACGTCGCAGTCGCAGTTGTGCAGGCAGGTTGGGCACGGGCTCTCGTCGCAATACGGGTCCGGGCCGTGCCAGTTGTGCGATGGGTCGGGGTCGGGGCAGTTCCAGGCGGCGCAGCTCCGGTCCTTGGACCAGGTGGGGTATCGAATGTGCTCGCGCTGGCCGAGGAGACCGTGCGCCAAGGGCTCGTCCGGGCATGGGAACGTCGAGCGCTGGGCGGAGGTTTCGTCGGTGAAGGCGGCCCGGCAGCGTAGGCATTGAAGCCGCTGCTCGGGCCGTCTCCGGAGGTGGTGCTTCACGTTGCGGTGGCCAGTTCGCGCGCAGGGGCGCCGAGCCGTTCCGCCGTCTCGTGGGGCCACAGCGTGACCGAGTTCGAGCGGGTGGGGGCGCTGCCGGGCTCGTCGATGTAGAGGCGCCACTTGGTCACGCGCCGCCCCCAGTCCTGCACAGGGACCTGCTTCGGTTCGACCAGGAGTACGCCGACCCTGGTCACAGTGCGACCCATGGTGTTGTTGCCCGTGGCCCGTACCTCCTCCCCGGCCCGGAGTTCGGCGATCGGCACTTCCCCGCTTTCGGGTTCCGACTTGAGCTCCACGACGTCCCCAAGGGTGTCCTCGGGTGCGTCCTCCGGGGGTGCGGCCGGGCGCTGTGCGGCGGCGATCTCCTCCAGGTCGCCAAGCAGGCCCAGGCGGTGGCGTATGCCCTCGATCGTCTGCTCCAGCTCCTCAGCTTCCGCGATCTTCGCCTCCAGGCCGCGGCGGGTTTCGAACGTGCGGGATCGGTGGCGAGCCCTGGCATACGCGGTTGCCTGGTCGTGTACGAGTAGCTCGTCAGCGAAGTGTGTTTCGAGGACGGCCCGGAGGCCGGCACGGGTTCGTGCGGTCCCTGCATCGGACAGCTCCGAACGACGGTGCTCACCGGTCCTTCGCCAGAAGTCGAAGCGCTGGGCGTCGCTGGGCTCCGCGATGTGGAACAGTTGCGTGTCGTCCAACTCGACACCGTTCACGGTGAACTCGGCGTGGGTCTCGCTGTACCGGTTCGAGCTCATCATTACCGCGACCTGGCTGGGCAACACCTCGAAGTCGTCCGTCCGGAACTGGGGCTGGACGTGCACCAGGCCCTTCATGCGTGGGCCGGTGACCTCGTAGGAGATGGTCCAGTCCCTCTTGTCCTTCGGTACCGTGTCGCTCGCCACGCGGCGGACGGTGACCTTCCCGTACTCGCTCTCTACCTCGGTGGTGTTCGTGCTGTCCATGTGACTCTCCTTCGGTGATGCGTCGGCCGGATGGCCGTAGATCTTGCTGAGATGGATGCGGAGCTTGTGCTCCCACGGCTCCATGAGGAGTGAGCCGATGACGACGCAGCCCATGGGCGGGGCGACGACATCGCCAATCTGCTGCGTGCAGGACGAGCGGGAGCCGGTCCAGGGGTAGCCGGGCGCGAAGCCGACCAGGAGCGCTGCCTCGTCGAGGCTGAACTTGCGGTCCTTGTCGCGTTCCCAGTACCAACCGCGGATTTTGCTGGTGATGCCGGTCGCGGGTTTGTCCGCGCTCCAGCAGTTGCCGCCCGCCGTCTTGCGAACGCCTCGCGTGTTGACGCGGATGCCTGCGGGCCAACCGAGGGCCTCGGCGGCTGTGGTGGTCGGCAAGGGTTCCTGGGGGATCAGGGCGGCCATGTCGACGTAGGAGTGCCGGGCGGCCATGAGGAAGACGCGCTTGCGTCGGGACGCGAGTCCGTAGTCCACGGCATCCAGCACGCGGTACTCGGCACTGCACCAGTCCGCCGACCAGAGCTCTTCGCGTATCCCGTCGAGGATGGTCTCCGGCAGGGCCGAGCTCTGCTCCATGGCCAGCCAGCGGAGGTTGTCCCACTGTGCGGTGAGGGTGAGCGACCAGATCAGCACCTCGGCGAGCAGGCCGATCCGTTCGTCGGTCATCTCGGCTATCGGGGCCCGTACCTCGTCCAGGGTGAGCAGGGGCCCAGTGAATCCGGAGTATCCGTCCCACTCAGGGTCGTCGCAGACCAGGCAATCGCCCTCCCACTCGCAGGGGCGGGATTCATGCCAGTGCCCGAAGGTCGCCTCGAAGGCAGCGGTGAACACGTCCAGGAGAAGTTCCTGGTTGCGCGGGTCCTGCCCAGCCCTCTTCCCGGCCGGGGTCCAACACTGGCAGGGAGCCGAGACGAGCAGCCCGCGCACCCAGCGGAGGGCCGGATGCTTCGGGTCGAGAGTCCGAACGTCCGCGACGATGCGTTTGAACCCCGCTGCGCGAGCGGTGGCCGACGCGTCCTTGTGTACTTCGACGCCAACAACGTCGAGGTCGTGTTGGAGCACGTCGCGCACTCCGGCATCCCAACCACCGGGCCCCGCAAAGAGGTTGACCACTCGGTCGGGGTCGCCAGGCTGAGGAGCGAAGAGCCAGTGCACCGGCCAGGGCGCCGCGACCTCCTCCAACTCGTTGGGCGACAGGTTGTCGAGGTCCAGTTCCTCGGGGGTTCCGAGTGCCCCGGCCGTGTCGAGGGTGAACGGAGCGGTGAGCATCACTCGCCCTCGTCTTCGAACAGGCAGTAATAGCCGAAGCAGTCACAGAACATGAACTCGCCCCAGAGTCCGCCGTATCCGCACAGGTTGCAGACGGCCCACTCTCGAACGGTGAGGCGGATCGACAGGGATATGCGGCAGCGGGGGCAGCCCAGATGGCTGGGGCCGTTCATGCGGCATCGCCCATCAGTCCGTACCGAGCGCGGTCGCGGGCGGGCATAGCGGTAGGCGGGTACCAGTCGAGGGGTTCGTGCTGGTTCCTGAGTTCCTGGACGGCAAGGTGATCCGCGGCTTCCGGCCGGCCCGCGAGCTGGGCGTGCTGGAGCACCTCGTCAAGAAGGGCGTTCGGGTCGACGTCTTCGGGGTTGTGGGCCCACTTCATCTCGTGCGAGAAGTGGATGGTCGGTTGTGCCTGCCGCATGTGGGCGGCGGCTCGACCACCGCCCCAGGTGACGACCACATGGAAGGTGTCGTTGGCGAAGAACCTGGCGCCCGAGGCATTGAAGCCTACGGCGCCATGGGTAGAGCGTGAGCGCATCGTACGTATCCTTGAAGGCGATGCTGGCTGGCATCATCAGGCGAAGCGCACCACCGCTTCGCGACCCGCCTCACCAGCGGGTTTCGCCGGGCGCCCGTCCCTCGCCACTTCCGATGGCAAGGGGCGGGCGTCTTGGTTCACGGGAGATCAGGCGTCGGTGCCGTACACGTCGGTCACATCACGGGCGACGTCGTGGGCGTCGTCGGTGTCGAGGTCGTCAATCCACTGGTCCTCGTTCTCATCGAGCCAGTCCTGAAGGGCCTCGTCGTCATCGGCGATGTCGGCGGGAACCGTGACGGTGGACTCCACGTCGGTGACCGTGGTCTCGGTGACCTCGAAGCGGATGGTCAGGGTGACGGTCTCGGGCTCGGTTACGGTCGTCACTTCTTCTCCAATCGGATGCGTGCACGGCAGGGGGTGCAGGTCAGGTCTTCGTCGAGGAGCTCGGGCACAAGCCCGCACTCGAAGCACGGTTCGGTGTTGCGGTCGGTCATGAACTAGTCCTTCAGCGCACGGTCGAGAACCGGCCAGTACCAGGGGCATTCGTCCTCGGACCAGAGGCGATCTGCTGCGACGCGGCGCCGGGCCTGGGTGGCGCAGTTAGCGCACATGAACTGATCTCCGAGGACGTGAGTCGTCCAGGGGCCGCGCCCGCGCACCTTCGGCGGGCAGGTCTCGCAGGGGCCGCCACCGCGGATGTGCTGGTACGAGAGGACGGTGTTCCCGGTGTGCGGGGAGGTCGTCCAGACGGCCGCGTGCCCGCTTTCCTCGGCCTGGTCGTGAGCGAGCCGAAAGGCGTCGCGGTACCCGTAGTCGAGGAAGGTCCCCTCGGCCTTCTCCATGCGGTCGTGGCAGTAGAGACCGTGACTCAGGGCATCCGAGTCGGGGCACACGTACACGTCGTATCGCCAGGTCACTTGGCGTCCTCCTTGGTGGATTCCTGGAGGGCGTCGAGGATCTCGGCCATGGCCGGGCTCGGCTGCTCCTCTTCGGGAAGCAGCTCGGCGGGGAGGCTGATCAGGAGCCTGTGCGTTTCCTGGGCAAGGGCAACCAGGGTGTACCACTCGGCGGTGCCGGGGTCGAAGTCCTCGCGCCACGCGGTGACTTCGCGGCACATCTTCAGGACGGTGCGGATTGAATCCTTGGTGCTGTCCATGTCGGTCTTTCAAGCTCGGGGAGGTGTCTTCAGGGGGCCGCCCCCGTCCGTACAGAAGGGAGCAGGGGCGGCCGATGGGTGAGGGGTCAGACGCTCAGTGCACGGCGGCGTTGACCGACACGGGTCTGTCCGAGGTCGGCGCGGCGGCCTGCTTCCTGCCCGGCCTTGAGGCCGGTTCCGCGTCGCCTGGTACCCCCGCCCTTCCGGCTGTCGGGGTAGGCGGCGTTGAAGCGCGCCATGGTCACGGCCTTGCGGTCGGCGACGACCAGTTCGGCGGAGCGTCCCGAAGCCGATGCTGGAGCTTCCTGCCGTGCGC
This sequence comes from Streptomyces albospinus, assembly GCF_014648695.1. GTDB lineage: Bacteria > Actinomycetota > Actinomycetes > Streptomycetales > Streptomycetaceae > Streptomyces > Streptomyces albospinus. Next base: position 18,032 of record NZ_BMRP01000018.1, read on the forward strand.
GGGCCTCGATCTCCTGAAGTCGCTTGTGGACGGTCAGGATGAATCCGGCCACCCACGACTTCCGGTAGGTAATCGTGCTCTCGCCAGGGGCGGGGCGGCCCTGGCGCATGCCGTTGAACATCTGGAGGAGTAGCGAGGTAAACAGCAACTCCACACGGTCAAGGTCGGACTCGTAGCCGAAGAGGTGAACCTCCGCCTTCCCCCGGCTCTTGTCCTTCGTGATGCCGTGGCAGTTCAGCACATCGGCGATGTAACCGAGCAGGTATATCCGGTCGTTGGCGTAGTTCCCCTCGACGACGATCACGCGGTCACCGGGACGGTCCAAGGCCGGGTCGGAATCGGCGAGCATGGCCCGCTCAATTCCATACTTCGCCATCAGCTCAGCGGCCTTCGCGAAGTACGCCTTGGCCTCTTCGGCGGAGGCGGCGGTGTCTTCGGCCTTGGCCAGAAGTGCGCGAATCCTCGCGAGCATCGGGTTCGACTGCTCGTTGTCGTTCATGTCTACCTCGTAAATCTTGATGCGGCTGGCATCGTCAGGAAGCGGGCACCACCCCGCCCCGACCCCCGAAGGGGTTTCGCCTTTGCATCAGGTGGCGCTTATGAGGTCCCAACCGGTCAGCAGGTGCTTGATGAAGAGGTCGTTGAACTTCGCCTCCGCTGCTGCCTTGCGGGTTTCGTGGTCGTCGTCCTCGAAGGTGAAGGCCGTCTCCATGAAGGGCTCATCGACTCCGGGCAGGAAAAGCCCGGCCACCACCACATCGTCGAATCGGAGAACCAAGCCGAGCGCACCGGTCGCCAGACTAGAAAAGGCGGCCATCTCGTCGGGGTGCAGCATCATTTCTCGCTTTCGAGCAGGTTGAAGCCGCCCCTCCCCAAGGGGGAGTAATTGAGAAGGGGCGGCAGAACGGGGGATTAAGCGCGAGCCAGGTCGCGGTTGGAAGTGACCTCCTGAACGGAGATCCCGTGCTCGTGGATGACTCCACAGTCGTCCTCGCCGCACTCGCACTCCTGGCGGAGAGTCGTGGCGTGCATGTCGGCGCAGCCCTGGGCGTACTGCCAGGCGGACCACAGGCTTGTGAAGATCGATTCGGCGTCGCGCTCGTATCCTTCGGACTGCGTCACGACGACGCGCTCCGGCCCTTCGGCCTTGACCTCCCACAGCCCCACGAGGTCACCGGTTTCGCGCCACACACGCACCTCGTGCGCAGGCTCGCATTCACCCTCGAAGGTGCACCCGGACCCGTCGCAGTAATTCGTGAAGCAGTGCCATGTCACGGCCGGATCGCAGGTGTCCGGGTTTTCTCGACACTCGCGGCACTGACGGCGATCAATGACCTGGATGCCGCAACAGTCGCAATCGTGGTATCCGCGAACGATCTCCTCGGACTGGTCCTCAATCAGGTACCAACCCTCGGGGACGTATTCCTCGGCGTCGTCGGGTTCATCCGACAGGTAGAGCCAAACGTCGTCAGTCTGGGTTCCGGTAGTCCGGTCCCCCTTCCCGATGACCAAGTACAGGCAGTACGCGGCCTCACTCGGGTTTACGACTTGGGCACTCATGTGACCCCTGTTCATGCTTGATGCGGCTGGCATCGTCAGCAGCCGGGCACCACCCCGGCCGGACGCCCTGCCCACCGCTGGCGTGCGGGGACAAGGCGTTTCGCCTAGCTGGCCAGTTGCCAGACGTCCGCGAAGGCCCTGGACTTCTGGCCCGAGCACATCGGGCACCAGCGGCTGAATTCGCCGCGCTTCGGCGCCGGTTCGGTGACCGTCATTCCGGCACCACACCGCGCCACGGCGGACGTTCCGAGCTGGCCTCGCTTCACGTGCAGCAGTCGGGAGTAGCCCCCGGTGCGGAAACCGACCTCGATCGGCATGGGTCCTCGCTTCGACTCGGCGGGCAGCCGCTCACACTTCCGATGAGAGCGACTGCCACTTTGCTAAGTTCTCGCAATCGGCCATCAAGAAGCGCGCAGCACCTCGTACTTGCGCCGCCACTCCTCGGCCTGAGCCTTGTAGTGGTTGCGGTACGCAGTCATCTGCGCCAGCTCGCGCTTCAGATCGTCGATGACGTCCTGACGAGCGGTCGCCACGAGGGCAGCAAGCTCACGCTGGTCAGCCATGGCGAACACCATGCGGATCAGCTCGATCTCACCCTCCTCGGCCTCAGCGACCTCACGCTTCAGCGCATCCAGCTCACGAGCCACCTCGAAGAGTCGGTTCGACAGGTTGGCGTTCTGCTCCCAGAGGTCCGGGTTCGTCAGAACGTCGACCTTCTTCGCGAGGCTGACACCCTGAGCCTTGAACGTGGTGGCGGACATGTATCCCCATTTCAGATAGGGGTCGGCCCTCGGCCGGCCCCGACATACACCCCACCTCTTGATGGAGTGCTGCCACCCAAGCGCCACACCCTCTCGCTTGGGTCGCAGCACCCCACCGGACCGGAGCCCGGCGGGTGCATTCACGTTCGACAATGTGTCAGGCGCAGTCACGCCGTCGCTTCTCTTCGATCAGCACAGCCAGGCATCCCGCCCCAATGGGCATTCCAGGACGCCGACCGCCCGCCCCACATGGGCATCTCAGGCGGCTCGATGGCTGCGAACTATTCGCGTTCACTGTTGAGTTCTCAAGGATCGGGCGGTGCCTTTCTGTACCAACCCCTCTCGGGGTGGCCTCGGTCCGGCCGCCCCTGGCCAGTCGCCCAGCCAGGCCCGAGTTCAGCGCACTCGGAGCGCTCGGGCACTGCGGTCTTCGCTTCTCGCGCTGACCTTGCCGTACTCCCTGCAACAGCTCGCTTTGCAGAGCGGCCCCCCGCTCCCTCGGGGGTGGGGCACCCGATGCCCGGATGCTGGCGTGATGGTCATTTCCGCCCGGCCTGTCGGCCTTGCGGTGGTTCCGACCCTAGCGGATCTTCCTCGGTCTGCCAAGTTCTCGCATTCGCTTCAACTTGACCGCCTTGCCAGGCAGTTGGCGGCGCCGCATCGTGCGGCCCGTTCTCGGTTGCCCGGTTCGGCGTGGCCCCCACCGTAGTCGGCGGCTTCCGTTCGAGTCAAGTTCTCGCTTTCGCTGGAACTCGAAGCGGCTCAGCCTTGGGTTCTGCGCTGCGCGCCTTGCCCGTTGACCTGTCCGCTTGCCGCCTTGCCTGCCTGCCTTGCGGCCGGTCGGTGTTGGCGACGGGTCAGAGCTTGGCACACGTCGGCGAGTAAGCGCAAGTCTCGCAATCGTGGGCCGGTTGTCCGCCTTGGGGGGTGCGGGGGGTGTGCGTCAGTGCGTGGCGCGCGAGGGTAGCGGAGGCCCCGGCCGGACCGTGCGGGGTGGGGGTATGACCCCCGGTACGCGAAAGCGCCGACCGCCACGTCTTAGCCGCTCGAAAACTGCCACGGTTCCAGGGTCGACCAATGACGAAGGGCCCGCCTGCCACCTGGGCAAACGGGCCCGCACGCGCGCCAAAGAACGCACCGATTTGTCTGATTGCCGTCGCCTCAGCGAGGGCCGCCGTACCTTGGAGCGGGCGGTGACTCAGGCCGCCTGAACTGCGCCGAGGTAGCGGTATCCGGTCCGCTCTGAGCAACCGAGGCGTTCCGCCAAGGTCTTGCCGTTGACCTTCGTGCCTTCGGACACCATGGCGGCGACGGTCTCCTTCACGACTGTCAGGGGGACCGCCTTCTTGGCACTGCCGTTGTGGCAGGGCTTGGGCTCTGACACCCCGGCGGTTGCCACTTCGCCGATCAGTTCCTCTGCCAATTCGTCGGCTGCGACTGTCAGCTCCTCGGCCGCCTCGGTCAGCTCGTCGAGGGTGTTCTTGACGCCATGAGCCTTGGAGAGGAGGACTCGGCCTTCGAGGTCGAGCGACTCGGCGAGGTCGGTTGCCATGAGGAGGAGGGACTCCTCCAGCTCGGTGATGCGCTGCTCGGCTGTCACGGAGGCCGGCGGGGTCGCCGCCATGTGGAGCATGTGTGCCACGACGAGTGGCGGCACCGCTGATACGACGGCGACGAGTAGCGGGGACGTTGCCATGTAGCTCCTGTCAATCAGGTGTGCCACGACCTGAGCTGACAGTGCCAGCCCGAGGGCGGCTCCGGCGCCGATGGTGGCAGTGACACGGCCTGGCGCTTGGGCGCGGCGGCGCACTTCGGAGATGACAGCGGCGCACGCGGCGTAGGCGGAGATGGACACCGGCATGAGCCAGGTGATCCAGCCGTGCCAGCCTGCCAGTTCTGCCATGCGGATCTCGCCAGGCACGGACATGACGAGGGCGGCGACGAGGACGAGCGGACGACCGCCGGTGAAGACGGAGCGGGCGTACCAGGGCATGTGCATCGAAGACATGGGCTTGCCTTTCAGGTCTACCGGTGGCGGTCAGGCAGCGGCCAGGGCGGCGCGGACGAGGGCGCGGCCCCGCGTGTTGGTGTCGATGGCTTCGTCGACCTGGGGCGCAGGCGTGTCGCTGTCAGTGCCAAGGAAGGCGGCGGCGCGGTCGAGTTCATCGCGGCAAGCACCGCACACGGTGCCTCGGCGGCCGAGCGGGAATGGCGCGCGGCAGACCTCGCAGCGAGCGCGGGTGTCCGGGGCAGGCTTCGGCTTCGGCTGCGGCCGGGCGGGCATTTGGTTCTTCAGCCGGTAGGAGATGAGCGCTGCGGCGCTGTCGACCTGTTCAGGGAGTCGGGTGGTCAAGGCGTTGGTGATCTTCAGGGCGCTGTGGCCCTCGGTGAGCCAGGCGGCGGCGAGCGGGGCCAGGCGGAGCACTTCGCTGGTGCTGAGCTTCAGGCGCCGGTCGGCTTCGCCGAGTGCGGCGAGCGCCTGGGCGGCTCGGCCGGTTTCGGCGTCTGCCGGGTTGTGCTTGGTGTTGGGGACTTCCTCCTCCTCGCGGGCCCTGGCCTGCTTGGTGCCCTCGCTGTCAGCGGCGGAGGGGTCGGGGAGGAGGTTCTTCCCCTGGTTCTTTTCTCCCTTGGGAGAGCCGCCGATGGGCCGACCGTCCGGCTTACCGACCGCCGGAATGTGGTCAGTCGGAAGATCGGTGACATGGGTCTCCGTGCACCACGTGCCGGTGCTGGGGTTCTGGAAGCGCTCGCGGCGGAAGTAGCCCGCTGCTTCGAGCTGCCGGAACGCCTTGGAGACGGCTGCCCGCCCTTCCTCTACGGCGTCGGCGAGTGACTCGACAGTGACCTTCGCGTCGTCGGGCATGGACAGGAGCGTGACGAGTAGGCCGCGGGCGACCAGCGACAGCTTCTTATGCCGTGCGGCCTGGTTGGGCACGACCACGAAGGCGTGGTCGTGGCGGTTACGATGCACGCGCATCGAGAGACAACCCCTCTCGGTGTCGGCCCCGGCGAGGTGTTCGCGCACCTACGACCCGGGGCCGTTTGCTTGGATGCTGCGCAACCTACGCGATACTTTGACTGCATGTCCAGCACGGTGACGACTGAGCCAAGATCTCGCCATCGGATGTGACGGGCGTCACCTGCTGGCTCCTTTCCGAAAAGAAGCCACCGCTCCGTATATATAAGTAGAGGCTTGAGCGAATTAAGTTCCTCGCCCATTGGGGCCCCTTCGGGGCCCACAGATCGAATCTCCTTCGCCGCTGCGACTTTCTCCCTTTGGCCCCTTCGGGGCCCCTCGGAGAAGACCTTCGCCGCTGCTCTCCTCCTTGAGGAATGTCAAGTAATAGGGAGGGAAGTTGGCTTGGTCTACTTCAAGTCGAAGAGAACGTCTGCCAGCGAACTGGGAGAAGATTCGGCGCCGCGTCCTGAACCGCGACGGCCATGAGTGCACAGCCAGAGACCAATACGGCGTGCGGTGTGCCGAGCCAGCCACCGACGTGGACCACATTCGACCCGGTGACGACCATCGAGAGGCCAACCTGACATCGCTCTGCGGGTGGCATCACCGGGTCAAGTCCTCCCGAGAGGGAGCCACGGTCAAGGCTGCCGTACGTCGGCGCCAAGACCGCAAGTTCCGCAGGACCGAGTCTCATCCGGGCCTGCTGTGAGCGCGCAGAGCTCTGGGCTTCGAGCCTGTTGAGCCGCGCCGGCCCCCGAGGTCTCCCCTCCCTCGGGGGCCCTTGACTTGAAAGGAGGTGGGCGAGATCCCTGGCCCCGTACCGAACCGCGAGGCGGATCTCGCCCGCCCCCGCGAACGCAAGGGTAGTGATGTCCAGTCGGTGACCAAGGGTGTCCTCCGAGACGTCAAGGTCCCCAATGCCGACCGGAATTGGCACCCGATCGCAAAGCGCCTGTGGGACTCGCTGAAGTCCTCCGGCCAGTCCGACTTCTACCAGAACAGCGACTGGGCTTTCGCCTACTCGCTGTGCGAAGACCTCAGCTATTACAAGAAGGCTGGCAAACGTTCCGGCCAGATGCTTCAGACCATCTATTCGGCCTTTGAACGGCTTCTCGTTACCGAAGGCGACCGGCGTCGTGTGCGCATCGAGCTTCACGAGCCCGAGGCAGAGGAACAGTCCGCTGCTGTACTCGCCATCGCCGACTACAAGCGGGATCTCGGCCTCGACTGACCGCCGCTCCCCCTGAGTTACCCGAGGGGGTGAGACCCATCGCAGCCCTGACAGCAGAAGAGATCGATGCCCTCGAACCGTCCTTCCTTGGCCCCACCTGGCAGCGCGAGCCTGATGGCGCGTGGAAGCTGCCCGAGCACACCCTCGGGTGGCAGATCGCCGGATGGTGCGCCGAGTACCTGAAGGCCGAGGACGGCGGGCCCTGGCGCTTCACGCGCGAGCAGCTCCGCTTCGTTCTTCACTGGTACGCCGTTGACGAGTCCGGCCGGTTCACACACCGGAAGGGCGTCCTTCAACGGCTCAAGGGCTGGGGCTAACCCGGTAAGGACCCCCTCCTCGCAGTGATCTCCCTGGTTGAGTTCGTCGGGCCGTCCCGCTTCTCCCACTGGGACAGCGGACAGCCGGTCGGCGTCCCACATCCCCAGGCGTGGGTGCAGATCGCAGCCGTGTCCCGCGACCAGACTCGCAACACCATGACCCTGATGCCGTCTCTGATCTCGGACAAGATGATCGAGACGTACGGCATCAAGGCAGGGGCCGAGCTGATCCGCGCCAACGGCGGCCGGCAGAGGCTCGAAGCGGTCACCTCGTCGTTCCGAGCCCTTGAGGGCGGCCGAGTCACGTTCACGGTGCTCAACGAAACGCACCACTGGGTGACTGGCAACAACGGCGACCGCATGTACGAGACGATCGACGGCAACGCCACCAAGAAGGACAGCCGTTACCTCGCGATCACGAACGCCTACCTCCCCGGGGAGGACAGCGTCGCCGAGAAGATGCGCGAGGCGTACGAGAAGATCCTCGACGGCCGGGCCGTGGACGTCGGCTTCATGTACGACTCGATCGAGGCGCACCCCGCGACCCCTCTGACGCCCGAAGCCATGCGCATTGTCCTGCCGAAGATCCGCGGTGACGCGGTGTGGCTGCGCGTCGAGACGATCCTTCAGTCGATCCTCGATACGACGATGGCGCCGAGCCGCTCGCGACGGATGTGGCTGAACCAGATCGTTGCATCCGAGGATGCCCTGTACGGCCCGGCCGAATGGGATGTGCTCCGCGACGAGACGTTGCTGCTCCAGCCTGGTGACGAGATCACGCTCGGCTTCGACGGCGGCAAGACGGACGACGCGACCGCTCTGGTCGCGCTCCGTACGAAGGACATGGCGGCCTTCATCCTCGGTCTGTGGGAGAAGCCGGACGGTCCGAAGGGTGACGGCTGGATCGTCCCCCGTGAGCGGGTCGACTCGGCCGTGCATGAGGCGTTCCGTGTGTTCGAGGTGCAGGGCTTCTACGCCGACGTGGCGCTGTGGGAGTCGTACATCTCCGAGTGGGACGCCACGTACGGCGAGGGCCTGGCCGTGAAGGCGCCGGGCAAGGACCGTATCGGCTGGGACATGCGCTCCAGTTTGAAGCTGTCGACGCTCGCGCACGAACGGCTGATGCGCTCGGTCTTTGACCGCAAGCTCAAACACGACGGCGACCGCAAGCTCCGCCGACACTCGCTGAACGCAATGCGCCGCACCAACAACTACGGAGTCTCGTTCGGCAAGGAGCGCCGCGAGTCACCCAGGAAGATCGACGCCTACGCCGCGCTGATGCTCGCGCACGAGGCCCTGGTCGATCTGCGCGCCCGTGGCAAGAAGGTTCGCAAGCGGACCGGCCGGGGCTTTTTCCTTTAACCGAATGCGAGATCTTAGCAAGGGTGGTGTCTCTTGGCTGCCTCCGTTTCGCCCGCCGCGCTCGCGCGGCAGCTCCTCGCCATCCTGAATCGGGACGGCGACCGACTGAAGCGGGTCGACGACTACCTCCACGGCCGTCATGACGACCCGTACATGCCGCCACAGGCCGACGACGAGTACCGACTCCTCGCGCGCCGCTCGGTCTCGAACTGGATGCCGTTGCTCGTCGGCACCCCGGCCCAGGCCCTGTATGTCGACGGGTTCCGGCCGGGCAGCACCGAGGACGGGTTGCCGGCCGAGGTCGAGACGACCTCGCCGGAGTGGGAGCACTGGCAGCGGTCGCGTCTCGACGCGCGCCAGGCCGCCGTCTATCGCGGAGCCCTGGCGTACGGCCACGCCTTCACCGTCACCGAGCGGGACGACAAGGACGGACTGGTGCGCACGAAGGGGCTGTCCGCGCTCCGGACGGCCGCTCTGTACGAGGACCCAGCGAATGATGACACCCCGCACGCGGCGCTGACGGTCACGGCCTGGCCGTCGGGCGATACGCGCGGCAAGGCGCGGATGTGGGATGCCGCGCACGAGTACGCCGTGACGTTCCGCGGCTTGGACGACGAGAAGAGCATCACGGTCGCCCCGCTGCGGAGGCACGGCTCGTCGGAGTGTCCGGTGACCCGGTTCGCCTCCCTCGTCGACCTTGAGGGGCGGACGCTCGGAGTGATCGAGCCGATGATCGCCCTGCAAGACCGAATCAATCAGACGATCTTCGACTTGCTTGTTGCGCAGACGTACGCCTCGGTGAAGGTCCGGACGGCCACGGGGATGGCGCCGCCTATTCAGCGCGACCTCGAAACGGGCGAACCGGTCCTCGACGCGCAGGGCAACCCCATCCCCCTGCCGATCAACCACAACGCGCGCCGGTTCCTCTTCGCCGAGGACCCGGACGTTCGTTTCGGAAGCCTCGACGAGACTCCGCTCGGCGGGTTCATCGACAGCGTGGACATGTCCATAAGGCACTTGGCCGCAGTCAGCCAGACCCCACCGCACCACCTACTCGGCCAGATCGCGAACCTGTCGGCCGAGGCCCTTCTTGCTGCCGAGACGGCCCTGAGCCGCAAGATCGCCGAGTTCCGTACGGCCTTCGGGGAGAGCTGGGAGAGGGTATTCCGCCTGGCCGCCGAACTGGCCGGCCACTCCGCCATCGACTTCAAGGGCGAGGTCATCTGGCGCGACATGGAGTCGCGGTCCCTGGCTCAGGCAGCCGATGCGCTCGGCAAGCTGCGCGAGCAGCTCGGCATTCCCGCCCGTGGCCTGTGGCGACGCGTTCCCGGCGTGACGCAGACCGAGCTTGAGGACTGGGAACGGACGGCCGAAGAGGACGACTCGGTAGGACAGTTGGCCACCGCACTGACCCGGGCCACACCTGAAGTCCCGGCCGCACCTGCGGCGGTTGCGGCATGACCAGTGCCGCACGGCAGGCGGAGACCGATCGGGCATCAGTGGCCTTCCATGTCGCGCTGAGCCAGATCGGCGCGAAGACCACGGTCGAGGCCCTGTCCCTGTGGAACGAGGTTCCGGCCGCGCAGCGCGCGGCTACGGCGTCGGGCTGGCTGCGGAAGGCGATCACGCTGGTCATGTCGAGGAGGCGCATGTCGCGCGACCTCGCTCGGGCCTACTACCGGCTCGCCCGCGCCCTTCAGACGGGCCGCACCGTCGCCGACCCGTACCACCCGGAGCCGACGCACGTCACGCTCGGCGACCTCCGGCGGGAGTTCGCCGCGCTGGCTGGCACCTATTCACCCGGCAACGATCAGGCGGGCGGGGCCGCGACCGGCGAGTCCGGGGAAGCCTCGTCCGCCCGTGATGATGAGTCCGGCCCCGCCGATCAGGATGCCCCGGAGGCGCCCAAGGTCGACGACGGTCCGGAGCTCGGCGACGGAGACGACGACTGGGAGAGGGTGCTCGTCGAAGAGCTCGACGGTCTCCGCGAGGAAGAGGAGCGCATCGAGCGGGAGGCGGAGGAGGAACTCCGCACGGTCCTGGATGCGCTCGGCACACAGAACCTCGACCGGCGGCTGTCCCGGGTCGACGACGAGCAGGCCGCGAAGGACGCCGATCGCCAGCGCGCCGAGGCTCACCAGCAGGCAGGCGCTCAACAGGCCGCAGCAGCCAGCCGAGTTGCGATGAACGGCGGCCGGTCAACGACGTGGAACCACATGCGGCGTGATCGCCGCTCCCTCGGGTACGTCCGGCTGTCGCGCACAGGGACGCCGTGCGGCTGGTGCGCGATGCTGATCAGTCGGGGCCCGGTCTACAAGAGCCGCGAGTCCGCCACCTTCGCGGACGGCGACCGCTATCACGACAACTGCCACTGCTACGCGATGCCGGTCTTCTCCTGGCAGCAGTACGGCTCATCCGAGCTGTTCGCCCTGTCCCGCGAGTACGAGGCCCTGTGGCCCAAGGTCACCCGAGGACTCAGCGGCAAGGCCGCAGTGAGCGCTTGGCGGCGCTTCATCCGCCAAAAGCAGCGCGAAGCGCACAAGGCCGCAGCCCAGGAGGCGCGGCGATCCACGACCACAGCCCAGGAGGCGTGACCCGTGTCCGAACAGACCCCTGCCCCGACCGACGAGCAGGCCAGCGAGAACGAGCAGTTCCAGGACGAATCGCCCTCCCCGGAGCCGCAGGCCGGCGCCTCGGAAAGCGACCTCCCCGAGTGGGCACGCAAGGAACTGACCAAGGTACGGGGCGAGGCCGCCTCGTACCGCACGCGGCTCCGTGATGCCGAGTCGAAGCTCTCAGAGGCGAAGTCGCCGGAGGAGTTCGAGGCCGCGTTCGCCGAGGTCAAGGCAAAGAACGCCGAGCTCGAACGCTCGGTCCTCGTCGGCTCGGTCGCCCGGAAGTTCGACCTCCCTGACGAGCTCGCCTCCCGTCTGCGCGGCGAGACGCCCGAAGAGCTGGAGAGCGACGCGAAGGCGCTTCAAGTGCTGCTCGCCCCGAAGGCTCCCCCGTCTCTCGGTGGCGGCCTGAATCCGTCCGACGAGGACGACGGCGAGATGGACCCGCGCAAGCTCGCTCGCCGCACTCGGCGCGTTTAGCGCCATGAAGAAGCGTTTCCCCTAACCCCCGAGCCGACCGGCCGGGGGTTTCCCCATGCCCCCGGAGTAGCTCTTTTGCCCACCACACAGCACCAGGTCGTCAAGCCGCAGAAGCTCGTGAACACCGCAGTCGGGATGCTCGAACAGGAGTTGATCATCCCGAACCTGTTCCAGAAGCAGGGACTCGACGCCTTCAAGGGCGCCGAGAACGACACCATCTCCATGAAGGTCGAAGGCATCCTGCCGTTCCACGACTACGCGTGGCGCAACGACCGCAGTCAGCCGATCCAGTTCGACGAGTACAGCGAGCGCAAGATCGCTGTGAGTTTCGGCGGCAACTCCTACAGTGCCGTCAAGCTGACCGACGAGCAGAACGACTTCGATATCGACCAGTGGTCGAAGCTGCTCCGCCCGCAGGTCAAGGCGGTCTCCCGCGGCCTTCAGCGCCGCGCGGTGAAGACCCTGACCGGCCAGGCGTACAACGTCACCATCGGCAACGCGGCCCAGAACCTCCGCTCCGCGCTCATCGAGGCCCGACGCGTCCTCAACGCCTTCCACGCCCCGCGCGAGGGCCGCTATCTCCTGGTCGGCTCCGACTTCGAGTCGGCGCTACTGAACGACGAGAAGCTCAACTTGGCGCAGAACGTGGGCGATTCGGAGGCTGAGTCCGCGCTTCGCACCGCAACGCTGGGCGAGCGGTTCGGCTTCCGGATCGTCGTCGACCAGACCATTCCGAGCGACGCCGCGTACGCCTTCGCCTCCAGCGCCTTCATCTTCCTGTCCGGCGCCCCGAGCGTCCCGCAGTCCGTTCCGTATGGCGCTACCACCAGCTTCGAGGGCATCGCTCTCCGCTGGATTCGCGACTACGACTCGCTGTACCTCCAGGACCGCTCGGTCGTGAACACGTACAACGGCTTCCGCTCCGTGACGGACATCCTTGTCGGCTGGGACGACGCCGCCGAGAAGGAGATCATCTCGACGCAGGAGCACTTCGTGCGCGGGATCAAGCTCTCCCTCGACGGCAAGAGCGACTACCCCGAGGCCGCCTCCGAGCTGGCCAAGATCACGGGTGTCTCTGACGCGAAGGTCTGGACTCCGACCGGCCCGAAGCCGGAGGACGACCCGGCCAACGCCTGACCCCCGCGGCGCAGGGGCCGGTGCCATGTGTGCCGGCCCCTGCTTGGTCTGCCCGAAAGGAGGTTGAGACGTGGCGTACGCGACGCTCGACGAGCTGAAGGGCCGCCTCGACTGGGAGTTGGACGAGGACGAACTCCGCATCGCCTCAGCGGCGTTGGAGGATGCCTCCGACTTGGCGGTGACGTACGGGCGGGAGTGGCCGGAGGCCACGGCTCCTCGCCTGGTGAAGACGCTCGTGCTGAAGTCCGCGGCGAGGTACATGCGCAACCCGAACGGCTACACGCAGAGCCGGGCGGGAGACGAGACGCTCGCCTGGTCGGACATCGGTCGCGACGCGGGCTCCATCTACTTCACGCGCGAGGAGATCCGGCTCCTTGAGGAGCTAGCCGGTCGCAGGCGAGGTCTCAGCAGCGTCCCCGTCTCGGCCTGGGGTACGCGGCTCCGCCCCGGCCGGTCCTCGGTCCCCGTCGACTACGGCGGCGACCCCTTCCCGCTGTTCGCTGACAAAGCGAGCCCCTGGTGAGCGTGCAACGACGACGCGGCCAGAAGGCGCGCGTCTGGCGAACGGTCGAAGTCGTCGACAACCGAGGCAACAAAGTCGTCGTGGCCGACCCCGAGGGCCCGATCTCGGTTCGGGCGGCCTTCATCCCTCAACGCTCCTCCAAGGCGGAGGTGCCGGGTCAGCAGCAGATCAACGTCACCAGGATGGTGGTCGATGCCCATCTCACGGGCGTCTCCCTGTGGTCACGCGTGGAGTACAACGGCCGTGAGTGGGACATCGTGTCCCCTCCCTCCTACCACCACGGCGACCGCCGCACCCGTCACTGGAGCATCGACATACGGGAGCGGCCCTGATGGCGAACATCTACAACAGCGTCGGCGGTAGGAAGCTCTCAAAGGTCATCGCCCTGAATGAGGGCGTACAGGCCGAACTCGAAGCGCGGACCTTCGAGATTGCCGTCCGCGCCGAGGAGATTCTTCAGCAGCACCGCGCCGACGGGCATTCGGAAATCCTCATCGAGGAGGGGAAGGTCGACAAGTACGTCATCCTCTCCGACGATCGCGGCCAAAGGGCCGCCATGTCGATCGAGTACGGGCGCAAGGCTTCCGTGGTCGTCCGCAAGGACAAGCACGGGAACGAGTTCCTGGACGTCGTACCCGAGATGGATGGCCTGTACGTCCTGGCCACTGCATCGAACCTTCCCAAGAAAAGGAAGGGCAAGGTGAAGGTCGACTAAGTGGCCGGCATACCAGACCACATCAAGGCCCTCGCCGAGCTCTCCCCCGTCGAAGACCTCTTGCTGGCCATCCTCCGCAAGGGTCTGCCGGGCATTCGTGTGAAGTCCCTCATCGACCAGCACGAGAAGTTTCCTCTGGTGCTGATCCGCCGCGATCCGTCCTTCGGTCAATGGTCTGCCGACACGCGCTTCACGGACTCGGCGCGAGTGGTGATCAACGCCTTCGCGCCCGATCCCAACGGCGACGAAGACGCCGCGATCCTGAGCGAAGCCGTGCGTGTCACCCTGCGGGATGCCTGGCTCAAGCCTCAAGTCATCCCAGGCCGGGGGCACATCACCCGCGTCGACATGAACTCATCCCCTCGCCGGGCAAGCGACTGGGCCACGGCCACCGGTCCCGTGCAGTACGCGGACCTCCCCACGGACGTGTGGCGTTACGAGTCGATCTACGACATCCAGATCCGGAAGCCGCGGACGCGCCCCTACCCCCCTCCCTGAAATCCCCCAGTAAGGAGTGCGCCCCTTGGCGCTGAACGACAATGCAACCCTTGTCGTTGGGAGTGGCAATTACCTGACCGCGCCGGTCGGTACCGCCATGCCCGATGACCTTCTGGTGCCTGTTTCCCCGTGGCAGTCCGTTGGCCACACGAGTCTTGAGGACGTTTTCGGCATCACGTCCGAAGGCGGCGAGGCCACCACCATCGGCACCCTCCAGAACAAGTCTCTGCGAACGAAGTATTCGGCTCGTACTGAGACCATGACCTTCACGCTTCAGCAGTTCGACACGACTGGACTGAAGCTCTACTTCGGCGCCAACGCGCCGATCCTTCCGGATGGTTCGGTCGGCGTGCCTGCCGATCCGGTGCCCACTCAGTCGGCATTTCTCGCCATCTTCATCGACGGTGAGAACCACTTCGCGTTCTACGCCCCCAAGGCGGAGATTTACCGCAACGACGACATGGCGATTGCGGACACCGAGTCTCTCGCGGGTCTGCCGCTCGGCGTGAAGCCGATGACGCTCGGCAACAACTCCTGGACGTACGCGGTGACTCCGCTCGGCGGAACGGTTGCGACCGGCGCTACGGCCGGTTCGCCTGGCACGTACACCCCGGCCGGAGCCGTCGCCCCTGTTGACCTCGCCGCTCTCGGCGCGGTGATCGCCACCCCGTCGAGCGCTTGGTCTGCCGGTCAGCACGTCGTGCTCGGCGACAGCTCGAAGGCGCACTGGGACGGCTCGAACTGGGTGACCGGCCCGGCCGCCTGACCCCTTCCCAGCCCCCGGTGCGAGCGCACGCGGACCCCGTTCGCACCGGGCCCTCCCCTTTCTCGGTCCGCCCCAACTTCCGGAGGTCCGCACCCCCATGGCTTCTTTCTCCCTCGACAACATCCGCACCGCCGCCGAGGCCAAGTACGGCAGCACGGACATCGAGCTCGGCGACGACACCGTTCGCCTCCTCAATCCGCTCCGCCTGCCGAAGGCGAAGCGCACGGCGCTGTCGCAGCTCCAGGACCGCATGGGCGGCGAGGACGCTGACCAGGAAGAGCTTCTGTCCGAGGCGATCCGTCTCGTCGCCGAGCACCCGAAGGCTGCTGACAAGCTCCTCAAGGAGGTTGGCGGCGACCTCGCTGTCCTAGCCGAGATCTTCGACCGGTACGGCAAGGGTGCCCAGGTGGGGGAAGCCTCGGCCTCTGCCACCTGATCGACGACTTCGGCGAGGGCCTGTATGCGGACCTGCGCTTCTACTACGGCGTTGATCTTGCCGACGTGATCGCAGGCCGCGGGCCCTCGCCCGCGTTGGTCCTCGCCTTGGTGCAGAGGCTGCCTGACACCTCCTTGACCGTCGCCCTCGCGTCCGGCGGCCGGGAGCACTTCGGCTGGGGCGTCGATCGCCACATGGCCGCAGACATCTTCGACGCGGTGAACCAGAACACGCGCGCCACGGGGCAGTGGGGCAAGGGCAAGGCCCCGAAGATCCCGCCGTTCCCCCGCCCGCAGATCAAGGCCAAGGCCAAACCGAAGGCCGGAAAGCGGGCCGCTTCGGTGGCCGCGATCTACAAGCACTTTCAGCGGAGGTAGCCCTTGGCAACGGGGCAGATCATCGGCCGCGTCGCCGTCAAGGTTCTTCCCGACACGTCGGACTTCCGCAAGCGGGCGGAGCGTCAGCTCGAACGCGTCGAGCAGCAGCTCAAGTTGACGGTCGCAACGAAGATCGACATGAGCGGTGCGTCGAAGGAGTTCGTCGAGGAGCTCCGGAAGATCAACAAGCGGAACAAGCAGTCCGACGCCCGCAAGATCAGGTTCTACACGACGATCAGCACCGACGGCATGGCGACCGCTGTGCGGAACGCCGCCCGCGAGCTACAGCACCGGGCGAACAGTCAGAAGATCGATTTCAAGGTCGACGACCTCAAGGCGGCCGGCAAGGTCGAGCTGGAGCTTGACGAGGAGTCCGCCCGCAGGGTCAAGCACAAGCTCAAGGACTGGGCCGACGACCTCAGCCCGCTGAAGATCAAGGTCGAGCTCGACATCCCCAACGGGGCCGGGGCCCGCATCTCCGCTCGGCTCCAGGTGCTCACGCGTCCGCGCACTGTGCCGATCGTGCCGAAGCTGGACAGCACCGCCGTCACGAAGGTGGCGACCGCGCTGGCCGCGCTGTCGGGTGCCCGCGTGCTGAACCGGATGTTCGAGAGGCTCAGCAACACCCTCAAGAACCTGGACAAGAGCGTGCCGGTCATCGGCTCACTGGCCCTGGCCATCGCGGGCCTGGCCGGGTGGGGCCTCTCCGCCGCGAGCAACCTGGCCGCGCTGTCGTCGAGCCTCGCCTCGATCGGCGCAACCTCGCTTCTCCTGCCCGGCCTCCTCGGCGGCATGGCGGTCGGCCTCGGTACGACGATCGCCGCGTTCAAGGACTTCAACAAGGTCCTGCCGGAGGTCAAGACCCAGCTCTCGGCGCTCCAGGACACCATCTCCGAGAACTTCTGGGCGAAGGCCGCGGAGCCCATCCGCACGATGGTCGACGAGCTCCTCCCGGAGTTCACGGCCGGTGTCGCCAAGACCGCCACCCAGCTCGGCGGATTCTTCGGCGGTCTCGCCAAGTCCCTTCAGGGCGCGCTCGATCCGGCCCTGAACCAGATGTTCACCGACCTCTCGTCGTCGATCAACATCGCGACGAGCGGCACGAACGCCTTCGCGAACATCATCGCCGTCCTCGGCAAGGTCGGCACCAGCTACCTGCCGTCGCTGGCTCAGTGGTTCGTCGACATCTCGGAGCGCTTCTCCGACTTCCTCACCAAGAGTGAGGGGAACGGCAAGCTCAAGGGCTGGATCGACGAAGGAATCCAGTCCCTCAAGGATCTGGGGTCGGTCCTCTTCAACGTCGGTGGGATTTTCGCCGGCATCAGTCGCGCGGCCGAGGCTGCGGGCGGCTCCTCGCTCGGCATGATGGCCGACACCCTCGAAAAGATCCACACGACGGTGGACAGCGAGGGCTTCCAGACCGGCCTGACCAACGTCTTCGCCGCAGCCCACACGGCGATGAACGCCATCGCCACCCAGTCGGGCCCGGCGGTCAAGAACCTCTTCGCTGAGCTCGGCAACCTTCTCACGGAGCTTCTGCCGCAGGTCGGCGAGATCATCGGCACTGCCCTGGACGCGGTCGCCTCAGCACTGGCGCAGCCAGCTGTGACCGAGGGCGTCAAGGCGATGTTCAACGGCATTCAGACTGCCGTCGAGGCCCTCGCCCCGGCCATGGCCCCTCTGGGCCAGGCGCTCGGCGCGCTGATGCAGGTAATCGGCGCGTTCGCCGCGATGCTCGGCCCGCTGATCGCAGCCGCGCTCGTTCCGTTGGCCAATGCGTTCACGGCGCTGGCGCCGTCGATCACGCCGATCATCCAGCTCCTCGGTGGTGCGCTGACGCAGGCGATCCAGGCCATCGCGCCAGTCCTGACGCAGCTCGTCCCGGTGATCGGCCAAGCGCTCAACGGTGCCTTCCAGTCGCTGAGCGGCATCCTGCCGACCATCGCCGAGGCGTTCGGGCAGATCGTCACGGCGATGGCGCCAGTCATCGCCCAGCTCGTGAGCGCGCTCGCGCCGATCCTGCCGATCATCGCGCAGCTCTTCGCGCAGATCTTCTCGGCACTCGCGCCGCTCGTGTCGACCCTGGCGTCCGCGCTGGCGCCAATCCTTCCGGTCCTGTCGCAGGCCCTCCAACAGGTACTGACGGCACTCCAGCCGATCATCCAGGTCGCGCTACAGATCATTACGGCGGTCATCCAGCCGCTGTTGCCGATGCTGAGCGAGGTCATCCAGTCGGTTCTTCCGCCACTGGCTGACGCGATTCAGCGACTGCTCGAAGCGCTCCAGCCGGTATTCGACGCCCTGCTCAAGGTCGTCAACATCCTGATGCCGGTCCTCGTGCCGGTCATCCAGTTCATCGTCGAGCTGTTGGCCAAAACGCTGGTCGACGCGGTCAACGGCGTTGCCCTGGTCTTCGAGGGCCTGGTCGAGATCGTGAAGGGTGTCTGGGACACCATCGTCGGCGTCCTGAAGATCGCCTGGGGCTTGATCGAGGGCCTGTTCACCGGCAACTTCAGCACGCTGAAGGAGGGCTGGTCTCAGTTCTGGTCCGGCATCTGGAGCTTCGTCAAGGGCATCTGGGACACCATCCTCGGCGCGTTCAAGACCTTCTTGAGCGTCGGCATCCTCGGCGCGGCCGGCAAGGGCCTCAAGGCCATTGGCGCCGCGTTCAAGGCGGGCTGGAAGGCCGTCCTGGAGTTCGGCAAGTCCGCCTGGTCGGCCATCACCAGCGGCTTCAGCTCCTTCGGCTCGTTCCTCGCCAACCTGGGCCGCTCGATGATGTCCCGTCTCGGCAGCCTGTTCTCTGCGGGCTGGTCGGCGATCAAGGACGTGGCCGGTAGGGCAATGTCCGCACTCGGCCGGGCGATCTCCACGGGCATCACCGAGACGATCGGGTTCGTCCGACAACTGCCCGGCAGGGCCAAGGACGCGCTGAGCAACCTCGGTTCGACACTCGTCGGCGCAGGCAAGGCGCTGATCCGGGGCCTGATCGACGGCATCAAATCCATGTTCGGCGCGGTCAAGAACAAGCTCGGCGAGCTGACCTCGAAGCTGACCGACTGGAAGGGACCGGCACCGAAGGACGCCGTACTCCTCTATGACGCCGGTCGGCTGATCATCAAGGGCCTGGTCAAGGGGCTGGAGTCGGAGTTCGACAGCGTCAAGGCGGCGCTCAACGACCTCACGGCGCAGATCCCCGCGAACGCCTCTCAGGGCCTGAAGGACCGGATCAACAGAGACCGCGCCCAGCTCCTGAAGCTCGCAGCCCAGTGGGATGGCGGAGCCAAGAAGCTCGAAGCCGCCCGTGACAAGCTCGACAAGCTCCGCGAGGAGGCCGCGGACTACGCGTCCCGCGTGGCAGACAAGATCGTCGACACGGGCAATGTGACCCGCTTCGAGGACTCCACGTTCCAGGGCATCGTCACCGGCCTGCAAACGGCAGTCGACCAGGCCAAGCGGTTCGCGCGTGCTCTGGCCGATCTGAAGGCCAAGGGTCTGAATCAGACGGCCATCGACCAGATCGCCAGTGCCGGGCCGGAGGCAGGGCTCTCTGCGGCCGAGTCGATCGCGGCGGCCGGCAAGGACGGCATCGCCGAGATCAACCGTCTGCAAGACGAACTCGCGAAGTACGGCAAGCAGGCGGGCAAGACCGCCGCGGACGCGATGTACGCCAACGGCATCGCCATAGCCGAGGGCCTGGTCAAGGGCCTGGAGGCACAGCAGAAGTCCATCGAGAAGCAGATGCTCAAGATCGCTGATGCCATGGTGGCGGCGATCAAGAAGAGCCTCGGCATTCACTCGCCCTCGCGCGTATTCGCAAAGCTCGGCGGCTTCGTCGGCCAGGGCTTCGCCAAGGGCATCGAAGGCGAGTCCGACCGCGTGGCCAAGGCTGTCGACGCCATCACGGCCCGCCCCGGCTCGGCGGACTACGCCAGCGCCGCCCGCTCCGTCTCGGCCGCCGTGTCACACGGACTCGGCGCGGGCTCCTCTGGCGCGGTGACCAAGGTTCTCAACTACTACGCGGCCCCAGGGGCGTCGCTCAGCTCCGAAGAGGAGCTGTTCGCCGCGACCGGCCGCGCACGAATGGTGGGGTGGTGAGTGACTGCACTCCTACTGCAAACCGAGCGTGACGCGCTCGATCTGAACGGAGTGGCAGGGCAGGGTTCGGGCTTCCAGGCTACGGCCGGGCTGACCGGCCTCGGCCTGCCCTCCGTGTCCGCACAGTGGCTGGAGGGCGCGGGGGACGGCTCGCGCTTTCGAGGTCAGCGGGTCCTCTCCCGCGACTTGGACATGCCTCTCGACATCGTGGGCCGGGACAGGAAGCACCTGCGGCAGCTCATCTCTCGTCTCGCGCGGGCGGTGGCCGGGGAGTGCTCCCTCGTCCTGGTCGACGACGAGGGCGTTCGCTGGACGACACCCGTGTACCGCACGGGCGGCGGAGACATCGAGCTCAGCAACGGCAACGACCTGCAAACCGTCATCTCCTTCCGCGCTCCGGACCCGTACTTCACCGCCGGAACCGTCTCCACCCAAACCGTGGGTGGCGATCCCGGCAGTCAGCCGTTCCTCTCGTCGCTTGTCTCCCTGCCCCTCGCGGCCTCGCAGGCGATCGGCGAAGTGCAGCTCGACAACATCGGCGACGCTGACGCCTACCCGAAGTGGGAGGTGTACGGACCAGGCCGCGAACTGACCGTGGTCTCACCGACTGGCGAGACGCTCCAGTGGCACGGCACGCTCTCCGCCACGGAGAAGCTGATCGTGGACGTACGGGCCGGAGCCGTGAAGGACGGCACCGGGGCCAACCGGTACGCCGACCTGGCGTCGGCCCCCCGCTTCTGGACCGTGCCCCCTGGCACGTCGACCGCGAGCGTGAGCCTCCTCGACACCACCGCGGCCTCCAAGGTCGTGTGCTCGTGGAGGCCGCGCCGATGGATGGTGATCTGAACTGAAGCTCAGTGACCTCACGGTCGAGGTCCGCGACAAGTCCTTGACCCGCCTCGGTCTGATCCGGCCGGAAGACCTGTCGCTAGAGATCCAGGACCAGTACAACAACGTCGGCACGTGGAAGTTGACCTTGGCCAGCGAACACCCGCTCGCCGACGTTCTTCGGGTTCCCGGCTCCGGCCTCATCATCACCGGCCCCGGTGATGTGCTGATGTCCGGGCCGGTCACCTCGTCCGAGTACGCGGCCACCCCGGAGGACCGACACGGCAGCATCGTCTTCGATGGTGTTTCCGACACGGTGATCCTCTCGGACATGCTTGCCTGGCCCGAGCCGTCCAACCCCGACGTGACCAAGCAGTCCACTGGCCACGACGAGCGCACGGGCCCGGCCGAGTCCCTGATGCACGCGTACGTCAGCGCAAACTGCGGACCAGCGGCACCGGCCGCTCGGCGGCGAGCCGGGCTGGCCATGGGGCCGGACCAGGGCCGGGGCCCTTCCATCTCCAAGTCGGCTCGGTTCCCCCCGCTCGGTGAGCTGCTGACGGCTATCGCGGTCGTTGCCGATCTGGGCTTCCGCATCGTCCAGCGCGGCACACGCCTCGTCTTCGAGACGTACCAGATCGCCGACCGCACGAAGGAGGTCCGCCTCGACGTATTGGCGGGCACCCTCGCAGGCCAGCGCGTCTCGGTGTCGACCCCTGGTGCCACGCGCGTCATCGTCGCGGGCCAAGGCCAACAAGCAGACCGCACCTTCGTGCCGGTCGACAACGAGACCTCGATCGGCGCCGAAGCCGACTGGGGCCGACGAATTGAGAGGTTCGTCGACCAGCGCAACACCGACAACCTCGACGAGCTGACGCAGGCCGGCAACGAGGTCCTGGCTGACCAAGGGTTCACATCAACTGCTGTGCAAGCAGTGCCGGTTGAAGATTCGGCAGCCGAGTTCGGCGTCGACTGGGCCCTCGGCGACCGCGTGAGCGTCATCGCTGGCGGCCAGGAACTGACGGCGCCCGTAACCGGCATGGTCATCAAGGCCAACGACTCCGGGTTCCAAGCCGGAGCACTCCTCGGTGACCCGACCGGCTTCAACCCCAACGCCCTGGCGGCCAAGCGCGCGCAGAGCACCGAGAACCGCGTCTCCGCCCTGGAGCGCAACACAGAAGGAGGCGGGGCAGATCCCGTCATGAGTCTCATGGGAGCGTGGTAGTGGCGAATACGCCGAAGGCTTTCTTTCGAGCGGCGATGCCCACCGCGATGTCGACGGCCTACACCGTCCCCAATGCCGGTCTCGCCGTCGTGACGAACATCGTCGCCACCAACCCTTCGCCCACGGCAAGCGCGAGTGTGACTGTGCGGCTCGGCGGGGTGCCCCTCCTCTCGGGTGTCGGCATCGCGCCGAGCGGTGTCCTCACCCTCGACCTCCGGCAGGTGCTCACCTCGGGCGACACGATCGAGATCCAGGGCAGCGGCGCCCAGGCCCATACCCACATCAGCGGCGTGGAGGTGATCTGATGAGCCTCACTGTGTGGCCCGCCCCGGAGGACAAGGGAGTTGTCGGCCCCACTGGAGCATCCGGCGTCCAGGGGCCGAAAGGCGACACCGGCCAGCCCGGACCGCGAGGCGACACGGGAGCCACCGGCCCCGCAGGGCCCATCGGACCAACCGGGCCCCAAGGCGCAGCCGGACCCCAGGGCCCGGCCGGAGCGCCCGGAGTCGTTCAGTCGGTGTGCGGCATCAGTGCCGCGTCCATCACCCTCACCGCAGCCAACGTCGGCGCTCTCGCTGTGTCGTCGCGCGGGGCGGCGAACGGAGTCGCAGCACTTGACCCCTCCGGCCGGGTGCCGGCCGCCCAGCTCCCAGAGACGCTGCTGAACGAATGGGGCCCGGAGGATCACGGCCTGGTCGCGTGGGCCTTCGATCCAGCGGTGGCCAACTCCACCGGTCTCTTCCCTGGCTCCGGCCCAATCCGGGTCACAGCCGTACGTCTCCGCCAGTCCGCGCCGGTGAGCCGAATCGCCTGGCACGCCACCGGCTATGCGGGCGGCCTGACCTCCGGCTCCTGGGCCGCGCTCTACGACGCCAACGGCAACCGCGTTGCCGCGACGGGAGACCTGTCCACCGCCACCTACGAGCCCGCCGAGGTCCACAACGGAGGTGGCGCCGCTATCAGTTCGCCCCTCGCCTCGCCAACCCTGCTCGCCCCAGGTGTCTACTTCATCGCCTGGCGCATGCAGTACAGCACCTCGGCCGGGGACGGTCCGATGCTCCTGGCGGCCGAGTCGTCAGCCGGAGCCCCACCGAACTTCTTCGGCCTCAACACGGTGAAGCGGTTCGGCTATTACGCCTCCGGCGCCGCCACCGCCCCCGCCTCCATCTCTGTCTCTTCCATGCTCAACGGCGCGAACCGCTTCTGGGCTGCCGTGGCATAACGAAAGGCCCGTGAGTGAAAGCCATCTCCGCCGCCGTCCCGTTCCACCAGACCGGCGAGTACCAGAAGGTGTACGGCACGGTGACGATCACCATCGGCGAGCCCTACGCCTCCTACCCCGATCTCACCGCACCGGAGCGAGAAGCGATCCTGCGGGCAGCCATCGCTGCGATCCGCGGCGCCCTGCCCAGCGACCTGGAGTCCATGTTCCCCTCGCTGCGGTTCGCCGAGGACTCGACCGTCTGACTTCCCCTCCCTACCACCGGCCTCCGCGACATGAGCGGGGGCCTTTCCGTTGCCACAGGAAGGACCCGCTTAGTGGCGAAAAGCTCGTACCCCTTCGATGGGCAGACCGCGACCGAATCCCAGTACAGCCGTCTCTTCCGTGAGTTCCAGGACTCCGGAGTCGTCGGCACAGCTGACGGCCTCGATCTCAAGGTCTACGCGGACGGGTCTGGCATGAAGGTCTTCGTGCAGCCGGGCTTCGCGATCCTGCGGGGGCACGCCTTCTTCTCCACCGCAGTGGAGGCCCTGAACATCGCCGCACCCGACAGCGCCGAGCGACGCGACCGCATTGTCCTGCGCCTCGACCCGGCAGCGAACCGCATCGACCTTGCCGTGCTCAAGGGCGTAGCGGGCGGTGCCGCCATCGAGCCCACTCAGACCGATACCGACATCTTCGAGTTGTCGCTTGGACTGGTGCGCGTCTCCCCCGGCGTCACGAACATCGCGGCTGACGCGGTGATCGAAGCGCGGCGCTACTCCGGATCGCGCGTCGGCACATGGACGACGAATACCCGGCCGATGACGCCGCGCGTCGCCCAACTCGGCCTGAACCGAAACACCATGGGGTGGGAATACTGGGACGGAACGTCCTGGGTAGACCTCGCCCCCGTGGTCACGTGGTCGAACATCTCCGGCCGTCCAGCCACGTTCGCTCCGGCCGCCCACTCCCACGGCTGGGCTGAAGTAACCGGCAGGCCGACCACGTTCCCTCCGTCAAGCCACACGCACGACTGGGATTCGATTTCCGGCAAGCCCTCGACGTTCGCCCCTGCGACGCACTCACACTCGTGGGCGTCGATCACGAGCAAGCCGACCACATTCCCTCCGTCGGGCCACTCGCACGGCTCGTACCTGGAGGCCGGCGACACGATCGCCTGGGCGAACGGCTCGAAACAGCCACACGCTCGCGGCGTCTCCGGCTCCGGCACGTACTACGCCGTGTGGGTCCGTGGCGACGGCGGCTTCTGCCGAAACACCTCCTCGATCCGCTTCAAGGAGAACGTCCGCGATCAGGAGGTCGCCCCCGATGACGTGCTCGCCCTGCGCCCGGTTGTCTACGACCGGAAGCCGGAGGACGGGCAACCCGGACGGAAGGGCGAGGTCGGGCTGATCGCGGAGGAGGTCGAGAAGACCCTTCCGTGGCTCGTGAACTACCTGGACGGCGAGGTCGACGGTCTTCGGTACGACCTGCTTGGCGTCGCCCTTCTGTCCGTCGTCCAAGACCAGGACGCACGCATCAAGGCCCTGGAAGCGCGGCTCGCGGAGTCCGCCGGGTGATCGAGCCGAGCGTGCAAGTCGCCTTGGTCTCAGCGGGCGGCACCGTAACCGTCGCCCTGGTGGGGGTCCTGGTGGAGCTCGTACGGCGCCAGGGCCAAGCGCTGAGCGAAGTGCGCGAGCACACGGAAGAGGCCCGCCACCAGGTCGCGAACACGCACAGCACCAACCTGCGCGACGACGTGGACCGCGTACTCGACGGCATGGAGCAGCTCCTCGCGGGCCAGCTCCGCCATGACGAAGCCCTCGGCCGGCACGGCGACGAGATCAATGCCCTGCGCCGCGAGATGGCCCACGAACGTGTCGAGCGCCTGGCCGTCGCCGAGCGCCTCGACAACCACCTGTCCGCCAACTGACCTACCTCCCAGGCCCCTTCTCCATTCCGGAGAGGGGCCTTCGTCATGTCCAGAAGGAGAACTCCCCCTGTCTGCAACGAAGTACCCGTCGGCCGACACCGCTCAGTGGTTCTCGGGTCGGCACCCCGGCGACACCATGCCGCACCCGAACGTGATCGTCCTGCACACCACCGAGGGCGGCTCGTGGCCGGACTACTCCGGTGGCTCAGTCGCCCCGAACTTCACCGTGAAGGGCGGCCAGGTCCGGCAGCACTTCGCCGCGAACGAGTCGTCTCGCGCGCTGGTCAACAAGAGCGGCGGCGTCCAGACGAACACCCTGAACGTCATCCAGATCGAGCTGGTTGGCACCTGCGAGAAGGGCGGGCCCGGCCTGTACTGGCCCAACGCCAGTGACGCCGACCTGAAGCCCCTCGCGGATCTCGTGCGTTGGCTCACCCAGCAGTACCCCATCCCGCTCGTGTCAACCTCGAAGCCCTGGCTGGCCTACCCGTCGAGCTACGGGTCGAAGAACGGGCAGCGGATGAACTTCGCTGAGTGGACCAACTTCCGTGGAATCTGCGGCCATCAGCACGTACCGGAAAACGATCACGGCGATCCGGGAAACTTCCCCATCGACCGCCTGATTGCGCTGGTCAAGGGCGGGAAGCCCGCGCCCTCGAAGCCGTCGTCCGGCATCGTCGCCCTGTCGGCCGGCGTGCGTCCCGGGGCTCGGCACCCGCAGGTGAAGGATCTTCAGCAGCTCCTCATCAAGGCCGGGTACGGGCCGATCAAGGGTGCGGTCACCGACTACTACGGGGTGAACACCCAGGCCGCGGTGGCGCGTTTCCACGACCGCAATCCGAAGTACAAGTCGATCGGGCTGATCCGCGATCCCCGCATCGGGCCGTCCGGGTTCGTCGCTCTGCAGAAGCTGGCGGGCCGCCGATGAGCAAGATGCACACGCCCGGCTTCAAGCCGGTCTCGCTGGTGAGCCTGCTTCCCGTTCGCTACCGCTCGCGGGTCGGCGCAGTCCTGGCCGCGCTCGGCGTGGTGGTCAGCGTGCTGTCCGTCGCCTACGCGGACAGGCCCGAGATCGCGGTGATCGTCCAGATCCTGACGGCACTTGGTGTCGTCGCTCCGGCCGAGGAGCAGCCGGACGACCCGATCGAGTAATGACGAAGGCCCCGTTGACCTCTTCGGTCAGCGGGGCCTTCTCGTCGTTGCGCTACTTGCGCTTTGACTGCTCGATCTCGGCGACGGTGGTCACCTTGGGGCGGCGCGATTGCGCCTTCTTGGCAACTGCCTTCTTCGCTGCGGTCTTCTTCGCGGGGGCGGCAGCCTTCTTCGCGGCAGGCTTCGACTCGGGCTCGACCAACTTCCGCGTCATCGTGGCCACCTCGTCGGCAGGAGCACTCGGGGCAGCGGAGGAACCCTCCTCTACCTGCGGAGACTCCGCTTCGAGGATCTCCTCCAGCGTGTCAGCGTGGTCCCCGCATCGGTCCGTTTCGACCATGCGCCCACCCTCGGTGACGGTGTAGTGACGGGTCTCGATGCCGACCCTCTTGCACACATCGCAAACACGTACGCTGAGTAGCACAACCATCGCACCCATTCGTTTGTCTTGACGAGTCAAAGTCTCGCGTGTCAGTGTAGGGGTGTATTGGGGCGCAGTAGAAGTTGCGCCCGGGGGGATGCCACACGCCGAAGGGACAACATGCCCGCCAAGAGCAAGATCCAGGATGAGCAGGAGGCAATCCGTTGGATTGAAGAGGGCAAAACCTACTCCTGGATCGTCGAGCAGTACAAGACTAAGTACAACATCGAGACGACGCCTTCCCTCTGGGCCTCCTTCCGCTCCCGAAGAGGGCTGAAGAGGCGCACGGCAAGGAATACTGAACTCATTCCTTGGACCGTAAAGGAAGAGCACTGGTTCGCTTACCCTTTGGCGATGCTACGCATTGAGGCTCGCGTGCGCGAGGGATTTAAGCTGCGTGATGTGGATGCCAAGCGACACGCCTCCTGGAAGGAATTCCTCAAGGAGGAGAACGCTGTCGTGTATTACGACCCCGACACCGAAGAAGGCTTCCACTACGTCCCCCGCGAAGCTAGTGATACCGACATCATCCGCCAGCCCAAGCAGGCTACACGCAAGCTCTGACAGCCAGCTCCCCTAGGGGTACGCACCCCTCTTGAGCTGCATAAACAGGCTCAGCCTCCACCCCAGGGATGACACCCCCTGGGGTTTGTTCTACTTCAGGCGTAGTCACGCCCCACCTCTCCTACGAAAGTTGATAGGACTTCTTCCATTAGGCTCGGTTTGGGGTTGACCAAGGCAACGTAAAAGGTCAAACTCTCAACAACTGTTCGGTTTGCGCGTTCGAGGCGTATGGAAGCCGCTTCGCACGTTTGGGGAGAGGAGCCTGTGCATGTCGCACGGCCGCGGGGTGGTCTCCGATAATGAGGGGGAAACGACTGGAAACCCTGAACAGAACTGCACGCCTTCGGTCGCGCTGCACATTGACCACGACAACTTCGACTTCCATATCACGGCGCACCCTGACTACCGGGCGAGCGAAATGCGGAGCGTGCTGGCCCTTGCGAAAGAGCGAGGGCTGACGCTGTTCGACGAGGACGACCGCGATCCCGAGATCCTGGAGGATGGCTCGGTCCGCCTCTACCTGATGCCCGTAGTCAAGATCTGACGAAGGACGACACCGAGTGCCCATACGGCTCACAGACCTGCCGGTCCACACCCCCGACGTCCCCCGCGACGGGCGGGGGCGCCCCCTTGTAGTGCCCAAGAGCGGCGGCAAACCGCGCGCCCTGACCCGCACCACCACATTCATCGACGCGATCGAGGACAAGTCGGCCCTGACCGCGTGGGGTAAGCGCATGGTGCTGGTCGGTGCCGCCACGCAACCTTCACTGCTGGACCGAACGCGAGATCTTGATCCAGCGTCATATGAGGGGAAGAGTACGCTCAACTCTCTGGCAGAGCGAGCCGTCCAGCTCGCCGGAGCGCACACCAAACGGGAGAGGGGCACCCACCTTCACGCACTCTCGGAGCGCGTCGACCAGGGCGAGGAGCTCCCCGCCAGCGCAAGCGCCGCGGACTTGGCCGACATGGCGGCGTACAAGGTCTCCACGGTCGCACTCGACGTGGTGGCAGTAGAGACGTTCGTCGTCGTCCCCGAGCTGGGCGTCGCGGGCACCTTCGACCGCATGGTCCGCTACAGCGGCCCCGGCCCAGATGGAGAGCGGATCGAGGGCCAGTTCATCGCCGACCTCAAGACGGGGTCGGTGGAGTACGGGGGCCTGAAGATGGCTTCCCAACTCGCGGTGTACGCCCATGGCGAGCTCTACGACCCCACCAGGTTCCCCGCCGACCTGAGCGACGCGAAGGCTTTCGCCCGCTGGAAGAAGAGCGACGTGCCCGCCGGGGAAGCCGCGTCCGCGTACGGCCCACTGCCGCCCGTGAACCAGGACTGGGGCATCGTGATCCACCTTCCGGCCGGCCAGGCCGAGTGCACCCTGTACTGGGCCGACCTGCGGTTGGGCTGGACTGCCGCCAAGCTCGCCGGGGAGGTCCGGGCCATGCGGGGCGCCAAGGGCGCCTTGCAGAAGTTCGCGCCCAACGTTGCCTTTTCGGACCTGATTGCGTAATCTTGACTAACAGGCGGGCGCGCGGCCCGCTTCACAAGAGAGGGGTTCCGAGTGGCCCATGACGGCCTGTCCGTCGAGGTGAGCGTCCCGTTCGGGGCGGACACCGAAGACCCGACCATCCGCCTCAGCGGCCCAGAGGGGGCCGTCCGCGAAGCCATCGGCTCGTCCTTCAGGTTCGATAGCGATACTTTGACTAATGCGACGCTGGCGGAGCTCATCATCGAGGCCAGTCGCATGGCCCGGAGTGCATCGCAGATCGTTCACGGCCTCGGCGCAAGCGTCGTTCCGTCGCAGCCCGACTCGCAGGCCAGCACTCCGAGACCAGCCGCACAGCCGCCCATGCCGGAGCAGTCCGGGGCGAAGGCGCTCCTGGAGCAGATCGATTCGTGCCGCACCATCGACGAGCTGAAGAGGCTGTGGGCGGAGAACCAGGCCGCGTTCTCCGACTCCAGTGTGATGGACGCCTGGAAAGCCCGCGGCCGGGTCCTGGCGGGCTCGTGATGCCCCGCCGAATCCTCGGCGCGGCTGTGGCCGTCGCCATAGCGGCTGGCTCCCGCATGCCCCGTGTTCCGACCCGCCGTGCCCCGTACACCGTTCACCGACAGAGTGGAGATCAGTAGTGCCCCTGAACCTCATGGACATCCCGACCGCCAACGGCGGCTGGTTCAAGCCGAAGGACAACGCCGACGCGGTTGCGATCCTCCTGGAGGTCAAGCAGTTCGACCGACAGCGCCCCACCCCCAATGGGCCGAAGGACAGCGTGCTCGCCGACGTGACGGTCTTCCAGACGCACGACGCGCTCTCCCGGCAGGCCCCAGAGGTCTCGAAGGGCCAGCGCATCGAACAAACCGTTCTGGCCCGCGACCTTGAGACGGTCGTCGGCGGCGCGGTGCTCGTCACCGTCACCCAGGTACCTCCCTCGAAGCCGGGCGCCCACCCTGCATGGGTGTGGAAGCAGGTCACCGACATGGGGATTCGCAACCAGGTCGTTGCGTACGCCGAGCAGCGCGACGCGGCGATTCAGTCGGCCGTCGCGGACGCTCCGTCCTTCGACTGACGCCAGCCAGTAGACGGGGGCGGCCACTGTGCCGCCCCCTCCCCTCAGCGATTGGAGCGCGCATTCTTACCCCTGGCCGGTCCCTGGCCCTTCATGCAGAGTCGGGCCGTGAGCTGCCTCGCGTCGAGGCGTTCGAGGCCCTCTACAACATCGGCTGCCGCCCGCGTCACGGCGAGGTCGTAATGATCGCCGGACGGTCCGGCACTCAGAAGAGTGGGCTGGCCCTGTTCTGGGTGGCCCAGATGAACTTGCCCACCCTCTACTTCTCCGCCGACATGAGCGCCTTCACTGCCTCGTCGCGGCTCGCCTCGATGGCGACCGGCGATACGACGGAGATGGTCGAGGCGGGCATGGCGGCCGGCGGGCGCTACAGAGAGACGTACCTCAATGCCGTCAGCGGTTCGCGGATCACCTTCTCCTTCGGAAGCCCGATCACCTGGAAGGCCGTAGACGAGGAGCTGGAGGCGTGGGTCGAGCTGTGGGACGACTATCCCGCCATCATCGTCTTCGACAACCTCATGGACTTCGAGGGCGCAGAGTCGGACTACACCGAGCAGATGGCCGTGATGAGCAGCGCGACCGAGCTCGCCCGCGCCACAGGCGCGACCGTCATCCTGCTGCACCACGCCAGTGACAAG
Organism: Streptomyces albospinus; assembly: GCF_014648695.1. Taxonomy (GTDB): domain Bacteria; phylum Actinomycetota; class Actinomycetes; order Streptomycetales; family Streptomycetaceae; genus Streptomyces; species Streptomyces albospinus. The sequence continues at coordinate 48,394 of NZ_BMRP01000018.1, forward strand.
AGCTGGGAGGCCAAAAGCGATCCGTGGGCGCCCCCTTCCCGCGACCAGGTGAAGGGCGGCCTCTCGGAGAAGCCGGAGCTGAGCCTTTCTGTGGCGCTGGACCCGAACTCGCTGGAGTACAGGGTCGCGGTCATCAAACAGCGGATGGGCCCTTGCGATCCGACGGCCCGCCGGTACGCAACGCTGCGGTGCCACCCCGAAGTCACCCGGTTCTCGAAGCTGGAACGCCTTGCGCCGCTCAACCAAAACCCGGCGGCGCAGTGGTCGCCGCTCGACGCCCTGAAGAAGGCCGCTTAACCAGAGAGGAATGCGAGATCTTGACAGATGTGGCGGCTAGGAACCGCAGGAACAAGAGGCGGGGAGCAGACTGGGAGACAGAGCTCCGCGATGAACTGCGCTCCGCCGGCATGGACGTTGAGCGACTTCGGTTGACCGGCAAGGACGACGAGGGAGACCTCGTGATCCGCCGGGGCGACGGCACCTTCCTGGTCATCGAGGCGAAGAACGCGAAGTTCGAGCCCGGCACGTTCGTCAGTGAAGCCGAGAGGGAGCGCGCCAACTTCGCGCAGCACCGGGGACTCGACCCCGCTTCGGTCGACTCGGTGGTCATCGTCCGGCGCAGGGGGGCTAGTTGGCGGCGGGCGTACGTCTTGTCCACCGTCGAGCGGTACTTCGAGCTAGAGGCGGATCGGTGATCACCTACGAGGAGACCGAGGAACTCCGGCGTCTGGCCCGCGAGCTGAACGACCTACTCAGCGAAGGCTCGGTGCCGCAAGGACTCACCGAACTCGGCTACGACCAGGACGCGGAGAGCTTCCGGGGGCGGAGGGTCGCGTGAGGCTCCGCCGCATGGATAACGACGCCCCGGAGCGCGAGAAGCCAGCCTTGGAGGCCGTGCTCGAACACTACGGCGTCGACATCAACTCGCATCGGGCCATGGGGATGGCGCGCTGCCCACTGCACGAGGACAACACCCCGTCCTTCTCCTACAACACCGACCGGCAGCTCTGGAAGTGCCACTCGTGCGGTGAGGGCGGGGACACCTACACGCTGATCATGAAGAAGGAGAGCACGGACTTTGTCGGAGCGCGAGCCTTTGCGGCCTCTCTCGCCCTCGCAACGCGAGATGGTGGAGGAGGCGACGAGCGCGTATCAGGCAGCGCTTACGGCGGACGCCGCGCGGTACCTGCTGGATCGCGGGATCGGAAAGGCCGAGGCGGATACACACCGGCTTGGCGTCGTTGACGACCCGCTCCCCGGCCACGAGCGCTACCGGGGGATGCTCGCCATTCCCTACCTCGGGCACCGGGGTCAGCCGCTGACGATCCGGTTCCGGTGCCTCAAGGATCACAACCACCGCGAGTACGGCCACGGCAAGTACAACACCATTGCCGGAGACCCGCCCCGCATGTACGGGGTCGATTCGATCCACGCGGCGGGCGACGAGATCCACCTCACCGAGGGCGAACTCGACCGCATCATCCTCCGCAAGATCGGCTGGCACGCGGTTGCCGTGCCGGGGGTGGAGATGTGGTTCGCCCGGCACCGCCGAATGCTCGCGGGCTTCTCGCGCGTCTGGGTCTGGAGCGATCCGGACGAGGCCGGAAGCAAACTCACGACGACCGTCTGTCGCTCCCTCCGGTCAGCCAAGCCGGTCCGTCTCCGCACGGGCGATGTCACCGATACCTACATGGCCGGCGGCTCTCAAGCCCTGTTCGACGCGAAGGAGGCCGCGGCTTGACCGCGCCAAAGACGACGAAGCGGCCCGCACGCAAGCCCGATCCCGTAACCGCGATCCTGGCGAACGTGAAGGCGACCCATCGTTCGGTGGCCGACAAGCGGATGCCGATCGGCGGCGGGCACAACCCTGCGAAGGCACGACGCTATTTCGCTGAGGAGGCCGACCGCTGGGCCTTCATCAAGATGACTCGCGACAAGGCGGAGCTCTCCGGCTGGGACGCCGAACTGCTGGAGCAGCTCTTCCACGCCCTCGCCGAGACCGGTCACCCGGAGACTGCGAAGTTCCACCTGGAAAAGGTCGCAGCGTACGCGGTCGCCGCGATCGGGCAGCTCGACCGGGAGGCTGCGTGACTCCCCGCCCCCTGCCTGGAACACCGGGCCCACGCCTTCAGGCGATCTGGGAGGCCCTCGACGAACGCGAGCGCGAAGCCTTCGAGCGGCACCTCCTCCAGGACACCGCAGCGGAAGACCTCGTCTGGATTCTGAGCCGCTTCGGGCACCGGGTCTCCGCCTCCACCATCCGCACATACCGGCGCCGCCTGCGCCAGGAAGCGACTGATTCTTGAGCAACCTTCTCGACGAGCTCCTCTCGAAGCCCGTGGGCCCATCCATACCGGCCCGCCAGACCGACCCCGACCGCGACTTCACCCGCCAGATCGAGGTCAGCGGGGACGGCGCCGAGGTGACCGTCCGAGGTCCGGCCGGCATGGACCCCAAGAGCACCGCGGCCTCTGTCCTGCTCTCTCAGGGCCTCGACCCCGACGAGTGGGAGATCAAGGGGTTCCGCTCCTCGGAGTGGACCATGCCCGGAGGCGAGACCGGACTCAGCACCCGCTTCTCCTTCGCTCGTATGAAGCCCGCGACGCACGCCGCGCACGACATCGACGAACTCTTGGCCGCGATCGACAACCATCGCCCCAACCAGAGTGACGCCGTGACCGTTGAGGGTGATCACACCTTCGTGATCGCGCTCGGCGACATGCAGTTCGGGAAGGCTGACGGGGACGGCCCGGCGGGCACACTGAAGCGCACGATCGAATGCATCGACCGCGCGGCCGAGCTCCTGGACGTGTATCGCCAGCGCTTCGACATCGGTCACGTCCATATGGGGTGGCTCGGCGATCACGTCGAGGGCTTCGTGTCGCAAGGTGGCTCGAACGCCTGGCGTACCTCGCTCACGCTCACCGAACAGATCCGACTGACCCGCCGCGTCATGCTGCACGGAGCCCTGACCATGGCTCCGCTCGCGCCTCGCGTATCGCTGGCAGCCGTACCCGGCAACCATGGAGAGGCCGTCCGGATCGCAGGCCGGGGCGTAACGCGCTACGACGACTCACACGACACGGAGTCCCTCATCTCTGTCCGCGACGCATTGGCGCTCGACGCCGAGCGGTTCAGCCACGTCGAGTTTTACGTACCGGACACGGACGAACTGACCGTTGTCGTCGACTGCTCGGGCACGACAGTGGCTCATGCCCACGGCCACCAGTGGAGGCCGGGTCGGCACTTCGAGTGGTGGAAGGGCCAGGCGTTCAACAAGGCGAGCGCGATGCACCAGGCCGATCTTCTGCTCGCGGGTCACTTGCATCACGAGTTCGTGGATACGGACGGCCCGCGCACGTTCATCCAGCCTCCGGCCATGGAGAGCGAGTCGACGTGGTGGCGGCACGCGAAGGGCACGACTGGCGCCCCCGGCCTGGTGGTCGCCGTGACGAAGAACGGCGAGGTGCCGGTGAAGGAGGTGGTCCGATGAGTCTCCAGCTCGTCGACATCGGGAAGCCCGAGGTCGTCACCGAGGCTGACTGGACGATCCTCGCTGACCCGCAGGTGGAGAGCGTCGCTCAGGCAGTGGCCCGCGGATTTGCCCGTGACTACGGCCTGACGCTGGAGTACGAAGACGCCTACCAGGAGACGGTCATCATCGCCGCCGAGCGGGCTGCGTACGTGCGCCAGCTCCTCGCGGAGGCCGGGGCCGGGCTGCTGCACCGCTGGCTCTCCCAGCGCCTTCGGGATCGATGGCTCACCGAGGCCAAGCACCGGTCCGGGCACGTCTCCTACGAAGCCGCCCGGCACGCGGCAGAACGGACGGGCCAGTGACGGCGTACGACCGGCGGCTCGTCGAGCACCTCCTCCCGGCGGTGTGGGACGCCGAGGCCGCGTACGGCATTCGGAACCCGCAGACCCCCGACGCCGACATGCCCAAGGCCGCCACGGACCCGAAGTCGGCCACCACGCTCTTCGCCCACCTTGCCGACATTCGACGGGGCTGGGCGACGGCCCCGCTCTCCCTCGGCGAGCGCCAGGCCCTCGTCCTGCGGTACGGGGCCGACCTGCCAGACGACGAGTCCGGAGCGCTCCAAGGGGTCACCGGGCGGGCGGCGCGCTACCGCTGCGAGAGGGGCGTCGGGAAGATCGCCGCCCAGCTCAACGGGCGTGAGTACACCGACGGGTACGAAGAACTGAAGATCGCCGCGTGAGACTTGTGCACCATACGAACGCAGGCGTCCAGGCCACGAGCGCTGGGACGCCTGCGTTCCTGGCTATGCCGCTGCGTTGAGCTCCCTGACTCGCTCGTTGAAGTCGGCGACGAGCCGATGTCCGCCGAAGGGCCGCATGCGCCGCTGAAGGTCGTGTACTGCTTCCACGGCACGAGAGGACTTGACCTGCCTCGTCAAGCTGAGGGTGCGAACACCAGCAGCGTGAGCCGCCTCCAAGTCGTTTCGCTGCAAATGAGATACCGCGAGGGCCGCCTGAGACATGGCCCCGCGCCGGGCACGCCTCTGGCTTCTGGCGTGGTCGATGGACTTCCGGGCATGCTCATCCGCGGCGTTCGCATCCCCGAGGTCGCGGAACGTGTTGGCGTGCTCTCCATGCAGATAGGCCGGGTCGATGAAGGCCGCCCATTCCGGCTCATCTCCTGTCCGCGCCTTCGCATACGCCTTCTCAGACTCGATCACGGCGCGCGCCGCCGCAGACTTGTCATTGAGCAGTGCGAGCGCTCGCGCTTCGAGGCACCAGAGGTCTGCCAGGCAGGCCGGCGAGTCGACCCTTGACAACCCGAGGCGCCCAGCCTGAGCAAGGCGGCGCCCTTCGGCCGGGTCTCCGAGCAGCGTGGCTTGGTCTGCCATGCCAGCCAGGACGTGCGAACCCAAGGCGGCGTTGGCGGACTCCTCGGCAAGCCGAAGGGACTGGATCAGATAGCGCTGGGCGAGGCCGTGTTCGCCGTTGTCGTAGGCCATCCATCCTAGAAGGTAGGTCTGTTCGGCGGCGGCCTCGCAGAGGGCTCGTCGCACGTCATCGCTGTACGTGCGACGAAGGAGGGGATAGACGTGCTGGTTCATGTACTCGGCGAGGATCAAGCGGCCGGAGCCGCCCCCCTGTAGCACGTCCATCTTCTGGAACTCGCCGAACATGTTCTTCACTGCCGTCACGTCTTCCAGACGGACGCGAGGACCGGGCTCCGGCGCCTGGTCCAGGACGTTCATCAGCCAGTCGCGCGACGGCCCAACGCCAGCGAGGGCGGCGAAAGGTGCACCTGCAAGGAAGTTTCGTCGATCCACGTCAGCTCTCCCGAGGTCTGCGACAACCTCCACGGTAGCCGCGTAGGAAGAGTTGTACACGAGTGCACTCTCCACCCCCGCTCCGTCACCGAGCCCGAGATCGTACGTTGTGACCCGGTATCCGACACAGTCTGAGAAGACCGCCGCGATGATGTCAGGTAATGGCTGGCGCGGTATCTGGCCTTCGAGCCAGAAGCGGACTCGTGTCGTGCTGGTGGCGACATGGGGTTCGTTCCACAGCGCTGCCTTGGCTTTCACCCTTCTCGCCAACTCGCCACGGCTCATGCCGGATCGGTCGAGCCACCTTGCGAGTTTGTCGTTCGTCATGCTCAGCCTCTCTGTGACGGGAGGTAGCGGAAGCGACACCCTTCGACACCCCTGTCGACGGTACCGCGCAACACGCTCATGAGGTTGTCTAGGACCACGTTGATCACGGGGAGGGCAACATCATGGCGACTAGTGCATTGCAGGCCAGCACCACTGACCCTCAGCTCGCGGGGTACGGGCCAGCCGCGGTGAAGCCCAACTCAATCACGCGATGGGCCCTCGACGGGAGTTCACTACTCAAGGTCTACCGCACGATCACCCCGCACGAGAGGCGGCGTCGCGAGGTACACGCGCTCAAGATCGCCGCCGGGTGGGGCCTTTCGGTCCCTTCTGTGGTGGCGACTGGCGAGCATGGGGCCCACCCCTGGGCCGTGTTCGGAGCCGTGCCGGGGAAGCCCTACTCAATCCGCACCGCACGAGGAGTGCAGGGCTTTGTCCGGCGCGTCGGCACAGCGACTCAGCAGCTCCATCACGGAGTTGTCGGGATGCGTCCCGGCTCAGGGTGGCGGTGGAACCCAGGCGACACGCTCGGGTCCAACCGCGGGTTCCTTCTCGACCAGCTCACCAGTCGCTGTCGGCAACTCTCCTGGTGGCATGACCTGGAGGATGCCCTTGAGCCCTGCGATGAGCTCCCCACGGTGTACCTGCACGGTGACCTCAAGCCTGAGCACCTCCTGTTCGACGGCGAGCGCCTTCACATAGTCGATTGGGAGGCCAGCGGACGAGGCCCTGCCATGAGCGATCAGGCCGATGCCGTCTTCCATGTCATACGCGACTTGATCTATACGGCAGTAACGCCTCGCCGATTGCCCGTTGGACTCGTCAGCCAACTTGGCGCTCCGGGTGCCGCGTTGGCTTGGCGACTCGCTCTCTGGCTCGATCGACGACGCTCCGGAGACATCCACCTTATTCCGGCGCGTGACCTCTACCAGCTCGCCGCGGAAGACGATCCTTTGGCGGCCTGTGAGCAACTCGCCCGACAAGTCTCGCGCTTGCGGACTGCGGGCGTCCCGCGATGATCTTGGTTCGTCTGGCCGACCGGCCCGACGAGATCCACGCACATCCCTTCCAGCTCTGCGAGGAGTAGGCCATGCACCGAACCAGCACGACCTTCGGCAACAGCCACATAGTGATCGAGGCTGGAGCGCCCCAGCCGGACGCGACGACCATCGTCGAGCGAAAGGGCCTCGGCCACCCGGACACTCTCGCCGATCACCTCGCCGAGCAGCTGTCCCGGGCGTACAGCCGGTACACCGTGGAGCACTTCGGGGCCGTACTTCACCACAACTTCGACAAGCTGGCTCTCCTCGGCGGTGGGAGCGAAGTCCGCTATGGCGGCGGCAAGATGACCTCGCCAGTGCGCGTCCTCGTCAATGGTCGAGCCGCTCCTATGTGCGGCGGCGAGGCGATCCCCGTTACGGAGATCGTCGAAGCGGAAGTCAAGGCGTTCTTCGCCGAGAGGCTGCCGGAGGTCTCGGCTCACCTCGACATCGCCTTCAACATCACGAGCAACTCAAGTCCCGGCGCCGTGCTCACAGGCAACGACGTTCCGGACCGCACCCGCTGGTTCAACCCGCGCTCCATCGACGACCTCCGTGAGCGCCGCGTGCGCCTCTCGAACGACACTTCCCTCGGGACGGGTTGGGCCCCGGAGAACCCCTTCGAGACGTTCGTCCGCGACCTCGTAGACCACTTCTCCGGAGAGAGCGACTTCACGCGGGCCCACGCCTGGTGCGGCTCCGACGTGAAGCTCATGGGCTACTGGGACGGGCAGCACGCGGACATCGTGTTGTGCGTACCCCAGAAGTCGCGTCACGTCGCGAGTCGAGCGGAGTACGTGCGCAACGCTGAGGCCGTTCTCGCCGAATGCCACCGCCTCGCCGGCATCTGGCTTCCCGGCGCCGACGCGGCCTTCCGTCTCAACGCTCGCGACGTGCCCGAGAAGGACGAGCTCTACCTGACCTACACGGGCAGCTCGATCGAGTCCGGCGACGAGGGCGTAGTCGGTCGAGGCAACCGCGTCAACGGTCTCATCACGCCCCTGCGCCCGATGAACCTGGAGGGCGCGAGCGGAAAGAACCCCGTCTACCACGTCGGCAAGCTCTACAACATCGCCGCCCTTCGGCTGGCACGGCGACTCCATGAGGCGACTGGCGAACACGCGGAAGTGCACCTGGTGAGCACCACGGGCCAAAGGCTGGACCAGCCGTGGCGAGTGCTGGTCCGTCTTACAGCTCAGGAAGTCGAGATCGACAAGGTGCAGGCTCTCGTCACCGAGGCTCTGGACGAGTTCCCGGCCCTCACCGACGAGCTCATTCACGACGGGATCGTGCTGAGCTGATGACTATGCGGACGCTCGGCGGGGTGCCCGAGGGATGTCGAGAGCGGCTGATCGCACACTACGGGCCGAAGGTCCAAGATTGGCTCGACACCGTACCCAGCGTGCTGGGGCAGGTGGCGGAACGCTGGAACCTTTCGCTTGAGGGGTACCACGACGCTGGACACGCCTCCGTGATCGCCACCGCGACCGATCCCGACGAGCGTCCGCTGCTCCTCAAGGCTTGGGCTGATCCCGCTCGCTACCGCCACGAGATTCGTGCCCTTCGACTGTGGGCCGGCGGGATGACGGTCGATGTCATGGAGACTGCCGACGATCATGCGGTGGCACTCCTCGAACTGGTGGGAGGGCGCCCCGGAGGCTCCGATTGGCGGCAGCGGGAAACCCAGATGGTGGCCGGCGCATTACATGGGCTGCACATCCGCGGGCGGGCCGAGTCACTCACAATCAGTCTCCCGCTCCTCAGTGACTACCTTCGCTTCGAGGTGCTGCCGCGGATCGAGAAGCGAGTGCTGAGTCTCGATCTTGGGCAATGGGCACCGCTCGTGGAAGACGAGTTTCACGCGCTCGCCACGCTCAAGGAAGATCCCGAACGATCTACTGTTCTGCACGGCGACCTCTACCGGGAAAACGTGCCGTTCGACCGCAACGGCCATCCGCGTCTGCTCGATCCCGTTCCTATGGTGGGCGACGCCGCCTTCGACTGGGCCTTCTGGACCGTCTACTACGACCTTGACCGAGAGACAAAACAGCGGCTCGCGACAGCCGCCCGGATCTCGCGCATCCCCGTCCCGGTGATCGCACCGTGGTGCCGCCTACTGTCCCTGGACGGCCTCCTCTACTACGTGGACACCGGTGATCCACGAGCACCGCAGATGACAGAAGTGCTCTCCTTCCTATCGGCCCGAGGAGCCGGGGGCTACGCATGAGAACGCACATCCTCCGCCACGGTCAGACGGAGTACAGCTCGAAGCACCTCGCCAACGGGGACCCCTCCTTCCCCGTCCAGCTCAGCGAAGAGGGGGTGAGGTCGTGCGAGCGCGCCTGGACCGTGCTGCCCCTGCACAGCGTGCGGACATGGGTGGCCAGCGAGTTTTCGCGGGCCAAGCAGACCGCCCTACTGCTTACGGGAGTGCCCGCAGCGGAGGTCGCGATCGAGCCCCGGCTGAATGAACTGGACTACGGCGAATTCGAGGGCGGCCCGTGGCTCGGCTACGGCGATTGGCTTGACCAACATGGCGCGTGGCGGCGCCCACCAGGCGCCACGGAATCGCAGCGGGAGGGTATCCGCCGGATGCTCCTCGGGCTGAAGGACTGCCTGGCTCTCCCAGGCCCGCGCCTCATCGTGGGGCACGGCTTGCTCCTGTCTGTCCTCCTTTGGCAGCAGAAGCGATCCGGGGGCGAGACCGTGCCTCTGTTCTTCCCAGAGGCCCCCTGCGTGCAGCCGCTCGATGTTGCAGACGAGGTACTTGGCAGCTGGATCGCGGAGCTCCTGTCTGATCTTGATATCGAAGCCCGTCAAGATCCAGACGAGCGGAGTGACGCAGCGATATAGCGGGGCGACGCCGCGTCGGCAGTTGCTACCGTCAGAGCGGTAGCTCACTTCCCGGAGAAGAAGGACCCCAGCCATGCATGATGCTCGCGCCCTGATCGACATGGGGGCCGAAGCGGTACGTCGGCTCGCTCGACGCGGTTACTCCCTGGACCTGTCCGTCCTGGAGGACCTCCAGGCCCGGCGGAACCAGAGCATTCGTGTGGCCGACGAGCTGCGGGCGGAGTCCAAGCGCGTGGCCAAGGAGGTCCAGGAGACCGCGAAGCAGGGCGGGGATATCTCCAAGCTGAAGGAGCGGGCCCGCGAGATCAAGGACCAGATTCGGGAGATCGAGGCCGACCAGGAGAAGGTCCAGGACGACCTCCGCAACCTCCTCCTCAGCATCCCGAACATCCCCGACGACAGGGCCCCGGATGGCGACTCTGAAGAGTTCGCGGTCGAGGTCCGCCGAGTAGGGACTCCGCCGACCTTCTCCTTCGAGCCGAAGGACCACGTCGATCTTGGCGAGGCCACCGGAGTCCTCGACTTCGCTCGGGCGACGAAGCTCTCGGGCCCCCGTTTCGCCGTCTCGCGCGGAGCAGGCGCAGCCCTTGAGCGGGCACTCGTCACGCTCTTCCTCGACGTTCATACGCGTCGGCACGGCTACGTCGAGCACTCGGTTCCGTTCCTGGTCACCCGCAAGACGATGACCGGCACGGGTCAGCTGCCGAAGTTCGAAGAGGACCTGTTCAAGACCGGCGTCGCGGATCGCGAACTGTTCCTGATCCCGACTGCTGAGGTCCCGCTCACCAACCTCTACGCCGACGAGATCATCCCGCCCGGGGAGCTGCCGCTCGCCCTCACGGCTCAGACGCCGTGCTTCCGCTCGGAGGCCGGCTCGTACGGCCGCGACACCCGGGGCCTCATCCGCCAGCACCAGTTCACCAAGGTGGAGATGGTGCGGATCTGCGACCCCGAGGATGCCGACGCCGAGCTGGAAAAGATGATCGGCCACGCTGAGGCGTGTCTGAAGGAGCTGGGCCTCGCGTACCGCGTGATGACCCTCGCCGCAGGCGACACGGGCTTCTCCGCCCAGCTCACGTACGACCTGGAGGTGTGGCTTCCCAGCCAGAACACCTACCGCGAGATCTCGTCGGTCTCGAACTTCGGCACCTTCCAAGCGCGCCGCGCCAATATCCGCACCCGTGGCGCGGACGGCAAGCCCAAGCTGGTGGCCACGCTCAACGGCTCGGGCCTTCCGATCGGCCGCACCCTGGCCGCGGTGCTCGAACAGGGTCAGCAGCAGGACGGCTCGATTGTCCTGCCCGAATCACTCGTTCCCTACCTCGGCTTCCGCCGTATCTCGGCGGACGGAACCCCGGAGGCATAGTGCTCGTCGGCGTCTGCGACTTTCCTGGTAGCTACGCTTTTCCCCCAGCCGGATACGGCGGGATCGAACGATGGCTTTGGGCGGTCGCGGTAGGCGCCCGTGCCGCAGGCGCCGACGTGCATCTCCTTGGGCCGGGATGGCTCCAGGATCTGGAAGCCGACTGGGCCCGCAAGCCGGTTCGCCTTGAAGATGTCACCGCGGGCTCACTGGCCGAGCGTGAGCTCAAAGCGGCCGGCTATGACCTCCTGGTCGTCGGCCATGAGTACCCGTCACTCCCTGCCTGGGTGCGAACCTGGAGCCAACTGGGCGGGGACGTGGCCACGTTCCAGCACTCCCCAGTGTTCCAGCACACCGAATCCGCATTCGACGGCAAGCGGTCCCGGCTGTATTGCTACTCGCCCGAGATGATCGAGCGGTACGCGGCTCACCAGCCGATCCCTGAGCTTGCTGTTCACCTCGGCCTCAACGAGGAGGAGCCGCCCTCGGCCGCTGGGCAGGATCTTGTGTGGCTGGGTCGAATAGACGAGGAGAAGGCCCCGCACCTCGCGTTGAGAGCAGCCCAGATACTCGGCCGTCGCATTCGCATCGTTGGGCCTGTCTTCGACGAGGACTACGTACGCCGGTACGAGAAGCTCTTCACGGCGGATCACGTCGAGGTTGTCGGCGAAGTCGGCGGCCCGGCGAAGACCGCCGCTCTCCGTGACGCGTCGACATTCGTCTACACCTACGCGCGTACATACGTGGAAGCTGGAGCCGCAGTGTTCGGCGAGTCCCTGCGAGCTGGAACCCCGATCGCGGCCCTTGTCTGGCGCACGGGGACGTGCGCTGAAGCCGCCCTGTGTGACCAGACCGGGGCGATCACTGTCGTCGACCCAGGTGTGGACGACGAGACGGCGGCGATCAGCCTCGCTGAGGCCATCGAGCAGGCCGAGGCCCTCGACCATCGCCAGGTGCAGTCCATCGGGCAGCACCGCTTCGACCCCGCACGGCATTTCGAGGGGATGGCGGCTCGCCCGTGCTGAGTGGCTCCCCGACCACGCAGATCACCGGGGTACTCCGGAAGGCGTTAGGGCCTCACTGGGAGTTCTCCCTCGACGGGGATGCCTTGGAGATCCACCACCCTGATCGCGGCACCCCGTACCGGCCTCCCCGGCGTCCGCCTTCCTGGGCAGGACTGCTCGGCACGCTCGAAGAGGGCTTCGCTGCACAGGGCATACGACGGGATGCCTGCCTGCCCCTCCGGTGGGGGCGCGAGACCGAGCTGACCATCTCGGCCGTCCAGGCTCTCGACCCCCTCCTGAAGGAGGGCCGCCCTCACACGTACCGCCGAGGGTTCATCCCGCAGCCCGTTGTGCGCTTCACGGGCCAGCGCACCGAGTCCGGAGAGCTGCGCGACGGGTTCCTGACCTCGTTCGTCAACGTCTCCTGTGTCCAGCCCCTAGACGGCGTTGACGGCTACGGGGAGACACTCGACGCCTGGCTGTCGGTGCTGTCCCGACTCGGCTTTCACGCCCGGCACATCAGCATCTACGGCCGTGTCCAGGTGTGGCAGCGCCGCCAGGTCAGGGGAATCACCCTGCGGTTTCGGCACCTGGACCTCACCCTCGGCGACATCGTTCTCCTCTGGCACGCCGAACACCCACAGCGCCTGGCGGTCGACCTGGGAACGAGCCTTGAACGCTTGGCCTGGGCGCGCACGCGAGAGGCATGGCCCAGGCTCGTCTTCGGGCCGCTCGCCGAAGCAGCGCCCATGGCGACCCTCGACGCCATACGCACCGCGACCCTGTTGCTCGGAAGCGGCATCAGGCCCGCGCCGAGAGGTGCCGGGGGCATAACTCGCCGAGTCATCGGCACAATCGACCATGAGCAAGTGCGGCTGGGCGTAAGCGCCGCAGTTCGGTCATCCCACCAGTACTGGACGAACTTCGAACCGCTCCCCACTCCCTGGCCGGCAGTAGCTGCCAGCATTGAGGGCGAGTGCAGCCGCACCTGATCTCATATCTTCGTCTGCCCCGGGGAGACGCCGCTCGCCTTGCGTTGCCTGCCCTTTGGCGCGGGGCGAAGCTCCGGAAGGTACTTGGCCAGCCGCATCGTGATTGTTTCGCGCAGGCGACCGACAGACCCGCCGGTTGCCAGCGCGGCTTCCGGCGAAACGTCCAAGGTGTAGTGGCTGAGGGCGGCTGCATCGGTCCCGATCACGCGCCACAGGTTCAGCGCATTAGGGGTCTGTGTCTGCGACTGTTCGACGTCGAACACATAGATCCATGCCGGCGGGTTGTCATCGGGCTGCTGACCGTCTTGCACCAGTCGCCACGTGCCGTCCGTGTGCTGGACCAGATCGGGGCGACCCAAATGCCGCTGCCAGCTCTCCCAGACCGCCCGCGGGATCGCGAAGATACATCCAGCCGAGGCATCGTGCGCCCCGATCTGAAACTTGAACATCATCTGGTAGAAGGTGCGCTTAAAGGCATTCGCGATATTGGGACCCTCAATGCCTTCTGCGAGCCACTGAGGGTGGGACGCGACACTCTCCCCGAACTCCCCCTTATGCGCGTGACGCGCCCAGCGAAGAAGCTCCACAGACTTCCTGTATGTACCGTGGAAGTCCATGGTCTGGATTTCGAAGATCCCGTACCGACCCACGGTTAGCGCACCACCGGAGTCGGACTTCATCTCGATCATTGTTGCATCGAAGGAGAATTCGGGGGATCGATCTGTGGGACTGATCGAGATTTCCCCGCCGAGCTTGTTCTGGAAGTAGACGATCGAGGGCTTTCCGTCAGCGACACGCTTGCGCAGCTCGTCGGCCGCACCCTTGTCCGCCAGAACAGTGGCCGCGATGATCTTCACGTCGTCGCCTGCGGTATACCCGAAGAGTCGGTGCGCAGCATCTTGAAGCATCGAGTCATCCAGGGCGCGGAACGGACATGCCAGCCAGTCCTGGCGGGTTCCGTTGCTCGTGCTGCTAATTGTGCAGACACCCTTGGAATTCTTCTGTTTGACGCAGTCGGTGTTCTTTCCGGTCGCCCTAGTGATGAACGGGCAACGCTCGGCCTCCTGGTCACTGAGGCTCTCCGGCGTCTCGGCGACTATCGGAAAAACGCGATGCCCGAACCACTCGCCGATGACATTATTCGCCGCCTTGTTGGCGGCACCTCCCCCGGTCAACTGCTATTCCCCTACTCCGTCGTCGAATGAAAGCTGCTCTTGCTGAAGTGCAGCTGCCGCATTTTTCACGGCGGCCTGATGGAAAGACTCTCCCAGTTCAAATCCGATGGCGTTGCGACCTGTGGACGCGGCGACAGAAAGCGACCTACCGGTCCCACAGAACGGATCGAGCACAGTCCCCCCGGGAGGGCACGACGTCAGGATTCGCGGCTTGATGAGGTCGATAGGGAACGTGGCAGAGTGGCCGTCAGAGCCGGACCGGACGCCGGTCTTGACTACGTCACACGCTCCCTCCTCCGCTTCATCGACGTCGTAGTACACGACGTCTTGCGCTCCACCCTCGACTTCTTCGAAGTCGTAGTAGTACTTGGCACGACCTTCCTTCGGTCGCTTCACGAAGTGGAAGAAGTGTTCGTGCGTCAGGCGAAGTCGATCCTTTTCCGGCCGAGGGGGAACGTTCGGCTTGTGCCAGATGAGGTCATTTCGCAGGATCCACCGAAGGTCCTGCATCGCAATGGCGAAGCGGGCGGGGATGAGGAGCATCTGCTTCTCCTGACGGTACCCACCCATCGGCGTACGCCGTCGCGAGCGCGGGTTGTCGCCGAGCCCTTGGCGCCCGTCATGGCGAATGCTGGACCAACGGGCAAAGTAGGTGTCGCCGATGTTGATCCACATGCTGCCCTGGGGCTTCAGCGCTGCGGCGCCTCGCTGGAGGATCTCGACGAGGTGGCCGATGAACCACTCCGGAAGCGGCTCCAGTCCGAGCACCCCGCCGTGCTTCCGGTACCACTCGTAGGGCGGCACGTCCGTCTGTACTCGCGAACTGTCCTCAGCGAGCCACTCCTTGAGGATCTCCTCGTTGTGCTCCAGGCCATAGCTGCGGAGGCCCCAATAAGGCGGGGAGGTGATCAACAGGTCGACAGACTCCGGAGGAAGGTCCGCCATGAGGTCATAGGCGTCCCCACGGTGGACCTTGATCCGAGCACCGCTCGGGCCCTCGTTCGCCTCGGGCGTTGTGCTCTGAGTCATCTCTTCTACCTGTGCTACCACGCAGAGCAGCCTAGAGGGTCTATCGGACAGTGGCGAACAAGTGGGCACTACTCTGGCCCGCCAGACCAGGCTCCTCCGCATGTCGGACAACCGCGTCAGCGTCGTCCGAGCGCGCCGAGATGACGGCCTCGACGACCTCACCTATCGCAACCCGCGGGATGTTGTCGTGGCCCTCGACAGTCTCGATCTCGGTGACAGCCGTCACCGTGTCCGTCTGGGGGTCGGTGACGGTCACTGCGACCGTGGCGGGCAGGGCGTCCGGGGTCTGCTCAACGGGTGCCGTGACCTCCACGGTAACGGTCATGTTGTCGGCCATCTGCGATTCCGCGGTGACCGTCACCGTTCCCTCTTCGGGTTCGTGAACGACATCCCATGTCGGCTTGGTGCTGGGGTCAGCGACTTGGGCCATCCAAAGCCGGAACGGGAGCAGGTCGCCGATCACCTTCTCCACCTGGTCGGGAATGAACGCGTCGAGTTCGTCGGTGAGCTTGCGATTCTCCTTGTCCTTCCCCTTACCGGAAGTCGCGGAGGACTTGCCGCCCGCTCCGTCCTTTCCGGAAGGGTGCTGCTCGCCCTTCTTGCGATTCTTCTCCGCGTTCTTGGCATCTTGTTCTTCTGCGGGGGCGACTTGGCGATACAGGGGGCCGCTGGCGAGGACGTGTGCCTCCTTCCCGTCCAGCGTGGCCGGAGGGCCCACAGGCGGCTGCTGCGGCTTGGGCCGATCCGGCTCGCTTGACTCGTCAGAGCCGTAGGCGAGGTCGTGAGCCTGCTCCTTGGTCATGCCTCGGTGGAGAGCTTCCTTGATGACGGCTTTGCGCTGCTCTTCGGTCAGCTCGACGCCGGCCACCCCTCCATGGCCGTCAAAGAATGTAGGCACACGGCCTTCGTCGGGAGTCTCGGCCAGAACGTCATTGTCCACCGGCTCAGCCTCATGAGGGGTTGAGTCGGGCATCGAGCGCGTGGCCCGCCGAGCGGACTCGTTCACACTCGATTCCTGCATGGCCAGCGTGCCCGAGAAGGCGACCGCGCTCGCGAGCATCCCGTACCCAAGCAAGGCGGCCCCCCTCTGTGGTTCCCCCTTACCGGGGAGCGCGAGGACGCGAGAAACGAGCGGACGGCGAATAGCCATGTGGACCCCCTGTCGTCACGGAATGGTGGCTTCCGGACCAGTAGAACAGGGAACGAGTGTTCGAGTCGAGGGAGTATTTGCGCTCATTCCGAAGTCATCCTCCGGTTGCAGGAGAAACCCACCCGAAGGATGACGTGAGCGGCGTTACCGACGAGTCATCAGCTGTCGCCATCCCAGCACGGGGCGCCCCCCAGAGATCCAGCACCAACCCAGCACGGTGCAGACGATGAGGGGTGACGAGAGGTGACGAGGTGTCAGATTATCCAGCACCGATCCAGCACGGGAAAGACTTAGGGGCCCGACCTCGAAAGGCCGAACCCCATCTGACCTGTATGTTTGCCAGATCAGCAGTGTGGTGCTATGTCACGCACTACACGTTGAACCGGAACTCCACCACGTCCCCGTCCTGCATCACGTAGTCCTTGCCCTCCATACGGGCCTTGCCGGCGGCGCGGGCTTCGGCCACGGAGCCGGTTTCGACGAGGTCGGCGAAGGAGATGACCTCGGCCTTGATGAAGCCCTTCTGGAAGTCGGTGTGGATGACACCGGCGGCCTCGGGGGCGGTGGCGCCCTTCTTGATGGTCCAGGCGCGGGTTTCCTTGGGGCCGGCGGTCAGGTAGGTCTGGAGGCCGAGGGTGTCGAAGCCGACGTGGGCGAGGGTGGCCAGGCCGGGCTCGTCCTGGCCGACGGACTGGAGGAGTTCGAGGGCCTCGTCGTCGTCGAGCTCGGCGAGGTCGGCCTCCAGCTTGGCGTTGAGGAAGATGGCCTCTGCGGGGGCGACCAGGGCGCGCTGCTCGTTCTTGAAGTCCTCGTCGGAGAGCTCTTCCTCGTCGACGTTGAAGACGTAGAGGAAGGGCTTGGTGGTGAGGAGGTGGAGGTCGTGCAGCAGCTCGGTCTTCTCCGTGCCCTGGACGTAGCCGGCGGCGAAGAGGGTGCGGCCCTCCTCCAGGATGGCCTTGGCCTCCTCGACGGCCTTGACCTTCGGGGCGACGTCCTTCTTGATGCGCGACTCCTTCTGGAGGCGCGGCAGCACCTTCTCGATGGTCTGGAGGTCGGCGAGGATCAGCTCGGTGTTGATGGTCTCGATGTCGCCCTTGGGCGAGACCTTGCCGTCGACGTGGACGACGTTCTCGTCCTTGAAGGCGCGGATGACCTGGCAGATCGCGTCGGACTCGCGGATGTTCGCGAGGAACTTGTTGCCCAGGCCCTCGCCCTCGGAGGCGCCGCGGACGATGCCGGCGATGTCGACGAAGTCGACGGTGGCGGGGAGGATCTTCTGGGAGGAGAAGATCTCCGCGAGCTTGGTCAGGCGCGGGTCGGGGACGCCGACCACGCCGACGTTCGGCTCGATGGTGGCGAACGGGTAGTTGGCCGCCAGCACGTCGTTCTTGGTCAGGGCGTTGAACATGGTCGACTTGCCGACATTCGGCAGACCGACGATTCCGATCGTGAGCGACACGGTGGCGACTTCCCGGAGCGTGGAGGTGGGTGACGGGCGGCCGGCTCCCGGGGTCCGGCCGGTCGGGACCGAGCGGGGCCGGGGCGGCCGATCCACCAGTCTACTGGGCCGGGCGCACCGGGCCGGGGGGACGGGGCGCGGCCCCCAGTGGGGGCGTACGGCTTCGAACGAAGCCCCCAAGACAGGTCAAAGTGCGTGTCCTGTGACCTATTAATCCCACTTAGATGCCTACCGTTGGCGAGTGGAGCAACACGAAGCGCACTCGCCCCAGTACACCCCCCGGCTGAGCAGCGGTCCGGCGGCGGGCCAGGATGCCCGGCTCCCGCGCCCCGCCGAGGCGGTGGCCCCCGATCCCGACGACGACTTCCTCTCCGCGATGCGGGCCTCCGGATACGCGTCCGTACCCGCGGGCACCACGGTCACGGCCCGTGGTTACGCGCCGTTGGCGGACGAGTACCGCACCCCCGCCCGCCCGTCGCCGCTGCCGGAGCCGGTGGGCCCGTCCACGGCGGACGGCGACGAGATCGCGACCGTCTACCGTGCCCGGCCGCAGCGGCCCGCGCCCGCCCCCGTGGCCGGCCTGCTGGACCGGATGCCGGCCGCCAAGCTCACCGGACTCGGCTGCGGGCTGCTGGCCGCCCTGGCGCTGCTGTCGTTCGCGTACCTGGACCAGTTGCTGTTCCATGGGGCGCAGACCGCGTACGGGGTGTTCTTCCTGCTGGTGAGCGTGTGCGCGGGGGCGTGGGTGCGGCCGTACGACCTGATCGCCGCGCCGGTGGCGCTGCCGATCGCGTTCACGGTCGGCGCGCTGCCGATCCAGCACGGCCCGGTGGGGTTCCCCGGGCTGCTGATGGGCATCTTCACCGTCCTCGCGCTCAACGCGGGCTGGCTCTACGCGGGCACGCTGGCCTGCGGACTGCTGGTGCTCGTCCGCAAGGCGCTGCTCAGCGCCCGGGGTCGGGCCAGCCGACCGGTGACGCGACAGCGGACCGGGCGGGCCGGGCAGCGGCCGGACGGCCCGCGGCAGGAGGAGCCGGCGTCGCGGAGCCGGCCGGGAAACCGTCCCCCGCAGGTGGCCCGCCAGCCCGAGCGGCACGGGCCGCCATCGCGGCACCCACAATCCCCGCGTTGTTCTGAAGCTGCGCCGGCACGATCTCGGCCCTGATCCCCTCGATCAGCGGCAGGAACTTCTCCGCCTTGCGGCTCACCCCGCCGCCGATCACGAACAGTCCGGGCGAGAACAGCGCCTCCACGTGCGCGAGGTACTTCTGGACCCGGTGCGCCCACTGCTGCCAGCTCAGTTCCTCGTCCTCCTTGACCTTGCCGGAGGCGCGCCTCTCGGCGTCGTGGCCGTGCAGTTCCAGGTGGCCGAGCTCGGTGTTGGGGACGAGGCGGCCGTCGATGAAGACGGCGCTGCCGATGCCGGTGCCGAAGGTGAGGACGATGACCGTGCCGGCGCGCCCGCGGCCGGCGCCGAACTGCATCTCGGCCAGGCCCGCCGCGTCCGCGTCGTTGAGCAGCGTGACCGGACTGCCGCCGGCCTCGCCGCCGAGCCGCTCGGTGAGCAGCGCGGCGGCGTCCATGTCGATCCAGCTTTTGTCGACATTGGCGGCCGTACGGGTCGTGCCGCCGGTGACCACGCCGGGGAAGGTCGCGCCGACCGGGCCCGACCAGCCGAAGTGGTCCACGACCTGCTTGACGCAGTCCGCGACCCCCTCGGGCGTGGCCGGATGCGGGGTCAGGACCTTGTACCGCTCGTCCGTCAGGTCGCCGCGCTCCAGATCCACCGGGGCGCCTTTGATGCCCGTTCCGCCGATGTCCACACCGAAGACCCTCATGGGAAAAGGCTAGGCGCGGAGCGGGCGGACCGCCCCCGGGATGGCCGAAGCGGCCGGCGATCAGTCCTCGGTCGCCGCCCTGGCCTCGGCGCGCAGGTCGCGGCGGAGCTCCTTGGGGAGCGAGAAGGCGATGGACTCCTGGGCGGCGGTGACCGTCTCGACGTCGTCGTAGCCGCGGGCGGCGAGCCATTCGAGGACACCCTCGACCAGGATCTCCGGGACCGAGGCGCCGGAGGTGACACCGACCGTGCGCACACCCGCAAGCCAGCTCTCGTCGATCTCGTCGGCGTAGTCGACGAGATGGGCGTCGCGGGCGCCGGCGCCGAGCGCGACCTCGACCAGGCGGACCGAGTTCGAGGAGTTCTTGGAGCCGACGACGATGACCAGGTCGGCGTCGGCGCCCATCTGCTTGACCGCGGTCTGGCGGTTCTGCGTGGCGTAGCAGATGTCGTCGCTGGGCGGCGAGAGGAGGTTGGGGTAGCGGCCCTTGAGGGCGTCGACGGTCTCCATGGTCTCGTCGACGGAGAGCGTGGTCTGGGAGAGCCAGACCACCTTGTCGGGGTCGCGGACCTCGACGTTGGCGACGTCCGCGGGGCCGTCGACCAGGGTGATGTGCTCGGGTGCCTCGCCGCTCGTCCCGATGACCTCTTCGTGGCCCTCGTGGCCGATCAGGAGGATGTCGTAGTCCTCCTTGGCGTACCGGACGGCTTCCTTGTGGACCTTGGTGACCAGCGGGCAGGTCGCGTCAATGGTGGCGAGCTTGCCGCGGCGGGCCTCTTCGTGGACGACGGGGGCGACGCCGTGCGCGGAGAAGATGACGATGTTGCCCTCGGGCACCTCCTCCGTCTCGTCGACGAAGATCGCGCCCTTCTTCTCCAGGGTCTTGACGACGTACTTGTTGTGGACGATCTCGTGGCGTACGTAGACGGGCGCGCCGTACTGCTCCAGGGCCTTCTCGACGGCGATCACGGCGCGGTCCACGCCCGCGCAGTATCCGCGGGGCGCGGCGAGGAGGACCTTGCGGCTGTGCTGCGGGCTGGGCATTGCGGTCATGCGTCCCATCGTAGGCCGTGCCCCGGCGGCGGCTGATCGCGTGGTTACCGCAGACTGCTGACGGGCGTACGAAGGAGGCGGGATGGCGGACTCGGTCGGCGTGGCCACGGATGACGAGGCGCCCGGCGGCACCGGGTCGCTGCGGCGGACGCTGACGTTCCGGGACCTGGTGGTCTACGGGCTGCTGTTCATCGCCCCGATGGCGCCGGTCGGGATCTTCGGCACCCTCCAGGCCGCGTCGCACGGTGCGATCACCGCCGTCTACGTGGTCGCGACGGCCGCGATGGCGTTCACGGCGTATTCGTACGCCCAGATGGTGCGGGTCGCCCCGAAGGCCGGGTCGGTCTATGCGTATGCGCGGGCCGGCCTGGGTGAGGGCGCGGGGTTCGTCGCCGGGTGGATGGCGATGCTGGACTACCTGCTGATCCCGGCGGTGGCGTACCTGTTCTCCGGGATCGCGCTGCACGCGCTGGTGCCGCAGGTGCACCAGTGGGTGTGGACGGCGGTCGCGGTGGTGGTCACGACACTGCTGAACCTGCGGGGGGTGCGGACCGCGGCGGTCGTCGGGTTCGCGGTGCTGGCGCTGGAGATCGCGGTGCTGGCGGTCTTCGTGGTGGCGGCGGTGTGGGCGCTGGCCGCGCACGGGGCGCAACGCGGCTGGACGGTGCCGCTGACGGGTGAGGGCGGCTTCTCGCTCGACGCGGTGCTGGCGGCGGTGTCGGTGGCGGTGCTGTCGTATCTGGGGTTCGATGCGATCGCGTCGTTCGCCGAAGAGGCTTCCGGGGGGTCGCGGCGGGTGGCGCGGGCCGTGGTGACGTGCCTGGTGGTGGCCGGTGTCCTCTTCGCCGTGCAGACGTATCTGGCGGCGCTGCTGGCCCCGATGAGCGCCGCGGAGCTGGCCGCGCAACCAGGCGAGCAGGGGGCTGCCTTCTATACGACGGTGGACTCCGCGGTGGGCGGCTGGCTGCACGACCTGGTGGCGGCGAGCAAGGCGATCGGGGCCGCCTTCGCCGCGCTGGCGGGGCAGGCGGCGGCCGGCCGGCTGCTCTTCGCGATGGCACGGGACCGGCGGCTGCCGGGGGCGATGGCGAAGGTGGACGGGGGCAGCGGGGTGCCGCGCCGGGCGCTGCTGGGGGCGGCACTGGTGACGCTGGTGGCGGCGGTCTGGGCGGCGACCCGGGACGAGGGGCTGGACCTGCTGTCGTCGGTCGTGAACGTCGGTGCGCTGACCGCGTTCGGGCTGCTGCACGCGTCGGTGATCGGCTGGTTCCGGATCCGCCGGCGGGCGGAGGTGCCGAGCGTGCTGCGGCATCTGGTGGTGCCGCTGCTGGGGCTCGCGGTGGTGGTCGCGGTGATCGCCGAGGCGTCGGTGACCGCGCGGACCGTGGGCGGGGGGTGGCTGGCGGCCGGGCTCGGGGTGCTGGCGGTGCAGTACGCGCGCCGGCCGCGGGCGGGCGCGGCGCGGGACTGACGGCGGCGTCCGTCGCCGGCCGGGCCGGTCCCGCTGCGCCGCCGGACCGGCACTGTCGGTGGCCGCCGCTACTCTCGCTCGTATGGCTGTCTCTACGTCTCCGGAAGCGCCGATCCCGGTCGGCGAGGTGTCCCGGCTCATCGGCGGGTGGATCGACCGGCTCGGCGCGGTGTGGGTCGAGGGGCAGATCACCCAGCTCTCGCGGCGGCCGGGCGCGGGCGTGGTCTTCCTGACGCTGCGCGATCCGTCGTACGACATCTCGGTGAGCGTGACGTGCTATCGCCAGGTCTTCGACAAGGTCTCCGAGGTGGTGAGCGAGGGCGCCCGGGTGGTGGTGCACGCCAAGCCGGAGTGGTACGCGCCGCGCGGCCAGCTGTCGCTGCGGGCCGCCGAGATCCGTCCGGTCGGGGTCGGTGAACTCCTCGCGCGGCTGGAGCAGTTGAAGAAGACGCTGGCGGCCGAGGGGCTGTTCGCGGCGGACCGCAAGAAGCCGCTGCCGTTCCTGCCGCAGCTGATCGGCCTGGTCTGCGGCCGGGCCAGCGCCGCCGAGCGCGATGTGCTGGAGAACGCCCGGCACCGCTGGCCGGCCGTCCGCTTCGAGGTGCGCAATGTGCCGGTGCAGGGGGTGCATGCGGTGCCCCGGGTGGTCGCGGCGGTGCAGGAGCTGGACGCGCTGCCCGAGGTGGACGTGATCATCGTGGCGCGCGGCGGCGGCAGCGTGGAGGATCTGCTCCCGTTCTCGGACGAGCAGCTGGTGCGGGCGGTCGGCGCGGCCCGTACGCCGGTGGTCTCGGCCATCGGCCATGAGCCGGACAGCCCGCTGCTCGATCTGGTCGCCGATCTGCGCGCCTCGACGCCCACGGACGCGGCGAAGAAGGTGGTGCCGGACGTCGGCGAGGAGCTGGCCCGGGTCGAGCAGCTGCGGGAGCGGGCCCGGCGCGCGCTCGGCGGCTTCCTGGACCGCGAGGTGCGGGGGCTCACGGCCACGCTGCACCGCCCGTCGATACAGCACCCGCACCGGATGGTGGCGGACCGCGAGGAGCAGGTCACCGCCCTGCTGGAGCGCGGCAGGCGGACGCTGGGACATCTGCTGGACCGCGCCGACTCCGAGCTGGTGCACACCCTGGCGCGGGTGGTCGCGCTCTCCCCCAAGGCGACGCTGGAGCGCGGCTATGCGGTGCTCCAGAAGCCGGACGGGGCGGCGGTGCGCTCACCCCAAGAGGTGGGCGCGGACGAGGAGTTGCGGGCCAGGGTGGCCGAGGGCGAGTTCCGGGTGCGGGTGGCCGGCATCCCGGACGCCGCGCCGTGACGGCCGCACGGGCCCGTAGGCACGCGGATCAGACGCATACGCACTCATAGGGTGGGAGACATGGCAAAGACGGATGACGTGGTGGACGCCCCGACCGAGGTGGCGCCGGTGGACTCCACACTCGGCTACGAGCAGGCGCGCGACGAGCTGATCGAGGTCGTCCGCCGCCTGGAGGCCGGCGGTACGACGCTGGAGGAGTCGCTCGCCCTCTGGGAGCGCGGCGAGGAGCTGGCGAAGGTCTGCCGCCGCTGGCTGGACGGCGCGCGGGCCCGCCTGGACGAGGCACTGGCGGAGCCGTCGGAGGCGGACGCCGGGGACAGCGAGAACGCGGAGGGGGCGGAGGGCTGAGGGCGCGGACGGTCGAGGGGGAGTGCGGAACCGCCGAGCGGTCTTCCGAGATCCGGAAGGTCACCATCGCGCTGTGAACCGGCTCACACCTTCCAGCCGTTAGTTGAACTTTAATCTATCTCGGCTAGAGTGGTTCCCGTAGACACCGCTGTCTTCACCGTTCCGCAGCCCACCCGACTCCCGAGGTGCCCCCATGTCTCTCGCCCTTGACGCCGCCGCTCAGGACCTGCTGTTCCGCGAGGCCCAGACCGCCAACACCTTCACGGACGAGCCGGTGACGGACGAGCAGGTCCAGGCCATCTACGACCTGGTGAAGTTCGCCCCGACCGCCTTCAACCAGTCGCCGCTGCGGATCACCATGGTCCGTTCCGAGGACGCCCGTAAGCGCCTGGTCGAGCACGCCATGGGGGCCAACGGCCCGAAGACGCTGACCGCGCCGCTGACCGTGATCCTCTCCGTGGACCTGGACTTCCACGAGAAGCTGCCGCAGCTCTTCCCGCACGCCCCGGGCATCAAGGACACCTTCTTCTCCGAGGCCACCGCCCGCGAGGCCGCCGGCACCCAGAACGCCACCCTCCAGGCCGGTTACTTCATCCTCGGCATCCGCGCCGCCGGCCTGGCCGCCGGCCCGATGACCGGCTTCGACTTCGCCGCCGTCGACAAGGAGTTCTTCGGCGACGGCAAGCAGAAGTCCTTCCTGGTCATCAACGTCGGCAAGCCGGGCTCCGACGCCTTCTTCCCGCGCTCGCCGCGCCTGGCCTTCGACGAGGCCGCCACCACCGTCTGATCCGCTCCGCGGCGGACGGCCGGCGGACGTAC
>NZ_BMRP01000018.1:72979-115746 GCF_014648695.1 Streptomyces albospinus
GCATCCGCCGGGCCGGGGCTCCGTGAGCCCGGCCGTCGGCGCCCCGCGGCGCTCAGCCCTTCTTCGCCACCAGGGCCGCGGCCAGCTCCGCGAGCCGCCCGTACGGGGCGGTGCCGGTGACGACCGTGGTCACCCCGGGCTCCTCGTGGACCAGCGCCTTGTACGTGTCGCCCTGGTAGCGGTCCCACTTCTTGTTGCCGACGGCCTGCTCGCCCTCGACCTTCGCGGCGCCCAGCGTGACGTCCTTGATGAACTGCTTCGGGGACGCGTCGCTCTGCTCGATGGCCGCGTACTCCTGCTCCGGGTCGAGCATGCCCAGGTGCCAGGCGCCGCCCTTGCCGTCGTCGCTCGCCTTGTACGAGACGGAGGTGGCCCGCCAGGCGCTGGGCAGGCCCTCGGGGCCGGCGACCGGATACGGGGCCGCTCGCCGGGCCGTGGTGATCTCGACGCGGTAGTCGACCGTCTTGACCGCGCTCTTCTCGGCGCCCGCGCTGTCGTCGTGCGGGATGAAGAAATAGATCGCCCCGACCAGGACGCCGATCACCGCCAGTGACAGGACCATGTCCTGCACCCTTTGCCTGCCTCGCATACCAGCCACGTCCCTATCGTCCCCCATGCCCGCCGAGGCCCGGACACGCCCCCCTGGGACGTCACTCACCTGCGCAAACAGGTCGCCGGCCGCCGTCGCCGCCGGGTGGCCGAGGGCTTGCTCATGCGAAGCCCCCCCTGCTCATTTTCGCGGCCTACCGATAAAGTCGTGCTCACCCTCATCAATCCGGCCGTCGCCGTACAGAAAGGTGCGCTCGATGACCGAGCATCATCTCCCGTCCCAACTCGAAGTCAGCCCCGAGGCGCCGGACCGCAACCTCGCCCTGGAACTGGTCCGGGTGACCGAGGCCGGTGCCATGGCATCGGGCCGCTGGGTGGGCCGTGGTGACAAGAACGGCGCGGACGGTGCTGCGGTGAGGGCCATGCGCGCCCTGATCCACACCGTCTCGATGAACGGCGTCGTGGTCATCGGGGAGGGCGAGAAGGACAACGCCCCGATGCTCTACAACGGCGAGCGGGTCGGCGACGGCACCGGCCCCGAGTGCGATGTGGCCGTGGACCCGGTGGACGGTACGACGCTGACCGCCAAGGGCATGGCCAACGCGGTGTCCGTGATGGCGGTCGCCGAGCGCGGCACGATGTTCGACCCGTCCGCGGTCTTCTACATGGACAAGCTGGCGACCGGCCCGGAGGCGGCGGACTTCGTCGACATCACGGCCCCGGTGGCGGTGAACATCAAGCGGATCGCCAAGGCGAAGAAGTCCGCGGTCGAGGACGTGACCGTCGTCATCCTGGACCGGCCGCGCCACGAGGGCCTGGTCAAGGAGGTCCGGGAGGCCGGCGCCCGGATCAAGTTCATCGCCGACGGGGATGTCGCCGGCGCCATCATGGCGGCCCGCGAGGGCACCGGCGTCGACCTGCTGCTGGGCATCGGCGGTACGCCCGAGGGCATCATCGCGGCCTGCGCGCTGAAGTGCATGGGCGGCACCTTCCAGGGCAAGCTGTGGCCCAAGGACGACGAGGAGCGCCAGCGCGCCCTCGACGCCGGGCACGACCTGGACAAGGTCCTCCAGATCGACGACCTGGTCAGCGGCGACAACGTCTTCTTCGTCGCCACCGGCATCACCGACGGCGACCTGCTGCGCGGCGTCCGCTACCGCGCCGAGACCGCCTACACCCAGTCCCTGGTCATGCGGTCGAAGTCGGGCACCATCCGCCAGATCGACTCCCAGCACCGCCTCTCCAAGCTGCGCGCGTACAGCTCGGTCGACTTCGAGCGCCCGAGCTGAGGCCCGCGCACACCCCTCAACTCCACACCCCGCACAGACACTTCGCCCCCGTCGGAGACTCTCCGGCGGGGGCGAAACGGTCCATACGGCCCGACGATCCGGCGGTCAGCCGGCCGCGGGCATATGGGCGGCGCGCTGGAGCTCCGACTCACGGCGCCGTCGCCGGGTCAGCACGACCCGGCGCTCGGCCGCGGTCAGGCCGCCCCAGACGCCGTACGGCTCCGGCTGGAGCAGCGCGTGCTCCCGGCACTCGACCATCACGGGGCAGCGGGCACAGACCCGCTTCGCGGCTTCCTCCCTGGCCAGCCGTGCGGCGGTCGGCTCCTTGGACGGGGCGAAGAACAGCCCGGCTTCGTCCCGGCGGCACACCGCCTCCGAATGCCAGGGGCCGGCCTCGTCGCGAGCGTGCACCCGCTGGGACGGTACGACAGCGGCATCCTGCAGGGGCTGATGCGGTAGCAGCACGGTCTACTCCTGACGACGGCTTCGGCGAGAGAAATCACCCTTGCCCGTCTCGCTGCGCACGGCCTTTTCGCACCCCGCAGCCGTACGAGAGACGATGCACCAGCCCTACCCGCTGTACGCACGCTTATGCACACCGTGGCGATCGAGAGCGCGGGGCGCGGTGGACGGCGCCCCCGTCAGTCGACCGGGTCGGCGCCCTTCAGCCGCCGTATCGCAGGCGGAGCCGCCGGCCCGTGCAGCCGGCCGGTCAGCCGCGGTAGCGGTCCCGCCGCTCCCGGCGCTCGGCCCGCCGCCGGTCCATCAGCTCGTGCCGCTCCGCCCGGATGCGGTCCATCCGCTCGTGCCGCTCGGCACGCAGCCGGTCGAGCCGGTCGTGCCGCTCCCGGCGCTGGTCGCGCAGCCGGTCGTGCAGATCGTGGATCCAGGCGCCGCGCTTCGGCCTGGCCTCCACACTCCCCAGCAGCGCGAAGCCGTTGACGTGCACGACCGGGGCGTCGGCGTCCTCCGCGTCGTTCGTCTCGACCTCGAAGCTGCCCAGGATGCCGGAGCCGCTGCTGCGCAGCGTGATGTTCTCCGGGACCCGGATCTCGACGCTGCCGCAGAAGGAGGTGACGTTGATCTGGATCTGCTGCTGGGGGAAGACCGCCTCGGTCAGATCGATCTCCACGCTGCCGAAGACCGCGACCGCGTTGATCCGCGCCGGGACCCGCCAGCGGCCCTTCCGGGCGGCGGCGCTGAAGATCGCGACGAGATTCTGGTCCGGGAGGTGGCCGGCCGGCTCGGCCTCGTACGCCGGGCCGGGCTGCCGGCCGCGCTCGCCGGCCACGGGCAAGTCCCGTACGACGGGCTCCAGTTCGCCGAGGGTCTTGGCGCGGTAGACCGCGTCGATCCGCTCGGCGTGCTCCTCGGCGTCCAGCCGGCCCTCGGCGAGCGCCTCGCGCAGGATCTCGGCGATCCGGTCGCGGTCGGCGTCCGAGGCACGCAGGTCGGCCTCGGCGACCGGTTTGGCCTGCGGCCGGGCGGCGTCCTTGGTCAGCTGCACCCGCTGGTCCTCCTGCTTCTGCTGCTTCTGAAGCGTTCCGGGCGGGGTCTCGGGGCCCGGTCGTCCCCCGTTGTCTGAAGCGTCCACGACCACAGCGTACCGAAACGCGATAGATCGCGACTAGGGAACTCGCGAGCCCTGTCCCCTGTCCTTACTGAGCCCTACCTCACAGCAGGGCCCGCCGGCCGGGGTTCTACGCTGTTCTGGCGCTGCCGTAGACGTCAGCCACACCCCTCCGAGTTAGGAATCACCCTCAAATGCCTGCCTCCTCCCACCCGGCCCGCCCGGCATTTGCCTACACCGACCTGCTCCCCGCCGGGGAGGACACCACCCCCTACCGCCTGGTCACCTCGGAGGGTGTGAGCACCTTCGAGGCCGACGGCCGGACGTTCCTCAAGGTCGAGCCGGAGGCGCTGCGCAAGCTCGCGGCCGAGGCGATGCACGACATCGCGCACTACCTGCGCCCGGCCCACCTCGCCCAGCTCCGCAAGATCCTGGACGACCCCGAGGCATCGGCCAACGACCGGTTCGTCGCCCTGGACCTCCTCAAGAACGCCAACATCGCCGCCGCGGGCGTGCTGCCCATGTGCCAGGACACCGGCACCGCGATCGTCATGGGCAAGCGCGGCCAGAGCGTGCTGACCGAGGGCGGCGACGAGGAAGCGCTCTCCCGCGGCATCCACGACGCGTACACCCAGCTGAACCTGCGCTACTCCCAGATGGCCCCGCTGACCATGTGGGAGGAGAAGAACACCGGCACCAACCTGCCGGCGCAGATCGAGCTGTACGCGACCGACGGCGGCGCGTACAAGTTCCTCTTCATGGCCAAGGGCGGCGGCTCGGCCAACAAGTCCTTCCTCTTCCAGGAGACCAAGGCCGTCCTCAACGAGACGTCCATGATGAAGTTCCTGGAGCAGAAGATCCGTTCGCTCGGCACGGCCGCCTGCCCGCCGTACCACCTCGCGATCGTCGTCGGCGGCACGTCGGCCGAGTACGCGCTCAAGACCGCCAAGTACGCCTCCGCGCACTACCTGGACGAGCTGCCCACCGAGGGCTCGCCGACCGGCCACGGCTTCCGCGACAAGGAGCTGGAGGAGAAGGTCTTCGAGCTGACCCAGAAGATCGGCATCGGCGCCCAGTTCGGCGGCAAGTACTTCTGCCACGACGTCCGCGTCGTCCGGCTGCCGCGCCACGGCGCGTCCTGCCCGGTCGCCATCGCCGTCTCCTGCTCCGCCGACCGCCAGGCCGTCGCGAAGATCACCGCCGAGGGCGTCTTCCTGGAGCAGCTGGAGACCGACCCGGCGCGCTTCCTCCCGGAGACCACCGAGGAGGAGCTGACCCAGGGCGCGGGCCCGGACCTCGACGCCGTGAAGGTCGACCTCAACCAGCCGATGGCCGACATCCTGGCCGAGCTGACCGAGCACCCGGTCAAGACCCGGCTCTCGCTCACCGGCACCCTGGTCGTCGCCCGCGACATCGCCCACGCCAAGATCAAGGAGCGCCTGGACGCCGGCGAGGGCATGCCGCAGTACCTCAAGGACCACCCCGTCTACTACGCCGGCCCGGCCAAGACCCCCGAGGGCTACGCCTCCGGCTCCTTCGGCCCGACCACCGCCGGCCGGATGGACGCGTACGTCGAGCAGTTCCAGGCCGCCGGCGGCTCCAAGATCATGCTCGCCAAGGGCAACCGCTCCCAGCAGGTCACCGACGCCTGCGCCGCGCACGGCGGCTTCTACCTCGGCTCCATCGGCGGCCCGGCGGCCCGGCTCGCCCAGGACTGCATCAAGAAGGTCGAGGTCCTCGAATACGAAGAACTCGGCATGGAAGCCGTCTGGAAAATCGAGGTGGAGGACTTCCCCGCCTTCATCGTCGTCGACGACAAGGGCAACGACTTCTTCCAGGACCCGGCCCCGGCCCCGACGTTCACCAGCATTCCGGTGCGCCGGGAGGCGTAAGGCCCCGGCACAACGCCCCGGAATCCCGAATAACGTTCCGGACGGTACGGTTCACGGCCGTCACCCGCTGCGCGCGGGTGGCGGCCGTGAACGTTTCACCGAACTCCCGCAGCACTCGGTTTTCCGCCCGCTGCGACCTGGATACGCGCCATGGAGCACTTTTTCCGCACGGCCGGAAAACCGGCCAGGGGGGCAGACGCCGGCTCTCCGGATCCCGGGGGAAGTGCCCTCCGGAGGGCAGGAGATGCCCGTAGGCGTCACTCGACTTCACACGTGCATTCCGGTGCCCCGGAAGGATGCGCCGGGGGAACAAACCCTGGAGGACTTCCGGCGGCAGCAGACGGCCCGGTCCCCGGTGCCTCCGCCGGCTCCGCCGCCTCGGCGCTAACACCCCTTGTGGCGCGGGCAGGCGCACGGCGGCCAGGCGTGGGAGAGGCCGTAGAGGTCGAGGCGGTCGCTGGCGACGACGTGGATCTGGGCGCGTTCCTGGGTGACGACGCCGTCGCGGGTCGTCTTGTAGACGCGCATGGTCATCAGCGAATGCCGGGATCGCGGGCCGGGCGATGGGTGGCCGGCGCTCAAATCCATGAGAGACGCTCCTGTAGTGCTCGGCGGGGAGTTGACGCTCCCGGTTAGCCGCGAGGGCGACTGCCGGGATCCGTCGTGGGATCCCCTCAACTTCCAGCGGATTGCTACGTTCCGTGTTCCCATCGTCACCCTGCGAAGTAACCTTGGGAAGGGAGTGAGAACTGATTCCTTCAGCCGTAAGCCGCGGGAAGGGGAAGTGGGGCCGTGCGCAGGGAGATTGATCCGGCGTCATCCATGGCCGCGTTGTTCGGGACGCGGCTGCGGAAGGTGCGGCCCGCCGCCAGGCTGACGCAGACCGCGCTCGGCGAGGCGGTGCGGACGCACAGCACGCGTATCAATCAGGTCGAGCGGTGCACGGGGGCCAAGCCGACGCCGGAGCTGGCGCGGGCGCCGGACGGGACGGTGGGCGCGGACGACTTGCTGGTGGAGCTGTGGCCGTTCGTCTACCGGGAGACGTCTCCGGACTGGGCGGAAGTCTTCATGGCCCGTTCGGCGCGGGCAGTGGTGATCAGGCAGTACGCGGCATCGGTGGTGCCTGGTCTGCCGCAAACCGAGGCTCATGCCCGTGCCGTGCTGAGCGTCGGCCGTACGCTCAGGTCGGCGGAGCAGTTGGAGGAACGGC
Source organism: Streptomyces albospinus (assembly GCF_014648695.1). Taxonomy (GTDB): domain Bacteria; phylum Actinomycetota; class Actinomycetes; order Streptomycetales; family Streptomycetaceae; genus Streptomyces; species Streptomyces albospinus. The sequence goes on from NZ_BMRP01000018.1 coordinate 79,490, forward strand.
TGGATTCCCGGCTCATGAGGCAGAGGCGGCTACGGCAGCCCGATGGGCCCGTGTCGCGGGTTGTTCTCGATGAGTCGATTCTTCTGCGACCCGTCGGCGGCCCCGATGTGATGCGGGCCCAGCTCGCCCGGCTGCTGGAGACCGCCGACGACCCGCGTATCACCGTCCAGGTCCTGCCGTTCAGCAGCGGGGCACATGGCGCCGTGGGAAGGATCCATGACGCTTCTGACACTGCCGGGCGAGCCCGAGTGCGCCTACGCCGAAAGCTCCGAATGCGGTCAACTCGTGGACGAGCCGGAGGAAGTGGCCACCTTTGCGGAGACGTACGACCAAGCTCGGGCTCCGGCCCCGCCGCCGAGCATGTCACTTGACATGATGCGATCCGTGATGGAGGGCACCCATCGTGCAGTGCACATCCCGTCCCGACCTGAGCGCCGCCGTCTGGCGCAAGTCCAGCTACAGCAACAAGGAGGGTGGCGACTGCGTCGAGGTGGCGGACGGCAGCGCCGGTCTGGTTCCCGTCCGTGACTCGAAGGCCCCGCAGGGCCCCGCCCTGGTCTTCCGTGGGGGTGCCTGGACCGCCCTCATACGCGCCCTGAAGGGCTGACGCCGCCGGCCTGCGCCCCGCACCCAGGTGACAAAGCACCAGGCCCGGGAAGAGATCGGCGTTCTCGGGCACTGTCATAGGCATGAGCGAAAACAGCGCGTACAGGATCGAGCACGACTCGATGGGTGAGGTGCGGGTGCCCGCGCATGCCAAGTGGCGGGCGCAGACGCAGCGTGCCGTGGAGAACTTCCCGATTTCGGGGCAGCGGCTGGAGCGGGCGCACATCGAGGCGCTGGCGCGGATCAAGGGGGCGGCGGCGGTCGTCAACGCCGAGCTGGGGGTGCTGGGCAAGGAGGTCGCGGGGGCCGTCGCGGAGGCCGCGGCGGAGGTGGCCGAGGGACGATGGGACGAGGACTTCCCGATCGACGTGTTCCAGACCGGATCGGGGACGTCGTCGAACATGAATGCCAATGAGGTCATTGCGACGCTGGCGAGTGAGCGGCTGGGGAAGGATGTGCACCCCAATGACCATGTCAATGCCAGCCAGTCGTCGAACGATGTGTTCCCGTCGTCGATTCATATCGCGGCGACGTCGGCGGTGCTCAACGATCTGATTCCGGGGCTGGAGCATCTGGCGGCGGCGCTGGAGCGGAAGGCGGAGGAATTCGCCGGGGTGGTGAAGTCGGGGCGGACGCATTTGATGGATGCGACGCCGGTGACGCTGGGGCAGGAGTTCGGGGGGTACGCCGCGCAGGTGCGGTACGGCGTCGAGCGGCTGCGGGCGTCGCTGCCGCGGCTGGCCGAACTGCCGCTCGGGGGCACGGCGGTGGGGACGGGGATCAACACTCCGCCGGGGTTCTCGGCCGCGGTGATCGCGGAGGTGGCGCGGGCGACGGGGCTGCCGCTGACGGAGGCGCGCAATCACTTCGAGGCGCAGGGGGCGCGGGACGGGATCGTGGAGACGAGCGGGCAGCTGCGGACGGTTGCGGTCGGGCTGACGAAGATCGCGAATGATCTGCGGTGGATGGCGTCGGGGCCGCGCACCGGGCTCGCGGAGATCAATCTGCCGGATCTCCAGCCGGGGTCGTCGATCATGCCGGGGAAGGTCAATCCCGTTATTCCGGAGGCGGTGCTGATGGTCACCGCGCAGGTCACCGGCAATGACGCGACGGTCGCGGCGGCGGGGGCGGCCGGCAACTTCGAGCTGAATGTGATGCTGCCGGTCATCGCGCGGAATGTACTGGAGTCGATCCGGCTGATCGCCAATGTCTCGCGGCTGCTGGCTGACCGGACGGTGGACGGCATCACGGCGAATGTGGAACGGGCCCGGGAATACGCCGAGTCGTCGCCGTCGGTGGTGACGCCGCTGAACAAGTACCTGGGGTATGAGGAGGCCGCCAAGGTGGCCAAGCGGTCGCTGGCGGAGCGGAAGACGATCCGCGAGGTGGTCGTCGAGGGCGGCTATGTCGAGCGGGGGCTGCTGACGGAGGAACAGCTCGACGAGGCGCTGGATGTGTTGCGGATGACCCGTCCCTAGCGGCCCCGTAGCAGCGCCGGTGGCCCGTCCGTAACCGCGGGTGCGGTGCATGTCACCACGCGCGTAACGCGCCGCGCCTAAGATCTGCTCATGACGGCGGACATGGTGGAGACGACGGAGGGCGAAACGGCCGGCAGAGGTGCGACGGCGGCCGGGGCGGGGGGATCGGCGGCCGTGCCGGGGCGCTGGGCGCCGGGGGACCACATCCTGTGGCGCTACCGGGACAACGCCGAGGCCGACCGGTTCCACATCTGTCGTCCGGTGACCGTCGTGCAGGACACCGAGGAGTTGCTCGCGGTGTGGATGGCGCCGGGCACGCACTGCATCAAGCCGGCGCTCGCCGACGGGACGCCGGTGCACCGCGAGCCGCTGGCCACCCGCTACACCACACCGCGACGCACCGTCCGCGACCAGTGGTTCGGCAGCGGTGTGCTGAAGCTGGCCCGGCCGGGCGACCCCTGGTCGGTGTGGCTGTTCTGGGAGCCCGGCTGGCACTTCAAGAACTGGTACGTCAATCTGGAGGAGCCGCGCCGCCGTTGGGCGGGCGGAGTCGACTCACTCGATCATTTCCTGGACATCTGCGTCTATCCGGACCGGCATTGGGAGTGGCGGGACGAGGACGAGTTCGCCCAGGCGCGGCGGGACGGGCTGATGACGGACGCACAGGCGGACGCGGTCAGATCCGCCGGGCGCGCCGCGGTCGCACAGATCGCGGCGTGGGCCGGGCCGTTCTCCGACGGATGGGAGGACTGGCGGCCCGATCCGGCCTGGGGCGTTCCGGAGCTGCCGGAGAACTGGGACCGGTCACCCGATCGTTTGCTCTCGTGAGGCAGCAAACGGGAAAAGAGGAGATTGAAGGGAGTGAAGGGGGCGAACGGTGGAAAGGTGCGCCTATGGGCAAAGCTGTTTCCCGCCCCGCGAGAAGCGGTACCCAGCCCCCTTGCTGCGCCCTGGGTCTTCAAACGTAGGATCGTCCTCCGCAGGACTGCACAGGCGCAACTCCAGAACGGGAAAACGAACTTGACCGCGGTCGCAGGAGGGGCGAGGTCGTGAGCGCGACAAGCTACGACGCGTACGAGGGTCTGAACCGGTTAGCGCTGGACCGAGCCGGACAGGCCGAGGCGTTCGACGCGATCGGTGACCAATACGAAACGGCCTTTCCGTACAAGGAAGGGCAGATCGCTTCCGGCGACTGGCTGGCCGGCGCGCTGCCCGCCGGGTCGCGGATCCTGGACGCGGGCTGCGGTACGGGCGTGCCGACCGCTCGTCAACTGTCCGGCGCCGGCCACCGGGTCGTGGGAATCGACCTCTCCCCCGTCATGGTCGAGCTGGCCCGGGACAACGCCCCGGGCGCCGAATTCCACCGGCTGGACATCGCCGATCTGCGCGGTGGCCGGCTCGGCGGTGCCGGTTCCTTCGACGGAATCGCCGCCTATTTCTCGCTCTTGATGATGCCTCGTGCGGAAATCCCTTACGCGCTGGGCATGCTGCATGATCTGCTGCGTCCTGAGGGGCTGATGGCCCTGGCAATGGTCGAGGCGGATGTCGACGACTTCACCATTCCGTTCCTGGGCAAGTCGATCCGGGTATCGGGATACCTGCGGGACGACCTGCGCCGGGTCGTGCGCGACGCGGGATTCGATGTCGTCGGGGAGGACTCGTATGCGTATGCCCCGGCGAGTACGGACGTACCACCGGAAATCCAGCTCTTTATGCACCTGCGACGCGCTTGACCCGCACCGCGTCAGGCGCGCCCGCCCGAGCGGCGCGCCGGGAACGCGGCGCGTAGGCGCCAGCCCCGGACGGATGGAATCCCACGCGTGACGGAGCACCCCACCTCCCACGAATCGCGGCGGTCGGCCCCGACCGCCGCGCCCTCGGCGTCCCCTTCCACGGGGACGGCCGGGACGGCGCCGCCCGGCGGCGTACCGGACCCGCGCAGCGCCCTGCAACAGCCCGCCGCCACCGGATACGTCCCGGTGCCGGGGACGGGCTTCGCGGTGCGCGGCGCGGATGACACCGGCATCGGCGGTGACCGTCCCGTCACCGCCTCCGCGGGTCCGCCGGACGGACAGGGAGCCACGCGGGGGGACGCGGAGCCGGCCGCGGACCACGGCCCGGCCGGTGACGCCTCGCGGGCGTACGGCGATGCCCGCGACAGTTCTTACGGCGCCTCGTACGGGGGCTCGTGCGGCGGGTCGTACGACTCGTACGGGGAGGTGGCCATGCCCGCTGACGGGCCGGGAGGCGTGCCGGGCGACGAGCCGGGGCACGGGCAGCAGCGCCCGCGGCCGGACGGCGAGGGGGCGGAGGTCACCGGAGCGCAACTGCCGCCGCAGGGGCCGCCGACGGTGCCGCCGGCGCGGTCGGCGCATCCGGGCGAGAGCAGTGAGGTGACCGCGGCCCGGCAGGCGAGCGGCGACCGGCTGCGGTTCATCGGGGCGGCGACCCGGCGGATCGCCCGCGGTATCGATCTGGACGAGATCGTGCTGGGGCTGTGCCGGGCGACGGTGCCGACGTTCGCCGACGCGATCCTGGTCTATCTGCGCGATCCGCTGCCGGTGGGCGACGAGCGGCCGACCGGCCCGGTGGTGCTGCGGCTGCGGCGTACCGACCGGATCCCGGAGGAGCCGGACACCAACGGGCTGCGGCTGCCGGTGCTGCCCGCGCAGCCGGATCTGGGGCCCGCGATGGGCGGTACGGCGGCGGAGCTGTCGGAGGTGCGTCCGGGCGGGCCGCTGGCGGAGGTGCTGCGCGGGGTGCGCCCGCTGTTCGGTGAGGCGCAGGCGGCGCGGACCGCGCTGCCCGAGCTGCTGGGGCCGGACACCCGGCTGCCGGGCGGCCACCGGGTGATCCTGGCGCCGCTGCGCGGGCGCCGGCGGGTGATCGGTGCGGCGGTGTTCCTGCGCCGCCCGGACCGGCCGGCGTTCGAGCCGGACGATCTGCTGGTGGCGGCCCAGCTGGCGACGCACACCGCGCTGGGCGTGGACAAGGCGGTGCTCTACGGCCGGGAGGCGTACATCGCCGACGCGCTCCAGCGCACCATGCTGCCGGACTCGCTGCCGCAGCCGACCGGCGTGCGGCTCGCCAGCCGCTATCTGCCGGCCGCGGAGACGGCCCGGGTGGGCGGCGACTGGTACGACGCGATCCCGCTGCCGGGCAGCCGGGTGGCGCTGGTGGTCGGCGACGTCATGGGGCACTCGATGACCTCGGCGGCGATCATGGGCCAGCTGCGGACGACGGCGCAGACGCTGGCGGGGCTGGACCTGCCGCCGCAGGAGGTGCTGCACCATCTCGACGAGCAGGCCCAGCGGCTGGGCTCGGACCGGATGGCGACGTGCCTGTACGCGGTCTACGACCCGGTGGCGCACCGGATCACCATCGCCAACGCCGGGCACCCGCCGCCGGTGATGCTGCACCGCGGCGGGCGCGCGGAGGTGCTGCGGGTGCCGTCCGGGGCGCCGATCGGGGTCGGCGGGGTGGACTTCGAGGCGGTGGAGCTGGACGCTCCGGCGGGCGCCACCCTCGTGCTGTACACGGACGGCCTGGTCGAGTCGCGGATCCGGGACGTGTGGACCGGTATCGAGCAGCTGCGGGAGCGGCTGGCCGAGACGGCCCGGCTGACCGGTCCCAACCCGCCTCCGCTGGAGCCGATGTGCGACGAGGTGCTGGACATGCTGGGGCCCGGCGACCGCGATGACGACATCGCGCTGCTGGCGGCCCGGTTCGACGGGATCGCGCCGAGCGATGTCGCGTACTGGTACCTGGACCCGAAGGCGCAGACGGCCGGCCAGGCGCGCCGACTGGCCCGCCGGGCGCTGGCGCGCTGGGGCCTGGACGAGCTGACCGATCAGCTGGAGCTGCTGGTGAGCGAGGTGGTCACGAACGCGGTGCGGTACGCGGAGCGGCCGGTGACGCTGCGGCTGCTGCGCACGGACGTGCTGCGCTGCGAGGTCGGCGACGACGTTCCGCAGCTGCCGCGGCTGCGCCAGGCCCGGCCGTCCGACGAGGGCGGGCGCGGGCTCTACCTGGTCAACCGGATGGCGCGGCGCTGGGGCGCGACCCGGCTGAGCATGGGCAAGGTCGTCTGGTTCGAGCTGTCGATGCCGCCGGGAGCGCCGCGCGGCTGACCGCAGCGCCGCGCCGTCCGCGCAGGGACCCCGTCCGGGACCGGGCGGGGTCCCGGGCGTTGCGGGCCCTTTCGCCCTTGCCGACATGCCGCGGACGGCGTTGACTGCTTGGGTGGGGGCAAAAGGGACTGAAGGGGCCATTCACCCCTGCTCCCCGCCCCACGGCCAGTCATCGAACGGGAGGCACTCCTCCAATGACCAGCACCGCCCAGAACGTCCCGCGCACGACGAGCAACACCGGCATCCCGGTGGAGAGCGACGAGCACTCGCTCACCGTGAGTCCGGACGGCCCCATCCTGCTCCATGACCACTACCTCATCGAGAAGATGGCCCAGTTCAACCGCGAACGGGTCCCCGAGCGGGTGGTGCACGCCAAGGGCAGCGGCGCGTACGGATTCTTCAAGGTCACCAACGACGTCAGCCAGTTCACCAAGGCGGATCTCTTCCAGCCGGGCAGGACCACGGAGATGCTGGCCCGCTTCTCGACCGTCGCGGGCGAGCAGGGCTCCCCGGACACCTGGCGCGACCCGCGCGGCTTCGCCCTCAAGTTCTATACCGAGCACGGCAATTACGACCTGGTGGGCAACAACACGCCGATCTTCTTCGTACGGGACACGATCAAGTTCCAGGACTTCATCCGCTCCCAGAAGCGCCGCCCGGAGAACGGGCTGCGCGACAACGACATGCAGTGGGACTTCTGGACGCTGTCGCCGGAGTCGGCCCACATGGTCACCTGGCTGATGGGCGACCGCGGCATCCCGAAGACCTACCGCAACATGAACGGCTACGGCTCGCACACCTACATGTGGGTCAATGCGGGCGGCGAGAAATTCTGGATCAAGTACCACTTCAAGACCGACCAGGGCATCGACTTCCTCACGCAGGAGGACGCGGACCGGATCGCCGGCGAGGACGCGGACTGCCACCGTCGCGATCTCTACGAGGCGATCGACAGCGGTAACGCACCGTCGTGGACGCTGTACGTGCAGGTCATGCCGTTCGCGGACGCCGTGGACTACCGGTTCAACCCGTTCGACCTGACCAAGGTGTGGCCGCACGGCGACTACCCGCTGATCGAGGTCGGCCGGATGACGCTCGACAGGAATCCGGAGGACTACTTCATCCACATCGAGCAGGCCGCGTTCGAGCCGTCCAACATGGTGCCGGGCATCGGCCCGTCCCCGGACAAGATGCTGCTCGGCCGGCTCTTCTCGTACCCGGACACCCACCGCTACCGGATCGGCCCGAACTACGCGCAACTGCCGCCCAACCGGCCCCATGTGCCCGTCCACTCGTACGCCAAGGACGGCCCGATGCGCTTCGACCCGTCGCGCGCGGCCCGGCCGTACGCCCCGAACTCCTACGGCGGCCCGGCGGCCGACACCGCGGGTTTCGGGGAGCCGGCGGGCTGGGAGAGCAGCGGCGAGATGGTGCGGCACGCGTACACCCTGCGGAGCGACGACGACGACTTCGGGCAGCCGGGGACCATGGTCCGCAACGTCCTGGACGACGCGGCCCGGGAGCGGCTGGTCGGCAACGTGGCCGGGCATCTGCGGAACGGCGTGAGCCGTCCGGTGCAGGACCGGGCGCTCCAGTACTGGCGCAACATCGACAAGAACGTGGGCGACCGGATCGCCGCCAAGGTCAACGGCGGCTGACCGCCCTCCCGCACAGCACCGCAGCGCGACACCGCGGCCCCCACCCGGAAAGGTGGGGGCCGCGGTGTGCTGCGACGGGGCGGGCGTCAGCCGCCGAAGTTGTTCGGCACGGGGTTGCCGCCGTTGGTCCCGTTGGCGCCGCCTGGTGTGCCGTTCCCGCCGGTGCCGTTGCCGCCGCCGATCCCGTTGGCCCCGCCGGTGCCGTTGGTGCCGCCGTTGGGCGGGCCGGAGGTGCCGCCGGTCGGCGTCGGGCGGCCCGTCGGGCGGCCGGACTCGCTGCTCGACGGGGAGCCGGACGGCGTCGGGGTGCCGGACGGGGTGTGGCTGGGCGTCGGGGTCGGGGTCGTCGACGGGATGCGGCTGGGCGTCGGCGTGGGCGTCGGGGGCACCCCGGCGCCGAGGTCCGTCTCCAGGTCGAACTCGCCGGCGCCGCTGTCGCCCAGCGCGCTCTGGGTGTAGTCGGCCCACACCCGCGCCGGGTAGCCGCCGCCGTTGACCCGGCCGCCGCCCCCGGCGCCCTTCAGGGAGACCTGGGCGCCGCCGGACGGGGCCTCGCCGAACATGCCGACCGCGGTGACGAGCTTGGGCGTGTAGCCCACGAACCAGGCCGACTTGTTGTCGTCGGAGGTACCGGTCTTGCCCGCCGCCTTGTACGAGGCGTTCTTCACGGCGTCCGACGCGGTGCCGTCGTTGACCACGCCGGTCAGCACGGAGGTGACGGTGTCGGCCGTCCTGCGGGACAGGACCTGGTCGCCGATCGGGTTCTTCAGCCGGACGCTCTTGTCGCTGCCGTTCGTGCTGTGGACCGCCTTCACGACCAGGGTCGGAGTGACCTTCGTGCCGTGGTTGTCGAGGGTCGCGTACGCGCCGGCCATCTGGAGCGGGCTGGCGCCCATGGTGCCCAGGGTCATGGCGGGCTTGACGTCCATCCTGGAGCCGTTCAGGCCCAGGCTGACCGCGGTCTGCTTGACCTTGTCCAGGCCGACGTCGGCGCCCATCTGCGCGAAGACCGCGTTGACGGAGTTGTTGGTGGCCGTCTGGACGGTGATCTTCCCGTACTCGTGCTCGTCCTCGTTGGGCGGCGCGAAGGGGATGGTGCCGCCGACGACCGGACGGCGGTTGTGGCCGTCGTAGATCGCGTTCGGGGTGATCGGGACGCCGCCCTGGGTCTGCGCGTGGTTCTCCATCGCGGACGCCAGGATCAGCGGCTTGAAGGTGGAGGCCGCCTGGTAGTCCTCGCGGGTCGCGTTGTCGGTGTAGTGCTTCGGGTACCCGGCGCCGCCGTACAGCGCGACGATGTAGCCGGTCTTCGGGTCCACCGACGTGGCGCCGAGCTGGGCGTCCGCGTCGACCGAGCGCGTCTTGGGGTCGAGGTCGTCGGTCAGCTTGCGCTTGACCGCCTGCTCCAGCGCCTTCTGCTTGTCCTTCTCGATGCCGAGGGTCACGGTCCAGCCGCCGGCCTCGAACTCGGTCTCGTCGACGCCCTGGGCGAAGAGCTCCTTCTTCGCCTCGGTGACGAGGTAGCTGGTCTGGCCGGTCAGGCCGGGCAGCGGCTTGGGCGGCTTGGGTATCTCGAACTTCTGCTGGGCGCGCTCCTCGGGCGAGAGCCACTTCATCTCGACCATGTTGTTCAGGGTGTACGCCCAGCGCTCCTTGACCAGCTGCTTGCCGGTGTCGCTGGCGAGGGCCCAGTCGTACTGGTTCGGCGCCTGGAGCAGCGAGGCGAGGTAGGCGCCCTGGGAGACGGTGAGCTTGTCGACGTCCACGCCGTAGTACGCCTGCGCGGCGGCCTGGATGCCGTACGCGCCGCGGCCGTAGTAGCTGGTGTTGATGTAGCCGGCGAGGATGTCGTCCTTGGAGTACTTCTGGTCCACCTTGAGGGAGATGACGATCTCCTGGAGCTTGCGGGAGACCGTCTGCTCCTGGCTCAGGTAGTAGTTCTTGACGTACTGCTGGGTGATCGTCGAACCGCCCTGCTTGCCCTGGCCCTTGAGGGTGTTCAAGATGCCGCGCAGGGTGCCCTTCAGGTCGACGCCGGAGTCCTGGTAGAAGGTCTTGTTCTCGGCGGCGACGAAGGTGTGCTGGACGTCCTTGGGGATCCGGCTGAGCGGGACGGTCTCGCGGTTGAGCTGGCCGACCCGCGCCATGACCGAGCCGTCCGCGTACTTGAAGACGTTGCTCTGGAACTGGGCCTGCTTGTTGCCGGCCGGTATGTCCACGTACAGGTAGAGGCCGATGAAGCCGAGGATGCCCAGCAGGCAGACCCCGAGGAACGCCCCGAGGATCTTCTTCCAGGTGAAGAACCGGCGTATGCCGGACCCCTTCTGCGCCGGTTTGCCCCGGCGGGCGCTCCCCTGCCGCGCCCGTCTCACGTCCGCTCGGCCCATCGCTCCAGCAACTCCAGTCGTTCCGCCCCCGGATAACTCAGCTGTCGAAGCTAACACCGCATCTATAAACAAATCCTCATCGATCAAGGCTTTTCCCGACGTGACATACAGCACGGGGCAGACGCGCAACCGTCGGAGGGGTCAAGCGGTACGGGCCTGGACCACGCCGGGTCGAGGGGTTAAAGTGCTATCACTTTGCTAGACCAGCGAAAGCACGCACTGCGGCGCACATCACGCGCCGCACGGTGCGCCTTCCTTGAGAAACGGGGACCCCCATGTCCGACCCGACACCGACCCGCTCCGACTCCGCACCGGCCGACCGGGCCGCCGCGGACACCGTCGACGCCCCCGAGATGCCGGCCCCGCAGGTCCGCGAGCGGACCGCGCACAGCATCCCCGGCGGCCTGGCCATGCTGCTGACCGTCCTCGGCGTCGCCCTGGGCATCGTGGTGATCGCCGTCGGCGGCGTCATCGGCAACGGCGGCAACAACGCCGCCGCCGTCCCGATGGTCATCGCCGGCGCCCTGCTGCTGATCGGCTCGCTCTTCTGCATGACCGGCGTGAAGATGGTCGCCCCCGGCGAGGCCCGGGTGATCCAGCTGTTCGGCCGGTACGTCGGCACCATCCGCACCGACGGCCTGCGCTGGGTGAACCCGCTCACCACCGCCCGCCGGATCTCCACCCGCGTGCGCAACCACGAGACCGCGGTCCTCAAGGTCAACGACGCCTACGGCAACCCCATCGAGCTGGCCTCGATCGTCGTCTGGAAGGTCGAGGACACCGCGCAGGCGCTCTTCGAGGTCGACGACTTCCTGGAGTTCGTCGCCACCCAGACCGAGGCGGCCGTCCGGCACATCGCGATCGAGTACCCCTATGACGCCCACGACGAGGGCGGCCTCTCGCTGCGCGGCAACGCCGAGGAGATCACCGAGAAGCTGGCACTGGAGCTGACCGCGCGGGTCCAGGCCGCCGGCGTCCAGATCATCGAGACCCGCTTCAGCCACCTCGCCTACGCCCCCGAGATCGCCTCCGCGATGCTCCAGCGGCAGCAGGCCGGCGCGGTCGTCGCGGCCCGCCAGCAGATCGTCGAGGGCGCCGTCGGCATGGTCGAGTCGGCCCTGGAGCGGATCAACGAGCAGGGCATCGTCGAACTCGACGAGGAGCGCAAGGCCGCCATGGTCAGCAATCTGATGGTGGTGCTGTGCGGCGACCGGGCCGCCCAGCCCGTCCTCAACACGGGCTCCCTCTACCAGTGAGCGAGCGGAGCGAGGTCTCATCATGAGCACCGACTCCGCCGGGGAGGCCGGAGCCGACCGCGAACGGCCCGCCGGAAGCCGGCCGCAGCAGCGCAAGCAGGTGCTGCTGCGGCTGGACCCGCTGATCCACGACGCGCTCACCCGCTGGGCCAACGACGAACTGCGCAGCGCCAACGCCCAGATCGAGTTCCTGCTCCGCAAGGCCCTGTCCGACGCGGGGCGGCTGCCGCGGGGGGCCGGGGCGCCGCCGCGGCGGGGGCGCCCGCCCAAGCAGCCGCGCACGGAGGACGGACCCTCCGGGGACTGACCGGGCCGGACCGCACCCGCGGGCTCCGCGCACCGGCCGGCCGACCGGAAATTCCTTCTATACACCACGCGTATACACCAGCGATACACTCCCCGAGTAAGGTGGTCCGCATGTCAATCGGTCATACGCTGCTGGGCCTCCTGGAGTCCGGCCCCCGCCATGGCTACGACCTCAAGCGGGCCTTCGACGAGCACTTCGGACAGGACCGCCCGCTGCATTACGGGCAGGTCTACTCCACGATGTCCCGGCTGCTGAAGAACGGCCTGGTCGAGGTGGACGCCGTCGAGGCCGGGGCGGGCCCGGAGCGCAAGCGGTACGCCATCACGGACGCCGGGATCACCGACGTCGCCCAGTGGCTGGCCCGCCCGGAGAAGCCCGAGCCGTACCTCCAGTCGACGCTCTACACCAAGATCGTGCTGGCGCTGCTGACCGGCCGGGACGCCGCCGAGCTGCTCGACACCCAGCGCACCGAGCATCTGCGGCTGATGCGCGGACTGACCGAGCGCAAGCGCTCCGGCGACCTCGCCGACCAGCTCATCTGCGACCACGCGCTGTTCCACCTCGAAGCCGATCTGCGCTGGCTGGAGCTGACCGCCGCCCGCCTGGACAAGCTGGCGGAGGCGGTCCGTACATGACGCCCGAGGGTTCCCTGCTCGCGGCGGAGGGGCTGTCCAAGGCGTACGGGCCGACGCCTGCCCTGGACGGCGCGGACTTCTCCGTCCACCCCGGCGAGGTCGTCGCCGTCATGGGGCCGTCCGGCTCCGGCAAGTCCACGCTGCTGCACTGCCTCGCCGGGATCGTCGCGCCGGATCGCGGCACCGTCCGCTACGGCCCGCACACCCTGACCGGGCTCACCGACGCCCAGCGCAGCGCGCTGCGCCGCACCGACTTCGGGTTCGTCTTCCAATTCGGCCAGCTGGTACCGGAGTTGACCTGCCTGGAGAACGTCGCGCTGCCGCTGCGGCTGAACGGCACCAGGCGCAAGGACGCCGAACGGCAGGCCCGCGACTGGCTGGAGCAGCTGGAGGTCGAGGGGGCGGCCGGGCAGCGCCCCGGCGAGATCTCCGGCGGCCAGGGCCAGCGGGTCGCGGTCGCCCGCGCACTGGCCACCCGGCCCCGGGTGATCTTCGCCGACGAGCCGACCGGCGCCCTGGACTCGCTCAACGGCGAGCGCGTGCTGACCCTGCTGACCAACGCCGCCCGGGACACCAACGCGGCCGTCGTACTGGTCACCCACGAGGCCCGGGTCGCCGCGTACTCGGACCGGGAGATCGTCGTCCGCGACGGACGGGTGAAGGACATGGCGGGCCGGATATGAGCCCGCTCCACCCGGGAGCCGGCAGCGCCGGCGGGCGGGGCGCCTCCGCACCCACCGCTCCCCCGTCGCCCGCCGCGCCTCCTCCCCCGCCCGCAGCTCCTCTTCTCCCGCCCGCCGGACCTTCTCTCCCGCCCGCCGGCCCTTCTCTCCCGCCCGCCACCCAGCGTTCCGGCCCCCTCACCTGGGCCCGCGACCTCGCGATGGGGATGCGGTTCGCGGCCGGCGGCGGCCGGGAGGGCTGGATCCGTACGGCACTGACGGCCGCCGGCGTCGCCCTGGGCGTGGCCGTCCTGCTGATCGGCGCGTCCGTGCCGACGCTGATGGACGCCTGGCACGGCCGGGAGAAGGCCCGCGAGAACCTCGGCCAGGAACACCCACCGAAGGCCGGCGACCGCACCGTGCTCTACTCCCCGGCGGACACCACGTTCCACGGGGAGCGGATCCGCGGCCGACTGATCCGCCCGGACGGCGCGCACCCGCCGGTACCGCCCGGCATCCGCCGACTCCCCGGCCCCGGCCGGATGCTGGTCTCCCCGGCGCTGCACAAGCTGCTGGCCTCCCCCGAGGGCGCCCTGCTGCGCGACCGCCTGCACTACACGACCGCCGGCGTGATCGGCGACGAGGGCCTCCAGGGCCCTCAGGAACTCACCTACGTCGCGCAGAGCGACACCCTGCGCGAGCGCGACGGCTACCGCGTCGACCACTTCGGCAAGAGCTGGGACCCGGCGCCGATGCGGGCGCCCGCCGTGGTCCTGGTGATCATGACGTGTGTGGCGCTGATGACGCCGGTGATGGTCTTCATCGGCACCTCCGTCCGCTTCGGCAACGAACGCCGGGAACGCCGGCTGGCCGCGCTCCGGCTGGTCGGCGCCGACGTCCCCACGACCCGCCGGATCGCCTCCGGCGAGGCGCTGTTCGGCTCCCTGCTGGGGCTGCTGGGCGGCGGCGCGCTGTTCCTCGCGGCCCGGCAGCTGGCGTCGGTGATCACCCTCTGGGAGATCAACGTCTTCCCTTCGGACGTCACCCCCGCCCTCCTGCCCGCCGCGCTGATCGTGCTGCTCGTCCCGTCGGCGGCGGTCCTGGTCACCCTCCTCGCCCAGCGCGGCATCACCGTCGAACCGCTCGGCATCGTCCGCAACCGCCCGCCCGTCCGCCGCCGCCTGTGGTGGCGGCTGGTGCTGCCGATCGCCGGCGTCCTGCTGCTGTTCCCGCTCACCCGGGAACAGCCCTGGCACGACACCCCGCTCAACACCGTCCGCCTCGCCGCCGGTTCGACGCTCCTCCTCTTCGGCGTCACGGCGCTGCTGCCCTGGCTGGTCGACGCCGTCGTCGGCCGGCTGCGCGGCGGCCCGGTCCCCTGGCAACTGGCTGTCCGCCGCCTCCAGTTGAGCAGCGGCTCGGCCACCCGCGCGGTCAGCGGCATCACCGTCGCGGTGGCCGGCGCGATCGCCATCCACATGCTGATGACCGGCATGCAGGCGGGCTACCAGGCCGCGTACGCCAAGTCCGGACGGATCCCCCAGATCGGCTTCTGGGGCAGCGCCGCCGACTGGCCGCAGACCCAGCAGGCGCTGACCTCGCTGCGCGCCACCCCCGGGGTGACCAAGGTCCGCGGCACCGTCATCGCCAACATCGGCCGGCTGCCCGCCGCCGGCGTCGACACCAGCCGCGACGTCCCGTCGACCGTCGCGCTCGGCAGCTGCGCCGAACTCAACCGGCTCGTCCACGTCCCCTCCTGCCGCGACGGCGACGTCTTCATCGCCGCACCCGCCCGGGAGGCGGCCCGGGACATCGGCCTCGCACCCGGCGCCACCATCGACCTCAACCCCCCGCGCGACTACGGCGAACGCACCGCGCCCCGCCCCTGGACGATCCCCCGGGCCGCCCGCCCCGCCCCGTCCCGCGCGCTCTCCGACGCCCGCCCCTTCGCCTACGACCTGCTGGTCACCCCGGCGGCCCTCGGCGCCGACCGGCTCAGCAGCCCGGACCAGGAGCTGCGGGTCGACTTCGACCGCAGCACCCCCGACGCCGTCGAGCACATCCGCAACACCGCGGCCCGCATCAACCCGTCGATGTTCGAGTCCTCCTCCATCGACAACCCGCACGACAAGCAGTACGGCGGCGTCCGCAACGCGCTCTTCCTCGGCGCCGTGATCACCCTGCTGCTGATCGGCGCGGGCCTGATCATCTCCACCGTCGAGCAGCTCCACGAACGCCGCCGGCTGCTCTCCACCCTCGACGCCTACGGCACCCGCCGCGCCACCCTCGGCTGGTCCGTCCTGTGGCAGACCACGCTCCCGGTGATCCTCGGCCTGGCCCTCGCCCTGGCCTGCGGCCTCACCCTGGGAGCGCTGCTACTGGTCATCACCGGCAGCGGCGTCACCGTCGACTGGCCGGTGGTCGCCGGCATGGCCGGCATCGGCGCCGCGGTCATCCTCTTCGTCACGGCCCTGAGCCTCCCGCCCCTGTGGCGCATGATGCGCCCGGAGGGCCTGCGCACGGAGTGAGACGGGGACGGCGGTCCAGCACGGACGGGTGAACGGCGTCGGACGGGCCGCACGGAGGCGGCTGAGCCTACGATGATGACCTCGATACCAGCCATCAGGAGGCACCGCATGTCTGCCGCAGCAGTCGAACGACCTCATGTGGGCAAGCTGCCGAGTCTGCTTGAGGAAGCCGAGAAGCTCACTCACTTGCTGCCCGGGCACCGCGTCGAGATCCTCGGGGGATCCCTCACCGTGACACCGCCTGCCGACGGCTCGCACGCCGAGTCGCTGACCGACCTCATCATCGCCTTCCTACCCGCTCACCGCGGCGAGACCCGAGTACACCAAGCCATGGGCGTATGGCTCCCCGACGGCCCCGAGGACTACGCCATTCCGGACCTCGCCGTCGTGGACGCCGACTACCGCGACCACCTCGTCGAGGCCAACTGCTACGACCCCGCCATCTTCCGCATGGTGCTGGAAGTGACGTCGTCCAACTACGCCGCCGACCTCAAGACGAAGGTCGCCGCCTACGCCATCGCCAAGATCCCGGTCTACGTCATCGTCGACCGCCGCAAGGAGCGCATCCACGTCCTGACCGACCCGTTCGCGAACGAGTACCGCACCCACCAGATCCACGCCGCCGGCCAGCAGGTCACGCTCCCCGACTCCATCGGCGCCGAGATCACCCTCGACGTCAAGGCGATCCTCGAAACCGCCCGTCCTTGAGGACCCCCGCCACACGCCCGCCGGGGCGTACCGCGAAGGACGCCCGGCGCCGCGACCCGCGCCGCTCCTGACCCTCACCCCTTCACGATCCGCACCGGCAGCCCCCGCAGCGCCCCCCGCAACGCCCCCGCGAACTCCTCGAATTCGCGCTGGCGGGCCGAACCGCTGCGCATCGCCAGGGCGATCCGGCGGGCCGGGGCCGGGTCCGCGAAGTAGCCGGTGGTCAGCTGGTCGTTGCGGGCCGTCTCGACCCGTAGCGCGGTACGCGGCAGCAGCGTCACGCCCAGGCCGCCGGCCACCAGTTGGACGAGGGTGGACAGGCCCGCCGCGCTGGTCGTGACGGGGGTGTTCTCGTCCCGGCCCGCCTCGCGGCAGATGTCCAGCGCCTGGTCGCGCAGGCAGTGGCCTTCGTCCAGCAACAGCAGATCGAGTTCCTTCAGCGCCTCGCGGGGGATGTCGCCGCGCCCGCCGAGCCAGTGCTCCTTGGGGGCGACCAGGACGAAGTCCTCGTCGAAGAGCGGGAGTTCGGTGACCTGCGGGACGCCCAGCGGGACGGCGAGCAGGAGCAGGTCGAGCCGCCCGTGCGCCAGGCCGTCCAGGAGCGAGGCGGTCTGCTCCTCGTGCACCTGGAGGTCCAGGGCGGGGTAGGTGTCGTGGACGAGGCGGAGCACGGTCGGCAGCAGATACGGCGCGACGGTGGGGATGACGCCGAGGCGCAGGACGCCGGTGAAGGGCGCGCGCGCCGCCTCCGCCTCCTCCATCAGGGCGCCGACCGCGTCCAGGACCGTACGGGCGCGGGCCGCCACCCGCTCCCCTGCCGGTGAGAGCAGCACCTTGCGCGTCGTACGCTCCAGGAGCTGCACCCCGAGCGCCTCCTCCAGTGCGGAGACGGCACCGGAGAGCGCGGGCTGGCTCATACCGATGTCGGCCGCCGCCTCCCGGAAGTGCAGATGCTCGGCGACCGCGGCGAAGGCCCGCAGCTGGGCGAGGCTGGGCTGGCGGGGCCGCCCGCCGGGGCTCGTGGGGGAAGCCACTGATAACCACCTCCGATCAACATCTACCAGTCTAGCTATTTCCCTGATCAATGCCTGCTGTGGCACGGTGTAACCGTCCAAGCCTCAAAGAAAGACCCGAAAGACCCCACAAGGGACTTTCATGCACCAAGGAGAGCGCGTGCTCACTGTCGGAGACAAGTTCCCCGAGTTCGACCTGACTGCCTGTGTCTCGCTGGAGAAGGGCAAGGAGTTCGAGCAGATCAACCACAAGACCTACGAGGGCAAGTGGAAGATCGTCTTCGCGTGGCCCAAGGACTTCACCTTCGTGTGCCCGACCGAGATCGCCGCGTTCGGCAAGCTGAACGACGAGTTCGCCGACCGTGACGCGCAGATCCTCGGCTTCTCCGGCGACTCCGAGTTCGTGCACCACGCCTGGCGCAAGGACCACCCGGACCTGACCGACCTGCCCTTCCCGATGCTCGCCGACTCCAAGCACGAGCTGATGCGCGACCTGGGCATCGAGGGCGAGGACGGCTTCGCGCAGCGCGCCGTCTTCATCGTCGACCAGAACAACGAGATCCAGTTCACCATGGTGACCGCCGGCTCCGTCGGCCGTAACCCCAAGGAGGTCCTCCGGGTCCTCGACGCGCTCCAGACCGACGAGCTGTGCCCCTGCAACTGGAGCAAGGGCGAGGACACCCTGGACGCGG
Organism: Streptomyces albospinus; assembly: GCF_014648695.1. Taxonomy (GTDB): domain Bacteria; phylum Actinomycetota; class Actinomycetes; order Streptomycetales; family Streptomycetaceae; genus Streptomyces; species Streptomyces albospinus. Next base: position 97,550 of record NZ_BMRP01000018.1, read on the forward strand.
TCGCCCTGCTGGCCGGTGAGTGACACCCATGGCTCTCGATGACCTCAAGTCCGCGGTTCCGGACTACGCCAAGGACCTGAAGCTGAACCTCGGTTCGGTGATCGGCAACTCCGACCTGCCGCAGCAGCAGCTGTGGGGCACCGTGCTGGCCTGCGCCATCGCCTCGCGCTCCCCCAAGGTGCTGCGCGAGCTGGAGCCCGAGGCGAAGGCGAACCTCTCCGCCGAGGCGTACACGGCCGCCAAGTCGGCCGCCGCCATCATGGCGATGAACAACGTCTTCTACCGGACGCGCCACCTCCTCTCCGACCCGGAGTACGGCACCCTGCGCGCCGGTCTGCGGATGAACGTCATCGGCAACCCGGGCGTGGACAAGGTCGACTTCGAGCTGTGGTCGCTGGCCGTCTCGGCGATCAACGGCTGCGGGATGTGCCTCGACTCGCACGAGCAGGTGCTCCGCAAGGCCGGTGTCGACCGCGAGACGATCCAGGAGGCCGTCAAGATCGCGGCCGTCCTCCAGGCCGTCGGCGCCACCCTCGACGCCGAGGCCGCGCTCGCCGGGTAACCGGCGGACCCCTCGCAACACACGGAACCCCGCGGACATCGTGTCCGCGGGGTTCTGCGCGTTCCGGCAGCCGTGCGCTACTCCTCGCCGCGCCGTTCGGTACGCACCGGAGCGGGCGTCGGCGCCACCGCGATCGCCGTCGCACCGCGCGGCGGCACCGTCATCCGCAGCGCCTGCTCCCTGGAGTACGAACGCAGATAGCCGACCACGGTGTTGGTGACGGCCACCAGCGGCACCGCCACGACCGCACCGCCGACACCGGCGATCAGGCTGCCCGCGGCGACGGACAGGATCACCGCCAGCGGATGGACCCGCACCGCCCGGCCGAGGATGAACGGCTGGAGGACATGGCTCTCGATCTGGTTCACGGCCAGCACCACCGCCAGCACCAGCAGGGCGACGCCGCCGCCCTGGGTGACCAGCGCGACCACGCACGCCAGCGCGCCCGAGACCACCGCACCGATCAGCGGGATGAAGGCGAAGAGGAAGATGAAGACGGCGAGCGGCACGGCCAGCGGCACATTGAGGAAATAGAGGCCGACGCCGATGAAGAACGCGTCGATCAGCGCCACGAGGACCGTGCCGCGGACGTAGGCGGTGAGCGTCCGCCAGGCCCGCGGGCCGGCGCCCGCCACGCCCTCGCGGGCCGCGCCCGGGACCAGCTTGAGCAGCCAGCTCCAGATGCGCGGGCCGTCGTAGAGGAGGAAGAGCGTGGTGAACATCGCCAGCAGGATGCCGGTGAACACTTCGAGGACGACGGTGACGCCCTCCAGCCCGGCCGACGTTATGGCCTCGGTGTTGGCGCCGACCGCGTCCTGGAGGTTCTTGGCGATGTGGTTGATCTGACTCTCGGTCACATGGAACGGGCCGCTCAGCAGCCAGCCCTTGAGCTCGGTGATGCCCTCCTGGATGCGGCTGGAGACCGAGTCGATGTTGTCCTGGACCTGCCAGACCACGAACCAGCCGACCAGGCCCATGATGACGAAGCCGCCGATGAAGGTCAGCGCGGTCGCCAGCCCGCGCGGCACATTGCGCTGACGCAGCCAGGCAACGGTCGGCTGGAGCAGCGCGGTGATCAGCAGCGCCGCGACGAACGCCAGCACCACCAGCTGGATGGTGGTGATCACCTTCGCCAGCACCCACAGCGTCCCGGCCAGCACCAGCAGCCGCCAGCCGGCCTCGGCGGCCACCCGGACTCCCCAGGGCACGGCCGAGACCGGGTCCGGGGGAGCCGCGACGGCCGGGGCGTACGAGGGCGGCGCCGGGACCGACTCCGGCTGCCGGACGGCGGCCGGCGCGGCGGCCTGTGCCGTCTCCACCGGCTCCGCCGTCTCCACCGACTCCGCCGTCCCGGGCTGCGGTACGCCGTCGGTCGCGTCCGGCAGCCGCGTCCGGTTCGCGGTGAGCGTGCCGGCCCGCCGACCGTCCGCCGGTGCGCCGTCCACCGCCGCGCGGACGCGGTACCCGTCCAGGCCGCCAGCCGGCCCGGAAGGCCGCAGCTCGTCCGGCTCGCCGGGGACCTCCCCCAAGGAGTCCGACAAGCTCCCTCCAGGGGGGACCCCCATGGCCTCCGCACGGCGGCGCTGCTCCTCCAACCGCTGCGAGAGCCGCGTCAGACCGGCGCCTAGGCCGCCGACCCACTGAGGCAATCTGGACATGTCGCTTCCTCTTCCCCGCCCTCACGGCACAACTGACGTAACGACGTTACCTGTGCCGGGTGCGCGAAACCCCCGACGCGTCGCGTTCGGGGGTTTCGGAGCGTGGTGAAGCTGCCAGGCGGCCTAGTACCAGCTGTTCGCCTGCCAGAACGACCAGGCGCCGCAGGGGCTGCCGTAGCGGTCGTTCATGTAGTTGAGGCCCCACTTGATCTGGGTGGCCGGGTTGGTCTGCCAGTCGGAGCCCGCGGAGGACATCTTCGAGCCCGGCAGCGCCTGCACGAGGCCGTAGGCACCCGAGGAGGAGTTGGTGGCGCGGTAGTTCCAGCCGGACTCGTGGTCCACGATGTGGCTGAAGCACTGGAACTGGTCGGAGGCCATCATCTGGCGGGCCATCGCCTGCGTCTCGGCGATGCTGTACGACGCCTTGACGAGGAAGTCGCTGGCGTCGCGGACCGCGGAGCGGGACGCGGCCTGCTCCTTCGCGCGCTGCTCGGCGTCCTTCTTGGCCTTCGCCTGGTCCGCGGCGTCCTTCTTGCTCTGCGCGGTTTCCGCGGCTGCCTTACGGGCCGACTCCTGTGCCGACTTCAGAGCTGCCGCGTCCGCCTGGGAGGACGCGGAGTCCGCCTGCTGCGTCAGGGAAGCCGTCTGCACCTGGGCCTGCTGGCCCGCGGGGATGTCGGCGATCGTCGCGTCGGCGGCGGTGGCTTCGGTGTTGGCGACCGATGCCTGGCTGCCCGATGCAACGCCGACGACTGCGCCGACGGTGGTGACTGCGGTGGCGGACGCCACGGCGAATCCCCGGACCGAGATCCGGCTCACACGTTTTCCTTCCAGCATCGCCCGCTTAGGTGACCTCGCGGACGCAATCGTGCCCCTGGCGCTGACCTCCCCTTGTTCCGACCCCTGTTGAGCGGGGGAGCCGGCTGGCCACGGGAGGCACTGGCCCGGTACGTCCCCCTCCGGGGTCCGCGTGGTGCTCGGGCGGCATACGGCAACTCGCTATGAAGTTCGGGTCGTCCAATACACCCCGGAGGGTGCTGCTGGGCCGTATGCGGGGCCTGACAGGACCCAGACTCTGCCCGAACGGGCTACCGGGAATCAATTCTCTGCCGGGTGTGAAAGCTCACACCTTGTTTGCCGCCCGGGATTTCCGGATATCCGAGCGCAGACGAACGCCGCCCGGCTAAGCTCCCTCGCTTCGCCGGGCGGCGCCGTGTTCACAACCGGTCAGATCCTGCCGTCCTCCAGCATTTCGGTCACCAGCGCCGCGATCGGCGACCGCTCGGAGCGGTTGAGCGTGACGTGGGCGAACAGCGGATGGCCCTTCAGCTTCTCGACGACGGCGACCACCCCGTCGTACCGCCCGACCCGGAGGTTGTCGCGCTGGGCGACGTCATGGGTCAGTACGACCCGGGAGTTGGCGCCGATACGGGACAGAACCGTCAAAAGGACGTTCCGTTCCAGCGACTGGGCCTCGTCCACGATGACGAACGCGTCATGCAGCGACCGCCCGCGGATATGGGTCAGCGGCAGCACCTCCAACATGCCGCGCCCGACGACCTCTTCGATGACGTCCTTGGTGGTCACCGCGGACAGCGTGTCGAAGACCGCCTGGGCCCAGGGGCTCATCTTCTCGGCCTCGCTGCCCGGCAGGTACCCCAGCTCCTGCCCGCCGACCGCGTACAGCGGGCGGAACACCATCACCTTGCTGTGCTGCCGGCGCTCCAGCACCGCCTCCAGCCCCGCGCACAGCGCCAGCGCCGACTTGCCGGTGCCGGCCCGCCCGCCCATCGACACGATGCCGACCTCCGGGTCCAGCAGCAGGTCCAGCGCGATCCGCTGCTCGGCGCTGCGGCCGTGGATGCCGAACGCCTCCCGGTCGCCGCGCACCAGCCGGACCGCGCCCTCCGGCGTGACCCGGCCGAGCGCCTTGCCGCGCTCGGACTGGAGCACCAGTCCCGTATGCACCGGAAGTTCGGATGCGCCCGGTACGTGCGCGGTCTCGGCGGCGAAGAGGTCGTCCACCTGCTCGGCGGCGATGGCCAGTTCCGCCATGCCCGTCCAGCCGGAGTCGGTGATCGCCAGCTCGGCGCGGTACTCCTCGGCCAGCAGCCCCACCGAGGACGCCTTGATACGCATCGGCAGGTCCTTGGAGACGACCGTGACGTCGAACCCCTCGGCCTGGAGGTTGCGGGCGACCGCGAGGATCCGCGAGTCGTTGTCGCCCAGCCGGCTGTGCCCGTTCAGGAAAGCCGCGGGCAGCAGTCCCGGGTCGGAGTGGTTCAGCTCGACCCGGAGCGTCCCGCCGAGTTCCCCGATGGGGATGGGGGCGTCCAGCCGCCCGTACTGCACCCGGAACTCGTCCAGCCGGCGCAGCGCCTGCCTCGCGAAGTAGCCGAGCTCGGGGTGGTGCCGCTTGGCCTCCAGCTCGGTGACCACGACGACCGGCAGCACCACCTCATGTTCGTCGAAGCGGGACATGGCGGCCGGATCCGCCAACAGGACGCTGGTGTCGAGGACATAGGTGCGCCGGTCGTTCTCACGGCGCTTCTTGCTGTTCACCACGGGTGGACGAACCCCCTCGGATGAGGTTGGGGTGCGACGACGTCGCCGGGGACAGGACCGGGTTCTGGCCACGCTGCGCGGGCCGAACGCCGGCCCCTCGCGTCGTCCGTGCGGTACGCACGATCCTCCGTGATGCGCAAAGGGCCTCCCGGGCGGACGGCCCCATGCCGTCCGCTGAGATCCGGCGCCCGATGGCTTGTTTCCGGACGCCGACCTGGAAGGGATATTCCCTCGAACCCGCGCGCCCATGCCACGGCATATGACGCACGCTCGATGAACCTTTGGTTACGGGTGACGGCTGACCGGCGGGAATGCGGGCGAAGCCGCCGGAAGCGGTCCGGCCGAGGGCCCGAATCACCCGAAGGAGCAGCCGTCCGAGGGGGCGTCAGAAGGCGTCCGGAAGTCCGTCCTGGGCCTGTCCGGCGGGTCGGGCGCGCCGGCCCCGACCCACCGGAGAGGGCCTGGAAGCCCTGGAACCCCTAGAAGCCGTAGCGCCGGTGCCGGGCGGCGTAGTCGCGCAGCGCGCGCAGGAAGTCGACCTTCCGGAACGCCGGCCAGAAGACCTCGCAGAAGTAGTACTCCGAATGTGCGCTCTGCCAGAGCATGAAGCCCGACAGCCGCTGCTCGCCGCTGGTCCGGATCACCAGGTCCGGGTCCGGCTGGCCGCGGGTGTAGAGGTGCTCGGAGATCAGGTCGATGTCGACGATCTCGGCGAGCTCCTCGAAGGACGTCCCGCGCTCGGCGTGCTCCAGCAGCAGCGACCGCACCGCGTCCGCGATCTCCTGACGGCCGCCGTAGCCGACCGCGACGTTCACCAGGATGCCCTTGTTGGCGAGCGTGGCCTGCTCGGCCTCCTTGAGCACCCGCTGGGTGGCGTCCGGCAGCAGATCGCGGTTGCCGACGTGGTGCACCCGCCAGCGGCCGTCGGCGGCCAGGTCGCGCACGGTGTTCTCGATGATCCCCAGCAGCGGGGTCAGCTCGGCCTCGGGCCGGTCGAGGTTGTCGGTGGACAGCATCCAGAGCGTGACGACCTCGACGTCGGTCTCGGCGCACCAGCCGAGCAGCTCCTCGATCTTGGCCGCGCCGGCCTGGTGGCCCTGCTCCGCGGTCCGCCCGTCGGCGCGCGCCCAGCGCCGGTTGCCGTCCAGGATGACGCCGATGTGCTTGGGCACCTGGGTGTGGTCGAGGCGTCCCTCCACCCGGCGGGCGTACAGCCGGTAGACGAGATCGCGCAGTGCAGGCGGATATGGGATGCGCATCCCGGAAGATCGCAGCATGTGTGGTCCAGCCCCTCCGTGCCGATCGCCCCCGTCGCCTAAGGGGCCAACTTTACTTCTCGGCTGTCTCAACAGCCCAATCAGGTAGGTCACAAGTCCGTGATAGGGAGATGAGCATGACCACTGGCACCGACTACCGCGCCGCGGATTCACGCTATGCCTCCATGGAGTACCGGCGTACCGGCCGCAGCGGCCTCAAACTCCCTGCCATCTCCCTCGGACTCTGGCACAACTTCGGGGACGACCGCACCCTCAGCTCCCAGCGAGCCATCCTTCGCCGCGCCTTCGACCTGGGCGTCACCCACTTCGATCTGGCCAACAACTACGGGCCGCCGCCCGGGTCCGCCGAGCTGAACTTCGGAAAGATCTTCGCCCAGGACTTCCGCGGCTACCGCGACGAGATCATTCTCTCGACAAAGGCCGGATATCTGATGCACCCCGGCCCTTACGGCGAATGGGGCTCGCGGAAATATCTCCTCTCTTCGCTGGATGCCTCACTGAAGCGGATGGGTGTCGATTACGTCGATATCTTCTACTCGCACCGCTTCGATCCGGACACCCCGCTGGAGGAGACGATGGGCGCCCTGGCGTCCGCCGTCCAGCAGGGCAAGGCGCTGTACGTCGGCGTCTCGTCGTACAACGCCGAGCAGACCCGCGAGGCGGCCCGGCTGCTGCGCGGCATGGGCGTCCGCCCGCTGATCCACCAGCCCTCGTACTCGATGATCAACCGCTGGATCGAGGACGACGGGCTGCTGGACACGCTGGCCGACGAGGGCATGGGCTGCATCTCCTTCGCCCCGCTGGCGCAGGGGATGCTCACCGACAAGTACCTGAACGGCATCCCCGAGGGCTCGCGCGCCTCCCAGGGCAAGTCCCTGGACCCGGACCTGCTCTCCGACGACGTCGTCCGCCGGCTGCGCGGCCTCGACGAGATCGCACAGCGCCGCGGCCAGTCCCTCGCGCAGCTCGCGCTGAACTGGGTGCTGCGCGACGAGCGGATGACCTCGGCGCTGATCGGCGCCAGCAGCGTCGCCCAGCTGGAGGCCAATGTGGCGGCGCTCGACGCACCCAAGATCACGGATGACGAGCTCGCCGAGATCGACGCGTTCGCGCGCACCACCGAGGGCGTCAACATCTGGGCCCGCCGGAGCTGAGCGGGCGCCCACCGGGCCCGCGATCGCCGGTTTTCGGCCAGGGTCCGGGGCGGCCACCGGTGCGGGCAAAAAAAGCGGGCCGGTCCGTGGGGGGGATACGGACCGGCCCGAGGGGGGGTTTCCACCATAACCCCACGGGAGGGGTGCTTCGTGCATCGCGGGTGCTCGCGGCGTGGCTCGGGGCGGCGGCGGGAGCGGAGCGCGGGGTTCAGCGGGACGCGGCGGCGCCCAGGAGGAGGGCGCAGAAGGCGCCGGCGATCATGAAGGGGCCGAACGGCATGGTCGTGTTCCGGCCGGAGCGGCGGGTGAGCAGCAGGCCCGCGCCGTAGAGGGCACCCAGCAGGATTCCCGCCGCGCCCCCGGTGACCAGCGTGCGCCAGCCGTACCACCCAAGGGCGACCCCCAGCCCGATCGCGAGCTTGACGTCGCCGAGTCCGATGCCGGACGGGTTGACGAGGTGGAGGACGAGGTAGCAGGCGGCGAGCGCGGCGCCGGCGAGCAGCGCGCGGAGCCAGGGGCCGGGCTCGCCGGTGCACCAGGCGGCAAGGCCCAGGGCCAGGGCGAGCACCCCGGCCAGGGGGAGGGTCAGGACGTCCGGGAGGCGGCGTACCCGCCAGTCGATGATCGCCAGCAGCACGGCCACCGGTGCCGTCAGCAGCCAGGCGGCGAGCTCCGGGCGGGCGCCGGCGACCGCCGCCAGGGCCGCGCAGACCAGCGCGCCGGCCGCGGCCGGCGGCAGCGCGCCGGGCCCGTACGGCGCCCGGCAGGCCGGGCAGCGGCCGGGGCCCAGCCAGCCCCGCAGCGCGCCGGTGATCGGATGGCCCGCGGGACAGCCCGCGCGCCAGTCGTCCTCCGGTTCCACGGACATCCGGTGCGCGGGCCGCGGCAGGAGCAGCCCGGTGGCGGCCCCGTAGGCGGCGGCGAGAATCATCAGGAGGACGGACACCGGACAGACCCTAGAGCGCGCGGGTTGATAGAACGGCGGACATGGCGCGCAGGGAGAACGGGCGAGGTGTCCTGTACGGGGCGGAAGTTGAGGTTCCGGTGGAGATCGCGGCCTCGTACCGGGCCCGTACCCGGGGGCTGCTGGGCCGGGACGGGTTCGCGGGGGCGCTGCTGCTGACGCCGGCGAGCGGGGTGCACACCTTCGGGATGCGGTTCGCGATCGATGTCGCGTATCTGGGGCGGGACTTCACGGTGCTCGGCGTACGGACCATGCGGCCGGGGCGGTTGGGGCGCCCGCGGCTGCGGGCGCGGCACGTGCTGGAGGCGGAGGCGGGGGCGATGGCGCGGTGGGGGGTGCGCCGGGGCGTGCGGTTGCGGGTGGGCGCGGAGGGCGGGTGAACTCCCCCGGGGCGCCCGCCTGCCGCGCCCTTCCCACCGGGGAAGGGCTTCACCTCCGTACGGGCGGTGCCTGCCTACGAGCCGGTGCCGCGCGGGAAGCTGACCTCGACGCGGCGGTTCTTCTTGCGGCCGTCCTCGGTGCTGTTGTCGGCGATCGGGTACTGCTCGCCGTAGCCGCGGATCTGGAAGGTGACCGACGAGCCGAGACCGTCGGCCAGTTCGCGCTGGACGGCGTTGGCGCGCTCCTTGGAGAGGACCAGGCCGTGGGCGGCGGAGCCGAGGTTGTCGGTGAAACCGAACACCCGCAGGCTGGTGGCGTGCTGCTTCTTGGCCTCGTCGGCGATGGCGCCGATCCGGGACAGCGCGTCCGGCGACAGCTCGGCGCTGTCCTTGCTGAAGAGGACCTCGGCCTGGAGCGCGAAGGTCACGTTGTCGTTGGTGTCCTGGCGGCGCTCGGAGCCGTCGTCGGTCTCGACGACGGACTTGATGTTGAGGACCTTGGGCGGGGCGAGCTTGGCGCCCTGGACCATCCGCAGGTGGGGGTTGGTGGGGTCGATGCGTACGGGCGCGTCGGTGCCCTCGGTGATGCCGGGCGGGTCGGCGTGGGCGGCCGGGGCGGTGAGCGCAACGGTCAGCAGGAGCGCGGCGGTGGCGGTGAGGGCCCTACGGGAGGCGGTCATCGGCGGCGGCTCAATCCGTGATCTGGACGGTGGCCGGCGGCATGGTCGGCAACTGGAAGTCGACCTCGGTGACCTTGGCGGGCGGCGCCGGGAACTGCGCGAAGACGGGCCGGCTGGCGCCCGGCATGAGGCCGCTGAGGCCGGTCGTGCAGAGGCATTCGCCGGTGGTGTCGCGCAGGACCAGATAGCGCTTCTTGCCGGACTTGTCGACGAGGGTGGCTCCGGAGATGGACGAACGGGACTTCAGCTCGGTCTCGTTGGAGCGCCAGCCGATGGCGTTGAAGGGGCGGGTGCCGTGGTTGGTGACGGTCCCGTTGACGGTGACGAAGCCGCCGGAGTCGCGGATGACGGAGTGCAGGGTGACCACTATGCCGTCCGCGCCCTTCATCTCGCCGATGACCTTGTCGGCGTCGGCCGCGGGGCTGCCGGCGCCGTCGTCCTTGTGGGCGGAGGCGTGGGCCGCCGGCTTCTTGCCGTCCGACGCCTGCGCACCGTCGTCGTCGCCACCACCGCAGCCGGCCGCGACAAGAGCCAGGCCGACCGCGCTCGCCAGGGCGACCACTCCCCTGGCGGCCTTGGTGGTGAGCCGAATGCTCATGGATGCGTTCCTTTGATCGTGAGTCGGGGGTGTCCTGGGGGCGTCGGTGCGGCTCACTGCGCCAGGCGTACGGAGAACAGGTCGGCGGCAGCGGGGAGATCGCGGGGGTGTGCGGGGTCGAGCGTCCAGCCCTTGCCGTCGCAGGTGAGGGTGACCGGGGCGGACCCGGTGCCCTTGCCGTCGCCGGGCGTGGGGGTGGGCGTGGGGGCGGGTCGCCCGCCGGGCGGGGGTGTGGGCGCGCCGAGGGTGCAGCGGGGCGCGACGATCGCCTTCGCGCGGGCCGCGGCGTGCGTGCCCTCGGTGCCCGGAATGACCGAACGGCCCACTGTGTTACGGGTCCTGACGGTGACCGCGAAGGAGGTGGGCCAGGAGTCCGGGGTGCACGACGAGACCGCGGCGTCGTTGCGTCCGGCGTACCAGTCCGCGCTCCGGCAGGCCGCCGCGGAGGGGACGCCGCGGCCGTTGAGGATCTCCTCCCAGGCGGTCGGGTCGCCGGTGCTGTTGCGCAGCGCGTCGAGGAATCCCTTGCCGAGTTCGTCGCGGTATTTCTGGCCGGCGGCGAGCGCGGCGGCGTCGGCGGCGGTCTGGGCGCCGTTGCGGGTGGCCGCCGCCTGGCCGACGGCGAAGAAGGCGAGCGCGAGGAAGAGCAGGCCCGCGATCGCGACGATGTAGATCGGCAGGGTCTGCCCCGCGTCGCGCCGGTGGCGGCGCGTGAGGGTGGCCGGCACGGGAGTGGCGGCGGCTGCGCCTAGATTCCGACGACGTCGGAGATCTTGTTGGCGATGGCGTTCGCGATCTGGCTGCCGAAGTCCGTGGTCGACAGGACCAGGACGATCGCCACGACCACCGCGATGATGCCGAGGTACTCGATCGAGGTCTGTCCCCGGTCGTTCCCCACAATCCGCTTCGCCATCGTCTTCCCCTCCATGGGCTGCCGTCCCGCTCTGGTCCGGCTGGTCTGCCCCCGTGGTGCCGGCGCGGTCGTCCGCGCGCGTGACACGAGAAAAGTACGTCGGAACAGCGTTCCCGGAACAGAGGTTCCGAACCTCATCCTCGTCCGAAACCACGAGCGGTGGGTACGCCGGTGCGTTTCGGCCACTGCGCAGCACCTCAACCACCCCCGTTCCCCCTCCGGATACACCTGACACGTCTCTCACTGCCCCGGCGTCCATGCCCATGCGGTCCGGCCGGTACCCCCACACCCCTGTGCGAGCGGTCCCGCCCGGCGCCACCACTGTGGCACAACTCGTTGCGCTTGCGAAGGCGTTGGCGAGAAGCGGGCCCCGCTACCGCACTCATCCGGCCGCGTACGGAACCGCGCCGGCGAGCGCGTACGCCAGTCCCGAGCAGTCGTTGCCGCCGGACGGGTCGGGGGCGTACAGCGCCCAGACCCCGAACGCCTCCAGAAACAGCGGCAGTACGCCCAGGATCACAAAGGCCAGCGCGACCCCGGAAGCCCGGGTCTCCTGGGGCCGCCAGCCTCTGCGGACCGCGCCGCGGGACAGCGCGGCATAGCCCGCCGGCGCCGCGAGACCGCAGGCCAGACCGGCCCAGGCGGCGATGTGCATCCGCAAGGACGGGCCGAAGTAGTGGCAGTTGTGGAAGGTGTCGTGGGCGAAGGCGGTGCCCTGGAGGAGGGCGAGCCCGGTGCCGAGGAGGACCAGGCCGGGCACGCCGAGGCCGGTCCAGCGGCGCCAGGCCGCGGAGGGAGATGCGGTGTGGTCCATGGGTCAGCGGCCCATCAGGGAGCCGAAGTTGGTGCCGGATCCGAGGAAGAAGCCGGCGATGAGCAGGATCATCGTGGCCGGGACCATGAACGTGGTGACGACCATGGTGGCCTTGGGGACCGCACGGGCGGCCCGCCGTCGGGCGTTCTGGGCGTCCGTGCGGCGCATGTCGTTGGCGATCTGGATCAGCGTCTCGACGATCGGCGAGCCCAGCTCCTCGCCCTGCTGGAGGGCGGTGACGAACTGCGCGACCTGTTCGGAGTCGTTGCGTTTGCGCAGTTCCTCGAAGGCGGCGCGGCGGCTGACGCCCATGTCCATCTGGCGCAGGGTGATGCGGAGTTCGTCGGCCCAGGGGCCCTCGTACTTCTCGGCGACCCGGTCGAGAGCCTGGCGGAACCCCAGGCCGGCGCTCACCACGACGGCCAGCACGTCCAGAAAGTCCGGAAGGGTGCGTTCGATGGTGTCCTTGCGCTGCCGGATCGCCGCCCAGATGCCGACCTCGTTCCAGAACAGGCCGAACAGCACCATCAGGACACCGAGCAGCGGCTGGCCGCGCAGGAACATCACCAGCGCCCCGAAGAAGCCCAGCGCCCCGTAGACGGCCCGGCGGGCGGCGTAGCGGTCGACGGTCAGCCCGCCGGGATTGCCCGCCAGGTCGATCCGCCGGCGGACCCTGGCGACCCGCTTGTCGCCCATCAGCCGCAGGACGAGCGGGGCGTAGCGCATCCCGGTGCGGTCCACGGCCGAGCCGACGGCCGTCGTACGGGTCGAGCCGACCTCCAGCGACAGCGCGAGGTCGGGCGGGAGCCGGGCCTCGCGGCGGTAGAGCGCGATACCGCAGCAGATGCCGGCGACCGAGAGGGCGAGGGCGAGGGCCAGCAGTATTCCGAGTGTCATGGGGATACCGGCTATCTGTACCTGGGCGTCGGGGGACGGGACTTCGGGCGGGTGCTACACGTCGATCTTGGAGAGGCGGCGGATGAAGAAGAAGCCGAGCCCGTAGAGGGCGAAGGCCACCACGACCGCGAGCTGGCCGAGGAAGGACGAGGTCATCCGGTCGATGGCGCCCGGGGCGATGCGGTTCATCAGCAGCAGGGTGCCGATGCCGAGCAGCGGGACGACGTACGCGGTGACCACGACCTGGGAGAGCTGGGTGCGGACCTCGCGGCGGGTCTCCTTGCGCTCCTCCAGGGTCTTGGTGAGGTTGCGCAGCGAGCCGACGACGGTGCCGCCGGCGCGGTTGGCGAGCACCAACGTGGTGACCAGGACGACCAGTTCGCGGGAGGGCAGCCGTTCGGCCAGCTCGCCCAGCGCCTCGTCGACGGAGTGGCCGACGGCGAGCTTGTCGGCGACCTTGGCCAGCTCCTCGCCGGCCGGGGCCTCCAGTTCCTCGGCGGCCATCCCCAGCGCGGTGCGCAGCGCCAGGCCGGCCTGGGTGGCGTTGGCGAGGATCCGGGAGAGCTCGGGGAGCTGGTTGATGAACTTCTCGATCCGCTTCTGCCGCTGCCAGTTGAGGAAGGCGAACGCGGCCCAGACGGCGACCAGCGCGGCGATCGGGCCGAAGAACGGGGCGAGCACGGCCTGCGCGACCACCCACAGGACGAGCACCGCGGTGACCATGTAGACGAAGAACTCGCCGGGGGTGAGGTCCAGGCCGGTGGCGGCCAGCCGCAGTTCGAGGCGGCGGCCGAAGCGGGTGGTGCGCAGGGTGCGGTCGACGGACGGGAAGCGGCGGCGCCGGCCGGTCACCGGCGGCCCGTACTCGTCCGCGAGCCGGTCGACCACGGCCTGCCGCTGGGCGCGCCCGGACGCGTACGTCCGTACGCCGGCGATGGCGAGCGCGCCGCACAGCACGGTGGCCCCGATGGCGAGCAGGGCGAGCGGGTTCCCGCCGGTCATGTGGTGGCCTTCCGGGTGGCGAGTTGGTCGTCGGTGGCCGCCACGCCGAAGGCGGGCGGGGTGGGCTCGCCGGCCATGAAGAGGCGTTCGGCGACCCGGCGGGGCAGCGGGAAGTAGCGGAAGGCGCCGTGCACCACGCGGTCGGCACCCATCGGTGCGGCCTCGAAGCGGCCGACCGTGACGAGCCGGTAGTCCTCGTGGCCGCGCGAGTCGAGGAGGGCGATCTCGCTGATCCGGCGGGAGCCGTCGGCGTGCCGGGTGAGCTGGACGATGCAGTCGACGGCGCTGTTGATCTGGTCGCGCAGCGCCTCGAAGGGGATGGTGACGTCCGACATGGAGGCGAGCGTCTGGAGCCGCATCAGGGCGTCCTCGGCGCTGTTGGCGTGGACGGTGGCGAGCGAGCCGTCGTGGCCGGTGGACATCGCCTGGAGCATGTCGAGGGTCTCGCCGCCGCGGACCTCGCCGACGATGATGCGGTCGGGGCGCATGCGCAGGGAGTTGCGGACCAGGTCGCGGATGGTGATCCGGCCCTTGCCCTCCACGTTGGGCGGCCGGGATTCCAGCCGGATGACATGGGTCTGCTGGAGCTGGAGTTCGGCGGCGTCCTCGACGGTGATGATCCGCTCGCCGTCCGGGATCAGCCCCGAGAGGGCGTTGAGGAGGGTGGTCTTGCCGGCGCCGGTGGCCCCGGAGACCACCACGTTGAACTTGGCGCGCACCAGCCCCGCCAGCAGCATCAGCATCTGCTCGTCGAGCGTGCCGATGCCGATGAGTTCGGCGAGGGTGTAGGCGCGCGGGAAGCGGCGGATGGTGAGGGTGGCGCCGTTGAGGGCCAGCGGCGGGATGATGACGTTGACGCGCTCGCCGGACGGAAGTCGGGCGTCGACCATCGGATTGGACTCGTCCACCCGGCGGTTGACGGTGGAGACGATCCGCTCGATGGTCTGCATCAGCTGCTCGTGCGAGGCGAAGCGGACCGGGACCAGCTCGACCCGGCCGGACCGCTCCACGTAGACCTGGTCCGGGCCGTTGACCATGATCTCGGTGACCGAGGCGTCTTCGAGGAGCGGTTCGAGCACGCCGAGGCCCAGCGCCTCGTCGACGACCCGGCGGATGAGCTGGGCGCGCTCGGCGGTGGACAGGACCGGGCCCTCGCGGCTGATGATGTGCCCCAGCACGCGTTCCAGCCGGGAGCGGCGCTCCACGGCGGCCAGCGAGGACATCTCGGCCAGGTCGATCTCCTCCAGCAGCTTGGCGCGGTAGACGGCGACCAGATGGCCGTCCTGGCGCGCCTCACCGGCCGGTTCGGGTGCGACGATCCGGGCTTTCAGGCTCATCGCGGTGGTGCTCCTTCGGGGCGGGGCATGGTGGCGGTGCGGCTGGCGGAGCCGAAGTCGGTGCCGGGGACGATCGAGGGGATCTGCACGGTCGCGGTCGCCTGGACCGTGTCGCCCGAGCCGCCGACGGTGATCGAGGCGCGGTCGGCGACCCAGCCGGTCAGCGCGGCGCGGCCGGCGTCCTGCGGATCGGCCTCCCGGTCGGCCCGGTCCATCGAGGCGGTGCGGGCGGCGGCGCGGGCCGCGGTGCCGGCCTGCTGGACGGCGTAGGCGGCGAGGCCCAGCTGGATGACGGCGAGGGCCAGCACGAGGAGGATCGGCAGGACGCCGAGGAACTCGATGGAGGCGGAGCCCCGGTCGCGCTCCCGGCAGCGGGTGCGGCAGCGGGTCGGGAGGCGGAACCGCCGGGCGGGGAAACGGGAGTTGCGGACCATCACCCTCGCGCCTCCTTGGCCGCGCCGGCCGTGCCGGTGACCGTCCACGGGAACTGGCCGGCGCCCGGGAAGAGCGCCGGGACCTTGATGCGGACCGTCGCCTTCCACAGGCCCGCCTCGGTCCGGCAGTCGGTCTCGGCGCCGTCGTGCCAGGCGCGCGGCAGCTCGCGCTCGGCGGCGGCGCGGCAGGCGCCGGTGCCGCCGCCCTCGATGGCGGTGGCGGCCCGTGCGCCGCGGTCGGCGGAGTCGGCGGCGAGCGAGTAGGTGTAACCGACCAGCGCGAACTGCCAGAGCAGCACCAGCACCAGGAGGATCAGCGGGAGGACCCCGAGGAACTCCACCGAGACCTGGCCGCGGTCGCTGCCGCCCACCGGACGCCGCACCGGTCAGCCCTCCTCGTACGGGCCGGCCGGATCGAACGGACCCGCGCCGCCGGACGGGGACGGGGCGCCCCGCCGGACGCCGAACCGCCCGGCGCCCGCCGGGGCCGGGGTCGGACCCGGCACCGGGCCGGATTCCGCTGCCGCGCCCGCCGTTATGGCCTTGCGCCTGCGCCCGGTCAGCGTCGGGCGGGCCCGGTGGCCGCCCCTCCCCTGCCGGGCGGCCGGTGCGTCGACCAGGCCCAGTTCGCCGGCGAGCGTCCACAGCGCCTGCTTGACCGCCGAGCGGCTGTCGAGATCCTGCATGCGGCCGGCGTCGACGCAGGGCTGGAGTTCCTTGAAGGCGGCCGGGACCGTGGTCCTGGCGACCTGGGTGCCGGTGGCCTTGGCGACCAGCGGCGGCTGGATCTCGGTGTTGCGGGTGAGGCGGTTGAGGACCGTGACGGTGTCCTCCGCCTTGCGGATCTGGAGCCGGTCCCACAGCCGCACCTGCCGCTTGGCGGCCCGTACGCAGACCACGTCCGGGGTCGTCACCAGCAGGGCCACATCGGCGAGTTCGACGGCCGCGGCGTTGGCGGACTGCATCTGGGAGCCGCAGTCGACGATCACCACTTCGTAGCGGGAGCGCAGCGCGGTGACGATCTGGCGGGCCGCCCGGTCGTCGACCTCCTCGCCGCGCTCGCCCTCCTCGGGGGCGAGCAGCAGCCCGAGACCGGTGTGGTGGTCGTGCACCGCGTCCTGGAGCACCCGTACGGAGATGTCCTGGATCCCGGCCAGGTCGACGACCGAGCGGCGGAACTGGACGTCCAGATAGGAGGCGACGTCGCCGGACTGGAGGTCCAGGTCGACCAGCGCCACGCTGCGGCCCGCGGCCCGCGCGGCGAGCGCCAGCTGGACGGCGGCGACGGTGGTGCCGACCCCGCCCTTGGCGCCGGTCACGGTCACCAGCGTGCCGGCCGGACCCGGGGCCGCTTCCGGGCCGCCACCCAGGTGCACGCGGACCCCGGCCGCCCACTGGGCCGCGGCCTGCACCCGGGCGGCCAACTCGTCGTAGCCCAGCGGCAGTCCGACGATGCCGCGGGCGCCCGCGTCCATCGCCGCGGAGAACAGCGCGGGCCCGGCGTCGGTGGTGATCAGTACGACGCCGACGGCGGGGAAGCGGAGCGCCACCTCGCGGATCAGCTCCAGCGCCGGCATCGGGCCGATCCGCTCGTGGACGAGGACGACCTCGGGCAGCGCCTCGACGCCGGACGGCACACCGGCGGGGGGCAGCCCCTGGCCGGCCGGCGGGGCGCCCGCTCCGGGACCGGCGGCGCCGGCCAGCGCGGTGAGGAGCGCGGTGGAGTCGGCGACCGCGGGCGCCGGTTCGGCGTCCGGCAGCTGGCCGAGGAGCGCGGAGACGGCCCGGGCGGCGTCCGGGTCGCCGACTGCCGGGAGGATGCGGATGGTCACCTGTGCCTCCGGGTCACTTGTCGCCGTCGAGGGTGTAGGTGCGCTCGGCCGGCGGGATGGTGGCCTCGGTGCCGGGGGCGAGCAGGGCGAGCCGCACGTGGGAGGCGAACGACTCCGCGTACGCGACCCGTTGGGCGTCCTCGGTGTCCAGCGCGAAGGTGATCGGGACGGCCTGGCCGGGCTGGCGGGTGGTGCCGCTGGTGGTGCCGGGGTCCTTGGCCTCCAGCGGCGTCAGCTTGCCGACGTCGATGACCTGGGCGCCGGCCACGATGACCTTGGACACCGGCTTGTCCTCGGGGCGCCGGCCGTCGAAGGTGGCGTAGATGTTCACCCGGGCACCGGGGTTGATCTTGCCGGCCACTCCGGTGGACGCGTCGATCATGATGGCGATCTCCTGCTGGCCGGGCTTCAGCGCCGGCCGGTCGACGATCATGTCGTCCTGGAGGAGCGACCCCTTCTTCAGCGGGGTCACCGCGATCCTGCCGCTGACCTTGTCCAGGTCGGTCACGGCGGTGGGCGGCAGCCACCGCTGGGGCATCTTCACCTCTTCGAACTGCCCGGGATCCAGCGTTTTATAGGCCGCGACGTCCGCCTTGAGCCGGTACGCGGTCTCTTCCGGACCGACCTCGGACTCGACGTTCCGGATCACCGACAGCACGCCGACGAACGCGCCGACCGCACAGAGGACGGACAGGAGCAGCAGGATCACTCCGCGGCGCTGGCGTGAGTTCATGGGTGGGGGACCTCGATCGATACGGGCTGCGGACGGTCGGGCGGTCGTGGGGCGGATGCCGGCGGGTGCCGGGCGGGTTCAGCGCACGCGGGCCACCGCCCGCGCGGTTCCGGGGGCGTCCGGGCGGCCGGGGAGGTCGGGGTGGCCGGGCAGGTCCCAGCGGCCCGGCGCCTGCGGTGCGCCGGGCGGCGCCGGGTCTCCGGTGCCGCTCATGATGTTCGGTCCCCGGACGTCGGGTTGGCCGGATCCGCCGCGCGGATCGCCGGGTCCCCGGCCACCCTGGACCCCGTACGGCGCCACCGGTGAGAGCCCGCGCTGCCGCAGCGGCGAGGCGGGGCAGTCGGGTGGGGCGGCGGGGGGCTGTGCGGGCGCCGGAGCCGCGGCGGCGGGCGGCGCG
>NZ_BMRP01000018.1:115756-136842 GCF_014648695.1 Streptomyces albospinus
CGGCTATGGCGGCCGGTTCGCGCCCCGGGCCGCCGCCCGCCCGGTCCCGGGCCAGCGGCGCCGCGCAGAACGCGCAGCGGTCGCCGATCAGTTCCCGGCCGCACCAGCCGCAGTCCTCGCGCCGTACGGACACCACGAGTTGGTGGAGGAGGGACGGATCCGGAATGGCGGCGGCGAACTCGATCAGCTTCTGGGTGCCCCACCAGCGGGCGGACTCGGCGGGCAGCCGCGCCTCGTACACGCCCTGCACCTGCCAGGAGGGCGCCAGCGCGGAGGTGACCCAGTCGGCGGTGAGCTGGCCGCGGGCGACGGCGAGCTGGGTGGCGAAGCCGGGCGGCCGGAGCCCGGCCTGGGTGCCGTGCCGGTCCAGATGCAGCAGCTGGGGGCGGGGGGTGGCCAGCACGGCGAAGTGGGCGCCGGGCAGCCAGGACTTCATGTGGGAGCGGAGGTCCACCTCGACCCGGTCCAGTCCGCTGACGCTGCCCAGCAGGGCGCCCGCGTGGACGTAGTGCGCCAGCAGCCGGGCCGCGCAGGCCAGCACGCCGGGGCTGAGGTCGCAGAGCGACAACTGCCGCAGCTGGCGGGCGAGGACGGCCACGCCCAGGGGCGGCAGGTCGGTCGGAAGGATGGCGATCCGGTCGCTCTCCAGCACGGCGCGCAGGGTGTGCAGCCGTCTGATGTGCTCCGGCGGGCAGGCCGAGGAATACAGCACCACGAGGTGCCCGTGGTGCTCCAGTACGGCGCTGGTCTCCGTCAACGCGTCGTCCAGCGACTGGAGATGCGGGGCTGGCAGCACGACGGCGGCCGGGGTCTGCCGGTCGGTCGCGGGCAGCGCGAGATCCGGGCTGGTGACTGCAATCGCGGTCGGCACGTCGCTCCCCCACTTCCTCCGGCCTCCGGGGGCCCCGGGACCGCGGATCGGCACAGCTCTGCGCCATCGGCGCCATACGCTCAGCACTTTATCCACAGAGATACGTCCCGGAGAACACGTTCTGGGCTACTCGTCTCGGCCGCTGCCCGATAGGGAACCCGAGAGGGAAACAGCGCATACCGCCCGAGCGGCATCCATCGGAACACCCGCTTCCGTGCGGACCCTTGACAGTCGCATTGGTCTGAACCACCTTGTACGGCAAGCCCAGGGGCCCCTGAGCGCGCATCCGCACCACTCCCAACTCCCCCCACACGGAGGCTGTCGTGGTCCGCGCACGAAAAGGAACAGGGACGGGAACAGCCGGAAGAAGGCTGTCGGCCGGGCTGGCCGCCGCGCTGCTGACGGTGGCCGGGGCCGTCGCGGCGGGCACCGCGAGCGCGTCCGAGGCGCACCCCGCCGGGCGCCCGGCCGCGCACGCCGCCGCCGTCCCGCGGCACGCCGTCACCGGCTACTGGCAGAACTTCGACAACGGCGCCACGGTGCAGAAGCTGAAGGACGTCAACGACGCCTACGACATCATCGCGGTCGCCTTCGCCGACGCGACCGGGGCGCCCGGCGCGGTCGCCTTCAACCTGGACCCGGCCGTCGGCTACGCCTCCGCCGCCGACTTCAAGGCGGACATCAAGGCCAAGCAGGCGGCCGGCAAGTCGGTGGTCATCTCGGTCGGCGGCGAGAAGGGCTCGGTCTCCGTCAACGACGACGCCTCCGCCAAGAACTTCGCCGACTCGATCAACGGCCTGATGGACCAGTACGGCTTCAACGGCGTCGACATCGACCTGGAGAACGGCCTCAACTCCACCTATATGACGCAGGCGCTCAAGGCCGTCCACGCCCGGCACGGCGATGTCGTGGTGACCATGGCCCCGCAGACCATCGACATGCAGTCGCCGCAGACCGAGTACTTCAAGACGGCCCTCGGCATCAAGGACTTCCTGACCGTCGTCAACACGCAGTACTACAACAGCGGTTCGATGAACGGCTGTGACGGGAAGGTCTACGCTCAGGGCTCGGTGGACTTCCTGACCTCGCTGGCCTGTATCCAGCTGGCGGGCGGGCTCGACCCGTCCCAGGTCGGCCTCGGCGTACCGGCCTCCGCCGCCGCGGCGGGCAGCGGCCATGTCGCCCCGTCGGTGGTCGACGCCGCCCTGGACTGCCTCACCGCGGGCAGCAACTGTGGTTCGTACAAGCCGTCCAGGACCTATCCGGGGCTGCGCGGCGCGATGGCCTGGTCCACGAACTGGGACGCCTCGAACGGCAATGAGTTCGCGAGCCAGGTGGGCGGGCACGTCCACGGGCTGCCGTAGCGGAGCTCCCGCACACCGCCACCCCCCAACGGCCAGGTCCCGCGCACCCGGTGCGCGGGACCTGGCTCCGTGCCGCTCCGGGGCTACCCCCGGCCGGCCCTTCGGGTCAGCGGCGGACGCCCGACGGCTTGGGCAGCGTGCAGCCCGCGGCGTTCAGGTCGAGCTTGTTGCCGGCGGCGAAGCACTTGGGGATCCCGTAGGTCTCCTCGGCGTAGTTGGTGCCCTTGTGGACCGTCACATTGCCCTTGTCATCGACCTCGCACGGGTTGTTGACGGTGCACTTCTCGCCGTTCTCGTTGCCCGTGTTGTTGATCGCGGTGACCTTACCGGTGGTGTTGTCGACCACCGGCGAGCCGGACGTGCCGCCGATCGTCTTGCACTCCGGGGTGTAGCGGACCGAGTCCTTCCAGCTCCAGTCGCCCTCCTTGAGGGTGGGCACGAACCCGTCGATGCTGCACGTGTAGGTCTTCTTCCAGTAGCCGGACACCACGGTGATCCCGGCGCCCTTGGCCGGGTGGTCGGTGGACAGCTCCAGCGGCTTGATCCCGTACTTCTGCGCGATCTCCGCGTACGTCGAGCCGGTCTGGTACAGCGTCACGTCGGTGTCGGTCATCGTGGCGTACGTGACCTTGGTGGCCTGGATCTGGCCCAGTTCACCCGCCGACTTGTCCAGGACGGTGAAGGCACGGCTGGACGGCTGGTCGACTATGACCTGGCCCGGGGAGGGCATCCCGCTCTCCAGGCAGTGGCCGTTGGTCATCACCAGCGCCGGGTCGCTGTCCTGCGACGTCGGCATCTTGACGATCGAGCCGGAGCAGTCGTCCAGCGCGACGGTGCCGGCGAAGTCGACGGCCTTCGTCCGGGGCACCGGCTTGTGGTGCGCCGGCGCGTGGTGCGGGGCGGTGCCCACCGGTGCGGCACCCGCGGGTGCGGCACCGCTCACCAGGGCTGCGGCTCCCAGTACGGCGGTGGCCAGGGTGCCGACGAGAGGTCGATACATGTGGGGGGTCCTCTCAGCTTCTGTTCCGAAGTTGGTTGGCGTCATTTCCGTGCCGCCACTTCGGTTTTGTCGTGCGCATTGTTGGCCGCGGAGCGCCCGTTCGCAACAAATTTCCCGTAATCGATGGCAAGTTGACGGCTGATCCGCATCACGCACAAGGGTCTTCCTACCCCGCACCCGCCCCCGGCCACCTCGACACGGCCACCCCTTCGGGACGCGCCCCGGCCCGCACCCGTCCGCGAACTCGACCGTATGTTCGGGCGATTGCCGTACCCGCCGACCGGTCACGGCCCCACCGCGCGGGCCGATCCCCCCGAAGGATGCCCGATCGGGCAGACCGGGAACCCGCAGTGCCGCAGTGCCGCAAGGCGAAGTCGTGCCACCCGCACGGTATTTCGGCGCCGCGACGCGGCGCCCCGGAAGACGGTGGAGCCTTCCGGGACGCCGGCTGCTGCGATCCCTAGACGAGCAGGCTGACGACCGCGGCGACCGCGAATCCGGCGACGGACAGCACCGATTCCAGTACGGTCCACGACGTGAGGGTGTCGCGCTCGGAGATCCCGAAGTACTTCGACACCATCCAGAACCCACCGTCGTTGACGTGCGAGGCGAAGATCGAGCCCGCCGAGATCGCCGTGATGACCAGCGCCAGATGGGCCTGTGACAGCCCCTGCCCCGCCACCAGCGGCAGCACGATCCCGGCCGTGGTCACGATCGCCACCGTCGCCGACCCCTGGGCCACCCGCAGCACGAGCGAGAGCAGGTAGGCCAGCACGATGACCGGCAGGCCGACGTGGTGGAAGGTGTCGGAGAGGGCGGTGGCCACCCCGCTGCCCTTGAGCACGGCGCCGAAGATCCCGCCCGCGCCGACCACCAGCAGGATGTTGCCGACCGGCTTGAGGGAGGCGGTGGAGACCGTTTCCAGGGACGTGCGGGACCAGCCGCGGCGGATGCCGAGCAGGTAGTACGCGAGCAGCAGCGCGATCGTCAGGGCGACGAAGGGGTGGCCGAAGAACTCGATCACCGAGAGGGCAAGTGGTGGGGGTCCCCCCTGCACGGAGCTTGTCGAAGTGCTCGGGGGAGGCGCCAGCACGATGGAGGAGAAGGTGGCCAGGAGGATCAGCACCAGCGGCGTACCGATGATGGCGAGGACGGTGGCCAGGGAGACCGGCTTCTCCTGAGGCCGGACCCCGGCCGCGGCCTGCTGGGCGGTGACCGCGGCCTTCGCCTCCGCGGCGGCCTCGACCATGTCGTGCGGGACCGGTACGAAGAGGCGGTGGCCGATCCAGGCGGCGTAGCCCCAGGCGGCCAGGACCGCGGGGAGGCCGCAGACGGCGCCCATGAGGGTGATCCAGCCGAGGTCGACCTTGAAGAGGCCGGCGGCGGCCACCGGTCCGGGGTGCGGCGGCAGGAAGGCGTGCGTCATGGAGAGCCCGGCCAGCAGCGGCATGGCGTACAGCACGATCGACTTGCCGCTCCGCTTGGCGGCGGCGTACACGATCGGCGCCAGGACGAAGATGCCGACGTCGAAGAAGACCGGGATGCCGAAGATCAGGCCGGTCAGGCCCATCGCCAGCGGGGCGCGCCGCTCACCGAAGAGGGCGAGCAGCCGGGAGCTCAACACCTCGGCGCCGCCGGAGACTTCGAGGATCGCGCCGAGCATGGTGCCCAGGCCGATGATGATGGCGACATGCCCGAGGATCCCGCCCATGCCGGACTCGATCATCGAGACGACGTCGGATTTCTGGACCGTGCCGAAGAGTTCGGTGACGGAGAGGCCGGCGGCGAGTCCGACGGCGATGGAGACGCCGAGCAGCGCGACGAACGGCTGCAACCTGACCTTGATGATCAGGACGAGGAGCAGGGCGATACCGAGGGCGGCGACCGTCAGCAGCCCTGCGGTGCCCGGTATCAGGGCGAGCAGTCCGCCGGTGTGCGGTGGGGGCGGTGGGGTGGGGGCCGCGGCAGCGAGGAACATGTGGTGACTCCGTTGTCAGGCAGGGGCCCGGAGACCGGGTTGTCCCCTGGAAGGCACGATCCAGGCAGGGGGGACCGCGGCACGGCGTCCCGGCGGTACGGGACACCGCGCCGTGCGGCGAACGGTGCGCTGCGGTCGGCGCTAACGGGAGGCCGGGCAAGGAATCCGGTGCCTCAGCCCAGCACCGCGAGGGCGTCGATCTCGATGAGCAGGCCCTTGGGCAGACCGACGTAGACGGTCGTGCGGGCGGCGGGGGCCTCCTTGAGCCCCTGCTCCTCGAAGTAGGCGTTGTAGATCTCGTTCATCTCGGCGAAGTGTGCGACGTCGGTGAGGTAGACGCGCATCATCATCACGTCGTCCCAACTCGCGCCGCCCTCTTCGAGGACGGCCTTGACGTTGGCGAAGGTCTGGAGCGTCTGCTCGCGCAGGGTGGGACCGGCCGAGGTGGGGGCCTGGCCCTCGACGGCGGGCAGGAAGCCGACCTGGCCGGCGACCTGGAGGATGTTGCCCTTCTTGACGCCGTGGGAGAACTTGGCGGGCGGGGTGGTGTGGGTGGCCGGGGTGAGGGCGGTCTTCTCGCTCATGCGTGTCCTTCAGACGTCCTTCATGGGGCCGGCCGGGGGCCGGCGTGGGCGGTACCGGAGTACTCCCGGCTGATGGCGTCGGCGGTCCGGCGCACCAGCGGGAGCAGGGTGAGGAGTTCCTCCGCGCTGACGACGACATTCGGCGCGGAGACCGACATGGCGGCGACCAGGCGTCCGTCCGCACCGCGGATCGGGGCCCCGACGCAGTTGATGGACTCCTCGTGGCCACCGAGGTCGGTGGCCCAGCCCTGTTCGCGCACCTTGGCCAGCTCGGCCAGGAAGGCCGCGGCGTCGGGTGTCGAACAGGACGTGTAGCGGGGGTAGTCGAGCCTCTCCGCGAGGGCGCGGCGCTCGGACTCGGGCAGGTCGGCGAGGAGCAGCTTGGCGACCGCGGCGACGGTGATCGCGACGGGCTTGCCGATCCGCGAGTACATCCGGACCGGATAGCGGCTCTCGACCTTGTCGATGTAGAGGACCTCGTTCTCCTCGTGGACCGCGAGGTGGACGGTGTGCCCGCACCTCTCGTTGAGCTCGACGAGATGGGGGTGGGCGATCTCGCGGATGTCGAGGTTCTCGACGGCTTCCTGGGCGAGCGCGAAGAGCCGGGCGCCGAGGCGGTAGCGCTGGTCGGGCTGGCGGTAGACGAGGCCGTGCTCATGGAGGGTGCGCAGCAGCCGCAGCGCGGTGGACTTGTGCACGCCGAGCCGTTCGGCGACCCGGCCGAGGTCGGCGGGGCCCTCGGCGAGCAGCGGCAGGATGCTCAGCGCCCGGTCGACGGTCTGGCTCATGCCGACACCTCGCTCCGCCCGGCCTCGCATTCGCTCAGCGCGCACCCTTCCCTGATTCGCTCACGACGCTCGCTCATGTGCGTACCTCGCTTCGCCCGGCCCTGCCTTCGTCAGGGGCGCACCTCTCGACGGTCCTCTGGCTGCGCTCGTTCACGGCGTACACACCTCCTGGTCCACGGCCTCCTCGGCGTCCGTCCAGCCGGGGCCGAGGTGCAGTCTCCCCCAGGCGTCGTCGGCGAGCCCGGCCAGGCGGTCGGCGAGGGCCCGGGACGGAGGGGCGGCCAGGTCGCCGGTGACGGTGAGGGCGGCGGCGGCCCACAGGTGGCCGTGCCGGATCCGGGAGCGCAGCGGCAGCCCGCGGAGGGTGGCGGAGAGGAACCCGGCGGCGAAGGCGTCGCCCGCGCCGACGGCGGCCACCACGTCGACCCGGAGGGCCGGGACGGTGGCCNNGGGGCCGCCCGCCGGCGCGCCGGAAGACGGTCGCGCCGCCGTCGCCCTGCTTGACGACCAGGGTCCGCGGCTGCGGCAGCGCCGCGCGGACGGCCCGGCCGCCGTGCAGCCCCCAGGCGTCCCGGGCCTCGTCCTCGCCGACGAACACGATGTCGGCGCCGCGCGCCAGATCGAGGAGGACCCGCGGCCCCTGCGCGTCGGCCCACAGGTGGGGCCGGTGGTTGACGTCGAAGGAGACCAGCGGGCGGCGGCCGGCCGCCGGGCGGGCGGTCAGTTCGCGGAGCAGGGCGAGGCAGTCGCCGGAGAGCGCGGCGGTGATCCCGGACAGGTGCAGCACCCGGCCGGCGCGCAGCGCGGCCAGGTCCATGGTCGCCGGCGACATCGCGGAGGCGGCGGAACCTGAGCGGTAGTACGCGACCTCATGGGCGTCGGTGTCCCGGTCGCCGGCGGTGCGGAAGTAGATGCCGGTGGGGCGGGCGGGGTCGCGCCGGACGCCGCCGGTGTCGACGCCGTACGCCCCGATGGCCCGGACGAGATGGTCGCCGAAGCCGTCGGCGCCGACCCGGGAGATCCAGCGGGCGGTATGGCCGGCGCGGGCCAGGGCGCAGGCGACGTTGGACTCCGCGCCGCCGATGGCGCGCTCGAAGGCGGGCACGTCGGCGAGCCGCCCCGGTGTGCCGGGCAGGAAGGTGACCATGGACTCGCCGAGGCAGACGACATCGACGTCCGGGGCGGCGGTGCCGTCCGGAACGGGGGTGTCGCCGGCGTTCGAGGACCTGGTCACGATCGGTTGCGCTCCTTCGCTGTACCGCTGGGGCGGGCCGTCGTCCCGGCCGCGCCGCGGGATGTCCGCCCGGATGTCCGAGTTCCCGCCGGGTGCCCGCCGGGCCCACCGTCCGTTTTCCGCTGCCGTGCGCGACGCTGCTCCCGGCGCCGTTCGTGGCGCTGTTCCCGGCGCCGTTCGCGACACTGTTCGTGGCCTTGTTCGTGGCGCTGTTCCGGGCGTTTTCCCACCATTGACCGGGTGATGGCTCGGATGTTAGACAGCTGTAAGCGATATGCGCAATGGGTGTTGCAGAGCATGCAACACAATCTTCGAGGAGGCTCCATGGCCGGCGAGCGGCTCGCGCAGGGACTCAAGAACCTCGCGGACGAGAAGGTCGATCACCGCTTCAAGGCACTCCCCCCGGACGCCGACGGGCGGACCGTCGGCGATCTGGCCGCCGAGCGCCGCAACCTCTTCACGGACGGCTTCACCACCCCCGTCCTGGCCCTCTCCGCCGAGTCCGTCGACCACAACCTCGCCCTCATGGAGACCTACGCCACCCGGCACGGCCTGGCCTTCGCCCCGCACGGCAAGACCTGCATGGCGCCGCAGCTCTTCGCCCGCCAACTGGAGCACGGCGCCTGGGGTATCACCGCGGCCGTCCCCCACCAGGCCCGCGTCTACCGCGACTACGGCATCCAGCGGATCTTCCTGGCCAACGAGGTCGTCGACGCCGCCGCCCTGCACTGGCTGGCCGGCGAACTGGACGCCGACCCGGACTTCCGCTTCATCTGCTACGTCGACTCGCTGCGCGGCATCGAGCTGATGGACGCCGCACTGCGCGCCGCGGAGGCCAGCCGCCCCGTGGACGTCGTCATCGAACTGGGCGCCGGCGAGGGGGCCCGCACCGGAGTCCGCAGCGAGGCCGAATGCCTCGAACTCGCCGACGCCATCGCGGGCGTGGACACCCTCCGCCTGGTCGGCGTCGCCGGCTACGAGGGCGAGGTGCCGCAGGCCGACCGGGAGAAGGTCACCGCCTGGCTGCGCCGACTGGTCCGGCTCGCGGCGGAGTTCGACGCGTCCGGCCGCTTCGCCGACCTCGACGAGATCGTGGTCAGCGCCGGCGGCAGCGCCTGGTTCGACACGGTCTCCGAGGTCTTCGCAGAGATCCCGGAACTCTCCGCGCCGGTCCTCAAGCTGCTGCGCTCGGGCGCCTACGTCTCGCACGACGACGGCCACTACCGCCGCCTCACCCCCTTCAACCGCGTACCCCAAGAGGGCGCCCTCCAGCCCGCCTTCCGCCTCTGGGCCCAGGTCGTCTCCCGCCCCACCCCCGAGCAGGCGTTCCTCAACGCGGGCAAGCGGGACGCGGCGTACGACCTCGATCTGCCGCGGGCGCAGGTCGTCCGGTCCGGCCGGGACGGCACGCAGCGGCCGGCGGCCGGCATCACCGTCACCGGGCTGTCCGACCAGCACGCCTGGATCAGCACCGAGCACGCCGGCGATCTGGAGGTCGGCGACTGGGTCGGCCTGGGGCTGTCGCACCCCTGCACCTCCTTCGACAAGTGGCAGCTGATCCCGCTGGTCGAGGACGACGGGACCGTCGTCGATTTCATCCGCACGTTCTTCTGATACCCGCGGGGGTGCCGCCGCCGGCCCCGGGCACCCCGGAAAAACCCTGATCACGCCCCCGGGAAAACCCTGATCGCACCCCGGCCCGCCCCTCAGGGCCGGCCTCTGCCCCTGCCCCGGAAAGGCGGCCCGCCCATGGACACCGTGCTGCGCGGCGTACGCGTCATCGACGGGTCCGGCGGGCCGTCCTACCGCGCCGATGTCGCCCTGGCCGGCGGCCGGATCGCCGAGATCCACCGCGAGACGGACGGCGGGCCGCGCCCGGCCGCCGCCCGCACGGTGGACGGCGCCGGCCTCGCCCTCTCCCCCGGCTTCATCGACATGCACGCCCACAGCGACCTCGCCGTGCTCCGCGACCCCGCGCACACCGCGAAGGTCGCCCAGGGCGTCACCCTCGAAGTCCTCGGCCAGGACGGGCTGTCGTACGCCCCGGTCGACGACCGCACGCTCGCCGAGGTACGCGCCCAGATCACCGGCTGGAACGGCGGGGCGCCCGGCGACACCTCCGTCGCCTTCACCTGGCGCACCGTCGGCGAGTACCTCGACCGCCTCGACCACGGCTTCGACGGCCACGGCATCGCCGTCAACGCCGCCTACCTCGTCCCCCAGGGCACCGTCCGGATGCTCGCCGTCGGCTGGGACGACCGCGCCGCCACCGCCGCCGAGCTCGCGCGGATGCGGCAGTTGGTCGCCGAGGGCCTGGAGCAGGGCGCCATGGGCCTGTCCTCCGGCCTCACCTACACCCCGGGCATGTACGCCTCGGACGCCGAACTGACCGAGCTGTGCCGGGTGGTGGCCCGCTACGACGGCTACTACTGCCCGCACCACCGCTCCTACGGGGCGGGCGCCCTGGCGGCGTACGAGGAGATGATCGCCCTCAGCCGCGAGGCCGGCTGCGCGCTGCATCTCGCGCACGCCACCATGAACTTCGGCGTCAACAAGGGCCGGGCGCCCGAGCTGCTGGCCCTCCTGGACAGCGCCCTGGACGACGGCGCCGACATCTCACTGGACACCTATCCGTACGCCCCCGGCTGCACGACTCTCGTGGCGATGCTGCCCAGTTGGGCCGGCGAGGGCGGCCCGGAGGCGGTCCTCGCGCGCCTGCGGGACGACACGACCGCCGCGGCCGTCCGGCACGCCCTGGAGGTGGACGGGTCCGACGGGTGCCACGGCGTCCCCATCGCATGGGACACCATCGAGATCTCCGGCGTCTCGGACCCCGCACTGGTCGGCCATGTCGGCAGGACGGTCGCCGAGCGCGCCGCGGAACGCGGCGAGGAGCCCTGGACCACCGCCCGCCGGCTGCTGATCGACGACCGGCTGGGCTCGATGATCCTCCACCACGTCGGCCACGAGGACAACGTCCGCCGGATCATGCGGCACCGCGTCCACACCGGCGGCAGCGACGGCATCCTCCAGGGCCTCAAGCCGCATCCCCGGGCGTACGGCACCTTCCCCCGGTACCTCGGCAGATACGTCCGCGAACTGGGGGTGCTGTCCCTGGAGGAGTGCGTGGCCCATCTGACCGGCCGCCCCGCCGCCCGGCTGCGGCTGCCCGACCGCGGTCTGGTCCGCGAGGGCTACCGCGCCGACCTGGTCCTCTTCGACCCGGAGACGGTCGCCGCCGGCGCCACCTTCGAGGCCCCGCGCACCCTGCCCGCCGGCATCCCGCACGTCCTGATCGACGGCCGCTTCGTCATGGCGGACGGCCGGCGCACGGACGTACTGGCCGGCCGGGCGGTCCGGCGCACCCCGGGACGGCGCCGGTCCGCCCCGCCGTCCGCGGAATCCGAACCTCCACCACCCGGCCCGTACCGTCACCCCGCGTGAGGAACCCCACGCCGTCCGCGGGTGACGTGGGGAAAAACACCGGGCAGGGGCGGATACACGCCCGTAAAGTGGCCGTCATGCAGGTGATCCAGTCAACGAAGCTCGCCAACGTCTGCTACGAAATCCGCGGCCCGGTCCTTGAGGAGGCCATGCGGCTCGAAGCGGCAGGTCACCGCATCCTCAAGCTGAACACCGGCAATCCGGCGGCGTTCGGCTTCGAGTGCCCGCCCGAGATCCTGGAGGACGTCCTCCGCTCGATCGGCACCGCGCACGGCTACGGCGACGCCAAGGGCCTGCTCTCCGCCCGCCGCGCGGTGATGCAGCACTACCAGACCAAGGGCATCGAGCTCTCCGTCGACGACATCTACCTGGGCAACGGCGTCTCCGAGCTGATCCAGATGTCGATGCAGGCGCTGCTGGACGACGGCGACGAGGTACTGGTCCCGGCCCCGGACTACCCGCTGTGGACGGCGTCGGTCTCGCTCTCCGGCGGCACCGCCGTGCACTACCGCTGCGACGAGCAGGCCGACTGGATGCCGGACCTCGCCGACATCGAGCGCAAGGTCACCGACCGCACCAAGGCCATCGTCGTCATCAACCCCAACAACCCCACGGGTGCGGTCTACGACGACGAACTGCTGCGCGGCATCGCGGAGATCGCCCGCCGGCACAACCTGGTCGTCTGCGCCGACGAGATCTACGACAAGATCCTCTACGACGGCGTCACCCACACCCCGTTCGCCGCGCTCGCCCCCGACCTGCTGACGCTGACCTTCAACGGCCTGTCCAAGTCGTACCGGGTCGCCGGCTACCGCAGCGGCTGGCTGGCGGTCTGCGGCCCCAAGGCGCACGCCGCCTCGTACATCGAGGGGCTGACGATCCTGGCGAACATGCGGCTGTGCGCCAACATGCCGGCGCAGCACGCGGTCGCCACCGCGCTGGGCGGCCGGCAGTCGATCAACGACCTGGTGCTCCCCGGCGGCCGGCTGCTGGAGCAGCGCGATACGGCCTACGAGGCCCTCAAGCGCATACCGGGCATCAGCTGTGTCAAGCCGAAGGGCGCGCTGTACGCCTTCCCTCGACTGGACCCCGCGGTGTACAAGATCAAGGACGACCGGCAGATGGTGCTCGACCTGCTGCGCGCCGAGAAGATCATGATCGTCCACGGCACCGGCTTCAACTGGCCCGAGCCGGACCACTTCCGCCTGGTCACGCTGCCCAGCAAGGACGATCTGGCCGACGCCGTCACCCGAATCGGTGCCTTCCTCGACGGTTACGGACAGTACTGAACCGCAGCGAATTCTGTACGACTCACAATTTTAGACTCTGTCCAAGCTAGGATGGCCTCCTAGACGTTCTCAGGAGGCCGTCCCATGTACGAACCGATCCGCACCAAGTCGGTCCACACCATGGCCGCCGCCCCGGGGGTTCCGCACCGCTCCCGCGAGGAGGAGCTGGACATCCGGCTGGCCGGGCAGCTGACCGCGCTGCTCACCGTCACCGACGAGCTGCGCACCCTGGCGACGTCCGAGGGGGAGCGCGCCGCGCTCTCCGGCGCGGCCGACCGTATCGCCGAAGAGGTCGCGCGGCTGACCGGCGGCCACTACCCGCTCCGCGCCGAACCGACCGACGGCGGCGACCCGTCCCGCGTACCGGCCCTGCGGCAGCGCGCCCGCACCCTCGCCGGGAACGCCCTGGCGGTCGCCACCTCGCGGGACGACGCCGCGGCCATCGCCCTCGCCGGGGAGCGGCTGGCCGCCCATGAGGCCGGCGGCCGGGACCTCGCCACGGCCTGAGCCCGGCACCCCGGCACCCCGACGGCCCGACCCGCCCCCGACAACGCGCCGGAAACCGTCCGGGGCCCCGTGCACCAGGCACGGGACCCCGGACGGGCGTTGCGCGTCACGGCCGCCGCGGACTAGCCGAGGCGCTGCACCAGCGCGCGGTACTCGTCCCACAGCTCCTTGGGCGTGTGGTCGCCGAAGGTGTTGAGGTGCTCGGGGATCAGCGCCGCCTCCTCACGCCAGACGTCCTTGTCGACGGTGAGCAGGAAGTCGAGGTCGGCATCGGCGAGTTCGAGGCCCGCGGTGTCCAGCGCGCCCTTCGCGGGCAGCACGCCGATGGGGGTCTCGACGCCCTCGGCCTTGCCCTCCAGCCGCTCGACGATCCACTTGAGCACCCGGCTGTTCTCGCCGAAGCCCGGCCACACGAAGCGGCCCTTGTCGTCCTTGCGGAACCAGTTGACGTAGTAGATCTTCGGCAGCTTGGACTGGTCCTTGTCGGCGCCCACCTTGATCCAGTGCGCCATGTAGTCGCCCATGTTGTAGCCGCAGAACGGCAGCATGGCGAACGGGTCGCGGCGCAGCTCACCGACCCTGCCCTCGGCGGCTGCGGTCTTCTCGGACGCCACGTTCGCGCCGAGGAAGACACCGTGCTGCCAGGTCAGCGACTCGGTCACCAGCGGCACGGCACTGGCGCGCCGGCCGCCGAAGAGGATGGCCGAGATCGGCACGCCCTTCGGGTCCTCCCACTCGGGCGCGATGGTCGGGCACTGGGCGGCCGGGACGGTGAAGCGGGCGTTGGGGTGCGCGGCCGGGACACCCGAGTCGGGCGTCCAGTCGTTGCCCTTCCAGTCCGTGAGGTGCTTCGGGGTCTCCTCCGTCATGCCCTCCCACCAGACGTCGCCGTCGTCGGTGAGGGCGACGTTGGTGAAGACGGAGTTGCCCCAGAGGGTCTTCATGGCATTGGCGTTGGTGTGCTCACCGGTGCCGGGCGCGACACCGAAGAAACCCGCCTCGGGGTTGATCGCGTAGAGCCGGCCGTCCTCGCCGAAGCGCATCCAGGCGATGTCGTCACCGATGGTCTCGACGGTCCAGCCCGGGATCGTCGGCTCCAACATGGCCAGGTTGGTCTTGCCGCAGGCGCTCGGGAACGCGGCGGCGACGTACTTGGCCTCGCCCTGCGGCGGGGTCAGCTTGAGGACGAGCATGTGCTCGGCGAGCCAGCCCTCGTCCCGCGCCATGACGGAGGCGATGCGCAGCGCGTAGCACTTCTTGCCCAGCAGGGCGTTGCCGCCGTAGCCGGAGCCGTACGACCAGATCTCGCGCGCCTCGGGGAAGTGCGAGATGTACTTGGTGGAGTTGCACGGCCACGGCACGTCGGCCTCGCCCTCGGCCAGGGGGGCGCCGAGGGTGTGCACGGCCTTGACGAAGAAGCCGTCCTCGCCCAGCTCGTCGAGGACCGCCTGGCCCATGCGCGTCATGGTGCGCATCGAGACGGCGACGTAGGCGGAGTCGGTGATCTCCACACCGGGCGCGGAGAGCGGGGAGCCCAGCGGACCCATGCAGAACGGGACGACGTACATCGTCCGGCCCTTCATGGAGCCGCGGAAGACACCCTGCTCACCGGTGAAACTGTTTCCTTCTTCCCCGGTAAAGATGGCCCGCATCTCGGCGGGGGCCTTCCAGTGGTTGGTCGGGCCGGCGTCCTCTTCCTTCTCCGAGCAGATGAAGGTGCGGTCCTCGACTCGCGCCACGTCCGTCGGGTCGGATGCGGCGTAGTACGAGTTGGGGCGCTTGATCGGGTCGAGCTTCTTGAACGTGCCCTTGTCGACGAGCTCTTCGCACAGGCGCTCGTACTCCGCCTCCGAGCCGTCACACCAGACGACCCGGTCGGGCTGGGTGATCGCTGCGATCTCATCGACCCAGGAGACAAGGCCCTGGTGACGGGTCGGGATGGGGGGAGCCGCGTTGTCGCGCGCCACGATCGCTCCTAATTGAGGGGTTCTGGACGGTTTCTTTCTGTTCTGCCAGGAAACCGCTTCTTTTGCTTGTCTGCCCCTTGGGGGCCGCGACCCGGATGCTTCGTGACCGCTCATCCGGTGCCGACCGCACTCATTTGATCATCCGACCCCGATTCCGATCTGTCCAGGGGGAGTAGTGGTGACCGTCACCACTTCAGGACGATCCGTAACTTACGGTTGCGTAGGTAGCATTGCGCCATGACTTCCGCGCCTGACGCCGCCGAAAGCCGCCCCCCGTCCGCGCCGTCCCAGGCCGACGCAGGCTCCGCGCTCGATGCGGCGGCCACCGCGACCGCGCCGCTCAAACCCAAGCTGCGCGGCTGGTTGCACGCGGGGATGTTCCCCGCGGTTCTCTTCTCCGGCATCCTGCTGACCGCGCTCGCCGACAGCCCTCGCGGACGCCTGGCCTGCGCGATCTACGCGCTCACCGCCTGCCTGCTCTTCGGCGTCAGCGCGCTGTACCACCGCGGCAATTGGGGCCCGCGGGCCGACGGCGTACTGCGCCGGCTCGATCACGCCAATATCTTCCTGATCATCGCGGGCACCTATACGCCGCTGACGATGCTGCTGGTGCCCGGCTCTCGCGGCCAGGCCCTCCTCTGGGCGGTCTGGGCCGCCGCACTCGCGGGCATCGCGTTCCGCGTCTTCTGGGTCGGCGCACCACGCTGGCTCTACACCCCCTGCTACATCGCGATGGGCTGGGCCGCCGTCTTCTTCCTGCCCGACTTCCTGCGCACCGGCGGCATCGCCGTCCTCGTCCTCGTCATCGTGGGCGGGCTGCTCTACAGCGCGGGCGGCGTCATCTACGGCATCAAGCGCCCCAACCCCTCACCGCGGTGGTTCGGCTTCCATGAGGTCTTCCACTCCTTCACCCTGGCGGCCTTCGTCGTGCACTACGTCGGCATCTCTCTCGTGGCGTATACGCACGCCTGAGGCGGCCCGGCCCCGCACGGCCGGCACCCCCGATCCGCCCGCCGGTCCCCCGACCGGCCTCCCGCGCCACCGTGGCCGCGGCCGTGAGGCCGCGGCCACCTGCCATGTCAGGAGCCCCACCCCGGCCACGACCAGGGCGGACACCAGCGCACCTCCGCCGACCAGGAAGCCGCCGACACACAGTGCGGCGGCGACCGCGGCATATCCGTGGATGATCGGTCGCATCGCGAACCCCCTCCCCGAATTTCACTGACAGTAATCATGCCCACCTCGCAGCGTGACACACGCCACTGACAGTGAGAGATTTATCAATGTGCCGATGTGCGCACATACCAGACGGGAAGCGGCAGGAAACCGGGCGCAAAACCGCCGGGACCCGGAAGTCGCCACGGACATGACATCCGGCACGCCCGTAGTCCCGGCGCGATGCGATGCCCGACAATGATCCCCATGGTCTTCGCGCGTACATCTGCCTCAGCACCGCCCGGGACACCGAAGATCGGGCTGCGGGAGCGGAAGAAGATCCAGACCCGACAGGCGATCCGCCGGGCCGCCTTCCGGCTCTTCGAGCAGGAGGGTTACGACGCGACCCCCGTCGACCGGATCGCCGCGGCGGCGGACGTCTCGCCCAGCACGGTCTTCCGCTACTTCCCCACCAAGGAAGACATCGTGCTCACGGACGACTACGACGCCGTACTGGAGGCCGGGATCCGCGCCCGCCCCGCCGGCGAGCCGATGGTCGAGTCGGTGCGGCACGTCGCCGTCGAGGCACTCGGCCGGATCACCGTGGCGGACCGCGCCGAACTCGCCCAGCGCGCCCGGCTGATCCGCGATGTGCCCGCCATCCGCGGCCGTACGGCGGAGAACCACGCCCGGGAGGCCGAGATCATCGGCGCCGCCCTGGCCCAGCGCTCCGGCCGCCCGGCCGGCGACCTGGAGGTACGGGTCATCAGCGCGGCCATCCTGGCGGCCCTCCAGGAGGCGGTGCTGCGCTGGGTCGAGGAGGGTCCGTCCGCAAGCCTGGAGGCGCTGATCCACCGGACGATGGACGTACTGGCGCGCGGCCTCACTCTGTGAGCGCGCGGGCGCCGTCCCGTGGAGAGGGGGCAGCGGACCCGGGCGCGGCAGCGGCCCCGGCGGCGCCCGCCGACGGCCCGTCCGGCTCGCCGAGGCGCGCCGCCAGCCGGGCCCGCAGCTGCGACAACCGCGCGATATGGCCGTCCAGTTCGGCCAGCCGGCGCCGGGCCACCGCCTCGGCCGCCGCGCACCGCCCCGAGCCGGAGCCGGTCGCGATCAGGGCCGGCACCCCGTCGGGCGGCAGCGTGTGCAGCAGGTGGGCGAAGGCCCGCACATCGCCGACCGTCAGGCCCGCCTCGCGCAGTTCGCGCACCGCGCGCAGCCGCCGGACGTCCTCCGCGTCGTACACCCGGTGGCCCGACGGCGTCCGGCGGGCGGTCACCAGCCCCTGCTGCTCGTAGTAGCGCACCGCCCGCGGTGTCAGCCCGGCGGCTGCCGCCGCGTCCCCGATACGCATCCGCCCTCCCCCTTCGACGCGCCGTACCGCCCGCTAGGGACGATCCGCCGGGTCCGCGTGGGCAGGCGCCGCCCCGTTGAGCGCACGCTCGATACCGGCCGCCCCGTGCAGCAGCTCCTCGTCCGCGCCGAACGCGCCCACCAGTTGGAGCCCGAGCGGCAGCCCGTCGGCGGCGCGGCCGGCGGGCAGGCCGATCGACGGCAGCCCGGCGTTGCTCCAGGGCAGGCACATGATGGACGACCCGGTGGTGGTGAGGTCCGCGGGCGCCGGGCCGGTGGCCGACGGGGCGATCCACAGGTCGATCCCGGCAGTTGCCCCGTCCGCCGCGAGCCGTTCGCGGAAGGCGGCGCGCCGCACCCGGGCCGCCTCGTAGTCGGCGTCCCCGATCGTGTGACCCCGGCGGATGGCCGCCGCGGTCTGCTCCCGGTAGCGGTCGGCGTACCGCGCGAACCACTGGGTGTGGGCCCGTGCGACCTCGTAGCGGTTCATCGTGAAGAGCTGCTCGACGATCCGCTCGAAGTCGTCCATCACGGGCACCTCGCGCACCTCGTACCCGGCCGCGGCGAGCGTCGCCCGCTGCTCCTCGAAGGCGCACCGTGCCTCGGCACCAGCCCGCTCCAGATAGGGGCCCACCGGCACGCCCAGTACAGGTCGCCGCCGCGGCCCGTCCGCCGCGGCCCGCTCGCCCCCGTCCCGGAGCCCGTCCGCGTACGGTTCCCACCCGTCGCAGACCACCGCGGCGGCCAGCGCGACCCCCGCCACATCCGCCGCATAGCACCCGAGGGTGTCGAAACTGACGGCGTTGGGGATCACCCCACCGACCGGGATCCGCCCGTAGGACGGCTTGAACCCGACCACTCCGCAGTACGCGGCGGGGCGGATCATCGAGCCGACGGTCTGCGTCCCGATGGCCAGCGGCACCATCCCGGCGGCGACCGCGGCGGCCGACCCGCTGCTCGAACCGCCGGGCGTATGCGCCGGGTTGTGCGGATTGCGGGTCGGCCCGGAGGCGGTGACCGCGAACTCCGCGGTCACGGTCTTCCCGGCGATCAGCGCCCCGGCGGCGCGGAGCCTGTCCACGACGGCCGCCTGCGCCCCGCCCAGCGCCTCGGGCGGCAGCGTCGAACCCGCCCGGGTGGGGAGGCCGTCGACGTGCACGATGTCCTTGATCCCGACCGGTACGCCATAGAGGGCGGGCCGTACGGCAGGGTCCGGCGGGCCGTCCGCCGCCAGCTCCCGCGCCGCCTCCAGGAGCCGGGCGCGCCGCCCGTCCTCCGGCACGAAGGCCCGGACGTGCCGATCGACGGCGTCGATCCGGTCGCACACGCGGTGCACCGCGTCGACGGGGTCGGCCGCGCCGGACCGCAGCGCCGCGGCCTCCTGGACAAGAGAGCGGTACCCCAGCAAGGTCGTCACTCGTGCAGGCTACAACCGGGCACGGCAATCCCCCGGAGGAATGACGCCCGCGGGCGTGCCCGTCCGCGGGCGTCCCATCTGGCGCCGCGCGCTCACAACTCCACCAGTACGGCGCCCAGATGGCGCCCCTGCGTCAGCTCGCGCAGCGCCCGCGGGGCCTCCTCGATGCCGTGCAGCCGGGAGTGCGGGAAGGTGAGGGTGCCGTCCCGCAGGCCCTGGCCGAACATCCGGTTCCACTCCGGGACGAGGTCCAGGTGGTCGTACAGGGCGACCCCGCGCATCGTGATGCTCCGGGCCAGCAGCGACAGGGTGTCGATCTCGGTCGTGGTCCGGCTCCCGTCGGAGAGCTGGGTGGCCAGCGCGCCCACGATGGCCAGCCGGGCGCCCCTGTTGGCGACGGCGAGCGCGGCGGCCAGCTGCTCGCCGCCCACGTTGTCGAAGAGCGCGTCGATGCCCTCCGGGGCGGCTGCCCGGAGCTGCTCCTCGATGGGGCCGGCGCCGCGGATCACCACCGCGTCATAGCCGAACTCCTTGATCAGGCGGTCGGCCTTCTGCCGCGATCCCGTACTGCCGATGACCCGGGCGGCGCCGCGGAGTTTGGCGATCTGTCCGGCCAGGGAGCCGACGCCGCCGGCCGCCCCGGTGACGAACACCGTGTCCCCGGGGCGCACTTCGGCGCCGCGGTCGACGCCCATGAGAGCGGTGGGGCCCTGCGAGAGGTAGCCGGCCGGGTCGGGCAGCAGATCGGGGTCGAGCCGCTGGACCTGCGCGGCGTCCACCAGGGAGTATTCGCGCCAGCCGAGGCGGTGCGCCACCAGGTCGCCGGGCTTGAGGTCGCTGCCCGGGGCGGCCACCACCTCGCCCACGGCCGGCCCGTGGAGCGCCTCGCCGACCACGAAGGACGGCATGGGTACGGAGGTGACCTCGTCCATCAGGGTGCGCATCACGGCGGCGACGCCCATGAAGGTGTTGCGTACGAGGACCTGGCCCGGACCCGGCTCCGGGACCGGTACCTCCGCGATCT
Source organism: Streptomyces albospinus (assembly GCF_014648695.1). Lineage (GTDB taxonomy): Bacteria > Actinomycetota > Actinomycetes > Streptomycetales > Streptomycetaceae > Streptomyces > Streptomyces albospinus. Next base: position 135,729 of record NZ_BMRP01000018.1, read on the forward strand.
CGAAGAGGTCGTCGGTGACCGGCCCCGTGGGGCGGGCGGCCAGGCGGACTTCGCGGTGCGTGTTCGTCATGCCCCGAGGCTAGAACTTGACGCGCACGTCAGGGTCAATCCGGTCGCTGGTCCTAGGACTTGAGGCGGGGCCGCGGGGCGCCGTACGGGCCCGGCGGCCTCCGCCGCCTCACCCCCGCAGCCGCTCCGCCAGCTCCTCCGGGTCCGTGGTCGGCCGCTCGCAGGTGAAGTTGCGGCACACGTACGCGGCCGGTCTGCCGTCGACCAGGGGGCGCGCCATCAGCAACGGGACTTCCACGGCGCCGTCCGCCCCGGGGACGCCCAGCGCGACGACCGTCCCCGGGGCGGTGCCGAGCAGCGCGGCGCGGTGCAGCGCACGGGTGGCCGGATCGTCCCGCGGGCCGACCACCGCGACCTCGCGCGGCCCGTCCAGCGCGGCCTCGGCGACGGCGAGCCCCCAGCCGATGAAGCGCGGCGCCCGGCCGCCGAGGGCCGTGACGATCCCCAGGGCGCGCTCCGCGGCGTCCCGGTGGAGGGCGCTGCCGGTCAGCGCCCCGTAGGAGAGCAGGGCGCCGGCCGCCGCGGTCCATCCGGAGGGGGTGGCGTTGTCGGTCGGGTCCTGGGGGCGCCGGATCAGCGCCTCGGCGTCCGCGGCCGTGTCGTAGAGCGCACCGTCCTCGGCGGTGAACTGGACGAGGACGGTGTCCAGGAGGAAGCCCGCGAAGTCCACCCAGACGCCCTCGCCGGTGACCGAGGCCAGGGTGAGGAAGCCCTCGGCGACGTTCGCGTAGTCCTCCAGGACACCGGAGTTGGCGCCGGCGGTGCCGTCCCGGGAGGTGCGGTGGAGCCGCGCCTGCCAGTCCATGTGGACGCGGACGAGCAGGTCGGCGGCGTCGGTGGCGGCCTGGATCAGGTCGGGCCGGTCGAAGTAGGCGCCGGTCTCGGCGAGCGCGGCGACGGCGAGCCCGTTCCAGGAGGCGACGACCTTGTCGTCCCGCCCGGGGCGCGGTCGCTCCGCACGCGCCGCGAGCAGCCGCTCCTTGACGGAGGCCACCCGCTCGGCCTCTGCCCACCCGTCGCCCACCGCCTCCCTTCCCTGGAGGCT
>NZ_BMRP01000018.1:136885-148490 GCF_014648695.1 Streptomyces albospinus
ACCCCCACCGCGCTGCCCCTCTCGATGCCGACGTCCGGGAGCCGGAGGACGGAGGCGCCCGCCTCGAAGGTGCCCTCGTCCGTGACGCCGAAGTAGGCGGCGGCGAACTCCGCGTCCTTCTCGCCCAGTACGGCGCGCAGCTGCTCGGGCGTCCATACGTAGTACGCGCCTTCGGCGTGCCGGCCGCTGCCCGTGCCGTCGTCGCTGTCCGCGTCCAGCGCCGAGGCGAAGCCGCCCTGCTCGGTGCGGAGTTCGCGGACCATGAAGTCGGCGGTCTCCAGGGCGACCCGGCGGGCCAGGTCGCTGAGTTCACCAGCGGCTCCGCCGCGGGCGGTGGCCCGCCACAGGTGAGCGTAGGCCCGGCACAGCAGGGCGTTGTCGTAGAGCATCTTCTCGAAGTGCGGAACGACCCATTCCCGGTCCACCGCATAGCGCGCGAACCCGCCGCCGAGCTGGTCGTAGATCCCGCCACGGGCCATCGCCGCGCAGGTGGCCTGCACCATTTCCAGCGCTCCGGCGGAGCCCGTCCGGGCGTGGTGGCGGAGCAGGAACTCCAGCACCATGGACGGCGGGAACTTCGGCGCACCGCCGAATCCGCCGTGCACCGCGTCGAATTCGCGGGTCAGGCCCAGCAGGGCGGCGTGCAGCTCCTCGGGACGGGGCGGGCGGCGGTCCGCGGCGGGCAGCGACTCGGCCAGCGAACGGCCCGCCAGGTCGGCGACGATCCGGCCGGCGACCTCGCCGACCTCGTCGCGGCGGTCGGCCCAGGCGCTGCGGACGCCCTCCAGGACCTGCCCGAAGGAGGGCATGCCGTGGCGGGGGCTGGGCGGGAAGTACGTACCGAAGTAGAACGGCTCGGCGTCCGGGGTCAGGAAGACGGTCATCGGCCAGCCGCCCTGGCCGGTGGCGGCCTGGACCGCCTCCATGTAGACGGCGTCGACGTCCGGGCGCTCCTCGCGGTCGACCTTGACGGACACGAAGTGCTCGTTGAGCAGCGCGGCGGTTTCCGGGTCCTCGAAGCTTTCGTGGGCCATGACGTGGCACCAGTGGCAGGAGCTGTAGCCGACGCTGAGCAGCACCGGCACGCCGCGCCGCCGCGCCTCCTCGAACGCGTCGGTGGACCACGGCCACCAGTCGACCGGGTTGTCGGCGTGCTGGAGCAGATACGGGGAAGTCTCATGAGCCAGGCGGTTCGGCATGAGGCCATCCTCTCCCAATGGGGCTGCGGGTGCCGGGAGCGGAGGGAGTTATCCACAGCCCTGCCGGAAACCGCTCGGAGACGGAAGACTGTGCGTACGCCGGTGATCACCGCCGGCGCGCGCCGCGGGGACGCAACGACGCCTCCCCGGAGCGCCGGGGGATCACCGAAGACTGCTGGAACCGCCGGAACTGCCGGAAGAACTGCTGGAAATGTCGGAAACACTGGAGACTGCTGGAGGGGGACGGGCATGCCGGGCTCACTGGCCGTGCTGCGTGACAGCCACCGGAAAGAAGCGGAAGACCTGCTGGCGCGGACCGTCGAGGAAGAGGTGCGCCGCTCGGGCGGCCGGCTCGACGGGGCCGCGCTGATCAGCCGGGCGCGCGCGGCGCTCGACGAGCTGGCGGCCTCCGCCGCCGAGGAGTACACCGCGTACGTCCGCGCGCTGGACGAGGCGGCGGCCGGTCAGCAGCCGCTCTCCGGGCGGCTGTCCCGCAAGGAGCTGAGCACCCCGACGGTGGCGACGCTGGTGGCGGCGGTGGCCGCGGTCGGTACGGACCTCCTCTACGGCACGGGCGGCGGCCCGGCGCTCGCCGCCGGCACGGCCGTCCTGGTGGCGGGCGCGGCGGCGACGGTCCTGAAGCTGACCGCGGGCCACTTCCCGGCGGCCCACCACCAGGCCGGGATGCGCGGCCAGCCGGGCGGTCCGGAGCAGCTGCGGCTCCAGTGGCTGACGGCCCTGGAGGTGCGCGGGATCCGGCCGTTCCTCGACCAGCAGCGGATGCTGACGGCGGCGGCCCGGGGCAGCGGCTCGAAGTCCAAGCCCGCCGCCTCGAAGTCCGCCCGGGGGCCTCAGCTGCGCGGTGCGGACCGCAGCGCGGCGGCCCGCCAGCGGTCCGTTCTGGAGCAGTCGTTCGCCCAACTGCCGCGCCCGGACGGCCCGTTCGCCGGGCGGCGGGCCGAGCTGACGCAGATCGCGCAGTGGGTGCACGCAGGCCGGGCGAGCACCGAGACCAAGCCGATCGTGGTGGTGCTGCACGGCGAGCCGGGCTCCGGGCGTACGGCGCTCGCGGTGCGGGCCACGCATCAGCTGCGCGATCAGTTCCGCGGCGCGTGCGTGGTGGATCTGCGCGGTGACACGCCTGGCGAGGTGCCGCTGCCGACCCGGGACGCCCTGATGCATCTGCTCAACCGCCTGGGCGCCCCGCGCGAGCAGCTGCTGTTCCGCGAGCGCCCGTCCCAGGAGCAGCACGTCAAGCGGCTCACCGAGATCTACCACCAGCATCTGACCGGCCTCCCGGTGACGGTGCTGCTGGACGACGCCTCGGACCCCGAGCAGGTGCGCGCCCTGGTGCCGGACCGCTCCGACAGCCTGGTGCTGGTCACCTCCCGGGAACCGCTGGAGCTGCCGGCGGACCTGGAGGCACGGGTGCACCAGCTGCCGGTGGGCGCGCTGGACGCGGCGGGCACCGAGGAGCTGCTGCGGGCCGCCTCCGGGGAGGAGCCGCCGGGCGAGGCCGCCCCGTACGACTCGCAGGCGATCGACCGGATCTCCGAGCTGTGCGCGGGCCTGCCGCTGGCGCTGCGGGTGGCGGGCTCCTCGCTGGAGACGCGCTCGCCGGCCTCGCTGGCCGCGGACCTGGCCGCCCACGACGCGGGGCCGGTGGAGCGGGCCCTGTCGCTGCGCTATGCCGACCAGGCGCCGCAGGCCCGGCAACTGCTGCGCCGGCTGGCCCTGGTGGGCCGGGCGAGCATGGGGGTGGCCGCCGCGGCGGCGCTGCTGGGCGTACCGAACGCGGAGGCCGAGCAGCGGCTGGCGGCGCTGGCCGGGGCCGGGCTGATCGAGCATGTCCGCGGCGAGCGCTACCGCCTGCACGCGCTGGTGCACAGCTTCGCGCACGCCCGGCTGATGGCCGAGGAGGAGCCGACCGAGCGCAGCGCGGCCCAGGAGCGGCTGATCCGCGGCTATGCGGAGCTGGCCGACTCGGTGATCCGGCTGGTCGACGGCAACACGTCCACCCGCGCCGACCGCTTCGGTTCGCACGGCTTCACGTCCCTGGACGCGGCCCTGCAATGGCTCGACGACGAGACCAGCTTCATCACGGCCGCGCTGCGGCACGCCGATCAGGAGGTCGACCAGGCGACGGTCTCGCATCTGCTGGGCGCGCTGTGCGACTACTGCCTGCTGCGCGGTGACCTCTACCGCCTGGGCGAGCTGAGCGAGCTGACCCGGGCGGTCGGCCAGGGGCTGCTGGTGCGCTCGGTGCAGTGGCGTACGGGTGTCGCCGCCCGGCAGCTGGGCGAGCTGGACCGGGCCCGGACGACCCTGTCGTCGGTGGTCGACCTGTATTTCGAGGCGCAGCATCCGGTGGGCGCCGCCCGTGCGCTGCGCGACCTGGGCATCACGCTCCAGCACCAGGGCAATCTCACCGACGCCGCGGCCAAGCTGCGCGAGGCGCTGGACCTCCAGGCCGGACCCGACATGCACGGCGACCGGGCCTGGACGCTGCACGCCCTGGCGGCGGTGGAGCGGGACCGGGCGCGGCTCCCCGAGGCGCTCGCCATGCTGCGGGAGTCGCTGGAACTCCATGAGGAGAGCGAGAGCATCCACGGCCAGGCATGGGCGCACTTCCAGCGCGGCCAGGTGTATCTCCGGATGGGCGACGTGCCGCGCGCCGAGGCCGCCCTCCAGTCGGCGATGGAGCTCTACGGCCGTACGCACGACGACCGGGGCACGGCCTGGGCGATGACCCAGCTGGCGCGGGCCCGCCTGGTGGACGGCGACCCCGGCCCCGCCGTGGACCAGCTGCGCCAGGCGCTGCCGCTGCACCACCAGCACGAGGACGCGCGCGGCGAAGCCTGGACGATGTACTACCTCGGCCAGGCGCTGGAGGAGCGCGGCGAGCACGACGCGGCGCTGCGGCAGCTGGAGCGCTCGCGGAACATGTTCAGCAGGATGCACGACGCCTACGGCCTCGCCTGCGCCCGGCACCATGCGGGCCGGGTCACCCGGGACATGCGGGCCGAGCAGACCGGCTCACTGCGCAACAGCGGCTTCGCCCGGCAGCTGCTCCAGGACGCCCGCAAGGACTTCCAGCGGATCGGGGTGGCGCACGGTGAGGCGTGGTCCCTGCTGGAACTCGTGGTCATCGACGCCGGCAACGGCCGCGCGGCCCAGGCACTGGAGCTGGCCGACGAGGCCGCGCAGATCTTCGCCGGCTACGGCGACCGGCGCGGCGAGGACTGGGCGCGCTTCCTGCGGTGCACCCTGCTGCCGTTCGCCTCACCGGGCGGTTCGGTGGTGGGCGTGGCCGTGGCGCAGGAGGAGCTGGCCCAGCTGACCCGGGAGTCGCACGACGGCCGGGACTCCAAGCTGGAGGACTGCGCGCAGACCTTCGCTCTGCTGCTGGAGCGCGGTGTGGAGCCGGAAACGGGATGGCAGGCATGGCGGCTCGGCATGGTGCCGAACCGCCACGCCCGGGAAATCATGGGGGTGCCGGTCGCGCCGACGGCCGTGGACTGACGTCACCGGCGCGCGGCGTCGCGGTACGGCTCGCTGACCGCTCGGATCAGCGAGCCGCCGGGCGCGCCGGCCGGCCGCTGCCAGACGGCCGGCCCTCGGCCGCCACCCGGTCATCGCCCCCGCGGGCCTCCGGGCGTCAGCTGGTCTTCGGCTCGGGGGCCGCCGCGGCGGCCTCGGCGGTGCCCGCCCCGCCGTCCTCCGGCGCCTCCTCGAAGTCCACCTTCCGCATCCGCTTGTTCATGGACTTCAGCAGCAGCCAGGTGGCGCCGCCCATGATCGCGAAGACGATGAAGCCGAGGACGCCGGGGGTCACCTTGTCCTTGTCGAAGCTGTCGGCAAGGGTGACGAAGTGCGTCAGGGCGAGGGTGCTGGTCGCGCTCATCATGGGCTCAATTGTTGCGGACGCCCGCGAAGAGGTCGTCCTCGGGGAGGGAGGTGTCCACGAGCGACTTCGCGAGCTCGTATTCCTCCGTCGGCCAGACCTCGCGCTGGATGTCCATCGGGACCCGGAACCATCCGCCGTCGGGGTCGATCTGGGTGGCGTGCGCGATCAGCGCCTTGTCGCGGATCTCGAAGAAGTCGGCGCACGGGATGTAGGTGGTCAGGGTGCGCTCGCGCTGCTCGAACTGCTTCCAGCGCTCCAGCCACTCCCCGTACGGCGATTCCATGCCGCGCGACAGCAGCGCCTCGTGCAGCGCGATGGTGCGCGGCTTGTTGAAGCCCTGGTTGTAGTAGAGCTTCTGCGGCTGCCAGGGCTCGCCGGCCTCCGGGTACTTCTCCGGGTCGCCGGCCGCCTCGAAGGCCACCATCGTGATCTTGTGGGTCATGATGTGGTCGGGGTGCGGGTAGCCGCCGTTCTCGTCGTAGGTCGTGATGACCTGCGGCTTGAACTCCCGGATCAGCTTCACCAGACGCCCGGCCGCGGCCTCGACGTCCTCAAGGGCGAAGCAGCCCTCGGGCAGCGGCGGCAGCGGGTCGCCCTCGGGCAGCCCGGAGTCGACGAAGCCCAGCCACTCCTGCTTGACGCCCAGGATCTCCCGGGCCTCGTCCATCTCCTTCTTGCGTACCTCGTGGATGTGCTCCTCGATGTACGGATCGCCCTGGAGTTTCGGGTTGAGGATGGACCCTCGCTCGCCCCCTGTGCAGGTGACGACCAGCACGTCCACCCCCTCGGACACGTACTTGGCCATGGTGGCCGCACCCTTGCTCGACTCGTCGTCGGGGTGGGCGTGGACCGCCATCAAACGCAGCTGCTCAGTCAAGACTCGATCCTCAGTGAAGCGCCGGAGAAGATGCCTCCTATAGTGACCGAAGCGAGGGGGCGCTGTATTCCCTGGGGCGGGGACCCCCGGGGGGTTCGTTTTCCCGGTCCCCGTACCAGGAGGATGGATCATGGCCGCGGTGCGCGAAGGGCTCCCGGACGGACGCTACGGCCGCTCCTCGGACGAGCGCACGGACCGCAAGCTCAAGATCATCGGCTCGGTGCTGGGTGTCGCGCTGCTCGGCGTGATCGGCTGGGCGGGCGTCTCGTACATCGCCGGACAGGACCTCAGCGGGCGCATCATCACCTGGGACGCGGTCTCCGACCACGCCGTCAAGGTGCACCTGGAGGTCGTCAAGGGCAAGGACGACAAGGGCGTCTGCACGCTCCGCTCGCAGGCCGTGGACGGCTCCGAGGTCGGGCGCAAGGACGTCACCGTCGACCAGCGCTCCGGGCAGGTCGACACCGAGGTCACCCTGCGGACCACGAAGAGGGCCACCAACGCCGTCCTGGTCGGCTGCACGGGAGCACCGTCGGGCAACGGCTGACCGGGCCGGCCGGGCCGGCCGGAACGGCGGCTCCGGGGAGCGCACGACGGCCTCTGACACGAACGGACGATCCTCGGTCGCCCGCCGACCGCCTCTGATCAGCGATGATGCGTTCCTGTACCGACACTGTGAATTTCCTCTTCCCCCTTTTGTGCCGGAATTGTTAGGCTCGTGGTTTCGCCCACCTGTGAAGGCGCAAACCTTCCTGGTAGGGCGTTTGATTTATCCCCAGTACCGACGAGGAGCACCTGTGACCCAGACCAGCGAGAACGTCACCTGGCTGACCCAGGAGGCGTATGACCAGCTCAAGGCCGAGCTGGAGTACCTGTCTGGTCCCGCACGCGCCGAGATCACCGAGAAGATCCAGGCGGCCCGCGAGGAAGGTGACCTGAAGGAGAACGCCGGGTACCACGCGGCCAAGGAGGAGCAGGGCAAGCAGGAGCTGCGCGTCCGCCAGCTCACCCAGCTGTTGCAGTCCGCGAAGGTCGGCGAGGCCCCCGCGGCCAACGGCGTGGTCGCTCCCGGCATGGTCGTCACCATCGCGTTCGACGGAGACCCGGACGACACCCTCTCGTTCCTTCTGGCCTCGCGTGAGTACGCGAGCTCGGACATCGAGACCTACTCCCCGCAGTCGCCGCTGGGCACCGGCGTGAACGGCAAGAAGGTCGGCGCCGACGCGGAGTACGAGCTCCCCAACGGCAAGAAGGCGAGCGTGAAGATCCTCGACGCCAAGCCGTACACCGGCTGAGCCACCGGACGTTACGAAGACGACGCCAGGGAAGCGGCCCGGAGCGAAAGGCTCCGGGCCGCTTCCTGTGTCGCCGGCGGCGTCGGCCGTCCGTCCTCGGCGGGCCTCAGGCCGTCGCCGACCGGTACTTGCGCACCGCCAGCGTCCGGAAGACCGCGATGATCAGTACGGACCAGAGCACCGAGGCCAGCACCGGGTGCTCCATCGGCCAGGCGCCGGTCACCGACCGGGGCACCCCGCCGATGGTGTTGCCGAACAGCTGCCGGGCACCGGCCACCGTGGCGCTGAAGGGGTTCCACTCCGCGATGTGCTGGAGGAAGGCCGGCATGCCGTTGACCGGGACGAAGGCGTTGGAGATGAAGGTCAGCGGGAAGAGCCAGATCAGCCCGCCGGAGGTGGCCGCCTCGGGCGTACGGACCGACAGGCCGATCAGCGCGCCGATCCAGGAGAACGCGTAGCCGAGCAGGAGCAGCAGCGCGAAGCCGCCCAGCACCTTGGCGATGTTCTCGTGGCTGCGCCAGCCGATCAGCAGCGCGACCACCGCCAGCACCACCAGCGTCAGCGCGGTCTGCACGAGGTCGGCGAGGGTGCGGCCGGTGAGCACCGCGCCGCGGGACATCGGCAGCGACCGGAACCGGTCGATCAGGCCCTTGTGCATGTCGTCGGCGATGCCCGCGCCGGCGCCGGCCGTGGCGAAGGTGACGGTCTGCGCGAAGATGCCCGCCATCAGGAATTCCCGGTACGCCCGGGCGTCGCCGGACGGGGCGCCCGGGATGTTGATCGAGCCGCCGAAGACGTAGGTGAACAGCACCACGAACATGATCGGCTGGATCAGCCCGAAGATCACGACCTCGGGGATCCGCAGCATCCGGATCAGATTGCGCTTGGCGACGACCAGGGAGTCGCGCACCGAGCGGCCGAGGCCGCCGCGCGGGCGCGGGCTCCGGAGATGGGTCTCGCTGCCGGCCGCTTCGCTCACCGCGGTCATTTCACACCCGCCGTTCTGCTCGTCTCGCCGCCGGTTCCCGCGGCGCCGCTTCCGTTTCCATCGGTGTCGTTCTCGTCCGCCGTCTCGGCGGTGTGCCCGGTCAGCGAGATGAAGACGTCGTCGAGGGTCGGGCGGCGCAGCCCGATGTCGTCGATCTCCACCCCGCGGGTGTCCAGTTCGCGGATCACCTCGGCGAGCAGCTTGGCGCCGCCGGCCACCGGGATGGTGAGCTTGCGGGTGTGCGGTTCGACCGTGCCCTCCCCCTTGGCGAAGGTGCGCAGCACCTCGTCGGCGACGGTGAGGTGCTCGGGGGCGTGCACCACGACCTCGACGCGTTCGCCGCCGGTGCGCGCCTTGAGCTGGTCGGCGGTGCCGCGGGCGATGACCTTGCCGTGGTCGACGACGCAGATGTCGTGCGCCAGGCGGTCGGCCTCCTCCAGGTACTGCGTGGTGAGCAGCAGCGTGGTGCCGCCCGCGACCAGCTCCTGGATGACGTCCCAGAGCGCCTGGCGGTTGCGCGGGTCCAGGCCGGTCGTCGGCTCGTCCATGAACATCACGGGCGGGCTGACGACCAGTGCGGCGGCGAGGTCGAGCCGGCGGCGCATACCGCCGGAGTAGGTCTTGGCGGTGCGGTCGGCGGCGTCGGCGAGGTTGAACCGCTCCAGCAGCTCGGCGGCCCGGCGCTTGGCGTCGCGCCCGCTCATCTGGTAGAGCTGGCCGACCATCACCAGATTCTCCCGGCCGGTCAAGTACTCGTCCACGGCGGCGAATTGGCCGGACAGACCGATGGAGCGGCGCACCGCGTCGGGGTGCGCGAGGACATCGATACCGGCGACCCGTGCCGTGCCCCGGTCGGGGCGGAGCAGGGTCGTCAGGACCCGTACGGCGGTGGTCTTGCCGGCACCGTTCGGGCCGAGCATTCCGAGGACGGTTCCTTCGGGGACGTCGAGATCGACGCCGTCCAGTGCCCTCACCTCGCCGAAGGTCTTCACCAGACCTTCGGCATAAATGGCGCCTGGCATATGGGTACCCCCATGATTTGGGTCAGTTCCAGAGCGAATACTACGTTTGGCGCTTTGGTGCATCCGTGTACTCAATTGCGGCATTTCTCCCGCCGCGGGGCACCCTGGCGCAACGGCCCCCCGCGACCGTGTCACTGCCCGCCGATGCTACTCCTGAACGCGATACATCGCGATACAAATTCTCGGTTCGCCCGTTTCCGGTCCGGGCCCGTGCCGGATCAGTCCGCGACGACGTCGTACCCCGCCGCGCAGAGCGCTTCGCGGACCTCCGCGCAGTGGACGGGGCCCTTGGTCTCCAGGTGGAGTTCCACCTCGACCTCGGTGAGACCGAGGCGGGGATCGGTGCGGACATGGCCGACGTCGAGGACGTTGGCGTCGACGACCGAGAGGATGCCGAGGAGGTTGGCCAGGGCGCCCGGACGGTCCGTCAGCCGCAGGCGCAGCGAGAGGTAGCGGCCGGCGGCGGCCATGCCGTGCCGGAGGATGCGCTGCATCAGGAGCGGGTCGACGTTCCCGCCCGAGAGCACCGCGACGACCGGCCCCTCGAAGGAGCGGGGCGCGGAGAGCAGCGCCGCCACCGGGCTCGCGCCGGCCGGCTCCACGACCAGCTTGGCGCGTTCGAGGCAGAGCAGGAGGGCGCTGGAGAGCTCGTCCTCGGAGACCGTACGGACCTCGTCCACAAGGGCGTTGACGATGCCGAACGGCACATCGCCGGGCCGCCCGACCTTGATCCCGTCGGCCATCGTCGTCAGCGGCTCGATGGCCACCGGGCGTCCGGCCGCGAGCGACGGCGGATAGCAGGCCGCAGCCGCCGCCTGCACGCCGATGACCTTCACGTCCGGCCGCAGCGCCTTGACCGCGAGGGCGATCCCCGCCGCGAGCCCGCCGCCGCCGACCCCGACGACGACCGTCCGCACCTCCGGGCACTGCTCCAGGATCTCCAGGCCGACCGTGCCCTGGCCGGCGATGATGTCGCGGTGGTCGAAGGGGTGGATGAAGACCGCGCCGGTCTGCCGCGCGTATTCCTGGGCGGCGGCCAGCGTCTCGTCGACGACCTGGCCGTGCAGCCGCACCTCGGCGCCGTACTCGCGGGTCGCCGCGACCTTCGGCAGCGGGGCGCCGACCGGCATGAACACCGTCGAGCGGACGCCCAGCAGGGACGCCGCCAGCGCCACCCCCTGCGCGTGGTTGCCCGCGCTGGCCGCCACCACACCCGCCGCCCGCTCCTCAACTGAGAGCCTGGCGATCCGCACATAGGCGCCGCGGATCTTGAACGAGCCGGTGCGCTGGAGGTTCTCGCACTTGAGGTGGACCGGGGTGCCGACCAGCCCGGACAGATAGCGGCTGCCCTCCATGGCGGTGGCGCGGGAGACGCCGGAGAGCAGCTTGTGCGCCTCGCGTACGTCCTCGACCGTGATCCCGGCGGGCAGTTCCCCGCCGGCGGGCGCGGATCCGGTGGGCCCCTGCGGGGCACGCGGCGTGTGGTCGGCCATGCGGCCAGTCTCGCAGTTCGGCCACCAACGGGCTTTTCCGGCCAGATGGCGGACACCGGCGGGTCGCACGGTGCGCCGGGGCGGCGGCGGGCACCCGGTACGGACGGCGGCGAGCGGTCGCCCGACCTGGAACGGCTCGCCCGCCCGCGGCCGTTCCGCCGCCCTTCACGCAGGCGCATCGCGCCGTGAACCTTCACGCAACGTGACCGCAGGCGACAGCACCGGTACGGCCCGCGCCGGGTCCGCGTACGCTGTCACCCCATCCATACGCACCTCCATGAAGCGAGCCCCGGCCATGCCCACCTCTCCGGACATGACGACCCACACCGACCCCGCTCTTCTCGACGCGCTACAGCACCAAGTGGCCGTCTTCGCCCGCCGCGCCGAACAGAGCCGGCTCGGCGGCGTCGGGCAGGCGCGGAACTCCATGGACCGCGCCGCCTATCTGCTGCTCAACCGCCTGGACCAGGAAGGCCCCATGGGCGTCAAGGCCCTGGCCTGCGGTATGGGCATCGACTCCTCCACGGTCACCCGGCAGGTCGCCCCGCTGGTCGACGCCGGGCTGGTCAGCCGTGCCACGCACCCCGAGGACGGCCGCGCGGTGGTGCTCGAACTGTCCGAGCGCGGCCATGCCCGCCTCGACGAGGTGCGGGCCTCCCGGCGGGCGCTGATGGCGCTGGTGACGGAGGAGTGGAGCGAAGAGGAACGCGCCGCGTTCTGCACGCTCCTGACACGCTTCAACGCCTCCCTCGCCGACCTCACCGCCCTCGCGCCGGGCGGTCCGGCGGGACCGGCGGGACCGGCGGTCCCCGCGGGTCCGGCGT
>NZ_BMRP01000018.1:148580-177802 GCF_014648695.1 Streptomyces albospinus
GCGGGTCCGGCGTCGTCCTGACGCGTACGGGGGGGGCGGCCGGCCGGCGTACGGGGGGGGCGGCCGGCCGGCGTACGGGCGGTCGGCCCGGCGTGCGTACGGGGGCGGGGCCGGTGCGTACGAGAACGGGTGCCGGTGCGCACGAGAGCCGGTGCCGGCGCGCTCTCCCGCGTATCGGGGCGCCGCCCGCGTATCGGGGTGCCGCCCTCGTATCGGGCTGCCGTCGCACGCCTTGACCCCGCTCCCGGACTAACGTGCCATAGGACCCGGTGGCGTCGGATGCCCGTCATCCGGGAGGCGCCGTGGAGAGCGGCAGTGGGCGCGGGAGCGGCGCCGGGCCCGGGAGTTCGAGCTCTTCGTGGCGGGCGCGGCCGGCCGGCTGCTGCCTGCCGCCGCCCTGCTGACCGGCGAAGCCGCCGCCCAACCCGCCCCGGTCGCCGAGGAGTTGCCGATCCGTACGCCGGCGCGGGCCTACGCCGTAGGGGACCGGCCGTGCTCGCCCTGCCGGCCCGGCTGTGCTCGCCCTGCCGGCCCGGCTGTGCTCGCCCTGCCGGCCCTGACAACTCTGCCGACCTGGGCGGCAGTTGAGCAGACCTGGCGTCCCCCGCCGACCCGCACCACCCCTCCCCCCGTGGAGGGGTGGTGACCAGGGGCCGCTACCGGCTCAGCCCAGCGCCTGCGTGAGGTCCGCCAGCAGGTCGTCGACGGACTCGATGCCGACCGACAGGCGGACGAGGTCGGCGGGGACCTCCAGCGCCGAACCGGCCGTCGAGGCGTGCGTCATCCGCCCCGGGTGCTCGATCAGCGACTCCACACCGCCCAGCGACTCGCCGAGGGTGAACAGCTCGGCGCGGTTGCAGACCTCCACCGCCGCTTCCTCGCCGCCCGCGACCCGGAACGACACCATGCCGCCGAACGACCGCATCTGCTTGGCGGCGATCTCGTGGCCGGCGTGCTCGGCCAGCCCCGGGTAGTAGACCCGGGTCACCTTCTTGTGGGAGGCCAGCAACTCGGCGACGCGCGCCGCATTCGCGCTGTGCCGGTCCATCCGGACGGCCAGCGTCTTGATGCCGCGCATCACCAGCCAGGCGTCGAACGGCCCGGCGATCGCGCCCATCGCGTTCTGGTGGTAGGCCAGTTCCTCGCCGAGTGTGTCGTCGTTGACGACCAGCGCACCGCCGACGACGTCCGAGTGCCCGCCCATGTACTTGGTCGTGGAGTAGACCACCACGTCCGCCCCGAGGGCGAGCGGCTGCTGGAGGTAGGGGCTGGCGAAGGTGTTGTCGACCACGAGCCTGGCCCCGGCGTCGCGGGCGACCCCGGCCAGCGCCGCGATGTCGCTGATGCCGAGCAGCGGGTTGCTGGGCGTCTCCACCCAGATCACCTTCGTACGGGGCCGCACCGCGTCGCGGACGGCCCGCGGGTCGGAGGTGTCGGCCACCGACCACTCCACACCCCACCGCTCGACGACCTTCGCGAACAGGCGGAACGTCCCGCCGTAGGCGTCATTGGGGATGACGACGTGGTCGCCCGGCGCGAGCAGGGTGCGCAGCAGGCAGTCCTCGGCGGCGAGGCCGGAGGCGAACGCGAGGCCGCGGCGAGCGCCGTCGAGGGCGGCGAGATTCTCCTCCAGGGCGGTACGGGTCGGGTTGGCGCTGCGGCTGTACTCGTAGCCGCCGCGCAGCCCGCCCACTCCGTCCTGCTTGTAAGTAGAGACCTGGTAGATGGGCGGTACCACCGCGCCGGTGGCCTGGTCGGGCTCCTGACCTGCGTGGATGGCGAGGGTTTCGAAGTGCTGGTGGCGCTCGTCGCGCTGATCGCTCATGTCTGCCGAGGGTAGTCGGCCGCGCGGCCGAACTTTCCGGAACTTTCTGGTTCGCTGGATAGTGGATACCTACGAGAGATCCGGACACCGGTTCGCATCCGGCACCCGCCACCGCGGACCGACCGTCCCGGCCTCTCGCACCGCTCAGCCCCCGACCGCCCCCGCGGCCCGCCGCCCCTCCGCCCCCTCCAACCGGGACACACCACATGGACGCTCTGCTGGTTCTCCTCGCCGCGATCATGCTCGGCGGTTTCGTCTTCCTGCCCTGGATGCGGCGCCGGCGGGCCGTACAGCACGCCCGGGAGGGCCTGGTGGTGGCCGGCGACCCGATGGCGGGCTACGGCTTCGTCCCCCTGGAGGAACTGGACGTCCGGCTGCCGGGCCCCGACCCCGAGCTGGCCGAGGCGCTGGCCGAGATGCGGCGCACGCACGACTGGCGCCCGGCCGCCGAGCTGCTGAAGTCCACCGGCGACGACTGGGAGCGCCGCTGGCAGCGGGTGCAGACACTGGCCGGCGCCGCCGCGTTCGAGCTGGCCGGGGACCCGGCGGGCGCGGGCGGCCGGCGGACCGGCGGCATCTGGCTGCGCACCTGGCGCACCGAGGCGCCGAAGGACCCCGGCGGCGCGCAGACGCACGCCCAGTTCCTGGTCTTCCAGGCGCTCCGCGACCCCGGCTCCCAGGACTTCCGGATGATCCTGGAGGAGGCCCGTACGGTCTGCCGGGAGGCGGGCCTGCTGGCGCCCGGCAGCCCCATCCCGTACCTCACCGAGCTGGCCGTCTCCCGAGGCCTGGGCGAGCGCCCCGCCGACTACGAGGAGCTGTGGTCCAAGGTCGTGCAGCGCGCGCCGCACCACATGGGCGCGCATCTGGCCGCGCTCCCGTACTGGTCGGAGAAGTGGCACGGCTCCCGCAAGGACGCCGAAGCCTTCGCCGAGCGCGCCGCGTCCGGGGCCCCCGCGAAGAGCCTGCTGCCGGCGCTGCCGCTGTTCGCGGTCTACGAGCACCTCCCCGAGGCCAACATGGTCCGCGGGCTCTACCAGAGCGCGGTCGTCGAGCGCGCCATCGAGGGCGCCCACTTCGCGCTGCGCGAGGCCCCCGCCGACCACCCGATGGCACCGCACGTGCGGCATCTCCTCGTCTGGTTCCTGGTCCGCGCCGAGCGCTACGCCGAGGCGATGGAGCAGCTCCGCCTGGTCGACGGCCACGTGGGCGCCGTCCCGTGGTCATACGGGCGCAGCCCCGCCGCCGAGTACGCCGCGTACCGGGCGCTGGCCATCGCGGGCTGGGAGCAGCTCGGCGGAACGCCGGCGGACTTCCGCCCGCGCGGGTGACCCGCCGCGGCCGGCGGCCCCAGCGGCCACCGGCCACCGGCCACCGGCAGACAGCAGACAGCAGACAGCAGACAGCAGACAGCAGACAGCAGACAGCAGACAGCGAAGGAATGCCCGCCCGCTCCCACACGTTGCACCGATACCCGCGCCGCGTCCGCGCCAGTGGCCCCGTCCGTGTCCGCACATCTCTCCGCGCCTGAGTCCGCCCCTCCGCCCCCTCCGCCCCTCATCTCTGGAGCACGATCCTGATGCTGTTCTCTCGCTTCAAGACCCATCTCCCCACCCCCGAGGAAGCGCTTCCGGGCCGCCCCGAGCGGGACTTCACCGTCCCCGACCGGCACACCGTCCTCGGCAACCCGCTGCTCGGCCCGTATCCCGAGGGCCTGGAGACCGCCGACTTCGGCCTGGGCTGCTTCTGGGGCGCCGAGCGGAAGTTCTGGCAGACCGACGGTGTCTGGACCACCCTCGTCGGCTATCAGGGCGGCCACACCCCGCACCCCACCTACGAAGAGGTGTGCAGCGGCCACACCGGCCACACCGAGGCCGTCCGCGTCGTCTTCGACCCGGCCGTCGTCCCGTACACCGCGCTGCTGAAGCTCTTCTGGGAGTCCCACGACCCGACCCAGGGCTTCCGCCAGGGCAATGACGTCGGCACCCAGTACCGCTCCGCCGTCTACACCCACTCCCCCGCCCAGCAGCAGGCCGCCGAAGCCTCCCGCGACGCCTACCGCAAGGTCCTCCAGTCGTCCGGCTACGGCGACATCACCACCGAAATCCTCCCCGCCGACGCCTCCCGCCCCTTCTATCCGGCTGAGGCATATCACCAGCAATACCTGGACAAGAACCCCGCCGGGTACTGCGGCTTGGGCGGGACGGGCGTCTCGTGCCCGGTGGGCGTGGCCGGCGCCGGCGGCTGAGGCTCGCGGAACGCGACGGTCGCACCGGCCGCTCCGTTCGCCCAGTGCCCCTGGCCTTGATGCCAGGGGCACTCGTCGGGTTTCCCTCCATGCCGGGAGTCCGGCCACCGAGCACGCCATCGCGAGACGCACCCCGAAGTTCCCGCCTTCGGCCGGCGGTCGCGCAGCCCCGCCTAGCGGGCGAACAGATCCCGCAGCGAGCCGGAGGTGCGGGCCGAGCAGGTGTTCTCCAGGCAGCCGAGGTGCCACATGTGCTCAAGCGTGGCGAGCACGGTGTAGTGGTCGGCGGGGACGTCGGAGTCCTTGTGCGGGCCACTGTGGGAGTTGATCACGATCAGCGGCGCGTCCCCGCCGCCGAGCACGGCACCCTTCGCCCCCACCGGGCTGCCGGGCCCTCCGGAGTAGCCGGAGTAGTCGTTCTCGTCCCAGTTGATGACGATGCTGGAGTTACTCGCCTTCCACGTCGGGGAGTTCATGATCTTGGTGACCGTGTCGTGGAGGAACTGGTCGCCGAGCCGGATCGCCCCGTGGTCGAGGCCGGAGCTGGGATAACCGCAGTCGGGGAGGCCGACGATCGCCGCGGCGCTCGGGGATATCCCGTGCATGTCGTGGCACTGGTCGGGGCTGATCCAGGAGAAGTCGGGAACCGTGCCCGAGGCCAGGTCCGCGTCGAAGTTCTTCTCCAGCGGCACCACCTGCTTCAGCCGAGGGTTGCCCGGGGAGTTGATGTCCGAGAAGTACATGAACGGGTTGTGCTTTTGCGCGTACAGCTTCACCGTGGTGCCGTTGACGTTGCCCGGCGCGTACTCGCCCTCGAAGCCCGCCTGCGGCATGGACTGCATGTACGCCTTCCACGTCCGCCCCTTCGCCTCCAGTTGGTCGACGAGGTTGCGGCCGGAGAACATGTGCGGCGTCTTGCTCGCGCTGGCCACCTGGGCGGGCGTCAGTGAAGCGCCGTCGGTCGCGTCGCCCGAACCCGGGACGAACTCCTCCGGGGGACAGGTCACCGTCGCTCCCGCCTTGCAGTCGTCCCAGATGCCCTGGAAGGACCCGGAGAAGGCGGACAGGTAGTTGGGCAGGCTGGGGTGGGTGACTCCGTGGAAATCAGACGCAGTGTTGTACTTGGTGGCGAGCTGGTTGATATAGGGCGCATCGGCGGTGTTGCCGATGATCTGGGACTTCCCGTGATTCTCCATCATGATGTAGAAGACGTGCTGTGGCACACCCTCGCCCTGCCGCGGCTCAGCGGGCGACGCGTCGGCCACCCCCATGAAGGCGCCCCCCATCACCAGCGCCGCAGCAGCAGCGCCCGCCGTGGTCTGCTTCCAACCGAAGGCCGTCTTGCGCATGCTTCACACTCCAGTCTGCGAATGTCGTCGGCAGGCAGATTGGCAGCACGCATCAAACCGTTTGAGGCACGCCCCGTGAACAGTGTGCGAAGCACACACCAACAGAGTCCGAAACCGGTGGACACGTCGCTGGGCCGGCGCGTCCGACCCGAGGTGGCCGCCGCCCCTGCGGAACACCGCTCAAGCCTTCAGCGACCCGCTCCCAGCGCGTCTCCTCTCGCCGGCACGCAAGGCGACCCGGTCGGCCACCTCGGCAACTGCGCCCGGCGGATCCTCCAGACGCCCACCAGACCATGCTGACCGAGGCCCTCCCCGGAAACGGCACCACGAGCATCGACTCGTTCTCGGCATCCCATTCGCCCGCTCCAACCCGGAGTTCGCTTTGCGGAGTTGCCTGAGTTCCTCGCATTCGGCGGCGGTCAATCGGCCGTCCCGCCCACCGCTGTCGGGCAGTGAGCGGACGGCCGAACACTTCGGAGACCTTCAGGGGCAACCTCTCCCTCTAGTCCCAACACCAGGGACACAGGCGCCAGTTCGACCGTCCGACCTGCTGAAATGCTGCTCTGGTGCGTAATAGGCACTGTCCGGTGACGGCCCGCGCCCGCTGTGGCGGGGCGGGGCAGGTCACCCCTTATGGAGGCGGATGAGCGCTCGACTCCCGTCGATACTGAGGATGTCCATGACGAGATGGTTGATCGTCGAGGTACCGGGACCGGACTGGCTGCCGCTGGCGGTCTGCGCGCCGTTACCCGAAGACGCGTCGTAGCTCAGGCTGTTGTTGGCGACGCTGACGATCTTCAACACGTCGACGCCCGCCTGGCCGTCGAGCGGGATCGTGTCCCCGCCTGTCACCTCGACCTGACACGCGTCGTGATAGCAGGCGCTGAGATCGCTGCCTTGCGCCGCCTGCGGTGGTGCCGCAGGCGGCGTGGGCGGCATGGGCGGCGTGGGCACAGGCGGCGCAGGCGGCGTGGGCGCGACGGAACGCGCGGGCGCCGGCGTCGTAGGCATGGGTGGCGGCGTAGGCATGGGTGTTGGCGTCGACGTGGGCCGAGGCGTCGACGTGGGCGGAGGCGTCGGGGTCGGGGGCGCGGTCGGCGTCGAGGGCGCGGTCGGCGTCGGGGGTGCGGTCGGTGCGGGCCTAGGGGTGGCCGCAGGCGTGGCCGCAGGCGTGGCCGCAGGGGTGGCCGCAGGGGTGGCCGCAGGAGCGTATGACGGCGAGGGCGCGCGCTTGGCGGTGGGCGAATGCGGGGCTGTGGCCGCGCCGTCGGCCGTGGTCGCAGGTGTGGGCGAGGAGCCGGCCGCACGATTGGGCAAGGACGGGGGCGTGGCCGCGGTGGTAGACGGGGACAAGGCCGGGGTCGGGGAAGAGGTCGGGGGCGAGGAAGAGGAAGAGGACGGGGTCGGGGTCGGGGTCGGGGAAGAGGACGGGGGTCGGGCGGCAGGTGGGGGCAGGTACGGGGGTGGCGTCCGGGGCGCGGGCGAAGTGTCCTTCCGCGTCACCGGAGGAGGCGGTGGTGCGCTCTGCGGACTCTCGTCGTGGTCGCCGAAGGGCATGGGCAGGAGGGCGATGGCGACCCCGACGGCGGTGGCTATGGCGGCGGCGGCCCCGGGCCTCGCCCACAGTCCGGTACTTCCATGGAGGGAGGCGCCGTTCGGGCTTCCGGAGCCCAGCGCGCCCGCGCCGGTGCCCACTGCGGTGTCGGTGAGCCGTGCCGCCACATAGGCGGAGCCGCCGAAGAGCAGCACCGCGACGGGCAGTACCGAACCCAGTCGTTCGTTGAGGTCGGTGAGTTCGATCAGCGCGCGGCGGCAGTGCTCGCACCGTGTCAGATGTCGCTCGAAGTCCTTGGTCCTGCGGCTTCCGGGGCGTCGCACCACGGCGCCGAGCCGGGATCGGTACCGGCGGCACTCGTCGGTGGCGGAGTCGCTGACGGCATGCGCGGCCAGGTACGCCTCCCGCAGGCCTTCCCGGGCCCGGTAGGCCAGGGAGCTGACACTGGCCGGGCTCATGCCGAGCCGGGAACCCACCTTCTGGGCCGAATCCCGCTCCACGGCGGTGTGCCACAGGATGGTCTGCCAGCGCTCGGGCAGCGAGCGGAAGGCCCGCAGCACGAGGCTGTTGTCCTCCAGGCGGAGCATCCTCTCCTCGCTGCTCTCCGCGCCGGGCGCGTCATGGGCGTTGGCGAGCCATTGCTCGAAGTCGGGCGACAGCTCGGTGCG
This sequence comes from Streptomyces albospinus, assembly GCF_014648695.1. Lineage (GTDB taxonomy): Bacteria > Actinomycetota > Actinomycetes > Streptomycetales > Streptomycetaceae > Streptomyces > Streptomyces albospinus. Next base: position 156,226 of record NZ_BMRP01000018.1, read on the forward strand.
ACGGGCCCTGCCGGCCCAGTCTGCGGCGGTGCGGCGGACGATGGTGAGCAGGTACGGGCGCCACGCGGACTCGGGGCCTTTGCCGGATCGTACGGCCTGGAGGGTGCGGGCGAAGGCCTCCGCGGTGAGGTCCTCGGCGGTGTGCGGATCCCGGCAGCAGGCGGCTGCATACGAAAGGACTGCCGAACGGTGCCGCCGATACAGCTCGTCTAACGCGGCATCAGAATCCGTGGCATCAGAATCCGGATTCCGTAAGGACGCGATGAGTTCGGCATCGGAGGGCGGGGCGTCGTCATCGTTGAGCATGAGGCAGCGAGGCCTTCCATGGCATGGGGGATGGCATGAATGCGCCCCAATCCTGACCGAGGTCGACTGGGAGCGATCGAACAAGCATTGAAGCAATGCTGATTCGTAACGGAAGCGGCCACGGCGCGCCTCGACTTTCCTGTCCACCGTTCCCGTCCGTCCATCCGCGCCAAGCCATACCGGGAAGGCGCCCCCAACTTCCGCAGACCGCGGGCGAGATGCCGTTCCACCGTTCGCGGGGAGAGGTGCAGGGTGGGCCGCGATCCCAGAGGGAGTTGCTGCGGAGTTGCTGCGGGGGATCGCGTAGGTCGCTCGTCGCCCGCTCGGGTGGGTTTGCGATGGCCGGGCGTGCGGAGGTGGCGCATCGGGGTCCGCGGGTGGTGCGGCGGCCGGGTGGATCGCGGCGGAGGCGGGGCGGCTTGGGGCCAATACCCGTGTCACGGAGCCCAGTTCGACCGGCTGATCCGCAAAGAACTGCAAAGAACCGCAAAGGGCTACAAAGAAGCGCAATGAAGCGCAATGAAGCGTGAAGATCCACAAAGGCGCTTTCGTCCCCGGTGGACTCGACGGCCGCCGAGTCGGCCGCAGAGGCACTGGTATGGGGGCCCAGGTGTGCTGTCCCGGCTCCGGCCCACCGGACGGGCTCTAACGCTCCGCGTCCGGTGGTGTGCGGCCCAGGCGGGCGCGGTCCGCCGCGGCGGTGCCCTGGTGCCAGCCGGCCGCGTCCCGTACCCCGCGCAGGCGGACCGGGGCGGTGTCCGGGAAGAGGGTGCCGGTGGTCTCGTCGACGGCGAGGGCGCGGGCGGCGAGGGCCGGGAGGAGGCGGTCGGGCGCGGTGGATTCGGCGGACGCGGCGGCGGTGACGGCTTCCGTGGCGGCGGCGAGCCGGGTGCGGATGCGGTCCGCGTAGGCGACGAGGAAGGCCTGGCGGAAGTCGCGGGTGCGGCGGGACCGACCGCGGGCGTGGTGGTCGTCGCCCGCGCGGTTCATGGCGGAGGTGGCCTGGAGGAGCAGTGAGGTGTAGAGGAGTTCGGCGGCCTCCAGGTCGGGCGGGAAGCCGATGACGGTGGAGAAGGCGACGTCGGACGCCCAGACGGCCTGGCAGCGGTTGGCCGCCGCGACGGCGTCGAGGAGCAGGGCCTTGGCCTGTTCGTAGGGCCCTTCGATGCCGATGCGGATCGCCGCGGGGCCGTCGGCCGGCCCGGCTCCACGGAGGCCGTCGGCGCCGGCGAGCAGGGCCTCGTCGATGCTGTGACGGGCCATCAGCTCCTGGGCCTTGGCGGACAGCGCCTCGGCCTCCTCCGCAAAGGTGGTGGCCTCGGCCTTGGCCAGCAGCCCGCGGATCCGGCCCAGCGCGCGGGAGGCCGCGGCGCTCCCGCCGGTGGCGCGTGCCGCGGACGCGGCGGAGGGGTGGGGCGGCGGCGGGAGCGGGGTGATGCGGGGCAGCCGGGCGATCAGCCGCAGCACGGCCAGGACGTCGTACGCGGTCTCGAAGCGGGAGGTGCGGCGGCGGGCGGCCAGCGCGTCGAGGTAGCCGCGGTCGCTGTCCCACCAGACGCGCGCGTCGAGGCGGTCCAGCTGGGCCTGCCGGCGGGGGTCGTGGGGCGCACCGGCTCCGGGGTGTCGGGACTCCTCGGCGGCGATGGCGTCGACGGCCAGCGCCGCCAGCGTGGTGTCCGGTGCATCCCGCCGGACCATCCGCTCCAGGTCCGCGGGCTGCCAGCCGCCCGCCCAGCACCGCCGTACGGCGTCGGCCGCGGCGGCCAGCACGGCGGCGCTCACCGCCTCCCAGCCGGGTGCCGCCGCGGCCAGCATCGAGGCGCCAGTCTCCATGGCGTCCTCGGCCGCCGTCCCGTCCGCCGCGTAGCGGACCCTGCCGAGGACGCCGCCGACCAGTTCGGCGGCCTCGTCGGCGGGCGGGGTGGCGCGTGCGCCCCGGCCGTTGCCCCGGCTGCCTCTTCCGTGCTCGCTCACCCGGTCACTGTACGGAGGGCCGGGGGGCCGGAGGACGGCCGGTCAGCCCCCGGCCCCGGTGGCCGCCGCCAGCACCTGTGCCGGCGCCGCGCGCACCGCCTCGTCCTGGGTGAACGCCCGCACCCCTCCCCGGTACGACAGCCGCCGGTCCTGCGCCGACATCGCCCGGAGGAGCGGGACGACGCCCGCGTCCTGGAGGGCGGCCCGCGTCGCCGGATGCGGGTCGGCGGCGATACGGGCCAGATGGTGCAGGGCGGGGAGCATGTTTCCCGTACCCGTACCCGTTTCCGGCCCATCCGTCACTGCCGCCCGCCGAGCCGCACCTCGCTCGCCGCCGCCTGGCACGGTACGCACCGTACGACGCGACGCCCGGCGCGCCGCGATGACGGCGACGCCGGGCGTCGTTCGGACCGGGTCAGGTCAGGTCAGACCGGATCAGGTCAGATCAGATCCCCCACGGGACGGCCGATCACACCGCGCTGCCCGCGACCCACTGCGTCCAGGACATGTTCCACCCGTTGAGCCCGTTGTCCGGCTGGATGGTCCGGTCCGGGGAGTTGATCACCTTGACGACATCGCCGAGCTGCGAGTTGGCGAAGAACCACGCGCCGTCGGTCGAGGGCTCCTTGGCGCCCTGCACGTCCTGGAGGCCGATGCAGCCGTGGCTGCTGTTGACCTTGCCGAAGACGCCCTGGGCCCAGTAGTTGCCGTGGATGAAGGTGCCGGAGTTCGACAGCCGCATGGCGTGCGGGACGTCGGGGATGTCGTACTCGCCCTTGCCGTCCTTCTTGGTGAGGCCGACGGTCGCACCGTTCATCCGGGTCTGGAGGTACTTCTCGGCGATGACCATCTGACCGTTGTAGGTCGCGTGGTCCTTGTCGCCGGACGAGATCGGGATGGTTCTGATCACCTTGCCGTCGCGCACCACGGTCATCATGTGCGACTTGGTGTCGACGGTGCTGACCTGCGAGTGGCCGACGGTGAAGCGGACGGTCTTGTTCTGGACGCCGTGGACGCCGGGGGACGCCGCGACGCCGGCCAGGCCGAGCTTCACGGTGACCTGGGAGTTCGGCTTCCAGTAGTCCTTCGGGCGGAAGTCCAGCCGCCTGTCGCCGAACCAGTGGCCGACGACCTGCTGGTTGCTGCTCGCGGCGACGCCGATCGCGGACTGGACGGCGTGCCGGTTCTTGACCGGCTTGTCGAAGTTGATCGACACCGGCATGCCGACGCCGACGGTCGAACCGTCCTCCGGCGTGAAGTGCCCGAGGAACATGTTCGCCGGGGACCCGGTGCTGAAGGTCGAGTTCGCCACGGCCTTGCGGCCCTGGGCGTCCGCGGCCTGCGCGGTGATCTTGTACGTGGTCGAGTGGGCCAGTGCCTGCTTGGGCCGCCACGAGGTGCCGTCGGCGGACAGGGTGCCCGCGACGGTCCGACCGCCGTGCGCCGTGGTCATGGTCACGTCGGTGAGCTTGCCGCCACTGACCGTCACCTTGGTGCCGCCGGTCCCGACGTCGGTCGCGCCGTCCCCTGGCACGATGTCGATGTTCGCCTGCGAGGCCGCCTGGGAGGCCGCGTCGTCGACCTGCTGGGTGTTCTCGTGGCGTCCGGCGCTCGCGGCGTCACTGTGGCCGGCGGCACTGCTGGTGCCACCCGCGGCAACCGTGAGTACGCCCCCGAGCAGCGCGGCACTGGCTATCAGGCCCTTGCGGCGCTTGCTGTCCGTCATCACACGCTTCTCCATTGCTACCGATTCCGAAAAATCCCCGAGCGAGCCGCCACCTGAACGCAGGCATATCTGGACGCAGGCATTCCGGCCGACTCCATGTGAACGCCTTTTCCGATTCGCCCGTTCCATTCCTTGGAGAAATGTGGGGAAGGCCACTCAATGCGGCAAAAAGGCTATTTGATCGAGAATTGCCGCAGATCGTGCCACACCCTCTGCCGCCCGGCCATGGCCCGCGTCACAGCCCCCGCCCGCATAACGACGCTCCGCCCCACACGTCATCGGCCCCCGCACGGCGGGATGCCGTACGGGGGCCGCGGGTGGTCGTCGGATGGTCGCCGGGTGGCGGGTGCGCCGCCGGCGGGTGCGGGGGAACGGGGGCGGCGGTCGCCCGGTCAGCCCTCCCCGTCCGCGTCGTCGGCCAGATCCCACTCCGCCGCGTCCCACTCGGCGTCGGGGTCGTAGTCGGTCATCTCCTCGCTGCTCCAGGAGGCCTGCGCGAGTTCGGTGCCGGGCACTCTGGTGACCAGGTCGAAGGGATCGATGAGGTGGGCCAGCGCCTCCGCCGGATCGTCTCTGACCGTTTCCTCGGACTGCCGGCGCTCCTCTTCCGGGATCGTCGGGTCGCCGTTGATGTGGTCGAGAGCGGCGCCGGTCAGCTGCTCGGCGTCGGTGATCTCCATGACCAGTTCGACGTGAAGCCGCACAAAACGTGATGTCTCACCATTGCTCATAGCACGGAGCGTAAGCACGTACGGGTCCCGACTTCCCCGCGACCCGCGGCGGTCACTAACATCTGCGGTCAACGGCCAATTCGCCGAACCCACAAGGGGGATAGCTTTCGTGACCGCACGACGACCGCTACTGACCGCCGCTGCCGCGGGATCGGTGCTGCTCGCCCTGTGGTTCGTGCCGTCCGCCAACGCGATCGTGGGAGATGACGGAACGGCACCTTCCGGTCTGCACACGGCCTCCGCAGCAACCCGTCCGGGTCAGGCGGACCTCTCCAGGGCGGGCCGATCGGGTGCCCCGGGCAAGCAGGCGGGCCACCCGGGCCGGGCCGCCGAGGGCGCGCAGAGCGCCGACAGCCGCTCCACCACCACACACCCCGGCGGCACCGCGCCCGACGGCGGCCGGCCGCACCGCCTCGCCGACACCGGCAGCCCGGACACCACGCCCTACGTGGTCGGCGGCGCCGCCTGCCTGGCGCTCGGCGCCGCGCTGGTCGGCTACTCGGTACGCCGTACCCGCGACGAAGCCGTCTGAGCCCGCACCCGGGCCCGGACGGCGCGCCGCCGGCGGCGGCCCCGGACGGCCGCGCATCAGCGCGTCACGCCGCCGGACCGCCCACCGGACGGTACTGCTGACGGTGCGTCACGCCAGCGTGCCGGTCACCGACTCCGCGGCGTCCACCAGCTTCCCGTCCCGGACGAAGGCGTATGCGGCCTCCAGGTCCGGCGCGAGGAAGCGGTCCTCGCCCGGCCCCTGGACGCCCGCGGCGCGTATGGCGTCCAGGACGGCGCGGGTGGCCGGTGCCGGGGCCAGGCCCTGGCGCATCTCGACGGCGCGGGTCGCCGCGTAGAGCTCGACGGCCAGGACCCGGGTCAGGTTGTCGACCGCGGTCCGCAGCTTGCGGGCCGCCGACCAGCCCATCGAGACATGGTCCTCCTGCATCGCGGAGGACGGGATGGAGTCCACCGACGCCGGGGCGGCCAGCCGCTTCAGCTCGCTGACCAGCGCGGCCTGGGTGTACTGGGCGATCATCAGGCCCGAGTCGACGCCCGGGTCCCCGGCCAGGAAGGCGGGCAGCCCGTGCGAGCGGTTCTTGTCCAGGAGCCGGTCGGTACGGCGCTCCGCGATCGAGCCCAGGTCGGCGGCGGCGACGGCCAGGAAGTCCAGGACGTAGGCGACCGGTGCGCCGTGGAAGTTCCCGTTGGACTCCACCCGGCCGTCGGGCAGCACGACCGGGTTGTCGACGGCGGCGGCCAGCTCGCGGTCGGCGACCAGGCGGGCGTGGTCGAGGGTGTCCCGGCCGGCGCCGGCGACCTGCGGGGCGCAGCGGATCGAGTACGCGTCCTGGACGCGCGGGGCGTCGTCCTGGTGGTGGCCGGTGAAGCCGGAACCGGCGAGCACCTTCAGCATGTTGGCGGCCGAGGCGGCCTGGCCGGGGTGCGGCCGGATGGCGTGCAGCTCGGGGGCGAGGACCTTGTCCGTGCCGAGCAGCGCCTCCAGGGAGAGCGCGGCGGTGATGTCCGCGGAGGTGAACAGCCGGGCGAGGTCGGCGCAGGCCATCACCAGCATGCCGAGCATGCCGTCGGTGCCGTTGAGGAGGGCCAGCCCCTCCTTCTCACGCAGTTCGACGGGCGCGATGCCGTGCTCGGCGAGCAGCTCGCCGGCGGGCCGTACGGCGCCGTCGGGGCCCTCCGCCTCGCCCTCGCCCATCAGCGTCAGCGCGCAGTGCGAGAGCGGCGCGAGGTCGCCGGAGCAGCCGAGGGAGCCGTACTCGTGGACGACCGGGGTGATGCCGGCGTTCAGGATGGCGGCCATGGTCTCGACGACCAGCGGACGGACGCCGGTGTGCCCGGAGGCGAGGGTCTTCAGCCGCAGGAACATCAGGGCGCGGACCACCTCGCGCTCCACCCGCGGGCCCATGCCGGCCGCGTGCGAGCGCACGATGTTGCGCTGGAGCTGGGCGCGCAGCTCCGGGCTGATGTGGCGTACGGCGAGCGCGCCGAAGCCGGTGGAGACGCCGTAGACCGGGTCCGGTTTGGCGGCGAGCTCGTCGATGAAGGCGCGGGAGGCGGCCACGGCCGCGCGGGTCTCCTCGGACAGCTCGATCCGGGCCGCGCCGCGGGCCACCGCGATGACGTCCTGTGCGGTGGTGCCGGACGTCCTCAGCACCACAGTGTGCATATCCATATTCAGGCACCCTAGAGACTGAATCGCCGGATGTCACCACCCGATTTCGGGATCACCCCTTACCGATCATCACCCGCGGACGCACCCCCTCCGCCGCGCGCCCGCACCTCACCTCCTGAACCGCCGACGCTCCGGCCCCGGCGGCGGCTCCGGCGAGTCCGCCAGCCGTACGACCGGGTCGTCGGCCCCGCCGTGCCGCCCGGCCACCACCGGCTCACCCGACTTCGCCGCCTTGGCCCGGTACTGTGCGGCGTCCGCGAGCCGGAAGAGCCGCCGTGCGCTGCGCACCGCGCCGATCGGGTCGCCGGTCGAGGCGACCCCCACCGCGACCCCCTCGCCGAGGTCCAACTCCCCGGCTCGGTAGCACAGTTCGCCGGCCACCTTGACCACCTCGTCCGACGGCGGCCCGACCGCCAGCAGGCAGAACTCGTCCCCGCCGAGCCGCGCCGCGAGGGTGCCCGGCAGCATCGCCCCGCACAGCGACAGCACCGACCCGAAGCGCTCCAGCAGCCGGTCCCCGACCGCGTGGCCGCGCGAGTCGTTCACCCGCTTCAGCCCGTTCAGATCGCACACCACCAGGCTGACCACCACCCCTTCCGCGCGGTGCAGCTCCAGCGCCTCGTCCAGCCGCATGTCGACGGCCCGGCGGTTGGCGAGGCCGGTCAGCGCGTCGGTGAAGGCCAGCCGGCGGGCCTCCGCGAGGCGTTCGGTCTGCGCGATGCCGGCGGCCGTGACCGCGGCGAGCACGGTCGCGAAATCGGCGTCCGCCCGCCGGAACACCGGCTCCCCGGCCCGCCGCGCCACATACAGCTCGCCCCACGCCCGGCCGTGCAGCACGATCGGCGCCACCACGCAGCAGCCCCGGCCGCGGCGGCGCAGCGCGGCCACCCTCTGGTGGTTGTAGCGGCCCTCCGCGGGCGGTACGCCCTCGGCCACCTCCACCCAGGCGTTGGGCTCGCCGCCGCCCGCCCACTGCTCGTGCAGGAAGCCGACGATCTCCGGGAACTCGTGCACCGGATACGTCTCGCCGTCCGGGAACTCCCGCTCCCCCGGGGCGAGTTCGCCGGCATTCACCAGCACCCGGAGCTGCCCCAGCTCGCGCTCCCATTTCGAGATCGCCGCGAAGGAGCCCCCCAGGGCCTGCCGCACCCCCTGCGCCGCCGCCCGCGCCGAGTCGCGCAGCGTGTGCGTGGCGGCCATCGCCTGGGCCAGCTCCACCACGGCCCGCAGCCTCGTATCGCCCTCGCCCGTCACCGGATCCTCACATTCCGTCACCGTGAGCACGCTCTGTACTACAGCGTAGGAATGATTGACCCGATTCGCCCCTTCCGGCGGAGATCCGACACTCTCCGGGGCGACCGCCGGACCGACCAGCTCCCGGCGGCGCCCCGTCCGGCACCCGGGCGCCGCCCCCGTGCCTCACGCCCCGGGCCAGTCCGGCTCCCGCTTCTCGTTGAAGGCCGCGACGCCCTCCGCCCGGTCCCCGGAGAACGCCACGCTCCGCCAGGCGCCGTCCTCCAGATCCAGCCCGGTCCGCAGATCCAGCCCGTGCCCGAGCCGCAGGGCGCGCTTCGCCGCGCGCAGCCCCACCGGCGAGTTGCGGGCGATCCGGCCCGCCAGCGCCAGCGCCTCGGCCCGGTCCTCGCCGTCCGCCACGAGCTGGTCGACCATCCCCAGCCCGGCCGCCTCGGCCGCCGGCACCCGCCGGGCGGTGAACACCAGCTCGGCGGCGCGGGCCGCACCCACCCGGCGCGGCAGCAGCTGCGTTCCCCCGCCGCCCGGGATGACGCCCACCGACACCTCCGGCAGCCCGACCACCGCCGTGCCGTCCGCGACGATCAGGTCGCAGGCCAGCGCGAGCTCGTAGCCGCCGCCGAGCGCGAAGCCGTGGACGGCGGCGATGGTGGGCATCGGCAGTTCCAGTACGCCCGTGTAGGCGGCGCGGGTGCGCGGGCGCTGGCGCATCAGGTCCGCGTCCGAGAAGGAGTTGCGCTCCTTGAGGTCGGCGCCCACGCAGAACGCCCGCTCATGGGTGGAGCTGAGCACCACCGCCCGTACCGACGGGTCGGCGGCCAGCGCGGCACACGCCTCGGACAGTGCGTCCGCCATGGCCGTGGACACCGCGTTCATCGCCTTCGGCCGGTCCATCACCAGCTCCGCCACGAAGCCGTGGCGCTCGACGCCGACCCATTCATCCGCCCCGTACCGCTGCATACAGCCCTCCCGCATCCGATGGCACGACCGCATCCGGTTAACGATCGTTGACACGATCCGACGGCGATCATGCCATCCCGGCACCCGTTACGGCAGGGGCCACCGGCCGGCGGACGGACGGCGCGGCATCAGCCCCGCCGGGTCAGCAGCCACGGCTCCACGACGCCCAGGCCGCGTACCGGCCGCTGCCACATCGGCTGCAACGCGAAGCGGTACGGGGGCGGCGGACTGCCGGTGCCCTCCTGGGCCGCCTTCTCCGCCGCCGCGGCGTCCGCCTCGGAGACCGGCGCCTCGCCCGTGCGCCCCAGCTCCTCCGCGAACGCCTCGTCGACGAGGACGGTGTCCTTCGGCGCTATGGAAGTGAGCCGGCTGGCCAGATTGACGGTGGTGCCGAAGACATCGCCCATCCGGGTCGTGACCGTGCCGAACGCGATGCCGACGCGCAGCTCGGGCATCGTCTCGTCGTGGGTCATGGTCTCGATCAGCCGCAGCCCGATCTCCGCCGCGACGCCCGCGTCGTCGGCCGAGAACAGCACCTCGTCGCCGAGCGTCTTGATGAGCCGCCCGCCGTGCGCGGCGACCAGGTCGGCGGCGGTGGTCTCGAACGCCTCGACCAGCTCGCCCAGTTCCTCCTCCTCCAGCCGCCGGGTCAGCCGGGTGAAGCCGACCAGGTCGGCGAAGCCGACGGCGAGCCGCCGGTCCACCATCTCCGCGTCGTCCTGGGCCTGGACGACCCGGCCGGTGGCCGCCGCGAGCTGCCGCCGCCAGACGTAGACGAGGAACTCCTCCAGCTCCGGGAGCAGCAGTTCGACCAGCGGGTAGGTGATCTCGGTACGCGTCAGCCCGGAGTCCTGCGGCTCGGTGAGCCCCTCCAGGAAGGAGTCGATCTGCCAGTCGGCGAGCCGGGCGGTGGTCTGGCCGGTGGACCGGGCGACCTGGACGGCCATCGCCTCGCTCAGCAGGCCCGCCTCGACGAGACCGGCGAGCCGGCGCAGGGCCAGCACGTCGGCCTCGGTGAGCGCCTTGACCTGGCCGATGTCGGCGAAGCCCATCGCCCGCCAAAAACGGGCCGCGAGGTCCATGGAGACGCCGGCGCTGCGGGCCGCCTGGAACGGCGTGTAGCGGCGGTCGGCACCGAGGATGAGTTGTTCGAGCTTGACGGCGATGTTGTTGTCGTTGCTGTCGTTGCTGTCGTTGTCGCCGTCCTCGCCGCTGTCGGCGCTGTCGGCGTTCTCGGCATGCTCGGCGTCGTCGCTGCTGTCAGCACTGTCACCGCTGTCATCGCTGGCGCCGTTGTCGCCGATGTCGCCGATGTCGTCGGAACCCGCCGGGTCCGCTCCGGTCCCTGCGGGGTCACTTGCGGGGTCGCCGGTGGGCACGGCCACCGCATCGCCCCCGGTGTCCGCGCCGCGCGAGGTGGCCCCCGAGTCGTCGCCGGTCACCGGCCGCTCCCTGTCCGATCCCTGCGCACTGCCCTTCCGATCACTGCTCGCCCATGATCCGTTCCCTGACGGACCGCCTCAACGATACGGCAGGTGTGCTCTGCCTCACGTGGTCGCTGCGCTCCCCTGACGCGTACGTGTTGGCCGGGCGCCGGACGGGAACCGCGCGGCGCCGGCCGGCGTCGGCGGAACCGGACGGGCGCCGCCCCGCCCCCCGCGGCCGTCAGGGCGCCGAGCCGCCCTCCCCGCCGGTCGGGCGCAGGTGGATGATGTCGCCTGCGGCCACCGGCCGTTGGACGCCGTCCGCGGTGGCCAGGACCAGGCGGCCGTCCGCGTCGAGGGCCACGGCTTCGCCCTGGAGGGACTCGTCGCCGGGGAGCTCCGCGCGCACCGAGCGGCCGAGGGTGGCGCATCCGGCGGTGTACGCCTCCTGGAGGCGGCTGGCCGCGGGGTCGCCGTTCGCCTCCTGCCAGGCGCCGTACCACTGCTCCAGCGAGCGCAGCACGGCCCGCAGCAGGGGGTCCCGGTCCGTGTTGCGGGCGCCGGCCAGGGCGAGCGAGCCGGCGGTGGGGACGGGGAGTTCCTCGGCGGTGAGCGAGACGTTGAGGCCGATGCCGACGACCACGCCGTCGGCGGCGCGTTCGGCGAGGATGCCGCCGGCCTTGCGCTCCGCCCCGTCCACCGTCACCAGCAGGTCGTTGGGCCACTTGAGAGCGGTGTCGATACCGGCGGAGCGGGCGATGGCCGAGGCGGTGGCCACGCCGGTCAGCAGCGGCAGCCAGCCCCAGCGGTCGTGCGGGACGCGGGGCGTGAGGTAGACGGAGAGGAAGAGGCCGGAGCGGGGCGGCGCCGACCAGCGGCGGTCGAGCCGGCCGCGGCCGGCGGACTGCTCCTCGGCGATGAGGACGGCACCCTCGGCGAGGGTGCCGGCCCGCGCCGCGAGGTCGGTGTTGGTCGACCCGGTGACGGGGACGACGTCCAGGGAGGACCAGAGCGAGCCGGGGCGCAGAAGGGCCCGGCGCAGCGCGGTGGCGTTGAGCGGAGGGCGGTCCAGATCGCTCCAGCGGCTGGCGTCTTTGTCCCGGTTTTCCGGTGGTTGAGGCGTCATGGGGCCAGCCTAGGTGTGGTCAACGACGCAGTGCCGGAGAGCAGTCCCGCCGATACGCTACGAGTCGGTAGCCACACCCGTACCTCCCTCCGTACGAGTGCCAGTCCAGGACGAGCAGGAGCCGCATCCCGATGTCCGAGCCGGAAGCAAACATCCACACCACCGCGGGCAAACTGGCGGATCTGCAACGACGGGTCGACGAAGCCACGAACGCCGGTTCCGCCCGCGCGGTGGAGAAGCAGCACGCCAAGGGGAAGTTGACGGCGCGTGAGCGCATCGATCTGCTCCTGGACGAGGGCTCGTTCGTCGAGCTCGACGAGTTCGCCCGGCACCGGTCGACGAATTTCGGGATCGACAGGAACCGCCCGTACGGCGACGGCGTCGTCACCGGCTACGGGACCGTCGACGGCCGGCCGGTGTGCGTGTACTCGCAGGACTTCACCATCTTCGGCGGTTCGCTGGGCGAGGTCTACGGCGAGAAGATCGTCAAGGTGATGGACTTCGCGCTGAAGAACGGCTGCCCGGTCGTCGGGATCAACGACGGCGGCGGGGCCCGTATCCAGGAGGGCGTGGTCGCCCTCGGCCTGTTCGCGGAGATCTTCCGGCGCAATGTGCACGCGTCGGGTGTGGTGCCGCAGATCTCGCTGATCGTGGGCCCGTGCGCGGGTGGTGCGGTGTACTCGCCGGCCATCACGGACTTCACGGTGATGGTCGACCAGACGTCGCACATGTTCATCACGGGCCCGGACGTCATCAAGACCGTGACGGGCGAGGACGTCGGCTTCGAGGAGCTGGGCGGCGCCCGGACGCACAACACCACGTCGGGCGTGGCGCACCACATGGCGGGCGACGAGAAGGACGCCATCGAGTACGTCAAGGGGCTGCTGTCGTACCTGCCGTCCAACAACCTGTCCGAGCCGCCGGCGTTCCCGGAGGAGGCGGACCTGGCGGTCTCGGAGGCGGACCGCGAGCTGGACGTGCTGATCCCGGACTCGGCCAACCAGCCGTACGACATGCACACCGCGATCGAGCACGTCCTGGACGACAACGAATTCCTGGAGACCCAGGCGCTGTTCGCGCCGAACATCCTCACCGGGTTCGGGCGCATCGAGGGCCACCCGGTGGGCATCGTGGCCAACCAGCCGATGCAGTTCGCCGGCTGCCTGGACATCAACGCGAGCGAGAAGGCCGCGCGGTTCGTGCGCACCTGCGACGCGTTCAACGTCCCGGTGCTGACGTTCGTCGACGTGCCGGGCTTCCTGCCGGGCACGGACCAGGAGTACGACGGCATCATCCGGCGCGGCGCCAAGCTGATCTACGCGTACGCGGAGGCGACGGTCCCGCTGATCACGGTCATCACCCGCAAGGCGTTCGGCGGCGCGTACGACGTCATGGGGTCCAAGCACCTGGGCGCGGACCTGAACCTGGCCTGGCCGACCGCGCAGATCGCGGTCATGGGCGCCCAGGGCGCGGTCAACATCCTGCACCGCCGCACGCTCGCCGCGATCGAGGACCCGGAGCAGCAGGAGACCCGCCGCCAGGAGCTGATCCAGGAGTACGAGGACACCCTGCTGAATCCCTACGTCGCGGCCGAGCGGGGCTATGTCGACGCGGTGATCATGCCGTCCGAGACGCGCCGGCACATCGTCCGCGGGCTGCGCACCCTGCGCAACAAGCGCGAGGCGCTGCCGCCGAAGAAGCACGGCAACATCCCGCTGTAGTCCGGCTGTAGTCCGCCGTAGGAGGTCGGTTGACGATGATCAAGGTCGTACGGGGCAATCCCACACCCGAGGAGCTGGCCGCCGCACTGGCGGTGGTGCAGGCTCGCGCGGCTGCCGCCGCGGCAGTCGCGCCGGACGGGCCGGTGCGGCGTTCGGAGTGGGCGGATCCGGCGGCGACGGTCCCGGCGCGCTCCCGGATGCCGCATCCGGGGCCGCGGGCCTGGCGGACCAGTTTCTGGCCACGGTGACATGGCGGGATCGGATCGGTGCATCGTGCACTGACTAGTCCTTCGCGGTGCGGCGCCTGAGTACGCGTACTCAGGCGCCGCCGCCGTGTCGGGCACGAAGATCGAAGTCATGCTGTGGTCCGATCCGCCCGACGAACCCTCCGAGGAGCTGCGCGAAGCGCAGGAGAAGCTCCGCCGGCTGGGTTTCGTGCTGGCCACGGCGATCATGGTGGGGACGCTGGTGATCCTGGTGAGGTGACCACCGCGTGCCCCACCGTCCCGGAATCCGCAGCGCCCCATAACTCCCTTCTGCAACCGCAGCCGCCGAATTCGCATCTTTCTCTCTCGATAGCGCAATTCGGGCATGCGGCCGTGCGGCGACCGGCCGGCCGCCGCGAGTGGGGAGATCGATGAACAGGCCGCTGCGACATATAGCCGTCTTCTCCGGGGTGCTGGTGCTCGCCCTGCTGGTCCGGGTGACCTGGGTCCAGTTCGTCCAGGCCGACGAGCTGGCGAACAACGACAACAACCGGCGGGTCAAGATCGAGGCGTTCTCCTATCCGCGCGGCAACATCGTCGTCGACGGCAAGCCGATCACCGGATCCGTGGAGTCCAGCGGCGACTTCAAGTTCAAGCGGACGTTCACCGACGGCCCGATGTACGCCCCGGTCACCGGGTACGCCTCGCAGGCGCAGGGCGAGAGCATGCTGGAGGGCGTCTACAAGAACGTGCTCAACGGCAAGGACGACCGGCTCTTCTTCAACCGGGCACGCGGCCTGCTCACCGGCGAGAAGCCGCGCGGCGGGGATGTGATCACCACCATCAACGCGAAGGCGCAGCAGGCGGCGTACAAGGGGCTGACCGATCTGAAGGCCACCGGCGCGGTGGTCGCGCTCGACCCGCGGACCGGCAAGATCCTGGCGATGGCCAGCACGCCGTCGTACGACCCGTCCGACTTCGCCGGGGTGTCCCTCGCGGAGGGCAAGAAGTACGTGGCGCTGGACCGGGACCCGGCCAAGCCGATGAACAACCGCGCGCTGCGCGAGATCTACCCGCCCGGCTCGACCTTCAAGATCCTCACCGCCGCCGCGGCCCTGGAGCACGGCACCGTCACCGACATCAACGCCTCCTCCGGCGCCCCCGCCCCGTACACCCTCCCGCAGACCCGCACCCAGGTCGGCAACGACATCGCCGGTGCGCCGTGCGACAAGGCGTCGCTGAAGACCGGTATGCAGTGGTCCTGCAACAACGTCTTCCTGGACGCCGCGCACAAGCTCGGTACCGACAAAATGCGCGAGACGGCGGAGAAGTTCGGCTTCAACGCCGAGCAGTTCACCCCGGTGCGTTCGGCGGTCAGCGGTTACCCGAGCAAGCTCGACCAGCCGAAGACCGCGCTGACCGGTATGGGCCAGGGCGACCTCACCAGCACCCCGCTCCAGATGGCGATGGTCGCCGCCGGAATCGCCAACAACGGCAAGGTGATGAAGCCGTTCATGGTCGAGGAGCTGCGCGGCCCGGATCTGTCGACGATCGAGAAGTTCGACCCGGCGCCGCTGAATCCGAAGTCCCCCCAGGCGGTTTCCGAGAGCACCGCGAAGAAGGTGCAGGAAATGATGGAGTACACCGTCTCGGACGGCACCGCCTCGAAGGCGAAGATCGACGGCGTGACGGTCGGCGGCAAGACCGGCACCGCGCAGCACGGCGTGAACGTCGACGACGAGCGCCCGTACGCCTGGTTCGTCTCGTACGCCAAGCAGGCCGACGGAAGCTCCCCGGTGGCGGTCGCCGTCTTCGTCGACCCGAAGAACATGGACATCCCGCGCTCGGAGATCGCCGGCGGAAAGCTGGGCGGCCCGATCGCGAAGTCGGTGATGGAGGCCGTGCTGAAGAAGTGACCGTCCGCCGGGAATCGGCTGCGGAGTAAGCCTCCGCACCCGATAAGTGGCGGCGCGGGAGGGGAAAGGGGCCGGAAAGGGCCGGAAAGATCCAAAACGGCGGCACGGGGCGGAAGAGCACCGAGCCGCCGTTTTCCCGGCCCCTGACCGACCGCGGAACGCCCCCGGCCGCACCGGCCCCCGCCGCCCGCTCCGTACGATGGCGGGCATGACCGAAGCACCCCGCCCCCGCCGCCTTGTCCTCGCCTCCCAGTCCCCCGCCCGTCTGGGCCTGCTCCGGCAGGCCGGACTGGCGCCCGAGGTCGTCATAAGCGGCGTCGACGAGGACGCGATCAGCGCCCCGACGCCCGCCGAACTGGCCCGCGTCCTGGCCGAGGCCAAGGCCGCCGCGGTCGCCGCCCGGCCGGAGGCCGCGGGCGCGCTCGTCGTCGGCTGCGACTCGGTCCTGGAACTGGACGGCCTGGCGCTCGGCAAGCCCGCGGACGCCGAGGACGCCACCGCCCGCTGGAAGTCCATGCGCGGCCGTTCCGGCATCCTCCGGACCGGCCACTGCGTCATCGACACCGCGTCCGGCCGCCAGGTCTCGGACACCGCCTCCACCACCGTCCGCTTCGGCGAGCCCAGCGACGTCGAGATCGCCGCCTACGTCGCCAGCGGCGAACCCCTCTACGTGGCGGGCGCGTTCACCCTCGACGGCCGCTCGGCCCCCTTCATCGACGGCATCGACGGCGACCCGGGCAACGTCATCGGCCTCTCCCTGCCGCTGCTCCGCCGGCTGCTGATCGACCTGGACATCGCGATCACGGATCTGTGGGCCTGAGCGCGGCGGGCCGGGCCCGAGCGCGGCACCGCCGTCAGGGCTGTCCGGCGCTGCTCAGTGGAAGCCGAGCATCCCGGGCGAGTCGATGTCGACGGTGACCACACCGGGCGGGTAGGCGCTCTCGTTGCCGGTCAGAAGGATCGACATCCCGGTGAACTCGGGGCGCGGCAGTGCGCAGTACAGTGCATGGCAGGTGTCCGGGCCGCCGTAGCCGTCGCGGATCATGGTTCCGACGCTGACGGCCGCCATGGTGTCGAGGGAATCGACGACGACGGCGGAGAAGGCGAGCACGCGGCGGGAGAGGTTCTCGTCGTCGGCTTCGGCCTGCATCAGACACAGGGCGGGGATGGCCAGCCGGTCGCCGGGAGTCCTTGCCATGTTGCCCGCCAGCAGGTTCAGCGTCTTGTGGCCGCCGGCGAGGGCCGTGACGGCACTGGTGTCGAGGATGATCACGCGGCGTCGCCTCGGGCGGCACGCGCCTTGGCCGCGGCGACCTTGTAGATGTTGCCGAGGACATCAGGTGCCTGCTCGAACTCCTCGTCCCCGATGTCCACGCCGATCAGGCGACGCGCGACATCCCGGTCGGCGGCCAGCCGCTCGGCCCGCTGTGCGGCGGTCGGCTGCTCCGCGGCGAGTGCTTCGACCAGCTGGCCGATGCTCACACCGCGTTCCTTCGCGAGTGCGGCAAGCTGGTCGCGGGTCTCGCGCGGGACCTGAATCGTCGTCGATGCCATAGCGTCACTATAGGGGCTTTACAGCGATCGTGCGGCAGCCGGAACCTCCTCTCAGAACACCGGCAGCGCCCACAGGTTGCCGTCGTTCATCACGAAGACGCGGTTGCCGTCGGCGGACAGCCACTGGCGGCCCTGTGAGTCGGGCAGCTTGTAGCTCCAGACCGGGTAGCCGCTGTCCTTGTCCACGGTCTCCACCTCGGCCGGCATGCCTCTGCCGACGGTGTAGATCGTCCAGATGCCGCCGCCCTGGACGACGACCGGCGTCGTGATGCCGGCGGAGCCGCGCACCTGGAAGATCTCCTTGCCGTTGTCGGGCCGCCGCTTCATCGGCAGCGTGGACTCCGTCCCGTCGTCGTGTTCGAGGTTCACGAAGGCCGCGTAGACGGCGTCCGGGTAGGCGGTGACCACGCCGTAGCGCGAGGGGCGGTTGAGGTAGTCCTTCTCCTGGACGTGCCACAGCTCCTTGCCGTCGGTGATCCGGCGGGCGGTCAGCGTGGTGCCGCCGAAGCAGACGGTGGAGCCGGCGAGCGCCGGGCGGACGTAGCGGTCGGACTGGTGGCGGATGTCCCAGACCCGTCGGCCGGTGGCGGTGTCCACGGCGAGCACATGGCCGTCGAGGGTGCCCAGGACCAGCCGGCCGTCGGCGATCACCCCGGGCGGCTGGAGCTTGGCGCGGAACGGCGGGTCGATCGGCGCGGTCCAGCGGATCCGCGCGTCGGACCGGCCGACGGCGCGCAGCCGGTGGTCCTTGGTCAGCACGTAGACCGCGTGCTCGTCGGCGGCGAGCAGGGAGTCCGCCTCGGCGGGGGCGGTCCAGCGGGGTTCGCCGGTGGTCGCGACGAACGTCCGGAGCGTCCCGTGGTCGTCGACGGCGGCGATCAGGCGGTCGGAGAGCGAGAGGTAGCGGCGGTCCGCACGGACGCCGGGCGCGGCCCAACGGCGCTTCCCGTCCACGACGTTGTGGGCCGCGATACCGCCGCCGAGCGCGCCGAAGACGATGACGTCCCGTACGGGCAGCGGGGCGGGGGTGTCGCCGGCGAGGACGTTCAGCGGGCCCCACAGCGCCTTGGGCGAGCCGCCGTTGACGTAGTCGCCGTCGTCCGCGTTCAGCACGTGCGCCACCGGCGTCTCGGCCGCCGGCGGAAAGGCGAACAGGTCGGTCTTCTTGGCGGGCGGGCGCTGCCGCGGCCACCAGAGCGCCGCCGCCCCGCCGCCCGCGGCGAGCACCGCACCGCCCGCCGCGGCGCCGATCAGCAGCCGGCGCCGGGCCACCGGCGGCCCGGCGTCCGGACCCGCCGTCAGCGTGGTCAGCTCGTGGATGCCGCTCTCCCGCTCCTTGATCTCCTGGGCCACCGGCCCGCGCCGCCAGGCCCGTTCGGCACCCCGCGGCGGGGCGAAGGCGGTGGCGATCTGCGCGGGCGCGGGGCGGGCCGCCGCCTCCTTGGCGAGCAGCGGCGCGATGAGCACCCGGAGCACGTCCGGGACGCCGGAGAGATCGGGCTCCTCGTGGACGACCGCGTACTGGACGGCGGCGATATGGCTGCCCTCGTAGACCCGCTTGCCGGTCGCCGCGTACGCCAGGACGGCGCCGAGCGAGAAGATGTCGGCGGGCGGGGCGACCCGGCGGCCCAGGACCTGCTCGGGGGCTCCGTAGCCCGGGGTGACCGGGACCTGGCCGGTGGTGGTGAGGGTCAGGCCGTGCTCGGGGCGGGCGATGCCGAAGTCGATGATGCGCGGACCGGACGAGGTGAGCACGATGTTCGGCGGCTTGAGGTCGCGGTGGATCAGACCCGCGGCGTGGATGTCCGCCAGGGTGAGCGCGAGGGACGCGGCCAGCGCGCGCACCGCCGGCTCGCCGAACGGGCCGTACGCCTCCACCGCCTGATCGAGCGTCGGCCCGGCCAGGAACTCGGTGGCGATCCACGGCCGCCCGCCCTCGGTCTGCGCGCCCAGGACGTTCGCCACGCCCTTGCCGGTGACCGCCCGCGCCGCCTGCGCCTCGCAGACGAACCGCTGCGCGAGCTGGGTCTCGTGGGCGAGTTCGGGCCGCAGCACCTTGACCGCGGCGACGGTGCCGGCCGCGTCCCGGCCGACGTAGACCTTGCCCATACCGCCTTCGCCGAGCACGCCGAGCAGGCGGTACGGGCCGAGGCGGAGCGGGTCGCCGGTGCCGAGGGGTTTCATGGGCATGGGGGCTTTCTGGCGGAGGGCCGGCAGGTGCCGGTCACTGGAGCGGGAACGCGGCGAGGTAGTGG
This sequence comes from Streptomyces albospinus, assembly GCF_014648695.1. GTDB lineage: Bacteria > Actinomycetota > Actinomycetes > Streptomycetales > Streptomycetaceae > Streptomyces > Streptomyces albospinus. Next base: position 175,564 of record NZ_BMRP01000018.1, read on the forward strand.
CCGCCGACCGCGAGGACCACCTTGGCCCCCTCGTGGGCGGCGAAACGGTCCGCGGTGGTCCTGTACGTATGGGCGGTCAGGTGGGAGGCGAGGCCGACCGCGCGCAGGACGCCCTCGCTCTTGCTGTGGACGTAGACGTGGCCGGGGCCGACGACCGGGGGGTCGTAGACGGCGGACCGCCCGGCGTCGCCACCCTGCTGGGTCCAGCGCAGCGCACCGCTCGCCGCGTCGAACGCGACGGCGCCGAGCCCCTTCTCCACCGCGTACAGCACCCCGCCCTTGAGCGTCGGCGGCCCGTAGGTCTTCCCGGGGCGGGCGGCGGAGCTGTCCCAGGCCGGCGTGCCGTCGCTCAGCCGCAGGGCGCGCAGCGGCCCGTTGCCCAGGTAGACGTGGCCGGCGTCGGTGGCCAGTTGGGGCCGTACCAGGTCCCGGCCGACGGCGAACGGCTGGTCCCAGGCGAGCGCGCCGGTACGGGTGTCCCGGGCCTGGGCACGGATCTTCCCGTCGTTGGTCTCGAAGAGCAGGACGAGACGGTCGCCGGCGGCCTGGGCGGCGAGGTAGTAGAGGCGGAGGGAGCCGACCCACTTGCCCTTGTCCGGCCGCGGCGGCAGCGGCTGGCGCCACCGCTCCTTCCCGGTGGCCCGGTCGACGGCGAAGACGTACCAGGACTGGCCGCGCACGAAGTAGTCGTCGTACTTGCCCTGCCCGGCCACCCCGTAGAACGCGTCGGCGGTGGCGCAGAGCAGCTGGTTGAGGGAGATCACGCCGTTGTAGTCGGTGAGCCGGACCAGCGGGTCACCCGCCTCGCCGGTGGCCGGGTCGACGGACGAGATGAGCAGCGGGAACCCGCCGGGCTTGCCCAACTCCCCCTTCGAACCGGGCGCGTTGACCATCCGGTAGACCTGCTTGCCGTCCGTGGCCGCCTGCCAGCTGCCGTTGTCCTGGTCGGTCGCCCACTTGACGGCGCCCGTCGCCGGATCGAAGCCCGCGAACCCCACCGCCGCGAACACCGTGCCCAGGCCCCCGAACACCCCCGGCGATGCGGGATTGCCGGACGACACCGACAGGTCCGGCTCGGCGATCTGCTTCTGCCAGAGCGAGTCCAGCTTCTTCTTCGCGAGCGGCGGCACGGTGGGGCCGGGCGACGGCTTGGCGTACGGAGACCCCTGGGGCTGTGGGCCGCCGGAGGAGAGCCAGGACCACAGCCCGGCGCCGGCGCCCGCCAGCCCGAGCGCCGTCCCCGCCCCTGCCGTCAGCAGACCGCGGCGGGAAAGGCCGCGCCGGCCGGCGTCGGCCGGGGCCGGCGGCAGGGTGGCGGCACCCGCCGGAGCGGGCAGCCGCGCCGGCCGGACCTGCCAGACCTCGCTCGCCCGCCCGCCGATCAGCGCCAGCAGCCCGTCCGGCAGATGGTCGGCGAACTCCCCGCCGCCGTCGTGGAGTCGGCCGGCGAGTTCGGCCGTGGTGGGCCGTTCCGCGGGGTCCTTGGACAGGCAGCGGGTGAGCAGCGGCACCAGGGCGCCCGGGACCCCGGTGAGGTCCGGTTCGCCGTAGCGCACGCGGTAGAGCAGATCAGCGGGTTGGCCGCCGCCGAAGGGGCCGCGTCCGGTGGCGGCGAACACCAGCACCCCGGCGAGCGCGAAGACATCGCCGGCGGGGGTGTGCTCCTGCCCGGTGGCCTGCTCCGGCGACATGAACGCCGGGGTGCCGACCGCGGCGCCGGTGTGCGTCAGCCGCTCGTCGCCGATGGCGCGGGCGATACCGAAGTCGATGACCTTCGGGCCGTGTGCCGTGACCATGATGTTGGACGGCTTGAGGTCGCGGTGCACCACATCGGAGCGGTGCAGCTGGCCGAGTGCCCCGCACAGCGCCGCGCCCAGGGCCCGTACGGCCCTCTCGGGCAGCGGGCCGCCCCGCTCCACCGCCTCGTCGAGCGGCGGCCCCAGGACGTACTCGGTGGCCAGCCAGGGCGTTTCGGCGGCCGGATCGGCGTCGACGACCTGCGCGCCGTAGCGCCCGCCGATGACCCGGGCGGCGTCCGCCTCCAGCCGGAACCGGGTGCGGAACTCGGCCTCCCGGGCGATCCGGGCGTGCATCGTCTTGATCGCCAGGGTCCGGCCGCCCGGCGAACGGGCCAGATAGACGGTGCCCATACCGCCGCTGCCGAGGCGGGCGATCAGCCGGTACGGACCGAACCCGGCCGGGTCGTCATGGGTGAGCGGGAGCGGCGGCACGGGCGTCG
>NZ_BMRP01000019.1:0-16605 GCF_014648695.1 Streptomyces albospinus
ATGGGGCCCTGCGGGGCCGCCGCGCGGCCCGGCTCGCCTTCGGGGGCGCCCGGCTGGGCCCCGGCGGGCTGCTGGGCCCCGGCGGCGGGCAGGGGCTGTGCCGCCTGGGCCGCTTCGGCGGGCTGGGCGGCTGCGGCCGGTTCGCCGGACTCGGCCTCGGCGGGCCGGGGTTCGGCCGCGGGCTGGGCCGCGTCCGCGGCCTGGGCCTCCTCGGCGGCCGACGGCTGGACGGCGGGCTGCGGCGCGTCCTGCGGAGCCTGCTCGGCACCCTCGGGCCGCTCGGCCGACTCGGCCCGGTCCGCGGGCTGCGCCACTGCCTCTGCTGTTGCCGCTGCCGTTGCTGCTGCCGCTGCGTCAGCCGTTGCTACCGGTTGCGGATGCGGCGGCACGGCGGCTGCGGGGGCGCCCTGAGCGGGGACTTCCTGGACGGGGGCGGGGGTGGCCTGGGCCGGAGCCTGCTGGACGGCAGCGTCCTGGGCAGGGGCTTCCGGAGCAGTGGCCTCCGGAACGACGGCCTCCGCCACCGGGTGCTGCGGCTGCTCCGGCACCTCGACCGGGGCCTCGCCCGGCGTGCCCGGGGCGGCACCGGCGACGTCGACCGGCCCGGCAAGCTCCGTGACGACCGCGGCACCGGCGGCATCCACCACCACGGCCGCAGTCCTCTCGGCCACGGCATCGGCCGCCACGACACCCACGGCTGGCACCGGCGCCGACTGCGTCGGAGCCTGCGGCTGGGCCTGGACCTGCGGCTGGTCCGCGGGCAACGCGCCGTCCGGCGCGGCCTGCTGGGGCTGCGGGGCCGGCTCGGCGGCCGGTACGGCGCCCTGTTCGGCGACCGCAGCGGTCTCGGCGGGCACCGGCGCCGCCGGGGCGCCTGCTGCGCCACCCGGTGTCTCGGCGACCTCCGCCACGGGGACCGACACCGCCTGCGCGGACGCCTCGCCCCACGGCTGCACCTGCGCCGGGACCTGGGACGGAATCTCCCCCAGCTGCGGCCCGGGCAACGGGCCCTGGCCGGCGGCCCCGTACGACTGCTCGGCGTGCAACTGGCCGTCGTAGGGCTGCTGGACGTAGGCCGGGGCACCCGCGGGCGGCGCGTACCCGGCGTCCACGGAGCCGGCCTGCTCCGGATACGGCTGAGCCGACCCGGCGTCAACGGGCCGGTCTTCCACCGCCACGGCGCCCGGCGCCGGTTCGCCGGCCCGGGCCTCCGGGGCCTCGGCCGGTACGTCGAGGTACTCGGGGCCGCCGGCCACCTGGGCGGACTGCCGGGCCGCGGCCTGGGGCGTCTCGGCCGGGCCGCGGTCGGCCAGCGAACGGACCACGCCGCCGGTCGCTTCCGGGACGGGCGGGCCCATGTGGAGCGGACGGCGCGGTGCGGCGGCGGGCTGGGCGGCGCCGCGCGCGCGTGCCTGCGGCTGGGGCGTGGCGGGCTGGGGGATGCGGACGGCGCCGAGGTCGACGGAACCGGAGTCGCGACCGCCGCTCTCGTGGTCGCCGACCGGTGGGTGCTCGGCGACCGGTGCGGGCATCGGCTCGTAACCGGCGGCCTGCTGGGCGGCAGCCGCGTCGAACGGCCCGCCCTGCTGGGGTACGGAGTGCGGCTGCGGCAGCGGCTGGGCGGCCTGCGGCACCTGCTGGGCCGGCTGCTCGCTCCAGGCGCCCTGGGCGCCCGGCATCAGCAGCAGGTCGTCGTCCTCGGGGACGGTGTCGGCCGCGTCGAGGTAGGGGTAGGCGCCCGGCTGCTGCGTCGGGCCGGCGTCGGCAGGGGAAGGAACGGCCGGCTGCGGCTGCCCGCGATGTCCGCCTGCGTTCTCCGGCTGTCCCTCGCCCGGGACCTGGCCGGTGTCGGTCATGCGTACCCCTCGCCCATTGGTAGTGCTCCTTCCAACCGCTCGTGCGACCCGCTCGACCGGTGCGCACCGACGCCCCGATAGCTAGAACGAGCGAGCGCGCCTCCCGGCACGTCCGCCCTCAAGTGCTTCATTTTCGTCCAAAACCACGGCATTTTCCGGATATTGGCGTACGAAGCCGAACGCGGAACGGCGGCGCAACGATCCGCCAGCCTACCCCGCGCGCGTGGCCTTGCAGGTCACGGGTGAGGAACGCGATAGCCGCTCAGCAAAAACACCACAGAGCGTTCACGTTCGACCCAAACGGAGGTGTCCAGTTCTACTGACTGGAGGAGGGCGCACTCGACTTCGTACCCGCCGTCGGCGAGCGCCCGGCCGAGCGCCTCGGCCTCGTCGCGGGTCGCGGCGTGGGTGACGATCCGTTCGGGACGGCGGGCCGCGCAGGCGGTGACCACGTCCACTCCCCCGGCGCCGATGCGCACCACGTCGGGCTCCGGCAGGTCCTCCAGGATCTGCGGCGCGCGGCCGTGGACGACCTGGAGTTGGACGCCGAGGCGGCGGGCGATGGCGGTGGTGCGCCCGCAGGCGTCCGGGTCGGCGTCGACCGCGATGACGGCGGCACCGAAGCGCGCGGCCTCCGCGGCAGCGGCGCCGCTGCCGCAGCCGATGTCCCACACCAGGTCGCCCACCCGCGGCCCGAGGCGGGCGAGTTGGGCGGTGCGCAGCTGGACGGACTCGCCCTCGCCGAGCGCCCCGCCGTACGCACGGTCGGGAAGTCCCCAGCCGCGCGGGCCGGTCGGATGGCCCGCTTCGCCGCCGGGGGTGCCGGCGATCCAGCCGGTGCCCTGGGCGGCGGCACCGGCGGGCGACCCGCCGACGACGATGACGACATTGGGGTCGCGCCATACGTGGTCGGCGACCTTGTCCGATGTGAGGACCGTCACCCGCTCGCGTTCGGTGCCCAGGTCCTCGCAGATGACGAAGGTGCGGTGGACGCCGCCCAGCAACAGGGCGAGTTCGGCGGGGCCGGCACCGGGCGAGGTGAGCACCGCGACCTTGGGGTGGGCGCGGCAGACGTTGACCGCGCGGCGCAGATCACGGCTGTGGGCGACGACGATCTGGGCGTCGTCCCAGGGCATTCCGGCCCGGGCGAAGGCGGCGGCGACGGAGGAGACGGCCGGAACCACCTCGACCTCCAGGCCGTACTCGGGGGCCCGCAGGGTGCGTACCACGCCGAAGAAGCCGGGGTCGCCGTCGGCGAGTACGACGGCGGTGCCGCGGTGCCGGGCGATGCGGCGGGCGGCCAGTGTGACGCTGCCGAGGCGGATCCGCTCGGCGCCGGGCGGGACTTCGGGGAGCGCGAGATGGTGCGCGGCTCCGGCCACCAGCGTCGCGGCGCCGAGGGCGGAGCGGGCGGCGGCGGTCAGCGGGGAGCCGTCCCATCCGATCACCGTGACCCGGTCGGCCATGCTCGTCAGTCTCCTGGGGCTGGTGGGGTGCGCGGACGGGGGCTGGGCTGCGGGCGGGGGCCGCCTGCGGGTGGTGGTGCGACGGGGGGCCGGGGTGCTGGTCGGTACGGTTCCGTGCTGGTCGGCGCGGTGTGCGCGGATGTCTCAGCAGGCCGAGGGTACCCCGATGCGGACGGACCGGCGGGGCGCGTGGTCAGTTCCACTCGGGGTAGGCGAAGCCGTTCGCGTCGGCCATCCGGCCGGGGAGGCCGTCGAGGTCCTCGGGCAGCAGGCTCCATACGATGAGGTCCGTCCGGATGTCCGTCCAGCCGCCGTCTTCCGTGCGGCTGCGGGCTATCCATGCGTTGCGCAGCACGCCCTCGCTGATGCAGCCGATCTTCTGGGCGACCTGCTGGGCGGCGGTGTTGTCGGCGGCGGTGCGCAGCTCGATGCGTTCGAATCCCAGGTCGCGGAAGAGCCATTGCGCGACGGCGAGCACCGATTCCGAGGCGTAGCCCTCGCCGCGGGCCCAAGGGGCGGTGACGTAGCGGATCTCGGCGCTGCGGAGCCGCCAGTCGGTGTGGTCGAGGACGATGGCGCCGACCAGGCGCTGGGTGAGGAACTCGGTGACGGCCAGGGCGATACCGCGGCCCGCGGTGCGTACCGCGGCGGCCTTGCCGGTGGCCCAGGCGCGGGCGTCGGCGAGGGTGTACGGGTGCGGCAGCGCGGTCCAGGCGGTGACCAGCTCGTCGGACATCATCTCGGCGAGGGCGGGTACGTCGGCCTCTTCGAAGGGGCGCAGCACCAACCGGTCCGTGCTGAGGGAGATGTCCGGAAGGGTGGATGTCATGCCGATGCTCCAACGCCGTTGACTGGGGTGTTCCGGGACGTCACGGGCCGTTTTCTCCGTGAGGTCGCGGGCCGTCCTGACCGTCTTGAATGCACCAGCATGCAGCATCCGCCCACGGGCGTGCCACGCGCCCGGGCCCGCGGGCACGTCCCTGGCCGTCCCCATGGCCGACCCCGTAACCGTCCCCGTTCGCCGGCCCTGGGTGCAGCCGCGGCTGCACCTCCGCCGCTGCGGGGACCGCCCGCTTCGCCAGCGCCGTGACTACCCTTGGCCAATGCCGCCTGGCCGACGCGCCGTGGCCACCGCTGGGGGCTGCCCGGCCGCCGCCGGGCTGCTGGGACTGCCCGCGGGTGGGACTGCCGGCGGGTAGGACTGCCTGCCCGCGGGCCACGTCTGCTTCCACGGCTACGGCTTGGGGCTACGGCTACGGCTACCGCCGCTCACTACACCCGCCCACCCCCCGAAGGGGGGTGGGCGGCGGGGAAAAAACAACAGGTACGGGTGGGCGGCGGGGAAAAGAGGACAGCGCCCGTGTCCACGTGGACACCGCCCCTTCACCCCGCGCCCGTCGGCGCCTCGGCTCCTGACGGGCCGGCCTCAGCTCTTGACAGGGCCGAAGGCCGGGATGACCGAGCCGTCCTTGTACTTGTCCTCGATGAACTTCTTGACCTCGTCGGAGTTGAGGAGCTTGGCGAGCTTCTTGATCCGCGGGTCGTTCTCGTTGCCCTTCTTGACGGCGAGGAAGTTGGCGTAGGGGTTGCCCTTCGCCTTCTCCAGGGCCAGCGCGTCGGTGGACGGCTTGAGGTGGGCGCCTACGGCGAAGTTGCCGTTGATGACGGCGGCGTCGACGTCGTCGATGCGCGGCGCGGTCTGCGCGGCCTCCAGCTCGGTGATCTTGACGCCCTTGTTGTCCTTGACGTCGGTCAGCTTGGCGTCGGAGCCGACACCGGGCTTGAGGGTGATCACGCCGTTGTCGGCGAGCAGCTTGAGCGCACGGCCCTCGTTGGAGGGGTCGTTGGGGACCGAGACGGTGGAACCGGCCTTGAGGTCGGAGAGCTTGTGGATCTTCTTGGAGTAGATGCCGAGCGGCTCGATCTCGACGTTCACGACCGGGACGATGTGGGTGCCGTTCTCCTTGTTGAAGGTGTCCAGGAACGGCTTGTGCTGGAAGAAGTTGGCGTCGACCTGGCCGTCGTCGGTGACCTTGTTGGGGATCTTGTAGTCGTTGAACGGCTTGACGACGAGCTTGAGGCCCACCTGCGGCGCCAGCTTGTCCTTGACGTAGTCGAGGATCGTGGCGTGCGGGGTGGGGCTGGCCGCGATCACCAGGGGGGCGTTCTTGTCGCTCTTGTCGCTGCTCGCGGTGGTGTCGGACGGGGCGCTGCACGCGCTCGCGCCGAGGGCGACCGCGGAGGCGGCGGCTATGGCCACGGTGATCTTGATGGTGTTACGCACGAAGAGTGCCTCTTTCTTGTGCACACGGGGGTTCCCGTGTGGGGTACGCCCGGCAAAGGGTCCGGGCTTCGGGGTGCGGGTGACGCGGGGGGGGGTTCGGGGGTCAGGCGGCCTCGGTGGCGGCGGCCGGCTCCTCGGTCCGTACGCGGCGCAGTCCGACGCGTGCGGCAGAGGTGCGGCCACCGCGGCGGGCGAGCCGGCGGACGATCAGGTCGCCGAGCAGTTGGACGAGGGTGACGAGGACGATCAGCTCCACGACGGTGGTGATCATCAGCGAGGTCTCGTACTGCTGGTAGCCGTAGGTGTAGGCGAGGTTGCCCAGTCCACCGCCGCCGACCGCGCCGGCGATCGCGGAGTAGCCGATCAGCGTGATGACGGTGGTGGTGACGGCCGCGATCAGCGCGGGCAGTGCCTGCGGGAGCAGCACCTTGAAGACGATGGTCCAGGTGCCGCCGCCCATCGCCTGGGCGGCTTCGACCAGGCCGTGGTCGACCTCGCGCAGGGCGGCCTCGACGAGGCGGGCGAAGAACGGGATGGCGGCGATGGCCAGCGGGACGACCGCGCCGGTCGGGCCGATGGAGACGCCGACGACGAGCCGGGTGAAGGGGATCAGCACCACGATCAGGATCAGGAACGGGAAGGACCGCCCGATGTTGACGATCGCGCCGAGGACCTTGTTCACCACGACGTTCTGGAGCATGGCGCCGCGGTCGGTCAGATGCAGCAGTACGCCTACGGGGATGCCGATGAGCACCGCGTAGAACGTCGACCACCACACCATGAAGAGGGTGTCGAGCGTGTTGTCGTACAGCAGCGGCTGCATGTCGTTCCAGCTCACTTGGCGCCTTCCTTGTGGAGCGGGGCGGCGGTGGTGCCGGCGGCGTCGGTCTCGGCGTCGCCGGCGACGTCCACCTGGAGACCCTGCTCGCGCAGGAAGCCGATGGGGACGACGTTGTCCTCGAAGCGGCCGGGGAGTTCTATCCGCATCCGGCCGATCTGCTTGCCGCCGACGGTGTCCATGGCGGCGCCGAGGATCGAGATGTCGACGTTGTAGGTGCGCGCGAGTTCGGACACCACGGGGCGGGTGGCGGCCTCGCCGTGGAAGGTGATGTCGACGACCGTACGGTCCTCGGCCGAGGGCTCGCCGCCGACCGGGAAGAGCTCCCGGGCCAGTTCGGAGCCGGGGGTGGCGAGGAGTTCGGCGACGGTGCCCTGCTCGACGACGCGGCCGTTCTTCATCAGTGCGGCGGAGTCGCAGATGGTCTTGACGACGTCCATTTCGTGCGTGATGAGGACGATGGTCAGGCCGAGCTGGCGGTTGAGGTCGCGCAGCAGCTGGAGGATGGAGCGGGTGGTCTCCGGGTCCAGGGCGCTGGTGGCCTCGTCGGAGAGCAGCACCTTGGGGTCGCCGGCCAGCGCCCGGGCGATGCCGACGCGCTGCTTCTGGCCGCCGGAGAGCTGCGCCGGGTACGCCGCGGCCTTGTCGGCGAGGCCGACCAGGTCCAGCAGTTCCAGGGCCTTCCTGGAGCGCTCGCGGCGGTCGACCTTGAGGATTTCCAGGGGCAGTTCGACGTTGTCCTGGACGGTGCGCGAGGACAGCAGGTTGAAGTGCTGGAAGACCATGCCGATGTGGCTGCGCGCGGCGCGCAGTGCGGCGTTGGCGCGCTTCTGGTTGCCGGCCAGCGCCGTGAGGTCCTGGCCGGCCACGGTGACCGTGCCGGAGGTGGGTCGCTCCAGGAGGTTCAGGCAGCGGATGAGGGTGGATTTGCCGGCGCCGCTCTGGCCGATGACGCCGTACACCTCGCCTTCGCGGACGTGCAGATCGACGCCGTCCAGGGCGGTGACCTCACGGTCTCCTGAACGGTAGACCTTGGTCAGGCCCGTTGTGGTGATCACAGGGAATTCCGTCACTGTCGAGTGCTCGGCGGCTCGCCCGCCGGGCACGGGGCATTCTTGCGAGTGCGGCAGAGGGGAACGGGGAGCGGCGGCGGGCGCGGGGCCCGGCTCCGGGTTCCGGTGACGCGGGGCGGCCGGGGGCGTCTATGGGGCGACGTACGGCGCATGGCGACAGGTCTCGCTTCGGGGCGCGAGGCTCAGGCGGGGGCCCTCAGCGGTCACACATTCGACACATGCAACGAGCACCGGGCGCGGTGAACGCCTCGGTCGCAGGGGTGCGGTAGCTCGTCGTGGTCATGGCGGCCAGTAAACCAGACAGCGGTGCGAGCCCTTCAAGCCAGTCCGTATATCGGACACGACTGACCGCACCGTGGACGGCGCCGCGCTCCACGCCACCGGTCCCGGCCGGGGCGCCCGTGGCCTGCGCGGATGCCGCCGGTGGCCCCGGGGCGACGGCATCCGGCTCCCGACCCGCCGCGGGGCGGGCTGTGGCCAACGCCACGGTGCCCGCCCCGCCGGGTACGGCCCGGCCGGGCCGCAGCGCTCCGCGGAGGCCCCGCCCGCACTCCCCCGCCTCCTGGTGCCGCCGGAACCGCCCGGAAGGCCGCTCTCGCCCGAGACGCCCGCATCGGCCGGGATCTTCACGCTTCCCCCGCGTACGTGCCCCGGTGGGGTCGGGCGCGGCGCTCCGCGGGCCGCCGATTAGCATCGCCCCATGCCCCACAACCCCATGGCGCGCGAGCGCGTCGCCCGGAGGTCCCGGTGATCGACGCGCTGACGATCGCGCTCGGCGTGGCCGCTCTCGCCCTGGCCGTCTGGTGCGGCCTCGCGGCCTACCGCGACCAGCCCACCAAGGACTGGCACTTCATCGGCATGGCCGTCGTGTCGCTGCTCTGCATCGTCCAACTGGTCATCGCCTTCGTGCAGTTGGCGCGCGGGCAGTCGCCGGACAAGGGCACCGCGCTGTTCGTGGCGTATCTGCTCGGGGCCGCCGCCTGCGTACCGGCGACCGGGTTCATGTCGCTCTCGGAGCGCACCCGGTGGGGTTCGGCCACCGTCGCGGCGGGCGCCGTGGTGCTGGCCGTACTGGAAGTGAGACTGTTCGACATCTGGGGAGGCGGCAGTGCCTGAGGCAGTGCCCGAGACCACCGCGAGCGCCGCGGCGAAGGACACCACGGGGGCGGCGCCGGCCGGGAAGGTGTCGCTGGGCACCGGCCCGGGACGGCTGCTGGTCACGCTCTACGGGATCTTCACCGTGGCCGCCGCGTCCCGCTCGATCTACCAGCTGATCGCCCAGTTCGACCGGGCCCCGCTGGCGTACGGCCTCTCGGCGGTCTCCGCCGTGGTGTACGGGTTCATCACGTTCTCGCTGGTGCGGGGCGGCGAGGGCGCCCGCAGGGCGGCCATCGTCTGCTGCGGGCTGGAGCTGCTCGGGGTGTTCGGTATCGGCACCTGGACGCTGGTCGACCGGGCCGCGTTCCCGGACGCCACGGTCTGGTCGGACTACGGGATGGGCTACCTCTTCATCCCGGTCATCCTGCCGGTCACCGGTCTGATCTGGCTGCGCCGGGCCCGCGCGAAAGCGGCGGCCTGAGCGGCGCGGCAGCCGCGTCGGAGGTACGGGCCCGCCGTCGGCGCGGGCCCGTCCCGGCGTCCTACGCTCCGGCGAGCTCCTTCTCCAGCGTGACCACGCTCAGCCGGCCGGTCCGCTGCTCGGTGCCCACCGGCGCGTAACCGTGGCTGCGGTAGAGCCGGAGGTTGCCGTCGCTGCGGTGGCCGGTGAAGAGGCGGTAGCGCTTGGCGGACCGCTCGGCGGCCAGCCGTTCCTCGACGGCGGCCAGCAACCGCCCACCGAGACCGTGCCGCTGGAGGCGCGGATGCACGATCAGTTTGGCGATCTTCGCGGTGCCGTCGGCGTCGACCGTGCCGCGGACCGATCCGACCACCTCCTGTCCGAGTCTGGCCACCATCACGCAGCCCTCGCCGAGTTCGGCGCGCAGGGCGTGCAGCGTCTGGGTCAGCGGCTCGATGGCGTAGTCGTCGTAGAGCGCGGCCTCCGTCTGGTAGCAGAGGTACTGGAGTTTGAGGATCTGTTCGGCGTCGTCGTCGGTCGCCGCAGAGATGGTCACGCTCGTGCCCATGCGCGTTTGCCTCCCCTTTTCGGTTCGCTGCTCGCTTCCGGAGTCCCCGCAAATCAGGCGCGGCAATCTCCGGCGCGAGCATTCTGCGCAGGCAATCGGGACAAGCGGAACGGACCGGCGCCAAGCTCCCCTGTGACATTCCCAACTCAGATGAGTACGGGGGCGGATGGGACGGCATGGCGCCGGTCCGCGACGCGCGGGCGGTCAGTGCCGGCGGAACTCCTCGGCGGCCAGCACCGCAGTGTCCGGGTTGTCGGAGAACAGGCCGTCGATACCGGTCGCGTAGAGCGCCTTGAAATACGCGAGCGAGTTGCCGTAATCGCCCGGGTTCCCGCCGACCCGGAAGTCCAGCGGCAGGAAGTTGTTCTCGTTCCGCACGGTGTACGGGGTGAGGAACAGCCCCGCGGCGTGCGCGTCGCGGACGAGGGTGGTGGGCTTGCCGAGCCTGCCCTTGTCGTCCTGCGCGATGATCTGCGGCAGCCAGGGGCCGATGCCCTGGGCGAAGCCGGCGATCCACTTGAGCCCCTCGGGCTTGAGGAGGTCGGCGGTGGTGCGCGGGTCGCCGGACTCGACGAAGTCCCACGGCCTGACGGACGGCTCGTCGAGCAGGACGACCTTCGGGCACTTCACGCCCAGTTCGCTGAGCCGCCGGAGACTGCTGGGCTCGAAGGACTGCAACAAGTTGGGGGCGTGCGCGGTGTGCCGGCCGTACCGGCGCAGCAGCTTGGCGAGCGGCTCCTCGATGCCCAGGCCCAGCTTGCGGAAGTAGGTGGGGTGCTTGGTCTCGGGGTAGATCCACACGGGGCGTCCGCGGCGGCGCCCCTCGCGCTCGGCCCACTGGAGGACCTCTTCGAAGGTGGCTATCTCCCAGTGCCCGTTGTACAGGGTGTTGTGCTGACGGACGTCGGGGATGCGCTCCTTGGCGCGCAGGGTCTTCAGCTCGGCGAGCGTGAAGTCCTCGGTGAACCAGCCGGTGATCTTCTTGCCGTCCACGGTCTTGGTGGCCTTGCGGCCGGCGAACTCTCGGTGGTCGGCAACATCGGTGGTGGCGGAGATGTCCGGCTCGTGCCGGCAGACCAGGTGTCCGTCCTTGGTGGGGACGAGGTCACCGGCCTCGATGACGTCCGCGCCCATGTCGAGGGCGAGTTGGTAGGAGCCGAAGGTGTGCTCCGGGCGGTAGCCGCTGGCGCCGCGGTGGCCGATGACGAACGGGACGGGCAGTTGCCGCGGCCGGCCTGCGGTGCCCGTAGGGGTCGGGCCCGCCGGGGTCCGGCCCGCCGGGTTCGTCCGGTCTGCCGCGTCGGCCTGCCCGGCGGCGGCGAACACCGCCGCGCCCGCCCCCAGGGCCGCCGCTCCCAGCACCGTCCGTCGTCCCGGCTGCTGCCGCTTCTGCATTCCCGTGCTCCTCGCTCTGCGATGTCCGGTGCCGTACCGGACATTTCGGGGTGGTCAGCCCTACAAGGGCGTCCCGCACGGCGTCTCGTGCACCGTCCGGGACCACCCCGATCGTAGGCACGGACGGGTGATGCCGGGGAGACGTCCGGAGATACCGGAGGGAACATGGAAGTAACGCACGTCAACTCTGCGTATCGGCCTGGTGAACCCGATGTGCAAGCGGGGGTAACCCGCGAGTATGGTCCTGGGCGGCAGAGTTCTGCGTCCCCTTGACCTGTCCAGCCACGACCCGGAGGACCCGTTGTCCCGCATTGTGCTGAAGGCGATTCTCGGACTGATGATGCGTGTCCTGTTCCGCCCGAAGGTCGAGGGCATCGAGCGCATTCCGGAGACCGGCCCGGTGATCCTGGCCGGTAACCACGTCACGTTCATCGACTCGCTGTTCCTGAGCCTGGTGGTCAAGCGCCCGGTGTTCTTCATCGGCAAGGACGAGTACGTCACCGGCAAGGGCGTCAAGGGCCGTCTGATGGCCTGGTTCTTCACCACCGCCGGGATGATCCCCGTGGACCGCGACGGCGGGCACGGCGGGGTCGCGGCGCTGATGACCGGCCGCCGGGTCCTGGAGGAGGGCCACGCCTTCGGCATCTACCCGGAGGGCACCCGCTCCCCCGACGGCCGGCTGTACCGCGGCCGTACGGGCATCGCCCGGCTCGCCCTGATGACCGGCGCCCCGGTCGTCCCGTTCGCCATGATCGGTACGGACAAGGTGCAGCCCGGCGGCAAGGGCCGTCCGCACATCGCCCCGGTGACGGTGCGCTTCGGTGAGGCGCTGGACTTCTCGCGGTACGACGGCATGGACCGCGACCGCTATGTGCTGCGGGCGGTCACCGACGAGGTGATGAGCGACGTCATGGAGCTGTCCGGCCAGGAGTACGTCGACATCTACGCCACCAAGGCCAGGGCCGCCTGACCCCGGACGACGCACCGGGCCCCATCCTGATACCGCGGGATGGGGCCCGGTGCGTCGTCCGGCCGGTCGGCAGGGCGCGCCGGTCAGCAGGGCACCCGGAAGCCGCCGGGGGCGCGCTGGCCCTCGGCGCCGCCGGTCAGCGCCGCCCGCAGTGCCGCTTCGGGCCGCGGGATGTTGCCGCCGACCACCTGGAGGAGCTGCTGCTCCACGGCGACGATGCCGGTGCGGGCGCCGGGGACATGGGCGTTCCTGACCGAGACCCGGCTCAGCGGGGCGGGCTCCAGGTGCTTCTTGGTGCGGATGAAGGTGACGAAGCTCTCGAAGTCGCGGGTGTGCCGGACGGGTTGGGTGAATCCGGTGAAGGCGCTGAAGCCGTCCTGGTTGATGAGGGTGTAGGAGGGGGCGGCCAGGCGGTAGGTGCGTGCCCGGTCGAGGGCCTTGTCGTTGATGAAGACCTCGGCGGGGTCGATCCGGCGGCCGACCTTTCCCGCGGCGTCGAAGGTGTAGCGGACGTTGCCGGAGACGGCCAGCGGGGCGAAGGCCAGGCCGCCGCCGGCGGCGGGTGCCCACTGCTCCTCCAGGGCGTCGTGGATCTGCCGTCCGGTGACGGTGACCGTCATGATCGGGTCGCCGAAGCCGACCGCGTTCCACGCCTGCCCGAAGGTGATGACGCCGTCTGACTCCTCGTCACGTACCAGGTCGGCGGAGATGATCGCGGAGCCGACCCGGGGTGCGACCGCGATGACGGCCAGTTCGGCGGGGACGTTGCGGTGGGCCGCGGGGTCGTCCATCGGACCGTGCGGCTGCCCGCCGGCCCACAGCGCCCAGTCGGCGACGAGGTTGCCCATCGTGGACTCCCCCGCCGCGTTGCGCTGCCGGGTGAAGGAGGCGGACTGGGTGCCGATCCGGGTGCGGGCGCGCCGGGCACCGTAGCCCGCCCAGTAGTCGGCGATCGATTGCAACTCCTTGTGCGGCGCCACATCGCGGGTGTTGGGGTGGTTGACCGCGGTGGTCAGCGAGCGGACGACCTTGCCGGTCCGGCGGTCCAGCCGCAGATTGATCTCGTTGATCAGCTGGCCGTAGCAGCCGGCCTCGACGAACGGGCGGGGTGCGCCCTTGGGGTCGGGCAGCATCATCGTGAAGGCGCAGTGCCAGTGGCCGGTGACGATGGCGTCGATGTCGGCGGAGGCGCGCAGCGCCAGCTCGTAGGCCGGGCCCGAGGGGTTGCTGCCGCTGGAGAAGTCGCTGCCGGCCACCGCGCCGTCGTGCATGCTGAGCACGATCGCGTTGACGCCGCGTGACTTGAGCTCCGCGGCGCAGCGGTTGGCGGTCTCCAGTTCGTCCAGGGTGCGCAGGCCCGGCTGGTAGGAGCCGGGGAAGGACTCGGTGCCGACGGCGGTCAGGTGGATGAAGCCGATCGGCAGCTTGCGGCCGTGGCCGGCGTCCACGTGCACGATGTTGTACGGCGGCAGCACCCGCTTGCCGCTCTCGTGCCACACCATGTTGGCGCTGTAGTACGGGAAGTCCGCCCCGCGGAAGCGGTGGCCGGTGGAGTCGGTGAAGGAGTCGTCGCGGCCGACGACCCGGAAGGACTCGCCGCGTTCCATGTGCGACGTCAGAAACGTCGCGGACTTGTCGAATTCGTGGTTGCCGGCCGACGCGAAGTCCAGGCCCATGGCGTTGAGGGCCTCGATGGTGGGTTCGTCGGCGAAGGAGGAGGCGTCGAACTCCCAGCCGGAGAAGAGGTCTCCGGGGGCGAAGAAGATCGAGTTGCGCCGGCCGTCGCGCAGCCGCTCCAGGTGGGCGGCCATGTAGGCGACGCCGCCGACGGTGTAGCGCTTGCCGCCGGCGCCGGTGATGACGGAGTTGGCGCCCGGCGCGCCTTGCAGATAGCCGTGCAGATCGGTGATGTTGAGGAGTTGGACGTCGACGTACTCGTTGGCGGTGGCCGCGTCCCGGGCGTGGCCGGTGGCGTAGGCATTGCTGCCGATGGCGCTGGCGGTGGCCATCGCCCCCGCAGCGGTGAAGAAGGACCGTCGTCCGATGTCGCGCACTCTGCGTCACTCTCCTGAGCGGGGCCGACCGTTGGGGGGACGACGGGAGAGTCAAACGAGCCGCGCGGGACATCCGGCCACGAAGACGCATACCGGGCATGAACGGCGAGGGACGGTCGCCCCCGAGGGCGTGTCCCGTGGATCATGGCGGGTGGCCACCGCCGTGATCCACCGGACACGCCTGCACGGGGGCAGGGGGCCCGGCGCTGTCCCTCGTTCGCCTGCCGGGTCCGCCCTTACGGGTGTCCGGGGTGCTACGGGAGTTCGGCCGGGCCGGATGCCGCGGAACCGGATCCGGTCACCGGCGCGGGGGCGTCCGGCGCGGGCTGCGCCGGGGCCGGGCTGTCCGCCAGCTCCTGGCCGCGGAGCAGGAACCACGCGGCCACCGCGGCGCCCAGCAGCACCACCGCGCCCACCCCGGCGGCGGCGTCCACGCCGTTGACGAACGAGTCCTGAGCGGCCTTCAGCAGCGCGGCGCCCTGATCGGCGGGGAGTTGGCCGGCCGCCTCGAAGGCGCCGCCGAGCGACTCGCGGGCGGCGTCGGCGGCGTGCTCGGGCACCCCGGCCGGTGTACCGAAGCCGCGGTAGATGCTGGTGACGATGGAGCCGAGCAGGGCGATGCCGAGCGCGGCGCCCAGTTCGTACGCCGTCTCGGAGACCGCGGATGCGGCGCCCGCCTCCTCCTTCGGGACGCTGGAGAGGATCACATCGGCGGTGACGGTGAACGCGAAGCCCGCGCCGACGCCCACCACGAACAGGATGACGGACATCGCGAGGGTGCCGGTGTCGCCGTGCAGGGTCATGCACCCGGCGAGCGAGAGCCCGACCACGGCGAGGCCGCCGGCCACCACGACGCGTACCGTCAGCCGCCGGGCGACCCAGCCCGCGGCCAGGCCGGCGCCCACCGCGCCGACCGCGGCCGGGAGTTCGGTGAGCCCGGCGTTCAGCGGCGTGCGCGACTGCACCATCTGGAGGAACTGGGAGAGGAAGAAGACCAGCCCGGACAGCCCCAGGATGGTCAGCAGGTCCGCCAGCACCGCACCGGAGAACCCGCGGTGCTGAAAGAGCTTCATGTTCAGCAGCGGCGATTCCAGGGTGAGCTGGCGCCGGACGAACCAGATCAGCGCGAGGACGCCGATGACGGCCGCCAGCCCGATGTCCCAGCGGAAGCCGTGGACCGCTGCCTCCTTGATGGCGTAGACCACGGCGACGATGCCCACCAGCGACAGCAGGACGCTGGGAACGTCCCACGGCCCGGGATCCGGATTGCGCGACTCCGGGATCACCTTCGCCCCGACGACCACCAGCAGCGCCATCACCGGAAGGTTGATCAGGAAGACCGACCCCCACCAGAAATGGCCCAGCAGGAAACCGCCGAGGACCGGCCCGACGGCGGTGCCCGCCGAGGCCATCGCACCCCAGATGCCGATCGCCAGGCTGCGTTCCTTGGGGTCGTGGAAGAGGTTGCGGATCAGGGCGAGGGTGGACGGCATCAGCGTCGCACCGGCCACACCCTGGAGGGCCCGGGCGGCGATCATCATCTCCGGGGTGGTGGCGTACGCGGCGACCACCGACAGCGCGCCGAACGCGACCGAGCCGACCAGCAGCAGCTTCTTCCGGCCGATCCGGTCGCCGAGGCTGCCCATGGACACCAGCAGACCGGCGATGACGAACGAGTAGATGTCGCCGATCCACAGCAACTGGGTTCCGGACGGCCGCAGATCCTCGCTCAGGAACGGGGTGGCGAGGCCGAGGACGGTGGCGTCGACGCCGACCAGCAGCACGGCGAGGACGAGGACCGAGAGCGCGAGCCAGCGGCCCGGCCGGGGCTGGTCGTCCACATGAGCCGAACCGGCCCGTCCTGACGCTACGGTCTCGCTCATTTCTCCATGCTCCGTCGGATGCCGCCGAGCAGCAGCTCGGCGATCGAGTGGTTGAGGTCGTTGCGGGCGACCCGCCCTTCGTGCACCGCCCAGGCGCCCGCCCCTATGAGGCCGTAGAACGCCTCGGTCAGCCAGGCCGAGCTCAGGTCGATGCGGAAGTCGCCCTCTTCCTGGCCGCGGCGGAACAGCGCGGTGATCCGCGCGTCGAGCCGGGCCCAGCCGGCGTTGATCTCGCCGCCCTCGAAGAGCTGGTTCTCGGTGAAGAGGAAGGCGAGGACGCCGGCGACCGGTTCGGTTGCGCGGATCAGCCGGCGCAGCGCATCGGCGGCGTCCCCGTCGTCGAGCCGGGCGGCGTCCATCGCCTGCGCCAGCTGCTCGATCCCGTGCTCCTCCAGGGCCCGGATCAGCGCGTCCCGGCCCGCGAAGTGCCGGTGCAGGGTCGCCCGGCTGATGCCCGCGGCGCGGGCGATCTCGTCCATCGAGGCCGTCGACCGGCGGGTGAGCAGCGCGGCGGCTTCTTTGAGTACCTCTTCACGATCCACAGCCATGAGACACAGACTAACCGAATGAGACAGACATGTCTCACGCACGTCCGGGATCACGTGGCCCGTCCCGCGGCGGTGCGGAGCTGGTGCGGAGCTGCGGATGCGCCGGAGGCCC
>NZ_BMRP01000019.1:16642-74247 GCF_014648695.1 Streptomyces albospinus
CACGGCCGCTTCTTGGCCGCGGCCCACTCCTGCTGCCGCACCAGGTCGGCGCGTACCTCGGCGAGCTGCACCGCCACCGCCGACGGCGCCGTACCGCCCCGGCCGCTGCGCGAGGCGAGCGCACCGGGAACGTTCAGCACACCGCGGACCTCGGGCGTCAGATGCGGCGAGATCTTGGCGAACTGCTCGTCGGTGAGCTGGTCCAGCTCGATGCCGTGCGCCTCGCACTCCTTGACGCACTCGCCGGCGACCTCGTGCGCCACCCGGAACGGCACGCCCTGCTTGACCAGCCACTCCGCGATGTCGGTGGCGAGCGAGAAGCCGGCCGGCGCCAGCTCCGCCATCCGCTCGCGGTGGACCGTGAGGGTGGCCATCATCCCGGTGAACGCCGGGAGCAGCACCTCCAGTTGGTCGCAGGAGTCGAAAACCGGCTCCTTGTCCTCCTGGAGGTCCCGGTTGTACGCGAGCGGCAGCGCCTTGAGGGTCGCCAGCAGCCCGGTCAGATTGCCGATCAGCCGGCCGGACTTGCCGCGTGCCAGCTCGGCGATGTCCGGGTTCTTCTTCTGCGGCATGATCGACGAGCCGGTGGAGAAGGCGTCGTGCAGGGTCACGAAGGAGAACTCCTTCGTGTTCCAGATGATGACCTCCTCGGCGATCCGCGACAGGTTGACCCCGATCATCGCCGTGATGAAGGCGAACTCGGCGACGAAGTCCCGCGAGGCGGTGCCGTCGATGGAGTTGCCGACCGAGCCGTGCTCGAAGCCGAGGTCCGCGGCGACCGCCTCCGGGTCCAGGCCGAGCGAGGAACCGGCCAGCGCGCCCGATCCGTACGGCGAGACGGCGGTGCGCTCGTCCCACTGCCGCAGCCGCTCGGCGTCCCGGGACAGCGACTGCACATGCGCCAGCACATGGTGGGCGAAGAGCACCGGCTGGGCGTGCTGGAGGTGCGTCCGGCCCGGCATGGCGACGTCCGGGTGCGCCTCGGCGAGGCCGACCAGCGCCTCCTGGAGGTCGGCGATCAGCGCGCCGATGATCCGGGCGTGGTCGCGCAGGTACATCCGGAAGAGCGTGGCGACCTGGTCGTTGCGGGACCGGCCGGCCCGCAGCTTGCCGCCGAGGTCCGGACCGAGCTGCTCCAGCAGCCCGCGCTCCAGGGCGGTGTGCACGTCCTCGTCGGCGACGGTGCCGGTGAACGAGCCGTCGGCGACGTCGCGTTCGAGCTGGTCGAGGCCGGCGAGCATCCGGGTCAGCTCGTCCTCGGTGAGCAGTCCCGCCTTGTGGAGCACACGGGCGTGTGCGCGCGAGCCGGCGATGTCGTACGGCGCGAGCCGCCAGTCGAAGTGGACGGATGCGGAGAGCTGGGCCAGGGCCTCCGCGGGACCATCGGCGAACCGGCCGCCCCAGAGCCGGACGTCACCGCTGTTGCTGCTCACTGCTGCTCCTCAAAGCCGTGGATGTGCCGCCGCCTCCCCGGGCAGGCAGGGAGGCGGCCGTCGTAGGTGGGTAACGAGCCGGGCGCGGACGCGGCTACGCCGGGTCCGGTCGGGCTCAGCCTGCGTGGTCCCGCTTGGCCGCGATCTTGCTCGACATACCGAAGAGCTCGATGAAGCCCTTGGAGAGCGACTGGTCGAAGGTGTCGCCGGTGTCGTACGTCGCCAGGTTGAAGTCGTAGAGCGACTGGTCGGACTTCCGGCCGGTGACGACCGCGCGGCCACCGTGCAGGGTCATCCGGATGTCGCCGGACACGGCCTGGTTGGCCTCGTTGATGAAGCCGTCCAGGGCCCGCTTGAGCGGCGAGAACCACAGGCCGTCGTAGACCAGCTCGCCCCAGCGCTGCTCCACCTGCCGCTTGTAGCGGGCCAGTTCGCGCTCGACGGTGACGTTCTCCAGCTCCTGGTGCGCGGTGATCAGCGCGATCGCGCCCGGCGCCTCGTACACCTCGCGGGACTTGATGCCGACCAGCCGGTCCTCGACCATGTCGATCCGGCCGATGCCCTGGACGCCGGCCCGCTCGTTGAGCTGCTGGATCGCCTGGAGGACGGTGACCGGCTTGCCGTCGACGGCGACCGGCACACCGGCCTTGAAGGTGATGATGACCTCGTCGGCCTCGCGCGGGGTGGCCGGGTTCTGCGTGTACTCGTACACGTCCTCGATCGGCGCGTTCCAGATGTCCTCCAGGAAGCCGGTCTCCACGGCACGCCCGAAGACGTTCTGGTCGATCGAGTACGGCGACTTCTTGGTGGTCGCGATCGGCAGGTTCTTCTCCTCGCAGAACGCGATCGCCCGGTCCCGGGTCATCGCGTAGTCACGGACCGGCGCGATGCACTTCAGGTCCGGGGCGAGGGACGAGATGCCCGCCTCGAAGCGCACCTGGTCGTTCCCCTTGCCGGTGCAGCCGTGGGCGACGGTCGTCGCGCCGTGCTTCTCGGCGGCGGCGACCAGGTGCTTGACGATGGCCGGCCGCGAGAGCGCGGAGACCAGCGGATAGCGGTCCATGTAGAGGGCGTTGGCCTTGATCGCCGGGAGGCAGTACTCATCGGCGAACTCGTCCTTGGCGTCCGCGACCTCGGCTTCCACGGCACCGCAGGCGAGCGCCCGCTTGCGGATGACGTCCAGGTCCTCGCCGCCCTGGCCGACGTCCACGGCAACGGCGATGACCTCGGCGCCCGTCTCCTCGGCGATCCAGCCGATGCAGACGGAGGTGTCCAGGCCGCCCGAGTAGGCGAGTACGACGCGCTCGGTCACGGGGTTCTCCTTACAGTGCACGTGCTGATAGGCATAAGTATGCACTCCACCGTATGTTTCGTCAACGGTCCGGGAAACGTGCAGGTCAGCGGTGCACCCTCGATATCGCGCGGGCGGCGGAGAACCGCTCCGCGCGCATCAGTCGCCTTCCCGGAGCACCTCCAGCAGGACCGTCACATGACTGACGGACAGCTCCTTGGTCGCGGTCAGCAGCGTCAGCGGCCCGTCCGCCGCCAGCTCCCGCAGATGCCGCAGCGCCGCCCGCGGACGGTCCTCCGCCAGCTCGCCCCGGTACCGCGCGGCGAACTCCTCGAACCGCCCCTCCTCGTGCCCGTACCACCGCCGCAGCTCGGACGAGGGCGCCGCGTCCTTGCACCACTCGGTCAGCCGGGCATCCTCCTTGGCCAGCCCCCTGGGCCACAGCCGGTCGACCAGCACCCGGGCCCCGTCCGCCGGCTCCGGCGACTCGTACACCCGGCGCACCCGGAGGTCGCCGACGGTTGACACATCACCCTTACGGGACTTAGCAGACATAACCTCATCGAAACACGGCCACGCGCGCTCCGCAGGAACGCCGGCGGGCACCCCTCGCCCTCCCCAATGGAGACCCGCTTTGGATTCATGGGCCGGGACAGGGTAGTTTTTCTCCTGCACGCCCGGCCGGGAGCAATCCGGCCGGTTCGAGCACCGGGACGTGGCGCAGCTTGGTAGCGCACTTGACTGGGGGTCAAGGGGTCGCAGGTTCAAATCCTGTCGTCCCGACGGTGTTATTGCAGGTCGAAGGCCGTTTCCGAGAATCGGAAACGGCCTTTTCCCATGTGGTGGCCGGCTTCCGCCGGAGCGCTTCAGCGCGGGGGCCCGGACGTCACGACAGTTTGCCGATCTCGGCGCGGACCCGGTCCATGACCTTGGCCGGGAGGGTCGCGTAGCCCTGGAAGGTCAGGTTCTCCTGGCCCTTCTGGCTGGCGACGTACGCCAGGAACGCCTTGGTGGCGGGCCAGGTCGCCGGCTTGTTGCCCTTGTCGCAGACGATCTCGTAGGTGACCACGTCGATGGGGTAGGCACCGGAGGCCTTGGTCGCGTAGTCGAGGTCGAGGAGCAGGTCACCGCCGCTCTCGGCGGTCCGGGCGCCGGCGATCGCCTGGGAGGCCGCGATCACGTTGGCGTCGGCGGGGGTCGGTGCTCCGGTGTCGACCGAGACCGTGTGGATCATGCGGTCGACGGCATACGGCAGCTCGACGTAGCCGATCGCGCCGTCGGTCCGCTGCACTTGGGAGGCGAGGTCCGCGGACCCCTTGGCGGACTTGCCGCCCTTGCCCGTCCAGTCCTTGCTGTGGGCGTTCGGCCAGGCGTCCGGCGCTGCGGCGTGCAGATACGCGGTGAAGTTGTCCGTCGTTCCGGAGGAGTCGGAGCGGTGGAACGGCTGGATCGGCGTCGAGGGCAGCTTGGCGGCCCTGTTCCGCTGGGCGATCGCCGGATCGTTCCACGTGGCGATCTGCCCGTTGAAGATCTTCGCGAGGGTGGGGGCGTCCAGCACCAGCCGGTCGACCCCGGGGACGTTGAAGCCGACCGCGATCGGTCCGCCGACCATCGGCAGGTGGATCGCCTGGCCGCCGTCGGAGCAGACTTTCCTGGACCGGTCGACCTGGTCGGCGGTCAGCGGGGAGTCCGACCCCGCAAACGCGGTCCTGCCGGCCAGGAACTCGTTCTGGCCGGCGCCGGAGCCGTTGCCGGTGTAGTCGATCCTGATGTCGGGGCAGGCGTGCGTGTAGCTCTTGATCCAGAACTTCATGGCGTACTGCTGCGCCGTCGAGCCGGAGGCTTGCAGCCCGGCCGCCTTGCCGCAGGCGATCCCGCTCGCGCCGGCGGCGGCGGTGGCCGACTTGGAGGCGCTGGGCGACGAGCCGGAGGAGTGGGAACCGCCGTTCGAGCCGCAGGCGGTCAGCGCCAGGGCGCCGGAGATGACCGCCACCCCGGCCGCCTTGGTGTACGGCCGGCCCTTCCGCTGGAGTTTCACGCGCTGGTGCTCCTTCCCGCGGACCGGGCTCGGCCGACGCGGCAGGGGGTAGTAGACCTCCGTCACTATATGCAGATGATTCGGAACTATCGGTAATTCCCGGCGGAACCGGTGCGTCAGTGGGCCTTCTGCGCCAGGCGCAGCAGATGGTCCGCCAGCTGCTGGCCGCCCGCCGGGTCGCGGCTGATGAGCATCAGGGTGTCGTCGCCGGCGATGGTGCCGAGGATGTCGTGGAGTTCGGCCTGGTCGATGGCGGACGCCAGGAACTGGGCGGCGCCGGGCGGGGTGCGCAGGACAACGAGGTTGGCGGACGCCTCGGCGGAGATCAGGAGTTCGCCGGAGAGGCGGCGCATCCGCTCCTCCTTGGCGGACTCGCCCAGCGGCGCGCGGGGTTTGCGGTCGCCGCCCTCGCTGGGCACCGCGTAGATCAGCTCGCCGCCGGTGTTGCGGATCTTGACCGCGCCCAGTTCGTCCAGGTCGCGGGAGAGCGTCGCCTGGGTGACGGAGAGCCCGTCGTCGGCGAGCAGCTTCGCGAGCTGGCTCTGGGAGCGGACCGGCTGCCGGTTGAGGATGTCCACGATCCGGCGGTGGCGGGCGGTGCGCGTCTGCGGTACGGCCTGGCCACCGTTGTACTCGTTGTCCTGCGGCACGGTCATCGTTGCGTCAGTCTCCGGATCATTGGTCCCCGTCGGCCGCTTGGCGGGCCGCGTTGAGGACGTCGGGAAGCTTCCGGAGGAACGTGTCCGCTTCCTCGTCCGAGACGATCAGCGGCGGGGCGAGCCGGATGACGTCCGGCGCGACCGCGTTCACCAGGAGGCCCGCGTCCTGAGCCGCCTGTTGCACCCGCGGTGCGAGGGGCTCCGTCAAGACGATACCCAGGAGCAGACCGGCTCCGCGGACCTGGCTGACCAATGGGTGGCCCAGCGCCTCGGTCCCGGCGCGCAGCCGCTCGCCGACCCGCTTGACCTGATCGAGGACGCCCTCCGCCTCGATGGTGTCCAGGACGGCGAGGGCTCCGGCGCAGACGACCGGGTTGCCGCTGAAGGTCGAGCCGTGCAGGCCCGGGGTGAGGAGGTCGGCGGCGGGGCCGAAGGCCAGCGTGGCACCGATGGGCAGTCCGCCGCCCAGGCCCTTGGCGAGGGTGATGACGTCCGCCTCGACGCCCTGCGCCTGGGATTCCAGCCAGTGCCCGGTCCGGCCGATGCCGGTCTGGATCTCGTCGAGGACGAGCAGGGTCCCGGTGGCCGCGGTGATCTCACGGGCCGCCTGGAGATAGCCGGGCGGCGGGACGACCACGCCGTTCTCGCCCTGGACGGGCTCCAGGATGACGAGGGCGGTGTCGGTGGTGACGGCGGCGCGCAGCGCCTCGGCGTCCCCGTACGGCACATAGTCGACCTCGCCGGGCAGCGGGGCGAACGGGCCCTGCTTGGCGGGCTGTCCGGTGAGTGCGAGGGCGCCCATGGTCCGGCCGTGGAAGCCGCCGACCGTGGAGACCATGTGGGTCCTGCCGGTCAGCCGGCCGATCTTGAATGCGGCCTCGTTGGCCTCGGCGCCGGAGTTGGCGAAGTAGACCCGGCCCGGGCGCCCGGCGAGCCCGAGCAGCCGCTCGGCGAGGGCCACGGTGGGCTCGCTGACGAAGAAGTTCGAGACATGGCCGAGGGTGGCGATCTGGTCGGAGACGGCGCGGACCACCGCGGGGTGGGCGTGGCCGAGCGCGTTGACCGCGATGCCGCCGAGGAAGTCGAGGTACTCCCTGCCGTCGGCGTCCCACACCGTGACGCCCTCGCCGCGGACGAGCGGGACGCGCGGGATGCCGAAGTTGTGCATCATGGCGCCCTGCCAGCGCTGGGTGAGCCCTTCGTTCGTCACCGGGCCTCCGTTGGTCCGGGTTGCTGCCGACCCGCTCATTCCGTCCCCTCCTGGGTGCCGCTCGTGCCCGTTTCCGGCTCGGGGTCCGGCACCACCATCGTGCCGATGCCCTCGTCCGTGAAGATCTCCAGCAGGATCGAGTGCTGGACCCGCCCGTCGATGACGCGGGCGGTGTGCACACCGTTGCGAACGGCGTGCAGGCAGCCCTGCATCTTCGGGACCATGCCGCTGGCCAGATCGGGCAGCAGCTTCTCCAGTTGGCTCGCGGTGAGCCGGGAGATCACCTCGTCGCTGTGCGGCCAGTCCTCGTACAGCCCCTCGACGTCGGTGAGCACCATCAGGGTCTCCGCGCCCAGCGCCGCCGCCAGCGCGGCGGCGGCGGTGTCGGCGTTGACGTTGAAGATGCCGGAGGCATCGCCCTCGTCGCTGCTGCGCGCGATGGACGAGATCACCGGGATCCGGCCGTCGTCCAGCAGGGCCTGCACCGCGCCGGGGTCGATGGCGGTGATCTCGCCGACCCGGCCGATGTCGACCTGCTGCCCGTCGATGTCCGCGTAGTGCTTGGTCGCGGTCATCAGATGGGCGTCCTCGCCGGTCATGCCGACGGCCAGCGGGCCGTGCTCGTTGAGCAGCCCGACCAGTTCGCGCTGCACCTGGCCGGCCAGCACCATCCGTACGACGTTCATCGCCTCGGGCGAGGTGACCCGGAGCCCGCCCTTGAACTCCGATTCCAGGCCGAGCAGTTCCAGCTGCGCGCTGATCTGCGGCCCGCCGCCGTGCACGACGACGGGCCGCAGCCCGGCGTGCCGCAGGAACACCACGTCCTGCGCGAAGGCGCGCTTCAGCTCGTCGTCGATCATCGCGTTGCCGCCGAACTTGATGACGACGGTCTTGCCGTGATGCCGGGTCAGCCAGGGCAGCGCCTCGATGAGCGTGCGGGCCTTGGGGAGCGCGTTGTGCTTGCGGGTGCTCATGAGGAGTAGGCGCTGTTCTCGTGGACGTAGTCGGCCGTGAGGTCGTTGGACCAGATGACCGCGGACTCGGTGCCGGCGGCGAGGTCGGCGGTGATCCGCACCTCCCGGAAGCGCATGTCGACGAGGTCGCGGTCCTCCCCCACCGAGCCGTTCTTGCAGACCCAGACGTCGTTGATCGCGACGTTCAGCTGGTCCGGCTCGAAGGCGGCGGAGGTGGTGCCGATGGCGGAGAGCACCCGGCCCCAGTTGGGGTCCTCGCCGTGGATGGCGCACTTGAGCAGGTTGTTGCGCGCGATGGACCGGCCGACCTCGACCGCGTCGTCCTCGCTGGCCGCGTTGACGACCTCGATCCGGATGTCCTTGCTGGCGCCCTCGGCGTCGCCGATCAGCTGCCGGGCGAGGTCGTCGCAGACCGTGCGGACCGCCTCGGCGAAGGCGCCCCGGTCCGGTACGACGCCGGAGGCGCCGGAGGCCAGCAGCAGCACCGTGTCGTTCGTGGACATGCAGCCGTCGGAGTCGACCCGGTCGAAGGTGGTGCGGGTGGCCGCGCGCAGTGCCGTGTCCAGGTCGGCGGCGGGCAGATCGGCGTCGGTGGTCAGCACCACGAGCATGGTGGCGAGGCCGGGAGCGAGCATGCCGGCGCCCTTGGCCATCCCGCCGACGGTCCAGCCTTCCTGGCCGACCTGGGCGGTCTTGTGGATGCTGTCGGTGGTCTTGATGGCGATGGCGGCCTTCTCGCCGCCGTGCTCGGTCAGTTCGGCGGCGGCCCGCTCAACTCCCGGCAGCAGCTTGTCCATCGGGAGCCGCAGCCCGATCAGCCCGGTGGACGCGACCGCCACCTCCCCGGCGCTGTGCCCGTCCAGCACCTCGGCGACCTTCTCGGCGGTCGCGTGGGTGTCCTGGAACCCGAGCGGCCCCGTACAGGCGTTGGCACCACCGGAGTTGAGGATCACCGCGGAGACCCGGCCGCCCTTGAGGACCTGCTCGGACCAGACGACCGGCGCCGCCTTGACCCGGTTCGAGGTGAACACACCGGCGGCGGCCAGGCGCGGCCCGTTGTTCACCACCAGGGCGAGGTCCGGGTTCCCGTTCTCCTTGATCCCGGCGGCGATACCCGCCGCGGAGAATCCCTTTGCTGCCGTGACGCTCACGGCGCCTCCTTGTTCGCTTCTCCGCCCGCGCAGCGCAGCAGCGCGGCCTTCATGGTCATCTGCGGCCCGGCGGCTGCGCGTGCTCCCCCAGCTACCGCTGGGAGGTACCCCCAGCTCATGGTGCAACCCCGATCGTCGAAAGTCCGGCGGTCTCGTCGAGGCCGAGGGCGATGTTCATGGACTGGACGGCGCCGCCCGCGGTCCCCTTGGTGAGGTTGTCGATGGCGCTGATCGCGATGATCCGGCCGGCCGCCGGGTCGTACGCCACCTGGATCTGCGCGGCGTTGGAGCCGTAGACGGAGGCGGTCGCCGGCCACTGGCCCTCGGGCAGCAGCCGGACGAACGGCTCGTCCGCCAGCGCCTTCTCGTACGCGGCCCGCACGGTCCCGGCGTCCACGCCGGGCACGGCCTTCGCCGAGCAGGTGGCGAGGATGCCGCGCGCCATGGGCGCGAGGGTCGGGGTGAAGGACACCGTGACCCGCTCGCCGGCCACCGCGCTGAGGTTCTGGATCATCTCGGGGGTGTGCCGGTGCCCGCCCCCGACGCCGTACGGGCTCATCGAGCCCATGACCTCGGAGCCCAGCAGATGCGGCTTGAGGGCCTTGCCCGCGCCCGAGGTGCCGGTGGCCGCGACGACCACGGCCTCCGGCTCGGCGAGAGCGGCGGCGTAGGCGGGGAAGAGCGCGAGCGAGACGGCGGTCGGGTAGCAGCCCGGGACCGCGATGCGCTTGGACCCCTGCAACGCAGCACGGCCGCCGGGCAGTTCGGGAAGGCCGTACGGCCAGGTGCCCGCGTGGGCCGAGCCGTAGAACGCCGCCCAGTCGGCGGCGTCCTTCAGCCGGAAGTCCGCGCCGCAGTCCACGATCAGCACATCCGGCCCGAGCTGCTCGGCGACCGCCGCGGACTGCCCGTGCGGCAGCGCGAGGAAGACGACGTCGTGGCCGGCCAGCACCTCGGCGGAGGTGGGGGCCAGTTCCCGGTCGGCCAGCGGCACCAGGTGCGGTTGCAGTGCGCCCAGGCGCTGACCCGCGTTGGAGTGCCCGGTCAGCGCCCCGATCTCGACCTCCGGGTGCCCCAGGAGCAGGCGCAGGACCTCACCTCCCGCGTATCCGCTCGCACCGGCGACTGCTGCTCGTACCGTCATGGACCCTCCTCCTCGATGGCATGACTATACGGAGCGCAGCAGTTTTATGCAACGAGTTCGGGTCGAGGCCGGCGGGGGGCGACACGCCGACGTCGCGGAGCCACCCGGGCTGCGGCTGCGGCCGGGGGCACCGCGACGTACGGACGGACGGGACGAACGATGTGTGGAAGGGCGTACGGAAAGGGGTCAGCGGGTGCGGGGCTGGGTGAAGCGGAGCATGTTGCCGGCCGGGTCGCGGAACGCGCAGTCGCGGACACCGTAGGGCTGGTCGATCGGCTCCTGGAGGACTTCGCCGCCGGCGGCCCGGATCCGTTCGAAGGTGGCGTCGCAGTCGTCGGTGGAGAAGATCACGCCGCGCAGGTTCCCCTTGGCCAGCAGTTCCGCCATCGCCTGGCGGTCGGCCGGCGAGGCGTTGGGGTTGGCGAGCGGCGGTTCGAGGACGATCTCCACGTCCGGCTGGGCGGGCGATCCGACGGTCACCCAGCGCATCCCCTCGAAGGCGACGTCGTTGCGCACCTCCAGGCCGAGGACGTCGCGGTAGAAGGCGAGCGCTTTGTCATGGTCGTCGACGGCGATGAAGCACTGCGAGAGCTTGATGTCCATGCCTCCGACGCTACGAGGCGGCGGCGGAGTCCGCTTCTCCGATCCTGACCGGTTGGCCGGCCGCGGCCGGTGCGCCGTTCCTGACCGGTCGGGTGAGGATCTTGGCGACGCACGCCGGGATCGCGGCGCCCGCCTCGTGGCGGCGGGCCCGGTACGCACTCGGGCTCTCGCCGACCAGCTCGGTGAAGCGCGAGCTGAACGACCCCAGGGAGGTACAGCCGACCGCGAAGCAGACCTCCGTCACACTCAGGTCGCCCCGCCGCAGCAGCGCCTTGGCCCGCTCGACACGGCGGGTCATCAGGTAGCTGTAGGGCGTCTCGCCGAAGGCGGCGCGGAAGCTGCGGGAGAAGTGCCCGGGGGACATCAGGGCAATGCTCGCCAGCGCCGGGACGTCCAGCGGCTGCGCATAGTCGCGGTCCATCGCGTCCCGCGCGCGGCGGAGCCTGACCAGGTCCTCAAGTGTCACGCGCTCCAGCATCGCACGGCGGCGGACGCCGCCCGGCCGGCTGCCGCCGGGGCCGGTACGGGGTCAGTGCTCCTGGGCCGTGGGGCGCACCATGATCTCGTTGATCGCGACGTGCGGGGGCTGGGTGACCATGAAGACGAGGGCACGGGCGATGTCCTCGGCCCGCAGCCAGGAGTCCTGCGGCATACCGCGGGCCGCGGCGATCCCGGCGCCGGTCGCCATCTCCGTCGAGGTCAGCCCCGGCTCGACCACCCCCACCCGCACACCGCGTCCGGTCACCTCCTGGCGCAGCGCCTCGCTGAACGCGCACACCGCGTGCTTGGTCGCCGAGTAGACACTGTTGCCGCGGCGCGCCACGCGGCCCGCGACCGAGCTGACGGCGACCAGGTCTGCGACCCCGCGCGGGCCGTCCGCCGCTGCGCCCAGCAGATGCGGCAGTGCCGCCCGCGACAGGTGCAGAACGGCCGTCAGATTGAGGTCGACCGTCCGGTCGAGGTCCTCCGGGCCGACCTCCTCCAGTGCCCCCATCGCGACGTAACCGGCGTTGTTCACCAGCACGTCCAGCCGCCCGAAGCGCTCGACGGCCTCCGCGACGCTGCGCCGGGCGCGGGCGCTGTCCCGCAGATCGGCGGTGATGGCGGCGCACGAGCCGCCCTGCGCCCGGATCGTGTCGGTCAGCTCCGCCAGCCGCTCGGTGCGCCGGGCCACCAGCGCGAGCGCCGCGCCCTCCCGGGCCAGCGCCAGGGCGGTGGCCGCCCCGATGCCGCTCGACGCACCGGTCACCAGCGCCACACAGCCCGCCAGCGGTGCGCCCGGACCCACGGCCCCGGCGTTCGCGGTCATCTCGGGCTTCTCGGGTCTCTCGGGTTTCTCTGCGTTTCCGGCGGTCCTGGCGGTCCTGGCGGTCCTCGCGCTCTCGGCGTTCGTACCCGTGGGCCCCATGGCGGCAGCTTGCACCAGGTGGCTCCGGACCGCCTCCCGGCACGGACGGGAGCGGTGCGGGATGCAACCGCCGCCCGTGCTCCGTAAGGTCGAAGGCAGGGGTGTGCAGCGGGCGGAGGTCGCCTCTCATCGGGAGCTGTCATGACCACACCGCGAGATCTGTTGCTCGTCAGCCTGGAGCGGACACCCCGGCATCCGGTGGAGCGGGGCGATCTGTCGCTCGCGCTCGCCGGAGCCGAGGTGATCGACCTCCTCGGCGCCGAGGCCGTCCGCCTGGACGGCGAACGCATCGTGCCGGGCTACCTGCCGGGACTGCCCGACCGCCTGCTGGCGCAGGCCGCGGAGTCGCTGGTCCGGGACGCGCCCTACGAGACCGTCGACGACTGGCTGTGGCGCAGGGGCCGCGGGCTGGCCGATGCGTACACGGCCCTCCTGGAGGACGAGGGACAGCTCATCCGGCAGCGCCATCGGGGGCTGCCGTTCCGGAAGGGCGCGCCGGTACCGGCGGATTCGCCCGCGCGGTGGCAGGCCGCGGACCGCTGGGCGGCACAGGAGCCGGTGCTCACCGCGCTCGCGACGGCGCTCGGGTACGGCGCGGAGCCGGCCGAGGACGCGCCCGGCGTGGTCGACGAGGCGGTGACGACCGTGCTGGCCGTCGTCAACGACGCGCTCCAGGAGTTGGCGGCCGTACGGCAGCGGCGCGCCATCGAAGAGGCCGCGTTCGAGAACATCTGGCGGGGTGAGTGACGGACCGGCGGGCAGGCGCTCGCAGGTGAACGGCCCGGTCCCTCACGTCCCGTAGACGCTGCCGGTGTTGCGCCGCGGCGCCGGGCGGTGCTTGGCCGCCGGGCCCGCGGCGAAGGCGTGCAGCAGGTTCTCCGTGGTGCGGGTGACGAAGGCCCCGGCGCGGGTGTCGATGCCGTGGTCGCGGCCGTCGTCGGCGGTGCCCGCCATGAGCGCCTCGACCCAGCGCATGGTGCCGGTGGCGAAGACGCCGGCACCGCTGGGGACCGTGTAGTAGGCGGAGTCGGCGTGGCTGGCGCGGCCCCGGCAGACGAGCGGGGAGTGGGCGATGATCTCCAGTTCGGCGGGGGTGGGGGACTCCGGGGTGACCCGGTCGTACTCGACGCCGACGAGGTGGGGGAAGGAGTCGCCGGGCCGTACGCCGGTGCCGGTGAAGAGCCAGTGGTCCGCGGCGTGCACGACGTACGGGGCGTCCGTCGGGTAGCCCTCGTAGAAGACGCCGGTCAGCGCGGACTCCGGGTCGGCGGCCGGCGGTTCGCGGAAGTCGTGGGTGGGCGGCTCGCGGTGGGCCGCGAAGCCGGGGTCGTCGCGGTAGGCGGTCTTGTAGCAGGCGACCGTGCGCAGCGGTCCGGTCGGGCCGGACTCCAGGCGGACCCTGCGGAAGCAGGCGTTGGCGCCGAGGAAGGCGAGGTTGGTGCCGGAGTCGCGGGCCCGGGTGACATGGTCGCGCTGCTGCGGGGTCCAGTACTCGTCGTGGCCGAGGGAGAGGGCGGCGCTCGCCCCGTGGAGAGCGGACGGGTCGCGGTGGACGTCCACGGACGTGGTGTAGGCGAGCGGGAGGCCGAGCCGTTCCGCGAGGACGACCAGGGCGCGCTCGTAGACCAGGAACTTCTCGGCGCCGGTGGCGTCGTAGGGGCGGTCGAAGGCGACGGCCAGCGAGCGGGTGGCGTAGGCGCCGTCCTCGCCCTGGTAGAGGCTGTAGCCGCCCCAGGTGTTGTACGCCTGCCAGGTCGTCACCGCGTGCATCAGGACGGTGCGGCCCGCGGTGGCGGCCGAGCGGACGATCAGCGGGACGTAGCGCTGGTGGCCGTGCTCGGCGTCGAGGCGGAGCAGATACGCGCCGGGAGGCCAGCCGTCGGTGCGGACGGCGGTGCTGCGCGGCCAGTCGGCCCGGACGGTACGGGTCTCCGGCAGCAGCCGGGGGTCCCGCTGCCGCTGCCCCGCCAGCCGGTCGGAGCGCCACACCAGCCGTGCCTGGGCACCGCCGTACCAGCCGACCCGGTAGGCCGAGACCCGGTAGCCGGGCGCGGTGGTGGAGACATGGAGCCCGAACTCCTCGCCGGGCAGGACGCTCACCCGGTCGGTATAGCCCGAGACCGCGTCGGGCGGGCCGGCGGAGCCCAGCCGCCAGTCGGGGCTGCCGGGGCGGTTTCGCTCGGCGGTGAGGGACGGCTGGTCGCCGGTGGCGGGGGCGGGCCGGTCGCCGTCGGAGGCGTCGCAGCCGGTGAGGCCCGTGGCGAGACCGGCGGCACCGGCCGCCGCGGCGCCGAGGAAGTGCCGGCGGTCCAGGCCGCCGCCCGTACGGTCGTTCATCGGATCGCTCCCGTCGGGTCGCCGGTGCGCGGCGCCGGCGGTCCGGCCCCGGTGTCCTCACGGGTCGCCGTCGCCGGACCCGCTGCCCCCTCAGGACGATGCTGCGCCGCGGCGCGCCGCCGGACGACCCCGGAGGGCCCGAATGCGCGGACGGCGGCCCCGGCCGGTCCGCACGGCCGTGCCCGGCCGCCCATGAGGACGGCCGGGCACGGCACTGCCGCCACGAGCAGCTCAGGCGTGCTGCGGCATCTCGTTCTTGAGGGACGACCGGATCTGCTCCCGCAGTTCGGGACCGTCCGTGTGGCCGTGGACCGATACCGCGTGCTCGCAGGCGGCACGGACCACTTCCTCCTCCTCGCCGGCGATGACGAGGGTGCAGTGCGTCTCGCTCGGGTGGTCCCGGCAGTCGATCTTCTTGCGCACGATCCACCTCCTCGCCTCCCAGTGTCGGCCCGGCCGCGGCGCGCCGCCCTCCGCATACGGGGAATCGCGTATGGCGGTCGGGCCGCCGGAGCTGGTGCAGTGGAGGCAGGCGAGGAGGTGACGGCCATGGCGACGTCCGCCCATGTCGCGACCGGCGGGGCCCGGGGCGGCGACGCTGCCGGGGACGCACAGGTGCGGGACTTCCTGGAGCGGGTGATCACCGACGGCGGGGCCGCGGTCGCCGGCCTGTGCACCGCCCTCGGCGACCGGCTCGGGCTGTACGAGGCGATGGCCGGCGCCGGTCCCCTCACCTCCGCGGAGCT
This sequence comes from Streptomyces albospinus, assembly GCF_014648695.1. GTDB lineage: Bacteria > Actinomycetota > Actinomycetes > Streptomycetales > Streptomycetaceae > Streptomyces > Streptomyces albospinus. The sequence continues at coordinate 31,637 of NZ_BMRP01000019.1, forward strand.
CGCCGTGCGCACCGGGCTGGTCGAGCGCTACGTCCGCGAATGGCTGGCCGCGCAGGTCGCCGGCGAGTACGTGACATACGCGCCCGACACCGACACCTACCTGCTGCCCGACGCGCACGCCGCCGTCCTGGCGGATCCGGAACTCCCCAGCTACGCGGCCGGGTTCTTCACCGCGCTCCAGGCCCTGTACGCCACCGAGGACGCCCTCATGGACGCCTTCCGCACCGGCGAGGGCGTCGGCTGGGAGGAGCACGGGCCGGCGCTGTTCGCGGGCACCGCGAAGTTCTTCCGGCCGGGCTACACGGCCGCACTGGTGCCGGAGTGGCTGGCTTCGCTCGGCGGCGTGGTGGACAAGCTGGAGCGCGGCGCGAAGGTCGCGGACATCGGGTGCGGCTACGGCTACTCCACCGCGCTGATGGCGCGGGCGTTCCCGCGGTCGCGGTTCGTCGGCTACGACTTCCACCGTCCGTCCGTCGAGGCGGCCCGCGGTGTCGCGGCCGAGCAGGGCATCGGCGACCGGGTCCGCTTCGAGGTCGCCACCGCCCAGGACTTCCCCGGTGAGGACTTCGACCTGATCACCTTCTTCGACTGCCTGCACGACACCGGCGACCCGGGCGGCGCGCTCCGGCACGCCGAGCACGCGCTGGCCGAGGACGGCCTGTGCATGATCGTGGAGCCGAACGTCTCGTCGCACGCCGAGGAGAACGCCAACCCCATCGGCCGGGTGCTGACCGCCGCCTCGGTCGCCGTCTGCCTGCCGTCCGCGCTGGCCCAGCACGGTCCGCAGGCACTGGGAAACCACGCGGGTGAGGAGGCGATGCGGGACATCGCCGACGCAGCCGGGCTGCACCACTGGAAGCTCGCCGCAGAGAGCCCGGTCAACCGCGTCTATGCCGTCGGGCGTTAGCGCGCCCGACGCCCCCGGCCGGTCTTCCCCCGGCCGGCCGGGCGGCCTCGACCTCCGGGCTGCCCGTCCGGGGCGGTCCCGGACGGGCCTTGACCCCAGCTGCCGTGCTCGGCACGCTGGACGTATGAGCGCTGCCGCGGAGGTCGGCCTGCGGCGCATCCTGTCCGTCGTGGACCTGCTGATCGACGCCGTGGACGAGGAGTCCCTTGTGCCGGCGCTGCTCCCGCTGCTGCTCGGCGCGCTGCCCGGCGACAGCCTCATCTGGTCGCCCCGGCCCGACCCGCTCCACCCGCTGCGCACCCTCCCGGACGACCTGCTGAGCCAGGACGTCCTGGACGCGTTCGACCGGCAGTGGTGGACCGACTCGTTCGTGCGGCACACCCGCCTCGGCAGCGGCACCCCGATGCTCCGCTCGACCCTCCAGACCCGCGCCGAGTTCCACGCGCTGCCCGCCTACGCCGACGTCTACCGGCCGTTCGACGCCGAGCGGCAGCTCGCCATGTCCTTCCCCGCGGGCTACGCCGCCGGCGTACCGCGGCGGGTCTGCGTGGTGGTCAGCCGCGGCGGCCACGGCAGCGACTTCAGCGCGGCCGACGTGACCGCCGCCGGACTGCTGCGCACCCGCCTCAGCCGGGTCCTCAACCGGCTCGCCCCGCCGTCCCCGGCCCCCGCCCCCGACCTGGTCACCCGCCGGGAGTCCGCCGTACTCGGGCTGCTCGCACACGGTCTGACGAACCAGCAGATCGCGCACCGCCTGGCGATCAGCCCGCGCACCGTCGACAAGCACCTGGAGCACGCCTACGCGAAGCTCCGCGTCGGCGGCCGGGTGGCGGCGGCGAACGCCTGGCTGATGCGCGGCACCGACCCGGTCCGCGGCCTCGACGCGGTGTGGGGCACGGAGGCCGCGGCCCCCGGCAGCCGTCCGCCGTCCTGAGGCAGGCCCTCCGGGCGGGCGCACGCGCTGCGGCCCGCCCGCGTCACGCGGTGGCCCGCCGCCGCTCCGGCCACTCCCCGCGCTCCGCGAACGCGTCCAGTACGGCCTCGTACGGCACCGGATCCAGCCCCTTCGCGGCGAGACGGCGCAGCGCCTGTGCCACCCAGGGACGGGGAGTCGGTGACGGGTCCACGGCCATGGGCCGGACTCTGGGCCATGTCCGCAACGCGGTTCACCGGCGGCCCGACCAACGCCACTGCATGCCGCCACGGCCCTCTTCGACCCGGACGACACCCTCGCCGACCGACCGCCGCGTTCCGCTCCTGGGCCGGGGAACGCCTCGAACTCCGCGCGCTGGACCGTGAGTTGTCGCCGACTCGGCTCGCCGAACGGACCAGGACGGGATACGCCCCCGGGACGCCTTCTTCCCCGCCGTACGGATCCGCCTCGCACTCCGCGAGCCGCCGACCGCCACTGCCACTGCCACTGCCACTGCCACTGCCACTGCCACGACCGGTACCGCTGTCCGCAACTCCTGTGCGCCGAAGCGCGGGTGCGCGCCCGACCGGACCGACTGCGGTCCGCGGGCCGGCGGTTGGCGGTTGGCGGTTGGCGGTTGGCGGTTGGCGGTTGGCGGTTGGCGGTTGGCGGTTGGCGGTTGGCGGTTGGCGGTGGCGAGTATCGGGCCGGTGCGGACCCGGCGCCCGGCGCTCCGGCACCGCGGCCTCGACGCCCTGCCGGGCGGCCGGTGCGTCTCCGAGGCGCATGGCCTGTGCAAGCCCGCCCCGTCAGATCCCGATCGGCCCCGGGTCGATCAGCCCCATGGTCATCCACTGCTCCGGTGTCGTCAGCGTCCGGAAGCCGACCTTCTCGTAGACGCCGTGGGCGTCCTTGGTGGCGAGCGTGAGACGGGACAGCCCGAAGGGGGTCATGTGCGCGGCGATCGCCTCGACCAGGCCGGTACCCAGGCCCTTGCCGCGGGCGTCGCGGCAGACGTAGACGTCGCAGAGCCAGGCGAACGTCGCATAGTCGGTGACGATCCGGGCGTACGCCGCCTGGCGGCCCGAACTCTCCTCGTACAGGCCGAAGTTCAGCGAGTTTCCGACGGCGCGGTCCTGCATCGCGCGGGTGCGGCCGAGGGCCCAGTAGGTGTCGGCGGACAGCCAGTGGTGGACCAGGTCGGCGTCCAGGCGGGCCGGGTCGGTGGAGATCTCGTAGCCGTCGAGGGCGTGGTCGGTCATGCCGGGAGGTTGGCAGAAGGGCGGCCCCGGAGTCGAACCGGCGAGCGAAGCACCCCGACCACCCCCGCGGGCCGGCGCTTATTCCACCGGCACCCCCAGCTCCTGGCACGCCACCCGGAGCCGGCGGATGCCCTCCGACAGTTCGCCGCTGCCGCCCGCCGACGCGAAGCTCAGCCGCAGATGGGCGGCGGGCGGTTCGGCGGCGAAGTACGGGCGACCGGCCGCGACCGCGACGCCTGCGCGCAGCGCCGCACCGGTCAGCGCCGCCTCGTCGGTACCGTCCGGCAGCCGCAGCCAGAGGTGGTAGCCGCCGGGCGCCGCGGGGTGCCCGAGCCCGCGTGCCGCGAGGGCGGGCAGCTCCCGGTGCAGCGCGGCCAGCACGGTCTTCCGACGAGCCGTCAACTCCTGTGCGATCTGCCGCAGATGGCGAGTCCAGGCGGGCGATCCGACGAGTTCCAGCGCGGCCTCCTGGAGGGGCCCCGACACGAAGAAGCTGTCGACGACCTGGATGGCGCGCAGCCGGTCCAGGACCGGGCCGCGGGCCGCCAGCGCCCCCACCCGCAGGCTTGGCGAGGTGGCCTTGGTGAGCGAGCGGACATGGACGACGGTGCCGTCCGTGTCGTCCGCGAACAGCGTCGGCGGCAGCGCGGGCGCGTCGTCGTGGACCAGCAGCCGGGCGAAGTCGTCCTCGATCACGAACGCGCCGGCCGCGCGCGCCACCCGCAGCACCTCGCGCCGCCGCTCCCCCGCCAGCACCGCGCCGGACGGGTTCTGGAACAGCGGCTGGCAGACGAACAGCCGGGCGCCGCTGACCCGGAAGGCGTCGGCGAGCAGATCGGTCCGCACCCCGTCGGCGTCCATCGGTACCGGTACCGGGCGCAGCCCGGAGGCGCGGGCGACGGCCAGCATGCCGGGGTAGGTAGGGGACTCGACGAGCACCGGGGCGCCGGGCGCGGCGAGCGCGCGCAGCGCGGCGGTCAGCGCGCTCTGGCCGCCGGCGGTGATCAGTACGTCACTGGCGGCCGGGCCGCCCCCGGGGCCGCCGATCTCCCGCGCGAACCAGGCCCGCAGCTCCGGGACCCCGTCCAGCGGCGGCCGGCTCCAGGCGCCCGGCCGCCGCCCGGCCCGTGCCAGGGCCGCCGCGAGGGCGCGTTCGGGCTGGAGGGCGGGGTGCAGATAGCCGCCGTTGAGCTCGATGACGCCGGGCGCGGGGGCGGCGAGGGTGGCCAGCACGCCGGACGCGTCGACGCTGCGCGGGACCTGGTCGCCGGCCGGTTCGGCGCTCAGCGCGATCTCCTGCCAGGAGGTGTCGAGCGGCTTCGCGGTTTCGCCGCGGGGTTCGGCGCGGAAGGCCCCGGCGCCGGGGCGGGTGACGACCAGGCCCTCGGCGACCAGTGCGGCGAGCGCCCGGGAGACGGTCACCGGGCTGACCCGATGCCGCTCGACGAGCACCCGACTCGATGGCAGCTTCTCACCTGGAGAGTAGCGCTTCAACTCTGCACGGAGGATCGCGGCCAGTTCGGCACCACTGCTACGCTCTTGCATGAGAGCCAACAATAGCGCTACCACCCTCGACGCGATAGCGGTCACCGCCCCGGAGCCGCCGCGCACCCCGCAGCCCGCGGCGGCCCGCGCACCCCGCTCCGGCGCCCTGCTCGCGTCCCTCGGCGTCGCCGCCTTCTCGCTCACCTTCCCGGCGACCGCCTGGGCGCTGGAGGGCATGGGCCCGTGGACCGCGGTGATGCTGCGCAGCGTGCTGGCCGCGGTGCTGGCGGGCGGCTGCCTGGCCGCCGGCCGGGTCCGCATCCCGGAGCGGCGCCACTGGGCGGGCATCGCCGTCGTCGCGGGCGGTGTCGTCCTCGGCTTCCCGCTGCTGACCACCCTCGCGCTACAGACCTCCACCACCTCGCACGCCGCCGTCGTGGTCGGCCTGCTGCCGCTGACCACCGCCGCCTGCTCGGCGCTGCGGACCGGCGCCCGGCCCTCCCGTACGTTCTGGATCGCCTCGCTCGCCGGCGCCGCGGTGGTCGTCGGCTTCGCGGTGCAGCAGAGCGGCGGCGCGCCGAGCACCGGCGACCTGTACCTCTTCGCGGCGCTGCTGGTGTGCGCGGCGGGCTACACCGAGGGAGGGCGGCTGGCCCGCCACATGCCCGGGTGGCAGGTGATCGGCTGGGCGCTGGTGCTGGCGCTCCCGCTGACCGCGCCGGGCGCGGTCGTGGCGCTGTCCGCCGAGCCGCTGCACCTCACGGCGCATGCGGTCGCCGGGCTGCTGTGGCTGGCGGCCGGCTCGACGATCCTGGGCATGGTCGTGTGGTACCGCGGGATGGCCGCCATCGGCGTCTCCAAGGCGAGCCAACTCCAGCTGGCGCAGCCGCTGTTGACGCTGGTCTGGTCCGTGGTGCTGCTCGGCGAGCGGCTGCCGCCGGCCGCACCCGCGGCGGCGCTGGCGGTCCTGGCGTGCATCGCGGTCACCCAGCGCGCACGGGGCTGACCGGGACCGGGACCCGGTCGGCCCCGCTGCCCGGGACCGGGCGCCGCGCCGCTCCCCGGGGTGCGAGCGGCGCCCCCGGACGTAAACTTGCGGCGATGGCGGGTTACGCCGTCCGGGCCGTCCCAGGTCCGTCATCCGCTGGCCGCCCACCGCCCGGCCGTCGCGCAGTCGGCCGTGTGGTCGCACGGCCACCCGACGCGGGAGGACACCGGATGCATGCGAAAACGGGCGACTGGCTGCTGGTGCACGGCAGGACCGTCGGGCACGGCGACCATGTCGTGGAGATCATCGAAGTGCTGGGGTCGAACGGCGAACCGCCCTTCCGCGTCCGCGCCGAGGACGGCCACGAAACGATCATGTGGCCCGGCCCGGACTGCGTCGTCCAGCACACCAGGACCGTCCGCACCCACACCACGGCGTAGCGGGACCGCCCGCTACCGCCGGCCCTGAGACCGCACGGCGCGCGCTCCCCTACCGGGAAGCGCCGCCGTAGTGGTCCCGGACGACCCGCGCCAGCGCGCCCAGCGGGTCCTTGACCACGTCCTTGGCCGAGAAGTAGACATGCCCGCCGATCTGCGGGTAGCGGCGGGCGAAGGCGACGTGCCGGGAGAGTTCGGCGGGGTTCCGCCAGGCGGCGGGGTCGCCCTTCCGGCCCGCCTTGTACAGCGCCTCGCCGATATACACGTCGACGCCGGTTCCGGTCGCCGTCCGGGCCCACCAGGACACCAGCTCCGCGTAGTCGGCGGCCGGGAAGCCGAGGGGCCAGTACACCTGCGGCACGATGTAGTCGATCCAGTTGTGCCGGACCCACCGACGGGTGTCGGCGTAGAGATCGTCGTAGGTCTGCACCCCGGCCTCGGTGCGCGAGCCCAGCGGGTCCGTGGTGCGGTTGCGCCACACCGCGAACGGGCTCACCCCGAACCGCACCCGCCGCCCCAGCCCGTTCAGCGCTTCGCTCATCTCCCGCACCAGCCGGTCGATGTTCCACCGCCGCCAGTCGCCGCGGTGTGCGAAGTCCTCGCCGTACTCCTCGTACGCCGCGTCGTCGCCGAAGGACTCGCCGGCGACCGGATACGGATAGAAGTAGTCGTCGAAGTGCACCCCGTCGACGGGGTAGTGCCGCACCGCGTCCAGCATCGCGTCCTGCACGAACCGGCGGACCTCCGGCAGCCCCGGGTTGTAGTAGAGCTTGTCGCCGTACGGGACCACCCACCCCGGGTGGCGGCGCGCGGGGTGGCCGGGCGCCAGCCGGCCGGGGTCGGTGTGGTTGGCCACCCGGTACGGGTTGAACCACGCGTGCAGTTCCAGATCGCGCCGGTGCGCCTCGCGGACCGCGAAGCCGAGCGGGTCCCAGCCCGGGTCGCGGCCCTGCGTACCGGTCAGACACTGCGCCCAGGGCTCGTACGGCGACGGCCACAGCGCATCGGCCGTGGGCCGCGCCTGGAAGAACACCGCACTGAACCGCCGTTCGACCGCCACGTCCAGCAGCGCCGCCAGCTCCCGCTGCTGCTCGGCGCGCCCCAGCCCCGGTTTCGAGGGCCAGTCGAGATTGGCGACCGTCGCCAGCCACATCCCCCGCATCTCGCGCCGGATCACCCCGTCCGCGCCCGCCTTCGTGCCCGGCGCCAGCAGCCACGACGTGGCTCCCACCGCCGCCGCTCCGAACCCGCGCCGTGTCATCCCTGCCACCAAAAGCCCCCAATTCTTCTATTTCATCCCGTTCCGAAGGCTCAGAATGCCTGCCCCGGCGCCCTTGTCCCAGCACCTCGCGGAGTAACGTCGGGGCCGAGGCGGGCGTCGGACCCTTACGGCGTACCGCAGGTCCTGAAGATCAGCGAAAGGCACGAGGTGACGGACTCATTCGCCGACATTGCACGCGTCGGAGTGGTCGGCTGCGGCCAGATGGGCGCAGGCATCGCCGAGGTGTGCGCCCGCGCCGGGCTGGACGTCATGGTCGCGGAGACCACCGGTGAAGCGCTGGAGCTGGGTCGCACCCGCCTGACCCACTCCCTCGGCAAGGCCGCCGAACGCGGCAAGATCACCACGGCGGAGCACGACGCGACGCTCGGCCGGCTCGGCTTCACCACCGACCTCGGCGAGTTCGCCGACCGCGATCTGGTCATCGAGGCCGTGGTGGAGAACGAGCAGGTCAAGACGGAGATCTTCCAGGTCCTCGACCAGGTGGTGACCCGCCCGGACGCGATCCTGGCCTCCAACACCTCGTCCATCCCCCTGGTGAAGCTGGCCGTGGCGACCTCCCGCCCCGACCAGGTCATCGGCATCCACTTCTTCAACCCGGCGCCGGTCCAGAAGCTCGTCGAGCTGATCCCGGCCCTGACCACCGCCGAGGAGACCCTCAAGCGCGCCGAGTCGCTGGTCGAGGACGTCCTGGGCAAGCACGCCATCCGCGCCCAGGACCGCTCCGGCTTCGTGGTGAACGCACTGCTCATCCCGTATCTGCTCTCCGCCATCCGGATGTTCGAGTCCGGCATGGCAAGCCGCGAGGACATCGACAACGGCATGGAGCTGGGCTGCGCCCACCCGATGGGCCCGCTCAAGCTCTCCGACCTGATCGGCCTGGACACGGTGGCCTCGGTCGCCGCCTCCATGTACGAGGAGTACAAGGAGCCCCTCTACGCCGCTCCCCCGCTGCTCCAGAGGATGGTGGACGCGGGGCGTCTGGGGCGGAAGAGCGGGTCGGGGTTCTACTCGTACTAGACACGTGCGCGGTGCCGCCGAGTGGCGCTGTTCAGGGGCGAGTTGACCTGGGACAGCGCCAGGCGGCGCACTGCCACCCGATCGTATGCGCCGCAACAACGCCTGACGAGTCGGCAGATGACGGCCATGCCCGCCGCATTCCCAAGGGTGAACGGGGCGGACGCAAACACCAGGAGGACCGCCCGGCGGAACGGGTGGTCCTCCGGCTATTTGACGGTCTGTCATTTGGCAGTCCGTCGATTCCGACGCTCAAGACGCCATGCCCGTTACGGCCGTTGGCTCGGTTTCCATCGGCGTCGGCTTCTTCGGACGGCGCAGCATTCCGACCGCAATGCCGGCGATGACCAGAGCCGTGGCGCAGAACGTCAGTGTGGTCATGCGCTCGCCCTGGAAAATCCAGGCGGATGCCAGACCGAATACCGGGACGAGCAACGAGAACGGGGCCACGGCCGGCGCGTCATAGGTGCGCAGGAGATACCCCCACGCGGCGAATCCGAACAGCGTTGCCCCCCACGCCACATGGAGCGCGGCGCCCACTCCGCCGAGGTTCAGATGCTGAAGCGCCCGCAGGTCGGCGTCCCGGCCTTCGAAGACCACGGAGATGAGCGCGAGCGGGACGGGTGGCACGACGCTCACCCAGACCATGAACCGGAAGGCATCCGGCGGGCCCGCCTTCCGCATCGCGATGTTCGACAGGCCCCAGCACGCCGCCGCGCCCACGACCAGCAGGAATCCGCCCGTCGTGCCGGCCGTCGAGTCCAGCCCGGCCAGCACGATGCCCGCCGAGGCGATGGCCGTGCCGGCGATCTGCACCCGCCGGGCGCGCTCCTTCAGCAGCACCGCGGCGAAGAACACGGTGAACACCGCCTGGCCCTGGAGAACCAGGGAGGCCGGCCCCGGGGGCAGTCCCTCGTGCATTCCGATGAACAGCATCCCGAATTTCATGATGCCGAGCGTGATGCCGACCGTAATTACCCAGCGCCAGGGGACTCCGGGTGCCCCGACGAAAAAGACCGCCGGCACGGCGGCCAGAAGGAATCGCAGGGCGGAGAAGAGCAGTGGCGGGAAATCATGCAGCCCCACGTCGATGACGACGAAGTTCGCGCCCCATACGGCGGCGACGACCACCGCCAAGGCGATGTGTACGGGCTTCATGCCAATGGCTCCTGGTGACGCGTTCTTTCGGGATGCTCCATCACAACAGCCGCCGCCGGTAAGGGCCAGCGAAGGTTTCTGAGGGTGGGGTATGAGCATCACTTCATGTTCGACCTCAATCGCCTGCGCGCCCTGCGTGCCGTGGCCACCCACGGCACGCTGACGGGTGCGGCATCGGCCCTGGGCTACACGCCGTCCGCGATCTCCCGACAGATCGCCAAGCTGGAGCGCGAGACCGGCGCCGAACTGCTCGACCGGCAGGGCGGCAAGGTGGAGCTCACGCCCGCGGCCTGGCTTCTCGCGGAGGCGGCGGACGAGGTCGTGGCGGTGCTGGAGCGGACCCGCTCACGCCTGGAGGAACAGCGCGGCCGGCCCACCGGGCGGCTGGTGCTGGCCGCGTTCCCCACGGCCTGCCGCGGCTTCGTCGCCGCCGCGCTCGCCGGCCTCGCCGGGCGCCACACCGCCCTGGACTGCCGGCTGGTGGAGTCCGACCCCAGCCGCGCCATCAGCCTGGTCGTACGGGGAGAGGCGGATCTCGCGGTCGTGCACGACTGGCACAACACCCCGCTGACGCTGCCCGCCTCGCTCTCCGTCGCCGAGCTGGGCGAGGACATCGCCGACGTCGCCCTGCCCGCCGGGCATCCGCTCGCCGACCGGGACGTGGTGACCCCGTACGACCTGCGGGACGAACGGTGGATCGGGCAGGGGTCCGGGGCCATGTGCCATGAGTGGCTGGTGCGTTGCTTCTCCGGCCTCGGCATCGAACCGGACATCGCCTACCGGATCGAGGAGTACGAATCCCAAGTGGCGCTGCTGGCGGCGGGGTCGGGCGTCACGATGCTGCCCCGGCTCGGCCGCGGCGCCCTGCCGCCCACCGTCCGCGTCGTCCCGATGCAGCCCCCACCGTCCCGTCGGCTCTCGGCCGTTTGGCGCTCCCGGACCGACCACAGGCCCGCAATTCGCGCGACCTTGGCGGCGCTGCGCGAACACCGTCCGGGACAGGCTTCGACCACCCGCCGGCCCGAGTAGCCGGGTGAACATCGACCCGCTGGTGGTACGCGCACGGGCGCAGGCTGCCCGGCACCTGGTGCACGGCACGTAGCGGCACCGCACCACATGGACCCCGCGGCGGGAGGGTTACCCCTCCACCACGGGGTCCATCGGCCCGTGCCGGGCCATCAGGAGGGGCCGTCCGCCCGCCGCTCGGGGGAAAGTTCGGCGGGCGGATCCGGCCGGCGGGCGCCCGACCGCCGGCTTCGGCCCCCGTGATGACGAGTCAACTCCTTTGCTGCCGCCCGCAACAGAGTGTGAACGCGCCATCTCGGTGCGCGCGCTTCACACCCCGTGCGAACCGGTCACGCTGCGTCATCTCACACGGGGTGTGAAGCGCTGACCCGCAGATCCCCGCCGCACACGCTCCCGCCTTCCGCCGCTGCGCAGTTGACTGTTGGGCGTAACGCCACCGACCGTCACCGGAAGAAGGAAAGAGGAGCGGACTGTGACCGCCCACCGCCAACCCGACCTGATCGCTGCCGACTTAGCGGAGCTGCGGCGTCTACTCGACGTACGCACCGCCAAGGTCGACGGCCAACTCGCGCTCCAGGCACAGCGATCCGAACAGAACACGCGTGACGCGAACGAACTGCATGCCCGCGTCACGCGGTTGGAGAGTGGCCGCTGGCCACTACCCTCGATCGCCGCGCTCACGGGGCTCGCGGCACTGGTGGTCACCCTGTGGCAGGCGACCGGACACTGAGGAGGATGCGGTTCGTGAGATCAACCGCCCTCAGCCCAGCCGGATATGATGGAGCATCAGCAGAGCCGCGGCCATGTTCGCGGCCGGCACCTCCCCCCTCCCCACCATGTCGGGCACCAGCTTGAGGGACACCCACTCCCGCCGGTCCGACTCGAAGTCGTCCTGCGGCGCGCCGACGTACTCGGCCTCGTCGGACCAGTAGATGTGGTGCCGCGCGTCGGTGAGGCCGTTGGACGGCTCCACCGAGAGGAGGTGCTGGAGGGGCCCGGGTCGCCACCCGGTCTCCTCCTCCATCTCCCGCGCGGCTGCCGCCGCCACGTCCTCCCCGTCCTCCACGACGCCGGCGGCCAGCTCCCAGCCCCAGCTGTCGGTGATGAACCGGTGCCGCCACAGCAGCAGCACCTCATTGGCCTCGTTGACCACGGTTGCCACCGCGACCGGCCGCATCCGGATCAGGAAGTGATCCAGATGACGGCCGTCGGGTAGCTCCACATCGGCCAGATTGACCCGGAACCAGGGATTCGCGTAGACGGGCTTTTCGCTGAGGTTGTTCCAACGCACGTAACTGCCACCTTCCGCTGTTGGGCCGGCAAGGTGACACGAGCCCGGTCACAGCGGAACGCGCAGCACCTCGTCGATGAGATCGGCAGCCTCGTCCGTCGCGGAGCTCCCGGTCGCCGCCAGATGCTCGCGCACCGCCCGCAGCCGGTCCCGCAGCCGTTGCGACTCCATGCCCCGAGCCCGCTCGGTCATCTGCGCGGCATTGGCCACGGCCCGGTCCGCATCCCCTTGGCGCAGCTCGATATGGGTGAGCATGGCCAGCCGGTGAACCCGGCCGCGGTCATGTGCGGGGGTGTCCACGGCGGCGTCCGCCTGCTCCCGTGCGGCCCGCAGGTCACCGAGACTGAGCAGCGCCTCCGCCACTTGTACGTTCACCAGGCCGGGCTGGACATAGCCCGTCTCGTCCGGTTCGAGCCCCGGCCGGATCCGCTCCGCAGCCGCCTCGGCCCGCCGGATGCAGGCCAGCGCACTGGCCCCGTCCCCCAGCCGGGCATACGACTTGGCCTGCATCGCGTAGAGATCCGCGGAGAGCGCCGGAGTGATCTGCGGACCCGCGGCCCGCAGCGCCGCCTCCGCGAAGGCGACCGCCTGGCGGTACTCCCGTACGAAGAGGGACTGATTGACCAGCAGCGCGATCACATACGCGCCGAGTCCGCGGTCCCCGCTGGCCTTGGCCAGCCGCAACGCCTGATGGAAGTAGCGCTGGGCCAGCCCGAGAGCATCCGAGTCGTACGCGCAGATTCCCGCGACGGCCACCAGCCCACCGGTCGCCCGGTGCAGCTGCCGCCCCGTCGCATCGCTGTAGCTGCCCCGCAGCAGCGGCGCCGCCTCGGTGTTGAGGAATCCCACGATGCGTGCTCTGGTAGCGATACCACCCGCCTTCCGGTACATCTGCTCGTAATGGCTCCGCGCCGCCCGCAGCATCTCGATGTCGGCCATCCCGACCCGGGTCAGCCCGTCGCGCGACACGTCGAAGTCCTCCGGCGGGTTCTCCCACTCCCATACGGGTATGACCGCCGAGGTCCCCGTCAGCGCCGGAGCCGCCAGCACATGGGGCCGCTGCTGCTCGTCGGACCGCCACAACGCGGTGGCCCGCTCCACGAACCCCGAGAGCGGCGTCTCCGAAGCCCGCCGCGCCCCCGGCCTGCTCAGCCCGATGTCGTCCAGCCCCACCGGCCGGCGCAGCCGCTCGCTCAGAATCTCGCAGATCAGATCGGGCACCTGCCCCCGCGGGCGCTGCCCCTTGAGCCACCGCGCCACCGCGGTGTGTTCGTACCGCAGCGCCAGTCCTCGCCGCCGCCCCAGCTGATTGATCCGCGCCGCGAGCCCGGCATGCGAGACACCGGCCTCGTCCAGGATCGCGTCGAGCAGCGTATTGGGCTCCATACCGTGCCCCCAAGGACGTAACGACTCCGTAAGTCCAGCGTAATCAGGGCGAGTTCACACCCCGTGTGAACCGGACACCGCAACGGAGAACCGCCGGCACGTGCATCGGTACGGCGGGATTGCCGCCCAGCGCGCCGGGCCGCCCCCTCACCAGGCGGATCACGGCCCCCCGCGGCGGGGAAGCCGCCCACGAGCGTAGGCCGGAGGGGATACACCGGAGCCCGCCCGCAGGACCTGGAGCGAACGCCGGGGTATTCGTCATCTGACTGACCAGATGCGCCCGCGCCGAGGACGGGTTCCGGTGTGTCCCCTCCGGCCCCACACCCACCGGTCGAAGGCGCGCGGCGCCGGCCACAACGACCAGGCCCCCGCCCACGAACCGTGGACGGGGGCCGACACAGCCGAAGGCCAAGGGCGTCAGCCCCGCAGCACCGCCCCCACCCGCTCGACCGCAGCCGCAACAGCCGCATCGCGAGCCGCCGAAGCCTCCTCCGCCGTCAGCGTCCGGTCCTCCGCCCGGAATCGCAGCGCATACGCCAGCGACTTCTTCCCGGCGCCGACCTGCTCACCGGTGAAGACGTCGAACAGCCGCAGCGACTCCAGCAGCTCACCGGCGCCGTCCCGCAGCGCGGTCTCGACCTCCGCCGCCGGCACCGCGGCCTCGACCACCAGCGCGACATCCTGCGTGGCCACCGGGAACGTGGAGATCCGCGGCGCCTTCAGGACGCCCGAGGCCGCCCGCTCCAGCCGGTCCAGGTCGATCTCCATCGCGCTGGTCCGCTCCGGCAGGCCCAGCGACTTGATGACCCGCGGGTGCAGCTCACCCGCGTTGCCGACGAGGATCTCCTCGCCGTCGGCGACCGCGAGGAGCGCCGCACACCGGCCCGGGTGCCACGGGGCGTGCTGGTCCTGGCGGACGATCAGCTCGACACCGGCCTCGCGGGCGACGGCCCGCCCGGCCTCGATGGCGTCCGCCCAGCCCGTCGGGTACCCGGCGCCCCACCAGCCGGCCTGCTCCCGCGCCCCGGCGAGCACCACGGCGGCCCGCCGCGGCTGCTGCGGCAGCGACGCGTCCAGCGAGGCGATCTCGTCGTCGGTCGGCCGCCGGTCGACGACCAGCCGACGAGCCGGCTTCTCCTCGCCGGTCGCCCGGAACACCGGCCCGGTCTCGAAGAGCGCCAGATCGTGCGTACCGCGGCCGTAGTTGCGCCGCAGCGCGCCCAGCAGCCCCGGGATCAGGGTCGTACGGAGGTCGGGCTCCTCGTCGGACAGCGGGTTCACCAGCGTCACCGCGTCCCGCCGCGGGTCGTCCGCCTCGATGCCCAGCTGGTCGAGGACCGCGGAGCCGATGAACGGGTAGTTCAGCGTCTCCACGTACCCGGCGCCGGCCAGCGCCCGCCCGACCCGCCGGTGCAGCCGCTGACGCTCCGTCAGCCCACGGCCGGCCGGCGGCAGCGGCAGCGTGGAGGGCAGGTTCTCGTAGCCCTCCAGCCGGATGACCTCTTCCGCCAGGTCGTTCGGATCGCTCAGGTCCGGCCGCCAGGACGGCACGCTCACGACCAGCTCGTCCTGCCCGTAGACATCGCAGCCGACCTGCTGGAGGCGGCGTACGACGGTCTCTCGGCCATAGACGACACCGGCGACCTTGTCAGGGTGGTCGGCCGGGATCGTGATCGTCCGCGGCCCGCGGGGCGAGACGATCTCCGTCACGCCCTCCTCGGCGGTACCGCCGGCGAGCAGCACCAGCAGGTCCACGGTCCGCTGCGCCGCCGCGGACGCCGCCTCCGGGTCCACCCCGCGCTCGAAGCGCTTGGCCGCCTCGGAGGACAGCTTGTGCCGCCGCGCCGCCCGGGCGATGGTGATCGCGTCGAAGTGCGCGGCCTCGATCACGACATCGGTGGTCCCGCGCAGCCGCCCGCTCTCCGGATCGGCGACCGGCGCCGCGATCTCGGTGTTGGCGCCGCCCATGACGCCCGCCAGGCCGATCGGCCCGCGGTTGTCGGTGATGACCAGGTCCTCGGCGCCCAGCACCCGCTTGGTGCCGTCCAGCGTGGTCAGCTGCTCGCCGGGGGTGGCGCGGCGGACACCGATCGGGCCGTCCACGGTCTGCCGGTCGTAGGCGTGCAGCGGCTGGCCCAGCTCCAGCATCACGTAGTTGGTGACGTCGACGGCCAGCGAGAGCGGGCGCATCCCGGCCTTCTGGAGCCGCCGCTGCATCCAGATCGGGGTGCGCGCCTCGGGCTCCAGACCGGTCACCGTACGGGCGGTGAAGCGGCTGCAACCGATCGGGTCGGCGACCTTGACCGGGTAGCCGCCCGCGTTCGGCGGCGGCACGTCCAGCAGCGCCGGGTCGCGCAGCGGCAGCCCGAAGGCGGTGGCCGTCTCCCGGGCCACACCGCGCATCGACAGGCAGTAGCCGCGGTCCGGCGTGACGGCGATGTCCAGCACCTCGTCGACGAGCTCCAGCAGCTCGATCGCGTCGGTGCCCACCTCGGTCACCGGCGGCAGCACGATGATGCCGCCGCTGCCGTCGTCGCCCATGCCCAGCTCGTCGCCGGAGCAGATCATGCCGTGCGACGTCCGGCCGTACGTCTTGCGCGCCGCGATCTTGAAGTCGCCGGGCAGCACGGCGCCCGGGAGGACGACCACGACCTTGTCGCCGACGGAGAAGTTCCGCGCACCGCAGACGATCTCCTGCGGCTCACCGGTGCGGTTGGCCCGGCCGACGTCCACCGTGCAGAAGCGGATCGGCTTCTTGAAGCCCTCCAGCTCCTCGATGGTCAGCACCTGGCCTACCACGAGCGGGCCCTTGAGGCCGTCGCCCAGCCGCTCGACGGTCTCGACCTCCAGGCCGACCGCGATGAGCTTCTCCTGTACGTCGCGCCCGGTCGTCGTCGCCGGCAGGTCGACGTACTCCCGCAGCCAAGAAAGCGGGACCCGCATCAGATCTCCATCCCGAACGGCCGGGTGAACCGGACGTCGCCCTCGAACATGTCGCGCATGTCTTCCACGTTGTGCCGGAACATCAGCATCCGGTCGATTCCGAACCCGAAGGCGAAGCCGCTGTACTTCTCGGGGTCGACACCGCAGGCGACGAGCACCTTGGGGTTGACCATGCCGCAGCCGCCCAGCTCGATCCAGCCTTCGCTGGAGCAGGTACGGCACGGCCGGTCGGGGTTGCCCACGGACTCGCCACGGCACACGTAGCAGACCATGTCCATCTCGGCGGACGGCTCGGTGAACGGGAAGTAGTTGGGCCGCAGCCGGGTCTTCATGTCCGGGCCGAACAGCGCCTGGACCATGTGGTCCAGGGTGCCCTTGAGGTCCGCCATGGTCAGGCCCTCGTCGACGGCGAGCAGCTCGATCTGGTGGAAGACCGGGGAGTGCGTGGCGTCCAGCTCGTCGGTGCGGTAGACCCGCCCGGGGCAGACGACGTACACCGGCGGCTCGCGGTCGACGAGCGTACGGGCCTGCACCGGCGAGGTGTGGGTCCGCAGCACGACGCCCGACTCATCGCCCTGGGTGCCGTTGCCCTGCACGAAGAAGGTGTCCTGCATCTGGCGCGCCGGGTGGTCCGGCACGAAGTTCAGCGCGTCGAAGTTGAACCACTCGGCCTCGACCTCGGGGCCCTCGGCGACCTCGTAGCCCATCGCCACGAAGACGTCCGCGACCCGCTCCATGAAGGCGGTCAGCGGGTGCCGGGCGCCGGACGCGATCCGCTCGTAGGGCAGCGTGACGTCCACCGCCTCCTCGACGAGCACCCGCGCGTCGCGCTCCGCCTCCAGCTCTTCCTGGCGGGCCTTGAGCGCCTGGTTGACCCGGCCGCGGGCCTGGCCGACGCGCTTGCCCGCGTCCGCCTTGGCGTGCGGGGGCAGGGCGCCGATCTCGCGGTTGGCGAGGGCGAGCGGCGAGCGGTCGCCGGTGTGCGCGACCTTCACCTCGCGCAGCGCCTCCAGATCGGCGGCGGCGGCGATGGCGGCCAGCGCCTCGTCCACCCGTCGGGCGATCTCTTCCGGTTTCAGGGCTTCGACCTCGACAGGGTCGTACGACTTATTGGGTGCGGACATCTCTTCCCGTGCTTCCGGTGGACTGGCTTGGCGTGGCTGCCCGCGAGTGCCCGCGATGCCTGTGCGCCAAAGGTGCCAAAGGTCAAGTCTAAGGGGCGGGCCGCCTGCGGCCTGTCCGCCCCTGGGTGCGGGGCGCCCGCCGCTTCCCCTCAGGCCCGCCCGTCGCCCACCGCCACCCGTGGATGACGCTTCGCGACAGCACTATTTCAGAAAGGCCGGGGCCGCGACGGGCAGGCTAAATCGGAACTGCGCGCCGCCGGTCGGCGCCCGGCCGACCGTGATCGTCCCGCCGTGCGCTTCGACGATGCCCTTGACGATGTAGAGGCCCAGGCCGGTGCCGCCGCGCTTGCTGCCCCGCCAGAAGCGGGTGAAGACGCGGCTCATCGACTCCTCCGGGATGCCGGGGCCCTCGTCGCTCACGGTGACGCTCGTTCCCTCCATTTTGGACGCCTCGCTGGTCTCGTCCGATGCCGGTCCGACCTCGATGGTGACGGTTCCCTCGCCGTGCCGCACCGCATTTTCCAGCAGGTTGCCCAGCACCTGGTCCACCTTGTCCGGGTCTGCCCACAGATCGGGCAGCGGCTCCATCATCCGGATCAGGAAGCGGTCCGGCGCCTGGCCCGCGGTGGTCTGCGCCTGCACGTGCCGGCGGACCGCGGCGATCATGTCGACCCGCTGCCGGCGGACCTCCAGGCGCCCGGAGTCGATCCGGGAGATGTCCAGCAGCTCGGCGATCAGCCGGGTGACGCGGTTGGCATCGGCGTCCACCGTCTCCAGCATCAGCCGCTTCTGGTCGTCGGTGAAGCGTTCCCACTTCTGGAGGAGGGTGGCGGTGAACCCCTTGACGGAGGTCAGCGGCGAGCGCAGCTCATGGGCGACGGTGGCGATCAGCTCGGCATGGCTCAGCTCCGTACGGCGCCGCGCCTCGGTGCCGCGCAGCGCGATCACCAGCCGCCGTACGGGGCCGGTGGGCGCGCTGCGGACGTAGCGGGCGGAGACCAGCACCTCGCGGCCCCCGAGCAGCAGATTGCGCTCGGGCTGGCCGCGGCGGATGGCGAGCCCGCCGTACGGATCGGTGAGCTGCCACCAGCGGCGGCCCTCGATGTCCTGGAGCGGCAGGGCACGGTCGACAGGGTGGCCGAGGGCGTCCGGGGGGTCGATACCGGTGATCCGCGCGGCGGCGGCGTTGAAGCAGATCACCCGGCCCCGCTCGTCGGCGACGACCAGGCCGTCCGGAAGGTCGTCGGGGTCGAGCCCGAGGCCGCTGCCGAACGGCTGCCCGGCGGTGGCCGGTTCGTCCCCGGGTTCGTCGGACGGGCACCCGTCAGCGGCGGCTGTGGTGGCCGAAGTCCGCACCGTCATCCCCGATTTACCCCCTTCCGGGCCGGAGCTGGCAAGACTACTAGCTCGGCTCGGATGTACCGGCGAGATCGCGGGTACGCCCCTCAGGCGGGTGACACGGAGCGGCAGCCCCCCGTACCGCGCTGGGCGCGCGCGGAGGCGTAGAGGCACACCGCGGCGGCCGTCGCCAGGTTGAGGCTCTCGGCCCTGCCGTGGATCGGCACCCGTACCACGGCGTCCGCCAGCGCCCGGGTCTCCTCCGGCAGTCCCCACGCCTCGTTGCCGAAGACCCAGGCGGTCGGCCCGCCCATGGACCCCGCGTCCAGCTCGGCGTCCAGGTCGCACTCGCCCGCGCCGTCGGCGGCCACGATCCGCACCCCGGCGCCCTTGAGTCCGCCGACCACCTGTTCCACGGGCACGCCGACCGCGACCGGCAGATGGAAGAGCGAACCGACCGACGCCCGCACGGACTTGGGGTTGTAGAGGTCCACGGAGGCATCGGTGAGCACCACCGCGTCGGCGCCCGCGGCGTCCGCGCAGCGCAGCACCGTCCCGGCGTTCCCGGGGTCGCGGACGTTGGCCAGCACCGCGACCAGCTGCGGGCGGGCGGCCAGGATCTCCTCGAACGGCGAGTCCAGGAACCGGCAGACGCCCAGCAGGCCCTGCGGGGTGACCGTCTGCGAGATGTCCGCGACGGTCCGGTCGTCGGCGAAGTGCACCCGCACCCCGGCCGCGTGGGCCGCCGCGATGATCTCCGCGTGCCGCTCGGCGGCCTCGACGGTGGCGAACAGCTCGATGAGCGTGGGCGAACCGTCCCTGCGGTGCGCGATGGCCTCCCGTACGGCCTGCGGGCCCTCGGCGATGAACCGGCGCTCCTTGCCGCGGAAATGGCGGCGGGCCAGCCGCCGGGCGGCGGCGACACGCGGGGAACGCGGGGAGATCAGCTCGGGGGTGCCCATGGGCGGCGGCTCGCTTCTTTCGTTCGGTGCGTGGGCCCCGCTCCGGGGCGGCGGGGCCGGAAAAGCGGCGGACCCGCAGGCCGGGGCCTGCGGGTCCGCTCTCACAACGTCGTCACACGCCGCGGATCGCGACAGCACATCGCCGTCAACGCCGTGAACGCTGTCAGGCTGAAATTCAGGCAGCCTTCGGGGCGTTGACGTCGCTCGGCAGCGCCTTCTGGGCGACCTCGACGAGCGCGGCGAACGCACCCTCGTCGTTGACGGCCAGGTCCGCGAGGATCTTGCGGTCCACCTCGATGTTGGCGGCCTTCAGACCCTGGATGAAGCGGTTGTAGGTCATGCCGTTGGCGCGGGCAGCGGCGTTGATGCGCTGGATCCACAGCTGACGGAAGTCGCCCTTGCGCTTCTTGCGGTCGTTGTAGTTGTAGACGAAGGAGTGGGTGACCTGCTCCTTGGCCTTGCGGTAGAGGCGGGAGCGCTGGCCGCGGTAGCCGCTGGCCTGCTCGAGGATCGCCCGACGCTTCTTGTGGGCGTTGACTGCCCGCTTGACGCGTGCCACTTGTTAACTCCTTGTAGCGGGGCCGTGGTTGTTCGTCACACAGCCCGAATCGACGTTAGGTCCCGGTTCGGTCGGCGCACCCCGCCCGCGCGGCGGGGTGCCCCGGCTCACTTGCCGAGAAGCTTCTTGATCTTCGCGGCGTCGCCCGGGGCCATCTCGGCGTTGCCGGTGAGGCGACGCGTCACGCGGGACGACTTGTGCTCGAGCAGGTGGCGCTTGCCTGCGCGCTCGCGCAGCACCTTGCCGGAGCCAGTGACCTTGAAGCGCTTGCTGGCACCGCTGTGCGTCTTGTTCTTCGGCATGCGCCGTACTCTCCTCGTCAGTGGCGCTCCCACCGGCACGGGCCGGTACGCGGGAGCGTCAGATGTATCGGTTGTGTCCGGGGCGGGTGCCCCGGCCTGAATCCGGGGCCGCTCGCCCAGAGATCACGCCTCGGCGTGCTCCTCGGCGGGCTCCGCAGGAGCCGCACCCTGGCGCTCCGCCTTGCGGGCGGCCTGCGCCTCGCGGGCCTCGGCCATCGCCTCGGTCTTCTTCTTGTGCGGACCGAGGACCATGATCATGTTCCGGCCGTCCTGCTTCGGGTTCGACTCGATGAAGCCGAGCTCCTGGACGTCCTCCGCGAGCCGCTGCAACAGTCGGAAACCGAGCTCCGGCCGGGACTGCTCGCGACCACGGAACATGATCGTGATCTTGACCTTGTCACCCTGCTTGAGGAACCGGACGACGTGACCCTTCTTGGTGTCGTAGTCGTGCGGGTCGATCTTCGGCCGGAGCTTCATCTCCTTGATGACCGTGTGCGCCTGGTTCTTGCGCGCCTCACGGGCCTTCATGGCCGACTCGTACTTGAACTTTCCGTAGTCCATGAGCTTGCAGACCGGCGGACGGGCGTTCGCCGCCACCTCGACGAGGTCGAGGTCGTACTCCTGCGCAAGCTCCAGGGCCTTGGCAAGCGGCACAATGCCGACCTGCTCGCCACTGGGACCGACGAGTCGCACCTCGGGGACGCGAATCCGGTCGTTGATGCGGGGCTCGGCGCTGATGGATCCTCCTCGGTAGCACCACGCGACGGCCTGGCGGACTGCCGCGTAACGTCTGTTCGGTGTGACCAACCGCGCCGGTACATGAAAAATGCCCCGACGGGACACAGGCGGGGCTCCACATAGATCAGGAGCACCGCCGCGAAATCTCCGCGGGGCGCAGCCGGACCGAAGACCCGCCAACCGTGAGGTCGGTTCGGGTGGGAGATCGGAGCCTCCACTTGTGGGCCGGTCACATAGGTGTCCGGCCGGTCGCAGCTACCAGAATACACGAGTCAAGGGGTGACCCCCACTCTCGTGCTGACGCACTCCGCGCCCGCCGCGCCCGGGAGGAGCGCCGCCGCGGCCGGAGGCGCTCCCGGGCGCGGGGGACGGAAGCCGGGGCCATAGGCTGGAGGGGATCCCCTCAGCAGGAAGTGAAGCGCCGACATGAGCGAGCAGACCCCCCAGCAGCGGCACACCGCAGCCGACACCGCCCAGCCCGACTTCGACACCATGACCCGCGACATCGCGGAGGTGCCGGCGGTCGAGGTGATCACGACGGTCGCGGTGCACCTGATGAGCTCGGCGGCGGTCAACCTCGGGCTCGCCGAGGACGGCGCGGCGCACAAGGACCTGGACGAGGCCCGCAAGCTCATCCACGCGCTGGCCGGGCTGGTCACCGCCAGCGCCACCGAGATCGGCTCGTACCACGCGGCGCCGCTGCGGGACGGGCTGAAGTCGCTCCAGCTGGCGTTCCGCGAGGCGTCGGTGGTGCCGGACGAGCCCGGTCAGGGTCCCGGCGAGAAGTTCACCGGTCCGGTTTACGGCTGAGCCGGGCGGGCGCACCCGCACACCGACGACGAGCCCCGGCCGCACCGGCCGGGGCTCGTCGTCGTACGGGGCCGTGCCCGCGCCTCAGACGCGGTCGCCGGGGGCCGGTTCGTCGGGGGCCGACTCGCCGGGGGCGGCCTGCTCGGCGGCGACGGCCTCCTGGGGCGGGTGGGTGACCTGGTGCACCACGGCCGCCAGGGCGCCGCCGATCAGGGGCGCGATGATGAACAGCCACAGCTGCGTGAGGGCCGCGCCGCCTGCGAAGAGCGCCGGGCCGATGCTGCGCGCCGGGTTCACCGACGTGCCGTCCAGCGGGATGCCGATGAGGTGGACGGTGGCCAGGGCGAGGCCGATCGCCAGGCCGGCGAAGCCCGTCACCGCCGTGCTGTGGGTGACCCCCAGCACGACGAAGACGAACAGGAAGGTCATCACGATCTCGGCGACGAACGCGCCGCCGAGGTTGATGTGGACAGCCGACCGGTCGCCCCAGCCGTTCGTCCCGAAGGCCGCGTGGGTTTGCAGCCCCGGTACCTGCTTGGCGACCAGGAAGAGCAGGGCGGCGCCGACGATGCCGCCCAGGACCTGGGCGATCCAGTATTCGACGGCCGTGCGCATGGTGATGCGCTTGGCCAGCAGGACGCCCAGCGTCACCGCGGGGTTGATGTGGCAGCCCGAGATCGGGCCGAGGGCGTACGCAAGCGCCAGCATGACGAAGCCGAAGGCCAGGGCGATGCCGAAGGTGCCGATGTACTCGCCCGCCAGCACTGCCGAGCCGACGGCGAAGAACACCAGGAGCAGCGTGCCGAGGAATTCGGATACGACCGGGCGGGTCTCCGTGATCTCCATGGGCTCTCCTCGCGTGGATCTTGAGCTCTTCTCGCATTGTGCGGTGCGGGAGACGTCCGCGCCCGTTGGGCACAGGCCGGCGGCGCGGCGGCGGCGTGCGGATCAGCGCTGGTAGAGCAGTTCTCCGGCCGGGTCGGCGGCCTCCGTACCGGGCGGCAGCAAGGCCAGGTCCAGGCCCCGTACGAGGCGGGCGCGGAGGGTTTCGTCGGCGGCGAGCGCTTGGGCGAGGCGCTGGGCGACCTCGGCGGGGGCGGTGTCCGGGGCAAGGCCGAGGGAGAGGGTGCCGTCGGTCTCGTCGGACGGGTCCAGGCGGGCGCGGCGGACGGCGGGCTCGGCGGCGAGGAGGGTGCGCAGCGCGCCGGTGACGGCGGGGTCGGCGAGCGGGTCGGCGGTCGTCCGGCCCTCGGCGAGGGCGCGCAGGGCGGGGCCGGTGAGCTGGTAGGTGACCGGGCCGGCCAGGTCGACGACGAGGGTATCGGCCTTCTCGTGGGCGGCGGCCAGCAGCGCCTGCTGGAGCGGGACGGCGACCGGGCGGGCGTCGGGGCGCCAGCGCCGGAGGGTCTCCATGGAGGTGAAGGCGGGGAGGGCGCGGCGGCCGTCGGGGGCGGTGAGGGTGGGGACGGCCATGTCGCTGGACTTCTCGCGGCGGAGGCCGTCCGCGCCGGTCTCGACCTCGCCGAGGATCGCCACGACGGGGACGAGGACGCGGGCGCCGGCCAGTGCGCTCAGTACGCGGGGCTCGGCGCCGCGGTCCGCGCCGTACGCCGCGAGTGCCGCCGCCAGGGCCGGGTCGGCGGAGCCGTCGTCGTCGGCGAAACCGGGGTCGGGGATGTTTTTCTGCACGTCGCCGAGCGTATCGGCCGGGGTGCGGGGCGCCGCCGGCCGGGGCCGGGGCGCCGGATGCGGTGTCAGGTGCGGGCGCGCCAGATGGCGAAGGCGGCGGCCACCAGGGCCAGGCCGATGCCGCCGGCGGTCCACGGGAGCCAGTTGGTGGGGGTGGCGTCGGCGGTG
This sequence comes from Streptomyces albospinus, assembly GCF_014648695.1. GTDB lineage: Bacteria > Actinomycetota > Actinomycetes > Streptomycetales > Streptomycetaceae > Streptomyces > Streptomyces albospinus. The sequence goes on from NZ_BMRP01000019.1 coordinate 55,419, forward strand.
TCGGTGGTGGGGCCGGGGCCGAAGTAGCGGTGGGCGTAGCCGGCGGGCGCGGGCTTCTGGGGGGTGGGCTTGAGGTTCTCGGCGGCCTTCAGGGCGGCGGCGGGGTCGACGAGGCCGGCGCCGAAGTCGTCGTTCCGGCCGCCCTTGGGGGGCTGCTGGGCGGTGGAGGTGAGCAGTTGGCGGATCTGGGCGGGGCTCAGGTCGCGGTGGGCGGAGCGGATCAGGGCGATGGCGCCGGAGACGAAGGCGGCGGCGGGGCTGGTGCCCCAGCCGGAGACGTAGCCGGTGCCGTGGTCGGCCATGAAGATGTCGTAGCCGGGGGCGCTGACGGTGGCGTACCAGTGGCGGGTGGAGAAGGAGGCGCGGGAGCCGAGGTGGGTGACGGCGGTGGCCGCGATGACGCCGGGGTAGGCGGCGGGGTACGAGACGTGGTTGTCCTTCTCGCCGCCGTTGCCGGCGGAGGCGACGACGGGGATGCCCTTGCTCAGGGCGTACTGGATGGCGGCGTCCTCGCGGGGGTCGGGGTGGGCGGACTCGCTGTCGTCGCCGAGGGACATGTTGATCACGTCGGCGCCGTGGTCGGCGGCCCAGCGGATGCCGTCGGCGAGGGCGCCGGCCTTCTGGTCGCGGGCGCGCCGTCGCTGCGGGTCGCTGTCTTCGAGGATCACCCGGACCGGGAGGATCTTGGCGCCCGGCGCGACGCCGAGGACGCCGTCCCCGTGGCCGTCTCCGTGGCCGTGGCCGGCGATGACGCTGGCCATACCGGTGCCGTGCTCGGCCCAGGCGGCGTCGCCGGGGCCGGCGCCGAAGCCGATCAGGTCCTTGGTGGGCAGCACCTGGCCGGCGAGGTCGGGGTGGTTGCCGTCGACGCCGGTGTCCAGGACGGCGACGGTGACGCCCTCGCCCTTGGTGGTCTGCCAGGCTTCCTGGGCGTGGATGGACGCCAGGCCCCATTCCTGGGCCCGGATGGCGTCGGCGCGCGCGGGCAGGGACGGCAGTACGGCCAGTGCGGCGGAGGTCAGCGCGACGGCGGCGGCGCGCCGGACGGCCTGGGTCACGGCGCTTCCTCCGTGGGCTGGGCGGGGATTCCGGATGCCGTGCGGAAGGTCGTCTCGACCTTGTCGGCGAGGTCCTTGGCGTCGTGGCCCAGGCCGGACTCGCCGGGGGTGGTGGCGGTGCCGGGCTGGACGGCGGCCTCGGCGGGCTGCGGTTCGGGGATCTCGCGGCCGTCGGCGAAGCCGGAGACGGCGTAGACGACGACGGGGATGTCGGTGAGGACCCGGATCGTCCAGCTGGCGCGCTGGGCGGGGCCGAAGTCCGCGGCGGGCGTGCCCTTGGCGGCCAGCGGCAGCGGCATCAGGTCGGCGCGGGTGGCCAGGTTGTGGGTGCTGAAGCGGGCGTTGAGGTCCATCATCCCGGGCCGGTCGGCGCGGGTGGTCTGGGCACCGACCGTGATGACGCTGGTACGGGTCGCGTCGACGTAGGTGGCGCGCAGCAGCCGGGCGCAGCCGGCCGTGGCGAGTTCCTTGGCGAGCGGGCCCTCGTAGGCGGCGGAGCAGTCGGTGTCGGGGGCGACGGCGATCCGGGTCCACTGGCGGTCGGCGCCGCCTGGTCCGACGCCCAGGCCGTCGACGACGCGCGGGAAGAGGCTGTCGACGGGGGCGCTGTGCCAGGCGTCCTGGCCCTTGGCGAAGGCGGTGTCGGGGTTCGGGGTGCCGTGGTCGGTGTCGTCGGTGAGCCAGCTGCCGGCCGCGGCGCCGCCGAGGAGGCCGACACCGAGGACGAGGCAGGCCGCGGCGGCGAGGACCCGGGGGGTGGGGAGGCGGCCGGCGAGGCCGGCGAGCGGGCGGCGCCGGGCGGCGGCCGGGGCGGGGCCGACTGCCCTGGAGGCAGCGGGCGTTGACGGCCAGGAGGACTGCTGCGGGCTCCCCCGGTCCGGGGACGGCGGGGTGCCCGGGGCGCGGTCGCGGGGGTCGCTCCACAGGGCCTCGCTGTGGGCCAGGTGGAAGGCGGCGGTGTCGCGGAAGGACGCGGGGCGGCCGGTGGGGGGCGGCGGCGCGGCGGGCGGCTCCGTACGGGGGCGTGGCGGGGTGCCCGGCGGGGTCGCCGGACGCGGCGGGGCGGCGGCGGGCATCGGCCGCCGGGTGGGCGGGGCGGCAGGGCCGGGCGGGGCGGCCGGCGGGGGGACGGTCGGGTCGGCGGGGACCGGGCGCAGGACGGTGGTCTGCGGGTCCTCGTCGAGCACGGGAGTCCCTGCGGGACGGTGCGGCGGCTGCGGGGGTATGGGCGGGATGTGCCGTGCATCGGCGAAATCGGCGTCGGCGCTCACCAGCGCTCCCCCTCGCACGGTGTGCCCCGGACCCGATACGCAATCGGGGCAGGGTGGCTCGTATCCGGACAACACGCCGCTGACCTGCTGGTTGCGGTGTCGGGCCACTCTAAGGGCTGGCGCCGCCGCTGCTCCAACCCCCGTCCACTCTGTTGCCACGACTGCCGCGGATCCGACACCGCCGCCGTCGCCGCCACCGCCGCCCTTTCCGGCGCGGACGCTCCCCTACCCAGCGGTAGCGCTCTCTGGCAGGCTGCGGCCATGTCCCAGTACCGCGCCGACGCGTATGCCGACACCGTCCGCCATGGTTACGACCGGGCGACCGCGCACCTCGACGCGCCGCTGGCCGTCGTCGATCTGGCCGCTTTCGACGCCAACGCCGCGGATCTGGTGCGCCGTTCGCGCGGCAAGCCGATCCGGGTGGCGAGCAAGTCCGTGCGCTGCCGGGCGCTGCTGGAGCGGGTGCTGGCGCGGGACGGCTTCGCGGGGATCATGAGCTTCACGCTGGCCGAGTCGCTGTGGCTGGCGCGGTCGGGGTTCGGGGACGTGCTGCTGGCGTATCCGTCGGCGGACCGGGCGGGCTTCGCCGAGCTGACCTCCGACGCCGAGCAGGCGGCGGCGGTGACGGTGATGGTCGACGATCCGGCGCAACTGGACCTGATCGACGCGGCGCGGCCGGCCGGCACGGGCCGCGGCGAGGAGGTGCGGGTGTGCCTGGAACTGGACACCTCCTACCGCCTGGTGGGCGGGAGGATGCGGATCGGTGCCCGGCGGTCGCCGCTGCGGGAGCCGGCCCAACTCGCCGCGCTGGCCCGGATGGTGGCCCGGCGCCCCGGTTTCCGGCTGGTGGGGCTGATGGCGTACGAGGGGCATGTGGCGGGGGTGGGCGACGAGGTCGCCGGGAAACCGGTGTTCTCGCGGGCGATCCGGCTGATGCAGGCGGCGGCCCGCAAGGAGCTGGCGCAGCGGCGCTGGGAGGCCGTACGGGCGGTGCGGGCCGTTGCGCCGCGGCTGGAGTTCGTCAACGGCGGCGGGACGGGGAGCGTGCAGCACACCGCGGCGGAGGCGGCGATCACCGAGATCGCGGCCGGGTCGGGGCTGTATGTGCCGCGGCTGTTCGACAACTTCCGTTCGTTCAGCGGGCGTCCGGCGGCGCTGTTCGCCCAGCCGGTGGTGCGGCGGCCGGGGCCGGGTGTCGTCACGGTGCTGGGCGGCGGATATCCGGCGTCGGGGGCGGCGGGCGCGGACCGGCTGCCGGAGCCGTATCTGCCGGCGGGACTGCGCTACGACCCGCAGGAGGGGGCGGGCGAGGTGCAGACGCCGCTGCTGGGGGCGGCGGCGGACAGGCTCTCGGTCGGGGACAAGGTGTGGTTCCGGCACGCCAAGGCCGGGGAGCTGTGCGAGCGGTTCACGGAGCTCCAACTGGTCGACGGGGAACGGGTGGTGGGGACGGTGCCGACGTACCGGGGCGAGGGCCACACCTTCCTGTGACGACGTGACAGCGGAACGGCGTAACAGCGCAACGACGCACCGGGTGTAACGGCGTCACAGCGCGCCGCCCGTAACGGCGTTGCAGAGCGTCGGTGCGGCCCCTGCCCGGCACTTGGCCGGCCGGCTCAGCCGTGGATGCGGTCCCGCTGGTCGGGGACGACGGTGCCGTCGGGGCGGCGGACCGGACCCGGGGCGCCGTCGGTGTTGGTGTAGCCCTTCGTGGCGCAGGGGTAGCGGCCGGACTTGCGGGGCAGCGGGTCGATGAACATCGGGTTGACCACCCAGCGGCCGTCCGCGTTGTCGTAGCCGCGGCACATCAGCTCGTCCTTGTTGCGGTTGATGGCCAGGTGGGCGCCGGTGGCGTCGTTCACGAAGGTGACATCGGTGGTGGCGTCGCCGCCGCCCAGTGCGATGCGGTGCGCCGGGTCCTGCTGCCGCCAGGCTTCGGCGCCCTTGATCCCGAAGATCTCCTGGTTGATCCAGCAGCGCTTGCCGTCGATGTACGGAATGACCTCGCCGTGGCCGTCCTTGACGTCGCCGCAGCCGGCGAGGGTGTCGGTGAGGCGGCCGTCGCGGACGCGGTTCCGTATGCCGATGGTGTGCCGGGCGTCCACGCCGACGCCGCCGGACCACGCCTCGGCGACGGTCTCGGAGGAGGCGGAGACGATGTAGACGTCGAATCCGGCCACCTTGAGCGTGCGGATCAGGTCCTTCTGCTGGGCGTAGTAGCGGATGTAGCCGGCGAGTTGGTGGGTGCCGACGGTCTGCTCCGCACCGATCGGCGCGGCGAGGTTCTCGGCGCGGGCCTTCCTGGCGTACGCGGTGAGGGTGGCGGGCTTCAGACCGGCGAACAGCTCGGGCACCCAGGCGTATTCGGGGACCGTGCGGCGGTGGTTCCAGACGCCGGCGAAGGCCGGGGCGCCGCTCATGGTCCTCGCCTCGCCGCGGATCTCCATGATCTCGTCGGTGCAGGCGGTGTTGCGGGAGGTGGGCAGCGGGCGGCCGGCGGGCACGGCGGTGCCGCAGGCCCTGGTCAGTGCGTGCTCGGCGGCCTTGGTGAGCCAGGGGCTGGTCTTCCGCCAGCTCCTGGGCTGCAGGACCTTGTCGTGCCGCAGCATCCAGGCGAGGGTGGCGTCCGAGATGTCGTTCTTGACGACAGTGTTGTCCCAGTCGAAGGCGGCGACGGGGCGCGGGCCGTGGCGTCCCGAGCACGTACCGCGCTCGTCGATCATCTTCTGGAGCTTGGCGCGGTTGTCGCCGTACCAGGGGATGTCCGGGGAGAGCCGGGGGCAGCGGGCGCGTACCGGGCTCGCGGCGGAGGCGGCGGCCGTGGCGGGCACGGTGGCGGTGAGGGCGGTGAGGGCGGCGGCCCCGGCGAGGCCGAGGGCGAGGGTGCGGTTCTTGGGCGTGGCCATCTGTCCTCCGTGGTCAGGGGCGGGCAGCAGGCGGGACCGGCACCCGGTGGCGCCGGTCCCGATGTTGATCATGGAGGCTACAGCGGCGTGACGTAGGCGCCCGCGATACCCCCGTCGACGAGGAATTCGGCGGCGTTGACGAACGAGGAGTCGTCGCTGGCGAGGAAGGCGACCGCGGACGCGATCTCCTCGGGTTCGGCGAACCGGCCGACCGGGACGTGCACCAGGCGGCGCGCGGCCCGCTCGGGGTCCTTGGCGAACAGCTCCTTCAGCAGCGGGGTGTTGACCGGCCCCGGGCACAGCGCGTTGACGCGGATGCCCTCGCGGGCGAACTGCACGCCCAGTTCGCGGGACATGGCCAGCACGCCGCCCTTGGACGCGGTGTAGCTGATCTGCGAGGTGGCGGCGCCCATCACCGCCACGAAGGACGCGGTGTTGATGATGGAGCCGCCGCGCCCGGTCTGCTCGAACTGGCGCTGCATGTAGGGCAGTGCGTGCTTGCAGCAGAGGTAGACGGAGGTGAGGTTGACCTCCTGGACGCGCTTCCAGGCGTCGAGGCCGGTGGTGAGGATCGAGTCGTCGTCGGGCGGCGAGATGCCCGCGTTGTTGAAGGCGATGTCGACGGAGCCGTAGGTGTCGAAGGCGGTCCGGTAGAGCGCCTCGACCTGCTCGGAGTCGGTCACGTCGACCTGGACGAAGGTGCCACCGACCTCCTCGGCGGCGGCCTTGCCGGCCTTCTCGTCGATGTCGGCGCACACGACGTGGGCGCCCTCGGAGGCCAGCCGGCGGGCGGTGGCCAGGCCGATGCCGCTGCCGGCTCCGGTGATCACGGCGGTACGGCCGACGAGGCGGCGGCAGACGGCGGTCTGGTCGGTCACTTGGGGCCCTCTCTCTGGTGGTGGCTGAGCAAACGGTCGGCGCTCGGGCCGGGAACGGCTGGGGGTCCGGGGGTCAGCCCCCGGAAGCAGCAGCCTCGGTGCTGATGAAGATGTTCTTGGTCTCGGTGAAGGCGGCCAGCGCGTCCGGGCCCAGTTCGCGGCCGAGGCCGGATTGCTTGAACCCGCCGAACGGGGTCCAGTAGCGCACGCTGCTATGGGAGTTGACGGAGAGGTTGCCCGCCGCGACGGCCCGCGAGACGCGCAGCGCCCGGCCGACGTCGCGGGTCCACAGGGAGCCGGAGAGGCCGTAGTCGGTGGCGTTGGCGAGCCGGATCGCGTCGGCCTCGTCGTCGAAAGGGAGGGCGACGGCGACCGGGCCGAAGATCTCCTCGACGGCGGTGCGGTCCTCGGGGCGGCCCTCAAGGACGGTCGCCGGGTACCAGAAGCCCTTGCCGGCGGGCGCCTCGCCGCGGATGGCGGCCGGCGCGTCCTCGGGGACGTAGGACCGTACGCGGTCGCGCTGGGCGGCGGAGATCAGCGGGCCCATCTGCGTGGCGGGATCGGCCGGGTCGCCGGCCGTGAACGCCTTGACGGCGGGCTCCAGCAGCTCCATGAAGCGGTCGTAGACGCTGCGCTGGACCAGGATCCGGCTGCGGGCGCAGCAGTCCTGGCCGGTGTTGTCGAGGAAGGAGCCGGGGGCGGCGGCTGCGGCGACCTCGATGTCGGCGTCGGCGAAGACGATGTTGGGGCTCTTACCGCCGAGTTCGAGGGTGAGCCGCTTGGTCTGCGCCGCGCAGCGGGTGGCGATCTGCCGGCCGGTGGCGGTGGAGCCGGTGAAGACGACCTTGGCGACGCCGGGGTGGTCGACCAGCGCGGTGCCGGTGACCGGCCCCTCGCCGGGCAGGACCTGGAAGAGGCCCTCGGGGAGCCCTGCCTCCAGGGCCAGTTCGGCGAGCCGGAGCGCGGTGAGCGGGGTGGTCTCGGCGGGCTTGAGGAGGACCGCGTTGCCGGCGGCGAGCGCGGGGGCGGTGCCCCAGGCGGCGATCGGCATCGGGAAGTTCCAGGGCGCGATGACGGCGACCACGCCGAGCGGTTCCTGGACGGTGATGTTCAGGCCGCCGGCCACCGGGATCTGGGTGCCCGTAAGGCGCTCCGCTCCCCCGGCGGCGTAGTGCAGCAGATCGCGGACGTTGCCCGCCTCCCAGCGGGCGTTGCCCAGCGGGTGGCCGGCCTCGCGCAGCTCCAGTTGGGCGAGCGGCTCGATCTCGGCGTCGACGGCGTCGGCGAACCGGCGCAGCAGGCGGGCCCGGTCGCCGGGGGCCGCCGCGGCCCAGGCTTCCTGGGCGCCGGCGGCCCGGCGGACGGCCGCGTCGACCTCGGCGGGCGTGGTGGTGGGGACGGTGGCCACCACCTCCTCGGTCGCCGGGTTGAGGATGGTCAGCTCTTGCAGCACGGGCGTTCCTTACATGCGCTCGAAGGAGCGGAAGCGCTCCCAGTCCGTGACGGCGGCGTCGTAGGCGTCCTGCTCGACGCGGGCCATGTGGCGGTAGTGGTCGACGACCTCGTCGCCGAAGGCCGCGCGGGCGATCGGGCTGTTCTCCCACAGCTCGGCGGCCTCGCGGAGGGTGGTGGGGACGTGCGCGGCGTCGCCCGCGTAGGCGTTGCCGGTGGTGGCGTCGGGGAGCTCCAGCTCGTGCTCTATCCCGTACAGGCCGGCGGCGACCATGCCGGCGACCGCGAGGTAGGGGTTCACGTCGCCGCCGGGCAGCCGGTTCTCCAGACGGTGCGCCCGGCCGTGGCCGACCACCCGCAGCGCGCAGGTGCGGTTGTCCGGGCCCCAGGCGACGGCGGTGGGCGCGAAGGAGCCGGGGCGGAAGCGCTTGTAGGAGTTGATGTTGGGGGCGTAGAGGAGGGTGAACTCGCGCAGTGCGGCGAGCTGGCCGGCGAGGAAGTGCCGCATGGTCCGCGACATGCCGTACGGACCGGAGTCGTCGGCGAGGACGGGGCGGCCGTCCTCGTCCTGGAGCGAGAGGTGGATGTGGCAGGAGTTGCCCTCGCGCTCGTCGTACTTGGCCATGAAGGTGAGCGCCATGCCCTCCTGGGCGGCGATCTCCTTGGCACCGGTCTTGTAGATGCTGTGCTGGTCGCAGGTGGTGAGCGCCTCGTCGTAGACGAAGACGATCTCGTGCTGGCCGAGATTGCACTCGCCCTTGGCGGACTCGACGGTCATCCCGGCCGCGCCCATCTCGTTGCGGATCCGGCGCAGCACGGGCTCGACGCGGCCGGTGCCGAGGACGGAGTAGTCGCCGTTCCACTGGTTGGCGGGGGTCATCTGGCGGTAGCCGCGCGACCAGGCGTCCTCATAGGTGTCCTTGAAGAGCATGAACTCCAGCTCGGTGCCGGCGTGCGCGGACCAGCCGCGCTCGGCGAGGCGGTCGAGCTGGCGTCGCAGGATCTGCCGGGGCGAGGCGGCGACCGGGGAGCCGTCGTGCCAGGCGAGGTCGGCGGTGATGAGGGCGGTGCCGGCGTTCCAGGGGGTGCGGCGCAGGGTGGTGGCGTCGCCGTGCAGCGCGAAGTCGCCGTAGCCGCGTTCCCAGGAGGACATGGCGTAGCCGTCGACGGTGTTGAGGTCGACGTCGACGGCGAGGAGGTAGTTGCAGCCCTCCGTACCGTGTTCGAGGACGGTGTCGAGGAAATATCGGGCGGCGAACCGCTTGCCCTGGAGTCTGCCTTGCATATCGGTGAAGGCGAGGACGACAGTGTCGATCTCCCCGGTGTCGACGAGGATCCTCAGCTCCTCGACGGAGAGCGGGGGCGTGCGGTCTGCCACGGTGGTGCCTCCTGTCACTGCATCCGGAGGTCATAAGGTATGCACACGAACCATTGATTGGGAAGGGGTTCCGATGGACGGTGCGGCTGATCGGCTGGCACCTGTGCTGCGGCCGGTGCGGGCGGGCAACGGATTCGAGGAGGCGCTGGAGCAGATACTCCAGATCGTCCGGCTCGGACTGGTTCCGCAGGGCGAACGGCTGCCCGCCGAGCGGGAGTTGGCCGAGCGGTTGCAGATCAGCCGGGTCACCCTGCGCGAGGTGCTGAAGGTCCTCCAAGACGAGGGCCTGGTGGAGAGCCGGCGCGGGCGCTACGGCGGCACGTTCGTACGGGTGCGCACGGAGAACCCGGGCGAGGCGGAGCTGCGGCGCCGGATCGGCAAGGTCGACGTCGAGGACACGCTGCGCTTCCGGGAGGTGCTGGAGGTCGGCGCGGCCGGGCTGTGCGCCGCCCACGGGCTGTCCGACGACCAGGCCGAGCAGCTGCGCGAGGCCCTGGCGGCCACCCAGGACGCCCCGCTGGCGGACTACCGCCGGCGCGACACGCTGCTCCATCTCACGCTCGCCGAGCTGTCCGGCTCGCCGTCGCTGGCCGCCCAGTACGCAGCCGTACGGGCGAGCGTCAACGACCTCCTGGACTGCATCCCGCTGCTGGTGCGCAACCTGGAGCACTCCCAGACCCAGCACGCCGTGCTGGTGGAGGCGGTGCTGGAGGGCGATGCGGACAGTGCGCGCGAGGTGATGCGCGAGCACTGCTGCGGGACCGCCGCCCTGCTGCGCGGCTTCCTGTCGTGAGGCCCGCGAAACCCGCCTGTTACGAGATTTTCCCGCCGGGGTCTTGCGCTCAGCCGACCCGGAGACAAAGGTATCGCCCCATACCTTTATTGCGGGGCTGGTAGCGGTTCGCCGATGGCCGTACCCGCCGCGGATCATCGAGTCCCTCGGAGGCGTGGTGTCCATCAACGAGCACGCGACGAACCCAGATCACGAACAGCGATCCCCTCAGCTGTCCAGCGACGAACAGCGCCTCCACGAGCTCGGATACGCGCAGGAGCTGGCCCGCTCGATGTCGGCGTTCTCGAATTTCGCCGTCTCGTTCACGATCATCTCGGTCCTCTCCGGCTGTCTGACGCTGTACGGCTTCGGCATGAACACCGGAGGACCCGCCATGATCACCTGGGGCTGGCCACTGGTCGGCCTCATGACGCTGTTCGTGGGCATGGCGATGGCCGAGGTCTGTTCCAGCTACCCGACGGCGGGCGGCCTGTACTACTGGGCGGCGAAGCTGGCCCCCTCGCACGGCCCGGCGTGGTCCTGGTTCACCGGCTGGTTCAACTTCCTCGGCCAGGTCGCGGTGACCGCGGGGGTCGACTTCGGCGCCGCGTCCTTCATGAACGCGCTGCTGGACCTCCAGTTCGGCTTCGCCGCCACCCCGGTGCACACGATCATGCTGTTCGGCGTCGTGCTGCTGGCCCACGGCCTGCTCAACACCTTCGGCGTGAAGCTGGCCTCCCTCCTCAGCAACGTCAGCGTGTGGTGGCACGTCCTCGGCGTGCTGGTCATCGTGGGCGCCCTGGTCGTGGTGCCCTCGAAGCACCAGTCCGCCTCCTTCGTCCTCACCCACTTCACCAACAACACCGGCTGGCACTCCGGCCTCTACGTCGGGCTGCTGGGGCTGCTGCTCGCGCAGTACACCTTCACCGGCTACGACGCCTCGGCGCACATGACCGAGGAGACGCACGACGCGGCCAAGGCCGGCCCCCGCGGCATCGTGATGTCCATCCTGGTCTCCCTGGTCGCCGGCTGGGTGCTGCTGGTCGGCATCACCTTCGCCATCCAGGACTACGACGGCGAGCTGGCCAGCAAGACCGGCGTGCCCCCGGCGCAGATCTTCATCGACGCGCTGGGCGCCACCGGCGGCAAGCTGCTCCTCCTGATCGCCATCGGTGCCCAGTTCTTCTGCGGCATGTCCTCGGTCACCGCCAACTCGCGCATGATCTACGCCTTCTCGCGGGACGGCGCGCTGCCCGGTTCGCAGCTGTGGCACCGCATCAACAAGCGGACCAAGACCCCGACCAACGCGGTGTGGCTGGCCGCCGGCGGCGCCTTCCTGCTGGGCCTGCCGTACTTGTGGAACGCCACGGCGTACGCGGCCGTCACCTCGATCGCCGTGATCGGCCTCTACATCGCCTACGTCCTGCCGGTCATCCTCCGCCTGCTCCAGGGCGACCGCTTCCAGCGCGGGCCCTGGCACCTCGGCCGCTGGAGCAAGCCCGTCGGCGTCATCGCCGTCGGCTGGACGCTGGTCATCTCCGTCCTCTTCATGCTCCCGACCACCAGCCCGGTCACGGCGGAGAACTTCAACTACACCCCGCTCGCCGTCCTCCTGGTCCTCGGCTTCGCCGGTACCTGGTGGCTGGTGTCGGCGCGCAAGTGGTTCACCGGCCCGAAGGTCCAGGGCACGGCCGAGGAGCTGGCCGCCATCGAACACGAACTGGAATTCTGAAGACCGAGCCGGAACGCACCAGCACCCCACCGGAGGATCCGTGTCCCAGCCCCTCATCGGCATCAGCACCTATCAGGAAGAGGCCCAGTGGGGGGTGTGGACGCTGCCCGCCGCGCTGGTGCCGGCCGGCTATCCGCGCCTGGTCCGGCGCTCCGGCGGGCTGCCGGCGCTGCTGCCGCCCGGCGATCCGGAGACCGCCGCGGCGACCGTCGCGCGGCTGGACGGGCTGGTGATCGCCGGCGGCGCGGATGTGGCGCCGGCCCGTTACGGCGCGGAGCCCGACCCCCGGACCGGCCCGCCCGCGCTGGAGCGGGACGCCTGGGAACTGGCCCTGATCGAGGCCGCGTTGGCAGGCGGCGTACCGCTGCTGGGCATCTGCCGCGGCCTCCAGCTGCTGAACGTGGCGCTGGGCGGCACCCTCGTCCAGCACCTGGACGGACACGCCGGACCGCCCGGGGTCTTCGCCCGGCACGAGGTGACGTCGGTGCCCGGCACCGTCCTGGGCTCCGCGCTGCCGGGGACCGTCGCGGTCCCCACGTACCACCATCAGGCGGTGGACCGGCTCGGCCGCGGGCTGCTGGCCGCGGCCCATGCGGAGGACGGCACCGTCGAGGCGGTGGAGCTGCCGGACGCCCGGGCCTTCACGCTGGCGGTGCAGTGGCACCCGGAGGCCGGGGACGACACCCGGGTGATGGACGCGCTGGTGGCCGCGGCCGGCGGGGCCGCGCCCGCCACCGCGCCGACCCATGACGGACCGCCAACTGCCCGCGCGGCGTGCGGGGTTACGCACACCGCTGCCGTTTCGCCCCCTCACCCCCGGAAGTCGTCCGCCACCCCCACCAGCACCACCCGGCTCTCCGGTGCCAGCGACCGCCAGCGGTGGGTGATCCCGCCGGAGCAGTAGAGCGTGTCGCCGGGGCCGAGTTCGTAGCGGCTGCCGTCCGCCTCGGCCTCCACCGCGCCCTCGACGACGTACATCAACTCATCGTGCGGATGCCGGAATTCCCGCTGCCAGTCGTGCCGCCCGGTGAACTCCAGGGCGTGCAGCTGCTGCCGGCCGCGGACCAGCGGGCGGACCCGGCCGCCGGCGCCGTCCTCGGGCACCGCCGCGGATCCGGCGCGCACCACGTCGACCGTACGCGGCCCGTCGGCGGCGGCCAGCAGGCGGACCGCGGTGGTCTCCAGGGCGTCGGCGATCAGCTGGAGCGAGCGCATGCTCGGGCGGGCCCGGTCGTTCTCGACCTGGCTGAGGAACGGGGCGGACAGACCGGTGGCACGGGCGAGGTCGGCCAGCGTCAGCTCCCGTGCGCGGCGGCGTCTGCGCACCGCCGCCCCGACGCGCGGGGCGTCCGCCGCACCCCCGGTTGCGCTCATCCCTCGCTCCTCACCGGCGTCATCTCCGCCTTCTTATCGGTGCGTTCACACCCCTGCCACACACCGGCCCTAACGTCTACGCTGCTTGATCCCATCAAACAAAGTTTGATGGGAACCAGTTCGACGAGGGGAACCCGGCATGACCGCTGTCGATCAAAACACACGCCGCCGCCGCGGCACCGGCCTGATCGCGCTCGACGCATCCGCCGCCTGCGACGGCTACACCCTCTACGCCCCGCTCACCGGCGGCGGTCAGGTCCTCCTCGTCGATCTGCACGGACGCGTCGCCCACCGCTGGCAGTTGCCGCACCGCCCCGGCCGCCATGCGCGCATCCTGCCGAACGGCAATCTCGCCTACAACGCCACCCTCCCCGGCCAGGACGCGCTCTTCCCGATGTGGCACAAGTACCGCGGCGGGCTGATGCAGGAGATCGCCCCCGACGGCACGGTGCTGCGGGAGTACACCGACCCGCTCCAGCACCACGACGCCCACCACCACGGCGACGGGCGGATCCTCTACACCGCGCTCGAACCCCTCACCGGCGAGCGGGCGCAGGCGGTCCGCGGCGGCGTCCCCGGCTCCGAGCCGGCCGGCGGCACCGTCTTCGCCGACACCGTCCGCGAGGTCGACGCGGACGGCCGGCCGCTGTGGTCCTGGCGCGCCGCCGATCACCTCGACCGGGACGCCTACGCCCTGCACCCCGACTACTCCCGCGAGCACTGGCCGCTGATCAACTCCGTTCTGCCGCTGGCCGACGGGAACGTCCTCGCGAGCCTGCGGAGCGCCTCCGCGGTGATCGTCGTCAGCCGGGCGACCGGCGAGATCCTGTGGCGCACCGAGCCGGGGCTGGTCTCCCAGCAGCACCACCCCACCGAGCTGCCCGACGGCAACATCCTGATCTTCGACAACGGCGTCTTCCGGCCCGGCCACGACGTCCCCTACTCCCGCGTCATCGAGGTGGACCGGGCGACCGGGAAGGTGGTCTGGGAGTACCACGATCCGGCGCGGGAGGCGTTCTTCGCGCCCTTCATGGGCAGCGCCCAGCGGCTGCCCAACGGCAACACCCTGATCACCGACTCCCCCGCCGGGCGGATCTTCGAGGTCACCGCGGCGGGCCTGCTGTGCTGGGAGTACGTCGTCCCGGAGTTCGGCAGCTACCGCGAACCGGAGGTCGGCGCCCTCTTCCCCACCCAGAACAACGCGGTCTTTCGCGCCTACCGCTACGCCGCCGCCGAACTGCCCTGGCTGAAGCGGCGGGTGTGACGATGGCGCCCTCCGACACCACGCCGCCCGGCACCGCTCCGCCCGGCACCGCGGCCGTGTCCCCGTCCGACGAGCGGCTGCCGCTGCCCCGGCTGCTGCCGCTCGCCGCCCAGCACGTCCTGGCGATGATCGCCTCCCCGGTCTCCACCGTCTTCCTGCTGGCGAACGGCCTGCGGCTGCCGCCCGGCCGCACCGCCGCACTGCTGAGCGCCACCCTCGTCCTGTGCGGGGCCGGTGCGCTGCTCCAGTCCTTCGGCGTGCTGCGGATCGGGGCCCGGCTGCCGTTCATGATGCTGCCCGGGGGCGCGGCGGCGGCGCTCTTCCTCCAGATCGCCCGGGAGCACGGCGCGGCCACCGCCTCCGGCGCGGTGCTCCTCGCGGCGGCGCTGCTGCTGGCCGTACTGCCGCTGTACGGGCGGATCGTACGGTTCTTCCCGCCACTGGTGATGGGCACGACGGTGCTGGTCATCGGCATCAACATGGTCGGGGTCGCGGCCCCGATGGCACTCGGCGGCAGCGGGCTCGCGCTGGTCACCGTCGCCGCCACCACCCTGGGATTCCTGCTGCTGCGCGGGGTCTGGCGGCAGCTGTCGGTGCTGCTCGGCATCGCGGTGGGCACCGCCGCCGCCGCGCTCACCGGCACCGCCTTCCGGACCGTACCGGGCGGCACGGTGCTCGCCCTGCCCCGCCTCTTCCCGTACGGCGTCCCGCACTTCGACCTGCTCGCCGCGCTGCCGCTGATGGTCTTCGCCCTCGCCTCGCTGGCCGAGGCGACCGGCCAGACGGTGCTCAACAGCGAGGCGGTGGGCCGTACTCCGGATCCGGCGCGCGATGTGCCGCGGACCGCGCGGGCGGACGCGGTGGCCTCGCTGGGCGCCGGGCTGCTCGGCGGAACGGTGATGGTGACCAGTGCGGAGAACATCGGCATCGTCCAACTCACCGGCGTCCGCAGCCGGTTCGTGACCGCCGCGGCCGGCGTCCTGCTGGTCCTCGGCGGGCTGCTGGCCCCGGGCACCCGGCTGCTGGCGGCGCTGCCCGCACCGGTCGTCGGCGGTGCCGCGCTGGTGGTCTACGCGGTGATCGCCGCCATGGGCATCGCCCTGCTCCACCGCGCCGACCTCGGCGACCGCACCTCCTCGGCCGTCGTCGCGCTCACCCTCCTCGCGGGGCTGCTGCCCCTGCTGGCCCCGCGGCTCTACGCACCGCTGCCGGGCTGGGCGCACACCCTCCTCGGCAGCGGCGTACCGGCCGCCGCGCTGACCGCGACCGTGCTGTCGGCGGCGTGCGGCCGGCTCGGGGCGGGGCGGCGGACGGCGGCCGGCGCGGCCTGAGCACCCCGGCGCGCCGGCCTCGCCCCTACGGCGCCCCGCGGGTCAGCCCCAGCAGCTCGCGGGCCGGGCCCGCCGGGCGCTGGCCGGCCGGCCACACGGCCCGCAGGTCCCGGCCGAGCCGCAGATCGCGCACCGGGATCTCCACCAGCCGGCGGGCGGTCAGCTCCTCCCCGACGGCGAGTTCGCTCAGCACGGACGGGGCGGCCTCGCTGACCACCGCGGACTTCACAGCGGTGGTCGAGGACAGCTCCAGCAGCGGATCGGCCAGCCCGCCGAGCCCGGCCAGCGCGGCGTCCAGGACCTGGCGGGTGCCGGAGCCGCGTTCGCGCAGGATCAGCGGGGTCGCGGCGAGTTCCGCGCCGGTCAGCCCCGTACGCCGCCGGGCCCAGGGGTGGGACGGTGCGGCCACCACGATCAGCCGGTCGTGCCCGATCACCGCCCCGTCCAGGCCCGCGGGCACGTCCAGCCCCTCGACGAACCCGAGGTCCGCCTCGCCGGCCAGCAGCCGCTCGGCCACCGCACGCGAGTTCCCGGCGAGCAGCGAGACCGCGGTCCCGGGGCGCCGCCCGCGCAGGGCGATCAGCCAGCCGGGCAGCAGATACTCGGCGATCGTCATGCTGGCCGCGACCCGCAGCCGGGAGTCCCGGCGCCCGCGCAGCGCCTGGGTGCCCGCGTCGAACGCCTCGGCCGCCTCCACCACCCGGCGCGCCCAGTCCGTGACCAGCACCCCGGCGTCCGTCAGCCGCGAGCCGCGCGGCGAGCGCTCGACCAGCGCCACCCCCAACTGCCGTTCCATGGACCGGATCCGGCTGCTGGCCGCGGGCTGGGTGATGCCCTGCGCACGGGCCGCCCGGCCCAGGCTGCCGAGCCGGGCGACGGCGAGCAGCAGCTCCAGCGCCCCGAGGTCCGGCACCCGGTGCGACAGCGGGGCCGCGCCCTCGTCCGCCACCGCGGTCTGATCGTCACGCTCACTAGCCATAAACCCAGCTTATGCCCTCATAGAGACAACACCCCTGGTGAGGGCCGCCCGCACCGGCGACGCTTCTTGCATGGCACCGCTCACGCACGCACCTTCCCGCAACCCCACCACCACCTGCCCGGACACCCCCGGCACGGCGCCCTCGGTCCGCCACCTCGGGCCGAACTGGTACGCCGCCGTCATGGGCACCGCGATCGTCGCCAACGCCGGCGCGGCCCTGCCGCTCACCGCCCCCGGCCTGCGCCTCGCCTACCGCGCCGTCTGGGCGCTGTCGGCGCTGCTGCTGGTCACCCTGCTGGCCGCGCGCACCGCCCACTGGGCCAGGCACGGCGACCAGGCCCGCCGCCAGCTGCTGGATCCGGCCGTCGCGCCGTTCTACGGGTGCCTGTCGATGGCGCTGCTGGCGGTCGGCGGCGGCACCCTCGCGGTCGGCAAGGACGTCATCGGCACGCCCGCGGCGCTGGCCGCGGACGCGGTGCTGTGGACCGCCGGCACCCTGGTCGGGCTGGCCGCCGCGGCGGGCATCCCGTACCTGATGGTGGTCCGGCACCGGATCGCCGAGGGCAGCGCCTCACCGGTGTGGCTGCTGCCGCTGGTCGCCCCGATGGTCTCGGCGGCGCTCGGCCCCGCGCTGGTGCCGCATCTGCCGGCCGGGCAGTGGCGGGAAGCGATGCTGCTGGCCTGCTACGCGATGTTCGGGATGTCGCTGCTGGCGACGGTGCTGGTGCTGCCGCTCGTCCTGAGCCGGCTGTTCCACCACGGCCCGCTGCCGCTCGCGCTCACCCCCACCCTCTTCCTCGTCCTCGGCCCGCTGGGCCAGTCCACCACCGCCGTCAGCAACCTCGGCGACGCAGCCCCCGGAGTCGTCATCCCCTCGTACGTGCACGCCATGGGCGCGTTCGCGGTGCTCTACGGCGTGCCGGTGTTCGGCTTCGCGCTGCTGTGGCTGGCGATCGCGGTGGCAATGGTCATCCGCGCCGTCCGCAACGGCATGGGCTTCGCGATGACCTGGTGGGGCTTCACCTTCCCCATCGGCACCTGCGTCACCGGCGCCGCGGGACTGGCCCGGCACACCGGACTGGCCGCCTTCGACTGGCTGGCGGTGGGCCTGTACGCGGTCCTGGTGACCGCGGTGGCCGTGGCAGGCACCCGCACCGCCCACGGCCTGCTGCGCGGCCGACTGCTGTGCGCCTGAGGCGTGGCCGCCTCCCACGTTGTCGGCCTGTCCGCTGCGCTTGGCTGGGCTTCCCACGTTGTCGGCTTTCCCGCCGTGGGGGTTGTTCGCCGTTGCGGCTCCGCTGCGCTTTGCGTCGCCGTACGTTTTCGGCTTTCCCGCCGTGGCGGTTGTTCGCCGTTGCGCCTGCGGCGGGCGGGTCCGCTGCGCGGGGCTGTCGGGTGCGGTGACGGTCCTCCGGGGCAGGGTGTCCGGACTGCTTCGCTTTACGTCCGGACACCCAGCCCCTCCGGCCCGCCCCCTCCCGTTGTGGGTGGAAAAAACCGGTGGGGTGCGCGTAGGTGGGACCGTGCAGGTTCATGCTGCGACGGAGACCGTCACCGGACCACTCGCCCCAGCCCCCACCCACCGGTCTTCCCTCCCACCCACGGGAGGGGACGGGCCGGAGGGGGCGGTGTGCAGGACGTAAAGCGAAGCAGTCCTGCACACCGCCCCCGCAGGACCGTCACCGCACCCCGAAAGCCCCGCGCAGCGGACAACACCCCGCGCCGAAGGCGCAAAAGACAGCAACCCCCACGGCGGGAAAGCCGAAAACGTAGGGCGACGCAAAGCGCAGCGGACGGGCCGAAGGCGCAAAAGACAGCAACCCCCACGGCGGGAAAGCCGAAAACGTGGGAAGCAGGCAAAGCGCAGCGGAAGGGCTACCGGCCACCTCCGCTCCGACGGAGCAGGTACGCCGCGCCGCCCGCGAGGGCCAGCAGGGCGAGTCCGCCGGCCGCCTGGGTCGCGTTGACCCCGTCCGCCCAGCCGCCGCTCACCATGACTGTCTCGGCGTGCCGCGGCCCGTTCGGTCCGCATTCGACGGTCACCCGGTAGCGGCCGGGCGCCGCCTGCCCGGGGACGCGGACTTCGGCGGCCATCCCGCGCGCGCCCGGCCGCAGGGCCACCGACCCGAACAGCGGGGAGACGGCCCGGACGTCGTGGCCGGCGCCGCACCGCCGGGCGTCGCTGATCGTGAACCGCTCGCCGGCCGCCACCGGGTTCGGCTCGACCCGGGCCGCCGCGCCGGGCGCAGCCGCGCCGAGGGCGACGGCACTGATCAGGACGGCGGCGGACAGGCGCGCAGGCTTCACGGTCAGCTCCCGGGCCGGCCGGCCGCGGCCCCTCCGGCCGCCGGAGACGCACACCGGCACACGGCGAGCGAACCACCGGCCGGGGCACCCGGCCAGGCGGGCGCGGCCGGTCAGGTGAAACCGGGGG
>NZ_BMRP01000019.1:74273-123860 GCF_014648695.1 Streptomyces albospinus
CTGCTGCCGGGGCGGGGCTCGCCACCCAAATGCCCGTGGAACCGGGCTACTTGAGCGGTGCTACTTGACCGGGGTAACCGGGGCCATCTCGTCGACGATGCCGGGGTGGTCGCCGATCCACTTCTCGACGCCCTTGTTCTCGTTGCCCTTGCCGGCTTCCTGGATGTCCTGCTCCAGGCCGCCGAGCTCGTCGGGGGTCCTCTTCCAGTTCTTCAGCCAGCCGTAGAACTCCGGGAACTTCTTCGGGAAGCTCTTGTTGCCGAGCGGCTTGATCTGGTTGTTGGACGAGGTCGGCTCGCCTTCACCGGTCGCACGGTGGATCTCAACCGGGACCACTCCGGCTGCGCGCCCGCCCGCCTTTATACGGCGCAAACACAACGGTGATCCGGCTCACGTCCGGTTCGCGTTTGGGGCATACGGCATCATGCGGGGTGTGAATCGACGCCTGATGCTCCTCGACACCGCCTCCCTCTACTTCCGCGCCTATTTCGGGGTACCGGAATCGGTCAAAGCCCCGGACGGCACTCCGGTGAACGCGGTACGCGGTCTGCTGGACTTCATCGCCCGGCTCGTCCAGGACCACCACCCCGACGATCTGGTCGCCTGCATGGACTTCGACTGGCGCCCCCAGTGGCGGGTCGACCTGATCCCGTCGTACAAGGCGCACCGGGTCGCCGAGGAGGCCCCCGCCGGCTCCGCCGAGCCGGACGAGGAAGAGATTCCGGACACCCTCTCCCCGCAGGTCCCGGTGATCGAGGACGTCCTCGACGCGCTCGGCATCGCCCGGATCGGCGCGGCGGGCTACGAGGCCGACGACGTCATCGGCACCCTGACCGCGCGGGCGAACGGCCCGGTCGACATCGTCACCGGCGACCGCGACCTCTTCCAGCTCGTCGACGACGCCCGCGGCATCCGCGTCCTGTACCCCCTCAAGGGCGTCGGCACCCTCCAGATCACCGACGGGGCGCTGCTGCGCGAGAAGTACGGGGTGGACGGCCCCGGTTACGCGGATCTGGCGCTGCTGCGCGGCGACCCCAGCGACGGGCTGCCGGGGGTGGTGGGCATCGGCGAGAAGACCGCGGCCAAGCTGCTGGACGCGTACGGCGACCTGGCCGGGATCCGGGCCGCCGCCGGGGACCCGGCCAGCAAGATCACCCCGGCGCAGCGCGCTCGGCTCACCGAGGCTGGCTCCTATCTGGACGTCGCGCCGAAGGTGGTGCGGGTCGCCACCGACGTACCGGTTCCGGACTTCGACCCGGCGCTGCCCGGCGAACCGGCCGATCCGGAGCGGCTGGAGGCGCTGGCCGCGCAGTGGGGGCTGGGTGGCGCATTGCAGCGGTTGCTCGGCACGCTCCAGCGGTGAGCTGTTAGGTTAGGTAAACCTAATAAACGGGGGCACCCAGCGGGTCCACCCGTCGTCGACCGCGTCAGGGGAGATTGCCGTGGCAGCAGAGCGTCCGGCCCGCAGAACACCCACCCTCCACCGCGCCCGGGTACGGCGCACCGAACGGCTGAGCCCGCACATGGTGCGGGTGGTCCTGGGCGGCGAGGGACTGGCGGCATTCGCCGCCGGCGAGTTCACCGACCACTACATCAAGCTGGTCTTCCCGCTGCCGCACATCCGCTACCCGGAGCCGTTCGACATGGCCCGGATCCGGGCCGACCTGCCGCGCAACCAGTGGCCCAGGACGCGTACGTACACCGTGCGCTCCTGGGACCCGGCGGCGCGCGAGCTCGCGGTGGACTTCGTCGTGCACGGGGACACCGGACTGGCCGGGCCGTGGGCGGTGGCCGCCCAGCCGGGCGACGAGATCGGCTTCCTCGGCCCCGGCGGCGCCTACGCCCCGGACCCCGCCGCCGACTGGCATCTGCTGGCCGGCGACGAGAGCGCCCTGCCGGCCATCGCGGCGGCGCTCGCCGGCATGCCTGCGGACGCCGCGGTGCACGCCTTCATCGAGGTCGCGGGCCCTGAGGAGCAGCAGGAGCTGACCGCTCCGGCCGGCGCCCGGATCACCTGGCTGCACCGCGGCGCCGCCCCGGTCGGCCGTGAACTGGTCGCCGCCGTACGGGCGTTGACGTTCCCGGAGGGCCAGGTCCAGGCGTTCGTCCACGGTGAGGCGGGCTTCGTCAAGGAGCTGCGCCGGCTGCTGCGCATCGAGCGCGGCGTCCCGCGCGAGGATCTGTCGATCTCCGGCTACTGGCGCACCGGCCAGGACGAGGACGGCTGGCAGGCCGGCAAGCGCGAATGGAACCAGCAGGTGGAGGCCGAGCAGGAGACGCCGACGGCACTCGCCTCCTGACTCCCTTCCCCCTACTGCTTTCCCCCTCCCGCCCCCTGCTCTCCCCCTCCCGCGGCGCGGCTCAACGCCGGGCCGCGCAGCCCGCCTTGCTCTCCCCCTTCGGCGTCCTGGTCTTCCTGGGCCTGCGGGCGGTGGTGCGGCGGCGGGCCGGGGTGGTCAGCGGTGCCGGGGCGCCACGATCTCGGCCAGTTCGGCCAGCGTCTGCGCCGCCTCGGGACCCCGTGCGCTGAGCACGATCTCCTCGCCGCAGCGGATGCCGATCGACATCAGCGACAGCACACTGCGCGCCGAGACCTCCCGGGAGCCGCCCCCGGGACCGGACCCCGGCCGGGCGCGGCGGACGGTCACCACCGCCGCGCTCCGGCCCGCGGTCTGCGCGAAGACGGCGGCGGGGCGGGCGTGCAGCCCGGCCGGCTCGGTGACGACCAGGCGGCATTCGACCACCTCGTCCCCGGGGTCCGATTCCGCCACCGGCGCGGCCCCGGTCAGGATCCCGGTGAGCCGCGCCACCACCTGCTCCTCCTCGTCGGCCGTCAGCGGGCGCGGGTCGACGGCCAGCCGCCCGGCCGCCATGTGATGCCCCCTCAGGAAGATCGGCGGGTCGCCGGCCGCCAGCTCCGCCGCCAGGCCCGCCGCGTCCCGCCCCGCCGCCTCCGGATCGATGGTCAGCTCGGCGCGGTGGATACCCCGCCCGGCCGGGTCCCGTACGACCCGGGCCGACACCCCCGGCAGCCCGTCCAGCCGCGCCACCAGCCGCGCCATCCGGGATCGTTGCGCCGCCGCCCGCCCGGCCGCATCCGCGCCGCCGGCCCCGTCGTACGCCCGCACCGCCTGGACGAGGCCGAACACGGCCTCCTTGCTCACCTTCATGGGACGGCCGATGCCCCCGTACTGGGCGCGGCAGGCGGCGATCAGCTCCGCCCGCCCGCAGACCAGTCCGGAGGTGGGGCCGCCGATGGCCTTGCCGCCGCTGTAGACGACCAGGTCGGCGCCGGTGGCCGGCCAGTACCGCAGGTCCTCCTCGGCCGCCGCGTCCACGATCACCGGCACCCCGTGCGCCCGCCCGATCGCCACCACCATCTCCAGCGGCACCTCGCCGCTCTGCACCGCGTGGTGCGACTGGACGTACAGCAGCGCGGCGGTGCGCTCGGTGACGGCGGCCGAAAGGTGCTCGGGACGCACCGCGTTGACGCTGCCGACCTCCACGGGACGGCCGCCGCCCAGGGCGATCATCTGGGTCAGCGGGGCGCCGAAGTGGACCGCGTGCCCTTTCTGGAGCACCACCTCGTCGGGGGCGTCGCCGGCGTCCGGCAGCCGCTCGATGCGCGCCGGGTCCGTACCGGCGATCAGCGCGGCGACCGCGATGGCGATCCCGGCGGCGGCGCCGGTGGTGGGGCAGGCGTCCTCCGTACCGGTGGCGCGGGCCAGCTCCCGGCCCGCGGCGGCCAGCAGATCGTCCATCACCACATGGCTGCGGGCCGCCTCGCCCATCGCGGCGATCACCGCCTCGTCGAGCCTGCTGCCGCCGAGCACGGTCAGCTTGCCGGCGGCGTTGATGGCGGGGGTGACGCCCAGGTCCTCGTGGAGGGTGCTCATGGTGGGGTGCCTTCCGTCAGCGGTGGTGGTCGGTGCGCCGGGCCGGACCGACTCCCTTGTCCTCTCCCTCACTTCCCCGTGATCGGGAAGAACACCCCGAAGAGCATCGCGCCGAGGACCGCCCCACCGGTGAGCGGCTTGCGCCACCGGTAGAAGAGCGCCGCCCCGAGCGTGGCGCCCAGGCCCACCGGCAGCGACGCGGTGGCCGCGGCGATGATGACGAGCGGGCCGAGATACCGTCCCGCGGCATTGCCGGCGCCCATCATCACATCGGCCCCGAAGGTCGACCCGCCACCGCCGGCGGAGTGCACCGTGGCCCGGCGGACCGCGAGGACGACCGCACCGATCAGCGCGCCCAGTACGGCCCCGGTGGGCACCGCCAGCCAGAAGTGCTCCAGCGGGGCGGTGACCCCGGCCGCCAGCAGCAGCGCCGGGATGCCGATGCCGACGCCGGTCTGGAGGGAGCCGCCGATGTCCAGGATGCCGACCATCGGCCCCTCGACGACCCGGGCGAAGAGGAAGCCCGCGCCGAAGGCCGCCGCCGCGCCGTAACTCCCGGTGTCGATACCGGCCTTGAGCAGCGCGGTGACCGCGACATCGCTGAAGGTGCCGGTGCGGTGGACGTAGTACAGCTGCGTCCCGGCGAAGATGCCCGCCGCCAGACACGCCGCGAAGAGCGGAAAGGCCCCTTCGGAGAGCCAGAAGCCCCCTTCCCCGGGGGCGTCCCGTGGCCCTTTCCCCCTCGCTCCGCGCCTCCTCACGTCGCCGGTCCGGTACCGGTGCAGTGGTGTATCTGCCGCAGCCACCGCGGCACGTCGGCGTGCATCTGGTGCAGCAGCTGGAGATCGACACCGCGCAGCACCGCACTGACCGCGAACAGCGCCACCACCGCCCCGCACAGCACCCTGGTGACCCGGGTCCAGCCCAGCTCGTCGACGCCCTTGCCGACGACGATGCCGAGCACGATGCCCGGCACCGCGTTGCCCATCACCACATGCGCCAGCCCGCCGAGCGCCGTGCCCCAGCCGCCGGTGCGCCGCCCCGCGTCGACTGCCGCCATCCAGAAGACGACCGGCATCACCGGGTTGATCAGCCACGCCGACGCCGGTCCCAGGACGTCCGCGGCGACCTGCTGCAAGGAGTGCGGAACGGCCGCCGCGGTGGTGTTCAGCACGGTCACCAGGACGAGGCCGACGGCCGCCCCGACCACCGCCATCCGCCGCGGGTCGTGCAGCGTCCCGGCGGCCCGCCGGCTGCCGCGCCGGGCCATGGACAGCGCCGCCGCCCCGTGCGGAACGATCCGGTGGTCCACGTCCGAGGTCAGCGCACCGGTGCCGACGGCGCTCGCCCAGGCGTGGAAGAAGAAGCCGAGCCCGAAGGAGAAGTGCGCGGCGGGGTCGTTCTCGCAGGCGTTCAGCTCGCCCAGGGTGCGGAAGGCGCCCATGCCCTGCACGGTGGGCGCGTGGAACATCCGGGCCACGCCGGCGCCCGCCCCGAAGCCGATCAGGGCGCCGATGACCATCGACTCCAGCGCGACGGTGGCCGTCCGGCCCAGGGCGATGCTCACGGTGGTGTGCCCGACGGCGTACAGGAGGCTGCTCATCACAGGTGTCCTCACCTCAGGTCATACGGGTGTCCTCACCTCATGCGGAGCGCGTGCTGAAGGAGCGTCAGCCGCTCCTCGCGGACGGTGAAGGCGATGGCGTCCGGATCGAGCGCGGCGACCCGCACCTCGATCCGCAGCGTCAGCTCGTACCGCCGGCGCTCCCGGGGGAACAGCAGCCCCAGGAACCGTTCCGTCCACCGGTGCTCGACCGCCGAGACGACCTCCACGGCCAGCGGCTCGACCCGGTAGCAGACCCCGTCCACGGCCTTCCCGACCGCCGCGGAGACCTGGTGCAGCGCGGCGGCGAACGCCCGCTCCCGGGTCGGCCCGCCGCCGCTGACCCGGACCGTGCGCCGCTCCTCGTTCACGCCGGCTCCCCCAGCTTCCGCAGCAGCGCCTCGGCCACCTGGTAACCCAGCTCCTCGGTGTCCAGGAACCCGAAGCCGAGCACCGTCCGGCCCTCCTGTACGGCGGTGACCCCGGCCTGGGCCGAGCGCAGCCCGAACGCGATGTCGTGCCCGTACCGGGTCCGGGCGGTCACCGCCCCCGCGCCGCCGCTCCCGCAGAACGAGATCCCGAGCGCCGCCCCCTCGGCGGCCATCACGTCGCCGACCTTCATGTCCGCACCGGGCCCCGGGATCAGCACCGGTACGGCACCCGCCGCCCGGATGCCGTCGGCGACCGCCTGGCCCTTGCCGAGCCGGTGCCCGATCACGATCTTGACTGTCATGCGGTGCTCCCTTGTCGTGGAGTCGGCCGGTTGCCCGGCCCGCCCTGCCGGGCCATCGCCAAGTGCAGGGCCAGCAGCAGGACTTCGGCGTCCCGGGCGCAGAAGCCGAGGGGCGCGCAATACGTGTCGATCGCCGTACGGGCCGCGGCCAGCAGCCGCGGCGCGAGCTCCTCGGCCAGCGCGGCGTCCAGCGCATCCAGGTGGTGGCCGCACCGCACCCGCCGCACGAACCCGAGGGCGTGCACGGCCAACGCCAGCCCGCGCTCGTCGTCGAACGCGAGCCGCTCCGCGGCGGCCCGCTCCGCGATCAGCGGCAGCAGCCGGGCGAGGTCCCGGCGGTCCGCCTCCGTCACCGGGTCATCGCCGGCCGCCACAACGGCGGCCAGCCGCTCGACGAGGGCGGCGACCCGCTCCATGCCCGTCATTCGGCGGCCTCCCGCACCGGCACCAGCCGCCCCGCGCGTACGGCCGCGACCGGCATCAGCCACCGCCGCGACCCCCGGCGGTCCCCCGCCGCGTCGACCAGCCACCGCGGCCCGGCCGCCGCACCCACCTCCAGCACGGTCAGATCGGCCACCGCCCCGACCCGCAGCGTCCCCAACTCCCCGTCCTTTCCCAGCACTTCGGCCGGCCGGGCGGTGACACACCGGATCACCTCCGGCAGCGGCATCCCCAGCGCCAGCAGCTTGCCCATCGTGGTGGTCAGGTCGTGCACGGGTCCCGCCGCGTTCCGCAGGTGCAGATCGGTGCTGATGGTGTACGGCCGGATGCCCGCCGCCAGCGCCCGTTCCGCCGTGCCGAACGCGAAGCTCGCACTGCCGTGCCCCACGTCGAGCCGCACCCCCCGCTCCAGCGCCGCCCGCACCTGCGGCAGCGGCTCCGGGCCGCCCCCGAACAGCCCGCCGGCCTTCCCATGGAACGCATGGGTGACCACATCGCCCGGCCCGAGCAGATCCAGCACCGCGCCCAGCGCCGGCGGCCCGTTCCCCACATGCACCATCACGGGCACCCCGCACGCCTGCGCCACCTCACGGGCGACCCGCAGCGGTGCCAGGCCGCTGCCGCCGAGCGCCGAGCGGCTCATCCGCACCTTGAGCCCGCGCACCGTCCCCCGCTCCCGGGCCAGAATGCCGGCGGTGGCATCGGGATCCAGATCGGCCGCCCCGCCCGCCAGTTCACCGTTCCCTCCGACCAGCCCGTGCCGCGCGACATTGAGCCAGCTCAGTACCCGGGTGCCGGCCGGTGCGACGACCGACGCGGCGAAGTCCGCCCAGTCGTCGCTGCCGCAACTCCCCGCATCGGCAACGGTGGTGACGCCCCGTTCGATCCCCGCCCGGTCGGCCGGGAGCCCCAGATCCGTTGCCCCTCCGTAGACATGGGCGTGCAGATCGATCAGCCCCGGGGTGACCAGCAGCCCGCTCGCGTCGTACACCTCGGCGCCCGCCGCGGACAGCGTCCCGGGCGCGCCGACCGCGGCGATCCGCCCGCCGGCGACGGCCAGCTCGCCCGGCGTCAGCGTCCCGGCCTCCGGGTCGGCCAACACCCCGCCGCGCAGCAGCAGTTCACATCGGGCGTCGGGACCGGGCGGGGACGGCGGCATGGTTGCGGGCATACCGGCGGCCTTTCGCTGCGAGCGTCGCGTCGTGCCTTCCGCGGGGACCTTCCGTAGGGAGAGATGCACGCCGTGCGGCCCCGGCAAACCAGGCCCTGGCCGCGGGTCCGGCGCGGGGCCCTTGTCCGGTAAATGGTTGACGACGCATGGATCTGCCTGTTCCACTGGCTGCATGCGACCTCGGCAACGGCTGGTCACCCGGGACCACATCGACTTCGGTCGTGTGTGGTCGGCCTCCTGTTGCCGCTGACTTCTCGACCCCGCCACCGACACCCAGGCACCTTTCACGAGAAGACGAGGCCGTACCCATGCCTGTCGAGTTCCTCGGCATCGCCGCGACCAACGACGGATCCGAAGTCACCCCCCGATCCGGCGTCTCCTTCGACAAGGAGTACACGCTCAAGCTCGCCCGCGCCCACGAGGACCACGGCTGGGACCGGGTCCTGTTCGCGTACGGATCCGGCTCCCCCGACCCCTCCCCGGCAGCCGCCTATGTCGCCGCCCGGACCGACACCCTCCAGATCCTGGTCGCGCACCGCCCCAACGTCTCCTACCCGACGTTCGCGGCGAAGACCTTCGCCACCCTGGACCACATCAGCGACG
Organism: Streptomyces albospinus; assembly: GCF_014648695.1. Classification (GTDB taxonomy): domain Bacteria; phylum Actinomycetota; class Actinomycetes; order Streptomycetales; family Streptomycetaceae; genus Streptomyces; species Streptomyces albospinus. The sequence continues at coordinate 82,721 of NZ_BMRP01000019.1, forward strand.
GCCGGCTCGCCGTCCACTTCATCACCGGCGGCAACGACCACGAGCAGCGCCGCGAGGGCGACACCCTCACCAAGGACGAGCGCTACGCCCGCACCCGCGAGTACATCCGGATCGTCAAGAAGATCTGGACCACCCACGAGCCCTTCGACCACGAGGGGACCCACTACCGCTTCCACGACTTCGTCAGCGACACCTTCCCCGTCCAACAGCCGCATCCGCAGGTCTCGTTCGGCGGCTCCTCGCCCGCGGCGTACGCGGCGGGCGGCGCCGAGGCGGACATCTACTGCCTGTGGGGCGAACCGCTGGCGCAGACCGCCGAACAGATCGCCTCGGTCGGAGCGGCGGCGCAGGCGGCCGGCCGCAGCGACGTCCCCCGGATCCAGGTCGCCTTCCGGCCGATCATCGCGCCCACGGAGGAGCTGGCCTGGGAGAAGGCGCACCGCACCCTCGGCCGGATCAAGGCGCGCAAGGCGGGCGGCCCGCCGAGCCGCCGCCATCCGCTGACGAGCCCTCAGAATGCCGGCTCGCAGCGGCTGCTGGCGGTGGCCGCCGAGGGCGAGCGGCACGACCGTGCGCTGTGGACGCCGACCGCCGCGGAGACCGGCGGCGCCGGCAACTCCACCGCCCTGGTCGGCACACCGGAGACCGTGGCCCAGGCCCTGCTGGACTACTACGACCTGGGCGTGAGCGTCCTCTCCGCCCGCGGCTACGACCTCCTCGACGACGCCATCGACTTCGGCCGGTACGTCATCCCGCTCGTCCGGGAAGAGGTCGCCAAGCGGGACGCGGAGCGGACGGCGGCCGAGCCGGCTTCGTAGGGCCTGTCCGGGCGGGCCATGGCCGGGCCGTCGCGACGCATCCCGCCGCGACGGCCCGGCACCACAGCCGTACGAACCGGCCGGCCCGCCGCTACCCCACCGACGAATACGCCACGACCCCGCGCAGCACCCCGTCCATGGCCTTGCGGGCGGACCGTGCGACCGTGCCCTCGGGGGGTGCCGCCGTCGCGATCTGCCCGAGGACGTCCACCAGTTGCTTGCACCAGCGGACGAAGTCGCCGGCGGGCATGTCCGCCTCCTGGAGCACCTCGTCCAGACCGAAGCCGGAGGCCCAGCGGTACGCGGCCCAGGCGAAGCCGAGGTCCGGCTCGCGCTGGCCGACGCCCTCCGCCTGGCTGATCTTGTGGTCCTCCTCCAGGGCGTCCAACCGGCCCCAGATGTGGACCATCTCCGCCAGCGCGTCCCGCGCCCTGCCGGCCGGCAGCTTGGGCGCCACCGCGTCGTCCGCCTGCCGCGCCTCGTAGACCAGCGCCGAGGCGCAGGCCGCCAGCTCCGCCGGACCCAGGCCCTCCCAGACCCCCGCACGCAGGCATTCGCTGGCCAGCAGGTCCAGCTCGCCGTAGAGCCGGGCCAGCCGGCGGCCCTCGTCGGTGACGGTGTCGCCTTCGAGGTAGTCCAGCTCGGTCAGCAGCGCGCAGATCCGGTCGAAGGTGCGCGCGATGGTGTTCGTACGCCCCTCGATCCGCCGCTCCAGCTGGCGGGTGTCCCGCAGCAGCCGGTGATAGCGCTCCGCCCAGCGGGCGTGGTCCTCGCGCTCGTCGCAGCCATGGCAGGGATGCGCCCGGATCTCCGTCCGCAGCCGGCCGATCTCCCGGTCGTCGGCCGCCTCCGCCCGCGGCCTGCGGTGCCGCGAGGGCACCAGATGACCGGCCTTGGTGCGCAGCGCGGACGCCAGATCGCGCCGCGACTGCGGGCTGCGGGCGTTGAAGGTGCGCGGGATCCGCATCCGGTCCAGCGCGGTGACCGGCACCGGGAAATCGATCGAGGCCAGCCGCTTGACCTGCCGCTCGGCGGTCAGCACCAGCGGCCGGGGCCCGTCCTGGGCGTCGAAGCCGCGATGGCCGTTGGTCCGCCCCGAGGGCATGCCCGGGTCCAGCACCAGCGCCAGGCCCGCGTACTTGCCGGTCGGCACATGGATGACATCGCCGGGCTTCAGCTTCTCCAGCGCCGCCGCTGCCGCCGCCCGCCGCTGCACCGCGCCCTGCTTGGCCAGCTCCGTCTCGCGGTCCTTCAACTCCCGCCGCAGCCGGGAGTATTCCTCGAAGTCGCCGAGGTGGCAGACCATCGAGCCGCGGTATCCGGCCAGTCCCTCCTCGTTCTTCTGCACCTGCCGGGAGATCCCGACCACCGACTTGTCCGCCTGGAACTGCGCGAACGACATCTCCAGCAGCTCCCGCGAACGGTGCCGCCCGAACTGCGAGACGAGATTGACCGCCATGTTGTACGACGGCTTGAACGAGGAGCGCAGCGGATACGTCCGCGTCCCGGCGAGACCGGCCAGCGCGCCCGGATTCATGCCGCGCTGCCAGAGCACCACCGCATGGCCCTCGACGTCGATACCGCGGCGCCCGGCGCGGCCGGTCAGCTGGGTGTACTCGCCGGGCGTGATGTCGGCGTGCTGCTCGCCGTTCCACTTGACGAGCTTCTCCAACACCACCGACCGGGCAGGCATGTTGATGCCCAGCGCCAGCGTCTCGGTGGCGAAGACGGCCTTGACCAGGCCCTTGACGAACAGCTCCTCGACGACCTCCTTGAACGTCGGCAGCATGCCGGCGTGGTGCGCCGCGATGCCCCGCTCCAGGCCCTCCAGCCACTCGAAGTAGCCCAGCACGTGCAGGTCGTCGTCCGGGATGCCGGCCGTCCGGGCCTCGACTATCCGGCGGACCTGCTCACGGCCCTCCTGGTCGTTGAGCCGCAGGCCGGAATACAGGCACTGCTGGACGGCCGCCTCGCACCCGGCGCGGCTGAAGATGAAGGTGATGGCGGGCAGCAGCCCTTCGTTGTCGAGCCGCTCGATCACCTCGGGCCGGCTCGGCGTCCAGATCCGGGCCCGCTGGCGCCGCTCGCGCTCGCGGTCCGCCTCGCGCATGTTCCGCCCGCGGCGCTTGTCGCGGCCGAAGGTGGGCCGGCTGTTCTCCATCCGCGCCAGCCGCTCCAGATCGGGGTTGACCTCCCGCCGGCCGCCGCTCTGCCCGTCCCGCTCCTCGAAGAGGTCGTATATCCGGCGGCCCGCGAGGACGTGCTGCCACAGGGGCACCGGGCGGTGCTCGGAGACGATCACCGCGGTGTCGCCGCGGACCGTGTCCAGCCAGTCCCCGAACTCCTCGGCGTTCGAGACCGTCGCGGACAGTGACACCAGCGTCACCGACTCGGGAAGATGGATGATCACCTCTTCCCAGACGGCGCCGCGGAACCGGTCGGAGAGGTAGTGCACCTCGTCCATGACCACATGGCCCAGGCCCACCAGCGACTGCGAGCCCGCATAGAGCATGTTCCGCAGGACCTCGGTGGTCATCACGATCACCGGGGCATCGCCATTGACGCTGTTGTCGCCGGTCAGCAGGCCGACCTTCTCGGGGCCGTAGCGCTTGACCAGGTCCTGGAACTTCTGGTTGGACAACGCCTTGATGGGCGTGGTGTAGAAGCATTTGCGGCCCTGCTCCAGGGCCAGGTGGACGGCGAATTCGCCGACGATCGTCTTGCCGGATCCGGTGGGAGCAGCGACCAGCACACCCTTACCGGCCTCCAGGGCCTGGCACGCCTCGACCTGATACGGGTCCAGCTCGAAGTCGTACAGCTCCCGGAAAGGGGCGAGTGCGGTGGCCTGCTCGGCCGCCCGGAGCTTGGCGGCGGCATAGCGCTCAGCAGGGGACATGTCCTCGGTCATCGTGCTTACGAGCCTACCGGCCACCTCTGACAACGACCCGATCTTTATGGCGGGCCTTTACCCGGCTCACCCGGCATCCGCCCCTCTCCCCCGCACAAGCCGACGGCCCCCGGCTCGAAGAGCTCGGGGGCCGCAAGGCCGGTCCACGGAGCGTCACTTCACGTGACGCGGCGACTACGCATCATCTCCCGCGCGCCGCCCGCTCACCGCCGTTCACGTCGCGTCGTCGTAGCCGCCGCGGCGGCTGCCGTCGTTCTCGCCGCTCGACTGCTCCGGCAGCATCCTCTGGGAGGAGACCGGCTCGATGGCACCGACGTCCGACGGCGTCAGATCCAGCTCCGACGCCTCGTCGTCGGACAGACCCGCGTTCGGGTCGGCGAGCTTGCGGCGGCGGTCGTTGAGGAGGCAGATGCCGACGGCGCCGAAGTACAGCAGGATGATCGGGGCGGCCAGCAGCGACATGGTCAGCGGGTCACCGGTGGGGGTGGCGACGGCCGCGAAGATCGTGATGCCCAGCACCATGAACCGCCACCAGCTCAGGATCCGCTGGCCGGTGAGTACCCCGCCCTTGTTGAGCAGCACCAGCAGCAGCGGCAGCTCGAAGGAGAAGCCGAAGACCAGCACCATCCGCGTGACGATGTCGAAGAAGTCGTCGGCCGGGAAGAGGTTGGACCAGTTCTCGGGGGTCAGTCCGACCAGTGCGGCGGCGGTGGTGGGCAGCACCGCGTAGGCGAGGTAGGCACCGCCGAGGAAGAGCGGTACACCGGCGGCGACGAAGCTCAGTGCGTACTTCTTCTCGTGCTTGTGCAGACCGGGGGCGAGGAAGGCCCAGAGCTGGTAGAGCCACAGCGGGCTGGCGGCGACCAGTCCCACGGTCAGCGACAGCTTGAGCATGATCGTGAACGGCGCGATGAAACCCTGCGCGACGATGTTCGCGCAGGGGTGGCCGCTGGCCGCTGAGCCGCCCTTGGGGCAGCCGACGGCCGCGATGGTCGGGCCCGTGATGAAATCGGCGATCGCCCTGTACTTGAGCGCCGCGATGATGGTGACCACAAGGATCGCCAGCACCGATTTCAGCAGCCGGTTGCGCAGCTCACGCAGATGCGCCGCGAGGGGCATCCGCCCCTCGGGGTCCTTCTCCTGCTTGCGGGCAGACTTGGGCAACCCACTTCCTCGTCTCGTGCGTCAGCCGTTCCGACGGCGTCGGGACGGCTGGATCCGGCTCGGTCAGCTCTGGGTGGTGCGGTTCGGCTCGGCCACGGGGCGCGAGCTGGCCACATCACCGGGCGCAGCCTGAATCGTACGAGGTGCCTGGGGTGCGGCGTCGGCAGGAGCCTGGGTCGAGGTGCCGCTCTCAGCCGCCCGCTCCGCCTCGCTCTCCTTCTTCATCGCCTTGGCCTCGCTCTTGAGGATGCGGGCCGACTTGCCGAGCGAACGCGCCATGTCGGGAAGCTTCTTCGCGCCGAACAGCAGGAAGACCACGGCGAGGATCAGCAGAATCTCGGTGGGCCTCAGGTTGGCTAGCATGTGCGACTACCTTCTCGCCGGGGCGGCGTTTCCTGTGGTGCCTGCCGATGGGGTCGGACTGGTGTCCTGATGGTGCCTCGATCGTAACGTTCGGTGGTGAACGTCCGGCAATCCCCGTGCGTATTCCGGATTGCCCGCGCCACCGCGCGACCTGACCCGCTGGTGCAGCCTACCTTCCGGGATCTCCACGGAGCAGAGCGCCGCAGTCAGTCACGGCGGGCATCGTGCATCCGGGAGGCGAGCGGGACCGCGGCCCGCTCCAAGTCCTGTGCGGCCCGCTGGATCCGCTCCGTGGCCGTACCGACCTGCCGGGCCAGCCGCCGTACCTCGACGAAGACACGGACGGCGAGGACGCCTAGGACGGCGATCCCCAGGAAGCCGAGGGCGATTGCGATCATGGGCCAGAGCATGGGGCGAGCCTATCGGTCGGGCCGCCACCGGGACGGCCGCCACCGGAGCGGCCCACGCCGGACCCGCCTGCGCCGGACGTACGGCGGTGCCGCTCCGGAAGCCGGCCGGGTGCGCTCGGCCCCTCAGCCGATGTGCAGCCGCAGCGTCCGCACCCCGCCGCCGGTGAGCAGCTGCACGATGCGCTCCCCCGCCGGCCTGCGCACCGCCCGGTCGCACTCGGGGCAGGTGAAGGAGTAGAAGGTGGTGCGGCTGCTGGCGCCGATCGCCAGCCGGAAGGCGTCCGAGGCCAGTTCGAAGCGGCCCCGGCAGTCCGGGCAGGCCGCCTTGAAGAGCACCGGAGCGGTCATGCCCGCCAGGGTGGTCGTCGCCATCGTGGTCGTCATCCTTCGCTGTCTCCTGCGGTCATCGGTGCGCCCGCGCGGTCCGGGCTCACCCGCCGTACGCCGCGAGCGCCTGCCCGGCCGCCTGCCGGGCGCTGTCCGCGAGCTCCGCGGGAGACACGATCCGGCCGTCCCGGCCCAGCCGCAGCGCCAGCCGCCGCAGCGACGCCGGGTCGGGGGTGCGCAGGGTGATCCGCAGCCCGCCGTCGGGGAGTTCGTCGGCCCGGTCGTGCGGGTAGTACTCGGCGACCCAGCGCCCGCCGGGCCCGACCTCGATCACGACCTCGGGGTCCTCGGCCGCGGGCTGCACCAGCCCCTCGGACAGATCCCGCAGCTCGACGGGCGGCGGATCGGCCGGCGCGTCCAGCAGCTTGATCTCGGCCACCCGGTCGAGCCGGAACGTCCGCCGGGCCTCGGAGAGCCGGCACCACGCCTCCATGTAGGTGTGGCCGACGGCGAACAGCCGGATCGGGTCCACCTCGCGCTCGGTCAGCTCGTCGCGTGCCGGGGAGTAGTAGCGCAGCCACAGCCGGCGGCGCTCGGCGATGGCGCGGTCCACATCGGCGAACACCCCGCCCTCGGACTCGAAGGTCACCGACAGCCGGGAGCTGGCCCCGGCCGCCTCGCCCGCCGCCGCCTCCAGCTTGGCGGTGGCCCGCAGCAGCGCCTGCCGGTCGCCCTCGCGCAGCCCGGGGAGGGTGGCCACCGCACGCGCCGCGACCAGCAGCGCGGTGGCCTCGTCGGCGGCCAGCCGCAACGGCTCGGCGACGTCGTCGGGGTTGTGCCACCAGATGCGGTCGCCGTCCGTGTCGATGTCCAGGAGGTCACCGCCGCGGAAACTCGTCCCGCACATCGGCAGCACGTCGAGGTCGCCGATCAGCTCGTCCTCGGTGATGCCGAAGGCGCGGGCGACATCGCCGACGCGGGCGCCGGGGCGCTCGCGCAGATACGTCACCAGCGACAGCATCCGGCGGGTCTGGTCGATCGCGTTCGTCGCCATGGAGTCCGCTTCCCGTCCCTCTCAGCCCTTGGCCACGGCGCGCAGCCGGTCGATGACGTCGGCGCGCAGCTCCGCGGGTTCCAGTACGACCACATCGGGCCCGAACTCGACGAGCCAGGCGTCCAGTCCGTGCCCGTACGGGATCTCCAGCTCGTCCCAGCCGCCGCCCAGCGCGCGGACGGTCAGCGCCCGGGCGCGCAGCGGATAGCCGTGCTCGGCGCGGAGTTTGATCCGGGCGGTGCCGGTGGCGGTCTCCCCGGCCCAGCTCTCGACGGTCTCGCGGACGGTGACGTGGTCGGGCACCGGAGCGGTGAACGCCCCTTGCCGGGAACGGACCTTGCCGGTGATCCGGGACAGCCGGAAGACCCGCTCGGCCTTCCGCTCCCGGTCCCAGCCGGCGACGTACCAGTGGCCGCGCCAGCACTCCAGGATCCACGGCTCGATGTGCCGCTGCTCGGGGCGCGCGGCATTGGACTTGCGGTAGTCGAAGACGACCGGGCGGCGGTCGCGGCAGGCCAGCATCAGCGGCTCGAAGGCGGCTTCATGGGTCGGGATCCGCGGTTCCAGGGCGCTGTGCGGCTGCCCGGCGTCCACGTCCCCGTCGTCCCCGGCGAGCGGCATCCCGGCCGCCCGCAGCTTCTGAAGGGCGCCGCTGGCCGCGCCGGCGAGCCGGGCCTGCTGCCAGACCTTGGCGGCGAGCCCGAGGGCGGCGGCCTCCTCGGCGTCCAGGGTGATGGGGGGCAGCCGGTTGCTGTCGCGGCGGGCGAGATAGCCGACCTCGCCGTCGATTCCGTCGACGGTCTCGATGACCAGGCCGAGTTCGCGCAGATCGTCCTTGTCCCGCTCGAACATCCGGTTGAAGGACTCGTCCCCACCGGCCGCAGTGCCTCCGGGCCTACCGACCGAAGCGCTTCCCGGTCTACCGACCCCAGCACTTCCCGGTCTACCGACCTCGATGTAAGCCTCGATCGACGTCCGCAGCTCGCGCTTGGACAGCGGGCGTCGCGTCCCCAGCAGGCACAGCGCCAGACTCATCAGCCGCTCGGCCTTGGCAATCGCCATCGACGCCCTTTCTCGTTGAGCTCCCGACCGCTGACCGTACCGTCCTGTGTGCGTGCGGCAAAAGCCGAGGGCCCATGCCATCCAGCATGGGCCCTCGGAGCGTCGGACGGGGTCTCAGACCGCGACCAGATCGCAGACGAAGATCAGCGTCTCGTTCGGCGCGATACGGCCGCCACCGGCGCCGCGCTCACCGTAGGCGAGGTGCGGCGGGATGGTCAGGCGACGCCGGCCACCGACCTTCATGCCCTGCACACCCTGGTCCCAGCCCGGGATGACCTGGCCGGCACCGAGCTGGAACTCCAGCGGCTTGCCGCGGTTCCAGCTCGCGTCGAACTCCTCACCGCTGCTGAAGGAGACGCCGACGTAGTGGACCTTGACGAAGTCCCCGGCCTTGGCGACCGCCCCGTCGCCCTCCTTCAGGTCCACGATCTCCAGCTCGGTGGGAGCCGGGCCCTCGGGGAAGTCGATCTCGGGCTTGTCGATGCTCACGAATGTGCTCCTACTTACGAATCTTTACGATTACCGGGCCAGTCTTGCAGATCTTGCGGCACCCGCCGTCAGACCGTGCCGACGATGTCCACCACGAAGACCAGCGTGTTCTTCGCCAGCTCGTGCTCCGGGCTCGCGCCGTAGCCCAGCTTCGGCGGGATCACGATCTCCACCCGGTCCCCGACGTGCTTGCCGACCAGCGCCTGGTCCCACCCCTGGACGACCTGCCCGGTCCCGATCTGGAACGCCGTCGCGCCCCCGTGGTCCCAGGACGAGTCGAACTTCTTGCCGTCCTCCCACTTCACACCGGTGTACTGGGCGATCAGCCCGTCACCGGCCTTCACCTCGGCGCCCTTGCCCTGGATCAGCACCTGCTGCTTGAGGTCCGCGGGTGCCTTCTCCCCCTTGGGGATGGTGATCGTCGCGGCCTTGGCGTCCTCGGCCTTGACCTCCGGCATCCCGTCCTCCGGCGCCGCCTGGGTGCCCTCGGCCTTCGCCTTCTTGTCCACCTTCTTCGCGCCGACCACATCCACGACCCACACGAGGCCGTCCTCCGGCTTGATGCCGGACTGCGGGTTCAGGCCCTCGCCGATCAGCGCCTTCGCGCTGCCCTCGACCTCGAACCGGCCGCCGACCTTCTGCCCGGCCACCGCGGTCATGACCTTGGGCGGCAGCATCTGCTGCGTCATCTGGTCGGTGACCTCGCTGACCACCTGGGTCCGCGGCGCACCCGGCTTGGCGCCCGGCTGGGGCGTCCAGCTGCTGCCGAGGTTCTGGCCCTTCATCGTCTGCGCGACGAAGTCCAGCCGAACCAGATCACCCTTGTTGACGACCGCGCCCTTGCCCTCGATGAGGGTCTTGGTGACGGCCTTGTCGGCCGGCTTGGCGTTCTTGGGCACGGTGATCGTGGGCTTCTTGCCCGCGGTGCCCGTCACCTTGACCACCGCTTCGCCGGAGGTCTTGCCGTCGTCGGACCCGCAGGCGGCGGTGAAGAGCAGAACGGGCACGGCCAGCGCGGCAACGGCGCGACGGGTGTGCTTGGTGAACGAACGGGGGAAGCGTCCCCCGGGAGAATTCAGCATCTGTCCAACTCGGGCTCGTGGGGTAGATGGGCAATGGCCGCCACTCTACGACCTGTGCCTGTGGCGGTTTCCCGTCACCACACACGCAATGCGCCGGGAGCATTCCGCTCCCGGCGCACCGCCTGGCATTTCCGCCGGTCACATCCCGGCGATCAGCTTCTCCACCCTGTCGTCGACGGAACGGAACGGGTCCTTGCACAGGACCGTGCGCTGCGCCTGGTCATTGAGCTTCAGATGCACCCAGTCGACCGTGAAATCACGCCGCTGCTCCTGCGCCCGGCGAATGAAGTCACCGCGCAGCCGCGCACGTGTGGTCTGCGGCGGCACCGACTTGCCCTCGAAGATCTTCAAGTCGTTGCAGATCCGCTCCGCCTGCCCCTTCCGCTCCAGGAGGTAGTAAAGCCCCCGGCGGCGGTGGATGTCGTGATAAGCGAGGTCTATCTGCGCCACTCTCGGGTGGGACATGGTGATGTTGTTCTTCGCGCGGTAGCGCTCGATGAGCTGATGCTTCATCACCCAGTCGATCTCGGTGGAGATACGGTCCAGTTCCTCGTCCCGGATCGCCTCCAGCGTACGGCCCCACAACTCCAGGACCCGTGCGACGGTGCCCGTCCGGATTCCGCGCCGATCGCAGAAGTCGACGGCCTTTTCGTAGTACTCCTGCTGGACTTCGAGCGCCGACGCCTCGCGCCCGCTCGCCAGCCGCACCTTGCGCTGTCCGGTGATGTCGTGACTGACCTCGCGGATCGCCCGGATCGGGTTCTCCAGCGTCAGATCGCGCATGACCGTGCCCGCCTCGATCATGCGCAGGACGAGATCGGTGGCGCCGACCTTCAGCATCATCGTCGTCTCGGACATGTTCGAGTCGCCGACGATGACGTGCAGCCGGCGGTAGCGCTCGGCGTCCGCGTGCGGCTCGTCGCGGGTGTTGATGATCGGCCGGGAGCGGGTGGTCGCCGAGGAGACGCCCTCCCAGATGTGTTCGGCGCGCTGGCTGACGCAGTACACGGCGCCCCGCGGCGTCTGGAGCACCTTGCCCGCGCCGCACAGCAGCTGCCGGGTGACCAGGAACGGAATGAGGATGTCCGCGAGCCGGGAGAACTCACCGTGCCGGGCGACGAGATAGTTCTCGTGGCAGCCGTAGGAGTTTCCCGCCGAATCGGTGTTGTTCTTGAAGAGGTAGACGTCGCCCGCGATTCCCTCCTCGTGCAGGCGGCGTTCGGCGTCGACGAGCAGACCTTCGAGAATGCGCTCACCGGCCTTGTCGTGGGTGACCAGCTCGGTCACGTTGTCGCACTCGGGAGTTGCGTATTCCGGGTGCGAACCCACGTCCAAGTACAGGCGGGCGCCGTTCCGCAGGAAGACATTGCTGCTGCGGCCCCATGACACGACACGGCGGAAGAGGTACCGCGCCACCTCGTCAGGAGACAGTCGGCGCTGTCCCCTGAACGTGCACGTGACGCCGTACTCGTTCTCCAGCCCGAAAATGCGGCGGTCCATGACTGAACATTACGCCTGATGGCCTGCTCTGAAACCGGGTTCGACAGCCCCGTTTCGATCATTTTCCGCCGGGCGCGCACCCGCTGTACGCTGCACCGGATCACCCAGAAATCGCTTCGTCGACAAAAGGACGAGCAGCGCGGCGATCCCGCCGGCCCCGGCGACCGCGAACCCGGCCGCCGAACCGCCGGCCTCCACCACCGGGCCCACCACCGAGGCACCCACGGCCGATCCGACCCCGAACGTGGTCACCAACCAGGAAAACGCCTCCGTCACCGTCCCCTTGGGCGCATGCCGGTCCACCACCACGAACGCGCAGGCCAGCGCCGGCGCCAGGAACACCCCGGCCACCCCCGTCAGCGCCGTCATCCCGGCCACACCCGGCACCAGCGCCAGCGGCAGATACCCCAGCGCCAGCAGCGCGACGAGCAGCCGCAGCCGCCCTTCGGGACGCCCCGGCCACTCCCGGGCGCCGTAGACGATGCCGCCGGCCAGCGCGCCGACGCCGAGCGCGGAGAGCAGATAGCTGGAGATCATCCCGCCGCCGTGCTCATCGGCGTACGCCACCGCCGCCACCGCGATCGACCCCAGCGCCAGCCCGACGAAGAAGAACGTGCCGATCAGCACCAGCATCCCGGCCGAGCGCAGCGCCCCCAGCCAGTGCGCCTCGCGCGGCCCGCTGCGCCATTCCCGGGAGGGCTCGGAGACCACGACGGACAGCGCACCGAGCACCCCGAGCGCGTTGATGACCAGCAGCGCCGCGCCGGCCGACCAGGCCGCCACGCACAGCGTGACCAGCAACGGCCCCACCGCGAACATGACTTCCTGCGCCACCGCGTCCAGCGCGTACGCGGCGTGCACCCGGTCCGCGCGCTGGAGCACCCCCGGCCACAGCGCCCGCAGCCCTCCTTCCAGCGGCGGGGTGAAGAAGCCGGCGATCACCACGGCGGCATAGGCGAGCCACAGCGGATCGATCCCCACGGCCGCCAGCAGCGCCATCCCGAGCGCGGAGAGCACCGAGGCGGGCAGCATCACCCGCGGCTGCCCGTAGAGGTCCACCGCCCGTCCGAGGAGCGGCTGGCCGATCGCATTGCAGACGCCGTAGGCCGCGGAGAGCGCTCCGGCCAGCGCGTAGCTGCCGCCCTCGGCACGGACGAAGAGGACCACCGCGAGCGGCGCGGTGGCGTTCGGCAGCCGGCCCACCAGGGTCCCCGCCAGCAGCCGGGCCGCATGCCGGGTTCTGAGCAAATCCGCATATCCGGCGGCCATACCTGCCCCTCTCCGTCCGGGCCGGCCCGGACGTGTTACGTATAACTTCCGGCGTCATACGTACCATGGCGGCAATCCGCGGGTCCACCCCGCAGCGGACGGAAGCAAGGAGTGACCCCCCGGTGACCAGCAACGAGGCCGCGCAGCCTCCCGGTGCGAGCACCGGCTCCACTGGAGCGGCCGACGCCGCGCCCCCTCGTAGCCCGGCCGCCGCCGGCCGCGTCACCAGCCGCGATGTCGCCCGCGCCGCCGGCGTCTCGCAGGCCGCCGTCTCCCTCGTCCTCGGCGACAAGTGGCGCGGCCGGGTCTCCCCGGGCAAGGCCGACGCCGTCCGCGCCGCCGCCCGCGAGCTGGGCTACCGCCCCAACCTCGCCGCCCGCAGCCTGCGCATGGGCCGCACCCGTACGGCGCTGCTCGTCGTCCCCGCGCTGACCACCGAGTTCTTCGCCCGGGTCTACACGGGCGCCGCCCGCATCGCCGCCGACCACGACTTCGGCGTGGTCCTCTACCCCTCCCCCGAGGGCATCGGCCCGGCCCGCGACCCCTTCGACTCGGCCGCCGCCACCCTCGACGGCGTCATCGCCTCCTCCATGGCCGCCGACGCCCTCACCCCGCTGCGCACCGCCGGCCTGCCCCTGGTGATGCTCGACAGCGACCCCGCCGACACCCGCGCCACCGCCACCGTCAACCTCGACATCGCCGACGGCGTACGGCAGTTGGCCGGCCACCTCACCGGCCTCGGGCACCGCCGCATCACCCATCTCGCGGCCGATGTCGACTCCTGGACCTTTGCCGTCCGCGCCGGGACCCTCACCGACGCCCTGGCCGGCGTCCCGGGCGCCGTGCTGTGCCGGCAGCCGGCCGCGCTGAGCGTCGCGGCCGGACTCCGCGCCGCGCACACCGCGTTGACCGCCCCCGGCCCCCGCCCCACCGCGCTCCTCTGCGACGACGACATCATCGCCGCCGGCGCCTGCAAGGCCGTGCGCCGCCTCGGCCTGCGCATCCCCGAGGACATCTCGGTCACCGGCTTCGACGACCTGGCCCTGGCCGTCGCCGTGGAACCGGAACTGACGACCGTACGGCTCCCCGCCGAGGAGTTCGGCGAGGCCGGTATGCGCGCCCTGATGGCCGTACTGGACGGCGTCCCCGCCGACGCCCCGACGCTCCCCGTCACGCTCGTCCCGCGCGGCTCCACGGCCCCGCCGCCGGGCGACCCGCACAACAGCGCGCGCCCCGGCGGGCGATGACCCACCGGGGCGCGCGATCCGGGCACACCGGCCCGGCGGCGATCCTCCGGAATCCTCAGTCCTCGGACCCGGACTCCGCTTCGCTCCCGTCCGCGGCCCCCGGACCGGAGTCGTCCTTGGCGCCGGTGCCGCCGTCGGCCGCCTTGCCGTTGGCGCCCTTTCCCTTGGCACCCTTGCCGGCCGCGTCACCGGCCCCCGAGGACTCGCCCGCGTCCCCCTCGGCACCGGCCTCGGGCTTCTCCGCCCCCGAGCCACCGTGCTCGTCCAGCAGCCGGGACAGCTGGCGGCCCAGGATCCGCTTGAACTTCCGCTGCTGCGGGCGCGTACGGTCCAGGGTGGCGACCTCCAGATGCTCGGCGGTCAGCGTCCGCTCGCCGCCGTTGGTGTCCCGCGACAGCGAATCCACCGCCAGCCGCAGCGCCTCCGCCAGCGTCATCCCGTCGCGGTGCCGCTGGTCGAGATAGCTGCTGATCTGGTCGGCGTTGCCGCCCACCGCGACCGAGCCGTGCTCGTCCACGATCGAGCCGTCGTGCGGCAGCCGGTAGATCTGGTCGTCCTCGGGGGCGTTGCCCACCTCGGCCACGATCAGCTCGACCTCGTAGGGCTTCTCGGCCGCGCTGGAGAAGATCGAGCCGAGCGTCTGGGCGTAGACGTTCGCCAGACCGCGCGCTGTCACGTCCTCCCGGTCGTAGGTGTAGCCGCGCAGATCGGCGTAGCGCACGCCGCCGATCCGCAGGTTCTCGAACTCGTTGTACTTGCCGACCGCCGCGAAGGCGATGCGGTCATAGATCTCGCTGACCTTGTGCAGGGCGCGGGAGGGATTCTCGGCGACGAAGACCACGCCGTCGGTGTACTGCAAGACCACGACGCTGCGACCGCGCGCGATGCCCTTGCGGGCGTACTCGGCACGGTCGGCCATGGCCTGCTGGGGTGAGACATAGAACGGCGTCGACACCGGCTATCCGTCCCTTCCTGTCAAAAGCTCTCTCACTGGCGAATGCATTGCGGAACATCCGTCCCGTCAGAGCAGCGCGGCGCGCGGGCCGTCGGGCTGTTCGAGGCGGCGCTCGTGAACCGCACGGGCGATCTCCGAGACCTCGGCCTCGGTGAGCTTCTTGAAGCCCTCTTCGGTGATCACCGTGACGATCGGATAGATCCGCCGCGCCATGTCCGGCCCGCCGGTCGCCGAGTCGTCGTCGGCGGCGTCGTACAGCCCCTGGACGACGGCGGTGGCGGCCTGATGCTCCGTGAAGTCCTCGCGGAAGAGCTTCTTCAGCGCACTGCGCGCGAAGACCGAGCCGGAGCCCGTCGCCGCGAAGCCGTGCTCCTCGGAGCGCCCGCCGGTGACGTCGTACGAGAAGATACGGCCCTTCTCGCGGTCGATGTCGTAGCCGGCGAACAGCGGCACCACGGCGAGGCCCTGCATGGCCATCCCGAGGTTGCTGCGAATCATCGTCGAGAGACGATTCGCCTTGCCCTCCAAGGAGAGTTGGGCCCCTTCGACCTTCTCGAAGTGCTCCAGCTCCAGCTGGAACAGCTTGACCATCTCCACCGCGAGCCCGGCCGTGCCCGCGATGCCGACCGCCGAGTACTCGTCGGCCGGGAAGACCTTCTCGATGTCGCGCTGCGCGATCACATTGCCCATCGTCGCCCGGCGGTCACCGGCGAGCACCACACCGCCGGGGAACGACACCGCCACGATGGTCGTGCCGTGCGGTGCCTCGATGGCGCCCTGCACCGGCGGCAACGGGCGCTTGCCCGGCAGCAGCTCGGGCGCCTGCCCGCCGAGAAAGTCCATGAACGACGAGGATCCAGGCGTCAGGAAGGCAGCCGGTAGACGCCCGGTGCTTCGAGTATTGGCTTCCACACGTTTCCTTCCAGATACCCGGCCGCCCGCCTCAAGGCGTCCGGCCGGTCCTTGAATTGACCCAAGGCTGCGTTGCAGCTGAAGCACAGTACGCCCCGGACCCTACCCGTCGCGTGATCGTGATCCACATGCACGGCGTCGGACTCCAGGCAGATCGGGCACAACCCCCACTGCTCCTTGAGCATCGCGTCGCGATCCGCTTCGCTGATGCCGTACTCGCGCTTCGAGTACCCGGCCCGTCCTTCAGCGGCTCTGCATGATTTGCAACGGGTCGACAGTCCGTCCGAGGCGGTTGCGTTGCGATGCCACTCGCTGTGCGGCTTGATCTCACCGCACCTGCGGCACTGCTTGTGTCCAGGCGGGACGTCTCTCTTCTCGCGGACCGTCTTACCCAGAGCGGCCTGGCGGCGCCGATAGCGCGCGGCGCTGCACTCCGCCACGCACTCTCGGCACCGCACTTGAAGGCCATCACGCCGGTTCTTGTCCGCAGCGAACGAGGTGAGCGAAAAACGGCGCTTACACCCGGTGCACTGCTTGTCGAGCGAATCCGGCATGCCCGTTATTGCCCACCTTTTTGCACAAATGACCGCACGAAATCCTCGGCGTTCTCCTCAAGTACGTCGTCGATTTCGTCCAGCACCGAATCCACGTCGTCCGACAATTTCTCCTGGCGTTCCTTGAGGTCGCCCGAAGCCTGCGCGTCCTGCGCCTGCTCCTCGACCTCTTCGGTGGAACGGGTGGCCTTCTGCTGTCCGCCGCCGCTGTCCTTGGTCGCCATATCCCTCACCCCGCTCGGTTCGCCCCGCTCGATGTGACCTTCAAGATCCGACCCTACAAGCAGGGTCCGACATCGGCCCTGCACTTGGTGCAACGCCCGGGAGTCACCTCCATGATTCCCGCGCCGCGGCCTTTTCAGCCGTGGATCAGCTGCCGATCATGGCGAATTTGCCATGAACCTGCCGCACATCAGCGGCCGGCCAGCGTCCTGACCAGCTCCTCTGCCGTCCGGCACCGGTCCAGCAGCTCCTTGACGTGCTTACGGGTCCCGCGCAGTGGCTCCAGCGTGGGAACCCGTTGCAGGGAGTCACGGCCGGGCAGATCGAAGATGACCGAATCCCACGAGGCGGCGGCGACGTCGTCCGCGTACTGCTCCAGGCAGCGACCGCGGAAGTAGGCCCTGGTGTCCTCCGGAGGCTTCAGCTCGGCCCGCTCGACCGCCGGCTCGTCCAGGAGCCGCTTCATCTTGCCGCGGGCCGCCAGACGGTTGTACAGGCCCTTCTCCGGCCGTACGTCGGCGTACTGGAGGTCGATGAGGTGCAGCCGGGCGGCGTCCCAGTCCAGGCCGTCCCGGCGGCGGTAGCCCTCCATGAGCTCGCGCTTGGCGACCCAGTCCAGCTCGCCGGACAGGCTCATCGGGTCGTTCTCCAGCCGCCCGAGCACGTCCTCCCACCGGGTCAGGACGTCCTTGGTCTGCTCGTCCGCGTCCGCCCCGTAGCGGTCCTCGACGAATTTGCGGGCCAGCTCGTAGTACTCCATCTGGAGCTGTACGGCGGTGAGCGTACGGCCGCTGCGGAGCGTGATCAGGTGTTGCAGCGTGGGGTCGTGCGAGACGTGGTGCAGGGTCCGTACGGGCTGGTCGACGGCCAGGTCGACGGCGATGAAGCCGTCCTCGATCATGGACAGCACCAGAGAGGTGGTGCCCAGCTTCAGGTACGTCGAGATCTCGGAGAGGTTGGCGTCGCCGATGATCACGTGCAGCCGGCGGTACTTCTCCGCGTCCGCGTGCGGTTCGTCGCGGGTGTTGATGATGGGCCGCTTGAGGGTCGTCTCCAGGCCCACCTCCACCTCGAAGTAGTCGGCGCGCTGGCTGATCTGGAAGCCGTGCTCGTGGCCGTCCTGGCCGATGCCGACCCGGCCGGCGCCGGTGACGACCTGGCGGGAGACGAAGAACGGCGTCAGGTGGCGCACGATGTCCGAGAAGGGGGTCTCCCGCTTCATCAGGTAGTTCTCGTGCGTCCCGTAGGAGGCGCCCTTGTTGTCGGTGTTGTTCTTGTAGAGGTGGATCGGCTGGGCGCCGGGGACCTGGGCGGCCCGCTCGGCGGCCTCGGCCATGATCCGCTCACCGGCCTTGTCCCAGAGGACCGCGTCCCGCGGATTGGTGACCTCGGGAGCGCTGTACTCGGGGTGCGCGTGGTCGACGTAGAGCCTGGCCCCGTTGGTGAGGATGACATTGGCCAGGCCGATGTCCTCGTCGGTGAGCTGGCTGGAGTCGGCGGCCTCGCGGGCGAGGTCGAAGCCGCGGGCGTCCCGCAGCGGGTTCTCCTCCTCGAAGTCCCAGCGGGCACGTCGCGCCCGGTGCATCGCTGCCGCGTAGGCGTTGACGACCTGGGACGAGGTGAGCATGGCATTGGCATTCGGGTGGCCGGGGACGGAGATCCCGTACTCCGTCTCGATCCCCATTACTCGCCGTACGGTCATGCGGCCCTCCTTGCCCGGCGGCGCCCCCGGGTGGGGACGGCGCTCAAGTACCGCTGCGCTTCCGGTCCGTGTGCGTGCCCCGCGTCCGCACAGCGTGACGCAGCGGTACCGAAGAGCCTAGAACGCCTCTGCGGCGCTGGGGAGATCATTACAGTCATTGCTCCAGTCCGGTTTTCCCTGGTTCATCGCTGCTGTCGGGGGCGGTCCGCTCGCCCCCGGAAAAGCGTCCGGCTGCGGACGCCCCGTGCAGGACATCCGCAGCCGGAGAGCGGTGTTACAGGTATTGGCCGGTATTCGCCACCGTGTCGATGGAGCGACCGGTGTCCGCGCCCTGCTTTCCGGTGACAAGGGTGCGGATGTATACGATCCGCTCGCCCTTCTTTCCGGAGATCCGGGCCCAGTCGTCCGGGTTGGTGGTGTTGGGCAGGTCCTCGTTCTCCTTGAACTCGTCCACGCACGCCTGGAGGAGGTGGGAGACCCGCAGACCCTTCTGGTTGTGCTCGAGGAAAGCCTTGATGGCCATCTTCTTCGCACGTCCGACGATGTTTTCGATCATCGCACCGGAGTTGAAATCCTTGAAGTAAAGGACTTCCTTGTCACCATTGGCATAGGTGACCTCCAGGAATCGGTTTTCCTCGGATTCCGCGTACATCTGCTCGACGACCGACTGAATCATCCCGCTGACCGCGGCCTTGCGCGAATCGCCGTGTTCGGCGAGATCGTCGGCGTGCAGCGGGAGGTTTTCCGTGAGGTACTTCGAGAAGATGTCCTTGGCGGCCTCCGCGTCCGGACGCTCGATCTTGATTTTCACGTCGAGCCGGCCGGGGCGCAGGATCGCCGGGTCGATCATGTCCTCGCGGTTCGAGGCACCGATCACGATGACGTTCTCCAGGCCCTCCACACCGTCGATCTCGGAGAGCAGCTGGGGGACGATGGTGTTCTCCACGTCCGAGCTGACACCGGATCCGCGGGTGCGGAAGAGGGAGTCCATCTCGTCGAAGAAGACGATGACGGGCGTGCCCTCGCTCGCCTTTTCCCTGGCGCGCTGGAAGACCAGGCGGATGTGCCGCTCGGTCTCGCCGACGTACTTGTTGAGCAGCTCGGGGCCCTTGATGTTCAGGAAGAAGCTCTTCCCGGCCGGCTGCCCGGTGACTTCGGCGACCTTCTTGGCAAGGGAGTTGGCGACCGCCTTGGCGATGAGCGTCTTGCCGCAGCCGGGCGGGCCGTAGAGCAAGACACCCTTGGGCGGGCGGAGTTCGTGTTCCTTGAAGAGGTCGGGGTAGAGGTAGGGGAGCTCGACCGCGTCCCGGATCTGCTCGATCTGGCCGCCCAGACCGCCGATCTTGGTGTAGTCGATGTCCGGAACCTCTTCGAGGACCAGTTCCTCGACCTCGCTCTTCGGGATGACCTCGTAGACATAGCCGGAGCGGGATTCGAGCAGCAGGGCGTCGCCGGGGCGGATGGTGGTGTCCAGCAGCGGCTCGGCGAGCCGCACCACCCTTTCCTCGTCGGTGTGCCCGATGACCAGCGCGCGCTCGCCGTCCTCAAGGATTTCCTTGAGGGTGACGATGTCGCCGGCGCTCTCGTACTCCATGGCTTCGACCACGTTGAGCGCTTCGTTGAGCATCACCTCTTGGCCGCGCCGGAGGTCGTCGATCTCAACGCTGGGGCTGACGTTCACCCGGAGCTTTCGCCCTCCGGTGAAAATGTCGACCGTGCCGTCCTCGTTGGCCTGTAGGAAGACACCGAAGCCGGCCGGCGGCTGTGCGAGCCGGTCGACCTCCTCCTTGAGCGCGACGATCTGGTCGCGGGCCTCGCGGAGCGTATTGGCGAGACGCTCGTTCTGAGCGGAAACGCCGGCCAGGTTGGTCTGCAGCTCGACGATCCGCTCTTCGAGAATCCTCGTGTGCCGCGGAGAGTCGGCGAGCTTGCGTCGCAGGACGGCGATCTCCTGCTCAAGATAGGCAACCTGGCCGGCTGGATCTTCAGACCCGCGCCCCGGCCGGATGCCGCGGTTGATGTCGTCGTCGTGGGCTGCCACGGTCCTCACCTCCTCCAAGGAGCTGGACGCTTCCTGACCCTACCTGGGCCGGTGCAGGTTGAAACCCCTAGATCGAAAAGACTGTCGGGGTGTGTCCGATCTTCACCCTTGCGCACGTCCTCACGCCAAGGGAATACCCACCCAACAACATCGGAAAGCGAGCGGTTGTATCGTCGAGTCGGTCAACACCCGTCAGGGCTGGCGCCACTTAGGCAAAAACGGTTCACGTACGCAGGAACGGCAGGCGAGATGACCGCGCAGGACGAAGCACCGGAGCTGGAAGTCTGGATCGACCAGGACCTGTGCACCGGGGACGGCATCTGTGCGCAGTACGCGCCGGAGGTCTTCGAGCTGGACATCGACGGCCTGGCGTATGTCAAGAGCCCCGACGACGAGCTGTTGCAGGAGAAGGGGGCCACAACCCCCGTCCCCCTGCCGCTGCTCAACGATGTACGGGACTCGGCCAACGAGTGCCCCGGCGACTGCATCCACGTGCGCCGCGTCGCCGACCTGGTCGAGGTCTACGGGCCGGACGCGGAGTGAACGGCATGGATCACGCGGCGTAGACGCGGCACGGACAGGGCGTAGCCGAGGCGTAGGGAAACGCCGGATGCGAGCACGTCGTGTGACGGATCAGGCACCCTCGGTTGTGGCACCGGCGGGGAGTTCGCTCTGGACGAACTTCCCGCCCCGCCATTGCCACTTGAGGCTCTTGTGGACGTCGGGGCAGCAGCGCGGCACATCGAGCGTGGAGTAGCCCAGGAGCGTCGTGGAGATCTCCCGGCCCTGGATGTCGAGGTCCTGGACCGTGAGCCGCTGGGCGGGCGCCAGGAGGGTCGCGACGATGCGCGGTGCGGCCTTGGGGTCGGAGGGCTGCGCGAGGACGTAGACGCCGCTGGGCGGGGTGCCGGTGTCGCTGTGGCAGCGGACCACGGCGACGGTCTCCGTGCCGCCGGTGCCGTCGAGGTCGCCGGAGACCTTCCGGGTCACGTCGAGGCGGTTGGGTCCGCAGTCGACCGGGAACGTCACCCTGCCCGGGTCGGGGGCCGGCGCGGACCGGGCGGACCGGGTGGTGGCGACCGCCGTGGCCGTGGCATCGGGCGGCTGGATGAGGGACGAGACCGCGATGACCGCCGAGATGGCGGTCGCGGTGGCGAGCCAGTGCATGGAGTGGGGCTGGGTGTGCAACAGGTCCTGGCCTGCCAAGGGCTGCACGTGGGGTAACTCCTGTGAAGTGCTGTGGCGGTGGGAGTGCCCAGCATCGTTCCACAGGAGAGGGCGGCAAGGAACCGGCGGGGGCGGAGTTTTCCGTGCAGATGCCGGGGTGGAAACGAAACGGCGCCGCCGGCGGTTCCCGGACAGGGGAACTCGTCGGCGGCGCCTGGTGGTTCGGCGGCCGGGCCGGGTGCGTCAGCCGCCCTCGGCGGAGCCGTCCGGGCGGCCGGTTGCCGCCGCCCCGTCGGGCCTTCCGGGTGCGCTCTTCTCCCGCCCACCCGGCCCGGTGTAGTCCTCCCCGTAGGCGCCCTTCGCCGGCCGGCGGCGGCGCAGCGGGGGCTCGACGCCGTCGGCGAGACGGCGCGCGGTGAGCAGGAAGCCGGTGTGGCCGATCATGCGGTGGTCGGGGCGGACGGCGAGGCCCTCGACGTGCCAGGTGCGGACCATGGTCTCCCAGGCCGACGGCTCGTTGAAGGTGCCGTGTTCGCGGATCGCCTCGACGGTGCGGGCCAGCTGCGTGGTGGTGGCCACGTAGGCGCACAGGATGCCGCCGGGCACCAGCGCCTTGGAGACGGCCTCCAGGCACTCCCAGGGGGCGAGCATGTCCAGGATGACGCGGTCGACGTCGGTGTCGGAGAGGTTGTCCTGGAGGTCGCCGACGGTGAGCGTCCAGGCGGGGTGCGGGCCGCCGAAGTAACGCTCCACGTTCTGGGTGGCGATCTCGGCGAAGTCGGCGCGGCGCTCGTAGGAGTGCAGCATGCCGTCGTCGCCGATGGCGCGCAGCAGGAAGCTGCTGAGGGAGCCGGATCCCACCCCCGCCTCGACGACGCGGGCGCCGGGGAAGATGTCGGCCATCGCCAGGATCTGCCCCGCGTCCTTGGGGTAGACCACGGCGGCACCGCGGGGCATGGACAGGACGTAGTCGGGGAGCAGGGGGCGCAGCGCGAGGTAGGCGACGTTCCCGGTGGTACGGACAACACTGCCCTCGGGAGCGCCGATCAGCTCGTCGTGGGGGAAGGCTCCCTTGTGGGTGTGGAAGCTCTTGCCCTCTTCGAGCGTGAAGGTGTAGTGGCGTCCCTTGGGGTCGGTGAGCTGGACCTGGTCCCCGACCTTGAAGGGCCCGCGACGGCGGGCGGCACCGGTCGGTTCGGACATGTGACCAGCCTACCGGCCACGCGGCATGCCCCGTACCAGGGGAGCCGCGGGCGGGGTGCCGGAGCGCGGGGCCGGCCGCGCCTCCGGGCGGGCGGCGGTGCGGGGGGGCCGCGGGCCGGGCGCTATCGGGACCGTCGAACGCGGCTGTCCCCCCGGCTGGGGGCTACCCAGGGGTGCGCGGCGAGAACCGCGGGTGCGGGGACGGGCCGGGGGGCGGGGAGGGCGGGAGGGTGCGGCCGAGGGCGTCGGCAGGACGGCCGCGCGCAGCCGGTGCGGGGCCGGCGCGGGCAGGCTAGGACGCGCGGACCGTACGGGTGGCCGAGGCGGCTCAGGACGGGCGGGCCATGGCGGCGACGAAGGCGCGTTCCACGTCGGCGGTGGACAGGACGCCGTAGATCTCGCCGGTTCCCTCCACGACCAGGTATTCGGTGGCCGGGGTGGCGCGGAGGTACTCCAGGAGGTCCTCGCCGGCCAGTTCGGCGCCGACGCGCATCCCGTCCTTGAGGTCCTGGGCGAGGGTGCCCACGGGGACCCAGGGGCGGCGGTGGTCGGGGACGCCGACGATGGCGGCCTCGCGGACGAGGGCGGTGGGGGTGCCCTGGCGGTCGACGACGACCAGGGCGCGGGCGCCGGCGTCGTTGGCACGGCGCAGCGCCTCGGAGAGCGGGGTGTCGGTCTCGACGGGGATGGCGCGCCGGGTGAGCGTGCGGGCGGTGAGGTCGGGGAGGCGTTCGCGCAGCCGGGCCATGCGGAGGCTGTTGCCGGCGCCGGTCCAGATGATGGCGGCGAGGATCGCGGCGAGCAGGGCGTCGGTGAGCGAGTCGGCGCCGCCGATCTCTTCGGGGGCGCGGCCGAGAGCGCCGGTGTGGGTGAGCAGCGGCAGGCCGATGAGGACGGTGACGGCGAGCGCGCGGCCGACCCAGGCAGCGGCGATGGTGCCGCTCATGGGCCTGCCGGTGATCTTCCAGACGACGGCGCGCAGCATCCGGCCGCCGTCCAGGGGGAGGCCGGGGAGCAGGTTGAAGATCGCGACGATGAGGTTGGAGATCATCAGGCCGGCGAGCAGGACGCCGGGGACGGTGCCCGGTTCGACCATCTGCATGCCCACGTAGAAGACGCCGGCGAGGACGAGGGAGAGCAGCGGGCCGACGAAGGCGAGGACGAATTCCCGGCCGGGGGTCTCGGTCTCCTTCTCGATCTCGGAGACGCCGCCGAAGAACTGGAGCTGGATGCGGCGCACGGGGAGCTTGAAGCTGAGCGCCGCGACGGTGTGCGCGAGTTCGTGGACGAGCACGGAGGCGTAGAAGGCGACCGCGAAGAAGAGGGAGACCAGGTAGCGGGCGGCGCCGAGCTCGGGCAGCACGCGCTCCAGTTGGCCGCCGAAGACCCAGGTGATCAGGGCGGCGACCAGGAACCAGCTGGGCGCGACGTAGACGGGCACGCCGAAGGGGCGACCCATGAGGATGCCGCCGCCGGTGCCCCGCTGCCTGCCCGGCGCCGGTCCCTTGGAGCCGCTGGTGTCCTCGGGCTGCTGGGGCGGCTGGGTCTGCGCGGACTCCTCGGGGTCCTGCGGCTTCCCGCTCTCGTCCACGGCATCCCCTCGTCGAATACGGCATTGGCGCCTGCTCTGCGTGATAACTCGATCATGCAGGGCAAAGGTGCCCGACGTCGATGGTATGCGGAGCTTCCCGCCGTGATCCGACGCGGGTGCCGGGGGCTGTCACCCGGTCTGCGGCGGGCAGTTCGCGGGCCGGGGCGCTCACCGCTCGTGACCCGTCGGCGATTGTCAGTGGCGGGCCGTAGGGTTTCGTGGCATGGGATGGAGCACGGAGAAGACCGAGGCGGCGCCGCAGGGTGGCGGGCGCGAGTCCGGTGCGGCGCAGGAGGCGGCCGGGGTGCCGGCGCAGGGCGGGGCGCAGCCGCCGGTGGCGCTGTCGCCGTCGCGGGCCGGCGATTTCATGCAGTGCCCGCTGCTCTACCGCTTCCGCGTGATCGACAAGCTGCCGGAGAAGCCGAGCGCGGCGGCGACCCGGGGCACGGTCGTGCACGCGGTGCTGGAGCGGCTCTTCGACGCCCCGGCGGCGGAGCGTACGGCGTCCGGGGCGCGGGCGATGGTGCCCGGCGAGTGGGAGAAGCTGCTGGCCAAGCGCCCGGAGCTGGCCGGGTTGTTCGAGGACGACGCGGACGGGGCGCGGCTGGGGCAGTGGCTTGCGGAGGCCGAGGCGCTGGTGGAGCGGTGGTTCTCGCTGGAGGACCCGACGCGGCTGGAGCCGGCGGACCGCGAGCTGTACGTGGAGACGGTGCTGGATTCGGGGCTGCGGCTGCGGGGGTTCATCGACCGCGTCGATGTGGCGCCGACGGGCGAGGTGCGGCTGGTCGACTACAAGACGGGCAAGGCGCCGCGACCGCAGTTCGCCGAGGGCGCGCTGTTCCAGATGAAGTTCTACGCACTGGTGGTGTGGCGGCTGCGGGGTGTGGTGCCGCGGCGGCTCCAGCTGGTGTATCTGGGCAGCGGGGAGGTGGTCACGTACGACCCGGGTGAGGCCGATCTGCGGGCCGTGGAGCGGAAGTTGCTGGCCCTGTGGGAGGCGATCCGGGTGGCGACGGAGACCGGGGACTGGCGCCCCCGGCCGACGAAGCTGTGCGGCTGGTGCGACCACCAGGCGCACTGCCCGGAGTTCGGTGGCACTCCCCCGGTGTACCCGTTGCCCGTGCGGGCGGCGGTGGCTGATCCGGCCGGAGGGCCGGGGGTTGCCCCACGGGAGACGCAGTCGTAGCCCGTGCGGGCGGCGGTGGCTGATCCGGCCAGGGGTCCGGGGGTTGCTCCCCGCGGACGCGGTCGTTGCTGGTGCGCCCGGCGGACGGCGAGGGCGGGCCGCAGGGCAGAATGGAGCTGATCGAATAGATCGAGCCCTGTCGAAGGAGCGCTTGTGGCTATCCGCGTCCTGCTGGTCGACGACCAGCCCCTGCTGCGTACGGGTTTCCGGATGATTCTGGAGGCGGAGCAGGATCTGGCGGTCGTCGGTGAGGCGGGCGACGGTCTCCAGGCGCTGGACCAGGTCCGGGCACTCCAGCCCGATGTGGTGCTGATGGACATCCGGATGCCGCGGATGGACGGTGTCGAGGCGACCCGTCAGATCACCGGTCCGGCGAAGGACGGTCCGGCCAAGGTGCTGGTGCTGACGACGTTCGATCTGGACGAGTATGTCGTCGAGGCGCTGCGGGCCGGGGCGAGCGGCTTTCTGCTGAAGGACGCGCCGGCAAATGAGCTGGTGCAGGCGATCCGGGTGGTGGCGGCCGGCGAGGCGATGCTCGCGCCGAGCATCACCCGGCGGCTGCTGGACAAGTACGCCGGTCATCTGCCGTCGGGCGAGGAGCCGGTGCCGGACACCCTCCATACGCTCACCGAGCGGGAGGTGGAGGTGCTGAAGCTGGTGGCGCGCGGGTTGTCGAACGCGGAGATCGCGGCGGATCTGTTCGTCAGCGAGACGACGGTGAAGACGCATGTGGGCCATGTGCTGACGAAGCTGGGGCTGCGGGACCGGGTGCAGGCCGCGGTGTACGCGTACGAGAGCGGGTTGGTGCGGCCCGGCGCGCAGTAGCCCTTGGCGGCCCGCGGGCCGCGTCAGGAGCGCAGAGCAGGCGGGGCCGGTCCGGGGAGTTCCCGGACCGGCCCCGGCGTCGTCTGCGGGCCGGTCAGCCCGCGGCGGACTTGCTGATCTCCCAGAAGCGGAAGACGGTCGACGAGTCGAGCGTCCACTCCAGGCCGGAGATGCCCTGGCGGGCCACCGCGTACTGCTTGCCCTGCCAGATCGGGATGACCGGCAGGTCCTTGGCGACGATGTCCTGGAGCTCGCGGAAGGCCCCCTTGGTGGCGCCGCGGTTGGGCTGGTCGGCCGTCTTCGGCAGCAGCTGGCCCGAGATGACGGGCGAGTTGTAGTGGTTGTCCAGCACGTTGTCCTTGCCGAAGAACGGCTGGGTGAAGTTGTCCGGGTCCGGGTAGTCCGGGATCCAGCCCTTCACGTAGGTGCCGAAGCGGCCGGACGCCATGCCCTGCTCGTACTCGTGGGTGGGGACGCTGCGCACCTGGGCGTCGAACAGCTTGCTGGCGTTGAGCTGTTGGGCGATTTCCCGGACGGCGGGGACGGTGCCGGGGCCGTACCGGTCGGGGGTGGCCCACAGGGTGAGCTGGACCTTGCCCTGGATGCCGGCTTCGCGGAGTGCCGCGGCGGCCTTGTCGGGCTGCGGGCGGTCGCCGTAGGTGTCGAAGAACGGGGTGGTGTGGCCGGTGATGCCGGCCGGGACGACCGAGTAGAGCGGTTCGGCGGTGCGCTGGTAGACGTCCCGTACGAGGGTGGAGCGGTCGAGCAGGTAGGCGATGGCCTTGCGGACGCCGATCTTGCCGGCGACCGGGTCGTTCAGGTTGAAGACCAGGTGCATGACCTCGGCGCTGCCGCCCTCGACGACCTGGGTGCCGTGCTGCTGCTCCAGGGAGGCGTGGTCGAGTAAGGCGATGTCCTTCATGGCGAGACCGCGGTAGGCGACGTCGACGTCGCCGCTCTGGACGGCCTTCTTGAGCTGGTCGGTGCCGCCGAAGAACTTCACGGTCATACCGGCGTTCTTGACCTTGGCGGGGCCCTTGTAGGACGAGTTGACGGAGAACTTGGCCTGCTGGGGCCCGTAGGAGTCGAGGGAGTAGACGCCGGAGCCGGTGGCCTTGCCGTCGGTGCGCAGCCGGTCGGCGGGGTAGACGGCGTGGTCGACGATGGAGCCGGCGCCCGAGGCGATCTTCATGGGGAAGGTGGCGTCGGGCGTCTTGAGGCGGAAGACGACGGTCTTGGCGTCCGGGGCCTCGACCGCGTCGAGGGCGGAGAACATCACGGCGGGGCCGTCCTTGTCCTTGATCCGCCGCGTGCGGTCGAAGGAGAACTTGACGTCCTGTGAGGTGAGCTTGTCGCCGTTGCTGAAGGTCAGGCCGTCCTTGAGGGTGCAGCGGTAGACCTTGCTGGCGGTGTCGGTGAAGCCGCAGCTCTCGGCGGCTTCCGGTTCCGGGGTCGTACTGCCCTTGGGGAAGCTCAGCAGCGACTGGAAGACGTTGTTGAACAGAAGCCAGGAGCCGGGGTCATAGCCGGCGGCGGGGTCTGTGGCGACAACCTTGTCCGTCATGCCCATGACCACGGGCTCCCCGTGGCCGGCCGCCGGTGAGTTGTCCGTGCCGCATCCGGCGACCGCGAGCAGAGCTGTCGCCAGCCCCGCTCGGATCGGGGCGGCCAGCCACTGGTCACGCTTCACTCGGTGGTTCCTCACGTTCTGGGTGATGCCGGTCGGGCCGCGGCGGGGGCGCCGCGGCGGCAGGTGGATGCGAGGTGAGGGTACGCGGCACGCGGTCAGCGGGAGACGCCGCGGCCGAGCTCCCAGATCTGTAGCGCCGAGGAGGAGTTGAGGGCCCATTCGACGCCGGTGACGTTATCGCGCGCGGCAACATACTGCTTGCCCTGCCACAGCGGGAGGATCGGGACGTCGTCGGCGAGGATGTCCTGCGCCTCCTTGAAGCCAGCCGCGGCGGCGTTGCGGTCGGCCTGCTGCCGGGTGGCCGGAATCAGATCTGACTCGATCTTGTCGTTCCGGTAGGGCAGGTTGAGGAAGTTCCCCTTGCCGATGAAGGGCGCGATGTAGTTGTCCGCGTCGGGGATGTCGGCGAACCACCCCATGCCGTACGCCGCGTACTTGCCGCTCGACTCGTCGGTGCGGAACTGCTGCCACTTGTCGACGCCCTGGATGCTGACGTCGAAGAGCTTGGTGCTGTTGAGCTGCTGCTGGAGCGCCTGGAACTCCTTCGCCGTGCTGGAGCCGTAGTGGTTCTTGGTGTACGTCAGGGTGAACTTCACCGGGGTGGTGATGTTCGCCTGCGACAGGGTCTGGCGGGCAGCGGGGACGTCGGGGTTGCCGTACTTGGTGAAGAAGGAGTTGATGTGGCCGGTGAGGCCGGTGGGCACGAGCGAGTAGAGCGGGTCGCCGGTGTACGAGTAGACGTCGCGCACGAGCTGGGAGCGGTTGACGACCTGTGCCATCGCCTGCCGTACGGCCTTGTTGGAGACGGCCGGGTCCTTGGTGTTGAAGGCGATGTAGCGGATCTCCTGGCCCGGCATCTCCTGGAGCATGATGTGCTTGTCCCCGGAGTTCTGGAGTCCCTTGACCTGGTCCGGCGACAGGCCGCGGTTCACCAGGTCCACGTCGCCCTTGCGGAGCGCCGACTCCATCTCCGTGGAGTTGTCGAAGAACCGCATCTCGACCTTGTCGTTCTTCACCGTCAGCCCGCCCTTGTAGTCGGGGTTCTTGGTGAAGGTGGCCTTGGTGATGTGGTCGCCGTCGCGCTCGGTCTTGACGGTGTACGGGCCGGAGCCGACCACGTCCCAGCCCTTGTAGAGGCTGTTGTTCGGGTAGACCTGGCTGTCGACGATCGCGGCGGCCGGGGTGGCGAGCTTCTGCGGGAAGGTGGCGTCCGGCTTGGTGAGGTGGAAGACCACCTCACGGTCGCTCGGGGTCTCGACCCGGTCGATGTCGTTGAGCAGCGACACCGGGCCGTTGGTGTAGTTGATGGTCCGCAGGCGGTCGATGGAGAACTTCACGTCCCGCGACGTCAGCGCATGCCCGTTCGAAAACTTCAGGCCGGTGCGCAAGGTACATCGGTACTGCTCGTTCTGGGTGTCGCGGAAGCCGCACGAGTCGGCGGCCTCCGGCACCGGAGCGGTACCGGTCCGGGGCTGCCGCATCAGCGTCTGGAGGGTGCTGCGCAACACGTTCCACGCGTCGACGTCGTACGCCTGCGCCGGGTCCAGGGGCGCCGGCGCCGCCTTGGCTGCCTCGATCTGCGCGGCGACGCCGATGACGATCGGCGAGCCGCCCGAGCCCGCGCCGTCCGAGCTGCCGCACGCAGCGAGAGCCGGGGCGAGGAGTCCGGCCAGCGCCGGCAGCACCAAGGTCTTGCGATTCATCGTCGGCAGGTTCCTTATCAGCGCAGAGGTGTTGCTCGCGTCGAGATTAGTAGGCACCGCCAGCGGGTCATCGACGCAATGGAGTTGCAGCGATATGGCGCGGGATAGCGGCAGCACGGTGATCGATATCCGAACGGTGGAACGTTTCACGCGTTGTTCCACCAATCCGGACACTTACCCCCGTAGAAACCCCCCGCGGAGCGGGGTGGATCACCGTTCGGGCCCGCTGTCGACGGCCGGGGACGTGAGAAACGTCACGCGTTCAATGAACCTGTGGACCACAGGAATTTCACAGGTGTATTCGTCACGGAAAATGAGCGAACCGCTGCCCTGAGTTCCGCGGGATTCCCCGGGACACGCTCAGTGCACGGCTCAGCGGCTTTCCGTGATGAGCGCCCGGAGAAAAGGGAGATCGACTTCCTCTAGCGAGTCCACGACGGTACGGCCCGGGGCGGGCGGGATGGCCGTCACGGACGGCACCGCGACCACCCGGCAGCCCGCCGCCTCCCCCGCCGTGACCCCGGTCAGGGTGTCCTCGACGACGGCGCACCGGGCCGGGTCCACGCCCAGCCGCGCGGCGGCCGTCAGATACGGGTCCGGGTGCGGCTTCGTACGCTCCAGGTCGTCGCCCGCGAGCGTCAGACGGAAGTTCTCGGGGCCGAGGGAGTGCAGCATCCGCTCGATGATGCTCCGGTGCGCGGCGGAGACCAGGGCCGTGGGGACCTCGTGGGCGGCCAGCTCGGCCAGCAGTCTGCGGGCGCCCGGCATCAGCGGGACCCCGCGGCCGATCCGGGCCGTGAACGCCGCGTTGAGCAGCGCGCTCAGCTCCGCCAGTCCGATGTCGGCGCCGGTGGCCCGGAGCAGATAGCCGGCACTGCGGGTCATCGGCCCGCCGACGACGACCTCGCGGTGGGCGTCGTCGAGGGTGTGGCCGAGCTCGGCGAAGACCTCGGACTCCGCCTCCCACCAGAACCCCTCCGTATCGACGAGGGTGCCGTCCAGATCGAGGAATACGGCTTGGAGGGTCGCGGCTTCGGCTGTACGGGTGCCGACTGCGGGGATGCTGCTGGTCATCCATCCACCTCCGTTGGGACGTCCCCGGAGGGACGAAAGGGCCGGCCGCCTCCCCGGGCTGGGGAAACGACCGGCCGCTACCGGACCGACCAGTGTACGACCGTGTGCGGCGAAACGCGTGGCGAGCGCGGATCTCCGTGCGGAGGGCGGGGCGCGTACCTCCGGTTACCGTGCGTTGAAGTACTTCGCTTCCGGGTGGTGGATGACGATCGCGTCGGTGGACTGCTCGGGGTGGAGCTGGAACTCCTCGGAGAGCTGGACGCCGATCCGCTCGGGCCGGAGGAGGTCGGCGATCTTGGCGCGGTCCTCCAGGTCGGGGCAGGCGCCGTAGCCGAGCGAGAAGCGCGCGCCGCGGTACTTCAGCGCGAACATGTCCTCGACGTCGGCCGGGTCCTCGCCGGCGAAGCCCAGTTCGGAGCGCACCCGGGCGTGCCAGTACTCGGCCAGCGCCTCGGCCAACTGGACGGACAGGCCGTGCAGTTCGAGGTAGTCGCGGTAGGAGTTGGACGCGAAGAGCTCGGCGGTGGCGTCTCCGATCTTCGAGCCGACGGTGACGACCTGGAGGCCGACCACGTCCGTCTCGCCGGACTCCTCCGGGCGGAAGAAGTCGGCCAGGCACAGCCGGCGGCCACGGCGCTGGCGCGGGAAGGTGAAGCGGGTGCGCTCGGTGCCGTCCTCGTGGAGCAGGATCAGGTCGTCGCCCTTGGAGACGCACGGGAAGTAGCCGTGCACCACGGCGGCTTCCAGCAGGTTCTCGGTCTGGAGCTTGTCCAGCAGGCCCCGCAGCCGCGGCCGGCCCTCGGTCTCCACCAGCTCCTCGTAGGTGGGGCCCTCGCCGGTACGGGCCTGCTTGAGCCCCCACTGGCCCTTGAAGAGCGCGCCCTCGTCCAACCAGGAGGCGTAGTCGGCGAGCTGGATGCCCTTGATGACCCGGGTGCCCCAGAACGGCGGGGTGGGGACGGGGTTGTCGGTGGCGACGTCGGAGCGGCCCGCGCCCTCCTCCCGCAGACCCGCGGCGCCGGCCGCTGCTGCCTCGGCGGCGGTCTGCCCGTCCCGCTTGGGGACGCGGCGCTGCTTGAGTTCGGGCAGGGTCGCGCCGGGCACGCCGCGCTTGACCGCGATCAGCGCGTCCATCAGGCGCAGGCCCTCGAACGCGTCGCGGGCGTAGCGGACTTCGCCCTCGTAGATCTCGTGCAGGTCCTGCTCCACGTAGGCGCGGGTGAGGGCCGCGCCCCCGAGGATCACCGGGAAGTCGGCGGCCATCTTGCGCTGGTTGAGCTCCTCCAGGTTCTCCTTCATGATCACCGTGGACTTGACCAGCAGGCCGGACATGCCGATGACGTCGGCACGGTGCTCCTCGGCGGCCTCCAGGATCGCCGAGACCGGCTGCTTGATGCCGAGGTTGACGACGTTGTAGCCGTTGTTGGACAGGATGATGTCGACCAGGTTCTTGCCGATGTCGTGGACGTCGCCGCGGACGGTGGCCAGGACGATGGTGCCCTTGCCCTCAGCGTCGGACTTCTCCATGTGCGGCTCCAGGTAGGCCACCGCGCTCTTCATGACCTCGGCGGACTGGAGGACGAACGGCAGCTGCATCTGGCCGGAACCGAACAGTTCACCGACCACCTTCATCCCGTCCAGGAGGGTTTCGTTGACGATCTCAAGGGCCGGGCGGTCCCGGAGGGCCGCGTCGAGGTCGTCCTCCAGGCCGTTCTTCTCGCCGTCGATGATGCGCCGCTTGAGCCGCTCCTCCAGCGGGAGGGCCGCCAGCTCCTCGGCCTTGCCCGCCTTGAGCGACTTCGCCGTGGCGCCCTCGAAGAGCTCCATCAGCTTCTGGAGCGGGTCGTAGCCCTCGGCGCGCCGGTCGTGGATCAGGTCCCGCGCCACCGTGACCTGCTCCTCTTCGAAGCGGGCGATCGGCAGGATCTTGGAGGCGTGCACGATCGCCGAGTCCAGACCGGCCTTGACGCACTCGTCGAGGAAGACGGAGTTCAGGATGATCCGGGCGGCCGGGTTCAGGCCGAAGGAGATGTTCGACAGGCCCAGGGTCGTCTGGACGTCGGGGTGGCGGCGCTTGAGTTCGCGGATCGCCTCGATGGTGGCGATGCCGTCCTTGCGGGACTCCTCCTGGCCGGTGCAGATGGTGAAGGTCAGGCAGTCGATGAGGATGTCCGACTCCCGCACCCCCCAGTTGCCCGTCAGGTCGGCGATCAGCCGCTCGGCGATGGCGACCTTGTGCTCCGCCGTACGGGCCTGGCCCTCCTCGTCGATGGTCAGCGCGATCAGCGCGGCGCCGTGCTCCGTGGCCAGCGCGGTGACCTTGGCGAAGCGGGACTCGGGGCCGTCGCCGTCCTCGTAGTTGACGGAGTTGATGACGGCGCGTCCGCCCAGCTTCTCCAGGCCGGCGCGCAGCACGTCGAGTTCGGTGGAGTCCAGGACGATGGGCAGGGTGGAGGCGGTGGCGAAGCGGCCGGCCAGCTCCTCCATGTCGGCGACGCCGTCCCGGCCGACGTAGTCGACGCACAGGTCGAGCATGTGGGCGCCCTCGCGGATCTGGTCGCGGGCCATCTCCACGCAGTCGTCCCAGCGGCCCTCCAGCATCGCCTCGCGGAACTTCTTCGACCCGTTGGCGTTGGTGCGCTCGCCGATGGCCAGGTACGAGGTGTCCTGGCGGAACGGGACGGTCTGGTAGAGGGAGGCGGCGCCGGGCTCGGGGCGCGGCTCGCGCGCGGGCGGCGTGAGGTCGCGCACCCGCTCGACGACCTGCCGCAGATGCTCCGGCGTCGTACCACAGCAGCCGCCGACCAGGGACAGGCCGTACTCGCCGACGAAGGTCTCCTGGGCGTCGGCCAGCTCGGTGGCGGTGAGCGGGTAGTGCGCACCGTCCTTGCCCAGCACCGGCAGGCCGGCGTTCGGCATGCAGGACAGCGGGATGCGGGAGTGCCGGGCCAGATAGCGCAGGTGCTCGCTCATCTCGGCCGGGCCGGTGGCGCAGTTCAGGCCGATCATGTCGATGCCCAGCGGCTCCAGGGCGGTGAGCGCCGCGCCGATCTCCGAGCCGAGCAGCATCGTGCCGGTGGTCTCCACCGTCACCGAGCAGATGACGGGCAGGTCGGTACCGGTGGCGGCCAGGGCGCGGCGGGCGCCGAGCACGGCGGCCTTGGTCTGGAGCAGGTCCTGGGTGGTCTCCACCAGCAGCGCGTCCGCACCGCCGGCGATCATGCCCTCGGCGTTCTGCTGGTACGCGTCGCGGAGGGTGAGGTACGGGGCGTGGCCGAGGGTGGGCAGCTTGGTGCCGGGGCCCATGGAGCCCAGGACGTAGCGCTGCTGCCCCGTGGAGGCGGTGAACTCGTCGGCAACCTCGCGGGCGATCCGGGCGCCGGACTCGGACAGCTCGAAGACCCGCTCGGGGATCTCGTACTCGGCGAGCGCGGCGTGGTTCGCGCCGAAGGTGTTGGTCTCGACGCAGTCGACGCCGACGGCGAAGTACGCCTCGTGGACCGAGCGCACGATGTCGGGACGGGTGACGTTCAGGATCTCGTTGCAGCCCTCCAGCTGCTGGAAGTCCTCCAGGGAGGGGTCCTGCGCCTGCAACATCGTGCCCATGGCCCCATCGGCGACCACCACGCGTGAGGCGAGGGCTTCGCGGAGTGAGGCGACTCGGGTCGGGCTGGTGGACGATGGCGTCTTCGAGGCCATGGAGATGCTCCCGGGGTTGCGACGGCTGTCGGCTTTGCACCCTCCTGGAGAGGGCGCACCCGGCCAGCGTAGCTGCCGGGTGCAGGACAGGCGTTCCCCATTCCACGCCGTGGACAGCGGCGCCCGGGTGAGGCTCCATCGACTATCCATGATCGTTGTTGGCCCGAATCGCTCCCCAAGAGTCGGCATGGACCGATATCGTTCAGCATTGTCGAACCGCATACTTCGGAGGTCGCCCGATGGCACGCACCATCCAGTCGTTGGAGCGCGCAGCCGCGATGCTGCGGCTGCTCGCAGGGGGAGAACGACGGCTGGGGCTCTCCGACATCTCCTCCTCCCTGGGGCTGGCCAAGGGCACCGCGCACGGCATCCTGCGCACGCTCCAGCAGGAGGGATTCGTCGAGCAGGACGCGGCCTCGGGCCGCTACCAGCTGGGCGCCGAGCTGCTGCGGCTGGGCAACAGCTATCTGGACGTCCATGAGCTGCGCGCCCGCGCCCTGGTGTGGACCGACGACCTGGCCCGCTCCAGCGGGGAGAGCGTCTATCTGGGCGTGCTGCACCAGCAGGGCGTGCTGATCGTGCACCACGTCTTCCGACCGGACGACAGCCGGCAGGTGCTGGAGGTCGGCGCGATGCAGCCGCTGCACAGCACGGCGCTGGGCAAGGTCCTGTCGGCGTACGACCCGGTGGCGCACAGCGAGGTCGTGGAGGCGGAGCGGGAGCCGTTCACGCCGCGGACGGTGACCGGGCTGACGGACTTCGAGGGGCTGCTGGACCTGACGCGGGCGCGCGGCTGGGCCGCGGACGTGGAGGAGACCTGGGATGGCGTCGCCTCCATTGCCGCGCCGATCCATGACCGGCGGCGGATGCCGGTGGGCGCCGTGGGGGTCACCGGAGCCGTGGAGCGGGTATGCCGGGACGGCGAACTGCGGCCGGAAATCGTCGCTGCTGTGAGGGATTGCGCACGTGCGGTGTCCAGGGATCTCGGAGCAGGACGGTTCTGACCGGTTTTGTGGCGAATGTCCACCTAAGTTTTTCGCCATAGAACCCTTGACGAGGTCTGGGAGGTGAACAAAACTGCCGTTCGTCGGTCGGCATTGTCGAACACCTAACGACAATATTCGCTATGGTGTGGACTGCCGCGGGCCGACCAACGCCCTCTCGGAGGGCGCGGACCACCGGAGGGACCCGGGGTTCGCCTTCCCCTGGACGAAGGACAAAGGAGTCGCCGGTGTCCAGCTCCGACATCTTCCTCAGCGAAACGATCGGTACCGCAGTTCTGATCTTGATGGGTGGCGGCGTCTGTGCCGCCGTCACGTTCAAGCGCTCCAAGGCGTTCAACGCCGGGTGGGTCGCCATCGCCTTCGGGTGGGGCTTCGCCGTCCTCACGGGCGCCTACATCGCCGCGAAGTCCGGCGCGCATCTCAACCCCGCCGTCACCATCGGCCTCGCCATCAAGGGCGCCATCCAGTGGAGCCAGGTGCCGGTGTACTTCGCCGGTGAAATGCTCGGCGCCATGATCGGCGCGGTGCTGGTGTGGGTCGTGTACTACGGACAGTTCCGGGCCCATCTGACCGACCCCGAGGTGCTGGCCAACCACACCAGCGAAGAGGGCATGGTCGATCCGACCGCCGCGCCGAAGGCCGGCCCGGTGCTCGGCATCTTCTCCACCGGTCCGGAGATCCGGAACGTCGTGCAGAACCTGGCCACCGAGATCATCGCCACCATTGTGCTCGTGCTGGCGATCCTCACCCTCGGGCTGAGCGACAACGGCAAGGGCGTCGGCCCGATCGGCACGCTGCTGGTCGCACTGGTCGTCACCGGCATCGGCCTGTCGCTGGGCGGCCCGACCGGATACGCCATCAACCCGGTCCGCGACCTCGGCCCGCGCATCGTGCACGCGCTGCTGCCGCTGCCGAACAAGGGCGGTTCAGACTGGGGTTACGCCTGGATCCCGGTCGTCGGCCCGCTCGTCGGCGGCGTCCTCGCCGGTGGCATCTACCAGCTGGCGTTCGCCTGAGCCGTCCGACCGCCCGCCTCAGCCCGCACAGACTTCTTGGAGCACACACCATGAGCGACACCCACAGCACCTCCTCCCACGGCCACGGTCCGTTCATCGCCGCCATCGACCAGGGCACGACCTCCAGCCGCTGCATCGTCTTCGACAAGGACGGCCGGATCGTCTCGGTCGACCAGAAGGAACACGAGCAGATCTTCCCGAAGCCGGGCTGGGTCGAGCACGACGCGGCCGAGATCTGGGCCAATGTGCAGCAGGTCGTCGACAACGCCGTCCAGAAGGCCGGGATCACCTCCGCCGACGTCAAGGCGATCGGCATCACCAACCAGCGCGAGACCACGGTCCTCTGGGACAAGAACACCGGTGAGCCGGTCCACAACGCCATCGTCTGGCAGGACACCCGCACCGACGCGCTGTGCAAGGAACTCGGCCGCAACGTCGGCCAGGACCGGTTCCGCCGGGAGACCGGGCTGCCGCTCGCCTCGTACTTCGCCGGGCCGAAGATCCGCTGGCTGCTGGACAACGTCGAGGGCCTGCGCGAGCGCGCCGAGCGCGGCGAGATCCTCTTCGGCACCATGGACTCCTGGGTCATCTGGAACCTCACCGGCGGCGTCGACGGCGGCCACCACGTCACCGACGTCACCAACGCCTCGCGCACCCTCCTGATGAACCTGCACACCCTGGAGTGGGACGAGAAGATCCTCGCGTCGATCGACATCCCGGCGGCCGTGCTGCCGGAGATCCGCTCCTCCGCCGAGGTCTACGGCACCTCCGCCTCCGGCGCGCTGGCCGGCGTCCCCGTCGCCTCGGCGCTCGGCGACCAGCAGGCCGCGCTCTTCGGCCAGACCTGCTTCGACCAGGGCGAGGCCAAGTCCACGTACGGCACCGGCACCTTCATGCTGATGAACACCGGCCACGAGCCGGTCAACTCGTACAACGGGCTGCTCACCACGGTCGGTTACCGCATCGGCGACCAGCAGCCGGTCTACGCGCTGGAAGGCTCCATCGCCGTCACCGGCTCGCTCGTCCAGTGGATGCGCGACCAGATGGGGCTCATCAACAGCGCGGCCGAGATCGAGACCCTGGCCAGCACGGTCGAGGACAACGGCGGCGCGTACTTCGTGCCGGCCTTCTCCGGCCTGTTCGCCCCCTACTGGCGCTCGGACGCGCGCGGTGTCATCGCGGGCCTGACCCGCTACGTCACCAAGGCGCACATCGCCCGGGCCGTCCTAGAGGCCACCGCCTGGCAGACCCGCGAGATCACCGACGCCATGACCAAGGACTCCGGCGTCGACCTGACCGCGCTCAAGGTCGACGGCGGAATGACCTCCAACAACCTGCTGATGCAGACCATCTCGGACTTCCTGGACGCACCCGTGGTGCGCCCGATGGTCGCCGAGACCACCTGCCTCGGCGCTGCCTACGCGGCCGGACTGGCCGTCGGCTTCTGGTCCAGCACCGACGAGCTGCGCGCCAACTGGCGCCGGGCCGCCGAATGGACCCCCCGCATGGACGCGGCCACCCGTGACCGCGAGTACAAGAACTGGCTCAAGGCCGTTGAGCGGACCATGGGCTGGCTCGACGACGAGAGCTGACGAGGAGCACATCATGAGCACCCTGCAGAGCGTCCCGGCCCTCGGGACGCACCCGGCCGACGGTTCCACCCCGAGCCGCGCCGAAACCCGGGAGCAGCTGTCCAAGGCGACGTACGACCTCCTGGTGATCGGCGGCGGCATCCTGGGCATCTCCACCGCCTGGCATGCCGCGCAGGCCGGGCTGCGGGTGGCCCTGGTGGACGCCGGCGACTTCGCCGGCGCCACCTCCTCCGCTTCCTCCAAGCTGCTGCACGGCGGACTGCGCTACCTCCAGACCGGTGCGGTCAAGCTGGTCGCGGAGAACCACTTCGAGCGGCGTGCGGTGTCCCGCCAGGTCGCCCCGCACCTCGCCAACCCCCTCACCTTCTACCTGCCCGTCTACAAGGGCGGCCCGCACGGCGCGGCCAAGCTCGGCGCGGGCGTCTTCGCCTACTCCGCGCTGTCCGCGTTCGGTGACGGCGTCGGCCACGTCATAAGCCCGGCCAAGGCCCAGCGCGACGTGCCGGAGCTGCGCACCGACAACCTCAAGGCCGTGGCCGTGTACGGCGACGACCAGATGAACGACTCCCGGATGGCCCTGATGACCGTCCGCGCGGCCGTCGCGGCCGGCGCCACGGTCCTCAACCACGCCGAGGTCACCGGCCTCCGCTTCACCCAGGGCCGGGTCACCGGCGCCGAGCTCAAGGACCGGATGGACGGCCAGGAGTTCGGCGTGAACGCCCGCCTGGTGCTCAACGCCACCGGCCCGTGGGTGGACCACCTGCGCAAGATGGAGGACCCGAACGCGGCCCCCTCCATCCGCCTCTCCAAGGGCGCCCACCTGGTCCTCAAGCGGACCGCCCCCTGGAAGGCCGCGCTGGCCACCCCGATCGACAAGTACCGCATCACCTTCGCCCTCCCCTGGGAGGACATGCTGCTCCTCGGCACCACCGACGAGGAGTACGAGGGCGACCCCGCGGACCTCACGGTCACCGAGAAGGACACCGCCCAGATCCTGGACGAGGCCGCGTTCTCCATCCGCGACCAGCAGCTGTCCCGCGACCTGATCACCTACTCCTTCGCGGGTCTGCGGGTACTGCCCGGCGGCCCCGGCGACACCTCCAAGGCCAAGCGCGAGACGGTGGTCACCGAGGGCAGCGGCGGCATGCTGTCGGTCGCCGGCGGCAAGTGGACGACCTTCCGGCACATCGGCCGCACGGTCATGAACAAGCTCGCCGCGCTGCCCGGCCACCCGCTGGCCGACGACATGGAGCCGATCTCGCAGCTTCCGAAGAAGCTCCCGCTGCCCGGTATCGCCAACCCCAACGCGGTCGCCCACCGGCTGCTCGTCGACGGCGGCACCCCCGGACCGCGGATGGCCCCCGAGACCGCGCGGCACCTCGCCACCCACTACGGCTCGCTGTCCTTCGACATCGCCCGGCTGGCGAACGACGATCCGGCGCTGGCCGAGCGCATCCACCCGGACGCCCCGGAGATCTGGGCGCAGGTCGCCTACGCCCGGGACCACGAGTGGGCCGCGACGGTCGACGACGTGCTGCGCCGCCGTACCACGCTGACCATCCGCGGGCTGGACACGGAGGACGTGCGGGCCCGGGTCAAGGGGATGCTGACGGACTGACGCCCATACCTGACGGCGCGTCAGAGCGCCGTGGGTGAACGATGATGGGGCGGCCGAGGGCCGCCCCATCGCCGTGTCCGGGGCCGGGCGGACGCCGCGTACGACGGCGCCCGGACACCCCGTGACCGTGCCATGCCACTGACATACCGCGGCAATGTCCGGCGCGCACAGTGAGAGGGCCCCCGACGGGCGGTATCCGACGCCGGAAGGACCCATGAAATTCTCCGTGCTCTCCCTCATCGGCCACGCACCGCACCCGCTGACCGGCCGGCTCCCCTCCCCCGCGGACCGGTTCGAGGAGGTCGTCGCGACCGGCGCTGCGGCCGAGCGGCTCGGCTTCGACGCGTACGCCGTCGGCGAGCGGCACGCCGGGCCGTTCCTGTCGTCGAGCCCGTCGGTGGTGCTGGGGGCGCTGGCCGCCCGGACCTCCCGGATCCGGCTGCTGACCGGGGTGACGGTGGTGGCGGTCCTCGATCCCGTACGGGTCGCCGAGGACTACGCGACGCTCACCCAGCTCGCCCGCGGCCGGATCGAGCTGGTCATCGGCAAGGGCGCGGAGGCCGGCCACTTCGATCTCTTCGGGCTCGACGAGGCGCGGCAGTGGGACCTCCAGGCCGAGAAGTACGAGCTGCTGCGCCGCCTGTGGAGCGAGGAAGGCGTGGACTGGGAGCGAGTTCCGGCCGCCGCTGAAGAACGTGACGACGCTGCCGCGCCCCTACGGCGGGCCGCCGCGCATCTGGCACGGCTCCGCCACCAGCCGCAACTCCCCCGAACTGGCCGCGAAGCACGGCGATCCGCTGTTCACCGCGAACGCGATACAGCCGCGCGCCGCCTACGCCGAACTCATCGCGTACTACCGCGAGCGGTTCGCCGCGTACGGCCACGACCCGGCGCGGGCGCGGGTCGCCGCGGGCTCCGGCGGGCTGCTCGTCGCGGACACCGAGCGGCAGGCCGCGGCGCGCTACAAGGACCTCTACGAGGCCAGGGTCGCCCAGACCTTCCGACCGCACCTGGCGGGCCGGGCCGGCTACAACACCCCGTTCCGCACCATCGAGGACGCCATCGCCGACGGCCCCCAGCTGATCGGCTCCCCGCAGCAGATCATCGACAAGATCCTGGGCTACCACGGGGTGTACGGGCACGATCTCCAGTCGATCACCGTCGACGGCTTCGGCCTGGAGCACGGTGAGCAGTTGGAGACGCTTCAGCGGTTCGCCGAGGAGATCGCGCCCGTGGTGCGCCGGGAGGCGCCGAGCACCCTGTGGGAGGAGGCAGGGGTGTAGAACCGCGCGAGGGCGCCCCGGGCAAAGGCCCCGCGGGCCATAATGGGCCCAGACATCGGATGTCTGTGCCGGTCGGTGCGGAGGTCCGGGCGGGTCCGAGCGGGGAGGGCGGCCATGGCGGTCACCGACGAGGCCATCGAGAAGATCAAAGGCATGATCGTCTCCGGGTCGCTGCGGCCGGGCGACCGGCTGCCGAAGGAGAGCGAGCTGGCGGCCGAACTCGGGCTGTCCCGCAACTCCCTCCGGGAGGCGGTGCGGGCGCTCTCGCTCATCCGGATCCTGGACGTCCGCCAGGGCGACGGCACCTACGTCACCAGCCTGGACCCGCAACTCCTCCTGGAGGCCATGAGTTTCGTGGTGGACTTCCACCGCGACGACACGGTGCTGGAGTTCCTGGCCGTCCGCCGGAT
>NZ_BMRP01000019.1:123875-140240 GCF_014648695.1 Streptomyces albospinus
GCCGGCCGAACTGGACGCACTGGAGGCGCAGTTGGACGCGCTGGGGTCGCAGCCCTCGGTGGAGGACCTGGTCGCGGGCGATCTGGAGTTCCATCGGGGGATCGTGGCCGCGTCCGGCAACTCCGTGCTCTGCTCGCTCCTGGACGGCCTGTCCGGGCCGACCACCCGCGCCAGG
Source organism: Streptomyces albospinus (assembly GCF_014648695.1). Lineage (GTDB taxonomy): Bacteria > Actinomycetota > Actinomycetes > Streptomycetales > Streptomycetaceae > Streptomyces > Streptomyces albospinus. Next base: position 124,051 of record NZ_BMRP01000019.1, read on the forward strand.
ATCTGGCGCGGGCTGACCCAGAAGGACGCGGTGGCCCGCACCCTCACCGAGCACCGGGCGATCCTCGCCGCCCTCCGCGACGGGGACGCGGAGGCGGCGCGGGCCTGGGCGACGGTGCACATCGCGAGCGTCGAGCAGTGGCTGCGGGCCTCGCTGTGACCTCCGGGGCCCGCTGACGGCCCGCCGCCCGGGTCCGGCGGTCAGGCCGCGAAGCCGCCGTCGACCGCGATCGAAGCCCCCGTGATGTACCGGCCGCCGTCGCCCGCCAGATGGGCCACGGTCGCCGCGACGTCTGCGGGCCGCCCGTAGGAGCCGAGCGAGGTGAGTCCGGCCTGCGTCTCCGCGCTGTCGCCGTCGGCCGGGTTCATGTCGGTGTCGACGGGGCCCGGGTGGACGAGGTTGACGGTGATGCCGCGCGGGCCCAGCTCCCGGGCCAGCGTCCTGGTCAGGCCGGTGAGCGCGGTCTTGCTGGTGGCGTAGAGGGAACCGCCCGGGAAGGCGGCCCGCTCAGCCATGCAGCTGCCGATGGAGATGATCCGGCCGCCCTCGGGCAGATGCCCGGCCGCGGCCTGTGCCGCGAGGAACGGCGCCCGGACGTTGGTGTGCAGCACCCGGTCGACATCGGCGAGGGAGATCCCCTCGAAGGGCCCGAGCACGCCGACTCCGGCGTTGTTGACCAGGATGTCCAGCCGGCCGAACCGCTCGACGGTCCCGGCGACCGAGGCCCACACCGCCTCCGGGTCCGCGCCGTCCGCCCGCACCGCCCAGCCCGCACCGCCCGCCTGCTCGATCCGCTGGACGACCTGTCCGGCCCGGTCCTCCCGGCTGTGGTACGTCAGCGCCACCGCCGCACCGTCGGCCGCCAGCCGTACGGCGATCGCCTCGCCGATGCCGCGGCTCCCGCCGGTCACCAGGGCCACCTTGCCGGCGAGGGAACGGGCGCCGTGTGCCGTCGCGGTCGCCGAGGTCATCGCAGTCGTTGCGGTCGTTGCAGTCGTTGCGGTCATCTTCGTTGCCTTTGCGTCGAGTTCGTCGAGGACGGCCGCTCAGGTGAGCCGGTGTGCGCTTCCTCCGCGGCGTGCCTCGATCCTCCGGCGCGGCGCCGACCCGGGCCGGCGGAATCCGGACGCCGCATCCGGATGCGGCGTCCGCGTCCCGGCGGGGCCCGTCACGCCCCGATCCCGTACACCCGCCCCGCCGTCTCCCCGAACACCGCGGCGCGCTCCCCCGCGGTGAGGTGGCCGGTGGCGGACTCGGCGAGCGCGAGGACGTCCTCGTAGTCGGCGGCCAGGGTGCACACCGGCCAGTCGGAGCCGAACATCACGCGGTCGGGCCCGAAGACGTCCAGGACGTGCCGGGCGTAGGGCAGGATCTGCTGGGGCCGCCAAGCGGTCCAGTCGGCCTCGGTGACCAGTCCGGAGAGCTTGCAGCTGACGTTCGGGAGCCGGCCGAGGGCGGCGACCGCGTCCGCCCAGGGCTGCCAGTCGCCGTGCGCGACGGCGGGTTTGGCCGCGTGGTCCAGGACGAAGGCCAGCTCCGGCAGGTCCGCGACGGCGCGCTGGGCGGCGGGCAGTTCGCGCGGGGTGACCAGCAGGTCGTAGACCAGTCCGACGGCGGCCAGGGCACCCAGGCCGCGCCGGACGTCGGGGCGGCCGAGCCAGTCGGGGTCCGGTTCGTCCTGCACCTGGTGGCGGATGCCGACGAGGCCGGCGGGCGGCTTCGCCAGCGTGTCCGGGAGGCCCGCGTCGGTGAGGTCGGCCCAGCCGACCACCCCGCGGACCGGCCCCTCCCCCGCGGCGACGGCCAGCAGTTCGGCGGTCTCCTCGTACGAGGAGGAGGACTGGACCAGGACCGTGCCGTCGACGCCGTGCGCGGTCAGCTGCGGCGCGAGGTCGGACAGCGCGTAGCTGCGGCGGATCGGATCGGCCCACGGCCCGTCCATCCAGGGCTGGTCGCGCCGGGTCAGATCCCAGAGGTGGTGGTGGGCGTCGATACGCATCGGGGCGCGCTCCCAGGTCGGCGGGCGGTTCGGCGGGCGGTTCAGCCGGCCGGCGGCAGCGGCAGGTCCGGGTCGAGCAGGCCGCGGGCGACGAGCGTATGCCACAGTCCGTCCGGGACGGGGTGGCGGAAGAGGGCGGCGTTCTCGGTGACCTCGCCGGGGGTGGCGGCGCCGACGACGGCCGCCGCGACCGCCGGGTGCCCGAACGGGAAGCGGAGCGCGGCGGCCTTGAGGGGGACGTCGAACTCGGCGCAGACGGCGGCCAGTTGGCGGGCCCGGTCGAGGAGCCGGGCGGGCGCGGGGGCGTAGTCGTAGGGCGCGCCGGGCGAAGGGTCGGCCAGCAGGCCGGAGTTGTAGACGCCGCCGACGACCACCGAGGTGCCGCGCCGGGCGCACACCGGCAGCAGATCGTCGAACGCGGTGCGCTCCAGCAGCGTCCAGCGGCCGGCGCAGAGCACCACATCGACGTCCAGGTCGGCCACGAGGCGGGCCAGGACGCCGCTGTGGTTCATGCCGAAGCCGATGGCGCGGACCACCCCCTGCGCGCGCAGCTCGGCGAGGGCCGGGAAGCCGGTCTCGTACACCTCGCGGAGCTGGTGCTCGACGTCGTGCAGGTAGACGATGTCGACCGCGGCCACGCCGAGCCGCTCCAGGGACGCCTCCAGGGTGGCCCGGATGCCGGCGCGGGAGCAGTCGCGCACGCGGGCGCGGGCGGGGGTGTCCACGAAGCCCTCGCCGTACACCTCCTCCCCCGGCGCCAGCGGACGCAGCCGGCGGCCGACCTTGGTGGCGAGGGTGTAGGTGCCGCGGTCCCGGCCGCGCAGCGCCCGGCCGAGCCGCTCCTCGGACAGGCCGAGGCCGTAGTGCGGGGCGGTGTCGAAGAAGCGGGCGCCGGCGGCGAGGGCGGTGCGGACGACGTCCCGGGCCCGCTCCTCGGGGACGGCGCGGTAGAGGTTGCCGAGCGGTGCGCAGCCCAGGCCGAGGCGCGGGACGGTGACGCCGGTGTTCCCCAACTCAACGAGTTCGTAAGGCGGTTGAGGCACGGTCGGGGCCCCTCAGTCCTGCTTCTCGCCGCTGGTGTAGCGGGAGACGACCAGCGCGACGATGATGATCATGCCGTTGAGGAACTGCGTCCACAGGGGCGGCACCCCGCCCAGCGTCATCACGTTGATGACCAGTTGGAGGGTGAGGACGCCGGTGAGCGCGCCGAAGAGGGTGCCCCGGCCGCCCTTGAGGCCGATGCCGCCGATCACCGCGGCGGCGAAGACCTGGAAGATCCAGCCGTTGCCCTGGCCGGCGGAGACCGCGCCGTAATGGCCGGTGTAGAGGATGCCCGCGAACGCCGCGAGCACGCCCCCGATGGCGAGCACGATCCAGGTGATCCGGTCGACGCGGATGCCGGCCGCCCGCGCCGCCTCCGGGTTGCCGCCGATCGCGTAGAGCGCCCGGCCGTGCCGGAAGTAGCCCAGCGCCGCGCCGCCGAGGGCGAAGAGGGCGAGGCAGATCCAGACCGCGGCCGGGACGCCCAGCCAGTCGGCCCTGCCCAGGTAGGCGAAGGAGTCCGGGACGTCGACCAGCGACCGGCCCTCGGAGATGCCCACTTGGAGGCCGCGCAGCATGGTGAGCATGCCGAGGGTGGCGATGAAGCCGTTGACCCGCAGGGCGAGGATGAGGAAGCCGTTGGTGGCGCCGACCGCCGCGCCCACGGCCAGGCACAGCGGGATCGCCGTCCATGTGGGCAGCAGCTCCAGTCCGGCGAACCGGGAGCCGTGGGCGGGCATCACCAGCCACAGGGCGAGGACGGGGGCCAGTCCGATGGTCGACTCCAGCGACAAGTCCATCCGCCCGCTGATCAGGATCAGCGCCTCGCCGAGCACCAGCAGGCCCAGTTCCGTGGACTGCTGGATGACGCCGACGAGGTTGTCCCGGGTCAGGAAGGCGGGCGAGACGATGAAGCCGATGACGCCCAGCACGAAGATCACCGGTATGAGGGAGAAGTCCCGCCAGCGAGCGAGGCCGGGGCGGTGGTGCGGGCCGGCGGGGGCCGGCCGGGCCGCCTCGGTGGCGGGCGGCGATGCGGTGCCGGTCATGACGCTGTTCCTTCCGTGCTGTCCGTGCCGTCCGTCCCGTGCGCTGCTGCGGTGCCCTCCCCGGCCGGGGGGCCGTCGGCCGCCATCCCCTCCATGGCCGCCACCAGTTCGTGATCGCGCCGGCCCGGGCCGAACGCGGCGGTGATCCGGCCGTGGAAGACCGCCAGCACCCGGTCGCAGACCCGGAGGTCGTCCAGTTCGTCGGAGACGATCAGCGCACCGCTGCCGCCGTCCGCGACCTGCCGTACGACGCCCAGCAGCGCTTCCTTGGACTTGACGTCCACGCCGTTGGTCGGCCGGACGGCGACCAGTACGGCGGGCTCGCGGGCCAGCGCGCGGGCGATGACCACCTTCTGCTGGTTGCCGCCGGAGAGCCCGGAGACCGGCTGGCCGGGCCCGGTGGTCCTGATGTCCAGCGACGCGATCATCCGCCGGGCGAACTCCCGGGTCCGGGACGGCAGTACGGTCCCCAGCGGCCCCAGCTGGTCGGTGACGGTCAGGGTGGCGTTCTCGGCGACGCTGCGGCCCGGGACGAGCCCTTCGCGGTGCCGGTCCTCGGGGACGTATCCGATGCCGGCGGCGAGGGCGTGCGGCACGCTGCCGGTACGGACCGGCCGCCCGCGGACCGCGATCCGGCCGGCGTCCGGGGCCCGCAGCCCCGCCAGCGTCTCGCCGATCGCGGTGTTCCCGCTGGCCGTGGCGCCGGCCAGCCCCACCACCTCCCCGGCCCTTATGGTCAGATCGAGCGGCGCGAACTGCCCGGCCAGCGCCAGCCCTTCGGCCCGCAGCACCGGCTCGCCCACCGGGCCCGCTGCGGTCCGCACCGTCCGCGGCGCCCCCGCCGCCTCCCCCGTCATCGCCGCCACCAGCGCGTCCTCGGCCAGCCCGGCGACCGGGGCGGTCAGCACATGCCGGGCGTCGCGGAAGACCGTAACGGTGTCACAGAGCTCGTAGACCTCCTGGAGGTGGTGCGAGATGAAGAGGAACGCCACCCCCTGGGCCCGCAGTTCGCGCAGTTTGCCGAAGAGCCGGGCGATTCCGGCCGCGTCCAGCCGCGCGGTGGGCTCGTCCAGGACGATCAGCCGGGCGCCGAACGAGAGCGCCCGCGCGATCTCCACGAACTGCCGCTGCTCGACGCCCAGTTCCCGGATCCGGGCGCCCGGATCGACGTCCACCCCGTACTCGGCGAGCAGCCGGCGGGCCCGCTCCCGCAGCGCCCGCCAGCGGATGGCCCGCCCGCCGGCCTCCTGGAAGCGGTTGAGGTAGAGGTTCTCGGCGACCGTCAGCTCCGGCACGGTCATCGACTTCTGGTAGACGCAGGCGACCCTGCGCTGCCAGGCGGCGGTGTCGCCCCAGCCGGGCGCGGGCTCCCCGCCGAAGGCGACCCGCCCGGCGTCCGGCCGCTCCATGCCGGTCAGTACGGACACCAGCGTCGACTTGCCGGCGCCGTTGCGGCCCACGAGGGCGTGCGCCTCGCCGGGCCGTACGGTCAGCCGGGCGCCGTCGAGGGCGACGGTCGGACCGTAGCGCTTGACGATGCCCTCCGCGTGGACCACGGGCTGCTCCACTGCCTTCCCGCCCCCTACTTCGCCTTGTCCAGCTGGTTGGCCCACAGGCTCCGGTCGTCGACGGTGGCCTTGGTGACCAGCGGCGCGGGCAGCTGGTCCTCCAGGCCGTTCTTGATCTTCACGATCGTCGAGTGGTGGTCGGTCGGCCCGGGGGTGAAGGTCTTCCCGGCCAGCGCCGCTCCGGCGTAGTACAGCGCGTACTTGGCGTAGAGGTCGGCGGGCTGGGAGAGGGTGGCGTCGATCTTGCCGGCCCGGATGGCGGCCAGCTCGTCCGGGATGCCGTCGTTGGAGATGACGGTGATGTGGCCGGCGGACCCGGCGGGCCGGAGCAGTCTCTGCTGCTCCAGCAGGGCCAGCGTCGGCTGGAGGAAGGCGCCCCCGGCCTGCATGTAGATCCCGTCGAGGTCCTTGTGCTGGGCCAGCAGGCTCTGGAGCTTGGCGGAGGCGACCTCGCCCTTCCAGTCCGTGGCCAGCTCGTGCACGGTGATGCCGGGGAACTTCTGCTTCATACAGGCCGCGAACGCCTCGGAGCGGTCCCGCCCGTTGATCGAGCTGAGGTCCCCCTGGAGTTCGGCGACCCGGCCCCGGCCGCCCAGCTTCCTGCCGAGGTACTCGCAGGACCGCTCGCCGTACGCGCGGTTGTCGGCCCGGACGACCATGTAGACCTTGCCCTCGTCCGGGCGGGTGTCCACGCTCACCACGGGGATCTTCTTCGCGGCCAGCCGCCGGAGTTCGGCGGCGATGGCGCCGGTGTCCTGCGGCGCCATCACGATGGCCTTGGCCCCCTGGTCGGTCAGCGCCTGCACGTCGGCGACGACCTTGCCGATGTCGTTCTGCGAGTTGGACAGCGGCAGCGCGGCCGGTCCGCCGTGGTGCAGGTCCTTCTCGATGTACTGCTGGTAGGAGTTCCAGAAGTCGGTGTCCGTACGGGGCATGTCGATGCCGATCCTGCCGCCCGCGGTGGCGCTGCCCCGGTTGCAGCCGGCCAGCGCGGCGATGACGAGCACCGCGGCACCGGCCGCCGCGCCGGTCGTACGTGTACGCAGTCTCATGGGTGGTCCCTACGTCGGGTGTCCGGTCGGGTGTCTGGTCGGGTGTCCGGTCCTCCGGTCGGTGCGCGGCCGGTGTGCGGCCGGCGGGCCGCTGGGTGGGCGGCGGGCCGCTGGGTGGGCGGCGTGGACGGCGTCAAGGGGCCGTGCGCAGCCGCAGCCCCTGCATCCCCCCGTCGACGGCCAGCGCCGTCCCGGTGACGGCGGAGGCGCCCGGAGAGGCCAGGTGCACGATCGCGGCGGCCACTTCCCTGGCCGTGACCAGCCGCCCCATCGGCTGCCGGGCGTTGAGCGCGGCCCGCTCGGCGGCCGGGTCGTCGGCCCGGTCGAGCAGCCTGCCGACCCAGGGCGTGTCCGCGGTGCCGGGGTTGACGCAGTTGACCCGGATGCCCTCCCGGACGTGGTCGGCGGCCATCGCCAGGGTCAGCGCGAGCACCGCCCCCTTGCTCGCGCTGTAGAGCGCCCGCTGCGGCAGCCCGGCGGTGGCGGCGATGGAGCAGGTGTGGGTGATGGAGACCCGGCCCGGCCGTTCGGCGGCCGTACGGCGCAGATGCGGCAGCGCGGCGCGGGCGGTGCGCACCAGCCCCAGCACGTTGACGTCCAGCACCCGTCCCCACTCCGCGTCGTCGTTGTCCTCCACCGAGCCGACGGCGCCGATGCCCGCGTTGCCCACGAGCGTGTGCAGCGCGCCCAGTTCCGCCACCGCTTCCGCGACCGCGGCCCGTACGGCCGCGTCGGAGGTCACATCGGCCGCGACCCGGACCGCACCGTCCGGCGCGCCGGACGGATCGCGGTCCAGTACCGCGACGCGGGCCCCGCGCGCCATCAGCAGGGCGGCGGTGGCCGCCCCGATCCCCGAGCCGCCGCCGGTGACCAGGGCGCCCATCCCCGCGAAGTCGGCGGTACCGGCGGTGTCGTTCATGCGGAGACCTCCTGCTCGCGCTGCTGGCTGCGGGCCCGCCACACCGGCCCGTCGGGGAAGCGGTACGCGGCGACCGACGCGGGTCGCATCCGTGCGGAGAACCCGGGCGCGGTGGGTGCCCGGTAGCGGCCGTTCTCGACGACCGCGGGATCGGTGAAGTGGTCGTGCAGATGGTCGACGTACTCGATGACCCGGTCGTCCCAACTCCCGGACACCGCCACGTAGTCGAACATCGCGAGGTGCTGCACCAGCTCGCACAGCCCCACCCCGCCCGCGTGCGGGCACACCGGCACCCCGTATTTGGCGGCCAGCAGCAGGATCGCCAGGTTCTCGTTGACCCCGGACACCCGGGCCGCGTCGATCTGCACGAAGTCCACGGCGCCGGCCTGCAACAGCTGCTTGAACACCACCCGGTTGGCGACATGCTCACCGGTGGCCACCTTCACGGGCTGCCCGGAGCGCACCGCGGCATGCCCCAGCACGTCGTCCGGGCTGGTCGGCTCCTCGATCCAGTACGGGGTGTACGGCGCCAGCGCGGTCATCCAGCGGACCGCCTCGGCCACGTCCCAGCGCTGGTTGGCGTCGACCGCGATCCGGACGCCGGGCCCGACGGCGTCCCGGGCCAGCCGCAGCCGCCGCTTGTCGTCGTCGAGGTCCGCGCCGACCTTCAGCTTGATCTGGCCGAAGCCGTCGGCCACCGCCTCCTTCGCCAGCCGGACCAGCTTGCCGTCGTCGTAGCCGAGCCAGCCGGGCGAGGTGGTGTACGCGGGATAGCCCCGGGCCTTCAGGCGGCCCGCGCGCTCGGCGCGGCCGGGCTCGGCGGCGCGCAGGACGGCCAGCGCCTCATCGGGCGTCAGCGCGTCGGAGAGATAGCGGAAGTCGACCAGCGCGACCAGCTCTTCGGGGGTCAGCGCGGCCAGGAACTCCCACACCGGGCGGCCCGCGCGGCGGGCGGCGAGGTCCCAGGCCGCATTGACCACCGCGCCCGCCGCCATGTGCATCACGCCCTTCTCCGGGCCGAGCCAGCGGAGCTGGGAGTCCTGGGTGAGCTCGCGGTGCAGTGCGGCGAGCCGGCCGGCGGTGGCGGGCACCGGGCGGCCGACGACGTACGGGGCGAGGGAGCGGATCGCGGCGGCCATGACATCGTTGCCGCGCCCGATGGTGAAGCACGAGCCGTACCCCCGCGGGCCGCCGGAGGTGTGCAGGACGAGATAGGCGGCGGAGTAGTCGGGATCCGGGTTCATGGCGTCCGAGCCGTCGAGCTGCTCCGAGGTGGGGAAGCGGACGTCGTGGACCTCCAGCCCGGTGACGGTGTCGGTTACGGCCATGGGCACGCCCCCTGGGATGTCGCGCGGATGTCGCGAAAGAACATCGGACCTTTCCCGGTCATCCGATGTATAGCCCCCACCTCTCGACCCCGTCCAGACCCCGTACAGAAGTCCCGTGCGGAAGTTGGCCGAACAACTCCCTTCACAGCCCGAAACAGATCGGATGTATCTGCACCTGTTCCTGCACAGGGGCTGCGGAACGGCACCGCGGAAGCCGTAGTCTTGGGAACGCACGCACAGGAACTGCTGCCGGCGGCCGTCCCCACACGGCCGAACCGGCCGGAAGGAGGCGCTGGGTGATCGAGCTGGAGGGGGTGCCCGAGCTGATCGACCCGGTCATGGTGGCTGCGTTCGAAGGCTGGAACGACGCCGGCGACGCCGCCTCCGCCGCGGTCGCCCATCTGGACCGCGAGTGGAAGGGCGAGGTCTTCGCCGCGCTCGACGCGGAGGACTACTACGACTTCCAGGTCAACCGCCCGACGGTCTTCCTGGAGAACGGCGTCCGCAAGATCACCTGGCCCACGACCCGGCTCTCCGTCGTCCGGGTCGGCGATGCCGACGGCAAGGGCCGGATCCGCGACCTCGTCCTGGTCCGCGGTATCGAGCCGAGCATGCGCTGGCGCTCGTTCTGCAACGAACTCCTCGGCTTCGCCCATGAGTTGGGCGTCGAGATGGTGGTGGTGCTGGGTTCGCTGCTCGGCGACACCCCGCACACCCGCCCGGTCCCGGTCAGCGGCGTCACCTCCGACGCGGACCTGGCCCGCCGGCTGGACCTGGAGGAGTCGCGCTACGAAGGCCCGACCGGCATCGTCGGCATCCTCCAGGAGGCGTGCACGCACGCGGGCGTCCCGGCGGTCAGCCTGTGGGCGGCGGTGCCGCACTACGTCTCCCAGCCGCCCAACCCCAAGGCCAGCCTCGCCCTCCTCAACCGCCTGGAGGACCTGCTCGACGTGCGGATGCCGCTCGGCGAGCTGACCGAGGACGCCCGCGCATGGCAGCTGGGCGTGGACCAACTCGCCGCGGAGGACAGCGAGGTGGCCGAGTACGTCCAGTCGCTGGAGGAGGCCCGGGACACCGCCGATCTGCCGGAGGCGTCCGGCGAGGCCATCGCCCGCGAGTTCGAGCGCTATCTCCGCCGCCGCGACCCGCAGGCCGGCCCCGGCGTGGCGACCGAGGGCGGGCTCACCGACGGCCGCGACGGCTCCTACCTCCGCGACACCGCCAGCGGCCGTACCCGCTCCCCCCGTTCCGCGCCCAAGGAGCCGCGCGACCCCCGGCCCACGGACGGCCCGGAGGGACCGGAGGCGAGCGGCAGCGCCGACCCCGGCGGCGCCCACAAGCCCGACGACGGCCCGGACGACACCGGCACCGAGCGCTGAGTCAGGCGCCGCACGGCACGGCAAAGGGGCGCCCCCGCCACTCGGCGGGGGCGCCCCTGACGTATCGGAACCTCGGCGTACGGGTCTCAGCGGGCCGCCGTCAGCGGCCGGCCGTCACAGCGCCACACCCAGCAGCGCGTCCACCGCACGGGAGACGAGGCCGGGCGCGCCCTCGTCCGTACCGCCGCCGTCCTGCTGCGCGGCGGCCCAGCGGTCGACCGCCGCGAGGGCGGCCGGTGCGTCCAGGTCGTCGGCCAGCGCCTCCCGGATCTCCTCCAGGAGCGCCTCGGCGGGCGGGCCGTCGGGGCGGGAGACGGCGGCCCGCCAGCCGGCCAGCCGTGCCATGGCCTCCTCCAGCACCGCGTCGGTCCACTCCCAGTCGCTGCGGTAGTGGTGCGCGAGCAGCGCCAGCCGGATCGCCGCCGGGTCGGTGCCCTCGCGCCGCACCCGGGAGACGAAGACCAGATTGCCCTTGGACTTGGACATCTTCTCGCCGTTCAGGGCGACCATCCCGGCGTGCACGTACGCCTTGGCGAACGGGTACTCGCCGGTGAGCGCCTGGGCGTGCGAGGCGCCCATCTCGTGGTGCGGGAAGGCGAGGTCGGAGCCGCCGCCCTGGACGTCGAAGCCCATGCCGAGGTGCTCCAGCGCGATGGCGACGCACTCGATGTGCCAGCCGGGCCGGCCGCGGCCCAGCGAGCCGCCGTCCCAGCTCGGCTCGCCGTCCCTGGCGGCCATCCACAGCATCGGGTCGAGCGGGTTCTTCTTGCCCTCGCGCTCCGGGTCGCCGCCGCGCTCGGCGGACAGCAGCCGCATCGCCTCGGCGTCGAGTCCGGAGACCTGGCCGAAGTGCGCGTCGGAGGCGACCGAGAAGTAGATGTCACCGTCCAGCTCGTAGGCGGCGCCGGCGTCGCGCAGCCGCTCCACCAGCGGGACGATGCCGGGTATCGACTCCACGGCGCCTATGTAGTGCTGCGGCGGCAGCATCCGCAGCGCCGTCATGTCCTCGCGGAAGAGCGCGGTCTCGCGCTCGGCGAGCGCGGTCCAGTCGTCGCCGGTCTTGACCGCCCGCTCCAGCAGCGGATCGTCGACGTCGGTGACGTTCTGCACGTAGTGCACTTGGCGCTTCGTGTCGAGCCACACGCGCTGAACCAGGTCGAACGCGTTGTAGGTCGCCGCGTGCCCCATGTGGGTGGCGTCGTACGGCGTGATGCCGCAGACGTAGATACGGGCGACGGGACCGGGGGCGAGGGTTACCCGTCCGCCGGTCGCGGTGTCGTGGATCCTCAGGTCGCGGCCCTGACCGGGCAGGGCGGGGACCTCAGAAGCGGGCCATGCATGCATGCCTTGAGCGTAACCGGACGGACGTTCCACATACGAACCGGACCGGGTCTCTGGCCGGAAAGACGGTCTTGTGCTCCGCGGGCGGATATGCAAGGGACTGGCGGGTGTTACCGCCCCCGGCTCCGCTGCCCGAAGCCCTCCGCTCAGACCGGCGGCCAGGGGATCGCGGGCCACTCCCCGCTCGGTTCCGGGTGTCGTCCGCTGTGCAGCAGCCCGTGGATCCGGGCCCGCAGCGCGGCGATCTCGTCGTCCGTGATCAGTTCGGCCAGTCGGGCGGCGAGCGGCGCGGCGTCCGCCAGCGCCTCTTTCAGGCCGCGCAGCACGGCCAGTGCCTCCTCGGTCAGCGGCTCCCCGGCCCAGCCCCACAGCAGTGTGCGCAGTTTGTCCGCCGAGTTGAACGTCACACCGTGGTCGATCGCGAAGAACTCCCCGCCGGCGCCGGGCAGCAGATGGCCGCCCTTGCGGTCACCGTTGTTGATGACCGCGTCCAGCACCGCCAGCCTGCGCAGCCGCGGGTGGTCGGCGTGCACCAGCAGCGCGGTGCGGCCCTCGCCGATCTCCGCGCGGCCGACCGCCTTCCAGCCCGGTGCCGGCTCGTCGTCGGCGACCAGCGCCAGCAGCTCGGGCACCTCGTCCGCGTCGCCGGGCGGCGCTATCCACTCCTGCACCATGCCGGTCCCGAACGGGCCGTCGCGCAGCACCGTCGTCGGGATCAGGTCCCAGCCGCACGCCCGGGAGATCTCGTACGCGGCGACCTCGCGCTGGGCGAGCGTGCCGTCCGGGAAGTCCCACAGCGGGCGCTCACCGGCCACCGGCTTGTACACGCAGGCGGCGCTGCGGCCGTCGCGCTCGACGGTGCAGTACAGGACGGCGTTGGACGCCTCCTGGATCCGGCCGCGCACGGTCAGCTCGCCCTCGGCGAGAACGGCGTCCGGCAGGCTGCCGGCACGCTCCGCCGCGGACGCCTGCGGGTCCTGCGGGTCCACGGCACCGGGCAGCGGACCGGCCGGCTCGACGGTGGGCTCCATGGGGCTCAGGCGTCCCGTCGGTATCCGTTCTGGCGCGGGCATACGTGTCCCTCCGGGTCGAGCGGCAGGCTGCACAGCGGGCACGGCGGACGGCCGGCGTTGACGACCTCCAGCGCACGCTTGGCGAACGCCCTGGCCATGGACCCGGTGAGCCGCACCCGGAGCATCGGCGGGCCGTTCTCGTCGTCCTGGAGCAGCCGCTCCTCGGCGTCGGCCAGGTCCTCGTCGCTGTCGGCGTCCAGCTCGACCAGCGCCTGTGCCTCGACGATCATCCGCTGGTCCTCGCCGTCCCAGGCCAGCGCCATGGTGCCGACCCGGAACTCCTCCTCGACCGGGGTCTCCAGCGGGGCGGTGTCGGCCATCTCGGCGGGCGAGACGGCGGGCACCGGGGCATTGCCGCCGCTGCGCCGCACCACCTCGTCCAGCAGCTCGTCGATCCGCTCCGCGAGGGCCGCCACCTGGGTCTTCTCCAGGGCGACGCTGGTGGTGCGGCCGGCCGCGGTGGCCTGGAGGAAGAAGCTACGGCGGCCAGGCAGCCCGACCGTTCCGGCCACGAACCGGTCCGGCGCGTCGTAGAAGAACACCTGACGGGACAACGTCCTGCTCCGATTCTCGACTGCGGTCAGTGCGGTCAGTGCGGTCGCTGCGTCCTGCGGGCACTGCGCGGATCACAGGGGCGTCGCGGGCAGCGCCGTCGCACCACCCTACTGCGCCGGTCGATCACGCTGCTCCCGCACCACCACCGACGGCCGCGTCCCGCTCGCTTCCGGAACCGCCCTCGTCAGGGGGCGTCAGCGAACCGAAGTCTCCGGTGTCGCCGAGCCGTACGAGATAGGGGCGCAGCCGGGTGTAGCGGATCGCGGTGACCGAGCACGGCTCGACGGAGATCCGCTGGAAGAGGTCGAGATGCATGCCGAGGGCGTCGGCGACCAGGGATTTGATGATGTCACCGTGCGAGCACATGAGGTAGACCGCTTCGGCGCCGTGCGCCTCCTCGACCCGCGCGTTCCAGTCCCGGACCGCCGCCACCGCGCGGGCCTGCATCTCCCGGATCGACTCGCCACCGGGGAAGCCGGCCGCGGACGGGTGCTGCTGGACGACCTCCATGAGGGGGTCGTCGCCCAGTTCGGCCAGCTTGCGCCCCGACCAGTCGCCGTAGTCGCATTCGTTGATCCGGTCGTCGGTCTCCAGGCGCAGCCCGGGGCGGGCGTCGAGCAGCGGGCGCAGCGTCTCCCGGCAGCGCTGGAGCGGGCTGGAGACGGCGACGGCCAGCGGGATCCGCGCCAGCCGGGCGGGCAGCGCCGCGGCCTGGGCGGCGCCCCGCTCGTCGAGGGCGACGCCGGGCGTCCGGCCGGCGAGCACGCCGGCGGTGTTGGCGGTGGAGCGGCCGTGCCGCACCAGGATCAGCGTGGGCATGGCCGCCACCCTACGTTCCGTACCGGTTTCCGTGGCAGGTGGCCGGGTGCCGGGCGAGAATGCCAGATGTGATCGTGGACTGCGCCATCTACCGGGAGGGCCGCCGCCATGAGTGCGCGGCCGACTTCTCCCACGCCCTGGACGAGGCGCGGGCCGAGGGCCACTCCTTCCTGTGGCTGGGCATGCACGAGCCGACGCAGGACGAGTTCGACCGCGTCAGCAGCCAGTTCGGGCTGCACCCGCTGGCCGTCGAGGACGCGCTCAAGGCGCACCAGCGGCCCAAGCTGGAGGTCTACGACGACTCGGTGTTCGTCGTGCTGAAGCCGATCACCTACGACGTCCGGGCCGACACCGTGACCTCCTCGGAGCTGATGGTCTTCGTCGGCGACTCGTTCGTGGTGACCGTCCGGCACGGTGCGGCCAGCCCGCTGGCGGCGGTGCGGCAGCGGCTGGAGCACCACCCGGAGATCCTGCGGCACGGCCCCGGGGCGGTGCTGTACGCGGTCAGCGACGCGGTGGTCGACCACTACATCGAGGTCGCCGGCGAACTCCAGGTGGATCTTGAGGAGTTGGAGGCGGAGGTGTTCGCCCCGATCCGGCGGAGCACCCAGAACACTCGGAACACCGCCGCGGAGATCTACGCGTTCAAGCGCGAGGTCCTCGAATTCCGCCGGGCCACCGTCCCGTTGACCGACCCGATGAGCCGTCTCCAGAGCCCCGGGATGCCGTTCGTGCACGATCACGCCCGCCCCTTCTTCCGGGACGTCGGCGACCATCTCGCCCGCGCCAACGAGTCGGTGGAGGGCCTGGACCGGCTGCTGTCCGACATCCTCGCCGCCCATCTGGCGCAGATGGGCGTCCGGCAGAACGACGACATGCGCAAGATCTCGGCCTGGGCCGCGCTGGCCGCCGTCCCCACCCTGATCGCCGGGATCTACGGCATGAACTTCGCCGACATGCCCGAGCTGAAGTGGCACCTGGGCTATCCGGCGATCCTGCTGGTGATGGCCGTCATCGAGGTGTCGCTGTACCGGCTGTTCAAGCGCCGCGGCTGGCTGTGAGGGCCGCGGGCAGGCGGCCCGGACCGGGACCGCTCAGGCGAACTCCGGCGCGGAGGTGGCGGGACCGCCCAGCGCGTCCCGCCGCTCGGGCATCCGCAGGCTGACCATCCGGCGCCAGCCGCCGAGCCGCTCGTATCCGTAGAGCGCCATGATCCCGGCGGACAGCACCGCCGACTTGGCCTTCGGCCACCTCAGGATGCGGCCCATGTGCGCCATCACGGCCAGGCTGACGTCCCGGTGGACGGCGATCTCGGCCAGCGCGCACTCCTGGAGGATGCGCTGGATGGTCCGCCCGTGCCCGGCGCGGGCCAGCCGCAGCAGCTCCTCGTGGCAGTAGGCGAGGTGGTTCTCCTCGTCCTGGCAGATCATCCGGATCGCCTTGCCCACCTCGGGGTGGTCGCCGAAGTACTTCCGCAGCATCAGCATCTGCTCGGCCGCGCGCTGCTCGGTGACCCGGCTGTGCGCGAGGTAGGTGATGACGTCCCGCTCGGTCAGTGCCTCGTCGCGCCGCAGCGTGGCGTGCGCCAGGCCGATGCCCCGCCGCTCCAGCAGCATGGTGTAGTCGGTGGCCACGGGGACCTCGGCGGGCGTCAGACCGCGCTTGCGGAGCAGGGCGTTGAAGATCCGGCCGTGCTTGTCCTCGTCGGCGCCGTGCCGGGCGACCTTGGGCGCGAGATCCCGCTGCGAGGCGGGGAGCAGCGCGGCGATCCGGCCGTTCTCCCAGCCCCCCTGTGCCTCACCGCTGGCCGCGATGGAGCAGAACAGGCGGTAGGAGTCGTCGTTGTCGACGATCTCCTGGAACAGGCTCCTGGCCGAGAACATCAGCGTCACCTCCGAACGGACACACCCGTAAAGGGAGAGTCAAATACGGTGGTCCGCCGCCGGCAACCGGGAGCCCCGGCCGCCGCGCCCGTTCGCCTGACGCGCCCCGGGCGGCCCGCGTAACCCGCCCGCCCGTCGCCGCGTTGTGTTCCGTGACGGCCGTGGCGGGGAAGACCCCCGAGCC
>NZ_BMRP01000019.1:140335-142625 GCF_014648695.1 Streptomyces albospinus
GGGCCTCCGCCGGTTTCCCCGGCCGTTACGCCAGCCCGGCCCGCTCCAGCGCCTCGACGCCCGCCCGCAGGGACGCCACCCGCTCGTCCAGCGTGAAGCCGGCCGGTGCCAGCGTCAGCGTGGTCACCCCGGCCGCGGCGTACGCCTGCATCCGCTCCGCGATCCGCTCGACGGAGCCGAGCAGCGTGGTCTGGTCGATCAGCCGCTCAGGGATCGCCGCGGCGGCGCCGGCCTTGTCCCCGGACAGGTACTTGTCCTGGATCTCGGCGGCTTCCTTCTCGTAGCCCATCCGCTGCGCCAGCTGGTTATAGAAGTTCTGCTTGCGGCTGCCCATGCCGCCGACGTAGAGCGCGGTGTACGGGCGGAACGCGTCCGCCAGCGTGCTGACGTCCTTGTCCTCGCCCAGCGACAGC
The DNA here is from genome assembly GCF_014648695.1 of Streptomyces albospinus. Taxonomy (GTDB): domain Bacteria; phylum Actinomycetota; class Actinomycetes; order Streptomycetales; family Streptomycetaceae; genus Streptomyces; species Streptomyces albospinus. The sequence continues at coordinate 140,749 of NZ_BMRP01000019.1, forward strand.
GGCAGCGTCGGACAGACGTCGAACCCGTCCATGGTCTTGCCGGCCGCTTCCCGCCCCGCCCGAATGTGGGAGACGGCGGTCTCCTCCAGGTGGTCGGCGGAGGGGAAGATGAGCAGCGCGCCGTCGGCGATCTCGCCGGTCTGCCGCAGGTTCTTCGGGCCGATCGCCGCGATGTAGAGCGGGATGTGCTCGCGCTCCGGGTGCACGGTGAGCTTCAGCGGCTTGCCGGGGCCGCCGGGCAGCGGCAGCGTCCAGTGCGCGCCCTCGTAGGACAGCCGCTCGCGGGCCATCGCCTTGCGGACGATCTCCACGTACTCGCGGGTGCGCGCCAGCGGCTTGTCGAACTTCACGCCGTACCAGCCCTCGGAGACCTGCGGCCCCGAGACGCCCAGGCCCAGCCGGAACCGGCCGCCGGAGAGCGAGTCCAGGGTCGCCGCGGTCATCGCGGTCATCGCGGGCGTACGGGCCGGGATCTGGAAGATCGCCGAGCCGACGTCGATGCGCTCGGTCTGCGCGGCCACCCAGGAGAGCACCGTGGGGGCGTCGGAGCCGTACGCCTCGGCCGCCCAGCAGACCGCGTATCCGAGGCGATCGGCCTCCTGAGCCACCGCGAGATTGTCGGAGTCCATTCCGGCGCCCCAGTAGCCGAGGTTGATGCCAAGCCTCATGCCGCACCCCTTACCCATCAGTAACGTCGTTGTTCCGGGGACTCTAGCGCGCGCGTGCGGCAGGCGTCACCGGAGGACCGTCCGGCGGGTTGTCCACAGGTCCCCTGATCGCGGCAGGCGGCGCGTAACCTCAGGGCCCATGGAGCAAAGGCACCTCGGCCGTACGGGCCTTCGCGTGTCCCGTCTGGGGCTCGGCACCCTGAACTGGGCACGCGACACGGACGAGCAGGAAGCCGCCGGCCAGCTCAAGTCGTTCTGGGAGGCCGGCGGGACCCTGGTCGACACCGCCGACATCTACTCCGACGGCGGCGCCGAATACCTCCTCGGCCGGCTGCTGGAAGGACTGGTTCCGCGCCACGACCTGGTGATCGCGACCAAGGCCGGCAGCGTCCTCGCGCCCGACCGCCGGGTGGACGGCTCCCGCCGCCATCTCCTCGCCGCCCTCGATGCCTCCCTGGAGCGCCTGGGCACCGACTACGTCGACCTGTGGCAGCTGCACGCCTTCGACCCGGACACACCGCTAGAGGAGACCCTCCAGGCCCTCGACCTCGCCGTCGCCACCGGCCGGGCGCGCTATGTCGGCCTGGCGAACTTCTCCGGCTGGCAGCTCGCCAAGGCCGCCACCTGGCAGCTCGCGGCTCCGGGGGTGCGGAACCGGCTGGCGAGCGCACAGCTCGAATACTCCCTCCTCCAGCGCGGCGTCGAACGCGAAGTCCTGCCCGCCGCCCAGGATTTGGGGATCGGCCTGCTCCCCTCCTCCCCCCTCGGCCGCGGTGTCCTCACCGGCAAGTACCGGCACGCGACCCCGGCCGACTCCCGCGGCGCCTCGGAACACCTCGCGCCGTTCGTCGCGCCCTATCTGGACGAGACCGCGAGCCGGGTCGTCGAAGCGGTCAGCACCGCCGCCGACGGCCTTGCCGTCACCCCCCTCCAGGTCGCGCTGTCCTGGCTCCGCGACCGCCCCGGAGTGACCGCACCGATCCTCGGCGCGCGCACGGCGCCGCAGCTCAGAGCGTCACTGTCAGTGGAGGCCCTTAGTCTTCCTGACGAGATCCGCCGGGCGCTGGACGATGTATCGGCTCCGGTGCACCACTATCCCGACCACAACTGGAGCACGCTGTGAGTACCGACCGCCCCGCCGGCGACACCCCGCCCGAGCAGGAGGCCGCGCCCGGCGGCGAGGCGGACAGCGGATCGCGGTCCGGATCC
>NZ_BMRP01000019.1:142657-146957 GCF_014648695.1 Streptomyces albospinus
GCCGTGGAGACCGGGGAGCGCTCGGCCGCCTCGTTCTTCAACGACGCCCCGCGGGCCGCCAAGCCCGCCGCGCCGGCCGCCCGCCCGGCGCCGCAGGGCGCGGGCGACCGCGCACCGGCCGGCCCGGCGGGTCCGGCGGGTCCGGCCCCGGAGGTCGCGCTGCAGCGCACCCCGGAGCGGCCGGCGGATCCGGCGCGGCCCCCCGAGGCCGACGGCGGCCCCGGTGCGGCCCCCGGCGGCGGCACCCCGCCCCGGCCCGCCCTCGCCCCGGCACCCGGCATCGCGGGCGTGCGGCAGGTCCTCGCGGCGGGCGGCGCCCCCGAGGCACTCGCGGAGCGGGCCGCCGAAGCGCTCGGCGAGCGGGCCGCCGAAGCCCTGAGCGCCGACCCGTGGCAGCTGCTCGCGGTGCCCGGAGTGCGCCCGGAGCAGGCCGACGGCTTCGCGCGGGCGCTGCTCGGCCCCGCCTGCGGACCGGACGACGAGCGGCGCGCTCAGGCACTGATCGGGTGGCTGCTGGAGCAGGCCGCGGTAGCGGGCCACTCCGCCCTGGAGGCGTCCGCCCTCCGCGCGGCCCTCGCCCAACGCTCCGTACCGGACCCCGACGACGCCCTCCAGACGGCCATCGCGGACGGCGCGGTGCTGGTCTTCCAGGACGCCCTCGACACCCCGGGCCGGCCCCGCCCCGCAGCGGAGGACGACGAGGACCAGCCGGTACGCATCCTGCTCGGCCTCGACCGCTTCGCGATGGCCGAGGAGAGCGTCGCGGACGGCCTGGCCCGGCTGCTGAACACCTTCGAGCCGGCGGAGGGATCCGAGCCGGCGGACGAGTCGGCGGCGGACGAGCCGTCACCGGTGGGCGGGGGACCGGAGGACGCGGCGGCGGCGACGGACGCGGAAGCAGAGGCAGCAGCGGAAGAAGCGACGGACGCGGCGCCCGCAGCGGAAGCGGCACAGGAGGCCACCCCGGACAGCGAGGCCGGCCAGGCCGGCCACTCCGGCGAGGACGCCCCCGGCGCCACCCCCGTCCGTCCCTCCCCCGCCGCCTGGGAAGCCGCCGCGGACGCCGCCCCGTCCCCCTCCGCGGCGGCGCTCATCCGGGCCGCCGCGGACAGCGGCCTGCTCGCGCACACCGGCGGTGAGGCGGCCCGTGCCGAGCCCGCCGCGCTGATCGCCGCGGCCCGCTCCCTCGGCCTGCGGGCCTTCGGCGCCACCCACACGGAGAACGGCCGCCGGCGGCTCGCCGCGCACCTCGCCGAGGCCCGGCCCGCCGACGCCGCCGACGACCCGGCCGCAGGGGCGGTGACCGTCTCCGGTCTGCTCTCCGGCCGGCAGGGCCCCGGCCGGGACGCGGACGGCGCGCTGGCGCTCGACCTGCTGGTCGTGCTGGACGCTCCGCAGCTCGATCTGGAGACCGCCGCACTGCTCGTCGAGTCGCTGGCCGACGGGACCCGCCTGGTGCTCAGCGGCGACCCGGGCCTCCTGTGGTCCGCCGGCCCCGGGCGGCTCTTCCACGATCTGCTGCTGTCCCGGTTCTGCCCCCAAGTCGCCTCCCGCACCCCGGACTTCGGCCCGATCGGCGAGCTGGTGTCCGGCATCGGCATCGGCGAGCTCAACGAGGTCGAGGCCCCCGGCAAGGAGGTGGTGATCGTCCCGGTGCGTGCCGCGGACGAGGCGGTGCACCGCGCGGTCCAGCTGGTCGCCGACTCCGTGCCCCGGGCGCTCGGTGTCCCCGCCGACCAGACGCAGGTCATCACGGTCGGCCACGGCGGCGCGGCCGGCACCCGCGCCCTGAATGCCGCGCTCAAGGAGCGGCTCAACCCCGGCCCCGGACGGTTCGGCGGCTTCGACCCCGGCGACCGCGTGGCCTACGCCCCGTCCCCCGGCCGTACGCTCCCCGGCACCGTCACCGGCGCGGACGCCGACGGCCTCCGCCTCGACTGCGCCGGCAGCGCCGTCGTCGTACCGCGCGAGCAGGTCGGCTCCGGCGCCGTACGGCACGGCTGGGCGCTCACCGCCCACCAGGCGGCCGGCATGCGCTGGCCCGCGGTCGTCGTGGTGCTCCCCGGCGACGCGGCGGGCGGGCTGACCCGCGCCTGGGTCTACACCGCCTTCAGCCGCGGCGAGCGGCATCTGTCGGTGGTCCAGGGCGCCGACCAGGCGCTGCCCCGTGCGGTCGCCGAGATCCCGGTCAAGGAGCGCACCACCCGGCTGCGGACGCTGCTCCAGATGCAGAGCGGAGCGCAGTCGGATGCGGAGCCCGCGGCGGGCTGAGCCCCGCCGCCCCGGGCGGATCCGGGTGCGGGGCCGGGAGGCAGGCGGCTGCCTGCCTCCCGGCCCCGTCACGACTCCCGGTCACCGCACCCGGTCACCGCTCCTTGTCGGCCGGCTCCAGCAGCTCGTCCTCGTCGTCGATGCCCAGCTCCTCGTCGAAGACCGAGCTGATGTCGAAGCGGCACACCACCCGCTGCGGATCGGCCTGGTCGAACGGCGCGGCAAGCCACTCGCCCGGCTCGGCCGGCTCGTCGACGGCAGCCACCCACAGGGTGGAGTCGCCCTCCTCCAGGCCGAACTCCTTGTGCCGGGAGGCGATCTCGTCCGGTTCGAACTCGCCGAAGAGCACCCCGAGCGCCGCGTGCACACTGCTCCCGACCACCGCGGCGGCATCAGGGGCGTGGCCCGTCGCGTCATCCGCGGCGTCCGGATCGAGATCGGCGATCCGCTGTGCCTGATGCAGCAGACGCTGCGGCTTGGCGACCGTGTAGTCGCGCCGGATGAGCACGCTCAGCGCACTCGGCTCCTCGGGCCCCGCGTAGGCGGGCAGGGTGTCGCTCCCGGGGATCTCGAAGGGGGTGACCTCGTCGTAGGTGTCGTAAAGCAGCTCGTCATAGACCTCAGCCGCCGCGGCGAGCTCGTCGAACGCGGCATAGACGGCCGGATCGTCCTGCCCCGAGCGGCGTTCGACCGCGTCGAGGTGACGGTCCAGCGCGGCTTTGACCGCCTCAGCGGCGGCACGTACCTCGGCAGCGGAAGGCTGCGCAGCATCAGACATAGTGCAGACGCTATCCGTACCGGGGCCCGTCCCGCACAATAGATGCGATGCCGGAATACGAATTCTGCGATGTGTATGTGCCTCGGGGGGTCTCCCGCAAGGCCACCACACGCCTGCTGACCGACCATGCCGAGTACGGACACTGGGAGTTGGACCGCCTGCGCCTCTATCCCGACGGCAGCCGCCGGGTGCGGCTGCGCCGCCGGATCATCCGCCAGCTCCGCGCCACGTGGTGAGTGCCGACGGAGCGGCGTACGGACAGCAGAGCGGGCCCCGAAGGACGGGGCCCGCTCCGTCGTGCCTGCGCACGGAGTGCCGCTGATCAGCTACGGGCGGTACGCGCCCTGCGGTAGAGCACGGCGCCCCCGAGCAGCAGCCCGGCACTGGCCGGAACCGCATAGCCGATCGCCCCGGCGCCGGTATGCGCGAGCTGCTTCCCGCCCACGGTCGGCGTCACCCCCTGGGCGTGCGGTGCGGTCGCATGCTGCGATCCCACCCCCGGAGCGTGCGGGGAGTGCCCTCCGCCCGGGCCCTGCGGGGTGCCCGGGCGCGACCCGTGTGCGCCCCCCGGGTGGTGCGGTTGGCCCGGGTGACCGGGGTGGTGCGGCTGCCCCGGCTGGCCGGGGTGGTGCGGCGTGCCCGGACCCGGAGTCGGCGGGTGGCCGGGCCGGTGCGGGGTACCGGGTCCTCCCGGCGAGGCGTTGCCGCAGTCGTTGCCGACGGCCGGGTTCGCCACGCCGACCACGTCGACGCTGTTGCCGCAGACGTTGACCGGTACGTTCACCGGCGCCTGGACCACGTTGCCGGACGCGACACCGGGCGAATTCGAGGCCCCACCCTGGGCGTTGGCACCGTGCCCGCCGCTCGGACGCCGGTGCTTACCGTGGCCGTGGCCGTGGTGCCCGCCCGTCCCGTTGCCGCAGTTGTTGCCGAACGCCGGGTTGAGCAGCCCCGCCACGTTGACGGTGTTGCCGCACACGTCGACCGGTACGTCGATCGGGGCCTGGATCGTGTTGCCGGATCCGACACCGGGCGAATTCGCGGTGCCTCCCACTGCCCCGGAGTCCGCCTGTGCGTACCCCGCCGCCATGGCGAGCACGCCGCCCGCGGCGGCCATGGTGATCAGGCCCTTTCTTGCGACCTGCCTCATAGATTGTTCTCCTGCCTTGTGCCCTACGGGAATGCGCGCGGAGGACGGTCCTGGGACATGACGACCGTGGGAACAATTCACCCGCGCTCTGAAATACCCAG
>NZ_BMRP01000019.1:147008-174339 GCF_014648695.1 Streptomyces albospinus
GCCGGCCGGGCCAGGCCCTCATCGGGCCGGATACACCGTCGAGAGCGTCACTCGTTGACGCAGGTGTTGCCGAAGGTCGGGTTCAGCAGGCCAATCGCGGAGATCGTGTTGCCGCAGACGTGCGCCGGAACGTGCACCGGCACCTGGGCCGCGTTGCCGGACAGGACGCCCGGCGAGTGCACGGCGGCACCCTGGGCACCCGAGTCGGCGACTGCCAGACCGGCACCGGCGAGTACGAGACCACCGGCGACGGTCGCAGCAGCGACGATCTTCTTGATCATGGTTCCTCCTTGTAGACAATGCGATCCCAGCCGCGGACCGCACAACCTCCAACGAGGTCCAGGCCGTTGAAGCTACGAACACATCGCGGCATTCACCCATTTCAGCGAAGTCGGCGCGAACGGCAGGTAATTCGCGCGGAGTTCGGCCTGGGCATCGGCCAACGGCCTTTTCAGCTCTGCTCGATGAACCGGTCCAGCACCCGCACCCCGAACTTCAGCCCGTCCACCGGCACACGCTCGTCGACACCGTGGAACATCCCCGCGAAGTCCAGCTCCGGCGGCAGCTTCAGCGGCGCGAACCCGAACCCGCGGATCCCGAGGTCGTCGAAGGACTTGGCGTCCGTGCCCGCGGAGAGCATGTACGGCACCGCGCGCGCGATCGGGTCCTCGGCCTGGAGCGCCGACTGCATCGCCTCCACCAGCGCACCGTCGAAGGTGGTCTCCAGCGCCTTGTCCGCGTGCACGTCCTCCCGCTGGACCCGCGGCCCCAGAATCCGGTCCAGGTCGGCCAGGAACTCCTCCTCGTAGCCCGGCAGGAAGCGCCCGTCGACATGCGCGGTGGCCTGCCCCGGGATCACGTTGACCTTGTAACCGGCGCCCAGCTGCGTCGGGTTGGCGGTGTTCCGCATCGAGGCGCCGATCAGCTTGGCCATACCGCCGAGCTTGGCCAGCGTCTCGTCCATGTTCTCCGGGTCGAGCTCGGTGCCCAGCGCGTCGCCGAGCTCGTCGAGGAAGGCCCGCAGCGTCTTGGTCACCCGCACCGGGAACTCGTGCCGCCCCAACCGCCCGACGGCCTCGGACAGTTCGGTGATCGCGTTGTCCCGGTGGATCATCGAACCGTGCCCGGCCGATCCGGCCACGGTCAGCTTCATCCAGTGCATGCCCTTCTGGGCGGTCTCCACCAGATACAGCCGCAGGTTCTCGTTGACGGTGAGGGAGAACCCGCCGACCTCGCTGATCGCCTCCGTCACGCCCTCGAAGAGATCCGGGTGGTGGTCGACGAGGTAGCGCGCGCCGTACGTACCTCCCGCCTCCTCGTCCGCCAGGAACGCCAGCACGATGTCCCGCGGCGGCTTGCGCCCCGTACGCAGCCGGTCACGCACGACCGCCAGCGTCATCGCGTCCATGTCCTTCATGTCGACCGCGCCGCGGCCCCAGACGCACCCGTCGGCGATCTCCCCGGAGAACGGGTGGTGGGTCCAGTCCTCCGCGTTGGCCGGCACGACATCGGTGTGCCCGTGGATCAGCAGCGCGGGGCGGGAGCGGTCCTCGCCCTCGATGCGCGCGACGGTCGAGGCACGCCCCTTGTGGGACTCGAAGATCTGCGGCTCCAGCCCGACCTCGGCGAGCTTCTCCGCGACGTACTCGGCGGCGGCGCGCTCCCCCGGCCCCGAGTGGTCTCCGTAGTTACTGGTGTCGAACCTGATCAGATCCCGGCACAGGTCGACCACCTCGTCCTCGCCGGTGACCGCACGGGCCGGCTGCGACGCGCTCATGCCGGAACCTCGCTTCGCCCGGCCCCGCGGTCGCGGGGCTCGTACCTCTCCATGGTTCGCTCGCGGAGCTCGCTCACACTGCCTCCTCTTGGTTCACGGCCGCGGGACGCCCCTGGGGCGCCCGCCGCGGCGGGGGTCCACCGCCATCCTCCACCCCGCACCCGCTCCGCCCAAGGCCGCAATACTCCCGACATGCGCTGGTCACAGCCCCGCGCCCGGCCAGACCCGCGGGTGATCGACCACCCCCGAACGTTTGCTATTGTTTTCCTCGTCGGAACGGCCCAGGGGCCGGAAAGACAGACACCTGGTCCGGGTGGCGGAATGGCAGACGCGCTAGCTTGAGGTGCTAGTGCCCTTTATCGGGCGTGGGGGTTCAAGTCCCCCCTCGGACACGATCTTACGATCTTACGTACACATACGAAGCGGGTTGTGACTTAACGGTCACAGCCCGCTTCGTCGCGTTGTAGGTCAGCTCAAGCCCGAACTCTTCGTAGATCGGGGCCTTGCTGCCGGTGTCGGCGGCGAGGAGTCGGTCGGTGAGGTCGCCGAGGGTCTTGATCATGTGGGTGATCTGCTCGTCGGTCAGGACTGTTCGCTGTGTGGCTCGGGCTGTGGCCAGTTGGTGTTGTGCGGCGGCTTTTTCGGCTTCGGCCTGGCTGATCCAGTCGGCGACGGTGGCGGGGTTGGCGCCGGCGTCGAGGGCGGCCCGGTACTGGGTGAGGCGCCGGTCGCATTCCGCGATGGCCTGCCGCGCTGCGCCGAGGTCGGGCTCGGCTGCGACGTGGGCTTGTTGGGACTGTTGCATGGCGTGCAACGTGGCTTTCAAGCGGCCCGGGGTGAAGACCGTGGCGATCCACTTGTCGAGCTCGGTCAGGATGAGGGCCTCCCGAACGTACACGGCCAAGGGGTGGTCGAAGCCTTCGCTCTTCGCGTACTCCGAGGGGTAGCGGCACCGGTAGTGGGGGTGGCCGTGGTTGAAGGTGCCCTGCATCTTGCGCTGGCACAGGAAGCAGCGGATGCGGCCGCGCAGGGCGTAGGGGCGTGTGGTGGTGCGGGGGCTGCGTTCGGCTGTGCGGTCTTGGCTGCGCTTGTGTCGCCGGGCTTGGGCGCGGTTGAAGGCCTCCATGGTGACGAGGGGTTCGTGGACGGGGCGGGTGGACCAGATCCACTGGTCGGGGGCGTTCCAGGTGAGTTTGGAGCGGTGGCCCAGGGTGACATCGTCGATGTCGAGGAGGACTTCGTCCTTGCGCTGCTTGTTCCAGACTTCGTGGCCGGTGTAGCGGGGGTTGATGAGGATGGCCCGGACGGCGCTCTTGGACCAGGCGCATCCGTCGCGGTGCCGGTTGCGGGCGCGGTCGTGGGCGGAGGGGCAGGGAATCCCGTCCCGGGTCAGCCCCTCGGCGATGGCATAGTCGCCCCTGCCACGGAGGTATTCGGTGAAGTTGCGGACGACGACCAGGGCGGTCTCAGGGTCGGGCTCAAGACGATGGAGACGTTTGCCGTCGGCGGCCTTGGCCGGATTCGGGTGCGGGCCGGCATCGACGATCCGGTAGCCATAGGGGGTCTGCCGCCGAGATAGCGGCCTTCGATCTTCGCCTGGGAGGCCATGGCCGTGTGCACGCGGATCTTGATGCGGTTGCGTTCGCCCTTGCTCATGCCACCGAAGACCGACATGACCAGGTCATGGGCCTCATTTTTCGGATCGATCGGCCCGCCGACTTCCGGGACCCACAGGGGCACGTCGAAGTGGACGAAGAGCGGGAAAGTGTTGCCGAACTGGTTGCCGTAGAAGGTGCGCTGGGGCTCCCCGATGACGACGGCGTCGAAGCCGCGGTTCGGGTCGCGGAGGGCTTCGAGGAGGGCGGGGGGGCGGCGTTTCCAGGGCAGGGCGCGGGAGTGGCCTGCGTCGAAGTACTCGGCGACGATCTCGCCGCCGGTGGGTTCGATGAGGGTGCGGGCGCGGGTGAGCTGCCAGTTGCGGGACGTCTCGGGGTCTTGGAGGTCCTCGGTGGAGCAGCGTCCGGCGAAAGCGAAGCGGGTCATGGGCGGTTCCTGAGTGGGGTGTGTATGGGGCACGGCGGATGAATAGTGGTCCGTGGTACCTCCCGCTCTGCTCAGAGGGCCAGTCGTCCGCCGTGCCCGCTTCGGTCAGGGGCGGTGAGTTCTTGTCGTGTCCGTCAGGCGGTTGTACTCAGCGATGAGGAAGCGCAGCACCGTTGCGTTCGAGGGCCTGGACCGGGTGCCGAACTGCCCACCGGAGGCGAGGAAACGAGGGTTTGCCGGGTCGAACCATGATCTCTCCAAGAGGAGGTGCTGGAAGGGATGTCTCATCGGACAGGCGTCTGTCCGGATAGGTCTCGGTAGTGTCCGGCGGCCGTGAGCAGCGGCAATCCGGAGACGCGGTGCGCCATCCACAGCCATCGGACACCCGTCGCGGTGTGCAAGTGGTACGTGTACGAACCGGTCCGCAGCTCACGGACAGCAGTCCCTGCGGCCTGGAGGTCGTCGAGCCACGCCATCACCCTTGCTCGGTCCGATTCGTTGGCCAGGCCGGCGAACACCAGCCGCACTTCGCTGCGGATCCAGGCGATGGCGCGGCCCGGGTACGGGGTGAGGAGGTCGGTGCCCGCGGCCATGCGGTCGCTGCCCGGCCTGAAGCAGGTCCGATAACACCAGTAGCTTCGGGGCGTCGGTTGCGTCATGCCGACCACCTGGGCTGTGCGAGCGCGGCAATGGCTTCACGCGATTCCTCGGCTTCGCGCCCCCAGAACTCGATCCAGACGTCCTTGCCCTGAGGAGTGAGATCAGCGCCCCAAGCGTCGGCGCTCTTGCTGAGCAAGAACATCCCGCGTCCACGCTCTGTGAGCCAGTCGGGCTCGCGCAGGACGGGGAGCACCTGGCTGTCGTCGCTGACCACGATGCGCACACCGGATGGCGATGCCTGGAGGAGAAGTACGCAGTCGTCGGAGTCTGCGTGTCTCTGCACGTTGGACAGCATCTCCGTGACGCACAGGACGGCCGGGTCAATCCACTGATCCCAACCCCAGTACCGCAGGAAGGCGGTGACGATTCGACGTATGCGCCCGATCTGCTGTGGGACAGCGGCAGGTTTGGGGAGAATGACATCCCACAAGCGCACGGTGCTGTCGTCGCTGGCGGTGGCGAGGGTGTGTCCGTCGGGACTGAACACCACCGATGCCAACCCGCCCGTGTCGCCTGGCAAGATGGCGCGGGTCCTGCCGGTGGCCACATCCCACAACCGCGCCGTCGTGTCGACACTGCCAGTGGCGAGGGTGCGCCCATCGGGACTGAAGGCCACCGACCACACCTCGTTGGTGTGGCCGGTGAGGGTGGCGTTGCTCTTGCCGGTGGCCGCGTCCCACAGCCGCACTGTTTTGTCGGCGCTGCCGGTGGCGACGGTGCGCCAACCTCGGCGCCCGAACCCTCAACGAACTCCTCACCACCGCCCGCCGCGGCCTGCGACACACCCAACATCACCCGGCCCTGGTCACCGGATTCCTCCCAGCCACCCACCTGGACTGGGACCCACAACCGTCAACCCCATAAGCAAAGGTCAGTAGACGGCGCTGCCAGCCCGTGCCCAGGCCAGCACGGCGAGGTTGCGGAGCATTCAGGGCAGAGGGATGGTGAACGAGAGGGCTCTGAGTTCTGAGCTGGCCAGTCGTTGGCTGTCTGTCGGCGCGGATCCCTGTCTCAAATGAGCGATACGCGCCTGCCCGTCTTGCGGCGGTGTGGGGGCAAGCCGTAGGTCTGTTCACTGCCTTCTTCATTGACAATCCACTGGTCACTCGATACGAGGAGTCACGTCATGCCTGCGAATTCCGTGGCGTCAGCGAGACTGACGGATGGGCGCCCGCAGATTTTCTGCGCGACAGAGAATGGACTGTTCAGCAACTGGAAAGTCGACCCGGACCCCAACGCGGCGTGGTCCGGGTGGCAACAATTTTCCGTGCCACCCCAGGGTGGGCTAATGGTTGCTGCTGCCTCCCTGACGGATGGCCGACCGCAGGTCCTGGCCGTGAACGGCATCGGCCAGGTGTGGACCACGTGGAAGGTGGACGAGGACCCCAACGCGACGTGGAGCGACTGGACCCAGTTCCCCCAGCTCGACAACGCAGTCACCGTGGGTGCGGCGACTCTTACGGACGGCCGTCCGCAGATCCAGGTCGCCACCGAGACGGGGCTGTTCACCACCTGGAAGCTGGATACGAACCCCGACGCTGGCTGGGCGGACTGGACCAACTTCAATGGCCTGTCAGGCGTTAGCTCTGTGGCGTCAGCCAGATTGACGGATGGGCGTCCGCAAATCTTCTGCGCGACAGGGAATGGACTGTTCAGCAACTGGAAAGTCGACACGGACCCCAACGCGGCATGGGTCGGGTGGCAGCAGTTCTCCGCGCCGCCTGGCGGTGCGATAGCGGTGGCGTGTGTGTCCCTGACGGATGGTCGACCGCAGATCGTGGCCGTGAACAGCGATGGCCAGGTGTGGACCACGTGGAAGGTGGGCGAGGACCCCAACGCGGCGTGGGCCGACTGGACCCAGTTCCCCCAGCCCGGATTCGCGGACACTGTGGGTGCGGCGACTCTTACGGACGGCCGTCCGCAGATCCAGGTCGCCACCGAGACGGGGCTGTTCACCACCTGGAAGCTGGACACGGACCCAGATGCTGGCTGGGCGGACTGGACCAACTTCAATGGCCCGCCCGGGGCCTGATGGCTCATGCCCCCCGACGCCACCACACCAACGCGCGCAGGGTCCTCGACACCCCCTTCGACCAACCGATGACCGTCCTTGCGCTACGCGGCGGCCAGCCCTTGCCGTCGCTGCCCGTGCACTTCCATCTGGTGGACACCGGCAGCACCGGCTGAAGGCCAGCAGGTCTGCCTGTGCAGTAACCAAGTGTTCGGCAGCCTTGGGGAACTTGGCTTCCAAGGCGTCCAGGACATGCCGCATCTGGGCGTGAACGGCGTCAGCATCCGGCTGTTCGAAGACAGTCCGCAGTAGCGTGGCCACCCACGGCTGGGCTGATTTCGGCACCTGGCTCAGCAGGTTCCTTGCGTAGTGGGTGCGGCACCTTTGCCAGGAGGCACCGGGCAGGACCGCGCCGAACGCGTCGACCAGGCCGGCGTGGGCGTCGGAGACGACCAGCTGGACGCCGGACAGTCCGCGAGTGATCAGCGAGCGCAGGAAGGCGAGCCAGCCGGCGCCGTCCTCGGCGGTGGCGACGTCCAGGCCGAGGATCTCGCGGTGTCCGCTGGCATTGACGCCGACCGCGATCAGGGCATGCACGTTGATGATGCGGCCGCCCTCGCGGACCTTCTGGGTCAGCGCGTCTACCCAGACGAACGCATACGGCCCGGTGTCCAAAGGCCGGTTGCGGAAGGCGGTGACCTGCTCGTCGAGGTGCCGGGCCATTGCGGACACCTGGGACTTCGACAGATGGGTCACCCCCAGGCTCTCGGCGAGCTTCTCGACGCGGCGGGTGGAGACGCCCAGCAGGTAGGCGGTGGCGACCACGCTGATGAGGGCCTGTTCGGCACGGCGCCTGCGTTCGAGGAGCCAGTGTGGGAAGTAACTTCCCTGCCGAAGCTTGGGGATGGCCAGCTCGACGGTCCCGGCGCGGGTGTCCCACTCGCGGGGGCGATAGCCGTTGCGGTGGTTGACTCGTCCGTCGCTGACCTGCCCGTATTCGGCATGGCACAGGGCGTCGGCCTCGGCGGACATGAGGGCGTCGGCGAACGTCTTGACCATCGCGTGCAGCAGATCGGGACTCGCCGAGGCGAGGTTGTCTTCGGCCAGAGCGTGCAGGGGCACACTGTCAGGTGCGGTCATCGTGCTGATCTCCTTCAAAGACTTGGTCGTCTTGAAAGATCAGCCGGTGGCCGTTCGTCCATGCGGGCCTCATCCCGACGCCGGAGCAAACCCCCGGATCAGGTCCAACCCGTACACCACTCCCCAGGACGCAACCACGCTCTACGACGCGACGATCACGGCCCTGAAGCTGAACGATCCGGCCACCGGCGCGCCGTTGATCAGCGTCATCCTCGACTACCTGGCAACATCCCATGGTTGGCGTACGGGCCGTGGGTATGCTGGCGAGCCCTACGGCATGTCCAACCAGTTGTTCTTTAAGAACAGCGTCGGCGGGGTGGTATGGGTCATGGACCTGAGCACCTTCCTTCTTGAATGCGGCTGGGACAGGTGGCACGTCACCCACGGAAGGCGGCGACCGGTATAACGTTGCCTGGTTCGACGTTTGTGAAGGTGGGCGAATTCAAGGGGTCGTTGCAACACCGCTGGTCATGCGGCTGTTGTGAGGAGCTCAGCGAGGCGCTCGGCTGGGGTTTTCCAGGCGAGCGTTTTGCGTGGGCGGCCGTTGAGTTGGGCGGCGATGGCGTCGAGGTGTTCGCGGCTGTGCCTGGACAGGTCGGTGCCCTTGAGGAAGTACTGCCGCAGAAGTCCGTTCGTGTTCTCGTTGGATCCGCGTTGCCAGGGGCTGGATGGGTCGCAGAAGTAGACGGGCATGCCCGTGGCCATGGAGAACTGGTGGTGCAGGCCCATTTCGGAGCCCTGGTCCCAGGTCAGGGAGCGTCGCAGGTGGGCTGGGAGGGTGCTGACGGTGTCGATCAGTGCGTCGCGGACGGTGATGGTGTCGCGGTTGCCGGGCAGGTGGACCAGCATCACGTAGCGGGTGGTCCGCTCGACCAGGGTGCCGATCGCGGAGCCGTTGTTCTTGCCGATGATCAGGTCTCCCTCCCAGTGGCCGGGAACGGCCCGGTCCTCGGCCTCGGCCGGCCGGTCGCTGATCATCGCCATCGGTGCCGGGTAGCGCGGAGCGCGCTGGTCGGGACGGCGTTGAGGCTTGCGGAGGGTGCGGCCGGTCCGCAGTGCCTTGGTGAGTTCGCGGCGTAGCTCGCCCCGGCCCTGGACGTAGAGGGCCTGGTAGATCGTCTCGTGCGACACGTGCATCTCCGGCTGGTCGGGGAAGTGCAGGCGCAGGCTCTGGCTGATCTGCTCGGGGCTCCACTTCAGCCCCAGCCGCGACTGGATGGTGTCACGTAGCAGCAGACACGCCGCGATCTTCCCGCCCTTGGGGCGGGGCCGCCTGGCTCGTGCGCGGGCGTGCGCTGCGTGCGGCCGGTACTGGCCTTTCACGGGGTGCTGGTTGCGGCGGATCTCCCGGCTGATGGTGGACGGGCTGCGGCCCAGCTCGGCCGCGATGGTCCGGATGGTGGCCTTCTCCCGTAGCCGGTCGGCGATGTGTATCCGCTCGTCCTCGCCGAGATAACGGGATTCGCCACGGACCTCGATCAGCCGCGTCCTGGCCGTTCTGACGGCACGGACCGCGACCGTGGGCGCGTCCTCCGCCCTCGGCCGCGGTCTCTTCACCCGGCCCTCTGGCCGTCCGTAACGCCACTCCCGGCCGGTCCGCTCGTGTACTTCCACGATCCGGCTGGCCTGCGCGTTACTCATTCCTTGATCCACAAGGGAAAGGTAGAGCTCACGCTCCTTCAGGAGCTTCCTGGGCCCCTGCGGCCTCCGGTCCTCCCGGATCTCGAAGTCCACTGCAACTCCCTACAGATGGGGTGTTGCAACGACCTCTTGAACCGAAGCGTGGTGAGGGCCTTTCGTTCTGTCCCCGCAGGTGCGGTGCGGCCACCGCCCCGAACGGTGCCGGTGCCGACTCGGAGACGACGGACAACAACTGCGGCTAGCGGGTGGCCAGGCCGCTGACCGTCGCTGCTGGATGTCAGGCGCAGATGCTCAGTCCATGGCCATGGGGGCCGAAGTCGTCCGAGCTATTGATCCGAAACTCAATCGGTTCCATTCGAGGATGTAGCGGATGCGGTGGCTGCCGAAGCAGCCGCGGATGCTGTGCGGCTGAAGCTGGCGGCGGTGGAAGAATCGGCGGGTTTCGGTGGCGAGTTGGGCCTGGTCGCGAGCCGGCTGTGCATGGGCGGGCTGCGTTTGAGGTCAGCGTTGACCAGCTCGTCAGGGTTGAATTCGGGTGAGTACGACGGCAGGAAGTGCAGCTCGATGCGGTCGGGGTGATCGGCGAGCCAGGCGCGGACCTTGCGGGAGCGGTGCGCAAAGTGGCCGTCCAGGACGAGGTGCACCTTGCGGTCGAAGTGGCCTGCGAGCCGGACGAGGAAGCGGCACATCACGCCGGCACGTTTCCACAGCTGCCCGGCATGCTCCAGGTCACAGGGCCGGTGACCCAGCACGGCCTGCCGGATCGCCTCCTGCTCGATCGCAGCGAGAACCTGATGTTCACCGACGCGCCGGCCACGCGGCTGGGCCACAAGCGCCGCACTGCCTCCTGCCAGCCACGTCACCCACCAGTTGTCCACGGCCTTGAGCGAGACCTTGAACAGCACCGCGACATCCCCGTGGCCCCGGCACGCCACCAGCGCGGCAACACCCCGCATCCGAAGGGACTCCTGCGCCGACGGCGACAACTGCCGCGCATCCCCCACCAGTTCACTCACGCAGAGATCAACGACCCAGAAAACCTCCCGGCAACTGGCAACAGAAATCACCGGTCCACCGCGATCAACCTAGTGCGCCAGAAGTAAAGCCGGGGAGACAAAGGCACACACGAGCTGATCACTGGCGGCCCCTCGCTCACGTGATTGCTGATTCAAGATCCGGATGATCCTGCGGCAATGGCGGCACTACCCGGTGGTAGGGCCAGACTGGCCACCCGGCGTAGGGCCATTAGGCCCTAGCCGCCAGCGAATTTCCAGATGAAACCTAGATCATAACCGAGAAGATCAGGAAGCCGGGAACCGAAAATGACCAAGAGGGGCGCCACGCGCCACGCAACCATAAGGCGAGCATTCGGGCTCGTCGCAGCCACCGCAATGGCGACCGGGGCACTCATCGGGGGCACCAGCACAGCCGTCGCACAGAGCAGTGCAGGAGTCAGCCCCGCCAGCGTACAAAATCCTCCCCCGGACCCGAGTAATTCCGATAGCAACCAGTACAGCAGTCCCGGTGGCAACCTGTACTACAGGGGCCATGAACGCGGTGAATCGCTCGGCCGTGACCAAGCCCACCTCGACTGGCACCATGGTCGGACAGGCCGCGTCTTCGAGCCCCCCTCGGGTAAAGGGCACGACACCTATGACTACGGACTATGGGAGGGCGCACGGCATGGGTATTCGATGACGATCCAATGGCATTTGCACCACACCCTTGGCGTGGACACGATCACGGGTAATCGCTTGCATCCCACGCATTCGCGTTGATCATCTGCCGTAGCGGTAGCCCTCCGGCAGTTGCCGCGCCCTCCAGCATCCCGGCGCTGGCCACATCCAGCCGACGCAGAAATTCGGCAGCGACAGACAGAGCACCCAGACGCTTCTCCACCACGGCACTGACCACGCATTCCATGCGCGGACGCATCGTCCGTGGCCGCGGGGACCGGGAAGACTTCGTCACACCCCACCAACGCGACCACCGCCCCGCCAGACACCCACACAGGCTCCGAACCAGCCGATTCGGTCACCCGCGAAGTACGGAACTAGCCCGTGGTGAAGCAGAACTCGTGGATGTGGTCGTCGATACCGCGATAGACCACGTGCAGGGTCTTGTCGACGTCCCAGGAGTAGACGGCCGGGTCACCAGCCGCGTGGGGAGCCGCACCGGTGTCGGACAGATCCGTGTGGTGCCACTCGCCATTGCGCACGAGGTCGTGGATGTGGTCGTCGGTGCCGCGATAGACCACGTGCAGGGTCTTGTCGACGTCCCAGGAGCGGACAGCCGGGTCACCAGCGGCGTTCGGAGCCCCACTGGTAGCGGACAGGTCGTTGTGGTGCCATTCGACGTCGCCCGTGTACACCCCCAGCAGCTCGTGGAGGTGACCGTTGCCATCGCGGTAGACGATGTGCTGTTCGCCCTTGTCGTTCTGCGCATCCCCGGCAGGGTTGCCGACCGCAGCCGGCGGGTTGCCGGTGGTCACGGCGGTGATGTCCCCCTTGTACTGGGCGCCGAAGTGGCGGGAGAGCGACAGAAGACAGAGGTGGTCGTCGGTGCTGCGATAGACCACGTTCATGCCGTTGTCCATCGCCCAGCGGTAGACGGCGGTCGGGCCGCCGGCCGCTTCCGGAGGCGTGTCCGGCGCGAAAAGGACGCTGGGACCGGTGTCGCTCCACACGGACTCGAATTCCGACAAGTCGTGGATTCCACTGTCGGAGCCGCGGTAGAGCACGGTCGGTTCGTCGAAGTCGTTGAGGATGATGCCGATGGGCTCGTCCGTGGAGTCTGGTGGGTCGCCTTGTGCCGTGCCGGTGAGATCGGTGTGATGCCAGGTGCCATCGAACGACAGTCCGTGAACGTGGCTGTCCGTCCCGCGGAAGAAGACGTACGCGGCTGCACCGGAGGTGCTCCCGGCAACAGGATCCCCTGCCGACTCCAGCGGGTCACCTCGGGCCGTGCTGGTGAGATCGGTGTGACGCCAGGCGCCATCGAACGACAGTTCGTGAATATGGCCGTCCGCACCACGGTGGACCACACGCTCGGTTTTGTCGGCGTCCACGGTGTACCCGGCGGGATTGCCTGCCGACGGTGGGCCGCCGCCAGCACGAGTGAGGTCGTTGTACTGCCACGTCATGCCGTTTCTCCTCGACTTGAACCGGAAGCCGTGGGCCGGGTCGACACGGTCGGCCGACCCGGCCCACGGCGACAGGCGTGTTCAGGTGCTTCCGGTGCGAATGTTCCCGGTGATGTACTGGAAGTACGGGCTGCCGGTATCGCAGGCCTGCCCGGTCTGGTCGGTTCCCGCGGGCGTGCTTCCGGCGAACCAGTCCTCGACGATCTGTGCCTGCGCTTCGATGCTGAACTCGTCGTTAGGACGCACCTGCGGGACCGTAACTGTAGGCATTGCCCCCGGTGGCCTCACAGACCTTCGCGGCGAAGGCTTCGGCCAGGAACGTGAGATCCATCGGGGTGTGGTGGATCTGCCACACCTGGACCAGTTCGTGGACCGGAAAACGGTCGGTGCCCCGCTCTTGCATCCCGCGGTAAACACCCCGTCCCAATTCAGTCTGCGACTCCGTGGCGACAGCGGCAACCGGAGCTCCGCTGCGGCCTCGCGGTAACCGGCGATGGCGGCATCCCGCTGCACCTGAATGGCGGACAGTACTCGCGGAGCCGATGCCGGGCAGGAGTGTCGCCAAGGCCTGACCCAGGGCTGGCTCCGATCGTTCTTGAGGCTGTGACAGTTTGCTGACGCGGGCTCTGGGCTTTTGCGGATGGGTGTGTTTTGTCTTGTGGGTGTGGCGCGGCCAGAGTGTCGACTCGGGGGCGCACGGCCGCCTCCAGCTCCTGGCCAACTAGCGGCCGCGGGAGTCTGTGCGTGGGTGGTCTTGAGGTAATGCCCGCGCTTTGGCAGCGCCGGCGTCGCCGGGTTTCTAGGGTGTGGTGGTTGCGGTGTGGAAGAACTCGGCTGCGGTGACGGTGGCGGGGACGCCGAGTTCGGCGGCGACCGCGGTGATCGCGGTGGCTCCGACGGTGAGGTCGGCTTGGCCGTCGGTGGTGAAGTACGGTGCGATGAACCTCTCGTAGTGGGCTCGGACTTCATCCTCGGTCTGTCCGCCGAGGAACGTCCGCATGTGCCGCACCGTGGTGTCAGGGTCGTTGTGGATCACCTGCAGGGCGCGCCGGTGGGCTCGTGCGATGGCCTGGACCGCGGGGTCGTCCGGGGAGATGTAGGTGGGGTCGACGGCCACGCCCACGGTGGGTATCTGGAAGCGGTCGCCGACCCAGGCCAGCACCTGCCAGCCGTGCTCGGCGGCGACCGCCTCAGGTGCCATGGTGCTGCCGACGTAGGCGGCGTCGATGCTGCCGTTGTGCAGGTGACGCAGGTCCATGCCGTAGTCGCCGGGATAGCGGACAACGGTGTGGACGTCGCGGTCCGGGTCGAGGCCGGCCTGGCGCAGCACGATCCGGGCGAAGCACCCGGGTGGGGTGTGGGGGGCGTGGACCGCGAGCCGTTGGCCGGCCAGGTCGGCCAGGGAGGTCAGGCCGGGGCGGGCGAGGAACCAGAACAGCGGGTGGTGGGTGTTGACATTGAATGCGACCCAGGGGATGCCGTCGGTCAGCCGGGACAGCAGTGCCCTGCCGAGCCCGATAGTGGCACAGCGGCGCAGGCGCTCAACGTTCCAGGAGCAGCCGTCGCGCAGCGCGACGTGGACGCCCTCGTCGGCGTAGAAGTCCTCCTGGTCGGCGATGTAGGCGGCCAGTTCCTCGTGCAGGCCCCGCCCGACATAGGCGAGATCGATCGTGTACATGGAGCTCTTCCTTGATCGTGTCATCGCCGCGCTGAGGTGACCGTGCGGTGGATACCGGTCGGGCTGTCAGTCCATCGACATCCCGCCGTTGACCGCGGCCGTGGTGCCGGTCATGAAGGCGTTGTCCTCGCCGGCGTAGAAGGCGACGGCTTGGGCGACATCGGCCGGGCGTGCCAGGCGACCCATGGGGGTCAGGGCCACCTGCCGCTGCTTGATCTTCTCATCGAGCGCGGACCCCATGCGGGTGTCCTCCACCGGGCCGGCTGCGACGATGTTGACCGTGATGCCCTGCGGGCCCAGTTCCTGGGCAAGGTAGCGGGCGAACTGCTCCAGGGCGGCCTTGGCCGCGCCCAGCGCGATCATGCCCTGGCGGGGCCGACGGCTGAGGCCGGTGCTGATGTAGATGATGCGTCCCCAGCCCTGTTCGCTCATGGCGGGCAAGACGGCCTTGGTAACCGCGAACGCCGCATGCATCTCGGCGTCGATCTTGCCGCCCAGTTCTTCCCACGTCATGTCCTGGAACGACTTGACCGCATACGGGATGAGCGCGTTGTGCACGAGCACGTCGATGCCGCCCCAGGCCGCCTGGACCTGCTCGACCATGCTCTCGATCGCCGCCGGCTCGCGCACGTCGGCCTGCACGGCCATGGCCTGGCCGCCTGCCGCCTCGATGTCGGCCACGACCTCCTCGGCCGCCTTGGTGTTGCGGAGGTAGTTGACCACCACGCGCATCCCTCGCGCGGCCAGAAGGCGTGCGGTGGACGCGCCGATTCCGCTGCTGGCCCCTGTCACCAATGCCACTCTGCCGGTTGCCCCGGTCATGGGCCCACTTCCTGTTCGTCGTCGCGCGCCGTCGGAATGACCGCCCGGAGCCCTCCGCCGTCGGTGCCGGGGTCTGCTGAGCGGATTGCCCCGTGGAGCACGGTGTCGACGGTCGCTCGCAGCAGATCGGCCGCGGTCCAGTCGAGTTCGTGCGGCAACTGCGAGTTGAGCAGCCGCTCCAGCGCGCCGCGGGTGATCTCACTCAGCAGCTCGGGCGGTGCCGACAGCAGTCCCTGCCGGTGCCCGTCCCGGAACAACTCGTCGAGCCTCCGGTAGACCATCGCATCCGCACGCTGCTCCACGTACTGGCGCAGCATCGCATCACCCCGCCCCGTCGCGAGCTGAGCTGCGGCGATGCGCCCGAGCTCGCTGCCTGCCGCGATCAGGAAGCGCCGTACCCGCACATCGAAGGGCTGCCCTTCCCCGCCCTCGGCCGCTGCCACCAGCGTGCGCTCCACCGCCGCGAACTGCCGCTCCAGCACCGCGGCCAGCAGGCTGCGCTTGTCCGGGAAGTGACGGTAGAGCGTCTTCTTGCTCATCCGGAGCTCACGGGCGAGATCGTCCATGCTGACCCGCCCGGAACCCGGGGCGAGGAACAGTCGACCGGCCGCCTCCACGATCACGTCAGTGCGCTGCCCGCCACGGTCGGAAACTTGAGAAGCTGATTCAGTTTCCATGGTTCTCATGGTGGCTCCCCGTCCCTGCGCTGTGCAAGGCGCGCCTTCCGGGCAGGTGGGGCTACGTGACCGACTGCCGTGATCTTGACCGGCGCGAAGGAAGGCCGCCTCGGGGATAGACGGATGCGTGGTTGGCGCCGACATTGATCTTGCTTGCTACTCCTCCTCTGAGCACTGCAAGACGCCCCGGGTGCGGCAGGCACTGCTGGCGGGCGCGTAACAGCTCGGGCAGTCGTGACGTCCAGCGCCAAACGTGGCCTGATTGGGCGTCACAGACGGCAGTCCGTCAGAAGCGGCAGCAGGCGGGCTGCGGGAGTTCGTGGCAGCCTGTTTCCGATCGCTCGAAGGGGGCGAAGCCTGAATCACCACTGGA
This sequence comes from Streptomyces albospinus, assembly GCF_014648695.1. GTDB lineage: Bacteria > Actinomycetota > Actinomycetes > Streptomycetales > Streptomycetaceae > Streptomyces > Streptomyces albospinus. The sequence continues at coordinate 162,973 of NZ_BMRP01000019.1, forward strand.
GAGAGGACCTGGCATGCAGGCCGTCGCCGTTCGAGACCGCGCCGCCGGTGTCGAGGGAATGTCGCTGACGGAGGTGCCCTACCCCCACCTCGCTGAGAACGACGTCATCGTGCGCGTGCATGCGGCTGGGTTCACCCCGGGGGAACTCGCCTGGCCGGGAACGTGGACGGATCGCGCCGGGCGCGACCGGACACCGAGCGTACCTGGACACGAGCTGTCGGGCGTCGTTGCCGAACTCGGGTACGGCACCACCGGTCTCTCGGTGGGCCAGCGGGTGTTGGGGCTGGCCGACTGGACCCGGGACGGCTCGCTGGCCGAGTACACCGCGGTGGAGGCTCGCAATCTGGCCCCGCTTCCGGCGGACGTCGACCACACGGCGGCCGCCGCACTGCCGATCTCGGGGCTGACCGCCTGGCAGGCCCTGTTCGACCACGGCCGGCTTACCGCGGGGCAGACCGTCCTGGTCCACGGGGTCGCGGGCGGTGTGGGGTCGATCGCGGTGCAGCTCGCGCGTGAGGCGGGGGCGCGGGTGATCGGCACGGGCCGGGCCGGCGACCGGGACACCGCTGTCGGGCTGGGCGTGGATGCCTTCGTGGATCTGCAGGCCGATCGGCTGGAGGGCGTCGGGGAGGTCGATCTGGTCCTCGACGTGATCGGTGGCGAGGTCCAGGAGCGCTCGGCCCCGCTGGTGCGGGCCGGGGGCACGCTGGTCACCATCGCCTCGCCGCCCGAGGTCCGTCCGCGGGACGGCCGGGCCGTCTTCTTCGTCGTCGAGCCCGACCGTGCCCGGCTCGCGGACCTGGTCCAGCGGCTCAGGGACGGACGGCTCAAGCCGATCGTCGGCGAGGTCAGGGCGCTGACGGAGGCGCCCGCCGCGTTCGCCCCCGGCCGCCGTGCCCGTGGCAAGACCATCGTCCGGGTCATGGACGGCGGATAACCGGCGGCAGAGTGCGCGGACGCCTGGCCCCCCGGGCTGCCTTCACGGCCCGAAGCCCGCGCCGTACTTGCGCTGCCATGCAAACCACTGGACGGGTGAACACCCTCATGAAACAGTCCGGGGTCGTGAGCGACGACTTCAAGCGCGTGGAAACGCACACCTGCCCGATGTCCACCTGCGCCGCCCCTCCAGGCTCCCCCTGCCGCACATCCAAGGGGAAGCGGCGATCCAGTACCACACCGCCCGCTTCCGGGTCGTGCCCCAGCTCGCCAAGGCGCTAAACGTCCCCACCCCGCCCGTGCGCAAGCCCGGCACGGTGTGGACCGAGCTGCCCCGGCCGGCGGGGTCATTCTCGACCAGCGGGACGATGCACTCCAGCAGATCAGAACCGCGCCTTCGCCTCTGGTCCGTTCAGCGTTTTCCCGGGAACGGGAACAGGCCGTGGAGGCGCTCATGGCCGGCGTGGAGGCGTGCTACATCTGCTGCCCGGAGACCGAACTCGGCCTCTGACCTTGTACTGGCCTCGGTGGTATAGCCAAGGCCGGCCGGGCGAGGCAGCGCCGCGTATACGCGGGCCCGGACGCCCGGCTCTCCGGGCACGCGTCGCACGCGGGCGACTCCGGAGGTCATCCACAGCGCATCCAGGTCCGTTATCGCGGCCTGGGCGGTTGCCTCATCAGCGGCGGCGATGTCGAGTACCAGCAGGCCGGGTTCGCCAAGGTGCTGCTCGTCGATGCGTTCGTCCATGTCTCCACCCACGACACGGTGGTCGGCCGCAGTTCGCCGTCGCCTGCAGCACCACCCTTGTGGGTGACCGAGGGCAACGGATCCTGACATGTAAGCATGCGGGGCGATACTGCCGTCCCCAACGGCACAGTGTCCGACCCCACGCCTACGCTGCAAGCCAAACCAGTGATCAAGGGGGCAGGGCGTGCAGATTAGGCGTCACCAGGTGGGCGGGGCAGCGGTCTCGGCAGTACGCGACGACTTCGCGAACCGGATCGGCGGTCAGGTCCGGGCAGCCTTCGTCGTGGGGTGGTCAGGTGGCCGGTGCGGGCCGCGGAACTGACGCGGGGGCGGCGTCCTGGAGCGCGGTGAAGTGCCGGCGGGCGGCGGAGCCGGGGCCCAGGACCAGACTGTCGGGCGTGAAGTGCGGTTCGCCAAGGTGGCGTTCGAGGGCGGGCAGGTAGTTCCAGCGCACGCTGGGGTGGGCGGAGTGGGCGTAGTGGTGCGGGTCTCCGTAGGGAGCCAGGTCGCCGCGGCGAGGTGGGCCAGGGCGCGGTTGCGGGGGGGACAGGCGCAGGCAGCGACCGGCCTCCACCCAGGCCGGCTCGCCGCCCGGGATCGACAGCGGCCACTGTTGCGCGCGCTCTCCCTCCGCACCCAGCGGATGGCACTCAACGTCCGCCTGCTCCTGCGCGCCCTCAAGCTCGTGGGCGTCGTCGAGCACAAGGTCGGCACCGTCGAAGGCCACCGCTGAGGTCGGGTTTGTGGCCCATGGCAACGACGCCGCCACTGGGGCTCTTCATGCTCGGGTTGCCAAATATGAGCCTAGAAAGTAGTTCCCACTTGGAAAGTGACTTTGCGTGCGGGAGTGAGTGGATGGACGAGTACCAGGCGGGCATGGACGTTGTGACCCGTCAGCGCCAGGCCGCGGCTGCGCGGATTCGGTTGGGCTGGTGGTTTCCGGTGCTGATCGCGGTGTCCTGGGCGCTTGCGGTCAGCAGTGCGTTCCCGGCGGTCGGTTACCGGCACTTGGGTATTCCGGACCTGCCGTACGGCCAGATCGGCGGTCTGCTGTTCACGGCATTGATCGTGGTGTTCTCCGTGCGGTGTGGGACGAATCGGCAGGATGTGTCGCTGTTCACGGTGTATCCGTCGTTGCGTCGACGCTTCCCCGCGTTCGTCCTGGCGTGCCTGGGCAGTTTGGCGGTGGTGTTCGGGCTTGGCTGGCTGAGCGATTCGTCGAGCAGCGCCGCATGGGCGGCCGTCGTGGTCGCGGTGGTCGCCGGAGGCGTGATCGCGTTCCTCCTGACCTGGATGGCTGCAGGGATCCGTGGCGACATCCTGACTGGGGGCCAGCGGCGGTGACCGACACATCCGTGGGGCTGGACCCCGTGATCCATCAGCTGCCGAAGCTGTCGATCTGTGCGCTGCTGGCCGCAGGCCCGCAGTGGGTAGAGTTCCGCACGGTCCGGGAGACGACGGGGCTGAGCGATTCGATGGTCTCTAAGCACAGCCGCGCCTTGGAGGACGCGGGCCACATCGAGATCCGCAAGGGTGGGATCGGGCGGCGCCCGTGCACCTGGTTCCGCATGACCCCGCTGGGCCAGGCCCGCTACGGCCGACACGTCGCGGCACTGCAGCGGCTACTCCAGCGTGAACCTGACCAGGACACCAACCCGGACGCCTGACTACCGCGTACGCGAAAGTAGCGATCGTGCGGGAGCCGTGACTGCGCCTCATCCGCACAGAGGGCTGCCGGGCACCTCGAATTCTTGAGGTGCCCGGCAGCGTCTGATCGAACAGCTACATGCCCAGGCAGGTCGCTACGAGGTTGCTGTAGTACAAGGACAGGGCCGCCGCGCACGCAGGCCCCGCGGCAAAGCAGGGCGCCGCGATGAGCCCCTGGACCCAGCCGGGAACCCCGTTGTCATCCAGGCATTTCTTAACGTCGTCCCAGTAACCCGATGCCTGCTGGATGTGACCACCCGAAGTGAAATCCGCCTGCAGGATGTGACCACCCGAGGTCGGCTTCGGCACAGGACCGGTCGCCGGGGACGACGAGCCGTTACCCGAGGCGCTCACGTGCTGCGTGAGAACTCCGTCCTTCCAGGCCGTCAGCACCCCGGAATTCGGTCCCGTGGGCTTGAACTGCGACTCGTTGCTGTGCAGCGCACCGTCCTTGCCGATCTGCACCGTCAGGCCGCTCGCGGCAAGCAGTCCCGCACCTTGGATGGGGATCGCCAGGAGAGTACCGTCCGGTCCGACGACTGCGCGAGCGCGCTCGATCGCCAGGTGCGCGCCCTCGGGCAAGTGCGTCGCCAGCTGACCGGAGGCTATCTCCTTCTTCACCCGCGCCACAGCGTCGGCCTTGACCTTCGCCGGGGCCGCTGCATGGTCCTTGCGGAACTGCTGCAACGCGTCCTTGAAGTTCCGCGCCGCCTTGTCATTCCCAGCCACCTGGACCGCCGCAGCCGCTTGCCCCGCGACTGCAGGCACCGACCCGGTGCCCGTCGGAGCACTCGCACCGGCCCCACTCCCGACGGTAAGCACCATCGTCATCGCCACCCCCGCAGCTACCGTCGAGAACCCCGAGGCGACCACAGCAGCGACCGTCGGAACACTCCACCTTGTTCTACGCACAGATTCTTCCCCGCTATTCCTTGACGCAATGCCGAGGGAAGAGGGCATAGCGGAGTACCGGCGTGAAGCCTGCAAGCAAAGCCGAGCCCCCGTCTTCTTCCCCCAATTTCCATACCGCCGGCCCTTTTTCACAGGTCGCGGCCGGTCGGTGCCGTGAAGCCAACACACGAGTTTTGAACGATCCAAACGATCGACGGGGTAAGCGACATCTCGGCTCATCGCCCTTTTCTCACCCCGCTTACTTCGCCACTAAAACGGTCATTGCGGGAGCTACTCCGCTCTTCATCGCCTTCCGGATCCTGCGACAAGCTGCGTAGTTTCTACGTCATCACCCTCTGCCTCGGCTTCGTGGTTGGTGCCGCAATGCGGGCTTGGAATACTGCGGAAGTTGCCGCACAGCGTTGTGAGCAATGTCCGTTGACAGTCGCCGCGCACGTGGCGCGGCCGCAGTTCCACAGGATTCGCAGGTATTCTCCACTTCAAGTTCGGTGACCTAGACGGATTCCTGGCTATGTCGGCCTTAGAACGCCCGCTCGTTCGCAGCGGATACGTCGCCGCGGGCGGAATATGGAGCTGTTGGAACGGCTCAACAGCCGTTCTCAGTAGGGAATTTGTGCGCTTGCAGCGCGTGCATGGTGCCGGCGCCGCTGGATCTGGTCAGGGCCCCTCGTACACCCAGGCTCGGCCGGATTGCCGGTACTCCTCCACCGGGATCGGATCGATGCCGGTCCGCATGCGGGCGGTGTACAGCAGCCCGTCGAGATGGTCGATCTCGTGGTGGATGAGGCGGGCGAGGCCGCGTTCGTACACCCGGCCTGGGGCAGGTCCTGGCTGCGCTGACCCTGTTCCTCCCCTGGGGGCGCGGGACGCGGGGTCCGACCGTGGCCCCGCCGGTCCCCGTACGGTCGGTCACGCTCGCCGAAGTCGCCGACGAAGACGAGCACGCCGTGGAGAAGCTCCACCTTCTGCGCGCCGGTGGGCCACCGGCTGAGCAACGCTTCCGCGGTCATGCGCGCCGCCGCCGGCGGCAAGTCCGGTCCAGGCATCAGCGGCCTTCTCCCAGGCGGTGAGCGAACGTGCCACTACCGCAGTCGTTCGGCCTGATAGTGCTGATCGTGGTGCTGGATCGCGCACCGGGGAAAGGCCCGAGCCATCCAGTCTTCTGATGCGCCGGTCTGGCGCAGCGTCTCGATCTGCCGGTCGAAGTCGCGCCCTTCAGGGCTCGCGTGGACGCGTAGGTAGAGGGTGTCGTCCACGCCGGTGTTGTGGCCGTCGAAGTAGAAGGAGCAGGTGTGCCCCCACTGATAGGGGGCGTACGGTTCAGCGCAGCGGCAGAACCGGTGGGACACGTTCACCGGCAGGCCCCATCGCGGGTGGCACAGCTGCTGCAGCAGCTGGTCGTGCCAACGGGCACGAGGATGGGCGGTGCGGGCGTCGATCTTCCAGCTGTCGCCGTCGACCCAGCACTGGACGCGGTAGACGGCGCTGACGGTATGGAAGAGAGCAATACGCCGTAGCAGGGCACTTCCCACCGCGGCCCGCCTGGCTCGCGAGCGTTCGAGACTGGGAAAGGCAGTGAGATAGGCGGATTCCACGAGATCGAGTCCCGGGGTCCTCCAAAGCGGCCGCACACCGTTGCCTTCGCACCAGTGACGGTGCCGGCGCTCGACTTCCTCCCAGCCTTCCGGCAGCCCACTGGGAAGAGCGAGCACGAGACTCGCTGCTCGCCCGAGGCCATCCAGCATGTGCAGTCGCAGATGCCGGCCGCGGGCCTCGATGCCACTCACCCGCAGGCCGGGGATCCCGGACAGGTCGTCGCCGCTGCCAGGTGCGGGAGCTGCGGGCAGCAGACGACTCAGGCAGTGCTCGGGGAAGGAGTGCCGCTCCTGGCCGATGTAGGCATCGAGGTGCAGGGTGAGGGAGGTGCTGGAGCTAGCCTCGATCTTTCGTGACGGCTCGTTGGTTCATCTGGCGGGCCGTTTCGGCTTGTTGGGCAGGGTGAGGGCCCGGCTGTCGCGTCGGGGGGCGCCGGGTTCCACGGTTCCGGAGGGCTGGTTCGGGCTCGTCGGGACGGGTGGATCTGCTGGTCAGCCAGGGTTCGGGAGGGCGTGGAGCCGTTCGGTCGCGTCCGTGATGAGGTGGGTCCAGGGCCAGTGGGCCGCGAATCTTAGGTACCGGCGGCGGGCGGTGGTGACGAGTTGGGCCGCGGCGGAGAAGAGTCGCAGGCGCAGGCGGCGGGGTTCCCATCTACGGGTATGGCCGGTCAGGGCGAGCATCGGCATCCAGGCGAGCAGGTCGAGGGCGATCTGGACGATCTCCAGCCAGATCCGGTTCTGCGCACTGTCGTGGAAGGGGAGGTTGCGTAGGCCGGTGGCGCGGGCGGCGCGGATGCGGTCCTCGGCGCGGGCACGTTGGCGGTGCCGTAGCCCCAGTGCGGCGATCGGTGTGTTGTTGGTGTTGGTGGCGAAGCAAGTCAGCCGCATCCCGTCGGCGTCGGTGAAGCGCAGCTGGGCGCCGGGATGGGGGCGTTCTTTGCGGACGATCAGCCGCATGCCCTTGGGCCAGTCTTTGAGCACGTCGCCGTCCAGCTCGGCCACCCAGGCACCGTCGCGGACCTCGCCGTCGGGCTCGACGGCCACCGTCCAGGCGGACGCGGGAACCTTGAGGACGGCCTGGTGGATGGCGTCGGTGATGGTCATCCCGACCGAGTACGACAGCCACCGGCCACGCTTCGTCAGCCAGGCCACGAACTCATGGGTGCCACCGCCCGAATCACAGCGGATCAGTGTCTGGCGTCCGCGCCGGTACTTCTTCGGCAGCTGGGCCAGCGCGAGCCCGGCGGTGGTGATGTGGTCGGCGGCGGTGTTACTGCCCGCGTTGCCCGGCCGCAGCAGGCCCGCGACCGGCTCTCCGCTGCCGCCCGCTCCGTGGTCGACGAAGCCCATCAGCGGGTGGTGCCCGAACGTCTTCTTCCACGTCGCGGCGGCGTCCTGCTTCTCGGAGTGCGCAAGAACGAGCACCCCATCCAGATCGACGATCACCTGTCCGCCGGCATTCGGCGCCGAGACACCGGCCAACTTCCATACGTATTCACGGACCTCAGCGCGTGCCGAGCGGACTGCCGCCAGGGCCTTGTCTCCCGCCGTGGCGAGGGTGTCGATGAGACGGGAGACGGTCGGATCGGATGCCACCGGCCCGAACACGCCCGGTTCGGCCCGCACAATTCCCACGTCAGCAAGGCAGTCTCCGCCGAGTGCGACCGCGACTGCCACATCCAGCAGGACTTTACCCGGATCGTGCACCGCACGGGGCTTGCGCCACGGCGACAGCGCCGCCGATATCGCCTGGTCCAGCCCGGTCTTGCGGACCGTGTCGACCAGCAGCACGGCTCCCGCCCGCGAGACCACTGCCCCGCCGGCCTCGACGCGGACACGCGGGTAGGACCCGATACGCTTCTTCACCTGGGAAGTGCCTCCGACGGCGGCGGGAACAAAGACCTCAGCAATCCTCATTCTCACTGGTCAGAGGCACTTTCTGCTTTCTTGATCAGTGGCCGGACAGCCCGCTTCGTCAAAGCGCGAGATCAGCGGGTACCGCGCGCTGTCTTCGGCGCGGGCCACCAGGCTGCGTCCGAGATCGGGGTCGCTGGTGAGCCGGTGAGCCGGGGGACGACATCGGTGACCACGGAAATCTCGCCCCTCTCGATCGCCTGGTACCACGAGATCCAGGTCTCGATCTGTTCCCCGCTCATGCCCAGTCGCCATCGCCGTGTGAAGGCGTCCTCGAGGGTCTCGGGTTCGAAGCGGTAGGGCCGGCCGGTGGCTGCGGCGATCCTGGTGACCGCTTCGTCGAGGGTCAGGGCCTCGGGCCCCGTGATCTCAAGGGTCGCGCCGTCGTGCTCGGAGCAGGGACCCTCGTCGAGGGCGACGGCCGTGATCACGTCGGCGATGTCCTCGTGGGTGACGAAGGCGGCCCGGCCGGTGCTCGCGGGGCCGCTCACGACGAACTCCTCGTTGGCGAGGGCGGCCGGCGTCGAGGTGTAGAAGCCCGCCCGGAGCACCGTGTGGCGGATCCCGGCCCCTGCCAGGAACTGTTCGGTCAGCCACTGGTCGCGGGCGTTGGTGTAGGTGGCGGCGGGCGCTGCGCCGACGAGAGATACGTACAGGACCCGGTCCACGCCGACCGCGATCGCGGCCTCGACTGCGGTGGCGTGTTCCTCCAGCCGGCGCCCTGTGCGGTGTCCGGAGACCAGGATGAGGGTCGACGCGCCCTCGAGCGCCTTGCGCATGGCGTCGGCATCGGCGTAGGCGGCCGGACCGCGCCGCTGGGCGCCTGGCAGTTCGGGCATGCGATCGGGGCTGCGTCCGACGAGGAGCTGGGGGACGCCGTGGCCCGCGAGTCGGGCCGCGATCCGGCCGCCCAGCGCCCCAGTCACCCCGGTGACTGCCACCGTGGCATGGATCTTCTCAGACATGGGTTTCCCTCCGTCCGGGGCCGCTGTCGGTCGCGGAACCCCTGTCTCCGATTCGGTAAGCGAACGGTTTCTCAACCTCAACGCATGGACTCCCGCTTCAGTGCGGTGGTCCTGATCGGCACAGCGAGCGGTGGCAGTGAGGTGCCGCACCGGAAGACTCATCCGGTCAGGTCCGGATCGTTGGGGTGCGGCTGCAGGGCGGTGATCACCGCCGTCGCCCAAGGCCACAGGGGCAGGCTTCCGAGGACCTTCTCACGCAACTCCGCCTCGTCGTCGGCGCGCCACACGCCGATGACACGATCCTCCCCGACCGGGCGCCACAGCCGGAACAAGTGACCTTCGGCGGCGAGCTCCTTGGCTCGCACAGCTTCGGCGGCGCGGCGCCGGTCGACTTCTGCTTGGTCGGTCCCCTCGGGCACACGGGCGGTCAGCTCGACCAGGAACTCCTTCATGGTCTCTTCCTCTCTTGTTTCTTCGGGCCTGTTTCTTCGGGGGACGCAGGGCTTCGCGACCGTTTGCGAGGAGCCCTGAGGGGGCCGGAAGAGTCGGTTCTGCCCGCATGCAAACAGGCCGCTATGTGGAGTGCGCCTGCCGCCTGGAGGTCTGCGACTGCATCTTCGACCGGTTCGGGGGCGATCGGGTCGCGGCGACCGGTATGCCGGAGACCTGCCGTCCCTGGTATGCGTCCCGGCCGGAATGCCTATCCTGTGGGTCCCGGCCGATCCGGAGCTCATCGCGTCGGTAGACGACACTGCGAAAGTGCCCCTCGACCTGCAACACCACGGAGCACGCGCCATGCAGGGTGCCGTCGTAGGTGTGGCCCAGCGTGTCGGGGCACTTGCCGCCGCGGTGTGGTGCATCTTCCAGGCCGGCCAGGTGGTCAGCCGCTCACTGACTGCCTTCGACGACTAAACGGTGCGGTAGAACTCGGCTGCGGTGAAGGTGGCGGGGACGCCGAGTTCGGCGGCGACCGTGGTGATCGCGGTGTCTGCGGCGGCGAGGTCGGTTTGGCCGTCGGTGGTGAAATACGGTGCGATGAACTTCTCGTAGTGCGCTCGGACTTCGTCTGCGGTGTGTCGGCCGAGGAAGGTCTGCAAGTACCGCACCGTGGTGTCGGGGTCGTTGTGGATCGCCTGCAGGGCGCGCCGGTGGGCTCGTACGACCGCCTGGACCGCGGGGTCCTCCGGGTCGGTGTAGGTGGGGTCGACAGCAACGCCTACGGTGGGAATCTGGAAGTGGTCGCCGACAAAGGCCAGCAACTGCCAGCCGAGCTCGGCGGCGATCGCCTCCGGTGCCATGGTGTCACCGACCATGGCGGCGTCGATACTCCCGTTGCGCAGCCGGCGCAGGTCCATGCTGTAGTCGCCGGGCCAGCGGACGATGCTCTGCACGTCGCGGTCCGGGTCGAGACCGGCCTGACGCAGAATGATCCGGGTGAAAACCCCGGGGCCGGTGTGAGGAGGGGTTACCGCCAGCCGTTGGCCGGCCAGGTCGGCCAGGGAGGCCAGGCCGGAACGGGCGAGGAACCAGAACAGCGGGTGGGCGGTGTTGACATTCAGCGCGACCCAGGGGATGCCATCGTTCAGCCGGGACAGCAATGTTCGGCCGAGTCCGATGACTGCGCCGCGGCGCAGCCGCTCCGCGTCCCAGGTGCAGCCGTCGCGCAGTGCGACGTGGACGCCCTCGTCGGCGTAGAAGTCCTGCTGGTCAGCGATGTAGGTGACCAGTTCCTCGTGCGGGCCCCGCCCGACGTAGGCGAGATCGATCATGTGCATGAACGTCTTCCTATGGGGTGACGATGTGCCGAATGCGGTCCGGCCGTCGGCCGGACCGGGACGCTACGGCCCCGTGCGCGCAGGACAGGGGGAGAACATGGACATGCCGCTGCTGACCGCGGCCGTGGTGCCGGGTCACCCGGCCGGCCCGAGCAAGCCCAAGAATCAGGCTCCGGCGATGGTCCGGCCCGGCATCGGCTCCGCGAGCGCGGCCCGCCGGGCCGGCGCGCCGAAGGGGTCGGCGAAGTACTGCGTCTCGTGCACCACGTGCTGGTCAGCGAATTCCATGATGCTCACCGAATACGAAGGCACACCGCCGTAGGTGATGACGCATTCACTCACCCACAGATTCGCATGGCCGGTGATCCGCTGGACGGCGAAGTGCCGCTCGGCCGGGTGCCCGCCGCGCTGCGCCAAGATTGCCGCTCGGCCCCGGAACCGCTCGCCTGACTGCGGGTAGTCCAGGATCGCGTCCGTGGCGTAGATGGCGTGCTCGGCTTCGGTGTTCCCGCGTTCCGAGGCCCGCCAATGCTCCTCGATCGCGGCCCTGGTTCGGGAGTCAGCATCCATGGCACCGCCCTTCCGTAGCGGTGACAGCCTAGGCACTCCGGCCCACAGCCGGCCCGGGGCAAGCCGGGCCTGGGTAGCCAGGTCCTCCCTTTGGCCGGATCGGAGGGCGGCAGCCGTCAACGTGGCAACGGCGTCGAGTGGTCGCCACCCGGCTCACCTCATCTTCGAGCCATTCAGTTGGGAGTTCTAACGAGTTGGTGCGTGATAGTGGGTGAGGGCGTCGTTGCTGGTGGGTGGCAGGATCT
>NZ_BMRP01000020.1:0-49910 GCF_014648695.1 Streptomyces albospinus
ATCCGGGGGTCGCGGGGGATCCGGGGGTCGCGGGGGATCCGGGGGTCGCGGGGGATCCGGGGGTCGCGGGGGCATGCGTTCGCTGTTCCATGGCGGGAGTCTCGGACCCTGCCCCCAGGGGCAAGGTCAAGCGGCGGGCATCCGGAGGGCGGTCGTCCGGCTGCGGAATCCGGCGAGGAAACCCGGCCGGGAATTCCGGTCACGGGTGTCCGGGCAGCCGTCAAACCTGTGCCGCATGGATGGGGACGGCGAGATGACCGGGGAGTCGCCCAGGTGCGGGGCAGGGACGGGGCCGGCAGGAGGACGGCGGAGCACGCGTCGCGGCCCTTGCGGATACGCGAGATGACGGAGGCCGATATCGACGCGGTCGCGGGGGTCCGGGTGCGCGGCCGGCAGGCGGCATACCAGGGGCTGATGCCGCGGGCGTACCTGGACGCGATGAGCGTGGCGGAGGACGCCCGGCAGCGGCGGGAGCGGTTCCGGCGACGGCGGCCCGGCGTCTTCGAGCTGGTGGCGGAGCGGTGCGGGGAGGTAATCGGCCGGGTCGCGGTCGGTCCGGTCCGGGATCCCGATGTCGCCCTGGAGGGGGGCGAGTTGCGCACATCCCCGCCCGCGGGCGAGCTCCTGGCCCTCTGTGTGGAGCCCGGTCCGATCGGCACCGGCGTCGGCCGCGCACTGCCGGCCGACGGGACGGACCGCGCCCGGGCGGGCGGATTCGGCACGCTGTACGTCTGGGTGGTGCACGGCAACCCGCACGCCCGGCGGTTCTACGAACGAGCCGGTTTCGCGCCGGACGGGGCGGAGGAGGCGTACGACGTGGCTGGCCGGCGCGTCGCGGAACTGCGCTACCGGCGTCGGCCGGCACCGGCCGCCTGAGCCACCGGGACGCTGCGCCGGCATCGTCCGCCCGGGCCCCTATGGCGCATCCGCCGACGTGCCGCCCCGCGGTCCGGCGTCGGCCGGAGCCCCCTCCCCCGGCGCGCCGCCGCCCGGCGCCCCCGCCGCGTCCTCATGGACGCCGAGTCGCGCCAGTGAGGCCGCGGCGGCTGCGGCGAGCCGGGGGTGGGCGGTGGCGGCCGTGAGTGCGGGGACCGCGCGCCGGTCGCCCAGGGCGCCGAGGCCCTCGACGCAGGCCAGGGCCACCCGCCAGTACGGGTTGTGCGGGGTCAGCAGCCGCTCCAGGGTGGCGATCAGCGCGGGGACGGACTGCGGGGCGCGGAGTTCGGCGAGCAGCCGTACCGGGTGCAGGGCGTAGGCGGTGCGCAGCGGGTTGGTGGCGAGGGCCGCGGCGGCGCGGGCGGTGCGCGGGTCGCCGAGCTTGCCGAGGGCGTGTGCGGCGGTGGCGCAGCGGACCGGTTCGCGGTAGTTCAGGAGCAGGACGAGGGTTTCGAAGGCGCGTTTGTCGCCGGCGCAGCCGAGGATGAAGGCGGCGATCTCGCGGGCCCACAGGGGGCGCTCCACGGCGACCAGCATGCGGGCCAGTTCCTCGCGCCCCGCGGGGGTGTTCTTGCGGGCCAGCCCGAGCAGCCGCTCGTAGGCGACCAGATCCTGTGGGGAGCGGAGTTCGGCCCGCACCCGGTCCGTCAACTCGTGGAATTCTTCTTCCATTTGTCGCTCCCCTCCCGCCTGGCCGCCCGGTTCCGCGCGACGTGGCCTGCACCACAGCCTAATGACCCGCATTACCCCTGGCGCTTCGGTTACCCACCGGTTAACCTGGCGGAACGAGCAGCACCCCTGCTCGGGCGGCCTGGTGACGCAGCCGCCGAAGAGTGAAGTCGGTTCGGCACCGCACAGCACGACGCGTACGCACGCTCCATCGCTACGCACCGCACGACACGTTCGGAGAAACGGCACGGCCCCGGGACAGGGCTCGCCGCGCCTCCCGCACCGCCGGCGCTGCCCGCAGTGCTGCGGCCCGCGGCCCCTCGCCGCCCGCCGCTACGCGCTGCTTCTCGCGCTCCGTGCGGCCCGTTCGTCCGCTTCGCGGACACCCCTCAGTCGTCACTTCTCCCCTGCCCCAGGGGAACACCCTCAGGAGTCTCGCGATGGGCCCTCAGTCCACCCCTGACCTCTCAACACCCGCTTCCTCACTGTCCCTTGCGACGATCGCCGTGGTCGGGCTCGGCACCATGGGCACCGGCATCGCCGAGGTGCTCGCCCGCGCCGGCCGTGAGGTCATCGGCATCGACACCGATGACGCCGCGATCCAGCAGGCCCGCGCCACCCTCGAAGCCTCCACCGCCCGCGCCGTGAGCCGCGAGCGCATCACCGAGCGGCAGCGGCAGGACGCGCTGGCCCGCTTCCGCACGTTCGGCGACCTCCAGGCCGCCGCGGACGCCGATCTCGTCATCGAGGTGGTGCCGGAGGACTACGAACTCAAGCGGCAGGTCTTCAACGCGCTGGACGGCATCGTCCGGCCGGAGGCGATCCTCGCCACGGGCACCAACGCGCTGTCCGTGACCCGGCTCGCCGCCGACTCGCAGCGTCCCGAGCGGGTGCTCGGTGTCCACTTCTTCAACCCCGCGCCCGCGATGAAGCTGGTCGAGGTGGTCTCGTCGGTGCTCACCGCCCCGACCGCGGTCGCCGCCGTCACGGAACTCGCCCGCGACCTGGGCAAGGACCCGATCGCGGTGGGCGACCGGCCCGGTTTCGTCGCCGACGGGCTGCTGTTCGGCTACCTCAACCAGGCCGCGGCGATGTACGAGTCGAAGTACGCGTCCCGTGAGGACATCGACGCCGCGATGAAGCTCGGCTGCGGTCTGCCGATGGGCCCGCTCGCGCTGCTCGACCTGATCGGGGTGGACACCGCCCGTACGGTCCTGGAGGCGATGTACGCCGAGTCGCACGACCGGCTGCACGCCCCGGCGCCGATCCTGGGCCAGCTGGCGGAGGCCGGGCTGACCGGCCGCAAGGCGGGCCGCGGCTTCTACACCTACGAGGCGCCCGGAAGCGCCACGGCGGTGCCGGACGCGGCGAGCCCCGCGGCCGGCAACGGCGGGCAGCCGGCCGGCCGTACGGTCCGCAGCGTCGGCGTCGCCGGGTCCGGGACGATGGCCAGCGGGATCGCCGAGGTCTTCGCCAAGGCGGGCTACACCGTCGTGCTGGCCGCCCGCAGCGAGGAGAAGGCGGAGCGGGCCAAGGCCCGGATCGCCAAGTCGCTGGGCCGCTCCGTGGAGAAGGGCCGGCTGACCGCCGAGGCGCGCGATGCGGCGCTGGCGGCGATCACCCCGGCCGGTTCGCTGGACGCGTTCGCGGACGTCGATCTGGCAGTGGAGGCGGTGGCCGAGGATCTGGCCGTCAAGCAGCAGCTGTTCACGACGCTGGACAAGATCTGCAAGCCGGGCGCCGTTCTGGCCACCACCACGTCCTCACTGCCGGTCGTCGCCTGCGCCCGCGCCACCTCGCGCCCGCAGGACGTCATCGGGATGCACTTCTTCAACCCGGCGCCCGCGATGAAGCTGGTCGAGGTGGTCCGCACGGTCCTGACCTCCGACGAGGTGCACGCCACCGTGCGCGAGGTCTGCGCCAAGGTCCGCAAGCACCCGGTGGACTGCGGTGACCGGGCCGGCTTCATCGTGAACGCGCTGCTGTTCCCGTACCTGAACAACGCGATCAAGATGGTCCAGGAGCACTACGCGTCGCTGGACGAGATCGACGCCGCGATGAAGCTGGGCGGCGGCTACCCGATGGGCCCGTTCGAGCTGCTGGACGTGGTCGGCCTGGATGTCTCGCTGGCCATCGAGAAGGTGCTGCACGCCGAGTTCCGCGACCCGGGGCTGGCGCCGGCGCCGCTGCTGGAGCACCTCGTCGCGGCGGGCTGCCTGGGCCGGAAGACCGGCCGCGGCTTCCGTGAGTACGCCCGGCGCTGACGCGCGGCGGCGCCCCGGGGCAGGGGGCGGATGGGGCGGACTGCTGGAACCGCCGGACGGTGGTCCCGGCGGTCCGCCCCAGGTCACAGGGCCGGAGCTGGTACCTCATGCCGCAGGCCGCGTGAATATGCAGTACCGTCCCCACATGTCCCAGCCCGCTCGCCCGCAGTCCTCCGACGCCTCCGAGACCTCCACTCCCGGCACCCGCCGGGCCGCCGCCCAGCGGCTCAAAATGCGCCGCGAACTGTCGGCCGCAGCAATGGAACTGTTCGCGACGAAGGGCTACGAGGCGACGACGGTCGACGAGATCGCGGCTGCCGCGGGCGTCGCCCGGCGCACCTTCTTCCGCCACTTCCGCTCCAAGGAAGAGGCGATCTTCCCCGACCACGACGACACTCTCGTACGCGCCGAGGCCGTCCTGGACGCCGCGCCGCCGCACGAGAACCCGCTCGACACGGTGTGCCGCGGCATCAAGGAAGTCATGCGGATGTACGCGTCCGCCCCCGCGGTGTCCGTGGCCCGCTACCGCCTCACCCGCGAGGTACCCACCCTGCGGGAGGCCGAGATCGCCTCGGTGGCCCGCTACGAGCGGCTGTTCACCCGCTATCTCCTGGGCCACTTCGACGAGGGGGCGCACCGCGAGGGCGACGACGACCCGCTGCTCGCCGAGGTGGCCGCGTCCGCGGTGGTCACCGCGCACAACCACGTCCTGCGCCGCTGGCTGCGGGCCGGTGCGGAGGGCGACGTGGAGGCCCAGCTGGACCACGCCTTCGAGATCGTCCGGGAAACCTTCGGCACCGGTATCGGCGCGGGCCGCGCCACCGCGGAGGCGCCCCCGGCGACGGTCTCGCGCGAGGGCGAGGTGCTGGTCGCGGTGGCCCGTACGGACGCCCCGCTGGACGAGGTCATGCGCACCATCCGCAAGGCACTGAAGGCTCACAAGTAACCGGCGTCCGCGCGATGCGGACGATCCGGTGCCGGCCCGGCGGGCCCGTTCCGGGCGCGCCGTCCCTCCCCACGTGGCGGAGGTGACGGCGCGCCCGGAGCGGGCCCGTTTCCGTCTTCCCGCGCCCCGCTGGGCCGGGCATTTCCCGTGCGCCGCCCGGCCCGTGACACGGACGGCCTAATCACATTTCCGGCCACTCGCTGCACGCCATTGACCCCATAACGCGACAAAGCACCCCACGAGCGGGGAGTCTGTTGCTCATGCGTGCCCACCAAATGACATCTGAGAGAAATTCTTGGCACTCAGTGTCTTGTCGAGTGGCACGCGGTGTCATACGTTGAGAGTGTCCGGGCGGCCGGCGCATCGTCCCAACAGTGGTGCGCCGGCTGTCCCCACAAGCACCTTGTGCGCCCGGACGCCTGCGTCACAGGCACCTTGATCCGCGCTCACCCGCGCGATGCCGAGCACCACCGGCCGAACCGACGGCACCGCCCCGCACCACCCCCGACGTTCCCTTGAGCCGTTCCCGTAGACGTTTCCCCAAGCTCTCAACTCCGTTCGAGCAGGGGACACCCCATGCGCCGGAGGCATACCGTGAACCACATTCTTGACGCCATCCTCGCGCCGGACAGTACGCGCGAAGACTTCGCCGCCCTGCCCCTCCCCGACTCTTACCGCGCGGTCACCGTGCACAAGGACGAGGCCGAGATGTTCGCGGGCCTGCCCACCCGCGAGAAGGACCCCCGCAAGTCCCTGCACGTCGACGACGTGCCGGTGCCCGAGCTCGGACCGGGCGAGGCGCTGGTGGCCGTGATGGCCTCCTCGGTGAACTACAACAGCGTGTGGACCTCGATCTTCGAACCGCTGTCGACGTTCGGGTTCCTGGAGCGCTACGGGCGGCTCTCGTCGCTCACCAAGCGCCACGACCTGCCGTACCACGTCATCGGCTCCGACCTGGCGGGCGTGGTGCTGCGCACCGGCCCCGGCGTCAACGCCTGGCACCCCGGCGACGAGGTCGTCGCGCACTGCCTGTCCGTCGAGCTGGAGTCCTCCGACGGCCACAACGACACCATGCTCGACCCCGAGCAGCGCATCTGGGGCTTCGAGACCAACTTCGGCGGCCTGGCCGAGATCGCGCTGGTCAAGTCGAACCAGCTGATGCCCAAGCCCCGGCACCTGAGCTGGGAGGAGGCGGCGGCGCCCGGTCTGGTCAACTCCACCGCCTACCGCCAGCTGGTATCGAAGAACGGCGCGGCCATGAAGCAGGGCGACAACGTCCTGATCTGGGGCGCCAGCGGCGGCCTCGGCTCGTACGCGACGCAGTTCGCGCTGGCCGGCGGCGCCAACCCGATCTGTGTGGTCTCCAGCGACAAGAAGGCCGACATCTGCCGCGCCATGGGCGCCGAGGCGATCATCGACCGCAACGCCGAGGGCTACAAGTTCTGGAAGGACGAGCACAACCAGGACCCCCGGGAGTGGAAGCGCTTCGGCAAGCGGATCCGCGAGCTGACCGGCGGCGAGGACGTCGACATCGTCTTCGAGCACCCGGGCCGGGAGACCTTCGGCGCCTCGGTGTACGTCACCCGCAAGGGCGGCACGATCGTGACCTGCGCCTCGACCTCCGGCTACCAGCACGAGTACGACAACCGCTACCTGTGGATGTCGCTGAAGCGGATCGTCGGCTCGCACTTCGCCAACTACCGGGAGGCCTGGGAGGCCAACCGGCTGATCGCCAAGGGCAAGATCCACCCGACGCTGTCGAAGACGTACACCCTTGAGGAGACCGGTCAGGCGGCGTACGACGTGCACCGCAACCTCCACCAGGGAAAGGTCGGTGTACTGGCCCTCGCACCCGAGGAGGGCATGGGCGTGCGCGACGAGGAGATGCGCGCCAAGCACATCGATGCCATCAACCGCTTCAGGAACGTCTGAGGTCCACTTCATGACAGAGCGTCAGAAGGATCGTCCGTGGCTGATGCGGACGTACGCCGGGCACTCCACCGCCGAGGCGTCCAACGAGCTGTACCGGCGCAACCTCGCCAAGGGCCAGACCGGCCTGTCGGTCGCGTTCGACCTCCCGACGCAGACCGGATACGACCCCGACCACGTCCTCGCCCGCGGCGAGGTCGGCCGGGTCGGGGTCCCGGTGTCCCATCTCGGTGACATGCGGCGGCTGTTCCAGGACATCCCGCTGGAGCAGATGAACACCTCGATGACCATCAACGCCACCGCCATGTGGCTGCTGGCCCTCTACCAGGTGGTCGCGGAGGAGCAGGGCGCCGACATCACCAAGCTGTCCGGCACCACGCAGAACGACATCGTCAAGGAGTACCTGTCGCGCGGGACGCACGTCTTCCCGCCGGGACCGAGCCTCCGGCTGACCACCGACATGATCACGTACACGGTCAACCACATCCCGAAGTGGAACCCGATCAACATCTGTAGCTACCACCTACAGGAGGCGGGGGCCACTCCGGTCCAGGAGATCTCGTACGCGATGTCCACCGCGATCGCGGTACTGGACGCGGTGTTCGCGTCCGGCCAGGTCCCCGAGGAGCGCCGCGGCGATGTCGTCGCCCGGATCTCCTTCTTCGTGAACGCGGGCGTCCGCTTCATCGAGGAGATGTGCAAGATGCGCGCCTTCGGCCGCATCTGGGACAAGATCACCCGCGAGCGCTACGGCATCGAGAACCCCAAGCAGCGCCGCTTCCGCTACGGCGTCCAGGTCAACTCCCTCGGGCTGACCGAGGCACAGCCGGAGAACAACGTCCAGCGGATCGTGCTGGAGATGCTGGCCGTCACGCTCTCCAAGGACGCCCGGGCCCGCGCCGTCCAACTCCCCGCCTGGAACGAGGCGTTGGGGCTGCCGCGGCCGTGGGACCAGCAGTGGTCGCTGCGCATACAGCAGGTGCTGGCGCACGAGAGCGACCTGCTGGAGTACGACGACATCTTCGCCGGGTCGCATGTCATCGAGGCCAAGGTGGAGGCGCTGGTCGAGGAGTGCCTGGCCGAGATCGACCGGATCCAGGAGATGGGCGGCGCGATGGCGGCCGTCGAGTCGGGCTACCTCAAGTCGCAGCTGGTCTCCGCGCACGCCGAGCGGCGGGCCCGGATCGAGGCCGGCGACGAGAAGATCATCGGCGTCAACTGCTACGAGTCGACCGAGCCGAACCCGCTCACCGCGGATCTCGACACCGCGATCATGACGGTCGACCCGGCCAACGAGGCAGGCGTCGTACGGGCGTTGCACGCGTGGCGGGACAACCGGGACGAGGTCCGCGCCCAGGAGGCGCTGTCCGCCCTGAAGAAGACCGCGGCGGGCGACGCCAACCTCTTCCCGGCCACCCTGGAGTGCGCCCGCGCCGGTGTGACGACCGGCGAGTGGGCCTGGGCGCTGCGGGATGTCTTCGGGGAGTTCCGGGCCCCCACGGGCGTCTCCAGTGCTCCGGTGGCGGTCACCGCCGAGGAGGGCTCGCCGCTCGCGGTGGTCCGGGAGAAGGTCGCGCGGACCGCGGCCGATCTCGGCAGCGGCCGGCTGCGCCTGCTGGTCGGCAAGCCCGGCCTGGACGGGCACAGCAACGGCGCCGAGCAGATCGCCGTACGCGCCAGGGACGCCGGGTTCGAGGTGGTCTACCAGGGCATCCGGCTCACCCCGGAGCAGATCGTCACGGCGGCGGTCGCGGAGGACGTGCACTGCGTCGGGCTGTCGATCCTGTCCGGCTCGCATGCCGCGCTGGTGCCGGACGTACTGGCCCGGCTCCGGCGGGCGGGTGTCGACGCTTCCCCTGGGCCTGACGGCCCGGGAGATGCCCCTATCCCGGTGATCGTCGGCGGCATCATCCCGCCGGCGGACGCCGCCGACCTGATCGACGCGGGCGTCGCCGCCGTCTTCACACCCAAGGACTTCGGCATCACGGAGATCATCGGCCGCATCGTCGACGAGATCCGCAGAGCGAACAACCTCGACCCTCTGGAGGTCCCCGCATGACGCCCGCCACGGCCACGGAGGGGCGCCGCCTCCGCCCGCGCCGGTCATGCCTCGCGGTCCCCGGCAGCAACCCGCGCTTCCTGGAGAAGGCCCAGGGCCTGCCGGCCGACCAGGTCTTCCTGGACCTGGAGGACGCCTGCGCCCCGCTGGCCAAGCCGGAGGCCCGGCACACCATCGTCAGGTTCCTCAACGAGGGTGACTGGACGGGCAAGACGCGGGTGGTGCGGGTCAACGACTGGACGACCGAGTGGACTTACCGGGACGTCACCACGGTCGTCGAGGGCGCCGGCCAGAACCTCGACTGCATCATGCTGCCCAAGGTCCAGGACGCCCATCAGATCGTCGCGCTCGACCTGCTGCTGACGCAGATCGAGAAGGCGATGGGCTTCGAGGTCGGCGGGATCGGCATCGAGGCGCAGATCGAGAACGCCAAGGGCCTGGTGAACGTCGACGAGATCGCCGCCGCCTCGCCCCGCCTGGAGACCATCATCTTCGGCCCGGCGGACTTCATGGCGTCGATCAACATGAAGTCCCTGGTGGTCGGCGAGCAGCCCCCGGGCTACCCGGCGGACGCGTACCACTACATCCTGATGCGGATCCTGATGGCGGCGCGCACCCACAACCTCCAGGCGATCGACGGCCCGTACCTCCAGATCAAGAACGTCGACGGCTACCGCGAGGTCGCCGGCCGGGCCGCCGCGCTCGGCTTCGACGGCAAGTGGGTGCTGCACCCGGGCCAGGTGGAGGCCGCCAACGAGGTCTTCTCGCCGTCCCAGGAGGACTACGATCACGCCGAGCTGATCCTCGACGCATATGAATGGTGCACGTCCGAGGCGGGCGGCAAAAAGGGTTCGGCGATGCTCGGCGACGAGATGATCGACGAGGCGAGCCGGAAGATGGCGCTGGTCGTCGCCGGAAAGGGCCGGGCCGCCGGCATGACGCGTACATCCAAGTTCGAAGCCCCGGAGGCATAACCGCGATGCAGTTCGGCCGTACCTACGAAGAGTTCACCATCGGCGATGTGTACAAGCACTGGCCGGGGAAAACCGTCACCGAATACGACGACCACCTCTTCTGCCTGCTGACCATGAACCACCATCCGCTGCACATGGACAGCAACTACGCGGAGAAGACCACCGACTTCGGCAAGAACGTGGTCGTCGGCAACTACATCTACTCGCTGCTGCTGGGCATGTCGGTGCCCGATGTCTCCGGAAAGGCCATCGCCAATCTGGAGATCGAATCGCTGCGGCATGTGGCGCCGACCTTCCACGGCGACACGATCTACGGCGAGACGACGGTGCTCGACAAGACCCCGTCGAAATCCAAGTCGGACCGCGGCATCGTCTACGTGGAGACCAAGGGCTACAAGCAGGACGGCACCCTGGTCTGCGTGTTCCGCCGCAAGGTGATGGTGCCGACCGCCACGTACATCAAGGAGCGCGGCGGCGAGCAGCCCGGCCGCCCCGAGTTGCAGGCCCCCGCGGCCAAGAAGGAGAAGTGACGGGATGGCGCGTCTCGCACAGACCGAGGGTCTGACCGACATCCAGCGGGAAATCCTCTCCACCGTCCGCGATTTCGTGGACAAGGAGATCATCCCGGTCGCCACGGAGCTGGAGCACCGTGACGAATACCCCACGCAGATCGTCGAGGGCCTCAAGGAACTCGGCGTGTTCGGGCTGATGATTCCCGAGGAGTACGGCGGCCTCGGCGAGTCCCTGCTCACCTACGCGCTGACGGTCGAGGAGATCGCCCGCGGCTGGATGAGCGTGTCCGGCATCATCAACACGCACTTCATCGTGGCGTACATGCTCAAGCAGCACGGCACGCAGGAGCAGAAGGACTATTTCCTGCCGAAGATGGCGGCCGGTGAAATCCGGGGCGCTTTCTCGATGTCGGAGCCGGCGCTGGGTTCCGATGTGTCGGCCATTTCGTCCAAGGGCGTGCGGGACGGCGACGCCTACGTCCTCAACGGCCAGAAGATGTGGCTGACCAACGGCGGTTCGTCGACGCTGGTCGCGGTGCTGTGCCGGACCGACGAGGGCCACCCGGAGGGCACGCCTCCGCACAAGTCGATGACGACCTTCCTGGTGGAGAAGGAGGCGGGCTTCGGCGAGGTGCGGCCCGGCCTGACCATCCCCGGCAAGATCGACAAGATGGGCTACAAGGGCGTCGACACCACCGAGCTGATCATGGACGGGCTGCGCATTCCGGCCGACCGGGTCCTCGGCGGCGAGACCGGGCGTGGCTTCTATCACATGATGGACGGCGTCGAGGTCGGCCGGGTCAACGTGGCCGCCCGCGGGTGCGGTGTCGCCCAGCGCGCCTTCGAGCTCGGCGTGTCGTACGCGCAGCAACGGCACACCTTCGGGAAGCCGATCGCCCAGCACCAGGCGATTCAGTTCAAACTTGCCGAAATGGCGACAAAGGTGGAAGCGGCCCATGCCATGATGGTTAATGCCGCACGCAAAAAGGACTCGGGCCAGCGAAACGACCTCGAAGCGGGCATGGCCAAGTACCTGGCCTCCGAGTACTGCAAGGAGGTGGTCGAGGACGCGTTCCGCATCCACGGCGGCTACGGCTTCTCCAAGGAGTACGAGATCGAGCGCCTCTACCGCGAGGCCCCGATGCTCCTCATCGGCGAGGGCACGGCCGAGATCCAGAAAATGATCATCGGGCGGCGGCTACTTGAGGAGTACCGGATCCAGGGGTGAACGTCCCGTTTGGGTCGTTTTCTGCTAGATAAAGATCACACCCTGTCATCGTTCTTCGGCCACGGATTGGCTCTGGCTCTTGGCCAGTTGCCGCTCGCAACCGATAGCATCCCAGGAAAGCCGCGCCGTCCCCCGCATCCATACGCGGCATCCTCCGCTACGAAGGTCATCCATGCCCCACAGCCAATCCTCTGCACAACGCGGTCGCGTCCGCCTCGCGCGCGGAGCGTCGCCGTGGCTCCTCCCGACCGTGGCAACGGCAGCGGTCAGCCTGGCCCGGTCCCGTCGCTCGGGACGCTGGGCTGCCGTCGCCGTGCCCGCCACCGCACTCGCGGCGGGCATGCTGTGGTTCTTCCGCGACCCCGAGCGAGAGATCGCTCAGGGGCGCGTCATTTCTCCGGCCGACGGCGTGGTGCAGAGCATCATGCCGTGGAAGGACGGACGCACCCGCGTCGCGATCTTCATGAGCCCGCTGAATGTTCACGTCAACCGCGCGCCGCTGGCCGGCACGGTGACGTCCGTGGAACACATCCCCGGCGGATTCGTTCCGGCGTTCAACAAGGAGAGCGAGAACAACGAGCGGGTCGTCTGGCACTTCGACACCGAGCTCGGCGACATCGAGATGGTGCAGATCGCCGGCGCGGTGGCCCGCCGCATCGTCCCTTACGTGCCCCGGGGCACCAAGGTCGAGCAAGGCGAGCGCATCGGCCTGATCCGCTTCGGCTCTCGCGTCGACGTCTACCTCCCGGAGGGCGCCGAGGCCGCGGTCGAGGTGGGCCAGGCCACCACCGCGGGGGTGACTCGCCTTGACCGTGATTGATCCTGAGACACAGGCGGGCTGGGCGCCCGAAACCGACGAGGACGAGGACGACATGCCGCTGTCCACGCGGCTGTCAATAGCGGACACCCTCACCCTCGGCAACGCCATCTGCGGCTTCATGGCCGTGTACTTCACCACCACTGGCGTCCTCATCCCGCATCTGACGGGCACCGAGGACGGCGGGATGGCCCGGCACAGCGCCGCGATGGCCGTGATCCTGATGCTGCTCGCCTCGGTCTTCGACCTCTTCGACGGACTGGTGGCGCGCAAGCTGCGGGCCTCGGCGATGGGAGCCGAGCTCGACAACCTCTCCGACCTGATCAGCTTCGGCCTGGCGCCCGCGTACTTCGTCGTGACCTGGGGCATGGTCGCCCAGGACGCGCACCAGCGGGTGTCGGTGGTCGCGGCGGTGGTCGTCCTGCTGGCGGTCGTCCTCCGGCTCGCCCGCTTCTCCTGCGTGACGATCCGCGACGGCATCTTCCAGGGCATGCCGAGCCCGTTCGGCGCCCTGACCGTCGTCGCCATCGTCCTGCTGGAGCTGCCGTTCCTGCCGACGCTGCTGGCGATCATCGGCGTGGCCTGGCTGATGGTGAGCCGGGTCGAGTACCCCAAGCCGCGGGGCCGACTCGCGGTGGCGATGCTCAGCTGGATCGTCCTCAGCATGGGCATGCTCGCCGCCTGGGCACTGGACGCGCCCGGCGGCCAGCTGCTGCTCCAGACCGGCTGCTCGCTCCAGGTGGTCATGGGCGCGATGATCCCGCTGTTCGCGACGGCCCGGAGGGTCAACACCTTCCGCGACAACCGACGCGAGTCCCGCGCCGAGTCGCGCGCCGCGCACCAGCCCTGACGGGCGGCGCCGACACGGCACAGCACGCCGAGAGGCCCCGAGCGGATCTTCCGCTCGGGGCCTCTCGGCATTCCGGGATACGTGGGGCGGAGCGGGAGCCGGTGCCCCCGATACGGGCCGGTGCTCCGGCAGGCGGGCCACCGGAGGCGCGGCTTCTGCCACGCGCGGGCCGGGACCCGCCGGGTCCTCCCCGCCAGGCCCCGGCCCGACGGGCTCAGACCAGGAAGTCGCGGGCCAGGCTCTCCGCCGCGCGCTCCAGCAGCGGCCCGGCCTCGGCCATGCAGCGGGCCGGGTCGGACTCCAGGTCCGTCAGGGCGTACGCCCGCTGGATACCGGCCGCGGCGAGCGCCTCCGGCGGCAGCTGGAGCCGGCCGCAGACCGCGACCACGTCGATGCCCGCAGCGCGCGCCGCCGCCGCGACACCGGCCGGCGCCTTGCCGTGCAGCGTCTGCTCGTCGAGGGAGCCCTCCCCCGTGATCACGAACGTGGCCCGGGCCAGCGCCGGCGCAAAGCCCAGCACGTCCAGCATCACGTCGATACCGGGCCGGAACGTCGCGTCCAGCCCGACCAGCGCGCCGTAGCCGATCCCGCCCGCGGCCCCCGCTCCCGGCGCCAGCGCATGCTCGGCGGCCTTGGCTCCGACGGTCCGCTCCAGCACCTCGGCGTAGTGCGCGAGGGCGGCGTCCAGGGCGGCGACGTCCGCCTCACCGGCGCCCTTCTGGGGGCCGTAGACCGCGGGCGCGCCCTTCGGGCCGGTCAGCGGATTGTCGACATCGCTCGCGAGCACGATCTCCGTACGGGCCAGCCGGGGGTCGAGCCCCGACAGATCCGCGGTGGCCAGCTCGCGCAGCGGCCCGCCACCGGGGCCCACCGGCTCCCCGTCCGCGTCCAGGAACCGCGCGCCCAGCGCCGCCAGCATGCCCGCGCCGCCGTCGGTCGTCGCGCTGCCGCCCACCCCGAAGACGATCGAGGTCGCGCCCGCGTCCAGCGCCGCGAGCAGCAGCTCACCGGTGCCGTAGGTGGTGGCCGTGAGCGGCGCGAACACGCCCTTCGGGAGGTGCTGGAGACCGGACGCCTCCGCCATCTCCACCACCGCCGTACCGTCGCCGCGCAGCGCGAAGGTGGCCGTCACCGGCTCGCCGGTGGGGCCGGTGACGCGGGCTTCGTGGCGGGTGAAACCCGCCGCGAGCGCCGCCGCCGTCGTCCCGTCGCCGCCGTCCGCGACCGGCACGGCCGCCACGTCGAGTCCGGGGACCACGCGCCGCAGACCGGCCGTGACATGCTCGGCGACCTCGACGGCCGTGAGCGAGCCCTTGAACTTGTCCGCGGCGATCAGCACATGTGCTGTGTTTGTCCTTGCTGCGTCCGCCACCGTGTTTCCCCTTGCTTTCGAACTGGCAGTCGCGCCGCTGCGACCTTATCCGGCCAGGGGGCCCGGCGAACAGAGCGGACGGTTCCGGAACGGGCGAAAGGGACGAAGAGGGGAACGGCGGAGCGGCGGGAACACCGCCCCGCACCCGCCCGGCACACCGGGACGGGCCCGCTCACTCCCACGTCGCGGACTCCGGGTCGACGCCGTGGGCCTCGGCATTCGCGAAGAACACATCACGCACCCAGACGGTGAGACCCGGCGCAAAACCCTCGTAGTACCCGGCGAACCGGGGATCGCCGACGAACATCCGCCCCAGGCACGCCTGCATCGCATGCGTGCAGTCGAAATACGTCGACATCAGCGCCCGGTGCCGCTCCGCGAGAGCGTTCGCCGCGTCGGAGCCCGGTACGACACCCGCGCGCTGCGCGGCGGCGAGATCGGCGTTCAGCGTCTCGGTGGCCGTCGCGACGCCCTTCCAGTCCTCGGGTGACATCCCGGCGGCCCGCTCGGCGTACTGCTCCCACTGCACGGTGTCGCCCCAGCGTTCCTCGGCCTCGTCGACCCAGGCGGGCTGCCAGTCGTCGCCGAAGATCTCGACCTGCTCCTCCGGAGTCAGCCGCATCCCGGTACGCGATGCCTCCATCATGCGGTCCACGGCGCCGAGCATCTGCTGCAAACGGGAGATGCGCTCCACGAGTTGCGACCGCTGCCGGCGCAGGTGGTCGCGGGCATCGACGGCCGGGTCGTCGAGGAGCCGGCCGATCTCCGCGAGCGGAAAACCGAGCTCCCGGTAGACGAGGACCCGGTGGATCCGGGCCACGTCATCGGCCGAGTACACCCGGTACCCGGCCCAGGTACGCCCGACCGGCCGCACCAGGCCGATCTCGTCCCAGTGGTGCAGCGTCTTCACGCTGACCCCGACGAGCGCAGCTGTCCGGCCTACGGTCAGCCCGTCCGGACCGATCTCTTCGGCGCCTGCCACAGTGGCTTTCGGTTCCTGCCCGCGGGAATCACTGGTCACCGGCTCAGTGTCGCGCACCTCGCCGGGAACCCGGGCCGCTGCGCGGCGGACAGCACCGGCCGGCACCAGTGCGCAGCGGCCACCGGAATCCGATCGGCACCCCGCCCCACCGGACATGTCCTAGGCTCGCGGCGTGACGACCACGGATTACGCCACCTACATCGCCGGCCTGCCCCGCGTGCTCGCGGGCGCGGCCGTCATCTGCCGGGACGCGGCGGGCCGCATCCTCCTCGTGGAGCCGAACTACCGCGACACCTGGGTCCTGCCCGGCGGCACCATCGAGTCGGACACCGGCGAATCCCCGCGCCAGGCCGCCCGCCGGGAAGCCCTGGAGGAGATCGGCCTGGACGTCGTACCGGGCCAACTGCTCGCCGTCGACTGGGTGCGCGGAGCGGCCCGCCCGCCCGTGGTGTCGTATCTGTTCGACGGCGGTGTGCTGGACGCGGAGCAGTTCGCGGCGATCCGGGTGCAGGAGGAGGAACTGCTGTCCTGGCGCCTGGTCCACTGGGACGAGGCCGAGACGATGCTGGCCGAGAATCTGCGGCTGCGTGTCCGCGGCGCGCTGGACGCGCTGGAGGACGGACGCGGCCCGGTGGAACTGGAGGACGGCCGGCCGCCGGCCGGACGGGCCGCCACCGGCGGGGCCATGGGCGGCCCGCGCGACGCCGCGGAGTCGTAGCACGTCGTACAACCCGGGTGTGGGACCACCGGGTTGACTCCCCCGCCGGACAACGAGAGCCGTGGGTTGGTTGCTCCCTCCCACCCACGATCTAGCCTTTTCCCATGAACGAAAACGCCACCCGCATCG
The DNA here is from genome assembly GCF_014648695.1 of Streptomyces albospinus. Taxonomy (GTDB): domain Bacteria; phylum Actinomycetota; class Actinomycetes; order Streptomycetales; family Streptomycetaceae; genus Streptomyces; species Streptomyces albospinus. The sequence goes on from NZ_BMRP01000020.1 coordinate 16,386, forward strand.
CGCAGGTGCCGGGAGTCGTCGGGGTCATGCTCGGGGGCAGCCGCGCACGAGGAACCCACCGTCCCGATTCCGACTGGGATCTGGGCGTCTACTACCGGGGCGAGCTGGATCTCTCCGCCCTGGAGAGGCTGGCGGCAGAGGTGACCGGCGGCCCCGTCGAGATATTCGCGCCGGGGGCCTGGGGCCCCTGGGTCAACGGCGGGGCATGGCTGGTCATGCCGGACGGCAGCCATGTGGACTGGATCTTCCGGGACATCGACCGGGTGCGGCGCGTGTGGGAGGACTGCCGCGCGGGCCGCTTCGAGACGGGAATGCAGGCCGGGCACCCGCTGGGTTTCTGGTCTCCCGCCTATCCCGGCGAGGTGGCCCTGGGACGCGTACTGGCCGACGGCACCGGGGAGTTGGCCCGCCTCAAGGAGGAGACCCGGAGCTACCCGGAGGCGCTGCGCAAGGCGCTCACCGGCACCGCCGTCTGGGACGCGGGCTTCTCGGTGGCGATGGCCGCCAAATCGTCCTCGACCGCGGACGTCCTGCACGCGTCCCTGTGCCTGTCCCGGGCCGTCGGCGCCCTCGTCCAGAGCCTGCACGCCCACCACGGCATCTGGTGCCTCAACGAAAAGGGCGCCCTGGCCGCCGCCGTGGCACTGCCGCAGACCCCACCCGAATTCGGCCCCCGGGCCACCGCCCTGCTCGGCGAACTGGGCCGTACGGAGGACGAGTTGCGCCGCTCCCTGGCCGTGGCAGAACAACTCGTGGCCGAGGTGCGGGAGGTGGTCGGAGCACAGGGGTGACGATCCGGGGGGGGGCGAAGGGAGGGGTGCCCCCCATGGCCCCCATCGGCATGGCCCCCATCGGCATGGCCCCCATCGGCGAGGCGGGAGGCTCGGTCAGGCATGACGTCGGCGGCGCGTAGAACCCGCGGGGCGCAGGACCGGTGGGGCGCAGGGCCGGTGGGGGTCAGCTGCTCACGCCGACCGCGTGGGCGAAGGTCCGGGGGTCGGGAAGGAAGTCGAGCATGGCGCGGGCCACGTCGGCGCGGGGGATGGTGCTGCCGGCCGGACCGGCCTCGACGGCGTGGCGGTAGCGGCCGGTGCCCGGGGTGTCGAGCAGGCGGGGTGGGCGTACGGAGGTCCAGTCGAGGTCGCTGTCGCGCAGGACGGCTTCCATGCGTTCCAGGTCGGCGTAGACGTCCCTGAGGATCGCCCAGAGCAGGGGGCCGAAGACCCGGTGGGCGAGGAAGGGCTGACCGGCGCCGGTGCGGTTGAGCGGGCCGGCGCTGACCACGAGGAGACGGCGGACGCCGGTGGCCTTCATCGCCTCGGTCACGGCGCGGGCAGAGGTGGACGCGGGGCGGAGCGGGTCGCGCCGGCCGGCCTGCCCGATGCCGGAGACCACCGCGTCGGCACCGTCGATGACGGTCTTGACGGAGGCGGCGTCGAGGGCGTCCGCGCGTACGACCGTGAGGCGTTCATGACGGTCGGTCAGTTTCGCGGGGCTGCGGAGTGCGGCGGTGACCTCGTGCCCGTCGGCCAGGGCGTGCGTGACGAGTTGCCGGCCGACGCCGCCCGAGGCCCCGAGGACGGTGATCTTCATGTCTCCTCCGGTGGATTGCACAGCCGTGGACTGCGCAGCGGTGGATCGCGCAGCCCGCGGAGCGGCACGGCACACGGCCGCGGTGGGTGAGTGCTCACTCACCCACCAGTGTGGGTGAGTGCTCACTCACCTGTCAATGTAGAGTCGTCCCATGAGCCATGACGCCGCCGCTCCGCTGTCCGGGGGCGCGCTGACGCGCTCCCGCATCCTCGACGCCGCAGCCGCGCTGATGACCGGCGTGGGGCTGACGCGTACGACGACGAAGCAGATCGCCAAGGAGGCGGGGTGCTCGGAGGCGGCGCTGTACAAGCACTTCCGGAACAAGGAGGAGATCTTCGTCCGGGTGCTCCACGAGCGGGTGCCGCGGTTCTCGGAGGCGCTGGCGGAGCTGCCGGACCGTGCCGGGGACGAGCGCGGGCCGGCCGGGCTCCTCCAGGAGGTGACGCTGGCCGCCGTGCGTTTCTACCGGCGGACCTTCCCGATCGCGGCGTCGCTGTTCGCCAGTCCGGAGCTGCTGGCGACGCACCGGCGCAAGCTCGACGAGCTGGGGTCGGTGGGCCCGCAGAACGCGAGTCAGCAGCTGGCCGCGTATCTGGAGGCGGAGCAGAAGCTGGGGCGGATCGCGTCCGCGGTCGATCCGCGTGCGGCGGCAAATCTGCTGATCGGGGCGTGTTTCCACCGGGCGTTTCTGGATCTGTTCTTCGACGGGGAGGCGCCCGCGGATGCGCTGTGTCCGGCGAGCGAGGAGGAGTTCGCGGCGGAGACGGTGCGGGCGCTGCTGGGCGGGCTGATGCCGGGTGCCGGGCCGGGGCGCGGGGGAAGAGACCGGTCGTAGGTACCGCTCATGGGGAGCCGCGGAGGAGTGGCGCCGCTCACCCGCACTCGGCTGCCGGGAACAGTCCGTCGTCGGTGCGCTCGAAGGCCAGCAGACGGCGCTTGCGGTCGAGTCCGCCGCCGTAGCCGGTGAGGCTGCCGTCGGCGCCGACGACGCGGTGGCAGGGGACGATGATGCCGACCGGGTTGCGCCCGTTGGCCAGGCCGACGGCGCGGGCCGCGGTGGGGACGCCGAGTCGTTCGGCGAGCCGGCCGTAGGAGACCGTCTCGCCGTACGGGATGGTGCGCAGGGCGGCCCAGACACGGCGCTGGAACGGAGTGCCGTGCAGTGCCAGCGGCAGGTCGAAGGTGGTCAACTCGCCGCGGAAGTAGGCGCGGAGCTGGGTGATGGCCGCGGCGAAGGGCGGGTCGGCGGGGTCGGCCGGCGTGCCGAAGGCTTCCTGGGGCGGGCGGTGGCGCTGCTCGGTCATGTAGAGGCCGGTGAGGGCGTCGCCGCCGGCCACGAGGGTGAGCGGGCCCACGGGGGTGTCGTCGAGGACGGTGTGGGTGATCCGGTCCGTCGGAGTGGTGCGGGCGGCCGGGTCGGTGGTGCCCGCCGGACCCGTGGAGTCGCTCAGGTCGGCCTCGGTCAGGTCGGTGTCGATCGGGTCGGTGGCGGGCCGGGCCGTGGTGGGCCGGTCGGGGTGCGGGGTGGCAGGGGTCATGGCTGCGGCTCGGTTCGTCGGGAGGGGCTGGGGCTCAGTTCGCGGGGAGGTGGTTGATGGGGTGGTCGTCGGTCGCCCAGAGGTACTGGACGGCGTAGGCGCGCCAGGGGCGCCAGCCGGCGGAGTGGCGGATGAGGGCCGCGGGGGTGGCGGGCATGCCGAGACCGGCGGCGGCGCGGCGCAGGCCGAGGTCGGTGGGGGTGAAGGCGTCGGGGTCGCCGAGGGCGCGCATGGCGATGCACTCGACGGTCCAGGGGCCGATGCCGGGCAACGCGGCGAGCCGGGCGCGGGCCTCGTCGCGGTCGCTGCCGACGCCGAGTTGCAGCGTGCCGGAGGCGAGGGCCGCGACGACACCGGTGAGGGTGGCGCGGCGGGTGCGGGGCATCGCGAGGGATTCCGGGTCGAGTCCGGCGAGGGCGGCGGCGGACGGGAAGAGGTGGGTGAGGCCGCCGGCGGGGTCGTCGACGGGCTCGCCGTGGGCGAGGACGAGCCGGCCGGCGTGGGTGCGGGCGGCGGCGGTGGAGACCTGCTGGCCGAGGACGGCGCGGACCGCGAACTCGTCGGCGTCGACGGTGCGCGGCACCCGGCGGCCTGGCGCCTTGTCGACGAGCGGTGCCAGTTGCGGGTCCTCGCGGAGGAGCCCGTCGACGGCTTCCGGGTCGGCGTCGAGGTCGAGCATGCGGCGGCAGCGGGCGATGGCGCCGGCGAGGTCGCGCAGGTCGGTGAGGGAGAGGCGGCAGTCGATGTGGTCGGGGCGCGGGGAGAGGGCGACGATGCCGTGTCCGTAGGGGAGGTCGAGGGTGCGGCGGTAGGCGCCGTCGCGCCATTCCTCGACGCCGGGGACGGCGGTGGCGGCGAGGTGTCCGAAGAGGTTGTCGGGGTTGAGCGGCCGGCGGAAGGGGAGCCGCAGCGCGAGGGTGCCGGGCACGGCGGTGCGCGGGCCGGGGCCGGCGCGTCCGCGGAGTTCGGAGGGGGAGAGCGCGAAGACCTCCCGTACGGTCTCGTTGAAGGTGCGGATACTGGCGAAGCCGGCCGCGAACGCGATCTCGGCCATGGGGAGTTCGGTGGTCTCGACGAGGAGCCGGGCGGTCGGGGCACGCTGGGCGCGGGCGAGTGCCAGCGGTCCGGCACCGAGTTCGGCGAGCAGCTGGCGTTCGATCTGGCGGGTGCTGTAGCCGAGGCGGGCGGCGAGGCCGGGGACGCCTTCGCGGTCGACGATGCCGTCGGCGATCAGCCGCATGGCGCGGGCGACCAGGTCGGCCCGTTCGTTCCACTGCGGGGATCCCGGGCTGGCGTCCGGGCGGCAGCGCTTGCAGGCCCGGAATCCGGCTTGCTGGGCGGCGGCGGCGCTGGGGTAGAAGCGCATGTTCTCGGGCTTGGGGGGCACGACCGGGCAGCTGGGGCGGCAGTAGATGCCGGTGGTGAGGACGGCGGTGTAGAACCAGCCGTCGAAGCGGGCGTCCTTGGACTGCACGGCGCGCAGACAGCGCTCGGTGTCGGTGTGCATGTCTTCAAGGATTGCTCAGGTGGACGGTCCGGGCTGGCGGAAATCCGACATCGACCTCGGCACCAGCTGTATGGACGGTGGATCGCCGCGCATGCGCACCCCGGCGGTCGCGCGGTGGCGCATCCACCGCACGAGCGCTCCGCCGGCCATGGCAAGCTCGGCGGCGATACCCAGGATCAGGCCGATCGGGGCGTCGTGGCCCGTATGGGCGAGGTCATCGCCGGGCTCGCCGGATGCGGGCGTGACGGGTGCCGAGACGTACATGCTTCCGCCGCCCCCACCGATGGGCTGCCGGGCCAACTCCCCTTCCACACAGGATTGTTACGCCCTGCCGGCGGGCTGCGGCATACTCGGCGGCATGACCCCCGTACCTCCCGGAACGCAGGTGAATCCCCTTCACCACGGGCACGCGCATCTGGTCGTCGTCCGACCCCCCTTCGCGGCCCCGCTCCTGCCCGCGGAGCGGCCGGCTGCCGCTCCGCACGACCCGAGGGCGGCCAGGGCCGCGGTGCTGTCCCTCTCCACCGTCTCTGCGATCCGCCATGAGCACGCTCCGTCCCGGCTCGAACATCCGGGAAGCCCGGCCGACCGGGAAGAGCTGGACAGCGTAAGCGCGGCCGCGTGGAGCTCCACGGTGAAGATCAGCGACCCGGCGCTTATTGAAGACGGGGTTCTGGCCGGTGCGTTGGAGGACGAGTTCCAGGCGCAGAAGGACAGGCACCCGGAGGCCCGGATCGTCGCTGTCTGCGAACGCGACTTCGGCGCCTACTACACGAAGATCCTTGTCGCTGTACCCGGTGTGCCGGATCTGATGGTCGAGGGCTTCGAGGAGCTGGACATCACCGGCGACCGGAGTGCCACTCTGGCCGCCGTGGGGATCGCGCCCGACCGGCTGGCCGAGGGATATGACTTCAGTGGTGAAGGTTTCTTCGACTACGACGCGTTCCTCCACACGGTCACCGGCGGCGCCCTGTCCGTCTACGTGGACGAGAAGCGCCTGGAGTCCACATTCGTCGTCGACCGGAGCGAGGAAGGCGACGACAACATCTGCGAGCTCTGGTTTCCGTAGGTGGCGCCCCTGGTGCCACAGCCGGAGACCCTGGAGTGGTGCATCCGGCCGTGGGGGCGGCGAATGCTCCGGCAGGGCACCGGTGTCCCGACCTCGGCTTCGCGAAGGGGATTTCGCCTACAGGATCCACAACCGCCGGCCGGCGGTGTGCTGCTTGCGGTGCCGCCGGAAGACGACGTCCGTCCGGAGCAGGCGAGCCCGCGAACCCGGCACGCGGGTACCACACACGGCGGACGCTTCGGATCTACGGCACCTCGGTATCCCTACGGCACCTCGGCATCAGTCAACCCACGCGGCAAACGCCGCGTAGGCCCGCTCGTCGTGGAGGACGAACCGCACCTCTTCGACGGCTGTGGCCGTGTCGCCGACCGCCTCGACGGCGATCCGCGCGGCGTCCTCAAGAGGCCAGCCGTAGGCACCGGTGGAGATGGCGGGGAAGGCGACCGTCCGCGCGCCCAGCTCGTCAGCAACCCGCAGCGACTCCCGGTAGCAGGAGGCCAGCAGCTCCGACCGGTCCTCCTCACGGGAGAAACGGGGACCCACGGTGTGAAGGATCTACCCACGTCCGCCAGGCCCGGCAGCGCCTGTACGAGACGGTCGACGACTCGTGGTTCACGGCCCGTACGCTGGACGGCTTCCCCATGGCGGCCGTACGCCCGTACCTGCTGGGCAAGGACGCGCCCAGCCTCAACCGCCTGAACACGGCGTGGATCCTCGTTACTCACGGCGAGGACGCCCCGTGGATCGAGCGCCACCTGAATCCGTCCGCCGGCATCACCCGTCTCCTGGCCGATGCCGCCCGACAACGTCAGCGTCAGCGTCACCGACCGACCCGCACCCGAGGATCAGGAGCTGCCGAGCCGGATCGCCTTGATGAGCAGAAGCAGGGCGCTGAGGATCAGACAGCCGCGCAGCGCCATCATGCCCAGGCGGGTGCCGGCCGACCAGCGCACCGGCCGCAGGAGTGCCAGGGGCGGCATGCGACAGGCCATCACGGGGATCTGCCGTACCGGCGCTGCGCCGGGCGACGCGGAGGGCCACTGCCGCGGTGAGCTTCACTTTCCGCGACTCGTCATCAGGCAGCCAGGTGTCTGACGTGGCATGGGGGGTGTTCAGGCGAGGCCGAACCAGCCCAGGACCGTCTGGACGAGCAGGATGGTGGACATGGCGGCCACGCCGACAACCACTGCGGTGGCCGCGATGCGATAGCGCGGGCCGTTGGCCGCCGCGCCGAGCACGGATCGGCGGTTGGTCAGGACCAGCAGGTAGACCAGGACGACGGGGCTGATCAGGCCCTGGAGGACCTGGGTGCCGATGAGGAGCTGGATGACGTCGACCGGGGTCATGGCGACCACCGCGCCGAGGACGATCTGGGCGGTGAACAGGCCCAGGAACAGGGGCGCGTCGCGGAAGCTGCGGGAGACGGAGCGTTCCACGCCGGCGGCCTCGCCTATGGCGTAGCTCGCGGACAGCGGGACCACCGCGCCCGCGAGAGCGGAGGCACCGATCAGGCCGAGGGCGAAGAGGAGTTCGGCGTTCTGGCCGGCCACCGGTTTGAGGGCCTCGGCGGCCTGGGCGGCGGAGTCGAGCGGGCCGGTGCCGCCGATGGCGGAGGCGGTGGCGATGATGATGGTCAGGCTGATGATGCAGGCGAAGACCGCCCCGGTCACCGCGTCCAGCCTGATCAGCCGGTAGTCCTCCGGTTTGGCACCGCGGTCCACGACCCCGGCGGCGGCGTAGAACTGCATGTAGGGGCTGACCGTGGTGCCGATCAGGGCGACCGCGAGGAGGATGAAGTCCTTGCTCGGCTCGACGTGTGGGACGACCAGGTGTTTGCTGACCTCGCCCCAGTGCGGGTGGCCGAGGATCATCGCGATCGGGTAGGCGAAGAACGCCAGCGACATGATCAGGAAGATGCGTTCGGCCCACCGGTAGGAGCCGAACAGAACGAGTGACCACAGCAGGATCGCGGCCGGCGGGATGACCGCCCACTTGGGCACGCCGAGGAGTTCGAACGCGGCGCCGATGCCAGCGAACTCGCTGACGACCAGGCCGGTGTTGGCCAGCAGCAGGCAGAACACCGCGAGTCCGGTCAGGCGCAGGCTGAACTGTTCGCGGATCAGCGCCCCGAGGCCCTTACCGGTGTGCGCGCCCAGGCGTACGGCCATCTCCTGCACCATCACCAGTGCGATGGTGACCAGCACCATGAAGAACAGCGTGCCGTATGTGAATTGCGATCCGGCCGAGGCGTAGGTAGCGATGCCGGCGGCGTCGTTGCCCGCGTTCGCGGCGACCAGGCCGGGGCCGGCGATCGCCGCGATCATGGTGATGCGCCGCCAACCGGTCCGGCGTGCGGGGGTTGTAGTGGCCGTGGGAGCTGCCGGAGTCTCCGCGGTGGTGTCGAGGTCGCGGGTCACTGCAGGAACCTCCGGAAGTGCAGCCGCCCGCGCTCGGGCAGCAGGTTGTCGAGCAGGTCGTCGGCCAGGATCCGGCCGAGCGGGCGGTCGGTGTCGTCGACCACCAGCAGGGAGGAGGCGCGGGCGGCGACCAGCTCATCGGCGGCAGCGGCCAGCGCCGTGTCCGGACGGACGGTGACGGGCGGGCCGAACTGCGCCCGCCAGGCGGCCAGGTCGGCCACCGGGGTGGTGTCCTCCGCTACGGCGAGGTCGAACAGCGCGATGTCGGTGACAAGACGGCCCTCCTCGTCCACGACGGCGACGGCGTCGATCTCGGTGCGGTGCTCGGCCTGCTCGGCCAGCCGGGCCCGCACCTGAGCGACGGTCTCGTCCCGACCGGCGGTGATCAGCAAGGTGGTCATGGCGCCGCCCGCGGTGCCCTCCCGGTGCGCCAGCAGCCGCCGCAGCTCCGCGGCCTCGCCGGACGGCATGCATGTCAGCAGCGCCTCACGCTCCTCACGGGTGAGGTCGCGCAGCGCGTCGGTGGCCTCGTCCGGCTCCATCTCGTCGACCAGCCGGGCCGCGTGCTCCGGCTTCGCCTCGCGCAGCAGGTTCTCCAGTTCGGCCGGTTCCATCTCCTCCAGCGCGTCGGCGGCGTGCTCCGGCTCCAGCCAGCCCAGCAGCTGCTGCCGCTCGGCACGGCCCAGGTCTTCGAGGATGTCGGCCAGATCCGCCGGACGCAGCCGGTGCAGCGCGGCCCGAGAGGCGCGCAGCCGTACCTCCGGCGGGCCCTCGGTCGCCTGCTCGGCGAAGGGGGCCACCGCCTGCCAGTCCAGTACCCGCTCCGGAGTGGGCCGAGCCTGCCACCGGCGCGGGCCGAGCCGGCGCAGCAGCGTGGGCAGGGAGACGTCCACGCCGACCAGCACCACCTTGTCGACCAGCGGCGCCAGATACAGATCGGCGGCCCGGGTGACCTGGACGCCGTCCACGTCGACGAGCTGATGGTCGAGCACGTCCTTGCCCAGCAGCACCTCGCCGGGGCGGCGGGCGAAGTCGCGCAGGTCGACCCGGGCGGTGCTCAGCCGCACGTGCCCTGCATGGACCTTGCCTATGGCGTCCGAGGCGAGGAAGGTACGGCGTCGGCCGATGCGCAGGATCAGGCCGGTGACCGGGGGGTACGAGTCCGCGCCGTAGAGCCGGGCCACGACATCGACGACACGGCCGACCTCGTCGCCGGACTGGTTCGTGACGGGGCCGCCGATCAGGCCAGCGAGCGAGACCAGGGAGGTGCGCACCGCCTTGGAGGCGGTTACACGCCGCTCCAGGTCGACCCGGCGGTCGCGCAGGCGAGCGGTGGTGGACATGAGCAGAGTGTGGGCAGCCAAGGTGAACACCCCCTTGCCCCGGCATGGCGGGGCATCAAGCGGCCCACGGCGGCGCACTTCCTCCCCGAACCGGCGGCGGCAGGCCCGCCGCGCACACGCCGGTGCGCGGCCCGCCGAGGCCGGTGAGCTGGGCGAACCGCCGACTTAGGAGCCGAGCGGTTCAAGGGAGAGCGGGCTGCCTCGGGCCGCGGAAGGACGACGCGGACAACACGAAGAGGGGCCGACTATGGCCCGGACTACTGTCCATGTCACCTCCTCCCGGTCCAGCCGCGCACTGGGCGTCGCGGTCGTGCGGCAAGGGGCAGCCGGGCATGTTCGCTCCCGGCACACCCCAACTCGTCAGAGCTTTGGCACTCCACGGCGTAATCCCCTTGCGGGGGAAGCCACTTGGGATCACCCCTTGGGCCGGGGAGACCTGTCCTGATCCGGAGCGTCTCTCGACGGGTGGGATCAGTGGCCTGTGTCCGTGAAGACGCCTCACCGAACGAGGTGTCCGTTCAAACCGTCCAAAGGATACGCCCGCGCCGCACCGTGTCCCTAATCCATGACCGGTCCTTGACCTACGGCACTAGGCCGTGACGGTCTCGGCCGCCTCCGTCTCCCCGGCATGCGCCGCGAGTGCGCGGTTGCGGCGGACAGAGGACCAGAAGGACAAGGCGATCAGCACGACGCCCACCAGGCCGCTGGTGACCTCGTTGATCTCGTACTGGATGGTGACCATGAGAATCATGGCCAGGGCGCCGATGGCGTAGTGGACGCCGTGCTCCAGGTAGACGTAGTCGTCGGGGGTGCCATTCGAGCCCGCCTCCTGATACTCACTCACCGTCTGCACCTCCTCCCATCTGGCACCCCATCAGAATGAGCGTCAAATAGGCGTCACGAGCGTCACTACAGCGTCAAAGTACCGTCCACAACGCCCACAGCGCACATATCGCACACTCACAAAGGCGCAGGTCAGGACCCCTTCGCGGACGGTTCAAGGATGCGACGCACTCCACATGATGCGTCATCGAGACCGTGTCGACACCGCTGTTCGTACTGGGCACAAAAAGGCCGAATGTGCCGGCATCTCCCGCTCGGACCCGGCACATTCGACGCAACCGGACAGGGGACTCAGGCGAGATGGGTACCAGCCGCAACCGTCGTTACCGGACCTGTCGGGCGAACGCCTCGTACGCCGCCTCGTCGAAGAGGATGAACCTGACCTCCTCGACCGACGTCTGAGCCGCCCGCACCGTCTCCACCGCGATCCGGGCGGCGTCCTCCATCGGCCACCCGTAGATGCCCGCGGAGATCGCCGGAAAGGCAACAGTACGGGCGCCGAGTTCGTCCGCCACCCGCAACGACTCCCGGTAACACGAAGCCAGCAGCTCCGACCGGTCCTCCTGGTGGGTGAAACGCGGACCCACGGTGTGGATCACCCAGCGGGCGGGGAGCCGGCCGGCGGTGGTGGCGACGGCGGCGCCCGTGGGAAGGCCGCGGAAGTAGGTGCCGTCGCGCAGGGCGCGGCACTCTTCGAGGATGTCCGGGCCGCCGCGCCGGTGGATCGCGCCGTCCACTCCCCCGCCGCCGAGCAGGGTGGAGTTGGCGGCGTTGACCACCGCGTCCACGGCCTGTTCGGTGATGTCGCCCCGGGTGAGGGTGAGGGTGGTGCTCATGGGCGTAGAGCGTAGGAGGACGGGGTGGGGCGGCCGGGACGGACGCGCCGGGGGTCAGCGGCGGCTTGCGTGCAGGCGGCGCCAGACCGCCCTGGCGGCGTAGTGGCCGGACATGCCGTGGACGCCGGGGCCGGGTGGGGTGGCCTGGGAGCAGAGGTAGACGGCGGGGTGGGCCGTTTCGTAGGGGACGCGGGCGAGTTTGGGGCGGATGAGGAGGCGCAGGCCGGCCGCGGAGCCGGTGGCGGTGTCGCCGCCTACGTAGTTGGCGTTGCGGGCGGCGAGCTGCGGCGGGCCGGCGACGGCGCGGGCCAGGACGAGGTCGCGGAAGCCGGGGGCGAAGCGCTCGATCTGCCGCTCGACGACCTCGGTGGCGTCGCCTTGCCAGCCGTTGGGGACGTGGCCGTAGGCCCAGAAGGTGTGCTTTCCCTCGGGGGCGCGGGTGGGGTCGATGATGCTGGGCTGGGAGGTGATGAGGAACGGGACGGAGGGATCGCGGCCCTCGGAGGCGGCGTCGAGGGCGGCGGAGATCTCGGCGCCGGTGGGGCCGATGTGGACGGTGCCGGCGCGCTGGGCTTCCTTGGCGGTCCAGGGCACAGGGCCGTCCATCGCGTAGTCGATCTTGAAGACGCTGGGGCCGTAGGTGACGTCGCGGTAGGCGTTGCCGAGGCGGGCGATCCGGGCGAGCGCGGTCGGTGAGGTGTCGAAGATGTAGGCGCGGGCCGGCGGGAGGTCGTCCAGGCGCTTGACCTCGAAGTCGGTGTGCACGGCGCCGCCGTGGGCGCGCAGCAGGCCGGCGAGGGCGTCGGAGATGGCCTGGGAGCCGCCGCGGGGCACCGGCCAGCCGTTGGCGTGCGCGGCGAGTGCGAACATCAGGGCCAGGCCGCTGGTGCCGAAGCCGCGGAGCGGGGCGATGGCGTGGGCGGCGAGGCCGGCCATCAAGGCGCGGGCCTTCTCGTCCTGGAAGCGGCGGTTGAGGAGGGTGACCGGCTGCATCGCGACCAGGCCGAACCGCGCGTAGGTGACCGGGTCGCCGGGCACTCCGAGCCATTGGGTGCGCAGGAAGTCGCGGGACAGGGCGTCCCACTTGCCGACGAACGGGGCGACGAGCCGGCGGTAGGTGCCGGCGTCGCGCGGCCCGAAGGACATGGCGGTCTCGCCGACGGAGTGGGCCAGCACCCCGGCCGTGCCGTCGGGGAAGGGGTGCGCCATGGGGAGGTCGGGGTGCAGCCACTCCAGGCCGTACCGCTCCAGGGGCATGGCGCGGAAGGCGGGTGAGCCGATGCCGAGGGGGTGGACCGCGGAGCAGGGGTCGTGGCGGTAGCCGGGGAGGGTCAGCTCCTCGGTGCGGGCTCCCCCGCCGATGGTGTCGCGCGCCTCGAAGATCTCCACGGACATGCCGCGGCGGGCCAGTTCGACCGCCGCCGTCAGGCCGTTGGGTCCTGCCCCGATCACGACGGCATCGAGCATCCTCGGCACCTGCGCCACTCCCCTCACGTCCGACCCTCGTCGGTGAGGGTCAGTTGGCCGCTGCCAGCAGTCCGAGGATACGCCGCGCCGTCTCGGCGTCCCGTGCGGCGGTGAAGGGGAGCGCGTTGCCGCCTTCTATGCGGAACGGCCGGCCGGCGACCGTGCCGCTGGCGCCGCCCGCTTCGTGGACGAGGAGCAGTCCGGCGGCGTGGTCCCAGGCGTTTTCCCAGCTGAAGGCGGTGGCGTCGATCCGGCCCTGGGCGATGTGGAGGTATTCCAGGCCCGCGGAGCCGCAGGGGCGGGGGGCGATGCCGCCGGTGTCCAGGGCGGCCAGGACGCGCTTCTCGTCGTCGCTGGTGAAGTCGTGGTGGGAGGTGGCGACATCGAGGACGGCGCCGGCGGCGGGGTGGCCGGCGGTGAGCCGTGCGCCGTTCAGCCAGGCGCCGGCGCCGCGGCGGGCGGTGGCCATCAGGCCGAGGGCGGGCGCGTACGTCCAGGAGGCGAGCAGTTCGCCGCGGTGGGCGAGGGTGACCAGGGTGGCGAAGCCGGGGTCGCCGTGGACGAACTGGCGGGTGCCGTCGACGGGGTCGACGATCCATACGGGGGCGTCACCGCGCAGGGCGTCCAGGACGGCCGGGTCGGCGTGGACCGCTTCCTCGCCGACGACGCGGGAGCCGGGCAGCAAGGCCGTCAGGGCGGCGGTGAGCTGCTCCTCGGCGCGGCGGTCGGCGGTGGTGACGAGGTCGTGCGGGCCGTTCTTCTCGACGATGTCATCGGCGGCGAGCTGCCGGAAGCGCGGCATGATCTCGTCTGCGGCGGCCTGGCGGATGGCGTCCTCGACGGCGGCCAGGTCCAGTGCGGAGAGGTCCGGCGACGGGTTCACCGGGGGCGCTGCGGGGGTCGTCGCGAGGTCTTCGGTGATATTCGTGGTATCTCCCGAATCTTGGGTACGAAGTGCTTCGATCATGCGTCCATCGAACCACGTGCCACTGACACGACGACTGGACTCCAGGTGAACTCCCGATGCCGCGGAGGGCACGGGCGGGTGCGGCCGGGCGGGCGGCGGCCGGCCGCGCACCGCCGCTCCCCCGGCTGTACCCGCCCGCGTCTGCGCAGGTCGGCGGGTGGATACCGGTCGGCGGCCCGGCGCCGGCGCCCGTCCGGTGGGTCGGGGCGGGACGGTGCCTAGCGCCCCACCGCGTACCCCTGCATCCCCCGCGGATTCGCCGCCGCCGACAGCACTCCGGTCTCGGGGTCGCGGGCCACCGCGCACAGCCGCCCCTCCGACCAGGCGGCCCCGACGGTGACGTCGTGCCCGCGGCGCCGCAGCTCCTCGATGACGTCGGTGCCGATACGGGACTCGACGGTGACGCTGCCGGGCCGCATCGCGCGCGGGAAGAAGGAGCCGGGGAAGGAGTCGTGGTGCCAGTTCGGGGCGTCGACGGCGCCCTGGAGGTCGGGCCCGCCGCGGACTTCCGGCCGCAGCACCGCGGCGAGGAAGAAGTGCAGCTGCCACTGGTCCTGCTGGTCGCCGCCGGGGGTGCCGAAGGCCATGACGGGGACGCCGTCGCGCAGGGCGAGGGACGGCGTGAGGGTGGTGCGGGGGCGGCGCCCGGGGGTGAGGGTGTTGGGCAGGCCCTCCTCCAACCAGGCCATCTGGAGCCGGGTGCCGAGCGGGAAGCCGAGCGCGGGGACGACGGGGTTGGACTGGAGCCAGCCGCCGGAGGGGGTGGCGGAGACCAGGTTGCCCCAGCGGTCGGCGACGTCGAGGTGGCAGGTGTCGCCGCGGGTGGTGCCGTCCCGGTCGACCCGGGGCTCGGCGGCGGACGGCCCGCCGCGGGCCACGGTCGGCTCCCCCGCCCCGCTCCCCGAGATGCCCAGCGGGTCGAAGCCGACCGCGCCCGAGGCCGCCGCCAGGGCCTGCTTGCCGAGCCGGGGCGGGCGCCCGTCCGGACTGCCGGGCCGCAGGGCGTACGAGGCGTGCCGGTCGATGAGCTTGCGGCGCTCGGCGTTGTAGCCGTCGCCGAGGAGGGCGTGCAGCGGCACCTCGGCGGCGTCGCCGTACCACGCCTCGCGGTCGGCCATCGCGAGTTTGCTGCCCTCGATGAGCAGGTGGACGTATTCGGGGCTGCCGATGGCGGGCAACTCATCGGGAAGCAGGGCGAGTTGCTGGAGGAAGGCGGGGCCCTGGGACCAGCCGGCCGCCTTGGCCACGGTCCAGCCGTGCCAGTCGTAGGTCACCGGGTCCTCGTAGGTGGCGGAGTAGCCCGCCAGGTCGTCCCCGGTCAGGGTGCCGGCGTGGCGCTCGCCCGAGGTGTCCAGGGCCGGGCGGGCCGCGAAGTCGGCCAGCGCCTCGCCGATGAAGCCCTCGCGCCAGATGCGGCGGGCGGCGTCGAGCTGCGCCTCGCGGTCCGCCGACGCGGCCTGCGCCTCCGTGATCAGGCGGCGCCAGGTGGCCGCCAGCGGGCGGTTGGTGAGCAGTCCGCCGGGGGCGACGGACCTGCCGCCCGGGAGGTAGATCTCGGCGGACGAGGTCCACTCGGTGGTGAAGAGCTCCCGCACCGTCTCCACGGTCTCCCCTATCCGCTCGACGGCAGGGTGGCCGTGCTCGGCGTAGCCGATGGCGTAACGCAGCACCTCGGCCAGGGACTTGGTGCCGTGGTCTCGGAGCAGCAGCATCCAGGCGTCGAACGCGCCGGGGACGGCGGCGGCGAGCGGCCCGGTGCCGGGCACCAGGTCGAGGCCGAGGGCGGTGTAGTGGGCGACGCTCGCCCCGGCGGGTGCCGGGCCCTGGCCGCAGAGGACCCGCACCGGCCCGCCGGCGGGCGCCAGGATGACGGGCACCTCGCCCGCCGGCCCGTTCAGGTGCGGTTCCACGACGTGCAGCACGAACCCGGCGGCGACCGCGGCGTCGAAGGCGTTGCCGCCGTCCTCCAGGACGGCCATCGCGGACTGGGAGGCCAGCCAGTGGGTGCTGGAGGCCATCCCGAAGGTGCCTTGGAGGGTGGGGCGGGTGGTGAACACACGGCCTCCTTGCCGTCGGTGGATCGGTTCGCACCGCCTGCGTCAGGGGTTCGCAGGGGTGTACGGATCACCCGTACCCTCCCCACGTGGCCCTGCACCGCACCGCGCTCCCCCGCCACACCGACGGCGCCCGCTGGGAGGGGCTCGCGCTCGCGGCCGACGGGCCGGATCGCCCGCCGCTGCGCTGCGAGACGGCCGACGGGCGGCGGCTGACGGTGGTGCAGGGCGCGGACGTCGTGCTGCCGGCGCGCCGGCGGGCGACGCGCCGCGGGGTGCACTACGCGCGCACGGGGCGGTACGTCTCGCCGCTGCCCGCGCTGCGCGCCGGTACGGCCCGCGCGTACCGGGAGGCGTGCCCGGACGACGACGCGGCCTGGTCCGCCCGCTGAGCGCACCACGTCGCCGGCGCGCTGCGGGAGAGCCCCAACGGGCCGCTGCACGAAGGGAATTGGCTGCTGCTGCCCGGGATGGGCACACATGCCGTCGACGCCTCCTGGTCGACCCTGGCGCGCACGACCCGGACCGCGGGCACATCACCTGGTTCGGTCACGGCGATCCCGTGGCGGACCGCCGCGACATCCTGCCGCCGCGTCCGCTCGCCGCTCCGGAGGCGGCGCGGGTGAAGGCGTACCGCCGCCGGTACCGCGAGGGGATCCTCCCCCCGGTCGTCCTGTCGGGGATCAGCGCCCTCGCCGCGTTCGTGCTGCTGGACGGCCGCGACCGGCTGGCGGCGGCGCTCGCCGAGGGCGGCCGGCCGGAGGTGCTGCGCCTGCGCCGCGCGGACGAGGGCGCGGCGGCGCCCCTGGCCGCCTGGGGGCACCTCCCAGCGGTAGCTGGGGGAACGTCCTGCGGGCGTACGAGGAGCGCATCGCCGCCCTGGAGCGGCGGCGGGACGGCGGCGGGACGCGGAGCTGCGCGCGCTGTTCCCCGGATCCGGTCCCACCCGCGGCCGGCCGCTCCCCGGGGGCGCCACCGGCTGGGACGCGCAGCTGCGGGCCGGGGGCGCCCCCAGCCCGCAGCCATGCGCCGGGCCGGCACCCCGATGTCACCCGCTGACGCCCCGAAACCGGGTCGCCGCGCCCCGCCTCCTTCCGTACGCTCGCGCCATGACCAGCACGGAGGAGCCGGCGGTGTCCGGCCGACCGCGGCACCGCCCGCTCGTCGCGATCCTGAGCGGCGCCGGCATCTCCGCCGACTCCGGGATCCCCGACTACCGCGGTCGAGCACAGCGATGGGGGCGCCCCCGGGCGGAGCCTGGGGGAGGGCTGTGGCGGCGCGACCCGGACGCGGAGAAGCTGGTCACCTACGACGTGTACATGGCCGATCCGGAGATCCGGCGGCGCTCGTGGCGGATGCGGCAGGAGAGCCCGGCCTTCCGGGCCCGGCCCAATGCGGCGCACGAGGCGGTGGCCGCGCTGGCGCGGTCCGGGACGCCGGTGCGGGTGATCACCCAGAACGTGGACGGGCTGCACCAGCTCGCCGGGCTGCCCGAGCGCAAGGTCCTGGAGCTGCACGGCACCGCACGCGCCGTCACCTGCACCCGCTGCCATGCCCGTTCGTCGATGGAGGAGGCGCTGGAGCGGGTGGCGGCGGGCGATCCCGATCCGGCGTGCCTGGTGTGCGGCGGGATCCTGAAGTCGGCGACGGTGATGTTCGGTGAGCGGCTGGATCCGCAGGTGCTCGGTACGGCGCTGGGCGTGGCGAAGGCGGCCGAGGTCTTCGTGGCGGTCGGTACGACGCTCCAGGTGCAGCCGGCCGCCTCGCTCGCCGGGGTGGCCGCGGAGCACGGCGCGCAGTTGATCATCGTCAATGCCCAGCCGACGCCGTACGACGCTCCCCCAGCTACCGCTGGGAGGTGCCCCCAGGCCGCCGAGGTGATCCGCGAACCGATCGGGACCGCGCTGCCCCGTCTGCTGGAGCGGTTCGGCTGAGAGCGGTTCGGCCGAGAGCGGTTCGACTGAGAGCGGGCGGACGGGCCCGGCGCGCCGGGGATCGGCGCGGACGGGTCCGCCGGCCCGGTCCCCGGCGGTTCAGAAGGCCGTGTGGGCGAACCAGTGGTCGAGCACCGCCGCGTCGCCCGAGACGTCGAAGGCGGCCTCCGTGTACGAGCGCCGCCCGTAGAGCAGCAGCAGGAGGTCCGCCGCCTGCCCCCGTACGACGGCGTCCGGCTCGGACGGCGCGTCGTCGGCTGCTGCCGGCAGCAGCCGGAAGCCGTCCGGCTCCAGCCGCACCCGCCACTCGGCGCCGGTGCCGCCGGCCGGGTCCGCGCACCGGAAGGCGAGGGTCTCGCCGGTGCCGTGCAGCTTCTTCACGGCAGGGGCGAAGAGCCCCGCGTAGGGCAGGTTGACGAGGAACTCGTCCACCCCGTCCGCCGCCAGGGTCGCGTCGATCTCCGGCTCGCGGCCGACCGCGTGCTCCGCGTCCACCCGGTGCACCAGCGTTTCGTACAGCATCCGGCGGGCCCAGAACCGTGCGTGCTGGTCCTCGCCCCAGGCCCACATCGCCGCCCGGGGGTCCGTGCCGCGCAGTACTTCGGCGACTCCCGGGACGCCCGCGGCAACCCAGCCGGCATACTCCGCCGCGTCTTCCGGCAGCCCGAGCTCCACGTCGCGGCTGCGCGGCGGCTCCTGCACCAGCCCGGTCAGCAGCGTGCTGAACCAGCGCTGGAGCGCTCCTACGTGGCGGGCAAGTTCGGCCAGCGTCCAGTCGGGGCAGGAGGGCACGGCGGTCGCCGGGTCGGCGCCGTCGACCACCTCGGCGAAGCGCAGGGTCTCCCGCTCGATGGCCTGCCGGTAGGTGTCGTACGGCAGGGGGTGTCCCGGCCGGCTCGTTGTCTCCATCAGCTGCCGCCTTTCCGTCCGCAGCGCGGATCGTCTCGCGGTCAGTGTGGCGGCTGGAGTCCACTCGAAGGCAAATCCGGCCGCCGCGGCCGTTACGGTGGTGACGCGGATCCGGATCTACCCGGATCCGGGCCGACGAGTATCCGGCACCGGTCCGGGTCACGGTGCCGACGAAGCGGAGAGTGCGCAGTGCACGGCGAGTACAAGGTCCCCGGCGGCAAGTTGGTGGTCGTCGATCTGGACGTCGAGGACGCGTATCTGAGGAACGTCCGTGTCGCCGGAGACTTCTTCCTGGAGCCCGACGAAGCCCTCCTGCTGATCAACGCCGCGCTGGAGGGCGCACCGGCCGGCACCGACACCGCGGGGCTCACCGCGCGTGTCGACGCCGCGCTCCCCGAGTCGGCGGTGCTGTTCGGCTTCACCAGCGAGAGCGTCGCCGTCGCGGTACGGCGCGCCCTCGCCCAGGCCACCGACTGGCGCGACTACGACTGGCAGCTCATCCATGAAACGCCCCAGTCGCCGGCCCTCCACATGGCGCTCGACGAGGTCATCACCGCGGAGGTGGCTGCCGGCCGCCGGCCGCCCACGCTCCGCGTCTGGGAATGGGACTCCCCGGCCGTCGTCATCGGCAGCTTCCAGTCCCTCCGCAACGAGGTCGACCCCGCGGGCGCGGCCCGCCACGGCGTCACCGTGGTCCGCAGGATTTCCGGCGGCGGAGCCATGTTCGCGGAGCCGCGGAGCACCATCACCTACTCCCTGTCCGTACCCGAGGCCCTGGTCTCCGGGCTCTCCTTCGCGGACTCCTACGCCTATCTCGACGACTGGGTGCTGGCCGCGCTCGGCGACCTGGGAATCAAGGCGTGGTACCAGCCGCTCAACGACATCGCCACCGAACTCGGGAAGGTCGCCGGCGCCGCACAGAAGCGGATGGTCGGGCCGGAGGGCGGGCCCGGCGCGGTGCTGCACCACGTGACCATGTCCTACGACATCGACGCCGACAAGATGCTGGAGGTGCTGCGGATCGGCAAGGAGAAGCTGTCCGACAAGGGCACCAGGAGCGCAGGGAAGCGCGTCGACCCGCTGCGCCGCCAGACCGGACTCCCCCGCGAAGCGGTCATCGACAAGATGATCGACTCCTTCCGGTCGCGCTACGGCCTCACCCGCGGCGGCGTCACCGCCGAGGAGATGGCCCGCGCCCGGGAACTCGTGAGCACCAAGTTCGGGAACGAGGAGTGGACCACCCGCGTGCCCTGACCCGCTCCTCGGGACCGAACGGACCGTACGGACCGTACGGACCGCGGCGCCGGCGTCAGCTCCGCCGCGTGGCCGGTGCGGGTGCCGCGGCCATGAGGAGTGCGTAGAGCGTGAGGGCGGTGGCCAGGCCGACGGCCCAGCCGTAGTCGGCCAGGGGTTTGAGGAACGGGATCAGGCCGCCGGCGGGGAACGGGCCCTTGCCGGGGCGGGAGTACGAGCCGCCGACGGCGAGCGCGCCGCCGACGGCGAAGGCGAGCACGGCGCGCCAGTTCCAGCCGGCGGTGTACCAGTAGGGGCCGTCGGGCCGGTAGAGGCCGGGGAGGTCGAGGCGGGTGCGGCGGACCAGCCAGTAGTCGGCGATCAGCACGCCGGCGACGGTGCCGAGCAGGCCGCCGACGACGCCGAGCCAGGTGAAGATGTACAGCTCGGGCGTGGCGGTGAGCTTCCACGGCATGATCAGCACACCGACCACCCCGGTGATCAGTGCTCCCCTGCGGAACGTGATGTGTGCGGGCGCCAGGTTGGCCAGGTCGTAGGCGGGTGACACGACGTTGGCGGCGATGTTGACGGAGATGGTCGCGATCAGGACCGTGACCAGGGCGTAGAGCAGGCCGAAGACGCTGTCGGCCTTGGCGGCGAGCGCGACCGGGTCCCAGATCGGTGCGCCGTACACGGCCTGGGAGCCGGAGGTGACCAGGACGGAGAGCAGCGCGAACGCCGTCATGGTGGTCGGCAGGCCGAGCGACTGACCCCAGACCTGGGCGCGTTGGCCGGAGCCGAAGCGGGTGAAGTCGGGGATGTTGAGGGACAGGGTCGACCAGAAGCCGATCATTCCCATGAGGGACGGGAAGAAGACCGGCCAGAAGTCCCGGCCCCAGCCCAGTGCGCTGGGCTGGTCCAGCAGCGGGCCGAAACCGCCGGCCTTGACCGCCATCCAGCCGAGCAGCACCAGCGCGCCGACGAGGACGAAGGGCGCGGCCCAGTTCTCGAAGCGGCGCAGGGTCTCCATCCCCCGGTGGATGATGGCGAGTTCGGCGGCCCAGAAGATGCCGAAGCAGAGCCAGAGGGTCCAGGGGTAGCCGGCGACGACGGTGGCGGCGGACCAGCCGCCGCCGGTCATCCTGCCGAGCAGGATGTAGATGCCCTGGCCGCCGATCCAGGTCTGGATCCCGAACCAGCAGCAGGCGACGACGGCCCGGATCAGCGCCGGGAGGTTGGCGCCGCGCAGCCCGAAGGAGGCGCGGGCCAGGACCGGGAACGGGATGCCGTACTTCGGGCCGGCGTGGCCGGTGAGCAGCATCGGGACGAGGACGACGAGGTTGGCCAGTGCGATGGTGACGACGGCCTGCTTCCAGTCCATGCCGAGTGCGACGAGGCCGGAGGCGAGGGTCCAGGAGGGGATGTTGTGGGCCATGCCGACCCACAGGGCGGCGAAGTTGTAGGTGGTCCAGCGGCGTTCGGCGAGCGGTACCGGGCGCAGATCGGGGTTGGTGTACCGGCCGTGCGGGGCGATGGCGCCGGGGGCCGGCTCGCCCCCGCCGTCAGGGGCGGTGATCCGGCCGGTGGGCGGTATCGGGGGGTCCGGCGGCTCGGCTGCGGAGGTCGCGGGCATGCGGGGACCTTTCGTCCGGAGCGGGCCGCCGGTCACCACAGGGCGCCAACTCGCCCCGCACCGGCGCCCGTTCAGTCGGCGAACGCGGGAATGATCTCTGCTCCGTACGCGTCGATGGTGGCTTCCCTGGCGTCGTGCATGGCGTAGACCGCGAACTGGTCGACGCCCAGCGCCTGGAGGGTGCGCAGCTTGTCGAGATGGGCGGAGGCGGGGCCCAGCAGGCAGAAGCGGTCGACGACGGCGTCGGGGACGAAGGCGGTGTCGGGGTTGTCGGCGCGGCCGTGGTGCGCGTAGTCGTAGCCCTCGCGGGCCTTGATGTAGTCGGTGAGTTCGTCGGGGACCATGCCGGAGTGCTCGCCGTAGCGGGCGACGAGGTCGGCGACGTGGTTGCCGACCATGCCGCCGAACCAGCGGCACTGCTCGCGGGCGTGGCCGAGGTCGTCGCCGACGTAGGCGGGTGCGGCGACGCAGATGGTGATCCCGGCCGGGTCGCGGCCGGCGTCCACCGCGGCCTGCCGGACCGCCTTGACCATCCACTCGGTGAGGAAGGGATCGGCGAGCTGGAGGATGAAGCCGTCCGCCAACTGACCGGTCATGGCAAGGGCCTTGGGGCCGTAGGCCGCCATCCACACCGGCAGCTTGCCGCCCTTGACCCAGGGGATCCGGATCCGGTGCCCGCCGACGTCCGCCTCCCGCCCCTCGGCCAGGTCGCGGATCTGGCCGATCGCCTCGCCCAGCCGGGCCAGGGTGTTCGGTGGCCGGCCGGCCACCCGCATCGCGGAGTCGCCGCGGCCGATGCCGCAGACGGTGCGGTTGCCGTACATGTCGTTGAGGGTGGCGAAGGTGGAGGCGGTGACCTCGGGGGTGCGGGTGGAGGGGTTGGTGACCATCGGGCCGACGATGAGCCGCTCGGTGTGCTCCAGGATGCGGCTGTAGATGACGAACGGTTCCTGCCACAGGACGGCGGAGTCGAAGGTCCAGCCGTAGCGGAAGCCGTTGCGCTCGGCGCGGCGCATCAGCGACACGACGGCGGAGGCGGGCGGATCGGCCTGGAGGACGACTCCGAAGTCCACGGGTGCTCCTTACGCGGTGGGGTACGGGTGGTGCGGGGTGCGGCAGGGCGGCTCAGAGGAGGTACTGGCAGGTGCCGCGCGGGATGTACTGGCCGTGCCCGGCGCGGCCGGTGAACGTCCGCTGGTCGATGACGAGTTCACCGCGGGAGAGGACCGTCTCGACGCGCCCGGTGAGCCGTTTGCCCTCGTACGCCGAGTAGTCGACGTTCATGTGGTGGGTCTTGGCGGAGACGGTCTGCTCTGCGGTGGGGTCGTAGAGGACGAGGTCGGCGTCGGCGCCGGGGGCGATGGTGCCCTTCTTCGGGTAGAGGCCGAACATGCGGGCCGGTGTGGCGCAGGCGATCTCGATCCAGCGGCGGCGGCTGATCCGGCCCTCGACGACGGCCTGGTGGAGCAGGTCCATCCGGTTCTCCACGCCGGGCATCCCGTTGGGGATCTTGGAGAAGTCGCCGCGGCCGAGCTCCTTCTGGCCCCGGAAGCAGAACGGGCAGTGGTCGGTGGAGACCACCTGGAGGTCGTTGGTGCGCAGCCCGCGCCAGAGCGCCGCCTGGTGCTCCCGGGGCCGCAGCGGGGTGGAGCAGACGTACTTGGCGCCCTCGAAGTCCGGCTCGGCGAGGTTGTCGGTGGACAGGAACAGATACTGCGGGCAGGTCTCGCCGAAGACGTTGAGCCCCATCCGGCGGGCCCGGGCGATCTCGTCGACGGCCTGCTCGGCGGAGACATGGACGACGTAGAGGGGCGCGCCGGCGACCCGCGCGAGCTGGATGGTGCGGTGGGTGGCCTCGGCTTCGAGGAGGACGTGGCGGACCTCGCCGTGGTAGCGGGGGTCGGTGTGGCCCGCGGCGAGTGCCTGCTCGACGAGGACGTCGATGGCGATGCCGTTCTCCGCGTGCATCATCACCAACCCGCCGTTGCCGGCGGCCCGTTGCATGGCCCGCAGGATCTGCCCGTCGTCGCTGTAGAAGACGCCGGGGTAGGCGGTG
Organism: Streptomyces albospinus; assembly: GCF_014648695.1. Classification (GTDB taxonomy): domain Bacteria; phylum Actinomycetota; class Actinomycetes; order Streptomycetales; family Streptomycetaceae; genus Streptomyces; species Streptomyces albospinus. Next base: position 39,785 of record NZ_BMRP01000020.1, read on the forward strand.
AACAGCTTGAAGGAGGTGACACCCTCGGACACCAGGAGGTCCATCTCCTTGAGGGTGTGCTCGTTGACGTCCGAGAGGATCATGTGGAACGCGTAGTCGATGGCGCACTGGGCATCGGACTTGGCGTGCCACTGGTCGAGGCCTGCGCGCAGGGAGTTGCCGCGGGACTGGACCGCGAAGTCGACGATGGTGGTGGTGCCGCCCCAGGCGGCGGCGCGGGTGCCGATCTCGAAGGTGTCGGAGGCCGCGGTGCCGCCGAAGGGGAGCTCCATGTGGGTGTGGGCGTCGACGCCGCCAGGGATGACGTACTTGCCGGTGGCGTCGAGGGTGCGGTCCGCCGCTTCCTCCCAGCCGGCGGCGGCCCGGCTGCCGTGTGCGGCGAGAGCGGCGATCCGGCCGTCCTCCACCAGGACGTCGGCCTGCATCTCGTCGGCGGCGGTGATGACCAGTCCGCCCTTGATGACCGTACGGCTCACCTATCCCATCTCCCTACCTGATGCCACGTCACAAGCTGGTCTACACCCGTAGATTCCGGTCGAGAAGGAGACACCGTAGAAGCATGTCACCCACCGTGGCAATACCGTGACGGGTAATGGGCCGGGGCGGCCGTGTTGCGCCGACGATCAGCCGGGCGGTTCAACCGGGGCTCGGGGAGCGCCGCGGCAGGGGTGCGGGGGCGGCCCGGTGGGCAGTAAACAGGCTCCGGACCCACAACTTCGAAAGTTATAGCCGAAACACACCTTCACAAGCAGCACCGAGGACGCGAGAAAGCGCACAAACGACGTCAGAAAGGCGATGTGCCATGGAGCAGAGCACACCGTGGGAGTTCTCCGACGACCGCGGGCGCCTGGTGGTGGCCGGAAACCGGCCGGAACGGATCGTCGCGTACATACAGGCGGGCGCGACACTGTGGGACCACGGCATCCGCCCGGTGGGGATCTTCGGGTCCCAGCACGACGGGGCCGCGGCCGACCCGGCCAAGGGCGGCGAGCTGCCGCTCAGGGAGATCCCGTACCTCGGCTCGGGGGCCGCGCTGCACCCGGACACGCTCCTGGAGGCCCGCCCGGACCTCGTGGTGGCGGTGACCTACGACAGCGAGCAGGTCTACGGCCTGGAGGCGAAGACCGCACTGGAGCTGGAGACGCACGTCCCGGTGGCCACCGTCGCGGTGGGTCCCGGGCGCGGCCTCGCCGAGGTGCGGGAACGCTTCGCGGCGCTCGCCGGCTCCCTGGGGCACGGTGAACCACTCACGATGGCAAGGGAGTTGGACGCCGCCGAGGACGTGCTGCGGCAGGCGAGCGGCGGCCCGGTGCGACCGCGGGTGGTGGCGCTGTCGCCCGCCGGGCCGGAGCGGGTGCACCTGGCCCGGCCGGGCGCCTGGCCGGATCTGCGGGCGCTGGCCGAGCAGGGGGTGGAGCTGCCGGAGCCCGCGGCCGGAGCCGGCGCGAACTGGTCGACGGTCGCCTGGGCGGAGGCCGCCGCACTGGCCCCGGACGTCGTCCTGATCGACGTACGGGCCAACGCCGCCCGCGTCGAGGCGCTGCGGACCGACGAGCACTGGCGGGCGATCGAGGGCCGGGCCCGGGTGCTGCCGTGGAATCCGGAGGCTCCGGCGAGCCGGCGCGCGCACACCCGGTTCTTCACCGCGGTGGCCGAGGCGATCCGCGGGGCCGCCGCCCGGCACTAGGGCGGGCTCCCCGCCGCGCTCCCGACACCCCGTCAGTTCGCGTCGGGTGGCGGCCCCGGCGGCAGCCGGGGAAATCCCCCGCCGTCCGCGCACCCCCTTGACGACAACTGGAAACAAACCTAACTTTCACTCCCGTCCCATCCCCCACCACGGGAGTCCGCCATGAAGCGACGTCCAACGCTCCGCATACGATGGGGAGTTGCTCTCGTCACTGGTATCGCGCTGGTCGGCACCTGGACCGCGGTCGCCGAGGAGGCGCCGTCCGCGACCGAGCCGGCCGGCGCCCACCGTGCGGCCCCGCTGTGGCGCGCCGACCCCGCCAAGGGCTCCGCCTCCTTCGAGGGCGTCGAGACCAAGCCGGGCTCGGTCACCGTCGTCGACGACCCGGCCGGGCAGCACGGCAGGTCCTTCGAGCTGCACACCTCGGGCGACAAGATCGACGGCCCCACCCGGGTACGGGTCGAGACCCGCGGGCACCGCACCGCCGGCGGACCGCTGCGCTTCTCCAAGGAGGGCGACGTCTTCTACATCGGCTGGCGCTCCATGTGGGGCCCGCTGCCGACGAAGAAGGGCGACTGGGTGGTCCTGTGGCAGCTCAAGGACTACGGCTCGGGCGCCTCGACCCCGCCGCTGTCGCTGCGCGCGCGGGGTGACGGCACCGTCGACCTGGAGTACTGCGACCCCGAGCTGAAGACCACTCAGCTGTGGCACACCGGGCTGTCCCTGAAGACCTGGCACGACTTCGTCATCGGGATCAAGATCTCCAAGAACCCCGCCGACGGCTGGGTGAAGCTCTGGCACAACGGCACCGCCCAGAAGCTGGCCGGCGGCACCGAGCAGTACGGGGCGGCGACTCTGCGCGCCGACTGGGTGACCGACAAGTGGGGCGTCTACCGCTCCGACGGCGTCAAGGGCCAGGCCACCGCATGGCTCAACAGCCCGGCGGTGGGCCGGAGTTACCTGGACGTCGCACCCGGTCGCTGACCGGCCGCGAGACCGCCCCGGAGCACGTTCCGGGACGGCCCGCCGGGCGCGTGGGGCGGGCTACCCCTCACCCAGCCGCTGCTGCGCCCACCGCAGCGCGTCCTCCAGCAGTTCCGCGCCCTCCTCGGCCTCGGCGACGGTCAGCGTCATCGGCGGCGCGATGCGCAGTGAGGCGCCGCCCTGGCCGCCCTTGCCCACCAGCAGGCCGCGCTCCCGGGCCGCCTCCAGGACCAGCGTCGCCGCCTCGGGCGAGCGCTCGTCGGTCCCCGGGCGGACCAGCTCGACCCCGATCATCAGGCCCCGTCCCCGCACCTCGCGCACCACGTCGAGCCCGGCGGCCACCGCCCGCAGCCGCTCGATGAGCAGCCCGCCGACCCGCCGGGCGTTGCCCTGGAGGTCGTGCTCCAGGAGGTAGGTGAGGTTGGCCAGCCCCGCGGCCATGGTGACCGGGCTGCCGCCGAACGTCGAAATGGAGTTGGCGGGCAGGGAGTTCATGATCTCGGCGCGGGCCACCACGCCGCCGATGGACATCCCGTTGCCGATGCCCTTGGCGAAGGTCAGCAGGTCCGGCGGGCCGTTCTCGCCGTGCGCCTGCCAGCCCCAGAAGTGGTCACCGGTGCGGCCCCAGCCGGTCTGCACCTCGTCGCTGATCCACAGGATCCCCTCGCGGGCGAGCACTTCGCGGAACGCCGCGTAGAGCCCGTCCGGCGGTGCGGTGAACCCGCCGACGCCCTGGACCGGTTCGGCGATCAGCGCGGCCACCCCGCCCGCGGTCTGCTGGAGCATGTCCTCCAGGTCGGCGACGCAGGCCGCGGTGTAGTCGGCGTCGCTCAGCTCCGCGTACGGGCCGCGCGAGCGCACCCCGCCGTGCACATAGAGCGTCTGGAGCGGGGAGAGGCTGGTCGGCGACCAGCTCTGGTTGCCGGTGATGCCGACCGCGGAGAACGACCGGCCGTGGTAGCTGTTGCGCATCGCCAGGATCTGGTTGGAGCGGCGGTAGGAGGTGGCCAGCAGCAGCGCGGTGTCGGTGGCCTCCGTGCCGGAGGTGGTGAAGAAGACCCGGGCGTCGGGGATGCCGGAGAGCGCCGCGATCCGCTCCGCCAACTCGACCATGGGCCGGGAGAGATAGAGGGTCGAGGTGTGCAGGATCCGGCCGGCCTGCTCGCCGACCGCCTTGGTCACCTCGGGCAGTGCGTGCGCCGTCATGGTGGTGAGGATGCCGCCGAAGAAGTCGAGGTAGCGGTTGCCCTCGGCGTCCCAGACGTGCCGGCCCTCCCCGTGGGTGAGTTCGAGGGGCCGCTCGTAGTAGAGGGCGAGCCACTCGGGCATGACGGCGCGGTGGCGGGCGTGCAGTCCGGCGGGGTCGTGGGAGTGCTGGTTCACGGCTTCACCAGCCCGTCGTAGGCGTCGGGGCGCCGGTCGCGGTAGAACGCCCACTGCTGGCGCACCTCGTCGATCATCCCGAAGTCCAGGTCGCGGACGACCAGTTCCTCCTTGGTGTCGCTGGCGACCTCGCCGACGAACCGGCCGCGGGGGTCGACGAAGTAGCTGGTGCCGTAGAAGTCGTTGTCGCCGTACTCCTCGACGCCGACCCGGTTGATGGCGGCGATGAAGTACTCGTTGGCGACCGCGGCGGCCGGCTGCTCCAGCTTCCAGAGGTAGGCGGACAGGCCGCGGGAGGTGGCCGACGGGTTGTAGACCAGCTGGGCGCCGTTGAGGCCCAACTGCCGCCAGCCCTCCGGGAAGTGGCGGTCGTAGCAGATGTAGACGCCGACCTTGCCGACGGCGGTGTCGAAGACCGGCCAGCCGGCGTTCCCCGGCTTGAAGTAGTACTTCTCCCAGAATCCCTTCACCTGCGGGATGTGGTGCTTGCGGTAGCTGCCGAGCACCGTGCCGTCGGCGTCGATGACGGCCGCGGTGTTGTAGTAGAAACCGGACTGCTCGACCTCGAAGACCGGCACCACGATCACCATGCCGGTCTCGCGGGCGAGCTGCTGCATCCGGCGGACGGTCGGGCCGTCGGGCACCGGCTCGGCCCAGCGGTAGTGCTCCGGCTCCTGGACCTGGCAGAAGTACGGGGCGTTGAAGACCTCTTGGAAGCCGATCACCTTCGCGCCCTGCGCAGCCGCCGCTCTGGCGTACTCCTCATGCTTCGCGATCATGGATTCGGTGTCGCCGGTCCAGGTCGCCTGGACCAGAGCGGCACGCACAACATCGGCCATGAGCTGCTCCTTTGTCGGTGCGTCAGCCTGCGGGCACGCGGATCTACGCGTGTGGAGGCGACCGTAAGCCCCGTCACGCACCGTGGCAAGACCATCTCTCAGCGCGGCGCGTCCGCCGGGCGCTCAGCGCGGAGCCGGGTGTCCGGCGGCGCGCAGGGCGCGGGCGACATCGCCGTGCCGGGAGGGGGAGACGGTCCGGGCGGCCTCCAGGAGGAGCGGCCCTAGGGTGACCGGGTCGGCGGCGGCCACCGCCGCCGCGTCGTCGGGCGTACGGGCCCGGACCAGCGCGGCGAGCAGTTCCCCGGCCTGCTCCGGACGCCCGCGGTCGAGCAGCGCCAGCGCGGTCCGGCCCACCTCGGCCACGGGGCGGGCCACGCTCTGCCGGAGCAGTGCCGAGCCGTCCGCGGGGCGGCCCGCGGCGACCAGCGCCTCGGTGGCCGCGGCGAGCCCGTCGGGCGGCAGGCAGGCCACTTCCCAGAGCAGCGTGGGGATGTCGGCGGTGAGTCCGGCAATCTCCAACTCGTCGAGGAGGTAGGGGAGTTCTGCTGCGGGACGGGCCGCTGCGGTGCAGATCTCGACGTACGCGGGGCCGTCCTCGCCGGGCGGCCGATGGTGGGCCAGACGGTAGGCGGTACGGGCGGCACAGCGGCGCACCCCGGGATCGGCCGCACCGCCCGGCGCGTCGCCGCCGGGCCCGTCTTCCGGCCCACCGCCCGGGGCGGCGTACGCGCCGGCGAAGCGGGCGCCGCGGGGGGCCGGGCCGGACGCGGCGGGCGCCGCCGCGGGGCCGTCCGGCGTCGGCCGGTCGTCGGCGGGCGCCGGCTCGTCCGCCACCTCCAGCCCGGCGAAACGCGCTCCGCGCGGGCGGCCGGCGGCCTTGTCCTTACGGGCCGGAGACTTGGCCGTACGGGCGGGGGCGGCACCCTCAGCGGCGAGGGATGCAGCCTCCGCGGCGGGGGCGTCGCCCTCAGGGGCCGGAGGTGCAGCCTCCCCGGCGCGGGTTTCGCCCTCCCGGGCGGGGGATCCGCCGCCACGCGCCGGGGCGTCGCCCGCAGCGGCAGCCGCGTCGCCTCCGGGGGCCGCGGCCCGCGCACCCTCCCCCGCTTCCTCCAGCGACGCCAGCCGCGCCCGCAGCTCGCGCACCCGGGCGCCCGCCCGGAGGTGGTCGTCCTGGGCCCAGGCCAGCTCGCGGGAGAGCCGCTCGCCCTCCGCGGGGTCCTGGGCGAACCGTGCGGCGACGCGGAGTTCGCTGGAGCGCGCCGCCGCCTGCCGCTGCTCGCGGACCATCACCGCCAGCCGGTCGCGGAGCGCGGGCCGGCCGCCCGGCTGGGCGTCGTGGCCGGCGACCGCGCGGGCGTACAGCCGCCGGGCGCGCGGGCCCATGGTGCGCACCGCCGCGTCCCCGTGCTGCGTGGCGAGGTCGTGCAGCAGGGACTCCACCACGTCCCAGTGCGGCACCTCCCGCCCCTCCAGGCAGGCCCGCAGGCCCTCCGGATCGCGCTGCACGAAGACCCCGTACCAGCCGGCGGCCGGATCGAGCAGCCGCCCGAGATCGGTCAGGAATCGGGCGAACTCCTCGGCAGGACTCCGGAGTTGAATAACCGTCATGCCGTGCCTCTCCCCCCGCGGACCGGACTTCTCCGGCCTGCCCGCATTCGACACCCGGCATGTTTCGGGGGCGATAACGACCGTGCTACGGGAGCTTTTCCGAATCCGCACAGGGCGGTGAGCGGCCGGAACGCGAGCAGACGTGAGGAGGCGTACGGGCACCGCCCGCAGGCACAGCAAAATACCGGCAAAACTCGACAGGGAAACTTGCAAGTTTTTCTGTCGAGCTTCTAGGGTCGAGGTATGCCGAACAAGGACCAGGAACGCCTGGCGACCGACCTCGGCGCGACGGTGTCGCTGCTGATGCGCCAGCTGCGCGCCGCGTCGCCGCAGGGCGCCCTCACGCCCACCCAGCGCGCGGTCATCGCCCGTATCGACGCCGACGGGCCGTCCACGATCGCCGCGCTGGCCCGCGCCGAGCTGGTGCGCCCGCAGTCGATGCGGGTGACCGTCGGCGCGCTGGAGGACGGCGGGATCCTCGCCCGCAGCCCGCATCCCACGGACGGGCGCCAGGTCGTCTTCTCCCTCACCGACCAGGGCCACCGGGTACTCGCCGACGTACGGCAGGCCAAGAACAACTGGCTGGCCGTGGCCATCGCCGACCGGCTGACCGCCGACGAGCAGCGGACTCTGGAGGCGGCGACCGCACTCATACGACGGCTGACACGGGAATGAGCGCCCCCGAAGCCCCCGGCGCTCCCGGCCGGACCGGCGCAGCCGCCGGCCGGACCGCCGGCCCCTCCCCCGACCCGGGCTTCGGTGCCCGGCTGATGACCCCGCTGCTGCTGGGGTCCCTCCTCAACCCCATCAACTCGACGATGATCGCCACCGCTCTGGTGGCGATCGGCCAGGACTTCCGCGTCGGGGCCGCCGACACCGCCTGGCTGATCTCCGCGATGTATCTCGCCAGTGCGGTCGGCCAGCCGTCGCTGGGGCGGCTGGCCGACCGCATCGGGCCGCGCCGGGTGTTCGCCGCCGGTGCGGTGGCGGTGGTCGCCGCCGGCCTCATCGGGGCGCTGGCGCCCACTTTCACGCTGCTGATCGTCTCCCGGGTCGTCCTCGGCGTCGGCACCGCCGCCGCCTATCCGGCGGCGATGGCGATGCTGCGCGCCGAGTCGCGCCGGGTGGGGCGGCCGGCACCCCGGGCCGTCTTCGGCCGGATCTCGCTCGCCGCGCTGGCCAGCGCCGCGGTCGGCCCCACCCTCGGCGGGCTGCTGGCCGCGACCTGGGGCTGGCGGGCGGTCTTCGCGGTCAACGTCCCGCTGGCGCTGCTGGCACTGGCCGGTGCGCTCGCCTGGCTCCCGCCCGACCGGGAGACCCGGCGTACGGCCCGCGCCACGGACGGCGCGGACCCGGCCGGGGGCTCCCTCGACCCGCTCGGTATCGCGCTCTTCGCCGCCGCCCTGACCTGCGCGATGTTCTTCCTGCTGCGGCTGGACGCGCCGCGCTGGCCGCTGCTCGCGCCGACCGCCGTCCTCACCGCCGTCCTGGTGTGGTGGCAGCTGCGCCACCCGGAACCGTTCCTCGATCTGCGGATGCTGGCCCGCAATCGCGCGCTGGTGCTCACCTACCTCCGGCACGGGCTGGCGTATCTCGTCATCTACTGCGTGCTCTACGGCTACAGCCAGTGGCTGGAGCAGGCGCACGGGCTGGCGTCGTTCCACGCCGGGCTGATCATGCTGCCGATGTCCGGCGCCGCCGCGGTCTGCTCGCTCGCCGGCGCCCGTACGAAGGGCATCCGCGCCCCGCTGACCGTCGCCGCGGGCTTCCTCGTCGTCGGCAGCGCGGTGCTCCTGCTGCTGCACGGCAGCAGCCCGGTCGCCGTACTGCTCGTCGCCGGTGCGCTGTTCGGCATCCCGCAGGGCCTGGCCTCCACCGGCAATCAGGCCGCCGTCTACGCCCAGGCACCGGCCGACGGCGTGGGCGCCGCCGCCGGACTCCAGCGCACCGCCCAGTACCTCGGCGCGATCTCCGCCTCCAGCCTCATCGGACTGCTGTACGGGCAGCGCGCAACGGACTCCGGGCTGCATGCCATCGCCCTGGCCGGCGGCGTCCTCGCCGTCCTGCTGCTGGCCCTCACCCTGGCCGACCGCTCGCTGCGCACCGGCCCGACCCGCACCAGAACCTGATCTACCGTCAACTCATCACCCCCACAGGAGAATCCATGCCCGTCACCACTCTCGACCCGCGGACCGCACTGGTCCTGATCGACCTTCAGAAGGGCATCGTCGCGCTGCCCACCGTCCACCCCGCCGACGGGATCGTCGCGCGCGGCGCCCGGCTGGCCGCGGCGTTCCGCGAGCGCGGGCTGCCGGTCGTGCTGGTGAACGTGACCGGCGGCGCGCCGGGCCGTACGGAGTCCCCGGCCGGCGGCCACACCCTGCCGGCCGACTGGGCCGAACTGGTCGACGAGGTCGACCGGCAGCCGGGCGACATCACCGTCACCAAGCAGCAGTGGGGCGCCTTCCACGGCACCGCCCTGGACCTGGAGCTGCGCCGCCGCGGGGTGACCCAGATCGTGTTCGCCGGCGTCGCCACCAGCATCGGCGTGGAGTCCAGCGCCCGGGCCGCGCACGAGCACGGCTACCACGTCACCGTCGCCACCGACGCGGTGACCGACCTGGACGAGGCGGCGCACCGCAACAGCCTGGAGAAGATCTTCCCGCGGCTGGGCGAGACCGGCACCACGGACGCGATCCTCACACTCCTGGGCTGAGCCCGTCGCCGGGCCGCCGGTCCTGCCACCGGAGCGCGTCCTGGAGTTGGGCGGCCAGCGAGATCAGCCGCGGCTCGGTATGGGCCGGGCCGAGGAGCTGACCGCCCAGCGGCAGCCCGCCGGCGCTGAAGCCGGCCGGGACGCTGACGCCCGGCCAGCCGAGGACGTTCCACGGCCAGGCGTACGGACAGGCCGCGATCATGGCCCGGTCGGTACGCCAGCCGCTGAGCCTGGCGAGGGAGCCGACACGTGGCGGCGGGGTGGCGGTGGTCGGTGTCAGCAGCACGTCGTAGGGGCCGAACAGCGCGCCGATGCGCTGCTGTTGGCGGCTTTCCACGGCGCGCGCCCGGCGCAGTAAGGGCCCGCCGAGCAACCGCCCCAGCCGCGCCGCGTCCCGGGTCCGGCGGTCCAGCAGCCGGGGGTCGGGGACCCGTGCCGCCCACTCGCCGACGCCGGCCGTGGCGCGCGGCACGAAGGCCAGGCCGACGAGCCCGTAGTCCGGTTCGGCCTCCTCCACGAAGTGGCCGAGGCCGGCCAGCGTACGGGCCAGTGAGGTCACCGCCGCCCGCACGTCGGGGTGCAGCGGTTTGCGGGTGAAGGTGATGGCGGCCTTCCAGGAGAGCGCGATGCGCAGCCGCCCGGGGTCGCGGCCGGCCGCCTCGCGGGCCGCGATGGCCGGCGGCCGGTGCAGGTCTCCGGCGTGGTTGCCGCTGGCCACGTCCAGCAGCAGCGCCGCGTCCTCGACCGTACGGGCCAGCGGCCCGATGCCGGTGATGCCCTGGAACGCCTCGGCCTCCGGCCAGGTCGAGATCCGGCCGCGCTGGGGCTTGATGCCGACGAGATGGGACCAGGCGGCGGGGATCCGGACCGAGCCGGCGCCGTCGGTGCCGAGGGCCGCCGGTACCAGCC
>NZ_BMRP01000020.1:49979-108909 GCF_014648695.1 Streptomyces albospinus
CCAGGGGTTGCGGGTGTCGCCGAAGGCCGGGCCCTCGGTGAACGGCCACTGGCCCAGTTCGCAGGCGTTGGTCTTGCCGACGATGACCGCGCCGGCCGCGCGCAGCCGCCGGACGACCTCGGAGTCGCGGTCCTTGGGCGGGAACACCCCGGCACAGCCGAACGCGGTCGGCTCGCCCGCCACGTCCGTGTCGTCCTTGACCGCGACCGGCACCCCGAGCAGCGGCAGCCGCTCCCCGGCGGCCAGTCTGCGGTCGGCCGCCGCGGCCTCGCCGAGCGCCGCCTCGGCCCGGACCCGCCGGAAGGCGTTGACGGTGTCCTGGGTGGCCGCGATCCGGTCCAGGCAGCGCTGGACGAGTGCGGTGGCGGCGACCCGTCCGTCGGCGAGCGCCTGCGCCTGTTCGGCGAGCCCTTCCCACTGGCCGTCCAGTTCCCCCGCCGTCCGGCGGATACCGCGTTCCCGGCGTCTCCGGCGTTCCTGGCTCTCGTCAACGCTCACGCTGCGTGCCCTCCCTGGGACCGCCCACTCGAACGAACGCCCCAGGAGGCTAATCGGCGCCGCAGAAGCCAGCAACGACACGCGCGGCGCGGCACGTCGACGACACACGGACGGCACACACGGGCCCGTCGTGTGCCGTGGGCGTTACGGGAATTCCGGCCCGCTGCCGCGCGCGGCGCGGGGCGCCCGGCCAACTCCCGGTGGATACCGGCCCGATCGGGTTCCTCGGCGTGGAGCCGGCCGCGGGCAGGGTGCCGCCGGACAGGAAGCGGGCGGCGGGCGGCGGGTGCCGGCACCTGCCCGAAGGACCGTCCGCCCCACTCCTTGACGGCGCCGTCAGGAACCGGACCCCACGCGCGGCAACCGCACGCAGAAACAGGGCATTTATGGAAGTAGACGCCATCTTGGACACCCCCCGCTCGAACACGCACCCGGGCAGCCGCTACGCTCGCCCGCCATGGACGACACCCTGCTGCTCCTGACCACGGCGACCGTGGCCCTCCTCGTGGGACTCGGCGCCGGCTGGGCCGTGCAATCGGCGATGGCACGCCGCAAGCTGGCCCGCGAACAGAGCTTCTTCGGGCTGCCGGAGGGCTCGGAATGCGTCCTGGTCACGCACCGGGACAGCACCTCGGCCCACTGGAGCATCCCGCGGCACGACGCGCTGGCGCTGCTCGGCCTGGCCTCGGTGGTGGAGATCTGCGGTGCGCACCCCGAGGTGGCCCCGCACGACACCGGCCTCCAGGGCTTCGGCGCGCGCACCGAGTTCTGCGTCGGCGACCCGACCGCGCACCGCCGCCTCGCCGCCCACATGACCAATCTGCTGCCCGGTGTCACGGTGCACCCGGGCGACGAGTCCGGCGCCGGCCGCGGCACGTTCACCATCGGCGGTACGGCGTACCGGATGGAGCCGGGCGCGGTGGAGTACGTCCTGCTGGCCCGGCTCACGGCCGGGGAGGGCGACCGCCCGGTGTTCCTGGCGGCCGGGCAGCGCCCGGTCACCCACCGGGCCGCGGTCCGGCACCTGGTCCGCAACCGGGCCCGGCTGGCCCGTAAGCACGGCGCCGACGGCCAGTTCTGCCTGCTGCTGAAGGTGGTCAACTCGCAGGCGTACGGACCCGATGTCGTCGAGCTGGTCGCCGATGTCACCAAGGCCGCGATCGCCCCGGCGGAGCTGAAGGGACAGCACCGGGCGGCGGCCTGAGCCCGGTTCACCGACGGGCAGCCGCCGGTCTTCTCTGCGAAGCTCGGGGGCATGATCGCGCCTCTCCGTTCGGCCGCCCTGCACTGGACCGGTGTGCTGCCGGTCGCGGCGGTGGTGCTGCTGGCGCTGACCTGGGGGCGGGCGCTGCCGGCCGTGCTGGTGGTGCTGGTGTCGCTGTTCCTGGCCGGGGCGGTGCTGGCCGCGGTGCATCACGCGGAGGTGATCGCGCACCGGGTGGGCGAGCCCTTCGGGTCGCTGGTCCTGGCGGTCGCGGTGACCATCATCGAGGTTGCGCTGATCGTCACGCTGATGGTGGACGGCGGCGACAAGAGCGCCGCGCTGGCCCGCGACACGGTCTTCGCGGCCGTGATGATCACGTGCAACGGCATCGTGGGGCTGTCGCTGCTCATCGGCTCGCTCAAGCACAAGGTGGCGGTCTTCAACGCCGAGGGCACCGGCGCCGCGCTGGCCACGGTCGCGACGGTGGCCGGCCTCAGCCTGGTCCTGCCGACCTTCACCACCACGACGCCGGGCCCGCGGTTCTCCCCTCCGCAGCTGGTCTTCGCGGCGCTCGCCGCGCTGGCGCTGTACGGCCTGTTCGTGGCCACCCAGACCGTCCGGCACCGGGACTACTTCCTGCCGATGACCACCGCCGGCGAGGTGATCGACGGCGAGGACCACGCCCATCCGCCCACCGCCCGGGGCGCGCTGCTCAGCCTCGGGCTGCTGGCGCTGGCGCTGATCGCGGTGGTGGGGCTGGCCAAGGCGGTGTCCCCGACGATCGAGTCGGCGGTGGTCGCCGCGGGGCTGCCGTCCTCGGTCGTCGGCATCGTGATCGCCCTGCTGGTGCTGCTGCCGGAGACCATCGCGGCGGCGCGCGCGGCCCGCCGCGACCGGGTGCAGACCAGCCTCAACCTCGGCCTCGGCTCGGCGATGGCGAGCATCGGCCTGACCATCCCGGCGGTCGCGCTGGCCAGCGTCTGGCTGAAGGGTCCGCTGATCCTGGGCCTGGGCGCCAGCCATATGGTGCTGCTCGCGCTCACGGTGATCGTCGGCGACCTGACCGTGGTCACCGGGCGGGCCACCCCGCTCCAGGCGGGTGTCCATCTGGCGCTGCTGGCCGCGTACATCGTGCTCGCGGTCAGCCCGTGACGCGCTCGTCGCGGTGCGATCGCAGGGCCTTGCTCGACGACAGCCGGTAGGGGACGTTGACCACCGTCACCCCGGGCGTGAACAGCAGCCGGGCCTTCAGCCGCAGCGCGCTCTGGTTGTGCAGCAGGTGCTCCCACCAGTGGCCCACGATGTATTCCGGGATCACGACGGTGAGCGCGCCGCCGGGATTCCGTGCGCCGACGTCCACGATGTAGTCGATCACCGGCCGGGTGAAGTCCCGGTAGGGCGAGCTGAGCACCTGGAGCGGCACGTCGATGTCATGGGCGTCCCACTGCTCGCGCAGCCCCTGGACGTCCCGGGGGTCGACGGCGACGGTCAGCGCGTGCAGCGAGGTGGGCCGCAGCGCGCGGGCGTAGCCGAGCGCCTTGAGCGTCGGGGCGTGCAGTGCGGACACCAGCACCACCACGTGGTTCCCGGCCGGCTCCCAGGGCCGCGCGTCCGGCGCGACCGCCAGTTCCTCGGCGACCCGCCGGTAGTGCTCGTGGACCCCGCGCATCGCCAGGAACAGCAGCGGCATCGCGATCGCCACGATCCAGGCGCCATGGGTGAACTTGGTGATCAGGACGATGACCAGCACCACCCCGGTGAGCAGCGCGCCGACCGCGTTGATCGCCTGCGACCGCCGGTGGCGCAGCCGCACCGGCCGCGGCAGTCCCGGCTCGGCGAGCATGCCGCGCCAGTGCCGCACCATCCCGGTCTGGGACAGCGTGAACGAGACGAAGACGCCGATGATGTAGAGCTGGATCAGATGGGTCAGCTCCGCCTTGAACAGGACGATCAACCCGATGGCGGCCAGCGCCAGCAGGGTCACGCCGTTGGAGAAGACCAGCCGGTCCCCGCGGTTGTGCAGTTGGCGCGGCAGATAGCTGTCCGCGGCGAGGATCGACGCCAGCATCGGAAATCCGTTGAAGGCGGTGTTCGCGGCCAGGATCAGCACCCCGGCGGTGAAAGCCTGGAGCAGATAGAAGAACGTGTGCGCATCGCCGAAGCTGGCCCGTCCGATCTGGGCGAGGGCGGTGGCGGTCGGCGTGTGCGGCGGCAGCCCCAATGCGGTGGTGTCCACCGCCACATGCACCTGGTACACCATCGCGAGAAAGGTGATGCCGGCGAACATGGTGATGGAGAAGAAGCCCACGACCAGCAGCGTGGTGGCGGCATTCCGGCTCTTCGGCCGGCGGAACGCGGGCACGCCGTTGCTGATCGCCTCGACCCCGGTCAGCGCCGTGCACCCGGACGCGAACGCCCGCATCCCCAGCAGCACCAGCGCCGGTCCGGAGAAGGCGGACGCGGCGTGCAGCGGCAGATCCGCCGACTCCGCCCGGGGGGTGGCACCGGTGGCCATGCGCACCGCGGCGAACGCGAACATCAGGTACACGAAGAAGATGAATCCGTACGTCGGGACCGCGAAAATCCGCCCCGATTCGCGGACCCCGCGCAGGTTCATCAGCGCCAGCAGGCTCACGAATCCGACCGACAGCGCCACATCGTGCCCGCCCAGTTCCGGAATGGCCGAGGTGATCGCGGCGACGCCGGACACCACCGAAACGGCCACCGTCAGCACGTAGTCGACCAGCAGCGCGCTGGCCGCGGTGAGCGCCGCATCGCGCCCCAGATTCTGCGCGCTGACGATATAGGCACCGCCGCCGCCCGGATACGCGTAACAGGTCTGCCGGTACGAGGCGACCACCACCGCCAGGACGACGACGATGGCCGCCGCCGCGTACCAGGCCAGGTGCAGCAGCACGACCCCGCCGAGGCCCACGACCAGCAGGATCTCCTCGGTGGCGTAGGCGACCGAGGACAGCGGGTCGCTACAGAAGATCGGCAGCGCCAGCCGCTTCGGCAGCAGCGTCTCGCCGAGCCGCGCGCTGTCCAGCGGGCGACCCACCATGATCCGCTTCGGCCTGATCAGGTGCCTCATACCCGGACAAAATAGGGTCTGCCGGACCGGGTACTCCCTTCCCACTCCGACGCGATACGCCAAACCCCCCGGCCCTGCGAGCCGAACGGGTACGGAACCGGCACCGCACGGTGTCGCTCCGCCCGCCGGCCGCGCACCCGTGAGAGCCCATGCAGGGTGACGTCCGATCACCCCGCCATGACGCGGCGCCTGCTCCTGCGCACCGCCGCGGTGATCGGCACCCTCGCCACCGCCCGCGTCCTGCTCTCCCCGGACGACGACGCTCCCGGACCGGGCCCCGGCCCGCAGACCCGAGCCCGGCCGCCGGCCGCCGCGCCGCCGGACGCGCACCGGCTGCCCCCTTTGGCCGGCGAGACCTCCCGCTCCGGACCCGGCGCCTCCCCGCCGCACGCCGGTGTCGCCTTCACCGTCCCGGCCCGCGCCGGCCGGATCGCGCTCACCTTCGACGACGGCCCCGACCCCCGCTACACCCCGGAAATCCTGGAGGTGCTGCGCCGGCACGACACCCGGGCCACCTTCTTCGTCGTCGGCGAATGCGCCGTGGAGTTCCCCGATCTGCTGCACTTCATCGCCGAGGAGGGCCATGCCGTCGGCAACCACACCTGGACCCACCCGCAGCTGACCACTCTCCCGCTCGGCCGCGTCCGGGCCGAACTCGGCCGCACCAGCGCCCTGATCGAGGAGGTCCTGGGCACCGCCCCCGCAATCGCCCGCGCCCCGTACGGTGACTGGGACCAGCCCTCCCTCGACATCTGCAACGACCTGGGCATGTCCCCCGTCGGCTGGTCGGTCGACTCGCGGGACTGGACGTGCCCGGGGTCGGAGACCATCGCCGGCACGGTCCTGGACGAGCTGCGGCCCGGCGCGATCGTGCTGTCCCACGACGGCGGCGGCGACCGCGTCGAGACCGTCCAGGCCCTGGACCGGTATCTGCCGCAGCTGCTCGACAAGGGCTTCCGGCCCGGGCGGATCACGCCCTGACTTCCGCCGCCCGGCCCGCGCGAAGGTGAGAGCCGTCACCCCGCGCGCCGGATGCCGGATTGATGGTTTATCGTTCAATTGGCAGCGCACCCCTCGGCGGGCAGCGCGCCCCCAGGACCGCCCCGGCCGGGTTCCCCCGTCCGGCCGGGGCTTCCCCCCTCTCCCCCGGCCGTCGCGCCCGCGGAACCACCCGTCTCGCTCCCCCCGCATGCCGCCCCGGCGAAACCCGCCTTGAATGCAGGCATGTCGTTGCCGAACTCGCCGAGCGGGCCGGGCAGCAGGCGGCCCGAGGGAGCATTGCGGCGCATCGGGGAGTGGTGCGCCCGGCACTCCGTGGTGGTCCTGGTGCTGTGGCTGGTGGCGCTGGCCGGGGTGCAGGTGCTCCAGCGGACGTTCGGCGGGGAGTACTCCGACGACTTCTCGCTGCCCGGGGTGCAGTCGAGCCAGGGGCGGGACATCCTCGCCCGGCACGAGCCGAAGGCCGGGGGCTACGCCAGCCAAGTGGTGCTGCACGACGCCACGGAGCCGCTGACCGCCGCCGGCGGGCAGATCGCCGGTGCGGTCACCGAACTGGGGCGGCTGCCGGACGTACTGGCGGCGCAGAGCCCGCTGCCGCCGCCCGGCACCGCCGCGAAGCCGCCGGCGCCGGGGACGCCGAACACCGGGCCGCTGTCCGCCGACGGCCGGACCGGCTACATCGCGGTACGGTTCCGGGTCCCGCCGCTCACCCTGGGGCCCGACTACCTCACCGGCGTGGACAGGGCGGTGGCACCGCTGCGCGCGGCCGGGGTGCAGGTGGAGTACGGCGGGGCGCTGGGCGAGCTGGCCCGGCCGCGGACCGACGACCGGCTCAGCGAGGCGATCGGGTTCGCGGTGGCGATCCTGGTGCTGCTGGCCGGGTTCGGGAGCGTCCTGGCCGCCGGGGTGCCGCTGCTGACCGCGCTGATCGGCGTGATCTGCGGGCTGGGCTGCCTGGGGCTGCTGGCCGCCGCGTTCACCTTCGCCACCGTCTCCCCCACCCTGGCCACGATGATCGGCCTCGGCGTCGGGATCGACTACGCGCTGTTCCTGATCACCCGTCACCGCCAGCACCTCATGGACGGCGCCGATCCGGCCGTCGCCGCGGGCCGGGCGGTGGCCACCGGCGGCCGGGCGGTCCTGGTGTCCGGCATCACCGTCATCATCGCGCTGACCGGACTCTCCGTCTCGGGCATCGGCTTCATCGGGAAGCTGGGCATGGCCGCGGCGGTCACCGTGATCACCGCGGTCCTCGGGGCGCTCACCCTCGTCCCCGCGCTGCTCGGGCTGCTCGGCCGCGGGATCGACCGGTTCCACGTCCGCCGGCCCGTCGCGGAGGCGGACCCCGCGCCGGCCACCGGGGCACCGGGCGGCCGGGACCGGTACGCGCAGCGGGTGGCGCGCCGGCCGTGGTGGTACCTGGTGGGCGGCGTGATCGTCCTCGCGGTGCTGGCCGTACCGCTCTTCTCGATGCGGCTGGGGCACATCGGCGACGGCGCCGACCCGACGTCCTTCACCGACCGGCGGGCCTTCGATCTGATGTCGTCGGCGTTCGGGCCCGGCTCGACGGGGCCGCTGACACTGGTCGTCGACCAGAGCGAGGTACCGAAGGCGGACCGCCCGGCGCTGGCGGAGCAGGCCCAGCAGGTCCTCACCGAGGTCCCGGGCGCCGCCGCGGTCACGCCCCTGCGGCCCACCCCGGACGGCGCGGCGCTGACCGCGACCGCGTACTCCGACCAGGCCCCGCAGCAGCCCGGCACCGCCGCGCTGACCCACCGCCTGGTGCACACCGTCCTCCCCGAGGCGGTACGCGGCTACGACGCACACGGCTATGTGACCGGCACGACGGCGGGACAGGTGGACTTCCTGGACATCGTGGCCGCCCGGCTCCCGCTGATCATCGCCGTGGTCGTCGCCCTCGCCTTCCTGATCATCCTGATCGTCTTCCGCGGGGTGCTGGTCGCCGTGAAGGCCGCGGTACTCAACGTCCTTTCGATCGCCGCCTCTTACGGGGTGGTGGTGGCCGTCTTCCAGTGGGGCTGGGGCGGTCCGGCGCTGGGCGTCCCCGGCACCGTGCCGATCGAGAGCTACGTGCCGATGATGATGTTCGCGATCGTCTTCGGGCTGAGCACGGACTACGAGATCTTCCTGCTGTCCCGGGTCCACGAGAACTGGCTGCGGACCGCGGATGCCCGGGCGAGCGTCGCGCACGCCCTGGAGATCACCGCCCGGGTGATCACCTGCGCCGCGCTGATCATGGTCAGTGTCTTCGCCGCGTTCATCCTCAGCGACAACATCGTGGTGAAGATGCTCGGCCTGGGCCTGGCGGTGAGCGTCCTGATCGACGCGACGGTGGTACGGCTGCTGCTGGTGCCCGCGGTGCTGACGCTGCTGGGGCCGCGCGCCTGGTGGACGCCCTGGTGGCTGGACCGGGCGCTGCCGTACGTGGACGCCGAGGGGCAGGCGCCGCGCGCCCCACAGCCGGTCCGCTGAACCGCGGCGGCTCCCGCCCTGCGCGGACCGCCGCCGCCCCCGATCATCGAACTATGGCCCCGACCGCCGGACGCGGCTCTGCCGATGACCCTGATTACCCCGACGTCCCCGGCAACGCCGCCGCGTCCCCGTATCCGCCGTATCCCGTGATCCAGCCGATGCTGGCCACGATCGGGCCGCTGCCCGGCGAGCTGGAAGCGCCGGACTGGGCGTTCGAGGCCAAGTGGGACGGGGCGCGGTGCATCGTGAACACCCCGGGCGACGGGACGGTCCGGCTGATCACCCGGGCCGGCAACGACGTGACCCTGACGTACCCGGAGCTGGGCCCGCTCGGCGAGCAGCTGCGCGGGCGGCCCGCGGTGCTCGACGGCGAGGTGGTGGTGCTGGACTCCCGCGGACGGCCCGACTTCGGGCTCCTCCAGCGCCGGATGGGCGTGGTGAACCCGCGCCGCACGGCCCGTCTGGCGATGGAGGTCCCCGTTCAGCTCATCCTCTTCGACCTGATGTATCTGGGCGGATGGCTGGTGGACTTCCCGTACCACGAGCGCCGGGCGGTGCTGTCCGGGCTGCGGCTCGGCGGCCCCAACTGGTCGGTGCCGGCCTACGTGGCGGGCCACGGCGAGCAGGCGTGGGAGGCGGCGCTGCGCGGCGGCCACGAGGGCGTCGTGGCGAAGCGGCTGATGTCCCGCTACGTCCCCGGGGTGCGGTCACCCGACTGGCGCAAGACGAAGCACCTGGAGACGCTGGACATCGTCATCGGCGGCTGGACGGAGGGCCACGGGGTGCTCACCGGGCTCCCCGGAGCGGTGGTGGCGGGCGTACCGGAGCCGGCCGGGCTGCGGTACGTCGGCTCCGTGGGCTCGGGCCTGTCCGACCGGGAGCGCCGGGAGCTCAAGCAGTACCTGGGGGTGATTCCGCTGGACCGCTCGCCGTTCCGCAATCCCGTGGATCTGCCGGGTGTCCACTGGGTGGAGCCCCGGCTGGTGGCCGAGATCAGCATCACCGGCTGGACCTCGGCGGGCCGGGTCCGGCATCCGATCTGGCACCGGCTCCGGCCCGATCTGACGCGCCTGGACTGAACGGCGCCGGCGCGCCTGCACTCCTCGTGGCGGACGGGTACAGCCGTGTCCCCTGAGAGCCCGTCATGTCACGGGCGGCACAACTCCGCGGAGGCGATCGACCCCCGCCGTTCCCGTCGTCCGAACCCATCGCCCCCACCCGGCACTTCGGCGGAACTCCCTGCTGCTCACGGCGAGTTGCCGGGAATTGCCGGGAATTGCCTCACGAATTCCCGTGGCATCGGGCAGGGGTTCACCGTCCGCCGGGCGGCTGATGCGGCGGGATGCCCGCGGCGGCCCGGGAAGGCTGTCCAGGACGCTGCCCCGACACCGCCCGCGGACGAAAGAAGACGAGAGAAGCCGCCATGCCCGACCCCGATCCCGATCCCGGTCCCGGTCCCGGCTCCGCCCCGGGCGCCCAGCCCTTCAAGCGCGCCCGCAGCCACTTCGCCGACCGCATCACCGCCGACGGCCGCGACGGCTGGCCCGTGGCCGCCGGCCGCTACCGCCTCGTGGCCAGCCGCGCCTGCCCCTGGGCGAGCCGTGCCGTGATCTCCCGGCGGCTGCTCGGCCTGGAGGGCGCGCTGTCGCTCGCCATCGCCGACCCCCTCCAGGACGACCGCAGCTGGCGCTTCACCCTGGACCCCGGCGGCCGGGACCCGGTGCTCGGCATCCGCTTCCTGCACGAGGCGTACGACGCCCGCGAGACCGGCTACCCGGGCGGCGTCAGCGTCCCCGCCGTCGTCGACATCACCAGCGGGAAACTGGTCACCAACGACTACCAGCAGATCACGCTGGACCTCGCGACCGAATGGCGGGCACTGCACCGGCCCGGCGCGCCCGACCTCTATCCGGAGGCGCTGCGCGAGGAGATCGACGAGGTGATGGCGGAGGTCTACCGGGACCTCAACAACGGGGTGTACCGGGCCGGTTTCGCCACCGGGCAGCCGGCGTACGACGAGGCCTGCGGCGATGTCTTCCGTCGGCTGGACCTCCTCTCCGAGCGGCTGGCCGACCGGCGCTACCTGGTCGGCGACACCATCACCGAGGCCGACATCCGCCTGTTCACCACCCTGGTGCGGTTCGACGCCGTCTACCACGGCCACTTCAAGTGCAACCGCTTCAAACTGGCCGAGGACCCGGTCCTGTGGTCCTACGCCAAGGACCTCTTCCAGACACCCGGCTTCGGCGACACGGTCGACTTCCGGCACATCAAGCTGCACTACTACCGGGTGCACACCGGCATCAACCCGACCGGCATCGTCCCCCTCGGCCCCGACCTGGCGGGCTGGCTGACCCCGCACCACCGCGAGGAGCTGGGCGGCCGGCCGTTCGGCGACGGCACACCGCCCGGGCCGGTCCCGCCGGCCGAGGCGGTGCCCCCTGAGGGGCGCCCCTGACCGCCTCGTTCCGGAGCCGGGGGACCCGACCGGGGCGGGCACGGAATGTCGGGTCCGGCAGGGTGGGCCTTCCTTAGCGTGAGGGACACAAGGGAAGGAGACCGAGGTGCTGGAGCGGCTGAACCAGGCCATGGAGCACATCGAGCGTCATCTCGACCAGCAGATCGAGGTGGCCGAACTGGCGCGGACCGCCATGACGTCGGAGTACCACTTCCGGCGGATGTTCTCCGCGCTGGCCGGGATCCCGCTGTCGGAGTACGTACGGCGCCGGCGGCTGACCGTCGCGGGTGCCGAGGTGCTCGCCGGCGAGCGGACGCTGCTGGACATCGCGGTGCGGTACGGCTACGGATCGGGCGAGGCGTTCGCCCGCGCGTTCCGCGCCGTGCACGGCGTGGGGCCGGGCGAGGCCCGGCGGACCGGTGCGGCGCTGCGCTCCCAGCCTCGAATGGCCTTCCGCCTCATCGTGGAAGGGAGCAGCAGCATGCAGTACCGCGTAGTGGAGAAGCAGGAGTTCCGGGTGGCCGGGAAGAAGGCCCGGGTCCCCGTCGTGCACCGGGGGGAGAATCCGGCCATCGCCGCGATGATCAAGGGCATCGGCCAGGAGACGCTGCGGCGCATCGAGGCGCTGTCGGACCAGCAGCCGGAGGGGATCCTCTCGGTCTGCGACGACCTCGACCCGAGTCGCGCGGAGGGTACCGAACTTGACTACTACCACGCGGTGGTGACGGGTGCTCAGGTACCCGACGACCTGGACTCCCTGACCGTTGTGGCGGGCACCTGGGCGGTCTTCGAGAACACCGGACCGTACCCGGAGGCGCTCCAGGAGCTGTGGCGGGACGTGTTCACCCAGTGGTTCCCGTCCAACCCGTACCGCAGCCGGCCGGGCCCGGAGATCCTGCGGACCCGTACGGCGCCGGACGGGTCGGCGGCGACCGCCGAGCTGTGGATACCGGTGGAGCGCACCGCGGCGTGAGCCGGCGGCCGGGCGACCGGCGACGAAGGAGGGGTGTGCGGCGGCCGTCGGACCCTCGCACACCCCTCAACACGCCCCAGAACAACGGACGTTGACGACTACTCGGCTCCGCCGTCCTCCGGCGTGCCGCGCCCCAGTTCCGCCAGGACGTCCAGCGCCTCGGCCAGTACGCCGAGGGGCGGGGAGGCCAGCGCCAGCCGTACCGCGTTGGGCGCGTGTCCGGTGCCGATGGTGAAGGCGCCCGACGGGGTGACCGCGATGCCTCGGCGGGCCGCGGCGGCGACGAAGGTGTCGGCGCGCCAGGGGTCGGGGAGTTCCCACCAGCAGTGGTAGGCGTGCGGGTCGGCGTGCAACCGGAAGCCCGCGAGGCGCTGTGCGGCGAGGCGCTGACGGGCCGCCGCATCGGCGCGCTTCGCCTGCTCGACGGCGGCGGCGGTGCCGTCGCCCAGCCAACGGGTGGCCGCGTCCAGGGCGAAGCCGGTGGCCGTCCAGCCGCCGGAGCGGAGGGCCCCGGCGAAGTCGGGGACGGCGGGGCCCTCGGGCGGCACCAGGAATCCGAGCGTCAGTCCGGGTGCGAGCCGTTTGGAGAGACTGTCCAGGAGGACGGTGCGTTCCGGTGCGAGGGCGGCGAGCGGCGGCAGATCGGCACGGAGGAAGCCGTAGATGGCGTCCTCGATCGCATGGATGCCCAACTCCCCTAGCAGAGCGACGAGTTGCTCCCGTCGATGGGCGGGCATCGTGACGCCGAGGGGGTTGTGCAGTGCGGGCTGGAGATAGACGGCGCGCAGCGGCGCCGCGGCACGGAGTGCGTCGGGGGTCACGCCGTGCTCGTCCATCGCCAGCGGGACGAGGGTGACGCCGAGGCGGGCCGCGATGCCCTTGACGACGGGGAAGGTGAGCGATTCGACGCCCAGCCGCCCACCGGGCGGCACCAGCGCGGCGACGGCGGCGGCGATCGCCTGCCGTCCGTTGCCCGCGAAGAGCAGCCGCCGCGGGTCGGGCGCCCAGCCGCCGCGGGCGAGATGCCCGGCGGCGGCCTGCCGCGCGGCAGCCGTACCGGCCGTGCCGGCCGGCCGCAGCGCCTCGGCCAGGGCGTCGCTGCGGTGCACCAGATGCGCCAGGCTCTTCGCGAGCAGCGCGGACTGCTCGGGCAGCAGCGGGAAGTTCAGCTCCAGATCGACCCGGTGGTCGCCCGGCTCGGCCAGCGCGGGCTCGGCCGGCGGCACCGCCGTACGCACGAAGGTGCCGCGCCCGACCTCGCCCACGGTCAACCCACGCCGCCCCAACTCCCGGTAGACCCGCGCCGCCGTCGACGGCGCGATCCGCCGGTCGCGGGCGAACCGCCGCAGCGGCGGCAGCCGTTCCCCCGGGCCGAGACGTCCGGCGGCGATGTCCGCCGCCAGCCCGTCGGCGATCGCGCGATAGTCCTCCGCCGTCATGCTCCCCACCCCTATTGCACCGAGCACATTGTGAACATTGTGCCGAGACATTGCCCCATATAGCATCGAGGCGTCAACTCCAGTGCAGCGCACGACGGGAGACCCCATGGGATCGGTCCATTCCGGAGAGATAACGGTCGCCTACGAGGACGAGGGCAGCGGCGAACCGCTGGTGCTCATCCACGGGCACCCCTTCAACCGCTCGATGTGGCGGCCCCAGATCGACCACTTCAGCCGCGCCGGATGGCGGGTGATCACCCCCGACCTCCGCGGTTACGGCGACAGCACCGTCGTCCCGGGCAAGACCCCGCTGGAGACCTACGTACGCGATATCGCCGGCCTCCTGGACCACTTGGGGATCGAGCGGTTCGTCCTCGGCGGGCTGTCCATGGGCGGGCAGATCGTCATGGAGTTCCACCGGCTGCTGCCGGACCGGATACGGGCGGTCGTGCTCGCCGACACCTTCGCCCCGGCCGACACGGACGAGGGCAGGGCGGTCCGCCACCGGACCGCCGCCCGCCTCCTCCGCGACGGCATGGACGGCTACGCCCGGGAAGTACTGCCGAAAATGATCTCCCCGGGCACCATCGCACGGCAGCCCGCGGTCGCCGAGCACGTCCTGGGGATGATGCGCTCCACCTCCCCCGAGGGCGCCGCCGCCGCGCTGTACGGCCGCGCGGAGCGCCCGGACTACACCGGCCTGCTGCCGCGGATCGCCGTACCGGCATGGGTCGTTGTCGGTGCGGAGGACGCGTTCACCCCGGTCGCCGATGCACGGCTCATCCAGGAATCGATTCCGGGGGCGAGCCTGACCGTCGTTCAGGATGCGGGCCATATGCCGAACTTGGAGCATCCGGACGTCTTCAACGCGGGTCTCGCCCGGTTCCTGGAATCCCTCCACGAGACGGCTTCCTGACCACACCACCCGGATCGCGCCCCCGGCCGGCCTCCGCCGGCCGCGGTCCGGGCAGCCCTGCCGCCGCCCCGCCAGGGCGCACCACCCCCCAGGCCACCCCACCCACCCCAAATCGGCATTCCAGATGCCACTTCTCTAGAGTCCAGGTGTGCGACTGACCAAGAGCACCGACATCGCGCTGCGGATCGCCATGCGCCTGGCCGTACTGGACGACGCCGCGGACGCCCCGACCACCCGCGACGTGGCGAGCGCCGTCCAGGTGCCGTACACCCACGCCGCCAAGGTGGTCAGCAGGCTCCAGCACCTCGGCGCCGTCGAGGCCCGCCGCGGGCGGGGCGGCGGACTGACGCTGACCGCCACGGGGCGCACCGGCTCGCTCGGCCGGCTGGTGCGCGCGCTGGAGGGGGTCGACGACGTCGTCGGGTGCGAGGACGACCCGCCCTGCCCGCTGCGCGACGGATGCCGCCTGCGAGGCGCCCTGCGCGCGGCACAGGAAGCGTTCTTCGCCGCGCTCGACCCGCTCTCCATCGGGGACCTGATCGGCACCCCCACGGGGCCGCTCCTGCTGAGCCTGACGCCCCGGCCCACGGACTGAACCGGACCACCCCCGCACCGGCGCCCGACGCCCCCCCCCGCCTCCGCGCCGGCCGCCGCACGCCCAAAAATACGCATCTCACATACCACTTTCCCGCCGGCCATCGCCGCCCACCGACGAACCGGAGTGACCGCCCGTGCTGTCCCCGAAGTCCGCCGCGACCGTCCGCGCCACCCTCCCCGCTATCGGGGCGGCGATCGGCGAGATCACCCCGCTCTTCTACGAGAAGCTGTTCGCGGCCCGGCCCGACCTGCTCCGCGACCTGTTCAACCGCGGCAACCAGGCCAACGGCAGCCAGCAGCAGGCGCTCGCGGGATCCGTCGCCGCCTTCGCCGGCCGTCTGCTGGCCCACCCGGACGCCCGGCCGGACCTCCTGCTCACCCGGATCGCGCACAAGCACGCCTCGCTCGGGGTGCGCGAGGACCAGTATCCGATCGTGCACGAGCACCTCTTCGCGGCCATCGCGGAGGTGCTGGACGAGGCGGCGACCGAGGAGGTCATGGCGGCCTGGGACGAGGTGTACTGGCTGATGGCGCACGCCCTGATCGCCATCGAGAGGCGGCTGTGCACGGAGGCGGGCGCGGCGGGCGGGACGGTGTGGCGGACGTACCGGGTGGCCGGCCGGGTCCGGGAGACCGCGGAGGTCACGACGTTCTTCCTCCGCCCGGCCGACGGTGCGCCGGTACCGCCGCACCGGCCCGGCCAGTACGTCTCCGTGCAGGTCCAACTCCCGGACGGGGCACGGCAGATACGCCAGTACAGCCTGTCCGGGCAGACGGACGGCGCGCTGCGGATCTCCGTCAGGCGGGTCGCCGCCGGCCAGCGCGGCGCACCGGCCGGCGCGGTCTCCGGGTATCTGCACGACCACGTCCACGGCGGCGAGACGCTGCGGGTGAGCGCCCCGTTCGGCGATGTGGTGCTGGACGGCGGCCCCGGCCCGGTCCTCCTGGCCTCCGCGGGCATCGGCTGCACCCCGATGATCGGGATGCTCGCCCACCTGGCCGCCGACGCCTCCCCGCGCCGCGTCATCGCGGCACACGCGGACCGCTCCCCGGACACCCACGCCTTCCGCGCGGAGCTCGTACAGCTCACCGGCAGACTGACCGGCGCGACCGCGGAACTCTGGTACGAGGACGGGGCCGTGAGCGACGGCGCGGCACCCGGCCCGGACACGGCCCCTGCGGTGACGGTACGCACCGGCCGGATGGATCTGACGCGGCTGGGCATCCCGGCCGGCACCACCGCCTACCTGTGCGGCCCGGTTCCCTTCATGAAGGCCGTCCGCGCCCAGCTGCTGGCATCCGGCGTCCGGCCCGCGGACATCCACTACGAGGTCTTCGGCCCCGACCTCGGCCTGTGAGCGACGCCGGGCCGGACGGTCACCGCGGGCCGCGCCCGGGCGTCACGACGCCGGCCCGGCCACCCGCCCGGACACCGGCAGCACCGTGTGCGGCAGTACGATTTCCCCGCCGGGGACCGTGAACTCCGTTGCCAGCACGGCGAACTGACGCCCGATCCGCTCCACGACATCCGCTCCCCGGCCGATCAGATCTGGCCGATGGTCGCCACTCCGGCCGCCGTCCGTCACCGCACACCCCTCCCCGGTCGAGCCCTCCCCCGCAACGCAGCACCCCTCACTTCGACCCCCTGCGCCCCTCCGAACACCCCTTCCACACCTCAACGTTACCCACCCGTAACCTACCGACGGGTTACCTGCGGTAATCGGTGGACCTTACCCTCCAGTCACATCGAGCCGCCGGATGCCCCTCCTGTCCTCGGACAGCGTCCGCGCGGCTCGCATCGAGATCTGGAGCAGAAGATGACGCCCTCCCGCACGACGCTGCGCGCCGCGATCGGCACCGTCTCCGCCGCGGTCCTCGCCGCCACGGTTCTCACCGGCGCACCGGCACACGCCGCCGGAGCCGCGGACTCCCACCACACCGGCGCGCCCGCCTCCCCGGCGACGTCCGCCGCCGCGTTCCCGTCCGTCAGGTTCGTCGACATCAAGGGCGAGGGCGGGATCACGCTCAAGGCGAACGTCTTCACACCGGCCGGCGCCGACGGCACCCGGCGGTACCCGGTCATCGTGCTGCCCACCAGTTGGGCCATGCCGCAGATCGAGTACATGGCGCAGGCCAAGAAGCTGGCCGATGCGGGATATGTCGTGGTCGGCTACAACTCGCGCGGATTCTGGCAGTCGGGCGGGAAAATCGAGACAGCCGGACCGCAGGACATCGCCGACGCCTCCAAGGTGATCGACTGGGCGCTGGCGCACACACCGGCCGATCCGCGGAAGGTCGGCATGGGCGGGGTCTCCTACGGCGCCGGGATCAGCCTGCTGACCTCCGCGTTCGACAAGCGGGTCAAGGCGGTTGCGGCGCTCAGCGGCTGGGGCGATCTGATCGACTCCATCTACACCGGGCGCACCCCGCACCTCCAGGCGGCGGAGGTACTGGGCGGCCTGGGCGATCTGACCGGCCGGCCCAGCCCCGAACTCCAGCGGATCCTCAAGGACTTCCTGAGCGCCGACATGTCCAAGGAGAAGGACATGATCGCGTGGGGGAAGAAGCGCTCGCCGGTCACCTATATCGACAAGATCAACGCCAATGGCGCGGCGATCATGCTCGGCAACGCCTGGGGCGATTCGCTCTTCCCGCCCAACCAATACGCCGCGTTCTACGAGAAGTTGAAGGGCCCCAAGCGGCTCGAATTCCGACCCGGTGACCACGCGACGGCCGAGGGGCTCGGCCTCTTCGGGCTGCCCAACGACACCTGGACCGACACCGAGCGGTGGTTCGACCACTATCTGAAGGGCGCCGACAACGGCATCGACCGCGAGTCGCCGGTGCTCCTCAAGTCCCGTTCCACCGGCGCGTACGAGGGCTACAAGAGCTGGAAGGACGTACCGTCCGCGCACCGCAGGATCGCACTCGACGGCAGTCAGCGCATCCACACCAATCTCGATTCCGGTGCCGACGGCGGGCTGATCTTCCTCTCCAGCATGATGGACCAGTTCCTCAGACTGCCGCCGATGGCGTCGATACCGCTGCTGCCCCGATCCCTGGCCGCCGTATGGCAGTCCGCGCCGTACGAGACCGGGCAGCGGGTCCGCGGGACCACCCGTCTGCACACCACCGTGACCAGCACCGCCGAGAGCGGCACCGCCATCGCCTACCTCTACGACGTGGGCCCGCTCGGCATCGGCAAGCTGGTCACGCACGGCCCGTTCACCTTCCACGGCAAGACCCCGGGCCGGCCGTTCGGCGTGGACCTGGACCTCTTCTCCACGGCGTACGACGTACCGGCCGGGCACCGGCTGGCGGTGGTCGTGGACACCGTCGACCCGCTCTACATCTCGCAGAACCCGATCGGGTCCCGGCTGACGTTCTCCTCCCCGGCGAACGACCCGTCGTATGTGTCGGTGCCGGTGCGCGACTGAACCGGCCCGGCCCGCCCGCGCGCCGGGCCTACGACCGCGGTCCTACGGCCTGCGCCCGAAGCGGCAGGCGGGGAGGCGTCGTTACGCTCCCCACCATGAGGACTCTCCCCCCGGCCCGCGACGCCGGGCAACGCAAAAGGGACGCGCTCCGGCGGCTGGAGTCGGACGAGGACGCCTGGGTCTCGTCCGCCTCCGCCGACGGGGCGCCCACCCTGGTGCCGCTCTCGTTCGTCTGGCACCGCGAGCGCCTGGTGATGGCCACCAAGGGCCGCAACCCCACCGCCCGCAACCTTGCTGCCAACGGGGAGAGTTGGGTGGCGCTGGGGACCACCCGCGATGTGGTGCTCGCCCACTGCACCGCCGAGGTCGTGGCGAGCGATGCGCTGCCGCGGGACGCCTCGGACATGCTCGCGACGAAGCTCGGCTGGGACCCGTGGGGCCGCGAGCGGTGGGTCTACCTGCGGTTCACCCCGCAGCGGCTGCTGGTCTGGCGCGAGGAGAACGAGCTGGCCGACCGGGAGCTGATGCGGGACGGCGGCTGGCTGGTCTGACGCCGCCCGCACCCCGGTCCGAGCCCGGAACCTCCGCATACGGCATGATCACGGCCATGGGACACCGCGACACACCGCCACCCGGCCGCCACCCGCACCTGCCGACGACCGAGGCCGCGGTCACCGCGATCCGGGAACTCGCCGGCGAGTACGGGCGGGAGCTGACCGTCACCGACGACATCGGCGCGGACCGGACCTCGCGGCGTACCTCCGCCGGGGCGTTCACCGTGCTCGACCCGGACGGTTCGCTGCCGCACGAGGCGTTCGTGGAGCTGGACGGGTCCCCCGCCGTCACCGTCCAGCTCTTCCCCGAGGACGACGCGAAGATCACCGTGGACGCGGTGGACTTCGCCGATGTGCCCCGGGACGCGGTACCGGCGTTCCTGCGCGCGGTCTACGGCGACCTGGCGTACGTGAAGAGCCGGTTCTTCCCGCCGGGGCAGTGGCTGGTCGTGCCGCTCCCCGGCGGCGAGACCCACAAGGAACTGATCGGGCACGCCGCGCTCAGCCCGTGGATGGCCCGCCGCTTTCGCTGAAGCGGCCGTCGGGCAGGGCCCGTTCAGCCCCGCGCCCGGTGGTCCCCCGGCAGCGGCGTGCCCGGCTCCGGCGCGGCCACCCCCTCCGTCTCCACCTTGGGATTGCGCCGCTGCCGCTCGGCGACCCAGTGGGCCAGCCAGGACAGCAGCATGCACATCCCGATGTAGACCGGCGAGACGACCATGACGACCGGGATGAACGGCAGGTCGTAATCGAGGTTGGACGCGATGAGCTTGCCGGCGTGCAGGAACTCCTCGTAGGTGATGAGGAAGCCGAGCGAGGTGTCCTTCAGGGCGACCACCAGCTGGGAGATGATCGCCGGGAGCATCGCCCGGACCGCCTGCGGTACCAGGACGTACGTCATGACCTGGGTCTTGCGCAGGCCCAGGGCGTACGCGGCCTCGCCCTGGCCGCGTTCGACGGAGTCGATGCCGGTGCGGAAGACCTCCGCGAGCACCGAGCCGTTGTACAGGGTCAGCCCGGTGACCAGGGCGGTCAGCGGCGCCCTCTTCAGCGCCACGTAGATGAAGAAGATCATCACGAGCACGGGCATGGCGCGGAAGAACTCCACCAGCAGCGTGCACGCCCAGCGGAGGGGCCGGTGCACGGACAGCCGGCCGGCCGCGAGCACCGCGCCCAGCGCCAGCGACAGCACCGCCGCGAGCCCGAAGGCGCGCAGCGTGTTGCCGAGGCCGGCCAGGAGCAGGTACTGGATGCCCTCGTAAGTGAACGGGGTCCACTTCGCCGCGGTGAACTGGTGGGTGCGGAAGAGGAGGGAGAGGATCCAGGCGAGCAGGGCGAGCAGTACGGCCGTCGAGCCGAGCCCGTAGTACCGGTGCCGCCGGCGGGCGCGCGGGCCCGGCAGGTCGTAGAGGGCGGTGGTCATCGGACAACTCCGTAGCGCTGCTCCAGTGCGTGGAAGAGCGCGCTGATGGTCAGGGTCACGAGCAGGTAGCCGACGGCGATCCAGACGAAGGACCAGACGATGCCGTATCCCCTCTCGTTCAGCGGTTTGTAGACGCCGAGGAGCTCGACGACGCTGAACGAGCCGGCGATCGCGGAGTTCTTGGCGAGCGCGATCAGGGTCGAGCCGATGGGCGGGATGACCGACCGGAACGCCTGCGGGAGGACCACCAGGCCGAGCGTCTGCGGGAAGGTCATGCCCAGGCTGCGGGCCGCCTCGCCCTGCCCCGCCGGCACGGTGTTGATGCCGGAGCGCACCACCTCGCAGATGAACGCGGAGGTGTAGCAGCCCAGCGCCAGGACGGCGAAGAGCTGGAAGGGCAGCACCAGTCCGAAGCGCGGCAGGCCCAGCAGCACGGCGAAGAACAGCAGGGTCAGCGGGGTGTTGCGCAGCACCGTCACCCAGACCGTGCCGAAGATCCGCAGCGAGCCGACCGGCGCGACCCGGAACGCGGCCATGGCGAAGCCCAGGACGAGGGCGAGCAGCGAGGCGTAGACGGTGAGTTCGACGGTGCCCAGCAGGCCCTTCCCGTAGAGGGAGAGGTTGTCGAGAAGCACGTTCATCGGTCGGTCCTGGTTCCTCGTGGGGCCGGTGTCCTCAGCCCGCCGGGTAGCGGTCGATCGGGGGCGGCTGCGGCGCGGGCACACCGGACAGGCCCAGCGTGGCGTCGTAGGCGGCTCGCCAGTTGCCGTTCTTCTCGTTGGCTGCGAGCGCGTCGTCCAGCGCGAACCGCAGGGCGTTGTCGCGGCGCGGTACCCCGATGCCGTAGGGCTCCCGGGAGAACGGCTTGCCGGCCACCTTCAGCTGGTCGGGCACCTTGGCGGCATAGCCCAGCAGGATCGCGTCGTCGGTGGTGACCGCGTCGACCTGGTAGGTGAGCAGGTTGTCCACGCAGACCGAGTAGGTGTCGTAGGCGACCAGGACGGCCTTGGGATAGTCGGCCTGGATGCGCTGGTACGCGGTCGAGCCGGCCGCCGAGCAGACGCGTTTGCCGGCCAGGTCCTGCGGGCCGTGGATGTCGTGCTCGTCGCTGCGGACCAGGAGCGACTGGCCCGCCATGTAGTACGGGCCGGCGAAGCCCACCCGCTGCTTGCGTTTGGCGTTGATGGTGTACGAACCGACGTAGAGGTCGATCTGGCCGTTCTGTAGGGCCGTTTCGCGGTTGGCGGAGGCGATGGTGCGGAACGCCACGGAGCGCTGGGGGAAGCCGAGCGCGGCGGCCGACATCCTGGCGATCTCGATGTCGAAGCCGCTGTAGGTGCCGGTCGCGGGGTCCCGTTCGCCGAGGTAGGGCTGGTCCTCCTTGACGCCGATGACGAGCCGGCCGCGGCGCCTGGCGGCCTCCCAGGTCGGGGAGGCGGGCAGCGAGAAGTTCCGGGCCACCGGGTACGTCGGCAGATCGCCGCCCTTGGGGCCCTTGACGGGCGGGCTGCCGGGCCGCCCGCAGCCCACTGCGGCGAGCGCGAGGAGTGCCGTGCCGAGGAAGCAGGCGACGACGGCGCGGAGGGTGGGGGCGGGGCCGGTGGCGCGCGGCGCGGCGGGTGCCGGAGCGGCCGGGCGGTCCGTGGGCGGGGTGGGCGGATGCGGCATCGCGGGCGCCCCGTTCAGTGCTTGAGGATCTTGGAGAGGAAGTCCTTGGCACGTTCGCTGCGGGGCGCGGTGAAGAACTCCTCGGGGGTGCGGTCCTCGACGATCCGGCCGTCGGCCATGAACACCACGCGGTTGGCGGCGGAGCGCGCGAAGCCCATCTCATGGGTGACCACGACCATCGTCATGCCGTCCCGGGCGAGCTGCCGCATGACCTCCAGCACCTCGTTGATCATCTCGGGGTCGAGGGCCGAGGTCGGCTCGTCGAAGAGCAGCGCCTTGGGTTCCATCGCGAGCGCACGGGCGATGGCGACCCGCTGCTGCTGGCCGCCGGAGAGCTGTGCCGGATATTTCTCCGCGTGGGCCGCGAGCCCCACCCGGTCCAGGAGTTCGCGGGCCCGCTGCGCCGCCTCCTCCTTCTTCTTCCTGCGCACCTTGACCGGCGCCAGCATCACATTGGCCAGCACGGTCTTGTGCGCGAAGAGGTTGAACGACTGGAAGACCATGCCGACTTCGGCCCGCAACTCGGCCAGTGCCCGCCCCTCTTCGGGCAGCGGGACGCCGTCCAGCCTGATGGTGCCGGATTCGATGGTCTCCAGACGGTTGATGGCCCGGCACAGCGTCGACTTCCCGGACCCGGAGGGCCCGATGATCACCACCACCTCCCCGCGGCCCACGGTGAGATCGATGTCCTGGAGGACATGCAGTTTCCCGTAGTGCTTGTTGACCCCGCGCAGTTCGATCAGCGCATCAGCGGCCATGGGCAGACCCGCCCCCTGTCATCCGTACAGCGGAGAGCCCGCAACTTACCCGTACGAATGGGGCGATGAGCCACTGACACGCATGGAAGGGACCTATTGCAGCACCGGGTACCGAACCGGGACCACGCCCGCCCGGCCGGGCACCTGCGGGGAGCACGCCGGACGATCAGCCCTCCGCCACCTCGGCGTACACCTGGGACAGTTCGGGCGCGCCGTCATCGGCCCACTCATGGCCGGCCGCCACCACATCGATCTCCCGGCCGGACTCCAGCCGCACCACCGGCTGACCGTCCGGCCACACATGCCAGACGGCGCCGCGCACCGTGCGCACCACGACCGTACCGAGATAGAGCCCCGCGTCATTGCCGAGCCAGGGCAGCACCTCGGGGTCGTCCCGCCACACCGGCTGCAACTGGTCGAGCGCCTCCAACGACCCTACGGAGTCGTCCAGTTCGACCCCCGCGGCGGCTGCCTGATCACGCAGCAGCTCACACTCGGACAGCAGCTCCACCACGCTCTCGGGATCCGCCCGCACCGCCTCCGCCAGCGGCACCGAGCCGGCCTGCTGCGCGCGCTTGAGCCACCTGTCCAGGAAAGACATGTTCATGGTGCGAGGGTCCCACCCGCCCCCGCACCAGGGCCACAGGCGCGCGGCGCGGCGCGCACGCCACCTTGCCGCCCCGCGCGCCTCCCCGGCGGACGGCCGATGCCGCCTAGACGTCCAGATCCACGACCACCGGGGCGTGGTCCGACGCGCCCTTGCCCTTGCGCTCCTCGCGGTCGACATAGGCGTCCGAGACGGCCTTGGCGAACGGCGCGTTGCCGTAGACCAGGTCGATGCGCATGCCCTTGTTCTTGGGGAAGGCGAGCTGGCGGTAGTCCCAGTAGGTGTAGGGCCGGTCGTACTTCAGGGGGCGGGGCACCACATCCGCCAGGCCGGCCTCCCGCAGGGAGGTGAGCGCGGCGCGCTCGGCGGGCGTGACGTGGGTCTGGCCGACGAAGACGGCGGGATCCCAGACGTCCTCGTCCGTCGGCGCGACATTGAAGTCACCGAGGACCGCGAACGGCCGGGCGCCCGCCGCGTCCCCGGCGACGGCCGCCGTCAGCGCCTCGAACCAGCCGAGCTTGTAGACGTAGTGCGCATGGTCGACCTCGCGGCCGTTGGGGACGTAGACCGACCAGACGCGAGCCGGGCCGCAGGTCGCCGAGACGGCGCGCGGCTCCTGCACGCCCTCGTAGTCCGGGCCGCCGGGCAGCCCCGCGACCACGTCCTCAAGGCCCACCTTGGACAGCAGCGCGACGCCGTTCCACCGGCCGCTGGCGTTGACCGCGGCCTCGTAACCGAGCTCGCGCAGCTCGTCGTACGGGAACTGCTCGGCGGAGCACTTGGTCTCCTGGATGCACAGCACGTCCGTGCCGGTGCTCTCCAGCCAGGCCAGCAGCCTCGGGAGGCGGGCGGTGATCGAATTGACGTTCCAGGTCGCGATGCGCATGTCTGCCAACCTACAACCCGGCACCGACAGCTACCCCACGTCGGTGCCGGTGCCGGGGGTGAGCCGGCCGTGGTCCGTTCCGCCCAGCCTGTCGATCAGGGAGTCGTAGACCGGCCGGGCGTGGTCCTGGAGCAGGCTGTCGTGGATGTCGATGGCCCTGCGGGGCGCCACCTCGCGGACGTAGTCGATGATCTCGGCGACCTTGTTCCAGGGGGCGTGGACGGGCAGCAGCAGGGTGTCGACGGTGCGGCCCTCGGGGACGGTGAGCGCGTCGCCGGGGTGGAACACCGAGCCGTCCAGCAGAAAGCCGACATTGGTGATGCGCGGAATGTCCGGGTGGATCACGGCGTGCAGTTGGCCGTGCACCTCCACCTCGAAGCCGGCGGCGGTGAAGGTGTCGCCCTCCCCCACGGTGTGCACGCGCCCGGGGAACGCCGCGGAGATCTGCTCGGCGACGCTCGCCAGGGTCCAGATCTCGGCTCCCGGATTGGCCTCCATGCCCGCCCGGAGCCGGCTCTGGTCGAAGTGGTCCATATGCTCGTGGGTGACCAGGATCGCGTCCGCCCCGACGGCCGCGTCCGCCTCGCTGAAGACACCGGGATCGATGACCAGCGTCCGCCCGTCCTTCGTGATCCGGACACAGGCGTGGGTCTTCTTGGTGAGTTCCATGCGGCCATCTTGCCGCCCGGCCGCCGGGGCGAGCGGCAACCGGCCGTCCCGCCCCGTCCGCCTCACGAGCCCCTCACGCCTCGGGAGTCGTCTCCTCCTGTATGACCTTCCGGGCCACCGCGAAGGCGGAGTTGGCGGCGGGGACGCCGCAGTAGACCGCGGTGTGGAGGAGGACTTCCTTGATCTCCGTCGGGGTGAGGCCGTTGCGGAGGGCGGCGCGGGTGTGCAGCGCGAGCTCCTCGTGGTGGCCGCGGGCGACCAGCGCGGTGAGGGTGATGATGCTGCGGGTGCGGCGGTCGAGGCCGGGGCGGGTCCATGTCTCGCCCCAGGCGTAGCGGGTGATGAAGTCGTGGAAGTCGGCGTTGAAGTCGTCGGTGTCGGCCTCGACGCGGTCCACGTGGGCGTTGCCGAGGACCTCGCGGCGGATCTTGATGCCCTGCTCGTACGTACCGCCGCGGACCTCGGCGGGCCGGCTGAGGCCGGATTCGATGGCGGCCGGGGCCGTCGTCGGCATCGGCGGGGGCGCGATCTGGGGCTTGGGGGCGGCGGCGCCGATGGCGGCCGGGCCGCCGGGGCCCGGCTTGTCGTTCCAGGCGGTGCTGAAGTGGCGGATGAGGAGCTCGGTGACCGCCGCGGGCTGCTCGACGGGGGCCAGGTGCGAGGTGCCGGGGATCAGCGCCAGGCCGGCGTCCGGTATCCCGGCGACCAGGGTGCGGGCGTCGGTGGTCGGGGTGACCTGGTCCTCGGAGCCGACGACGACGAGGGTGGGCACGCCGACCCGGCCCAGGGAGGACCGTACGTCGAAGGCGGCAAGCGCCTCGCAGGCGGCGATGTAGCAGCCGGGGTCGGTGGTCCGCACCATCTGGACGGCCCACTCGACGATGGCGGGCTGGGCGCCGGCGAAGCCCGGGGTGAACCAGTGCTCAGGCGCGGTGCGGGCGATCGGGTCGAGTCCGTTCGTACGGATCACCACGCCGCGCTGGCGCCAGGCATCGGCGGTTCCGTAGCGCGGCGACGACGACACCAGTGCCAGGGAGGTGACCCGGTGCGGGCGGGTGAGGGCCAGCTGTGTGCCGATGGCGCCGCCGATGTTGCACCCGGCGTAGCCGAAGCGCTCGACACCGAGGAGGTCGAGGGTGGCGACCAGCCGGTCGGCCAGTTCCGCGACGGAGGTTGCCGCGTGGGCGGGCGATCCGCCGTGACCGGGCAGGTCGAAGCGGATGATCCGCCACTGGCGGGTCAGCTCGGGGATCTGCCGGTCCCACATGTGCCATGTGGTACCGAGCGACGCGCCCAGCACGAGTACGGGGGCGTCGTCGGGACCGTCGATCCGGTGCTGCAGGGTCTTCTCGCTCACCCGACCACGCTACCGAACTCTCTGACGCGGTCCTGACACCCGGGTCAGGACGAGCCGGCACGAGGACGGCCGGGACGTGGCCGCCGGCCGCACCAGAAGCGGGAAACACGCAGGTCAGAGCTTCATGTCCGAGACGGTGTGGACGACCGGGTGGCCCCAGACCTGGGCCACCCGGACCGCCCTGGGCTCCTCCAGGAGATTCACCGCAACCACAAACCCGACTTCTCTACTGCCTCGGAGCCCACGAATACGGCACCGTCTGCCCGGGGTTCACGACGATTGTCGCGAAGAAGGGTCGCTACCACGCCCGGCGGGAGTGTCAACTTAAATTGACACACCCTGATCCGCACAAGGGGAGCAATCGAGACCGCCGCAGAGGCACTCCAGGCCAGGGGAGCTGCCCGTCACAGGACACCGCATTCATCTGCACACTGATCACTCACGGTGACGAGCGTCTGTTGCCGCCGGTGGCACGCGACGGGCTGTTCCTCCCGTCCGCTGGATGACGAGGAGGGTGGAGCGGTGGTTGGACACACCCAGCGGAAGACGACAACGGCAAGCTCCCGCCTCTGCCCTCTGGGCAGAGGTCGAGGGCAGAGTCCGACGCCCGAGACACAGGCGTCGCAATGACGGTGGCCAGCCGGTGGCCGGACGCCACCGCAGGTGTAGCGCGGCAAAAGGTGGGAATGCGGACGGCCCAGTTGTGCACAGGCGACGGCAGCATCAGTGCCGCCGGACACCGAGCCAGGGGCGATCAGCCCCTTGGGTGTTCATCGCCGGGACCGTGTCGGCGTATGACTTCCGCTGCGAGTTGGACGCGTGAGGTCATGTCGAGTTTCTTGAGGATGTTGGACACGTGCGTGCTGACCGTGCGTCGGGAAATGGTCATGAGGGTGCCTATCTGGGGGTTGGAGTGGCCGTGGGCGACGTGACCGGCGACGATGCGTTCGGTGGTGGTCAGGGCGTCCCAGCCGCAGCGGGCGTCGTCCTGCCGCCTCCGCGGGCTTCGGGTGATGGAGCGGAGGCGGAACAGAGCGCGAGCGCTGTCCCGACTGGCACCCAGGGAGGCGTATATCTCCAGGGCTTGGTTGAGGCGCGCGCTGGCCTCGGCCGGCCGTTGGTTGTGGGCGAGAAGTTCTGCGGCGTCGGTGTACGAGTGTGCCTCGTGCAGGGGACGTGAGGCGGTGCGGTAATGGCCGGCGGCTTCCAGCAGCAGGTGAGGGTCCTGAGCCACGAGCCCTTGGCATCTGTAGACGTCACCGAGGTGATTGGGCGCGTTGCTGTGGTCGGCTCTCCTTTGGGCGGCTGTGGTGACGCGTTGGGCGGTGGTGGTGTCGCCGTGGGCCAGGGCGAGTCGGACGATGTCGGGTGCGAGGAAGCCGAGGATGAGTTGGCCGGGCAGGTGGCCTATGCCCTCGTCGAAGGCGGTTGCGAGTTGGGAGTATGCGTTCTTGGTGTTGTTGCGTGCCTCGTCGAGCCGAACGCTTGCGGAGAGCGGTAGGTACTCGTAGAACCGGGCGATCGATCCGGGATCCTGCGTGGACGCGGTGGCGTCGAGGTGAGTTTGGGCGATGTCGTGTTGGCCGCGGTGGAGCGCGATGAGTGCTGCGATTGCCCGCAGGGGTCGGCTCATCGCATAAGGCTGTGCGAGATCCAGTCCTGCCTCGACGTCCGCCAGGGCGTCGTCCCATCGGCCCGTGTTGAAGGCCAGGAGTGCGCAGGACAGGTGGTACCAGGGAGAGAAGAGACCGCCGATGTGCTCTGTGGTGGCGCGGGCGGCGGCCAGCGTGTGCTGGGCTTCATGGCTTCGGTCCAGTTCTGTGTAGAAGTTGGCCAGGGCCAATTGAAGTCCGAGGTGCTGAGCCGGGTGGACGGAGTGCGGAGGCAGGCGGACTGCCTGCCGAGCCAGCTCCACTGCTTCGGCGCCCGGTGCTTCGAGGAAGCCTTTGGCCGCCAGAATCTGCAATGCGTAAGCCAAGGCATGGGGATCGCCGGCATCTTCAGCGGTGCGCCGGGCGGCCATCGCACGCGCTCCGGCTTGTTGCAGATCGCCCATCGCGAACAGGCACACCGCGCTGAACGCGTGGAACCGGTTCTTGTCGATGGCGGGCAGGCTGGCGCTTGCGCGGGCGGCTCGAGACTCGATCAGCGCCAGGTCAGGCCGGTCGCTGGCGAGGGCGGCCTGAACGATGACCCACCGCATGGCGCATTCCATGCCGGGGTCCTGGGTTCGGGCCAGTACGTGGCGGGCCTCGTCGTCCGCGTCGGCCAAGTGGCCGCAGGACAGGTGGGCTATGACGTGATGCAGCCGCAGATCACCGTAGCGCGGGTCAGCGGGGTCGGCGATGTCCAAGGCTCTATCGAGCAGACGCAGGAGGAGCGCCGGGGAGCGCGTGGTGAGGCGCGGCGCCGACTCCACCAGCCATGCGATCAGGAACTCACCTTGTGGCGCTGCGTAGAGCAGGTGCTCGGCGACGTGTTCCGGGGCGGTGCCCGCGCCCGCGAGCACCTGCGCCGCCTTCAAATGCACCATGGAGCGGACGGGGCCGGTGACCGCGTCGGCCAGGGTGTGCCGGATGAGGTCATGGCGGAAAGCCAGTCGATCGCCGGTGTCTCGCAAGACTCCAGCCGCTTGGGCTTCCGTGATGATGCCTAGCACCTCATGGGGTGGTCTGCCGATGACCGCCCCGAATTCGCCGAGCGTGCAGTTGTCGCCCACCACGGCGGCGACGCGCAAGGCGTGCAGCGCGTCATCACTGAGACAAGCCAGCCGGTGCTTGATCAGCTTGGGCAGTGACGGCGAACACCGCGCGGTGGTCTCCGCGGTCCCACCTCTTGTGTCGATCGCCCCGTCGCGCGCCAATGCGTCGACCAGCTCTCTGAGATACAAGGGGTTTCCTGCTGCCCCCTCGGCCATGCGACGTAGGCGTGGGCCGGGTCGGCCGCCGGACAAGGCCGCCAGCATCTGTGAGACGTCGGGTGGGCTGAGCGGCGTCAGTTCCACAACAGTGTGGTTGCGTACGCCGATGCTGTGGACGAGCTGGTCCACCTCCCTGACCCTGGGCACCGGCCGATAGGCGCCGATGATCAGCAAGGGCAGCTGACGCACCGACGCCATCAATCGCCGCAGCACCAGCAGACTCGCCGGGTCCGCCCACTGCAGGTCATCGAGGATGAGCGCCACTGGTCCTCGCGCGCACAACTCCTCGACCAGACCCAGCATCGCCTCAACCGTCGCCGGGTCCGCCTCGGCTGCATCACCGATTGCGCCCGGTAGCCCGTACCGAACCTCGCCCCGCAGGATCTCGGCAACGCGAGCTCGATGCGGGTCGGTTGGCGCGTCGTCGACCGCCAGGCAGGCCGAGATGACAGCGAACGGATGCTGCCGCTCCACCTCCTGCCCGGTATGACACAGCACCTGCATGCCCAGGCTCTCGGCGTGCGCGGCCATCTGCTCCACCACGGCCGTCTTGCCCACCCCCGCCTCACCGACGACGAACGCACTCTCCCCTTCACCCGCTGCGGAACGGGCCGCCAACCGGGTAAGCGTCGCTGTCTCTTTTTCACGCCCCAGAAGGCGGTTGGGATGCGTCATGCCCTGCACCTCTGTTCTGGTCAGCGAACCAGGGCGACTTCGCCGCCCACCGGAGCGGGCAAATCGAAGGTATCAGGGCTCTGGTGACCTTGAAACATAGCCATTTACGCGTCGGCACCTTCCAAAGTACGGATAGCCAGCCCTGCCGTCACCATTACGCGACCGTGTTACAGATCACATCCGCGCGCGTGTCCAGTGCGGCGCCGCTGCATCCAGGTGCATCCGCGATGTCGGTCCGGTTCAGGCAGTCACGGTTCTGATCGCCCGAACAGGCACGGGTGCGCAAGGGGGGCAGGGCCTATTAGGGCCATAGAGGCCAGCTGGCCCCGAATTCGCCAGCAGCCGTCCCCTCCGAGCTCCGGAGCGAGGCCCCTAAGGGCGCACGGGTGGGATCATTCCGTTTTAATGGCGCCGAGGAGGTCCAGATTCGCCGCCCTCCGTGCGGGCCAGCTCGCCGCCAGTACGCCCAACAGGGCCGCCAGCGGGAGGAAGAGCGCGATCCGCGGCCACGGAACGACCATGACGCACCCCTGAACGTCCGGGGTGATCGCGTCGCCTGCCGCCCAGGCGATGAACAGGCCAAGCACTACGCCGGCCACCGCGCCGAAGAGCGAGATGACCACCGACTCCAGCCGGATCATCCGCTTGACCGCGCCGTGGTCGAGGCCGACCGCGCGGAGCATGCCGATTTCACTGCGCCGCTCGAAGACGGACATGGCCAGGGTGTTGATCACACCGAGCACCGCGATGATCAGGGACATGCCCAGCAGCCCGTACATGATGTTGAGCGTGGTGTCGGTGCGGCCGCCGAAGGCGTCGCGGATGCCCTGCTGCTACACCGGCAGCAGCCGGCGGCCGACGCGTAGCCGGGCAGACATTCCCTGAGATACGTCGGTTGACCGATGTATAGCCCGAAACCGGACCATAACGTGACGGCGGCGCGACTGGCCACGTGAAAGGTGAGGTCCGCGAAGAGCGGCCTGCGTGCTACGTCCGCGCGCGACCACGAAGAGAAACGGGAGACAACTCATGACCGCTGATAGAGCCCCGCGCTACACAGTGCGATCGATAGCCGCACTGAGCGCGCTGTCGCTCTCCGCGCTGCTGGCACTCGCCGCCGAGCCGGCCCACGCGGACAGTTCCACGTGTGGTAGCAACTCCAACACCGGATGCCTCGATATCAGCCTGGCGCACTCTCCGAAGTACATCTTGCAGCTGAACGGAGACGGTTCCTCACACGGCAACGACCTTGTCCTGAAGGGTGGGAGCCCCGCACACAACTGGAACTTCGAGCCAGTCAAGGTGAACGGGGTCATGGACGGAAGCTTCCAGATCCGTAACAACGACCCAGGAAAGGCTGGTTGTGTCGATGTCCAGAACAACGGGCTGACCCTGAACCCCAACTGTAACTCGGCACAGAGCAGTCAGAAGTTCTACGTCCAGCCGTCCGGATCATCCAATGCCTATCTGCTCAGGAGCGTCAGCAACGACGAGTGCGTATCCAGCGCCGCCACCGGAAACCAAATCAACTCCCTCGCAACCACGTTGCAGGGATGCGTTCACAGCGTCAACGGAGCATCTGCATCCGGCAATCAGCCACTGACCATCAGCTCGTCGCAATCCGGTGGCAGTGGTCCGACCCTCGATGATTTGGCGACCTATTACGCGCTGAATCAGTACAACAACCGCTCCGGCGTCATCAGCTCGGCGTCATACACGAAGTCAGACCCGCAGCCCAGCCCCTCTCAGGGGCCTTTCACACTCGTCTCCAACCAAGGTGGAAATTCGAATGAAGGGGCGGTGTGCCAGAACAGCGCCGGAGCTGGCGGCGGGAACTTTTCGTGCAGCATGTCATGGTCACAGTCCACGGCGGACGCCGTCACTGAGTCCGCCGGCCTCAGCCTGACGCTCGGCCCGGGCTCCGTTGTCGACAGCCCGGTGAAGGCCGAGGTCTCCGCCCAACTCGGCTTCTCGAAGACTTCTACCACCACTACGACATCCGGCTCCAGCTACAACCTGACCGTTCCCCCCGGTAGGACCGCTTGGGTAGTTCGTTCTCTGCCCATACAGTCGAGCACTGGAACATGGACCTTCACCAGTGATATCGGGGTGCAGTGGCAGCATCAGGCAACCGTCAACATGCCGATGTCAAGCGTAACGGATCCGGCGTCCGGCAAGACGTACACCGAGATCCTCACTCAATGCGACACCGCATCCACGGATGCCATGTGTACGTCGACCAAGCCCGCTGGCGTCTAGTCAGCGGAATCGCCATAACCG
Source organism: Streptomyces albospinus (assembly GCF_014648695.1). GTDB lineage: Bacteria > Actinomycetota > Actinomycetes > Streptomycetales > Streptomycetaceae > Streptomyces > Streptomyces albospinus. The sequence goes on from NZ_BMRP01000020.1 coordinate 81,882, forward strand.
CGTAAGACGAAGCTCGCCTACTCATCTCATAGCTGTGAATCGCGAGGCGACTCACAGCCCTACACGTGGCGATGAGGGCAAGTGTCACTGATGGTCTGATCTAGGCCGTTTACAGCTAGACCGACTTGTCGTTCCCGGCCGCCTCGGGTGACCAAAGCGGCCGGGAACAAACGTTTCGAAAGGGTCGGCATTCCGGATTCATCAAATGTCGCGTGTGGCGGTCTTCGAACTCGCTGAAAGCGCCGCTGTCCTGCGATTTTGATAAGTGTGCACAATGTGTGCGGTATGCGATATGCGGTCCCTGTCGCGACCACTATGGAAGACCATGTCTTTCACGTCGCTGCCGTGGGTGGCGACGGGCATGTGGAAGGCGGCGATGACGATTACGGCGTCGTGGCGTCTGCCCATCGCGTAGCTGAGCAGCCGACAGGAAAACGGATTGATCACGGTGGCCAGGCAGGGCCTGCCCGTCGCCAGTTTCGATCTCTGTCATGTCACCGCACCACACTTGGTCCGGAGCGCCGGCGGTGACGTCGCGGCGGACCAAGTCCGGGGCGGCCGCCTGTCTGCCGGGTCAGGCTCCGGCGCCGGTGGTTCTTCTGGCCGGCCAGGCCGAGTTCGGCCATGAGCTTGGCGACAGTGTTCATCGACACCCGCCGCCCCTCCCGCACGAGCGTGATCCGGATCTTCGGAGGGCTCCAGCTGCCGCCTGCGTCGTGGAAGATGCGTCTGATCTCGTCAGTGAGCCGTCCACGCCGGATCTCGCGGCCGGTCGTCGGCCTGTCGCGCCACGTGGAGAACCAGGACTCGCTCGGTCCTCTGGCTGCTGATGAACGCGGCCAAGGCCGATAGTTCGGACCTTGTGCTGACGTGAGCAGGCTTGCCGCGGGTGGACTGGGGCGGAGGTGTCCTGCCGCGCCGAGGGCGGCGATGGTCCGGGCGCTGGCCCCGGGGACCGCTCCGGGACCGGTCAGAGTAATGCCACCAACCAGGGCGAGAAGGCCAGCGGTGATGTGCGCGGCAGGCGCGACTGCGCTGTGCCACTTGGTCATATACGGCGGGGAGCTGTATCCGGTTCCTGCCGAACTCAGCCGAAAGGCATATACGTCAGATGACCGATGTACAGCTCTAGGCGCCGACATACTGTTTCGCTGCGCGGTGGAATATGAGTCGCATTCGTGGATTGACTGGATGCTCGCAGTGCACCCTCAAACTAGCCCCGGTAAGCCTTTCGAGACGAGACAATAGGACGTTCCCAGATGCGCTGGATAGGGTGAAGTGACACAGCTCCGTGAGCTCAAGAAGCGTTCCGAATAGGCCTGCGGGCACGTAGCGCAGCTCGTCGGATAGTGGTGGCCAACCTGGCAGCGGTGGCTGGGGCCACTTGCCCGGTCGCCGCCCAAGCACATCGCCCGAGGCTAACAGCGGTTAAGGAAATGTGAACCCCTCCGGGGCTATCGCACGCCAGCCGAATACCAGTAGCCCAATGGACTGGACCATCTTCGGCTGGCCCATACGCCGACCGCATGCCTAGATCCTCAAGACCCCTTTCCGCCCACCGGCATACGGTGGGAAACGCAACCCCCACATCAGCTAAGGAGAAATCCCAAGTGACCGAGCTTTTCTACGACGACGACGCCGACCTGTCCATCATCCAGGGCCGCAAGGTCGCGATTCTCGGTTACGGCAGCCAGGGCCACGCCCACGCACTCTCGCTGCGCGACTCCGGTGTGGACGTGCGGGTCGGGCTGCCCGAGGGCTCCCAGTCCCGTGTGAAGGCCGAGGGGCAGGGTCTGCGCGTGGTATCGCCGGCCGAGGCCGCAGCCGAGGCCGACGTCATCATGGTCCTGGTGCCGGACCCGATCCAGGGCAAGGTCTACGAGGAGTCCATCAAGGACAACCTCAAGGATGGCGACGCGCTGTTCTTCGCGCACGGTTTCACCATCCGCTTCGACCTGATCAAGCCCCCGGCGAACGTGGACGTGTGCATGGTCGCTCCCAAGGGCCCGGGCCACCTGGTGCGTCGCCAGTACCAAGAGGGCCGTGGTGTGCCGTGCATCGTCGCGGTCGAGCAGGACGCGAGCGGCAACGCGTTCGCACTGGCGCTGTCGTACGCGATGGGCATCGGCGGCACCCGGGCGGGCGTCATCAAGACCACTTTCACCGAGGAGACCGAGACCGACCTCTTCGGCGAGCAGGCCGTCCTCGCCGGGGGCGTGTCCGCGCTGGTGAAGGCGGGCTTCGAGACCCTGGTCGAGGCGGGCTACCAGCCGGAGATCGCCTACTTCGAGTGCCTGCACGAGCTGAAGCTGGTCGTCGACCTGATGTACGAGGGTGGCCTGGAGAAGATGCGCTGGTCGATCTCGGAGACCGCCGAGTGGGGCGACTACGTCACCGGCCCGCGGATCATCACCGACGCCACCAAGGCCGAGATGAAGAAGGTCCTCGGCGAGATCCAGGACGGCACCTTCGCTCGGAACTGGATCAACGAGTACAACGCGGGTCTGCCCAGGTACAACGAGTACAAGAAGGCTGACAGCGACCACCTGCTGGAGACCACCGGCCGGAAGCTGCGCCAGCTGATGGGCTGGGTGCACGACGAGGTGTGACGCGATCGGCGCGGTTGGGCCAGCGGGCTGCACCAGAAGTACCAGACGTAGGTCTCTAGTTATTCTCGGTGTTGGGCTGAGCGATCTTGGTGAGGTGGCTGGCGAGGGAGTTCAGGATCTCGTCGGCGGTTTTGGTTCAAGCGGAGGGTCTGGGGTTCTCGTTCCAGGCGTCGATCCGTGCCTTGATGTCGTCCTCCGGTGCCTTGACGGAGGTGTGGACACCGCGTCGGATGAGCTTGTCCGTTAGCAGGCCGAACCAGCGCTCGACCTGGTTGACCCAGGATGAGCTGGTGGGGTGCCTCCAGGGCCCGGGGGGAGTCCTGATCGTCCGGTTTGATCATGGGATTCCGTGGAGGGCCAGGACTGTTCCGGGTTGGGTGTGAGCACGTCGGCCGCTGGCGATGTTGGCTCAGCCGGTCCGGTGGAGCGTGGCACGGGCGAGGTCACGCAGCGCGCCCATGACCGCGGGGGTGTGGTGGCGACGGACCTGGCTGGCGTCCTCGCTGAAGGTGACGTCCTTGGTCCAGTGGACGGTGTTCTCGGTGATCCAACGACTGCGAACGAGCCTGGTCGACGCCGCGGACGTCACCAGCTCACCAAGCAGCACCGACAACCTGGCCCACTGGTGGCAGTGTTCGACCACCCCGCAGCACCTGCCCGTCTACCGATTGCTCTTCGAGATCTACGCGCAAGCGGTGCGGCAGCCGGAACGCTACGGGCGCTACCTTCAGCAGGTCGTCCACGACTCCCTGAAACTGATGGAGAATCTGGTCAAGGCAGAGGGATGCCCTCCCGCACGGGCTCACCTCGTGGCCTCGGTGATCGTGGCGCAGGCTCGTGGCCTGCAACTCGATCTGCTCGCCACCGGCGGCCGAGAGCGGGTCGACCGCAGCTTCGCGCTCTGCCTCGACATGCTCACCGTGCTCAAACACACCTGGCACCAGTAGCCCACGTCCACCACCGGTTCGAGCCACTGACGCCGGCGCCGCGAGCCAGCGGCGCACGGTGGAGGCGGAGACGCCGTTGCCGCCCGCCATGTGGGAAAGCGGCTGGTCGTGGCGGAGGACCGCGAGGACGATCAGGGCGATCCGTCCGGGCAGGAGCTTGCGCCGGCGGGAGCGGATCTTCTTCAGGTGGCCGCGGATGAGGCCGGCGAGCATGTCCAGGGTGGTGCTCGACAGCGGCAGGCGGCACTGGTAGACAAGGCCGTCAGTGCCCTTGGCGGGCCGGGAGTTCTTCGACATGAACGCCCCAACACCCGCCGGGGTCCTGTCTGTTACGCCACGATTCGGCCAGACTCACGTTCGTAGCGAAGGCAGCGGTACATATCGGCCCGCCGGGGTGCGATGCAGCCAGCCCCGCTCGGCCAGCCGCTTCAGCTTCGCGCGCACCGACTCCACCTGACCGGGCAGTGTCCCCTTGCCCAGGGACTCGCTGACCTGACCGGCCTTGACCGTCTCCGCGGCCCGAGCCACCACCTCGACCACCGCCCGGTAGTCCGCGGGCAGATGGTCGGTGCCCATGCCGTCCTCGCGCAACGGAACCAGCAGCATCCCACCCGCCCCGGGCGCCGCGGTGACGCGCTCCAGCTCCGCGTCCATCACCGGATCGTCCGCCTCGCCGAACCGCTCAGCCTCGATGAACTGGCCGATCACCACTTCCGCGACCTCCAGCCGAGCCACCTCCGCCTCGGTCTCCGCCGGCTCCTTGCGCGGCTGTTCGGCATGCTCGACCAACACCATCCGCCGCTGCATCACCCAGGTCAGCGCCTCGGCCACCGGTCAGCCCTCCCGCCCGCGAACTTCTCATGCTCAGCGGACAGCAGACGACACCGATCGCCGCGGTGCTTGTTTCCGGCAAACCGGCCCATGGCCGACGATCACCTGCTATCGATCACAACCCCGACCAGCACCGTGACCTGCAACTTCAAGATGAAACGGCCTCATTGGATACGCCACTGCCCTGATACCTCTGCTTGATCTACGGCTGGCTGTTGGTCCGATGCACAGGTTCTGGAGGTCAGTGGGGGGCGACGTCCTTGTAGCTCGCCGAGCCTTGCGCGGTGCGGATGGCGTCGTCGTAGACGGTGATCGGCTTGGTAGCGGCGGTGTCCTGGCGGTACTTGGCTGCGTTGAACGACTTCCATTCTGGGTGATAGATGCCGATCTTGAAGTAGGGGCCCTGCTTGTTGTTGTACTCGTCCGGACCGGTGTAGTTGACCTTCTGGTGCCCGTCCTGCCACAGCTGCACCAGCCCGTCACTGTTGTGGGACCACTTGGCGTGCAGCACGAAGTTGACCCACACGCCCTTCTTGATGGACCCCAGATTGAAGGTCCGTGTGCCCTTACCAGCCCCCTTGAAGTCCGGGCCCTGCGTGTTCCAGTGCATCTTCAGCCGCCACTGGTTTCCTTGGACGGACAAGGCGACAGGTGGCTGGCCCGTTCCGTCACCCGCGGTCCTTGCGGTGTCGACGATGGCGTGCCATTGGGCGAGGATGTTGCCTTGCGGGTCGTTCTGCCAGGTGGGGGGCAGGTAGATGCTGAAGCCGTACCAGTCCTCCGAGCCCATCGGCACGGGCGGTCGGGCGACCTCCGAGCGGAAGCTGCCCAGTTGATGGGGGACCGTGGCCTGCAGTGCGTAGTGGCCGTCCCGGGTCGGCGAGGAGACGCGCTGGAGCAACCCGCCCGGCTGCTGTTCCATCTGTGTCAGGGACAGCTTGCGTCGGCTGTCGGTGCTGTCGTTGACGGCGGTCTTCCAACCGTTGTCAGCTTGCTGCTCGAACCCGTCGTAGAAGACCCCCGAACCTTGCGTCGAGCCCTTCGAACCGCCTTCCGCCGGGGTGCCTGCGGCCGTGGCGGAGGAGGAAGCGTTGGCATGGGCGCCGGAGCCGGCGTCCTTCCCCGTGCACGCCGACGCGGTCAACCCCACGGCCAGGGCCAGGGTCACCGACCAGACGCGGCTCTTCGTCGAGATCATCATTCGCCTTCCTGTCATTGATTTCATTGGGTGCCTCCCATGCGGGCCTGTTGCCTCACGGCCCGTTTCGGGGGGCCGACGCGAGGGCGATCACCGGCGACGCGCACGTGTCACGCCGGCGGCCATCGCGGCTGAAGGAGACCCAGCTGATGCCTCCGGCACGTCGGCGGGAGGGTGAGACCAGGCTGTGGATTCAAGGCGCCTGGCTGAATGCGGCGCACGGCCATGGTCGCCGACGGCGGTGATAGGCCGGTCGTACACGTCATGGATGCAGTGTTCCGGCGGAAACCTGAACGTACCCTGACCAGCCGACCGGGCCCGCCCCGCGGGGCCTTGCGGAAAGCGTTGGTGAACACTCTGCGTGAGAACTCCCCTGCGCCTAACAAGGTCGGGGAGCGCCGCTGAGGGCGGTCCCCGACAGGGGAGCGGTGGTTCCGTGACGTACTGGGATCAGGTCGCGTGAAGCACGACTGTGGGATGGAGGCGGGAAGCCCGGACCGCCGGATGGACCGCGTCCGCGCGGTCGCACGTGCCCGTGTTGCCCGACTGCGCGTGTGAGGGGCCCGCCCGCACGGTCCCGGTGCGTGCCCACCTCGACGCGCCTGCTCCGGCCAGGCGTTGATGGGTTGGATGCATGCCATGGAGATCGCGGCAAGGCGGATGCGGTGCAGAACATCGCGCAGTGCCTGCGCACGAGCGCGAATTTGCCTGTCAGCGTGCGGAAGAGACGACTTCGTCGAGGGTGTCGGCGAGTTCGACGGGCCTGGACAACATGGGCCAGTGCCCCGTGGGCAGATGGAAGTGCCGCCACGGTGATTGGTCGAGGAAAGCCAGCGTCGGCACCGCGGCATCCAGCAGAGCCTTGGCATCGTTGCAGGCGACCACCACGCGGTCCAGGTCGGGACCGAACTCAGCAGGACTGGCGAGCCGCTGCTCGAAGGTGCGGAACGGCTGGGGCGTGGCACGGGTGCGCAGGAGGTCGCGCTGGGCCTGGTCGAGCCCTTCGATGCTGCTCAATGCGCCGAGAAGCTCGAACGGCGGCAACGGGAGCCGCCATCCGCCTCCGTGCTCGGCAACCTGCTCGCGCAGCTGGTCGACGACATCTTCCGGCATGACATCGAGCAGGCGCATGCCCTCGGCGAAGGGAGCGCTGTCGAGATAGACCAGGCGCTCCAGCCGCGGCCCGAGGCGGTCCGCAGCGCCCGTGACGGGGACCGCCGCGTAGCTGTGCGCCACGAGGGTGACGTCCCGCAGGTCCTGTTCCATGACGAACGCGGTGATGTCGTTGATGTGAGTGTCCAGGCTCACCTCCGGGGTGGCGTCGCCGGATCGTTCGCCCAGGCCGGTCAGCGTCACCGGCAGCGCCGCGTGGCCTCGCTCGCTCAGCGCACGAGCGGTTTCCTCCCATGCCCAGGCTCCGAGCCAGGCGCCGGGGACGAGTATGAAGGTAGACATGCGGATTCTCCTTGGATTTCATGGGTTGAGGCGAGAGTAGAGTCCATACAGGACAGTTTCCGCCCTGAAACCATGAGTGATCCATGTCATACCCCTTGACGCGCGTACTGGCCCTGCTGGAGCTCCTCCAGACACATCCAGGACTGACCGGCACGCAACTGGCCGACCGTCTGGGAACCGACGTCCGCACCGTGCGGCGCTACGCGGCGCGCCTGCGCGATCTGGGCATCCCTGTGGAGTCCGTCCGAGGCCGCTTCGGCGGGTACCGACTGGCCCGCGGCTACCGGATGCCACCTCTGATGCTCACCAACGAAGAAGCCCTCGTGGTCATGCTGGGCCTACTGGCCGGCGAGCGTCTGGGCATGAGCACCACCGCCCCAGCCAGCGCTGGCGCCCTCGCCAAGATCGAACGAGTGCTCCCCGACGCCCTGCGCGAACCGCTCGCCGCCATGCGGGACACCGTGGACTTCACCGCCAACACCGTGCTCGCACAGGCCCCTCAGACAGGCATCCTGCTGACCCTGGCGCAGGCATGCCGCTCCGCTCATACCGTCGGCCTGCACTACCGGTCCTGGTACCAGGAACACACAGAGCGCGACGTCGATCCCTACGGCGTGATCTTCCACGCCGGCTGCTGGTACCTCGTCGGTCACGACCACCTCCGTGACAGCCTGCGCACCTTTCGCATGGACCGGATCGAATCCGCCACGCCCAGCGCCAGCACCTTCACCGCCCCCGACGACTTCGACCCGGTTACCTACCTCACCGCATCCCTGGCCCGGACCCCCTCCCTATGGCAGGTCGAGGTGCTCATCGACGGCCCTATCGATGACATCTCGCGTCGGCTGCCGCGCACGATCGCAACCCTCACCGCCACACCCACCGGGGTACTGCTGCGCGCGCAGGTCGAACGGCTGGAGTCCATGGCCCACCTGCTCGCCTCCATCGAATGGCGCTTCACCGTCCGCCGTCCCGATCAACTGCGCCAGTCCCTCAAAGACCTGGCCCAACAGCTCACGGCCGCCGCCGAACGGCCACCCGAGGACACACCGGAGTAGATGGCGGGTCTACCGCGACACTCCGCCGACCACCCACGCCGACCACCCGTCAATGCCAACTACGGCCTGTGGAAGCGTGGACGAGTGTTCCTTCCAGATGCGTCAGCGGTCGCTGACGGGGCCCAGTAGTACTCGCGGAAAGACACTGGATCACCCCTGGCCTTCGGCGATACGAGCCTTGAGGGCGGTGTCGTGTCCGGATCGCGCGAAGATCTCACTGGCCGGTGTGGCGGGTGACGCCATCCAGCCGGGGCCCTGGGCGAGGCGGCAAGCAGCCATTGCGGACCGAAGCGCGGACCTACGGGTGGTAGAGGGCGCGGGCACACGCCAGGTCAACCGGCCCGTCCTCGTCGATGTGCAGGAAGTAGTTCGCCTGCCACGCTTGGGTGCTGCGTGCCTGAAGATTGGCCGTGGTCACCCACGGCGGGTAGCCACGGAACCCTCGCTTCCCGGCGGAGCCGTTTCGGGACATGATCCCGCGCCCGCACAGCACCTCGCGCGGGAACACGAACTGTCCGAAGTGGCCGCTGTCGCGACTGCTGATGACGACGAGGTCAACCCCGTCGTCGGCATCGAAGGGCCGGATCGGCCCCTCCGGGGACCGCTGCCACACCGTGGCGAACTGGCCGACCTTCGTCGGGGTGGTCCTTGACCGCGCGGATTCTGACCGAGCGCCCGTCGAGCGTGAACTCGTCAGCCGCGTACTCGGCGCTCTCCGGTTCGGGCACCGGCTGTGGGCAGGCAAAACCGCCCGGGTCGTACACCCATGCCTTCGCTGCCAGGAGGTCGCAGTGAAGCGCGTATCGGCTTCACAGGCAGCCGGGTGATACTGCGGGTATGACCGAACCGACGGTGCTGGTCGTCGAGGACGACCACGGGCTGCGCGAGGTGCTGGCCCGGGGGCTGCGCGAGGAGTCCTTCGCGGTGCGTACCGCAGCGAACGGCGCCATGGCGCTGCGCAGCATCGATCCGGGTGTGGACGCGGTGGTGCTGGACGTGGGGCTGCCGGATGCGGATGGCCGCGATGTGTGTCAGGCCATGCGCGCCGCGGGGGTGACCGCTCCTGTGGTATTCCTCACGGCCCACGACGTCATTACCGACCGGCTGGCGGGTTTCTCAGCCGGCGGTGACGACTATCTGGGCAAGCCCTGCCACGTGGCCGAGCTCGCCGCGCGCCTGCGCGCCGCATTGCAGCGCACCGGCCGTGGCACCCAGCCGGAGACGCCGGCGCTGAAGCTGGACCCGGTCACCCACGCCCTGTGTCCCGCGGAGGGGGCGCAGGTACCGTTGACGCCGACGGAGTTCCGGCTGCTGGCCTGCCTGATGTCTGCTCCGGGTGCCGCCGTGCGCAGACGGGTTCTGGTGCGCGCGGGCTGGCCCGAAGGCGCGTACGTGAGCGACAACACGCTCGATCAATACCTGCTGCGGCTGCGCCGCAAGCTGCGCCGGGCGTGCGGCACGCACGGCATCGACACCGTACGCGGTGTGGGCTACCGCTTCACATGAACGCACCCCGCCTTCACCGGCCATCGACGCTGCGCGGCCGTCTCGCGCTGCTCGCACTGGCCATCGCCGCGATCTTGATAGCGGTTCCCATCGCCACCTTCAACCTGGTCCTCCACGGCCAGCTGGGCCACCAGATCGAGCAGCAGCTGCGCACGCGAGCCACCGCCGTTGCCTCGGCTGTGACCGCGCATGCAGACGGAACCATCACCGTGCGGGAGACCCCGAACGACGCCGTCGCGGACCGCACCGGGTGGATTTACCAGGGCACCACCAACATCGAACGCCCCCATGCCACCGCGGCACTCCAACGTGCCGCCGACTCCATGGCCGGTGCCGGCAGACGCTACGAGAACGTCGCAGGCTCACGTCTGTTCGCGCTGCCGCTGAATCACGGCGGGCGCCAGATCGGCACCGTGGTCACCCAAGTGAGCCTGGACTCCTACACCTTCACCACCCGCGCCGTCCTGGCCGGCTCGATAACGCTCGCGCTGCTGCTCCCCGCCTGCGTCTACTGGCTCGCACGCATGATCGTCGGACGAGCTCTGCGCCCGGTCACCGCGATGAGCGCCAGCGCCGCCCAGCACAGCGAAGACGGCATCACAAAACGCTTCGGCACCCACGGCCGCCCGGCAGAACTGGCGGAAGTGGGTGGCCACCTCGACACGCTCCTGGAGAGACAGGCCGCAGTCCTGCGCCACGAGAAGCAACTGACCGCCGAACTCTCCCACGAACTGCGCACCCCCCTCGCGCGCATCTGCGCCGAAGCCGAATGGCTCACCGCCCGCCCCCGCAGCAACGCCGAGCAGCAAGCCGCCCACCAGGCGATCGCCGACGCGGCAGAGCGCATGCGGCAGATCTGCCGAACCCTGCTGACCGAGGCCCGCTCCGGCACCGTAGGGCCCGGCCGGTGCCAAGCCCGGGAAGTCCTCGAAGCCCTCGCACAGCGCGCCCGCAGCGAACACCCCGACGCACCCCCGATCACGGTTCACGGCGCGGCCGTGACGGTGGGGGTCCCGGCCCCGCTGCTGGAACGCATCCTGACACCGCTGCTGGACAACGCCCGCCGCTACGCCACGACCCAGGTGACACTCGAATACACGGCTGGGGAGAACGGGGTCGAGATCACGGTCGCCGACGATGGACCCGGCGTCTCCCACGTCGTGTCGTCGCAGATCTTCGAACCCGGCTACCGCGCCGATCCAGAAGACGGCCACGACGGCGCGGGCCTGGGACTCCCCCTCGCTCGCCGCCTGGCCCGCGCGGCCGACGGCGACCTCACCCTCGACGCCACCACGACCGGCGCGCGCTTCGTGATCCGCCTCCCCGCCAAGTGAATACCAGGCTTCGGGTACACCCGGGCCGCATCGGACACGCACCAGACATCACGCCACGACGCCCGCCCGGACTCGCTGCCCGTGGACATATCCGTGGCTCTGGGACGCCTTTCGCTTCCGCCTGGTTCAACGAGCCTGACGCGTAGCGGTAGTAGCGCAGATTGGGCTATTTCCATCCTCAACCCACGCCAGGCCCGCTACCTGCGACTTCAGGATGGAAATAGCTCAGTGGTGCTCAGGTGACCGGCAAGGCGACCTGCTGCCCGCGATCAGCGAGACCGGGCCCGGCTCTCGCGAAGCCGGACCCGGGTCGCCGTTCGTCCGATCACCATCGGATCGTGGCAGCTCACCACCCGTGCAATGCGTCGCGCAGGGTGTCACCGGCCAGCTTGAGCGCGACGTTGTTGGCGGCGGTGTCGCGCAGGCTGTCCAGCATCATGAAGTCGTGGACCGTGCCCAGCACGCGCACCGCCGTGACCGGGATCCCCGCCTCGCGCAGCCTGGCCGCGTACGCCTCGCCCTCGTCGCGCAGCACGTCGGCCTCGTCGGTGATGACCAGGGTCGGGGGCATGCTCCTGAGCTGGTCCAGTGAGGCGCGCAGCGGTGAGGCGTGGGGGTCGGCGCGCTGAGCGGGGTCGGCGGTGTACTGGTCCCAGAACCACTTCATGCCTTCGAGGGTGAGGTAGCAGCCCTCGGAGAACTGCTGGTAGGAGGGTGTGCCGAAGTTCGCGTCGGTGACCGGGTACAGCAGCACTTGGCACTTGAGGCTCAGCTCTGCTTGATGCGGCGTTCGCAGTAGTCCTGGGTTCGCGGGTCGAGGCGCAGACGCGTCTGCACGATCCGGTGCAGCGCGGCATTGGCCTGCCGGTCGCCGCCGCGGTTGAGGCGACGGTACTGCCGACGGCCCGAGGAACGCTCGACGGGACTGACCCCGCACAGCGCGGCGAAGGACGCCTCGCTGCCCAGCCGTTCCGGGTTGTCCCCCACCGTGATCAGCAAAGTGACGGCCGTGTCCGGCCCGGTCCCTACCACTGCGAGCAGCTGCGGGGCGTGGCGTTCCACGAGGCGGGCCAGGTGATCTTCCAAGTCCCGGATCTGCTCGGTGAGCTGCCCGATCCGGCGAGCCAGCACGCTCAGGGTGACGCGAGTGGCATGCAGCACCGCCTCTTCACCGTCCCCCTCGCTCTGGCTCACATCGGCGAACCCCGCGCAGGTGCGGAAGAGTTCCGCGTGGTGCAGCCCGGCCAATTCTTCCCGCAGGTCGGGGTCGGCAGTAAGAAGGACGGCCTTCAGTTGATTAATGGCCTGAGTGCGGGCTTTGACGGCCGATCCCTTGGCCAGTTTGTACAACCGGGCGATCTGCGCTGGCCCGTCACCTGACTTGGCCCTGGCGCGGGCCCGCCCGCTCAGCACCGCCCGGGCCGCGTTCTGGGCATCGAGCGGATCCGTCTTGCCGCGCCGACGGCGATCCGTGCGGTCCATCCGATTCACGTCGAACACGTCCACACCCTGGGCCAGCAGATAGCGGGACAGAGCCGCCCCGAAGGAGCCGGTCCCCTCAACCCCGGCCCGCCTCACCACACCCAGGCCCCCGGCCCACTTCAGCAGATCGCGGTATCCCGCCGCGGTGGCCGGGAACTCGCCGGTGGCGAGGACCGCCCCCACCAAGGAGAGCACCGCAGCCACGTGAGCATCCCGGTGCGTGTCCACTCCGAGGACCACCTCCCCCGTGGGCCGGCGTCGGCGAGTACGCGAGAGGTTGAGGACGTATCGGTCATGCTCGTCCGTCGCGGGACGTCGGGTGGACGACGGGCCCGGGGCGCCGGATCCAGGGATACCTGGTCGGTGCGATGGAGGGCACACGAGGGACGGCGTGCTGTGCGCTGCCCGCGCCGGCGCGGTGGCTGTTTCAGGCCGGGACCGGGAAGCCGAGCGAGTTCAGCGCGGTTTCTGCGGCCTGCTGGTCCTGCTCGTAGCTGCCGCCGGAGATGCCGAGACCGCCGATGACCTTGCCGTCCTCGATCACCGGGTAGCCGCCGCCGACGGCCATCAGCCTGGGGTGGTGTGTGAGAGGGGCTACCTGGGGGTTGGCCACGTGGGAGTTCCAGACGTGGGTGGCGATGCGGTAGGAGGCTGCCGTCCACGCCTTGTCGACGGCGACTTCGGCGGCCAGGAAGGGTGCGTCGTCGGCACGCTCGAACGCCTTCAGGTGGCCGCCGGCGTCCGTGACCGCAACGGCCACCTCGAATCCGATCTTCTCGGCGGCCGCGCGCACCGCTTCGATGAGCGCGGTGGCGGCGGAGTGGGTGATCGATGGTGCGGGCAGGGATTTCGCTTGCGTTGCGGTATTCATCAGGATCTTCTCCGTTGAGGGGGACGCTTCTTGGGATTCGTGCCGGTTCTGCGGTGGGGTGCGCGGTGGGTCCTGGTGTCAGCGGAGCGCGGAGAGTGCTGTGGGGACCGCGCGGGTGATGACGGACTTCTCCGGGATCAGCAGCTCCTGGACTGCCGGGCGGATCCCGTCTCGCCAGCGGTCGCTCTCGTAGACGGCGGCATACAGTTCCTCGCGGTGCGCCTCGTCGTCGAACCGGCGGATCCAGACGTAACCGTCCGGGTCCTCCTCGTCGATGAAGGACGCGGTGACCGTCATCCCCTTCGACGTCTGGAACGGGATGACGACTTCCTCCATGTAGCGGACCCATTCATCCCGGCGGCCGGGCCGGGTCTGGTAGCGCCGAAGCTCGTAGAACACGGCGAACTTCCTCACATTGTGGGATCGGTGGTGCTCGGTGGCCGGTCTTTGCGGCTGTGGGTGGTGCACCCTGACTGTGTCTGCCCTGCGACCAGGTCGGTGTGGTGGTCAGGGTGCCGGTTCGGACGTGCGCCGGTCGCCCGCTGCGGCCAGGTGGCGTGGGCAGCGAATGAACCGGGTCAGGAGGCGACGCGCAGGACGAGCTTGCCGCGGGTGCGGTCGCTCTCACCGCGGGCGTGGGCCCGGGCGGCCTGCTCCAGCGGGTAGACCTCCTCGACCTCCACACCCACCTCACCGGCGTCGATGAGTTCGGCGATGCGTGTCAGAGCCGGGCCGTCGGGCTCGACCAGGAAGGGACTGGTGCGCAGCCCGCGGGACTGGGCCGCCTGGAGGAGTTCAGGCGAGACCCCGGCGGGGATGGCGACAATCAGCCCGCCGGGGCGCAGCACGTCGAGCGAGCGGATGCTGGTGTTGTCGTGCGCGTCGCCGACGAGGTCGAGGACCACGTCGATGTCCTTGGCGGCCTCCTCGAAGCGGACGGTGGTGTAGTCGACCAGTTCGTCGGCGCCGAGTGCGGTGAGCCATTCGTGGCGGGGACTGCTGGCGGTGCCGGTGACGTAGGCACCCAGGTGCTTGGCGAACTGGACGGCGAAGTGTCCGACGCCTCCGGCGGCGGCATGGACCAGCACCCGCTGGCCCGGCCGGACGTCCGCAGTGTCCACCAGGGCCTGCCAGGCGGTGAGTGCTGCCAGCGGTACGGCGGCAGCCTGCTCGTGGCTGATGCTCGCAGGCTTGCGGGCGAACTGGCGGGCGGGGGCGGTGACGTACTCGGCGTAGCCGCCGGCCGCGCGGGGGAACCACGGCATCCCGTAGACCTCGTCGCCGGGCTTGAGGGTGGTCACGCCGAAGCCGGTCTCCTCCACGATGCCGGAGACGTCCCAGCCCAGAGTGAACGGCGGCTCGCCGAGCACCCCGGCCATGGCGCCGCCGCCCCGGGTCTTCCAGTCGACCGGGTTGATCCCAGCGGCGTGCACCCGCACCAGGACCTCGGTCGGAAGCGGCACGGGCCGGGGCACCTCCTCCACCCGCAGGACGTCCGGGCCGCCGAAGGCATGCTGCACCACCGCGCGCATCGAGGACATGAGTCAACTCCCTTGAACCTGAGCCAAATACACCGGAAGGCCGCTTATCGGCCGCCGGTCCAGTGGGATTGACCGTAGCCCCAGGGAGGTAGTTACCATCAAGGGAACCTACTTCCCAATGGGAAGCATGCTGTTGAGGAGCGTTCCACGTGACCACCGACTGCCACACCGGGCAGCACGCCCACCACGACGTCTACGCGGCCCAGTGCCCCTGCCGCGCCATGCTGGACCTGCTGGCCAACAAGTGGTCAGCCCTGGCCATCGGAGCCCTGGAAGACGGCCCACAGCGCTTCGGCGCTCTGCAACGTCTCCTGCAAGGGGTAAGTCCCAAGGTGCTCACCCAGACCCTGCGACGCCTGGAGGACGCGGGGCTCGTCGACCGCACCGTCTACCCCGCCGTCCCCCTGCACGTGGAGTACGCCCTGACCGCCCTCGGCCACAGCGCAGCCGTGCCGCTGGGGCTCCTGCGCACCTGGGTCGAGGAGAACATCGACGACGCCGCAAGCGTGCCGGGCCACCAGGAGACGGGACCGGCGCCGACGAAGTAGCCATCGGACGGTCTGCTGGGGCCAGTCAGGCAGGCAGGCACACGATGTGTCCGCGCCCTCCTGGGCTCTTGTGGTGGGTGTCATACGTGGTGTGCCTCGCAGAGGTAGACGACACATCACAGGGCTGTCTGTCACCAAGACCGCACCCGCCGACCCGTCTGTCAGGTAGCACCCTGTCCTGCCCCCGCGGACTCGGCAGATTCCTACCGCGTCTGGCCATGCCGCCCGCACGACGCCAGAATGACGGCCGGGGCAGCCCGATCAGTTCACGCGTGAAACTCGGAGAGATCGATGGTGTGAACGCGCGGCGGATGGCCGTACGCCGGGTGCTTCGTTTCGCGCTCCGGCACCATGCCCAGGGCGGTGCCGTTCAGAGGTTCTGTCCGGCTGGATGCCGGTTCAGGTGGCCTGCGTGGAGCGTAGTTGGCCGTGGCAGCGAGCAGTTGCCCTGGCGGGACATACTGCTGCTGGGCAGGACCCGAGCCACAGCACACGGCCGCGACGAGATCCGCCGATTCAGGACCTGTGCCGTCGCACCCGGCCTCGCCTTCCCCAGGCCGTCCAGGCCCTGCGCCGCCGTACCATCACCACCGGCAAGGTCACCCTGGAACGCGTCCACGCAGCACCGATCTGACGGCTGGTCAGGCTGATGCTCCCGAGAGCACGCACCGCATCCGCGCACACCGGGGCTCCTCGCAGACCGGGTCAGTTGCCCGGGTGGGAGGCTGCCCAGCCGTGTTCGAGCAGCGCGAAGGCTTCGTCGGCGGCTTGGCGCGGTTCGGCGTGCCGCAGGATGAGGCTGCGGGCCTCAAGGGCGAAACGGGCCAGGGCGGCGCAGCTGACGTCGTCCTCGGGTGCACCTACAGCTTCGGCGATGGCCCTCGTCAGGGCCGCTTCGTGGCGCGTCCACATGCGGTGGGCGTAGTCGCGCAGCGCAGGGGTCTCCTGCACCAGGCGCGTGAAGTCGGTGAACCGCGGGTCCGTGGCGTGGACGGCGAACTGGGTCTGTTTCAGCAGGATGTGCTCGCGCAGCGCCTGCGGGATCGACTGGCCCGGGGTGCGGTCGCGCACGGCGGCGACGAGTGCTGCTTCCAGGTCGTCGTCCTGATCGAAGACCAGGGCTTCCTTGCCGGAGAAGTGCTTGAACAGGGTGGTCACCGAGACGTCGGCGACGTCGGCGACGTCTTTGACACCGACCTGGTCGTAGCCGCGCTCAAGGAAGAGCTTGAGTGCGGCGTCGGCCAGGGACTGGCGGGTCTGGGCCTTCTTGCGCTCGCGGCGCCCGGTCGGTTCGGTCACTCGCCCACCATACCCCGATGTGCATCCGCTGTGAAAGTTTAGTCGTTGCGCTTATTTAGCGAGTGTGCTTTCTTGGTGATGTCGGGCCTCCCGGCGACTCACCCACCTCCCGAGGGACACTCCATGAACTCTGCTCGTGATCCCCGCATCGCGATTGTCGGCGCCGGTCTCGGCGGCCTCACCTGCGCCCGAGTCCTGCAGCAACACGGCTGCTCCGTCGCCGTCTTCGAACGCGAGGCATCCGCCGACGCCCGCCCGCAGGGCGGCACCCTCGACATGCATGCCGACACCGGCCAGGCCGCCCTGTGTTCGGCGGGGCTCCTCGACCGATTCCACGCCCTGGCCCGCCCCGAAGGAGATGAGTGGCGCGTGCTCGACTTCGCCACCGCCGCCCCTCTGGCACAGCAGGGGCCCTCCGCCACCGGCGGCCGGCCGGAGATCGACCGAGGCCAACTGCGCGGTCTGCTCCTGGACTCGATCGCCGAGGGCACGGTGCGGTGGAACCGCGCCGTCAACGCGGTCACCCCACTGGCGGACGGCACCTGCCGGCTGCTCTTCGGTGACGGCACCGCCGAGGACTTCGACCTGGTGGTCGGTGCCGACGGCGCCTGGTCACGCGTCCGCCCGGCCCTGTCGCACGCCGCACCCGGCTACACCGGTGTCACCTTCGTCGAGACCGGATTCGACCACTGCGACACCCGCCACCCCGACCTCGCGCGGCTGGTCGGCAACGGATCGATGCTGGCGAAGGGCGCTGGCAGGTCCCTCGTCGCCCAGCGCAACAGCAACGGCCACATCCGCGCCTACATCGCGCTCCGCGAGCCGGAGGACTGGCACGTGGCCGCCGGTATCGACCTCGGCGACCAGCGGGCCGTGCGGACGCACCTGCTGAGGATGTTCGACGGCTGGGACGAGAGCCTGCGCTACATCCTGCGCAACAGCGACAGCGGGTTCATCAACCGGTCCCTGTTCGTCCTGCCCACCCCGCACACCTGGGAGCACGTTCCCGGCGTCACGCTGCTCGGCGATGCCGCGCACCTGATGCCCCCGGTTGGGCTGGGCGCCAATCTCGCCATGCTCGACGGCTCCGACCTCGCCCACGCCCTCGTCACCGAATCCAGCATCGGCGACGCCGTCCGCGCCTACGAGAGCATCATGCTGCCGCGCTCGATCGAGGCCGCGACGGGCAGTGCGCAGGGACTCGACCACCTCGTTCCCGCGACGGCCTCCTGAGCCGACTCCACCGCCCCCGGCCCCGCGGCCGTGCCCGCGTCGGTCATGTGCACTCTCTACGGCGGTCGCATCCGCCCCAGGGCGGCGTCGTCAGAGGGTCTGCTCGGTTTGATCACGTGATGCCGAGGGGTGATCGCGCGCATTTCCACCTGGCCGGGTGACGTCGCAGGGCGGAAGCCCGTCGGCGTGCGCGGTCACTGCACCGGTCGGCGGGCGGATGTCGTGGACCCCATGAACTGGACCGTGCGGCGTCGGCCGGCGGCTCGGGCCAGGGTCGCCATCGCGCGGTTGAGGCGGCCGGAGATGACGCTCGGCGGTGGTGTGCGGCGGTCGAGTGTCCGCAGCGCGGTGGCAACGACCTCCTGGGGGGAATGGGGCTTGCTGCCACCGTCCGCTGCATCCGTGCCGATGACGTCGAAGAACTCGGACATGCCCCTTCTCCTTCCAGTCCGATCGGCGTATCGCGTTGCCGGCACCGGGCCGCGTCGGGCGGTCAGAATTGTGATGACGCCTCATTGATCGGCAAGCCCCTATCGAGACACACCCCGTCAGCCCGGTACCGACAACGCGCCCTCCCCGACCAACGGTCGACACCGTGTGATCAAGACACTCCGGTCAAACGTCTCATGAGTCAGACCCCGGACCCGGGACAGCACCCACCCCTCCTCCTGCCCCTCACGACCCGTGAACCTCCTGTGTTCAAACCTGACCGACAGTCGGGACCATTCGACAGTTGACGCCCACTGACGACAGCGAGTGCACGGAACAAGGGGAGGGGACGATGCGAGCTGCGGCGGGCCTGCTCGCCGATGCAGCCACCGTCATCGACCAGCCCGATACTTCGGCCAACTCCGTTGTCAGGGGCAGGACTTACCCTGAAAACATGACCCACGACGTGCTGCATCGCGGTTACGGGATCACTATCGACTTGAGTGCATCAGACCTGGGGGCGGGCTGGGCAGGGCTGTCCGGACGCGACGGCGAGAGCGGCGACTGGGTCGAACTGCTGCCCCGTACGCGCCTCCAGCCCGACACCGTCCACCGCTTCATGCTCGACGACGCACCCGCCACCACCCACGTCCGGATGGACATCTTCCCGGACGGCGGCATCGCCCGCCTGCGGCCGCACGGTTCACTCACCGAGGAGGGTGCGCGCCGGCTGCTCGCCCGCTACCAGGAGTTGGGCGGCTGAGCCCGGTCGACGCCACCGCCTCCACGATCGGGCCGACTCGCGTGGCTATGCGTTGAGCATTCACGAGGGGGCGTCACCGTCTCGGACCACTGTTGTGGTGTGCGCCTCCGAGTAACAACGGCTTCTGCCGCGTGGCGAGGGGCCTGGTTGCGTCTCTGCGGACGATGGGGCGAACTCTTGCTCTGCTTCTCCGCTGCGTGATCTTTCAGCCCACCAGGTAGAAGCTCAAGATCATCGAATGAAGCGTCATCCGGACCGGCCCGCAGCACCGCTCATTTTCTCGCCTGCGGTGTCCGGGACGCATAGCGGGCGCAGCCTGCCGGGTAGCTCCAGGGGTGCCTGCGGCGACTGCTCCCCGGACCGCGTTCGTGGCCCGATGCGGCCCGTGCCACGGCTTGTGGGTCGGTGATGTCCGCGTCCGCACTTCTCAAGGGGGCACGTGGTGCCCTTGTGCGCTCGCCTCGGATCGCCGGTCGTCGTTGCGTACAAGCGGGGCACCGACGCTGGGGTGTTCTCTGGACTGGAGAGGTCGCGCACGTATGTGGCTCAAGGTGCCGAGGCAGTAGGGGCGTTGTACAGGTCGACCATCGTGCGTACGGGAGGCGGCAGCCAGTCTTCGGATGACGAGTCGTTCTGGGAGAGCCGTTCGAGTACCTCGGTGGACGTCGGGCGACTGTTCGGGTCGTGATCGAGGCACCGGGTGATGATGTCGACGAAGCGAGATGGCAACAGACTGAGGGCGGACTCCAGGGATTCGCCGTCCGTGAGCGGCGTAGCTCCAGTGGCGTGACAGAGCACCATGCCAAAGGCGTAGAGGTCTGTGGCGTGCGTGATCGACGCGCCGGTGAGCTGTTCCGGGGCGAGGAACCCCTGTGTGCCGACGACGTGGTTGGTGCGGGTGAGTGCGGTGCTGTCGAGGGCTCGGGCGATGCCGAAGTCGATGACGCGAGGACCTGTACCGGAGATGATGATGTTGCTGGGTTTGAGGTCGCGGTGGATGATGCCGCAGGCATGGATGCGCTCGAGCGCTTCGGCGACGCCGACGGCGAGCGTATGAAGGGTTCTTGTGGGCAGGGCGCCCTGTTGCCTGAGGACGTCGTGCAGTGACGGGCCTGGGATGTACTCGGTGGCCAGCCAGGGCGGTTCGCCGTCGGAGTCGGCGTCGACCACCGGCGCGGTGTGGAACCCGCCGACGAGGCGTGCGGCTTCGATCTCGCGGGTGAACCGTTCCCGGAACGTTGGGTCCGTAGCGAACTCCGACCGGATGACTTTGACCGCGACCAGGCGCTGCCCGGGAGACCGGCCGAGATAGACCGTCCCCATCCCTCCTTGGCCCAGCCGAGCTGTCAGGTGGTAGCGGCCGACGCGGCGAGGATCGTCCTGCCGCAGCGGCTGGTGTCCGGGGGTGGGACCGGCCTGGACGGGCGACTGCGGTGTGCTGCGCGTCGCTCTGCTCCCGCCGGCGAGGATGGCTGCCACTTCGCGTTCGGTCTCCGCTTTCAATAGCGCGGCCTGCTTCTCGCCTTCGGCCTGGAGAATGGCGGCGCGCTTGTCACGGTCGGCGCGCATCTGCTTCTCCATCGAGTCCTGGATGGAGGTGGGCGGCTCGATCGCCTTGAGCTCGACGCGGTTGACGCGGATGCCCCACTTGCTGGTGGCCTCGTCGAGGACCCCGCCCAGGGTCGCGTTGATCTCCGCGCGGGAGGTGAGGGTCCGCTCCAGGTCCATGCCGCTGACGATGCTGCGCAGCGTGGTGACGGTGAGCTGCTCGATCGCCTGGATGTAGCCGGCGACTTCGTAGGTCGCGGCGCGGGCGTCCGTCACCTGGTAATAGATGACAGTGTCGATGTTCACGACCAGGTTGTCCTGGGTGATCACCGGTTGCGGTGGGAAGGGAACCACCTGCTCACGGAGGTCGATGCGGTCGACGACCTTGTCGACGAATGGGACGACGATGCTCAGGCCCGCGTTGAGTGTGCGGGTGTAGCGGCCGAAGCGCTCCACGATCGCGGCACTGCCCTGTGGAATGGTGTGGATCGTCTTGATCAAGGCGATGAAGACCAGCACCACCAGAATGATCAGGACGATCAAGATCGGTTCCACAGCGGCTCCCCTGCCCCTCGGCCGTCCTTGCACTGGCGTCAGACAGTGCCGAGCAGGAGTCTTCCAGATCCACCGCACAAGCGGGCGTGAGTTCACGGACACAAGGTCGGGTGCTCGCCCCAACGGTGGGTGCTGAGTGGGATGTTGGTGATGGCGTGGGTCAGGTCGAGCGCACGTGATGGCTGGTCACCAGCATCACGTCCGCCGTCGCAGGTGCACCTCCGGTGTACAGCATCAACTGCTGGACCGGCGATACGTCGCGGGTCGTGGGCGCGAAGGGTCCGCTGACGAGCGGTGCCGGCCGGACCGGCTGGGCGAGTGAGACGGCTCGTCCGGTACGGGCCTCCTCGGTGAGCAGGTTGAGCGTGCCCAGCTCGTCTTCCGTACCCCATCGGCCCCAATTGCTGGGGAAGTCCTGCTCGTTGGCCGTTCTGGTGGCGTCGTTCACCGGCTTCGTGCCCACGGTGGTGAACCTACTGGAAGCGTCGGCCGGCCTTCCGGCGGGTGAGCCGCGGCCTCGTGGCCTACAGTCGCCGAGGACGGGGACCGGACAACGCTGTCATCACGTTCGGCTCAGCCCCGCGACGAGGAGTGAGGCGAGTCGGCGTGCGTCGTATCGGGGGTCGCTCTCGGCGCCGATGCACAGGTTTCCGATGCCGCGCATGAGCTGGTAGGCATCGATCCCGGAGTGGATCTCACCAGAGGTGGCGGCAGCGTCGAGGAGCTGGGTGCACACCGGCAGCAGACGTTCGAGGAAGTAGGCGTGCAGCGTCTCGAAGCTGGCGCCGTCGCCCTGCATGGCGGCGGCCAGGCCGTGTTTGGTGACCAGGAAGTCGACGAAGAGGTCGACCCACCGCCCCAGGGCGGCATGAGGTGTCGGGCCGGCCGCCAGTAGCACCGGGCCGGCCTCGGCGCAGGCGTCGACCTGGTGTCGGTAGACGGCGATGACGAGGTCCGCCCGGGTCGGGAAGTGCCGGTAGATCGTGCCCAGGCCGACGCCGGCTTTGGCCGCGATGTCGCGGACCGGCGCTTCCACTCCCGAGGCGACGAAGACCGCGGCGGCAGCGTCCAGCAGGGTCTGCCGGTTGCGCCGGGCGTCCTTGCGCTTGGACTGGGCCGAACTGCCCGGGCTCTGGCCGCTGTCGTTCACCGGGGCACTCCTTTCGTGCTGTGCATTGCAAACCGGAACCGCGTTCCGTATTGTCAGCGGAACAGCGTTCCGTTTCCATTCGATAGTACCGGCGAGCGGCCCACCAGGGCCGCTGCCGACGCCATCACGCTCCACCCGGGCGGAAGAGCACGGCCCGCAGGTAGCCGACGCCGATGCAGCGTCACACGAGAAGCACTCCTCACTCCCCACCCGCCCGAGCCCTGCGACGCCGCCAACGAACCACACAGCGCGAAGACACTGAACGGAAGGCATCTCCATGGCCGACTCGAACACCGCGAACGCGCAGCAGATCGCGGACGCACCCACCACGGTGGTCTCCGCGAGGCCGGTTGTCCTGTCCGCGCCGGGCCGCGGCGAGGACCTCCAGGTCCGCGTGTCCGCTCCCGCGACCGGCAGCAACCTGCCCGTCATCCTCTTCTCCCACGGCTTCGGCTGGTCGATGGATGGCTACGCCCCGCTGGCGGACCACTGGGCCGCACACGGCTTCGTGGTCATCCAGCCCACCCACCTCGACTCCCGCACACTCGGCATCCCCGCCGAGGACCCACGCACGCCGCGGATCTGGCGCTTCCGCATCGAAGACCTCACCCGCGCGCTCGACGGACTCGACGTTCTGGAAGCCGCCGTGCCCGGCCTCGCCGGACGCCTCGACCGCGACCGCATCGCCGTGGCCGGCCACTCCTGGGGAGCCCAGACGGCGAGCACGCTGCTGGGCGCCCGCGTCCTCGACTCCGACGGCACGCCCGGCGAGGACATGTCCGACCCCCGCGTCACGGCCGGTGTGCTGCTCGCCCTGACCGGTCTCGGCGACGACCTGACCCCGTTCGCCGCCGAGCACTTCCCCTTCATGAAGCCGTCCTTCACCACCATGACCGCACCGGCCCTCATCGTCGCCGGCGACCGTGACCAGTCCCACCTGTCCACCCGCGGACCGGACTGGTTCACCGACCCCTACACCCACAGCCCGGTGAACAAGAGCCTGCTCACCCTGTTCGGAGCGGAGCACTCGCTCGGAGGCATCCCCGGCCACCAGGTCACCGAGACGACGGACGAGAGCCCCGAGCGCGTCGCCCTGATCCAGCACCTCACCACGTCCTTCCTCCGCAGTGCCCTGCATGGCGAGGACACCGGCTGGAAGGCGGCGGCCACCGCACTGGAAGGCGACCCCGACGCGCTGGGGAAGCTTTTGAGCAAGTAGACGAACGCACCAGGGACACTGCGCGGTGCCGGTGCGTGGCACGGGAAGCGGACCCCCGGGCGCCCCTGCCCCGTGCCGCGAGGTGCCGCCCGCGCCTCGCCGGACAGGCACCCGGAAGGGACTGCCGACACCACCCAGCAGTCCGCACCGCACGTCATCCGAACGAAAAGGGACTCAACACCTATGACGAAATCCCTCCTTCCCCGCTTCGGGATCATGACGGCCCCCTCGCAGGTCGACTACCACGACATCCTGCGGGTCTGGCACGAGGCCGACACCATCGCGGAGATCGAGCACGCCTGGCTGTTCGACCACCTCATGCCGATCGGCGGCGACCCCAACGGGGTGACCTACGAAGGCTGGACACTCCTCTCCGCCCTCGCGGCCCACACCCAGCGACTGCGCCTGGGCGTGCTCGTGACGAGCAACCGCTTCCGCCCGCCCGCGCTGCTGGCCAAGATCGCCGCCACCGTCGACGTCGTCTCCGGCGGACGCCTCGACTTCGGCATCGGCGTCGGATCGCGCCCCAGCCACCCCAGCGCCCGGCGCGAGTACGAAGCCCACGGCCTGCCCTTCCACGACGCAGACCGCGCCGTGGCCCACCTCGCCGAAGCCTGCACGGTGATCCGGCGGCTGTGGACCGAGGCCGAACCGTTCGACTTCCACGGCACCCACATCCAGCTGACCGGCGCCTTCGGCAACCCCAAGCCCGTTCAACGCCCCCACCCGCCCCTCCTCATCGGCGGACGCGCCGCCTCGACGCTGCGAGTCGTGGCCCAGCACGCCGACGTGTGGAACATCCCCGGCGGCGACATCGACGACGCGGTACGGCGCAGCGAACTGCTGGACCGCTACTGCGCCGAGATCGGCCGTGACCCCGCCGCCATCACCCGCTCGACCGTGCTGCCGGTCTCCTACGACCACCCCGACACGACCCGGAACGCGATCGGCGAGGCCACCAGCGCCGGGTTCCACCACATCATCCTCGGCCTGCCGGCGCCCTACCCCGCAAGCGTCGCACGGTGGGTCGCCGACGAGCTCATCACCAGATCGACCCAGTAACACCGCTCGGCATGAGCGCGAAAACGCCACGAACCAGAACGGACACACAGCGATCCTCGTCACCGGAGCCCGCACCGTACGAGCCCTGCTCGACCAGGGCGAAGAATGCGTCGCCCCCCGCCGAAGCCGGCCGACCCCTGGACGGCGCCCGCATCGCAAGCCTCGGCCGCCGAAATGCGCCCTCAATGCGCCGTCGGCCGCCGCCTCGCCCCTTCCGTTGCGTCGAGAACGGCGAGCCAGAGCACAGCAAGACCGCGTCGAACACCACGCACCGGGCCCACTCCCGAACGCAGAAACCCCCACCGGAGCCAGCCGGTGGGGGTTCCTCACCTCTCACTTGCTATCACACGCGTCACACCAACACCGTCGATGCCGATGGACCACAAGGCCCCCACCTGCACAAACGACCCCGACCTAGACCACCTGGACGGCACTGGACACCCGGGTCAGGAGCGGCCCGGTATCGGGCGGAACGCCGCCGGTCGGCGGGCGGTCCGGCGCGGCCCTCAGAACTTCACGGTGGAGACGACGTAGACGACCGGGTGGCCCGGTTCGTCGTTGCTGACCATGATCTCCTGGGTGGGCAGCGGCGCCTTCCTGGCAACCGTGACGCCCTGCCAGGGCCAGTCGGCGTTGAAGTCCCAGCCGACGTCGGCCGCCTGTGCGGGCGTGATGGTGATCTCGCCCTTCTTGAGGGCGGCGGTGCTGGTGCCGACGGCCGCGAGGTAGTGCGCAAGGCCCCAGTCGTCGGTCCGGAACTGCACGTACAGCGAGCTGGTCTGCCAGGAGTTGGTCTCGTAGTAGTAGACCGGCGTGGAGCCGATCGGCACCGGGGCGTTGTAGACCCGCTGCTGGAGCTTGGAGGGGAAGGCGTTGGTCAGGCCGGTGGCGGCGGCCTCGGCTTCCTTGTCCTCGCCGCTGTCGCGGCTCTGCTCGGCGGAGATCACCAGGTAGCCCGCCGGGATCGTGACCAGCAGGAAGACGATCAGCGCCTTGAGGAAGGGCCGGCGGCGCTTGGGGCGGGGCGGCAGCGCGCCGTGGTCGTCCCGTACGGGCGGCAGGTCGTCGTGCATGGGGGGCAGGTCCGGTTCGGTCATCGGCGGCCGGACCGTTCGTAGCGCTCGTAGCGCTCCACTCGGCGGCGGTTGGCGCGCCGGAAGCGGCGGGCCACCAGGCGGGCCAGGTCGGCGGCGCCGACCATCCCGGCCTCGGGGCCCAACTGCGCCTTGGCGATGGTGGCTTCGGGGCGGTAGCCGCGGCCGGTCAGATGGCGCCGGAAGGCGTCCCTGGCCGGGCCGATCAGCAGGTCGTCGGCGGCGCTGACGCCACCGCCGATGACGAAGCAGGAGGGGTCGAGGGCGGCGGCGAGATTGGCGATGCCGACGCCGAGCCACTGCCCGATGTCCTGGAGCAGCTCCACGCACATGGCGTCGCCCTCGCGCGCCAGCTCGGTGATCAGCGGTCCGGTGATGTCCTGTACGCGCCCGCCGACCCGCTCGATGATGTTGTACGCGACCGGGGAGTCGGCGGCGGCCAGCTCGCGGGCCTCCCGTACGAGGGCGTTGCCGGAGCTGTACTGCTCCCAGCAGCCGCGGTTGCCGCAGGGGCAGCGGTGGCCGCCGGGCACGACCTGCATATGGCCGAACTCGCCGGCGACACCGTACTTGCCGCGCTTGACGGCGCCGTCCTCCAGGATCGCGCCGCCGATGCCGGTGCCGAGCGTGATCATGACGAGGTGGTCCTGGCCGCGGCCGGCGCCGAACCGCCACTCCGCCCAGGCGGCGGTGTTGGCGTCGTTGTCGACCATGACCGGGACCGCCAGCCGGCCGGCGAGGCGGTCCCGGAGCGGTTCGTTGCGCCAGTTCAGATGCGGGGCGAAGAGGACCCGGGAGCGGTCGGCGTCGACCCAGCCGGCGGCGCCGATACCTACGGCGTGGACGTCGTGCCGGTCGGAGAGGTCGAGCACCAGCTCGGTGATGGTGTCCTCGACGACCTTGGGGCTCTTGGACTTGTCCGGCGTCTCGGTGCGGACCTTCTCCAGGATGGTGCCATCGGCGTCGACCACGCCGGCCATGACCTTGGTGCCGCCGATGTCGATGCCCACCGTGGGCACGCGCGGGGCGGTCAGATGGGAGCGGCGCTCCCGGGTGCCTACGGTGCGCAGCACGGTGGCTCTGGCGGATCCGCGGTGCACCCGGTCCCGGTACATGCTCATCGGCCCACCTCTTCGCCGTTACGGCTGCCGTTACGGTCGCGGCGGCTGGGTGCTCGCAAGAGTCGTCTCGTCCCTGCGGGGTCTCGGGGAGGCCGGGGGCCTCGGCGCGGATTGTCCGCTGCGATTGTGCATCACCCGCGCCGTCCGGCGCACCGCGACGTGGAACGGCGGGCCC
>NZ_BMRP01000020.1:108959-118498 GCF_014648695.1 Streptomyces albospinus
GGCGCCGCCGGGGTCACTCGGGGCGGTGGCCTCCCGGGAATTCCGGGGTCTCCGTACGGGCGAGCTCGTGGCTGAGCTGTTCCAGCTCGCTGCCGCCCGCCATCTGGCGGGTGAGCTCTTCCAGCGCGATCTCCGACTTGAGGTGGCTGCCGGCCATGGTGCCGCGCTTGAGGAGGACGAAGCGGTCGCCGACGAGGTAGGCGTGGTGCGGGTTGTGGGTGATCAACACCACGCCGAGCCCGGCGTCGCGGGCGGCGGCGACGTACTTGAGGACGACGCCGGACTGCTTGACGCCGAGCGCCGCCGTCGGCTCGTCCAGGACGAGGACCTTGGCGCCGAAGTAGACGGCACGGGCGATGGCGACGCATTGACGTTCGCCGCCCGAGAGGGTCCCGATGGGCTGGTCGACGTCGCGCAGGTCGATGCCCATCCGCAGCAGTTCGCTGCGGGTGGTCTCGCGCATGGTGCGGACGTCGAGCCGCTTGAAGGGGCCGACTCCGGTGGTCGGCTCGGAGCCGAGGAAGAAGTTCCGCCACACCGGCATGAGGGGGACGACGGCCAGGTCCTGGTAGACAGTGGCGATACCGCGGTCCAGGGCCTCACGCGGGGAGCCGAGCCGGGTCTCCCCGCCCTCGATGGCGAAGGTGCCGGCGTCGTGCTGGTGCAGCCCCGCGATGATCTTGATGAGGGTGGATTTGCCGGCGCCGTTGTCGCCGAGCACACAGGAGATCTCTCCCGCGTGCACCTCCAGCGACACGCCTTCCAGCGCCTTGATGTTGCCGTAGAGCTTGCTGACGTCACGAAGTTCGACAAGCGCAGTCATGATGTGGCCTCCGCCCGCTTGCGGACCCAGGCGTTCAGCAGCGTGGCGAGGAGCAGCATCGCACCGAGGAAGAACTTGTACCAGTCCGGGTTCCACTGCGCGTAGACGATGCCCTTGCTGGTCATGCCGAAGATGAACGCGCCGACGGCGGCACCGAACGCCGAGCCGAAGCCGCCGGTCATCAGGCAGCCGCCGACGGCCGCCGCGATGATGTAGAGGAATTCGTTGCCGACGCCGTCGCCGGACTGGATCGCGTCGTATGAGAACAGCAGGTGCTGGCCCGAGATCCAGGCGGCGAAGGCGACGCCCATGTAGAGGCCGATCTTGGTCCTGGTGACCGGGACACCGACCGCCCGCGCGGCGTCCGCGTTGCCGCCCACCGCGAAGATCCAGTTGCCGACCTTGGTCCGCAGCAGGATCCAGGTGGCGACCGCGACCAGCGCGATCCACCACACGATGGTGATCTGGACGTCGACGCTCCCGATGGTCAGATGCGAGGCGAAGAGCGCCCGGGCCGAGTCGAAGCCCTCCATGTCGGCGATGGACTTCGTCGAGACGGTGCCGCTGATCAGCTTGGTGAAGCCGAGGTTGAGGCCGGTCAGCATGAAGAAGGTGCCGAGCGTGATGATGAAGCTGGGCAGCTTCGTACGGGTCAGCAGGATGCCGTTGAGGACACCGAAGGCGAGGGTGACCAGCAGCGACACCCCGACGCCGACCCAGGTGTTGGCGGTCATCTGGTAGCTGAACATCGACGAGATCAGCGCCGAGCTGACGACCATGACACCGGCCGACAGATCGAACTCGCCGCCGATCATGAGCAGCGCGACCGGGACGGCCATGATGCCGATCGTCGAGGACGCGTAGAGGACCGTGGAGAGGCTGGAGGCCCGCAGGAACGGTTCGGCGGCGATCGAGAAGAAGAGGAAGACCGCGGCGGCGCCGACCACCGAGCCCAGTTCGGGGCGGCCCATCAGACGGCGCGCGAGCGAGCGGTGCAGCAGCCGCTCGTCACCCGCGCTCTTCGGCGGCGGGGCGGGCTGCCGGGGAGGTGCGTCGGTGTGGCTCATCGGGTCCCCCGCTTCGTGTAGTCCAGGAGCGCGTCGGCGTCCTTCTTGGTGATCACCTGGGGTCCGGTGAGCACCGGCTTGCCGCCGCCGAGGACGTCGGAGTTGTACTTGTCGAGCCACAGCAGGTCGACCGCCTCGTAGCCCTGGAGGTAGGGCTGCTGGTCGACCGCGAAGCCCAGCGAGCCGTCCTTGAGGCCGGTCGCGACCTGCGCGTTCAGATCGAAGGTGTCCACCTCGGCCTTGCTGCCCGCCTGCTCCCTGGCCTTGACGGCGGTGGGGGCGAAGGGCGCGCCGAGGGTGACCACCGCGTCGATGGACGGGTCGGCCTGGAGCTTGGACTCGATGGACGCCTGGACGTCGGGCATGTTGGTGCCGTCCACGTACAGCTTCTGGAGATCGCCCTTGAACGTCTTCTTGGCGCCGTCGCAGCGCTGCTCGTGGCCGACGTTGCCCTGCTCGTGCAGGACACACAGCGCGTTCTTCCTACCGCGCTTGTTCAGCTCCTCGCCGACCGCCTCGCCGGCCACCGTCTCGTCCTGGCCGATGTGGCTGAGCGCGCCGAACGCCTTGGACTCCTCGGCGCCGGAATTCACCGTGATCACCGGTATGCCGGCCTTCTCGGCCTTGAGGACGACGTCCTTCATGGCGTCCGGCTTGGCGAGCGAGACGATCAGCCCGTCGACCTTCTGGTCGATGTAGGACTGGACGAGCTGGCTCTGCCGCTGGGCCTCCTTGTCGTGCGCGTAGACGAACTTGATGTTGTCCTTGACGGCGGCCTGCTGGGCGCCGTTCTGCACGATGTCCCAGAAGGTGTCGCCGTCCCCGGAGTGGGTGACCATCGCGAACGTCCACCGGGGGGTGTTGACCGCCGCCTTGCCGCCGGCCGCCTGGGCTGCGCGCGCCTCCTCGGCACGCCTGCCCCCGGTGCTGCTGCATCCCGCCAGGGAGGCGCCGAGCACCGCTGCCAGCACGGCGCACACGACGCGTCCTCTTCTTCCTACCCTTGCCACGAGGACTTGCCTTTCCCGCTGTTGTCGCTGTGCCGGCTGCGTTCGCCGGCCCGTCCGTGCCGGCGGTGCCTGCCGTGCCTGCTCTTCCCGCTGTCGCCGCGGCTCCGGCCGGCCGGTCCGGGCAACCTTCCAAGTATCCGTTACCGGTGATCTGTACCGGTTCATGGGGTCCCGCCTTCCCTTCTGCGTCACCGGGTGCCACGCCCCGTGTACTGCTCCAGCTTCGGTACGTCCTTGTCGGTGACGATGGCCGGCCCGGTGAGCACCGGCTTGCCGCCGCCGAGGACGTCGGCGTTGGCCCGGTGCAGCCAGAGCAGGTCCACCGCCTCGTACCCCTGGAGATACGGCTGCTGGTCCACGGCGAACGCCACGTCCTTCGCCTTGAGGAGCTTGACCACCTCGGCGTTGAGATCGAAGGTCGCGATCTGCGCCGAGCTGCCGGCCTCCTTCTTCGCCTTGACGGAAATTGACGCGATGGGTGCACCCAGCGTGACGACGGTGTCAAGGGAGGGGTCGGCCTGGAGTTCGGCCTGGATGGAGGACTGGGAGGCGGGCGCGTTGGTGCCATCGACGTTGAGGTTGTCGACCTTCCCGTGGAACGCGGCACGGACGCCGGCGCAGCGGTCCTCCAGCGACACATTGCCCTGCTCGTGGATGACGCACAGGACGTGCCGGGCGTGCCGGTTGTTCAGCTCGTCGCCGACCGCTCGGCCGGCCACCGCCTCGTCCTGCCCGAAGTGCGCCAGCGCCCCGTAGGCCGCGGAGAACTCACCGCCGGAGTTGACGGTGACGACCGGTATGCCCTGCGCCACCGCCTTCTGCACGGCGGCCTTGACGGCCGGCGGCTTGGCGAGCGTGACGATCAGCCCGTCGACCTTCTGGTCGATGTACGACTGGATCAGCTCGGCCTGCCGCGCGCCCTCGCTGTCATGGGCGTAGAGGAACCTGACGTTGTCCTTGGCCGCGGCCCGCTGGGCGCCGTTCTGCACGATGTCCCAGAAGGTGTCGCCGTCGCCGGCGTGGCTGACCATCCCGATGGTCATGCGGGCCGTGCCCGCGTGCTTGCCGCTCCCGCCGGGCGCGCTCCTGGCAGCGCTGCCGGAGGCACCGCACCCGGCGAGAAGGGTGCCGGCGGCCAGTAAGGCGACGACGGTGCGGAACGTCGTGTTCCGAGCAGATACGGGTCGAGCCATGCGCGCGCAGATCATCGTGGACCGCCTTCGCTCCCCGGCCGCCGGATTGCGGCTGGAGGAGTTCTAACGGCGCGCGTCCGGCCACGTCAATAGTTTGTCCGAACATTCTGACGCGAGCGTGGTGGCCGGGCGGGGGGCGGACCGGGCGGCGGCCGGCCCGCCGCTCCGCGGACGCGGGCATGCCGAAGCACCGCTGACCGGCGGACGAAACCGCCGGTCAGCGGGGAAAGGACCGGTTCAGGGCCGGACCAGCAGCTGGAACTCGAAGGCGTAGCGGGACGCGCGGTAGACGTGCGAGCCGAACTCGACCGGGCGGCCGGTGTCGTCGAAGGTGGTGCGCTGCATCGTCAGCAGCGGCGCACCCTCGGCCTCGTCGAGCCGCTCGGCCTCCTCGGCGGTCGCCGCGCGGGCGCCCACGGCCTGGCGGGCGCTGTGCAGGGTGATCCCGGCCGACCGCATCAGCCGGTACAGCCCGGTCTCCTCCAGGTCGGCGGTCTCCAGCCGGAGCAGCCCGGCGGGGAGGTGGTTGCGCAGATGCGCGACCGGCTCGCCGTGGGTCAGCCGCAGCCGCTCGACCAGGGCCACCTCGGCGCCCTCGGCGATGCCCAGCGCGGCGGCGACCTCGGCGTTCGCCTCGGTCGTGGTGTTGAGCAGCACCCGGGTCGCCGGCTTCTGCCCGGCCGCCTCCAGGTCGTCGTAGAGGCTGCTCAGCTCCAACGGGCGCTTGACCTGGCTGTGGACGACCTGGGTGCCGATACCGCGGCGGCGGACCAGCAGCCCCTTGTCCACCAGCGACTGGATCGCCTGGCGCACCGTGGGCCGGGACAGGCCGAGCCGGCCGGCCAGGTCGATCTCGTTGCCGAGCAGGCTGCCGGGCGCCAGCCTGCCGTTCTCGATCGCGGCCTCCAACTGCTGGGACAGCTGGAAGTACAACGGGACCGGGCTGTTCCGGTCCACGCTGAACTGGACGGGGCTCTCGGTGCCCGCGGCTTCTGTATCGCGTTTCCCCACGCCGGCGAGCGTATCCGTCCGCGCAGACGACGGGAAGCCCGGAGGTCACAATGTCCGGACAAGGGGGGTTGGCGCCGCCCGGCGCTCCGGGCGCGGCCGTCCGCCTACCAGGGAAGCGGGCGGCCGTCGCGGAAGAAGCCGCCCGTCGGGCCGTCGTCGGGCAGGGTCGCCGCGTACAGGACGCTCGCGGCGCCCTCCGCGACCGGCCGGCCGCCCGGTCCGCCCATGTCGGTGGCCACCCAGCCGGGGCAGACCGCGTTGACCAGCACCCCGTCGGCCCGCAGTTCGGCGGCGAGCATCCGGGTCAGCGCGTTCAGCGCGACCTTGGAGGCCGAGTACGCGGGGGTGCCGCCGCCCATATTGGTCAGCGAGGCGGCCTCGCTGGAGACGTTGACCAGCCGCGGATGCGCCGAGGCGCGCAGCAGCGGCGCGAAGGCGATCGCCATCCGCCACGGTCCGTAGAGATTGGTTTCGGCCGCCTCGCGGACCACGCGGAGATCGGCGGTGACGGCGCGCTGCCAGGTGTCGTAGGCGATCCCGGCGTTGTTGACCAGGACGTCCAACCTGCCGAATTCATCGGCTACTTGGGCCGCCGCGATGGCCACACTGCGGTCGTCGGTGACGTCCAGCCACAGCGGGCGTACGTCCAGGACGTCGCCGTCCCGGACGCCTTCGCGCAGTTCGTCGGCGGCCCGCCGGGCGGCGTCCGCGGAGCGCCCGGTGAGCAGCACCGTGTGGCCGCGCTCGGCCAGCCGGCGGACGACCTCACGGCCGATGCCCCGGGTGGCGCCGGTGACGAGGGAGACGGTGGCGGCGGTCCGGGCTGCGGGGGTGGGAGGCACGGTGGCTCCTGGGGTCGTCGCGGGGGGGCGGCGGATACGTAGCCCGCCGGGGGCGGGCCCTCACTCAGCGGGCCGCCGGGCCGCCCGTACGGTCGCCGGTCCGGTCGGCGGCGGCGGTGTCCGCCGGTATGCCGGGCTGCTGGTCCGCCGGCACCGGGCGCCGCTCCGCCGGCCGCGCATCGGCGGCCAACGCGCGGATCCCGGCGATCAGCAGCAGCGCGCCCAGCAGCGGGCCGGCCGCCGCGATCCCGACCGTGGCCGGGATGCCGAACTGGCCGGACAGCGCGCCGAAGGACAGCGGTCCGATGGCGGCGCCCGCGAACAGCCCGCCCTGCATCGCCGCCCCGGCCCGCGCGCTCTCACCGGGCAGCAGCCGCATGGTGGCGGCGAGCAGCAGCCCGGTCCAGCCCCAGCCGCCGGCGACCGCGAGCAGCGCGCCGGCCAGGAACGTCAGCGGCGTACCCGCCGTGATCAGCGCGAGTCCGGCGGTGCCGGTGAGCATCATGGCGGCGACGGTCCGCGGGATGCGGTGCGGCGCCCGGTCGGCCTGCCGGCCCGAGCCGAGACGGATGGCGATGCCCAGCACGCTCGCCAGCATCTGGAGCGTCCCGGCCGTCCCCGCGGAGAAGCCGGCGGCGGTGCCGATCTGGATGAAGTACGCCGAGCCGACGTTGCTGCCGATGGTCGCCAGGGCCGCGGCGACGCTCCAGGCCGCCACCACGCGGCCGGTGGTCCGGGGGCTGTGCACAGCGGCCGGGCGGGGTGCCTCGCCCGGTCCGGAACTCATTGCGGACGAAGGGGAGTTGACGGCCGGCGGGCGGGCCAGCGCTGCCGCCGCCAGCGACGTCAGCGCGATCCCGGCCGCCGTCCACAGCGCGGGCCGCCAGCCGTACGGGGCCGCCACCAGCGTGACCAGCAGCCCGGGGAGGAACGGCCCGGCACCGAGGGACGCGCCGAAGAGGCCGCCCGCGAAGGAGTGCCGGCCGGGCGCGATGTCCGCGGCGATGACCCGGGCCGCGACCGGCTGGGTGAAGGCGTTGCCGAACCCGGCGAGGGCGAGCAGCAGGCACAGCTGCCAGAGGTGGCCGGCGAGCGCCAGCCCGGCGAGCACGGCCGCCGCCAGCAGGCCGACGGCGCCGAGCACGGCCCGTACGGGGAGCCTCGGCACGATCCGGCGGGCGGCGAACGACCCGAGCGCCGTAGCGGCGAAGAAGCACGTCACCGCGGCGCCGAAGGCCGTACCGGAAAGGTGCAGGGCCTGCTGGACGGGCGCCGCGAGCGCGGGCGCCATCAGCCCCGGCGTCACGGCCGCGACGCTCACGAGGACGGTGGCGACCAGCCGCCCCCAGTGGCTGCGGCCGGCCGGGTCGGTGGCCGGCGAGCCGGGCAACGAGGGGGGCGGGGCGGGGAGTTGATGCTGCTGCGGTGTGTCCATGCAGCGATCCTCGGGCCGGTTTCCCCTCCCCGTCCAAGACCGTTTCTGATAACCAAGAGCTATGGATGCCCATGTGCGCGATCTGCGCTACTTCGTCGCCACGGCCGAGGAGTTGAACTTCACCCGGGCCGCCGAGCGGCTGTTCATCTCGCAGCCGGCGCTCAGCAAGCAGATCCGGCAGCTGGAGGACGGCCTCCGCGTCAGGCTCTTCCACCGCGACCGGCGCGCGGTGGCGCTCACCGCCGCCGGCACCGCCCTGCTGCCCAGGGCCCGCGAGGTCATCCAGCTCTGGGACGAGGCCCAGCGGGCGGTCAGCGACGCAGCCGCCGCCGAAGCCGCCGTCCTGACGCTGGGGGTCTCCACGAGCGTGGGCCGCGGTCTGCTGCCCGCCGTCCGGGCGCGGTTCGCCGAGCGGCGCCCCAACTGGCAGATCCGGGTACGGCAGATCAGCTGGGAGGACGGAACGGCCGGCCTCGCGGACGGCACGGCGGACCTGGCGCTGCTGTGGCTGCCGTTCCCCGAGCAGGCGGCGTTCACCGTCGAGGTGGTGGCCACCGAGCCGCGCTGGGTGGCGCTGCCGGCCGGGCACCGGCTCGCGGACGCCACCGAGATCCCGTTCGACGAGCTGCTCGACGAGCCGTTCCTGGCGCTGCCACAGAGCGCGGGCGAGCTGCGCGACTACTGGCTGGCGGTGTCCGAACGGGGCGGCCGGCCGGTGCGGACCGGTGCGGTGGTGGCCAGTGCGGACGAGACGTTCGAGGCGGTGGCCGCCGGGCTGGGCGTGGTCCTGCTGGCCGCCGGGAACGCCGCGATCTACCGGCGCCCCGGCGTGGTCGCCCGCCCCGTCAGCGGCCTCTCCCCCAGCCAACTCGCCCTGGCCTGGCGCCCGGACGACCACCGGACGGTGCTCCGCGACGTCGTCGAGGCGGTACGGCAGCTCCCCGTCCCGTAACCTCCCGTCACATCCGGCCCACCGCCCGGCGCCCACCTTTCGAGGAGCCCCCGTGCCCGTACGCCGCGTCGTCCCCGATATCCGTGTCGCCCCCGGCGGCGAGCCGGACGCGCTGGCCGAGAACCGCGCGTTCTACGGCCTGCTGGGCTTCGAGGAGGTGATGAACCACGGCTGGGTGATGACCCTCGCCTCGCCCGCCAACCCCACCGCGCAGCTCACCTTCATGACCCGCGACGAGAGCGCGCCGGTCGCCCCCGACCTGAGTATCGAGGTCGAGGACGTGGACGCGGCGTATGCCGCGGTGCTCGCCTCCGGCGCGCGGATCGTGCACCCCCTCCAGGACGAGGCGTGGGGCGTCCGCCGCTTCTTCGCGGTGGACCCGAACGGGCGGGTGATCAACGTCCTTGGACACCGGGCACCGGCCCCCGCCGGACCGTCCGGCTCCGACGGCTCCGCCAACTGACCGGACGTCACTCACTTCCCCATCCACGCGCTCTCGTACTTCCGGTACGTGCCGTCGTGGGTGGCCAGGTGGACCCACTGGTTCACATACGCCAGGAACGCGTCGTCGCCGCGGGGCAGCGCATACGCCTTCTCGGAGAAGGTGAACGGCCGGTCCGGATGGACGGCGCACAGTTCGGGGTGGATCCTGGCCTGGTAGCGGGTCTCGCTCGCGTCGGTCATCATCACGTCCGCCCGGCCGGCGACGATCTCGTCGAAGATCGTGGTGTTGTCCGGGTGGACCGTGACGGTGGCCCTCTTGAGGTGCGTACGGGCGAACTGCTCGTTGGTGCCACCGGGGTTGACGATGACCCGTGTCCCGGGCCGGTCGATCTGCTCCAGGGTTTGGTACCTGTCCTTGTCCGCGCAGCGCACGATGGGCGTCTTGCCGTCGGTGCGGGTCGGCTCGCTGAAGTACACGGCGCGGGCGCGCGCGAGGGTGATGGAGACGCCGCCCATGCCGATGTCGCAGCGGCCGGCCGAGAGGTCGCCGACGAGCGCGGCCCACGTGGTGGGGACGTAACGGGGCGTGGCGTCCAGGCTCTTGGCGAGGTCCCGGGCCATGGCGATGTCCACACCGCTGTAGGCGCCGGTCCCGGGGTCGCGGTAGGTGAAGGGGCGGTAGTCGCCGGTGGTGCAGACGCGCAGCACTCCGCGGCGCGGGACGGTGTCCACCAGGCTCGCCGGCCGCCGGTCGTGCCGGTC
>NZ_BMRP01000020.1:118526-119757 GCF_014648695.1 Streptomyces albospinus
GGGCGGCTCCCGGGGTCGGGGCGGGGGTGGCGTACGACGCCGCCGGTGCGGCGGCGGTGAGGGTGAGCAGACAGGCGAGAGCGGGGAGTACGGCGGCGCGCTTCATGGTGGGCTGACTCCTGAGCAGGCGAGCGGAGCGCTCAGGGTGGCAGAGCCGCTGCGCCAGGTGAACCCCCCGCCCGGCCAGTGGGACGGCACGGACCCGCAACCACGCGTCCCGCTCCCCCGGTTCGCGCCCTTCCCGTCCCTTCCCTTCCCGTCCCCTTCCCCGTCCCCCTTCCCGTCCCCCGATCAGCCCCCGTAGGGGTCCATCGCTCCCTCGCCGCCCGGCTGTTCGGGCACCGCGTCGGCGAGCCGCGCGAGGAGGTCCGCGGCGCGCTTGGCCACCGTCTCGCGGTCCCCTTCCGACAGGGCCGAGCCCATCCCCACCGCGACGGCGCCCGCCGCGATCCACTCCGGTGCGGTCTGTGTCGTCACCCCGCCGGTCGGCAGCAGCGGCGCCTGCGGCAGGGCGGCGCGGACGTCGCCGATCCACGACGGGTGGTGCCCGGCGGCCGGGAAGAGCTTGAGCGCGTCCGCGCCCAGCTCCAGGCCCCGGACGATCTCGCTCGGTGTCGAGACCCCGGCGAAGACCGGGACGCCGTAGCGGTGGGCGGTGCGGATGACCTCGGCGTCCAGGCTCGGCGAGACCAGGAAGCGGGCGCCCGCGTCCACCGCCATCCGGGCCGACACCGCGTCAAGGACCGTACCGGCGCCGATGACGGCGTCGTCGCCCAGCTCGCGGGTGAGGGTGGTCACCGCCTCCAGGGCGAACGGGGTGGTGAGGGATATCTCCAGGCTCGTGATGCCGGCCGACAGCAAGGTGTCGGCGGTGGCGCTCGCTTCGTCGTATGTCGCGCTGCGGACGATGGCGAAAACGCGCTGCGCCAGTGCGGCCCGGGTGATCTCCCAGCGATACACGGCAGTTCGCCGTCCTTCCTTCTTCTCCGACGCTCGCTGCCGCTGCGACACGGCTCACGACAGACCCAGCACTTCCCGGGGCGCGCCGCGCCGGCCGACCGCTACTGGCCCGTATGCCGCCGATGCCCGCCCACTCCTCGTATCTACCGAAACGCTACCGGCAACCACCGACAATCCTCCCGCGGGGTGCGCCCCTGTGCGCCCCTTCTGCCGAGAATGGGCGGAGGAGAGGGAGAAGTGGCTGGTGAGGCCCGTCAGTCCGGGGGAGCAC
>NZ_BMRP01000020.1:119818-147629 GCF_014648695.1 Streptomyces albospinus
GCTGCGTATCAGCAGCTGCGGTCGACGAGGTTGAAGGTCTTGTAGTGGTCGGCGGTGTAGTAGTCCTCCTGCGGCTGCTCACCGGTCACGATGCGCCGGGCACCGCGAGTGGGCGCGCCCGGAGTGATGACGGTGTACTCGTGGTAGTAGTCCGACGCGCTCTGGGCCGGGAGGACGCCTTCGGTGTTGGTGAAGACCGACCCGTCCTTCCCCGGGTACGGGAACGGGCCGCCCTGGTCGATCAGCGACAGGGTGTCGTGGGCCTGGGAGGGGAGCTGGGAATAGCAGACACTGCCCACGTCGTTGGCGTGGACGGTCCTGACGTGGGCCGTGGCCACATGGGTCGTGGCGACGGCCGGCGTCGCGGCGACCGCGGTCCCGCCGATGAGCAGGGCCGATGCGAGGGCGCCCGCGGCGCCGATCTTCGTAATCCGTGGGGGGATTCTCATGCCGTCCAGAATGACGCGCGTAGACATGCCCCTGTCAATCCCAAGGAGCTTAAGTTTCCCGGGAGTTCACAGGGACACCCCGAGGAAACCCCAATTGTTCCGTTTCACCGGCCGCGTGTTCCCCTTGACCGGTCACGAGTTCCGTTTTCCGACACCCCCTGGAGGGCCGCCTCATGCACGTCAAAGACTTCGACCACCTGGTGCTCACCGTGGAGGACATCGAGCGCTCGCTGGCCTTCTACTGCGGCCCCCTCGGCCTGGAGCCGGTCCGGGTCGACGAATGGCGGGCGGGCGAGGCGCCGTTCCCCTCGGTGCGGGTGACCCCGTCCACCATCATCGACCTGGTCACCGGCCCCCGCACCGGGTCCAACGTCGACCACATCTGTCTGGTCGTCGACCCACTGGACTGGCAGCAGGTCATCGACTCGGGCCGCTTCACGGTGCTGGAGGGCCCGGTCGGCCGGTACGGGGCACGCGGCGAGGCGCAGTCGATCTACGTGTCCGACCCCGACGGCAACACCGTCGAACTCCGCTGGTACCCCCAGGACGCCGCGTAACGGCCACGGACCCTTCGGCCGGCTCGTTGCCTCAGAGGCAAATCTTTTGCCTCTGAGGTGAGGGCTGGCTATACCGGAGCCATGACCGAGCTCCCCGACGAGCCCTCCGGAGCCCCTCCGGAGGAGCTCGCCACCGTCGCCCCCCGCCTTCGTGACCTGCGACGACGCGGCGGGCTGACGCTGGAGGCCGCGGCCCGGCGGGTGGGGCTCTCGCCGGCGCACCTGTCCCGACTGGAGACCGGTCAGCGGCAGCCGTCGCTGCCGATGCTGCTGGCACTGGCCCGTACGTACGGCACCACGGTATCCGACCTGCTCGGCGAGACCGCGCCCGAGCACGACCCCATCGTGCGGGCCGGGCGGGCCGAGCCGTCGGAGGCCGGCGGCTGGACGTACTGGACCGTCGGCGGCGCCGGGCGCGCGATGCAGTCGCTGCGGGTCCGGGTGCCGTACCGGGCGCAGCGCGAGCTGGTGCGGGTGCACCCCGGCGAGGAGTGGCTGTACGTCCTCTCGGGACGGCTGCGGCTGACCCTCGGCGAGGCGGTGCACGTGCTGGACCCGGGCGACGCCGCGCACTTCGACTCGCTGACCCCGCACCGGATCGCCGCCGCGACCCGCGGCGGTACGGAGCTGCTGTTCGTGCACACGCTGCTCCAGAGCGGCGCCGCCGGGCTGTGCCTGGGCGACGGGCCGCCGTCACACCGCGGGGTCTGAGCCCGCACCGTCCGCCGTTCACCGTTCCGGAAGGGAAGGTCCGTTCGCCGTGCCCGAAAACTCCACCCCCGTTTCCCCTCTCCCCTCGACTCCCGAGCCACCCGCCTCACCGAAGTACGTCGAGAACAAGCCACCGCGCGGGCTGTACGTGCGGGTCTTCGTCTATGTCGTCGCCACCCATGTGCTGCTGGCCTTCATGAGTCTGCTGGTGATCATCGCCAAGTCCCGCTAGCCGGGGCCTGTCCGGTGGGTCAGGGCCGGACGGCCCCAGGGCGCGCCGCTCCACGGAGTACGCCCCCTTGCCCCGTCCCGGCGATCGGGTGACCCTGCTGCCACCGTGTCCGACGCGCGACCGGCAGCGCACCCCGGCGCGACGCACGCACCAGACTCGTCCCTGAACCTCGCTGCACCGAGGAGGACCGAAGGATGCACCGTACGCGCACCACGGCT
Organism: Streptomyces albospinus; assembly: GCF_014648695.1. Taxonomy (GTDB): domain Bacteria; phylum Actinomycetota; class Actinomycetes; order Streptomycetales; family Streptomycetaceae; genus Streptomyces; species Streptomyces albospinus. The sequence continues at coordinate 121,986 of NZ_BMRP01000020.1, forward strand.
GCCACCGCGCTCGCCGTGGCCCTCGCCGTGATCCCCCTGGCGGGCATGTCCGGGTCATCGGGCGCCGCTGCGGCCCGGATCGCCGACGCCGGGGACAGCCCCGGAGCCGCCGCCTCCGTCTCCCCCACCCCGCAGTCCGTCCACGACCGCTCCGATCACGTCACCATCACCCGCTCCGTGACCGTCGTCGCCGGACCGGGAACCGACGCCCCGGCGCTGGCGCTGGTCACCAGGACGCTGAAGGACGCCGGCGCCCGGCACGTCGTACGGGCCGGGAGGGCGACGTCCCGGGACGGGCAGCTGACCGTCTACGTGGACGGGGCGGGTGCGGCCCGGACGCTGCGGGAGCTGGACGCCGGGGGCGCCGGCGGGCTGCCGGCCGACGGGTACGCGCTGGCCATCGGCGCCGGCCGGATCGCGCTGGCCGGCAAGGACGCCACCGGCACGTACTACGCCGCCCAGACGCTGCGTCAGCTGCTGCCGCACAGCGACCGGCCCGGCGCCCGTGTACGCGGCACCGCCGTTCGGGACTGGCCGGCGACCCCGCTGCGCGGTGTCATCGAGGGCTTCTACGGGACCCCGTGGTCCCATCAGGCCCGCCTCGACCAGCTCGACTTCTCCGCCGAGCACAAGATGAACATCTACGTCTACTCCCCCAAGGACGACGCCTACCTCCGGGAGAAGTGGCGCGACCGCTACCCCGCAGGCCGGCTGGCGCAGATCAAGGAGCTGGTGGACCGGGCGCGGGCGCGGCACGTGGAGTTCACCTACGCGCTCTCCCCCGGCCTGTCCGTCTGCTACAGCTCGGACGCCGACGTCGAGGCGCTGACCGCCAAGTTCGGGACGCTGTGGGACATCGGCGTACGGACCTTCGCGGTGCCGCTGGACGACATCAGCTACACCAAGTGGAACTGCGCCGCCGACAAGGCGAGGTTCGGGACCGGCGGCGGGGCGGCCGGGGCCGCGCAGTCGCAGCTGCTGAACCGGGTCAACCGGGAGTTCATCGCCCGGCATCGGGGAGCGCAGCCGCTCCAGATGGTGCCGACCGAGTACGCCGACCTGAAGGCGTCGCCGTACAAGAAGGCGCTGGCGACCCGGCTGGACCGGAACGTGCTGGTGGAGTGGACGGGCGTGGGCGTCATCGCGCCGACCATCAGCGTCGCGCAGGCGCGGCAGGCCCGGGACCTCTTCGGGCACCGGATCCTGCTCTGGGACAACTACCCGGTCAACGACTACGTGAGCAAGCGGCTGATGCTCGGGCCGTTCAACGGGCGGGCGCCGGGGGTCCCGGGGCGGCTGGCCGGGATCACCGCGAACCCGATGATCCAGCCCGCCGCGTCCGAGCTCGCGCTGCACACCGTGGCCGACTACGTGTGGAACGACCGGGCGTACGACGCGCGGGCGTCCTGGCGGGATGCGATCCGGGAGCTGGCCGGCGGCGACGCCCGTGCGGAGAGGGCGCTGCACGCCTTCGCGGACGTCAACTACACCTCGGCCATCAATCCGCATCAGGCGCCCGAACTGGCCGCCGCCATCGACCGGTTCAGGGAGGACGGCCGGGCCGGGCGGCTGGACGGGGTGCTGCGCGACCTCCGGAACGCGCCGGCCGTGCTGCGCGACCGGCTCGACTCCCGGGCGTTCGTCCGGGAGAGCAAGCCGTGGCTGGACGCCACCCGGGCCTGGGGGGACGCGGCCCGCGACGCGCTCCGACTGATCGAGGCGGACCGGGCGGGCGACACCGCCACGGCCCGGCAACTGCGACAGCGGATCCCCGAGTTGGTCAAGACGGCGAAGTCGTACGTCTATGTCGACATGAAGGGCAAGCGGATCCCGGTGGTGGTCGGCGACGGGGTGCTGGACACCTTCGTCGCGGACGCACTGGCCGGGCACGGCGCGTCCCGGGCGGCGCGGACGGGCTGACCGCACGTCCGCCGGGCGGGCCGGGCAGCCGGGCGGCGATGAGGTGATTCCGCGCTGACCAGGGCGGGCGTCCTCCGCACCGGAGGGGTGGCCGGGGCCTAATCTGAGGCCCCGGCCACCCGCCTCGCGCCCCCACCGGAGGAGATCCGTATGGCCCGACCCGCCGCCCGCCGGCCGAGTGCAGCCGCCGTCATCGACGACGCGGTGCGCGCGCTCGCCCCGGCACCCGACGCCAACCGGCTCGTCCGCCGTATCGCCACCGGCGAGGCGCCGCGCTCGGTGTTCACCACCTTCGCCCTGGAGCAGCACCAGATCATCGACGCCGACCGGATCAGCTTCCAGCATCTGGCGCGCCGGGCGGACGGCGATCCGCCGATGGCCGACTTCTTCGATCTGCTCGCGCACGGGGAGGGGCTGGCCCTGGAGCAGCTGGCAGCGCTGGCGGACGCCTGCGAGCTGACCGGCCGGGACCTCGCCGCGTACCAGCCGCGCCCCGGCTGCCAGGCGTTCCCCTCCTACGCGGCGCGCCTCGCACTGAGCGCCGAGCCGGCCGACGCCGCCATCGCGATCACCGCCAACTTCGCGGCGTGGAGCGGATATTGCGCGACGGTCCACACCGCGATGCAGGAGCACTACGACTTTCCCGAAGCGGCCCGCGGGTTCTTCGCGCTCTTCGCCGAGCCCTCGCCGGAGCTGGCCGCGCGGGCCCGCGCGGCGGTGCAGCACGGCATCGACACCGGCCAGGCCCGGCCGGCGGCGGCCCACCGCTACGGGCGGCTCCTTCAGGCGTACGAGGTGATGTTCTGGAACTCGGTCGACGAGTGATCCGTTCGCCGGGCGACGACGGCTGCGGCGGACGGGCCCCGGGAACGGGCGGGCTTCCCTGATCATCCGTCAGGGGTGCCCGCCCGCCGGTGCGTCAGCGGCCCGGTTCCCGGTGCCGGGCCTCCAGGCGCGCGGTCCCCTCCGGGGTGAGGGAGCCGTGCAGCCGGAGCCGGGCGATCCCGCCGTCCGGGAAGATGTCGATCCGTACGTGGGTCACCGCGGGTGCGTCGTGCAGCAGGAAGCGGTGGACGGTGTCGGGCTGGAGCCGGGTGCGGGGCAGCAGTTCGGTCCAGTCGCCGCTCTCGCCGTCGCGCCCGGACAGGGCCGCCCAGCCGGCGGAGTTGCCCTTGAGATAGCCGGTGTCGATCTCCACGGCGCGGATCACGGACTGCTCGGTGAGGCGGTAGCGGACCCAGTCGTTTCCGGAGCCGCGGCGGCGCCGGGTCTCCCAGCCGTCGTCCATCTTGCGGGACCGGCCCGGCTGGATGGTGTTGGTCGGCGAGGAGTAGAAGCGGTCCGAGGCGTCCTCGACCTGGCCGCCGTTCTCCAGCGCGGCGAGGTCGAAGGTGCCCAGCGCGGCCAGCCAGCGGGGTGCCGGGACGACCTCGCCGTGCACCCGGAGGCGGGCGATCCCGCCGTCGGGGTGCTGGTTGAGGCGCAGGTGGGTGAAGCGCCGGGCGGCGTCGACGGCGAAGCCGTTGGCGGCGTGCCCGCCGATGGCGGTGCGCGGGACGAGCGGGGTCCACTCGACGTCGTCGGCGAGGAGTTCGGCCGGTGAGGGCGAGCCCTCGACGCAGGTGCCCTCGATGCTGACGGACTGCGGGTAGTTGCCGCGGAAGTGGGCGGTGTCGACGACGATGCCGTGGATCACGCCGGGCGCGCCGAGGCGGATCAGCGCCCAGTCGTGGTCCTCCTCGGCGGGGAACGGGTGGTCCCCGTCGGTGCCGCGGCGGCGCCGGGTCTCCCAGCCGTCCATGATCTTGCCCTTGTGGCCGAACGCCTCGGGGTCGAAGTGGGCGGCCTCGGGCTTCAGGAGGTTCTCCCGTTCGGCGAAGAACTCGTCGTTGGCGGCGAGCACGCCCGCGCCGAGCCGCCGGTCGGCGAGGTCGGGGAGGTGGGCGAAGGGGAAGCCGGCCGGTCCCGGGGTGCGGTAGTCGGCGTACGGGTCGCCGCCTCCGTAGGGGCCGGCGTCGCCAGTGTAGCGGGGTATGTCGCCGGTCGTCATGCGCGCGGCCTTTCGAGGAGTTCGCCGGCGGGTTCGGCGAGGGTGGTGCCGTCGTTGATCCGCCGGCCGCGCAGCCAGGTGGACCGGACGACGCCGTAGAGGGTCCGGCCCGCGTAGGCGGTGATCTTGTTGCGGTGCTGGAGGGCCTGCGGGTCGACGGTGAAGGTCTCGTCGGGGGCCAGGACCGCGAAGTCGGCGTCCCGGCCGGGCTCGATGGCGCCCTTGTGGTGGAGGCCGACCAGTTCCGCCGGGGCGGCGGACATCCAGCGGACCACGTCCTCCAGGGTGTGGCCGCGCTCGCGGGCGGCGGTCCAGATGGCGGGCAGGCCGAGCTGGAGGGAGGAGATACCGCCCCAGGCGGTGCCGAAGTCGCCGGACTTGAGGTCGGCGGTGGAGGGCGAGTGGTCGGAGACGATGCAGTCGATGGTGCCGTCGGCCAGGCCGGCCCACAGCGCGTCCTGGTTGCCGGCCTCGCGGATCGGCGGGCAGCACTTGAACTCCGTGGCGCCGTCCGGGATTTCCTCGGCGGTCAGGGTCAGGAAGTGCGGGCAGGACTCGACGGTGATCCGGACGCCTTCGGCCTTGGCGGCGGCGATCAGCGGCAGTGCGTCGGCGGAGGACAGGTGCAGGACGTGCACCCGGGCGCTGCGCCGCTTGGCGAGGGCGATCAGTCCGGCGATGGCGTCGTTCTCGGAGACCCGGGGGCGGGAGGCGAGGAAGTCGGCGTACCTGGGGCCGTGCGCCTCGGGGGCCGCCTCCAGGTGGCCGGGGTCCTCGGCGTGCACGATCAGCAGTCCGTCGAAGCCGGCGATCTCGCCGAGCGCGGCGGCCAGCTGCTCCTGGTCGACCTCGGGGAACTCCTCGACGCCGGACGGCGACAGGAAGCACTTGAAGCCGAACACCCCCGCCTCGTGCAGCGGGCGCAGGTCCTTGACGTTGCCGGGGATGGCGCCGCCCCAGAAGCCGACGTCGATATGGGCCTTGCCGCGGGCGACCTCGCGCTTGGTGTCGAGGTGGGCGGTGGTGGTGGTCGGCGGGAGGCTGTTGAGCGGCATGTCCACGAGCGTGGTGATACCGCCGGCCGCGGCGGCGCGGGTGGCGGTCCAGAAGCCCTCCCACTCCGTGCGGCCCGGGTCGTTGACGTGTACGTGGGTGTCCACGAGGCCGGGCAGCAGGACATCGTCCCCGAAGTCCTCGACCCGTGCTCCAGCCGGGGCCTCGGCGTCGTGCGGCAGTACGGCCGCGATCTTCCCGTCCCTGACGGTGACCGTCGCGGCGCGGGTCCCCTCGGGGGTGACGACGCGCGTGGAGCGCAGCACCAGCTCTGTTTCGGACACCCAGTACCTCCTCGTATCGTTCTCTTCAATGGTCGCGGGCCGACGGCCGAGGGGCGCGCCCGCCGGGGGCCGTGCGGCCCCTGACGCGCGTCCCCTCATGACGGATCCGTCGCTCGACATACGCAATTCAACAGTCTGTTGAATGAGTCTTCACTTCGCACCCCGGCCCGTCAAGACCCCTTCACGACCGCCGGAGCGGCACCGGCACCGGTCCGCTCCGGCCGCTGCGCCGCCTCCTCGATCCCGCCCCTGACCTGCGACGGAATGATCCCCTGCGGGATCGGACCAGCTTCCGCGGCGGCCCGGGAGCGGCCGGAGACCAGGACGTAGAGCAGCCCGGAGAGCGCCATCCCGAAGATCCAGGAGAACGGCGCCACCGCACCGAAGGCCGGTATCAGCGCCAGCGAAGCGGCGACCGCGGCGGCCGGCAGGAAGGCGATCACGGCCTTCGGGTTGTAGCCCCGGCGGTAGAAGTACGCCCCCTCGGCATCGGCCGAAAACAGCGCGTCGACATCGATCCGGCCGCGCCGTACCAGGTAGTAGTCGACGAGCAGGATCGCCACCAGCGGGCCGAGGAAGGCCCCCAACGCCCCCAGGAAGTACTGGATCACCAGCGCCGAGGAGTACAGCTTCCAGGGCATGACCAGGATGGCCAGCACCGCGGTGATCATGCCGCCGCGCTTGAAGTCCAGGTGCTTCGGCGCCAGGTTGGCGAAGTCGTAGGCGGGCGAGACGAAGTTGGCCACGACGTTGATGCCGATGGTGGCGATGATGAAGGCGAGCGCGCCGATGACGGTGACCACCGGGTTGTCGATCTTCTGGATCACCTTCACCGGGTCGTAGATCGCCTCGCCGAAGACCGAGATGGTGCCCGCGGTGACCAGGACGGCGACCACGGCGAAGGCGGTGAAGTTCACCGGCAGGCCGATCAGGTTGCCCCGCCGGTAGGAGCGGTGGTCGGGCGTGAAGCGGGCGAAGTCCGCGTAGTTGAGGACGAGGGTCAGGAAGGTGGCCACGGTCAGGCTGACCGCGATCAGGCTCTGCCGGGCCTGCGCGGCGCCGCCGAGGCCGGTGAGACTGCGGGTCAGCGAGATGTCGCCGTGCGCCTTGACGACCAGGTAGACCGCGAGCGCGAGGACGACGAGCCAGACCACCGGCCCGGTCGCGAAGTCCTGCACCTTGCGGATGAACTCCATGCCCCGGGTCAGCAGCACGGCCTGGAGCCCCCACATCACCATGAACGCGATCCAGCCGAGGGTGGACAGGCCCAGCACCGAGTTGTGGTGGTAGGCGTCCAGGCCGGGCGCGATCTGGAGCGTCAGCAGCACCACGGCGGTGGACGCCAGCCAGGTCTGGATGCCGTACCAGGCCACGGCCATCACCGCCCGCAGCAGGGCCGGGACGTTCGCCCCGTAGACGCCCCAGCTGGCGCGGGCGAGCACGGGGTAGGGGACGCCGGTCCGGTGCCCAGCGTGCCCCATCCGGTTCATCAGCCAGTACACGATCGTGATGCCGGACAGCAGCGCGAGGAACACCTGCCAGGCCGGCAGGCCGAGCACGAAGAGGCTGGCGGCGAAGGCGTAGTTGCTGATCGCGTGGGTGTCGGACATCCACAGCGCGAAGACGCTGTAGGTGCCCCATTTGCGTTCGAGGGCGGGCGCGAGGTCCTCGTTGAAGAGCCGCGGGTCCGGCGCCGCCGGGCGGTGCTGCGGGGGTGTGCTCATGTGTCCTCCCAGGCAGATCGGGTGGATCCTGGATGTCAGCTGCCAGTTGTCAGATGCCTGATGTCTGTCCGGAAAATTCGGTGTGCCGTGCGGTGTCCTGCGAGAACGCGGCGTCACGGGCGAGGTGGCTGCTCAGCGGCCAGGAGCCGATGACCTTCGGGCGCGGCGGCGCGAAGCTGCGCCCCGTGCTGGTGGTGAGCCCGAGGCCGACGACCGCCTCCGCGAACTTCACCGCGGCGGCGACCCCGTCCACGACGGGCACCCCGAGCGCCGCGGAGACCTTCTCCTGGAGCCCGGCCATCCCGCCGCACCCGAGGCAGACCGCCTCGGCCCCGGCCCGGACCACCTCGCGCGCCGTCTCGACGATCACCTCGACGGTGCGCAGGGGGTCCTCCTCCAGCTCCAGGACGCCGAGCCCGGTGCCGCGTACGGCGGCGCAGCGCTGGAGCAGCCCCGCGGTGAGCAGCCGGTCCCGGATCTGCGGCACGGAGCGGTCGAGGGTGGTGACGATCCCGTACGCGTGCCCCAGCATCATCGCCATCTGGGCGGCGCTCTCGGTGATGTCCAGGACGGGGACGTCCAGCAGCTCCTGGGCGCCCTCCCGGCCCGGCTCGCCGAAGCCCGCCATGACCAGCGCGTCGAAGGGCACGTCCAGGGTGGCCAGCCGGTCCAGGACGGCGGCGGCGCTGAGGTACCCCTCGAAGTGGCCCTCGATCGACTCGGGGCCCCACAGGGGCTCGGTGGCCAGGATCTCGGTACCCGGTGCGGCGACCGCGGTGGCGGTCGCACGGATCGAGGCAGTCATGGAAGCCGTGGTGTTCGGGTTCATGACGAGAATGCGCATGACGCTCCAGCCATTTGGAGGATTCCACAGAATGGACAGTAGGTTTCGCGGAGCAGAACGTAGCTATGGCCACTGGCACCGTCAAGAGATCTGCGCAAGGACGTGGCACCTTGGGACATACAGGCCCTGACCGGCGGGAACGACTGTGCGATAGGCCGTGTGCCTGCGCGGTGTGACCGGTAGGCTGCTCCGGTCGGGCCCGGCGCCCGCAAGCCCCAGAGCCGAGACCGATCAGACCCGCCCCGAAAGGAACGCGACGTGCCGCCGTCCAGCGCCAGCACCTCCGCCGCCGAAGCCAAGCCCGCAGGCGCCAGCGGCGGCGTCCAGTCCCTTGAGCGCGCCTTCGACCTCCTGGAGCGGATGGCCGACGCGGGGGGCGAGGTCGGGCTGAGCGAGCTCTCCACCAGCAGCGGACTGCCGCTCCCCACCATCCACCGCCTGATGCGCACGCTCGTCGCCTGCGGCTACGTCCGGCAGCAGCCCAACCGCCGGTACGCCCTCGGACCGCGCCTGATCCGGCTCGGCGAGAGTGCCTCGCGGCTGCTGGGCACCTGGGCGCGCCCGTTCCTGGCCCGCCTGGTGGAGGAGACCGGCGAGACCGCCAACATGGCGCTCCTCGACGGCGACGAGATCGTCTACGTGGCCCAGGTCCCGTCCCGGCACGCGGTCCGCATGTTCACCGAGGTCGGCCGCCGGGTGCTGCCGCACTCCACGGGCGTGGGCAAGGCCCTGCTTGCCAACCACCCGCCGGAGGAGGTCCGCGCCCTCCTCGGCCGTACGGGCATGCCGGCCGCGACCGAGAAGACCATCACCGACCCGGACCGCTTCCTCGACGCGCTCGCCGACGTCCGCCGGCTCGGCTACGCGGTCGACGACAACGAGCAGGAGATCGGCGTCCGCTGCTTCGCGGTCCCGGTGCCCAACTCCCCCACCTCGGCGGCCATCTCCATCTCGGGCCCGACGGGCCGGGTGACGGAGGCCTCCACGGACAAGATCGTGCCGGTGCTCCAGGAGGTCGCGGCGCAGCTGTCGGTGGCGCTCGCCAACCAGACTCCGGCGTGACGAAGGCGAGCTGCCGGGGTCACCGCCCCCTCGGCAGCTCGCCGAACCGGTCGATCCGCTCGCGGACCTCGGACAGCGCGGGCGACAGCGCGCTCACCGAGCCGACCGCCCCGGCGATCAGCAGCAGTGAGCGGCGCAACCGCGGCACCTCCGGCATCCCGTGGCTCATCATCGCGTCCAGTGCGGCCAGCTCGTCATCGGCAGCCGCACGGTCCGGTAACTCCCCGGGCAGCACGGCCAGTTGACGGCGCAGCCGGGCCACCGCCACCCGCAGGTCCTGGACCCGCGCGTCGCCGCCGACGCCGGTCACTCGTGTGTCCCTCCGCAGCTGTTCCACAACGACGGCGCCCTCCAAGGCCGTTGCCGTTCCACGATGCGGCACAGTTAACGCCACTCTGCGCTGCCCGCGCCATACGGAGAGCGAAAAAACCGATCACCGGCGCTCAGGAGCCCTGCTGCGGGGCCACCGCGTCGCGCCAGACCCGGACGTCGAGGGTCACATAGCTGCTCGGGTCCGAGTCCGCCGACTTGCCCTGGAACGTGATCAGCGCGATCGTGCCGCTGCTGGTGGTCACGCACATCTGCGAGCCCTCGGTGAGCAGGCTGATGTCCACGCGCGGGGTGAAGCGGGTCTCGCTGCGGCAGGTGTCGAGCGTGCCCTGCTGGTCTGGTTTGAGCAGCACCAGCTTTTCGTCAGGAGCGTGGATACCGCCGTCCGAGTTGTCGTTCCCGTCGAGCGCGGCGTCGGCCTCCTCGGCGTGCGTGTTCTTCGGCGTGACGGGGTCGTCGGCGAAGGACAGGTAGTAACCGTGGGGCAGCTCGATGCCCTCGGTGTCGACCGGCTGCGGATCCTCCTGCGGCGGCTGAGGGGTGTCGGATCCGGTGCCGGTGGGGGTCGGCGTTCCGGTGGCGGCCTTCGGCTTGTGGTCGGCGGACTGGCCGGTCTTCGTCCGGCCGTCGCTCTTCATCACGACGTACACCGCGCCGCCACCCGCGCCCGCGACGGCCAGCGCGCCGGCCAGCACCAGGGCCACGGCCGACCTCCTGCGCTTCTTCTTGGGAGGCGGGGGAGCCGACGTGCCGGCGGACGGGGCGGACGCCGCCGCGCCGAAGCCGGGCGGCGGGGTGCGGGGGTGGTCCAGCGCGGTCGGCACCGGGGCGGCGGGCGGGGCCGGTGGCTGCGCCGGGTGGGTCGCGACGCCGGCCTCGGGGGCTTCCGGGGGCGGGGTGGGCCGGGGAGCCGGGGCGGCGACACGGGTGGTGAGGTCGGCGGCGACGGCGGTGGGGAGCCAGTCCTCGGGGCGGCGCAGCTGGGTCTGGCCGGAGGCGGCGGCGCACAGTGCGATGACCTCGGAGACGGACGGCCGGCCGGCCACGTCCTTGGTCAGGCAGCGGCTCACCAACTCCCGTAGCCTGTCCGGTATTCGGGAGAGGTCCGGCTCCTCGTGGACGATGCGGTAGAGGACGCCGTGCGCGGTGCCCCCGCCGAAGGCCGGGGTGCCGGTGGCCGCGTACGCCGCGACCTGGCCGAGCGCGAAGACGTCGGCGGCGGGGGTGATCGAGGTGCCCGCCGCCTGTTCGGGCGCCATGAAGGTGGGGGTGCCGACGGTGACGCCGCTGCCGGTCAGGGAGGGGGCGTCGGCGGCGCGGGCGATCCCGAAGTCGATGACACGCGGGCCGTCGGCGGCCAGCAGGACGTTGGACGGCTTCAGGTCGCGGTGGACGATGCCCGCGCGGTGGATGACCTGGAGCGCCTCGGCGACCCCGGCGACCAGCAACAGCACGGTGGACACCGGGAGTTGGCCGTGCTCGGCGACGGCCGCGGCGAGCGAGGGGCCGGGGACGTAGGCGGTGGCGAGCCAGGGGATGGCGCCGTCGGTGTCGCTGTCGATGACCGGGGCGGTGAACAGCCCCTGGACGCGCTGCGCGGCGTGCACCTCCTGTGTGAACCGGCGGCGGAACTCCGCGTCTTCGCTGAATTCGGGCCGGATCACCTTGATGGCCACCGGGCGCCCGCCGGGCGTGTGGGAGAGATAGACCTTGCCCATCCCGCCCGAGCCGAGCTTCGCCGTGAGGCGGTAGCCCGCGATCGCCCGCGGGTCGTCGCCGTCCAGCGGCTGGAAGATCCCGGACGGCCCCGCGCTGTTCACCACTACGTCCCCCGAAAGTGCCCCCGCGGACCGACCGATTCGGCGGGCCCGCCGCGGTCGGCGCGGCGGGCGCAGGTCCGCGCCGGGGCAGCACCCTATCCGGCCGCGGTCGCGCCGCGACATCCAGGTCCGGAAAGCTGCCGGCAGCTCAGGCGCCGCGTCCGAAGCGCCCGTTCACGTCCGGTTTGACCATCCGCCGGCCGTCGTGCGCGGCTCCGCGCCCGCGCACGCCGCGCGCGTGTCCGGCGCACGGCCCGATCATGCGTCAGCACGTGCGTTCCCCCGGGCACCCGTTGGCGTGGGCATATCCGGTACCAGGCGTACGGCCCGGCGGGATGGAGCATTCTCCCTTCCGGGGAAATATCCGGCATATCACTGGATCGGAGAACGCCATGGAGCCCAACCCAGGCCCCGACACCGGCCCGAACTCCCGTCACGTCAGCGTCGTACAGCTCATCTGCCGCGCGTACGGCCTCGCCGATGCGTCCGAGATCACCGAGGAGCACATACACCGCTACGTGAGCGAACGCCGGCGGGTGGACGAACGGACGCAGCAGCTCCGGGACCGGCTGCGACCGAGGATTCCGCGCCCGCGGGCGTCGGGGGACGCGGCCTGACCCCGGTCGCGCGACGCCGCGCGACGCCATGAGGTAAGCAGTTCCCATGGCACATACAGGGGAGAACGACCGCACCGGGGGGACGGCGGGGGCCGGACGGCCCGAGGGGAAGGTGGCCGGGCTGCTGCTCGCCGCGGGGGGCGGACGGCGGCTGGGGGGACGGCCCAAGGCACTGCTCGACCACAGGGGACGCCCGCTGGTCGAGCATGCCGCGGGGGTACTGCGGGACGGCGGCTGCGGCCCGGTGCACATCGTGCTCGGCGCAGCCGCCGACGCGGTCCGCGAGCGGGCCGATCTGGCGGGGTACACCACCTCGGTGAACCCGGACTGGGCGCAGGGCATGGGCTCCTCGCTCCGGGTGGGCCTGGCCGCGCTGGCCGGTTCGGGGGCGGACGCGGTGGTGGTGTCACTGGTCGACCAGCCGGGCATCGGCGCCGCGGCGGTGGCCAGGGTGGTGGCCGCGTACGAGGGCCGGGACTCGCTGGCCGCGGCGGCGTACGGGGGCAGGCGGGGGCATCCGGCGCTGTTCGGCGCCGCGCGGTGGGCGGACATCGCGGCGAGCGCGGAGGGCGACCGCGGGGCGCGGGACTATCTCCGGCGGCACGCCGCGGCGATCACGCTCGTCGAGTGCGGGGACGTGGCCGAGGCGTACGACATCGACACGCCGGAGGATCTGCGGCGGCTCGAATAGCGGGCGGCGCGGGAAGTGGCGGATGCCACAGCGCGAGCGGGGCGGCGGCGCCCGCGGACCCGGATCAGACGTGTGACCTGCGGACGTCCGCCCGCAGCAGCGGTCATGGAGCGTGACCGCCGTGGCACCGAGAGCCATTTGATCTCGACTTCTGTCGACTCGGAGAATCTCGACATCAACAAACCATTGAAGTTCCGCGATGAGGAAACTAGTCTCCACTGGTCAGAAGCGCCCTGAACCCAAACGGCGCCCGCGACCGTATCTCGGAGCCTGCGGCACCCCGTGCCGCCTCTTGGCGCCCCGGCGGCCGTCAGGCACCGCCGCTGAATGGAGTGACAGCTCATGTCCGCACCAGCGCCGTCCCCGCTGGCCATCGTCGAAGTCGACCCCGCGCACACCCCGGAACGGCAGGGCGAGGTCCTCACCGAGGCCGCTCTCGCCTTCGTCGCCGAGCTGCACCGGCGGTTCACCCCCCGCCGCGACGAGCTGCTCGCCCGCCGCGCCGAGCGCCGCGCCGACATCGCCCGGACCAGCACGCTGGACTTCCTCCCCGAGACCGCGCAGATCCGCGCCGACGACAGCTGGAAGGTCGCCGCGGCCCCGGCCGCCCTCAACGACCGCCGGGTCGAGATCACCGGTCCCACCGACCGCAAGATGACCATCAACGCGCTCAACTCCGGCGCCAAGGTCTGGCTCGCCGACTTCGAGGACGCCTCGGCCCCCACCTGGGAGAACGTCGTCACCGGCCAGCTCAACCTGATCGACGCCTACGAGCGCCGGATCGACTTCACCGACGCCCGCACCGGCAAGTCCTACGCGCTCAAGCCGGCCGAGGAGCTCGCCACCGTCGTGATGCGGCCCCGCGGCTGGCACCTGGAGGAGCGCCACCTCCAGTTCGAGGGCCGCCCGGTCCCCGGCGCGCTGGTCGACTTCGGCCTCTACTTCTTCCACAACGCGCGGCGCCTGCTGGATCTCGGCAAGGGCCCGTACTTCTACCTGCCGAAGACCGAGTCCTACCTGGAGGCCCGCCTCTGGAACGAGATCTTCGTCTTCGCCCAGGACTACGTCGGCATCCCGCAGGGCACCATCCGCGCCACCGTCCTGATCGAGACCATCACCGCCGCGTACGAGATGGAGGAGATCCTCTACGAGCTGCGCGACCACGCCTCGGGCCTGAACGCCGGCCGCTGGGACTACCTCTTCTCCATCGTCAAGAACTTCCGTGACGGCGGCGCCAAGTTCGTCCTCCCCGACCGCAACGCGGTCACGATGACGGCGCCGTTCATGCGCGCCTACACCGAACTGCTGGTCCGCACCTGCCACAAGCGCGGCGCCCACGCCATCGGCGGCATGGCGGCCTTCATCCCCAACCGCCGCGACCCCGAGGCCAACGAGAAGGCCCTCGCCAAGGTCAAGAACGACAAGGACCGGGAGGCCGGGGACGGCTTCGACGGCTCCTGGGTCGCCCACCCCGACCTGGTGCCGGTCGCCCGCGCCTCCTTCGACGCGGTCCTCGGCGACAGGCCCAACCAGAAGGACCGCCTCCGCGAGGACGTCTCGGTCGCCGCCGCGGACCTCATCGCCATCGACTCCCTGGAAGCCAAGCCCACTTACCAGGGCCTGGTCGACGCCGTCCAGGTCGGCACCCGCTACATCGAGGCCTGGCTCCGCGGCCTCGGCGCCGTCGCCATCTTCGGCCTGATGGAGGACGCCGCCACCGCCGAGATCTCCCGCTCCCAGATCTGGCAGTGGGTCGACGCCGGCGTCGTCTTCCAGGAGGAGGGGCACGCCGGCACCAAGGTCACCGCCGACCTGGTCCGCCGGATCGCCGCCGACGAACTCGCCGCCATCCGCACCGAGTTGGGCGAAGAGGCCTTCACCTCCGGCAAGTGGCAGCAGGCCCACGACCTCCTCCTGAAGGTCTCCCTGGACGCCGACTACGCCGACTTCCTCACCCTGCCGGCTTACGAGCTGCTGGGCTGATCCGGCGCGTCGCACCCGACGCGCCGAAGCGGCCGAAGGGCCGGTACGCACCCCCGTGCGGTGGTGGGTACCGGCCCTTCGTCATGCCGTCCGCCGGCGAGGGCGCCGGGAGGGGGAGGCGAAGCGGCGCCCGGTGCCCGGCTGTTGTGCGGTGGCTGTCCGGCTGGTGTCCGGTGGGTGTTTCGTCAGGTCGATGCGCAGGTTGATGCTTTGTCAGGCTGATGCGGGGTCATGTGGCGGCGCCCGCACGGTGTGTGGCGGCGTACTCGGTGAAGAAGGCGGCCTCGGCGAGGAGGGCGGCGCGGAGTTCCGACAGCAGGACGCGTTCGTTGGGGCCGTGGAGGTTGCAGAGGTTGTCCTCCGCGCCGAAGAGCAGGATCTCGGCGCCCGGTGCCGCCTTGGCCAGGCCGTTGACCAGCGGGATGGAGCCGCCGGACGCGGTGTGTACGGGGTCGGCACCCCAGGCGCGGCGCAGGGCGGTGCGGGCGGCGCGGTAGGCGGGGCCGTCGGTGGCGGCCTCGTACCCCGGGCCGGTGTCGCCCGGGGTGACGGTGAGCGGGATGCCGAAGGGGCGCAGGCTGCGCAGATGGCGGACGAGCGCGGCCTGCGCCTCCTTGGGGTCCTGCTGCGGGTGCACGCGGAGGTTGAGCCTGGCGCGGGCGTGCGGGACGACGGCGGAGGCGGCGTGGTCGACGGGCGGGGCGTCCAGGCCGACGACGGTGATCGCCGGGCCGCTCCAGAGGCGTTCGCCGAGGCCGCCGGAACCGATGAGGGGGGTGCCGCGGGGGACGCCGGCCAGCTCGCGGAACTCGTCGTCGGTGAGGGCGGTGCCGGACCAGGGCTCGCGGCGCAGGCCCTCGACGGCGACATCGCCGTGGACGTCGTGGAGGGTGGCGAGAGCCTTGACGAGGACGAGCAGGGCGTCGGGGGCGGCGCCGCCGTACTCGCCGCTGTGGACTGCGGCGCCGAGGGTGCGGGCCTCGACGAAGACCTCGGCGGCGCCGCGCAGGGCGGTGGTGAGGGTGGGGGTGCCGGGCCGGATGCTGCCGGTGTCGGCGATGATCATCGCGTCGCAGGCGAAGAGGTCCGGGTCGGTGGGCGGATAGTCGTCGAAGGCGCTGCCGTACTCCTCCTGACCCTCGATGACGATCTTGAGGCCTACGGGCGGCCGGCCGCCGAACGCGCGCAGCGCCCCGATGTGCACCATCACGTTGGCCTTGTCGTCGGCGATGCCGCGGGCGCGGATGCCGCCCTCGATGTCCGTGGGCTCGAACGGCGGGGAGTCCCAGAGGTGTTCGGCGCCGGGCGGCTGGACGTCGTAGTGGCCGTAGAGGAGGACGGTGGGGGCGTCGGGGGTGGGCGGGGGGACGGTGGCGGTGATGACCGGGGCGGTGTCGGGGAGGTTGAGCTCGCCGATGTCGGTGACGCCGGCGTCCCTGAGGAGGGCGACGACGAGGTCGCGGGCCTGGAGGACCGGTTCGGGCGAGAAGCCGGGGAAGGCGATGGACGGGATGGCGGCGAGGCGTTTCAGGTCGGCGCACAGGCCGTCCATCAGGGCGTCGACGGTGGGCTCCAGCGCGTTGGCTTCGTGGTGCACGCGGGGTCCTTCTCTGTGGCGGCGGGCGTGGCCGCACGGTGACTCACTTTCAGGGCTTATGCAGCATATCGGGCATAAGGGTGCGAGTGTGGTCGCGGTCATGGGGACGGCGGCTTGCACTCGATCCCCTCAGGCCGGAGGGGGCCAGCCTTGTTTCGGGTTCTGTCCGGTGGGTGGGGGCCGGAGGGCTGCACCGGAGTACTCCCCCAGCCTTCTGCCGGGTGGGGGTCCCCCCAGCGGTAGTTGGGGGAGTACCCCGGGGCAGCCCCTCCGACCCCCCACGCGCACCCGGGGCGAAGCGACCCCGACCCGCGCGGTGGGAAAGCCGACGGCGTACGACACGGAGCCCGAGCCGTCGGCGAGCCGCGCCGACCGCAGCTCTTACTATGGACGTAGTAAGAGCGTGGTAAGGGCGGGTGGGACGTGGCAGGGCGGCGGGAGCAGGTGCTGGACGCGGCGATCGAGGTACTGGGAGGTGAGGGGTCCCGGCGGCTGACATACCAGGCGGTGGACGGTGCCGCGGGGGTGCCGACGGGGACCACGTCCAACTACTTCCGCAATCGGGCGGCGCTGATCGAGGGGATCGTGGCCCACCTCCAGGCCCTGGAGCGGCGCGACTGGGAGGCGTTCACGGCCGGCGTCGCCCCGGCCGACCACGGCGAACTGGCTGCGGCGCTGGCCGCGTTCGTACGGCATGCCGTCGGGCCGGCGCGGGTCCGTACGGCCGCGCGGTTCGCGCTGTTCCTGGAGTCCCCCGGCCGGCCGGAGCTGCGGGCACCGCTGGGGCGGGGGCGGCAGGCGGTGCTGGAGTGGAGCACGGAGTGGGCGCGCCGCTGCGGGTCGGCGGCGCCCGAGCGGCACGGGCGGCTGCTGCTGGACTACGTGGACGGTGTGGTACTCCATCAACTCGCCTTTCCAGAGGGCGGGTTCGCGCCGGACGAGGAAATCCGCGAGCTGGTGGGGCGGCTGCTCGGGTGAGCGCCCCGCCCGGACGGGGCGCGGTCCCGCCGCCGCCCCGGGCCGGGCGATCTGGCCCGAAACGCGCGCCGCGCGGTGTGCGGTGTGGTGGAGTGGCGCGGGTGACGAATCATCACCTCGACAGCCGGGCGGCCGAATACCGTGCCGCGTACGACGATCAGGTGCGGGGCCGCGGCTTCGCGCCCGGTGAGCCAGGGGCCGAGCGCGTCGGGCCGGTGCTGCGCAGGGCGGTGCCGGGGCAGGGCGGAGTGATCCTCTACCGCGACCTGGGCGGGCTGAACGGGCCGGAGCTGGACGCGTTCATCGCCGCGCAGCGCGCGCACTTCGCGGCGCTGGGGCAGCCGGTGGAGTGGAAGTACCACGGGCACGACCGGCCGGCCGATCTGCCCGAGCGGCTGCGGGCCGCCGGGTTCACCCCCGAGGCGCCGGAGACGGTGATGATCGGGGAGGCGGCACAGGTGGCGACGGCCGCCGCCGTGCCGCGGCTCCCCCAGGGCGTGCGGCTGCGCGAGGTCACCGCCCGCGCCGACTTCGAGCGGATCCGGGAGCTCGCGGAGGCGGTGTGGGGCGAGGAGTGGGACTGGCTGCCGGATGCCATGGAGAGGTGGGTGTCGGGCGCCGAAGATCCGTGCGTGGTGATGATCGCGGAGTCGCTGGCCGGTGAGGTGATCTGCGCGGGCTGGGTGCGCTTCCACACGGGGACCGAGTTCGCGTCGCTGTGGGGTGGCTCCACACTCCCCAACTGGCGGGGGCAGGGCCTGTACCGGGCGCTGGTGGCGGCGCGGGCAGCGCTGGCCGCGCGGCGCGGGTTCCGCTACGTCCAGGTGGACGCGCTGGAGAGCAGCCGGCCGGTGCTCGCCCGGGTGGGGTTGGTCGCGGCGGCGGTGACCGTCCCGTACGTCTGGCGGCCGGCGGACGCGCACTGAGCACCCTGAACGGCCGACTGCCCGTGCCGATGGGTGTGTTGGCGGTTGCCGGTGCGGGCCGGGAGCTTTCGTTTGACGGGTATACGTCATCTTCCGAGTCTGATAGGAAAGCTTCCTAACGATTGGGGAACCCCCCACGGCCAACTCCGCACAGGAGGACTCCATGCGCACCCGATCGACAGTCAGAGCCCTGCCCAGGACCGCCATCCGCGTCGCGTTCGGCCTCGCGCTGCTCGCCGTCCCCGCAACCGCCGTCGCCACCACGGCCGTTCCGGCCGGCCGGGCGCCCGCGCACACTGCCCCGCACGCCGTACGGGCCGGCACCGGCCTCGACGACCCGGCGAAGAAGGAGATCGCCATGCAGCTGGTCTCCAGTGCGGAGAACTCCTCACTGGACTGGAAGGGCCAGTACGGGTACATAGAAGACATCGGCGACGGCCGCGGCTACACCGGCGGCATCATCGGCTTCACCTCCGGTACGCACGACATGCTGCAACTCGTCGAGCTGTACACGCAGCGCAAGCCGGACAACGTCCTCGCCAAGTACCTGCCGGCACTGCGCAGGGTCGACGGCAGCGATTCACACGACGGGCTGGACCCCGACTACCCGAAGGACTGGAAGCAGGCGGCGCAGGACCCCGATTTCCAGCAGGCGCAGAACGACGAGCGGGACCGGGTGTACTTCGACCCGGCGGTCGGGCAGGGGAAGGCCGACGGGATCGGCGTACTGGGGCAGTTCGCGTACTACGACGCGATCGTGATGCACGGCGACGGCAGCGACCCGACCGGCTTCTCCGGCATCCGCAAGCGCGCCCTGGCCCAGGCGAAGCCGCCGGCTGAGGGCGGCGACGAGAAGACGTATCTGAACGCCTTCCTCGACGCCCGGGTATGGGCGATGAAGCAGGAACAGGCACACAGCGACACCAGCCGGGTGGACACCGAGCAGCGGGTGTTCCTGAACGACGGCAACCTCGATCTGCACACCCCGCTGGACTGGAAGGTGTACGGCGACAGCTACCACATCGGCTGAGCACACCCGCCGCGGACGGCGCTCCACGCACGCCCAACGGCCCGTACGGGTACGGTGGTTGCCGTTCCCCTACGGGCCGTTGCGGTGGGGCGGGACGGTCAGGTCAGTGCGCGGGCGACGCCGCGGTCTCGCCGTCGTCCATCCGGCCGCGGTCGGGCTGGTGCGGGATGTCCCCGGCGGACGGGGGCGTGTGGCCGTCGGCCGCCGGCTCGTCCGGGGCGGCCGGGTCCTTCCGGCCGAAGTGGTTGAAGGCGAGGTTGAGGACGATGGCGACCAGGCAGCCGGTGCTGATGCCGGAGTCCAGGACGACCAGCAGGTCCTTGGGGAAGTTGTGGTAGAACTCCGGCGCCGCGATCGGGATCAGGCCGATGCCGAGGGCGGCGGCGACGATCAGCGCGTTCTCGCCCTTCTCCATGGCGGCGGAGGCCAGCGTCTGGATGCCGCTGGCGGCCACCGAGCCGAAGAGGACGATGCCGGCGCCGCCGAGGACGGGCAGCGGGACCAGCGAGATGATCGAGGCGGCGACCGGGCACAGGCCCAGGACGATCAGGATCGCTCCACTGGTGGCCACGACGAAGCGGCTGCGGACCTTGGTCATCGCGACCAGGCCGATGTTCTGCGCGAAGGCGCTGTTGGCGAAGCCGTTGAACAGCGGGCTGAGGGCGGTGCCGAGGGTGTCGGCGCGGAGGCCGCCCTCGATGGTGCGCTCGTCCGCCGGGCGGTTCACGATCTTGCCGAGGGCGAGCATGTCGGCGGTCGACTCGGTCATGCAGACCAGCATCACGATGCACATCGAGATGATCGCGGCGATGTCGAACTGCGGTGCGCCGAAGTGGAACGGCGTCGGGAAGCCGACCGGGCTGGCCGTGGTGATGGCCGAGAAGTGGGTGATGCCGACGGGTATCGCGACCATGGTCCCGGCGATCAGGCCGAGCAGGATGGCGATCTGCTGGAGGAACCCGCGCAGCACCCGGCGCAGCACGAGCACGATCAGGAAGGTGACCCCGGCCATCGCGATGTTCTTCAACGAACCGTAGTCCGCGGCCTGTTCGTTGCCGCCCTGGGACCAGCGGAAGGCCACCGGGAGCAGCGAGACGCCGATCAGGGTGATGACGGTGCCGGTGACCACCGGCGGGAAGAAGCGGACGAGCCTGGAGAAGTAGGGGGCGAGGAGGAAACCCAGCACGCCGGCGACCATGACCGCGCCGAAGATCACCGGCAGTGCGTCGTGCGGGCCGTGCCCCTTCGCGATGGCCACCATGGGCGTGACACCGGCGAACGAGACGCCGTTGACGAAGGGGAGCTTGGCCCCGACCTTCCAGAACCCCAGGGTCTGGAGGAGGGTGGCGATCCCGGCGGTGAAGAGGCTGGCGCCCATGAGGAACGCGGTCTCGGTGGGGCTGAGCCCGCAGGCGGGCCCCACGATCATCGGCGGGGCCACCACACCCGCATACATCGCGGCCACATGCTGGAGGCCGCTGGTGAACATCTTGAAGGGCGGGAGGGTTTCGTCGACCGGATGCTTCCGGTCCTCCTCCGGCTGCTGCCCGGTAATTGCGGCCACTGCGGGCCTCCTGTCGATTTCTGCTCCGCCGGGGGAGGCGGTGCGAGGCTGTCACGGAGGGCGTGCGATGTGGTGCGTGGTGCCGGAAGTCGCGCTGGTGAGCGTGCAGATGGCCGCGCTTGTGGCGCGTGGGCGGCGATGTGGGGGATGACCGGCCCGGGGGTACGAGGTGATCCCGCACCCCCGGGGTCCGGCGCTTGTGGATCTCGATCGGATCCACAAGCTCAGCCGGGAGCCGTCCCTCCCGACCGAGTCTTGGGTTGTCGTGCCGCGCCGGGGGGATCAGCCCTCGGCGGCGATACGGGCCAGACGCTGCGCCTCGGCCCGCGCGGAGCGGGCGATGGCGTCCTCGTCGACGTTGATGAGGTGGCTGTCCTCGACGACCGGCTTGCCGTCGACCAGCGACAGCGTGACCGGGGCAGCCGCACCGAAGACCAGGGCGGTCACCGGGTCGGCGATCGAGGAGTGGGCGAGGGTGTCCAGCTTCCACAGGACCAGGTCGGCGAGCTTGCCCGGCTCCAGGGAGCCGATCTCGCGGGTCCGGCCGAGGACCTGGGCACCGCCGTAGGTGCCGAGCCGCAGCGCCTTGCGGGCGTTGAGGGCGGCCTCCTTGTGGGCGCCGAGGCGGTTGATGAGCAGCGCGTTGCGCAGCTCGGTGTGGAGCTCGCCGGACTCGTTGGAGGCGGTGCCGTCGACGCCGAGGCCGACCGGGACGCCGGCCGCGAGCATGTCGGGCACCCGGGCGATACCGGCGGCGAGGCGGGCGTTGGAGGACGGGCAGTGCGCCACACCGGTCTTCGTACGGGCGAAGGCGGCGATGTCGGAGTCGTTCATGTGGACGCAGTGCGCCATCCACACGTCGTCACCGAGCCAGCCGGTCGACTCGAAGTAGTCGGTGGGGCCCATGCCGAACAGCTCGTGGCAGAACTTCTCCTCCTCCACGGTCTCCGAGCCGTGGGTGTGCATCCGCACGCCCTTGCGGCGGGCGAGCGCGGCGCCCTCCTTGAGGAGTTCGGTGGAGATGGAGAACGGGGAGCAGGGCGCGGCGGCGATGTGCACCATCGAGCCGAAGGAGGCGTCGTGGTGCTTGTCGATGGCCTCTTCGGTGGCGATGAGGGCGCCCTCGGTGGTCTCCACCGCGAAGTCCGGCGGCAGTCCGCCGTCCTTCTCGCTGCGGTCCATGGAGCCGCGGGCGAGGGTGATCCGGGCGCCGATCTCGGCGACCGCGGCCAGTTCGGCGCCGACGAGGTCGCCGGAGCCCTTGGGGAAGACGTAGTGGTGGTCGGAGGCGGTGGTGACGCCGCCCCTGACCATCATGCCGAGCGAGCCCTGGGTGGCCGCGGTGAGCATCTGCGCGTCGATCCGGGCCCAGGTCGGGTAGAGCGCGACCAGCCAGTTGAAGAGGTTGTGGTCGGTGGCCAGGCCACGGGTGATCCACTGGTAGAAGTGGTGGTGGGTGTTGATCAGGCCCGGGGTGACCAGGTGGCCGGTCCCGTCGACGCGGCGGACCACGTTCGCAAGGCCCTCGGGGGCCTTGCCCGCGCCCAGCGACTCGATGACGTTGTCCGCGACGACGACATATCCGCTGGCGTACTCGGTGTCGTCGGCGTCGACGGTCGCGATGGCGCAGTTCTCGATAACGATGCGCTGCTTCACCGCGCTGTCAGGGGCTGCCGATGCTGCCATGGGGCTTTCCTCGTTCTTTCGTGGCGATGTGGGCACGGCAAGGCCCTAGGGGATTTGAGTGCCGGAGCCGGACGTTGCGGCTGACAGTACCGCCGCCCGCGGGGTGCTCCGGGTGCCGAGATGATGGAAGAACAGGTTGAGCAGGACCGCGGTCAGGGCTCCGGCGCTGATCCCGGAGCCGAGCACGGTCTGTGCCCAGGCGGGGAACCCGGCGTAGAAGGTCGGCGCGGCGAGCGGGATGATGCCCGCACCGAGCGACACGGCCACCAGGATGATGTTGGAGCTGTCGTCGAGTCCGGCCTCGGAGAGCGTACGGATGCCGCTGACCGCGATCGATCCGAACAGCACGATTCCCGCGCCGCCCAGCACCGGCATCGGCACCAGGGAGACCACGGCGCCCAGGACGGGGAAGGCGCCGAGGACCAGGAGCACCGCGCCGGCCAGTGCGACGACATAGCGGCTGCGGACCCGGGTGAGCGAGACGACGCCGACGTTCTGCGCGAAGGCGCTGGTCGGGAAGCCGCCGAAGACCGGCCCGAGGAAGGTGGCGATGCCGTCGGTGCGCAGTCCGCGGGTGATGGTGTCGCTGGTGGTCGGGCGGTCGCAGATCTCGCCGAGGGCCAGCATCCCGGCCGACGACTCGGTCATCAGCACCAGCATCACGATGCACAGGGAGAGGATCGCGGCGGGCTGGAATTCCGGCGGGCCGAAGGAGAACGGGGTGGGCAGTGCGGCGACCGGCGCCGAGCGCAGCCCGTCGAAGCTCGCCATCCCGAAGGGGATCGCGGCGAGGGTGCCGGCCACCAGGCCGATCAGCAGCGCGATCTGCTTGACGAAGCCCTTGGTGAAGCGCTGGATCAGCAGCACCACGAGGAGGGTGAAGCCGGCCAGTGCCAGGTTCTTCATGGAGCCGAAGTCGGCGGCGTGCTTGTCGCCGCCCTGTGCCCAGCCGACCGGTACGGGCATCAGCGTGACCCCGATGAGGGTGATCACGACGCCGGTGACCAGCGGCGGGAAGAAGCGGAGCAGTCTCCCGAAGAACGGTCCGACCGCCAGGCAGAACACTCCGGCGACCATAACTGCCCCGTAGATGGCGGGGAGTTGGTGGCCCTTGGCGGTGGTCTCGGCGATGGCGAGCATCGGGGTGATACCGGCGGAGCTGGCCGCGTTGACGAACGGCAGGCGGTTGCCGGCGAATCCACGGATGCCGAGCGTCTGCAACAGGGTTGCGCATCCGGCGATGAGCAGGCTGGCGGCGATGAGCCGGGTCCGGCCCGCGGTGTCCAGGCCGACGGCCTGGCCGACGATGAGCGGAGGGGTGACAACGCCGGCGTACATGGCAGCGATGTGCTGGAGGGCGGCCGGGACCAGCCGCTCGACTGCCGGCTTCTCGTCCACCGGATGGACCGGTGGCACGGGGTGGTGCGGGGCTAGCTCTTGCTGTGCCATGGGTCGTTCCCCTCGGAGTTCACGTCCCCTCCCCGCTGCGGGGTGGGGAGGGGACGCGAGGCACGGCGTTGCGTCAAAACCGTCAGAGGTTCGTCAGATCCATCGGGATCCGGGCTTCGACACCGTCGCGCAGAACAGTGGCTTCGATCAGTCCGTACGGGCGGTCGGCCGCGTAGTAGACCTCGTTGTCGTTCTTGAGCCCGAAGGGCTCCAGGTCCACCAGGAAGTGGTGCTTGTTGGGAAGCGAGAAGCGGATCTCGTCGACCTCGGACCTGTTGTTGATGATGCGCGAACCCATCTGGTACAGGGTCTGCTGGAGCGAGAGGCTGTAGGTTTCGGCGAACGCCTGGAGCATGTGCTTCCTGACCTGCTCGTACGAACGCTCCCAGTTGGGCATCCGCTGCTCGTCGTCGGTCCAGTTGAACCGCCAGCGGCTGGACACCTGCGTGGCGAGGATGCGGTCGTACGCCTCCTTCAGGGTCGTGTACTTGTCCTTGATGTACCCCCAGAACTCCGAGTTGGTGGAGTTCATGACGATCAGGTCCTTGAGGCCGGAGATGACCTGCCACTGCTCGCCGTCATAGGTGATCTCGGTCAGCCGGGTCTCCTGGCCCTTGCGGACGAAGGAGTGCTTGACGTCATCGGAGCCGATGAACCGCGAGTTGGCGTCCGAGGTCTCGATCCGCTCCCAGGCGTACTCCTCGATCCGGATGCGGGCCTTCTTGATCGGCTCCTGGCTGGTCACGAAGTGCCGGGCCAGGTGGATGCCGAACTGCTCGGCCGACTCGATCCCGTACTCCTTGGCGAAGGCGTACACGGTGTTCTTGGTCGTGTCGGTCGGCAGGCAGTTGGCGTTGGAGCCGGAGAGGTGGACCTCCTCCAGGTCTCCGGAGAGCGCGACCGAGACGTTCAGGTCCTTGATGTGGTGGGTGTCGCCGTCGCGGGTGATCTTGACGACGCGGTTTTCCGCTTTGCCGTACTGGTTCTGGCCGAGAATCGTGGGCATGTCGGTGCTAGCTCCCTCGGTATACGGAGTAGCCGAACGGGTTGAGCAGCAGCGGTACGTGATAGTGCTCGCCCGGCTTGACGGCAAAGGTGATTGCCACCTCCGGGAAGAAAGCTCCGCTGTCCCTTACGCGGGGGGCGTCCTGCTGTTCCTCGGCTTGCTTGTGGGTGCGGTGTTGGCTTGAAACGAAGTACTCCTCGACCGCGAAGTCGAGGCGGACATGGGTGGCGCCCTCCGGCAGAGCCGGGAGGTCCTTGCAGCGCCCGTCCGCATCGGTCCTGGACGCGCCGTGGGCGGCCCAGGCGCCGTCGCTGCCGGAGCGCACGGCGAGCGTGAGGGCGACGCCCTCGGCGGGGCGGCCCACGCTGGTGTCCAGGATGTGCGTGGACACCGACGTCGGTGCAGCCGTCTCGCTGCTCATGCTGCGTCTCCTTCTGCGATGCGGGTCAGGCGAATGCGGTTGATCTTGCCGAGCTCCACACGAACGATCTCTCGTTCCTGTTCCGGCGTGTTGTCGATCCGGTTACGGACCGCGTCGCGCATCTGCTCGCCGGTACGGCCGGTGGCGCAGATCAGGAAGACGTGGCCGAACTTCTCCTGGTAGGCCAGGTTCAGTTCGAGCATCTCCTCCTTGAGTGCGTCGGAGGCGCCCGACATTCCGCTCTGCTCGCGGTTCGAGGTCGCATCTCCCGGCTTCGGCCGGCCGATGGGCGGGTGCCCGGCCATCGCCTCGGCCAGGTCGTCCGCGGTCAGCTCGGCCATGGCGGCGTCGCTCGCGGCGAACAGGTCGTCGGTGGTGGCGTAGGGGCGCTGGGCGAGAATCTCGCTTCCCCAGGACCGGCTGGCACACACCTCGTGCAGGGCGGCCTGAGCCGTACTGTCGTCGGCGGCGTTGAACCGGGAGAGCCCTTGGGGCGTACTCGAAGACACGGGAAGCCTCCGTGGCCTGGTGCTGGACAGCCTGTTTGGCTGGAAACAGCTAAGACCTCCGGCAACATCACGTCAACACTTTGTTGAAAAGTCGGCGACA
>NZ_BMRP01000020.1:147686-148568 GCF_014648695.1 Streptomyces albospinus
GCTGCGGGCGTTGCGACCGATTCGGCTCAGTCGGCGTCCTTCGCGGCGGATTCCCGGTTCAGGTAGTTGTAAACGGTGAACCGGCTGACACCGAGCGCCCCGGCGACGGTTTCCACGCCGTGCCGCACGGAGAACGCGCCCCGCGTCTCCAGTATGCGCACGACCGACTGCTTGGTCTTGCGGTCCAGCTCCGACAGCGGCATACCGTGCCGGCGCTCCAGCTCGGCGAGGATGTGGTCGAGCGAATCCGACAGGTGGGGAAGCCGTACGGCCACCCGGTCCCGCCCCTCCCAGGCCAGCACGACGTCGTCACCCCGGGCCTGGTCCGGCGCGACCAGCTGTCCGCCCATCGCATCCACCAGCGGCTTGACCGCCTGGACGAACGGGTGGTCGGCGGGCTCGGTCACTTCTCGTCCCCCTTGCCCTCCGCCGCGCCGCGCCCATGGGCGTCCGCGATCACATTGACCTGGAGGGAGACGCGGGTGGCGCCGGCCTCCAGGGACTCGCGCAGCAGGGCGTTCACCGCTTCCAGCACCCGACCCGCCTCTCCCTCGGCCGTATTGCCGAAGGGGCCGACGTCGACGGCGTCCAGCTCGGCGCCGTTGACGATGTCCCGCGCCACCACCGCATGAGCCGGCGCCTCGTCCAGATCGAACGGCTCCGTCGTGAACTCAACTCTCAATCGCACGCCGTTCAACCTACGCGCGGTTCGGCCCGGCCACCAGAAATTGCCTCCGGACCCCCTTGACAGCCTCCCCGCCCGCCCGGCAGTGTTCCATTACGCAGAAAGTAAGTTCCGCTATACGGAAGGAGCGCCGCCCCTATGGGTTTCACGGACACGCGCTTCAACGTCAACCTGTCGATTCTGTTCACCGAGCTTCC
>NZ_BMRP01000021.1:0-98753 GCF_014648695.1 Streptomyces albospinus
TTCCATGCTTCACCCCCCGTCACGCTGGCGGCTTGACATCACGATTGGGAAGTTCCTTCGGGGGCGTGCGGTCCGCGTCGACCTTCTCGGTGCGCACCAGCTCGCCCCAGACGATGTAGCGGTAGTCCGAGGTGTAGACGGGGGTGCAGGTCGTGAGGGTGATGTAGCGGCCCGCCGCGTGCTTGCCGGACTCCGCGGGGACCTTGTCGAGGACGCTCACGTTGTACTTCGAGGTCTGCGGCAGCGTCGCGAAGACCTTGTAGACGTACCAGGTGTCCTTCGTCTCGAAGACGATCGGATCGCCGTCCTTGACCTTGTCGATGTTGTGGAACTTGGCGCCGTGGCCGTCGCGGTGCGCGGCGAGGGTGAAGTTGCCCTTCGTGTCCTGCGGCAGCGCCGACTTGACCGGCTTGGTGTAGTAGCCGGCGACGCCTTCGTTGAGGACGTCGGTGTCGGTGCCCTTCTTGACCAGCACCTCGCCGTTGTCCATCGCCGGTACGTGCAGGAAGCCGATGCCGTCCTTGGTGTCCAGCTCCCCCGGCCCCTTGGGGCCGGCGGGCGGCGCCGCCGCCCAGTGCTTGCGGATCTGGTCGCTCTGCTTGTGCGACTCGCGGTCGGCGAGGACGTTGGTCCACCACAGCGAGTAGGCGACGAACAGGCCCAGGATCACGCCGGCCGTGATCAGCAGCTCACCGATGACGCTGACGGCGGAGGCGACGACCGCCCACCTCCGGCGCGGGTTCGGTGACCGCGCGGACCGGTCGCTGTCCTGGTCGATTCCGCTGGCAGTCACCGCGTCGCACCCTTCTTTGGTTTCGCTCAGCCGGCGAGCGCTTCCGGTTTGCCCTTGCTCCGCGGTCGCTCGTCGACCATCTTGCCCCAGACGATCATTCGAAAGGTACTGGTGAATTCCGGGGTACAGGTGGTCAGGGTGATGTAGCGACCCGGACCGGTGAATCCCGAACCCGGCGGTACCGGACCGATCACGCTGGTGTTACTGGGGGACGTCTGCGGGAGGACGCTCTCCATCTCGTACGTGTAGTACGCGCTCTGCGTCTCCACGACGATTTTGTCGCCCTTGGTGAGCCGGTTGATGTACCGGAACGGCTCACCGTGGGTGTTGCGGTGGGCCGCGACCGCGAAGTTGCCCTTCGGGTCCCACGGCATCGCCGTCTTGACCCCGCTGCTGGCGTCGTAGTGGCCGATCATGCCGTGGTCCAGCACCGTGGTCTTGTCGATGCCCTCGGCGACCGGGGCCTTCACATCGAGCTTGGGGATGTACATGATCCCGAAGCGCTCACCGACCGCGAGGTTCTTCTTCTCGCCGCCGCCCTTGTCCCACTGCTGCTGGAGCGTGTTGGCGGCGCCGCCCGCCTCCTCGTTGGCCCTCACGTTCGTCCACCACAGCTGGTACGTGACGAACAGCAGCATCAGCACGCCGAGGGTGATGAACACTTCGCCCAGTGCGCGGCTGGCGATCAGGCTGGGGCTCTCCTTGGCGGCGCGCTGGGCGCGGCGGGCCTCGACCCGGGTCAGGGGGGCCTTGGGTGATTCGGCGGCGGACGCGGTGGCGGCAGCGGCGGCAGCGGCTGCCCCGCCTCCGTGGCGGCCGTGGCGGCCACCCCGCCGGGTGGCCTCCTGAGCGGCCTTGCGCCGGGCCGCTCGGCCTCCTGGCGCCGAAGCGGTCTCGGTTTCACGTGAAACCACCGCGGTGGCGTCGGTTTCACGTGAAACGGCGTCCCGGTCGCGCTCCGCCTGGCGCAGGGCCATGGTCTCCTCGTCCCGCTGCGGCCCGGGAACGGCGGGCGCGGCGGGTCTCGGGACCAGCGGCGGAATCGTGGGGAGCGGCGCCGTCAGGGCCTCGGCGACCGTGAACGGCGGAGGTATCGGCTCGGTCCGCGCGGCGTAACTGCCGCCGCCGAGGCCGCCGTTGACCTGCCCGTAGTCGTCGCGCTCGGGACCGTAGGACTGCGGACGGCGCGGGGCGGGCGGGGTGTGCGGGGTGTCCTCGGGGCTGGGTTTCCGGTGCCGGGCAGCCGGCCGCGACTGGGGCTGGGCCGGCGGCGGGGGCTCGGTCCGGGCCGGCGGCCGGGGCTGGGCGGGCGGCTCGTGGTGCGGCCGGAACCAGGGGGAGCCCGGCCCCTCGTCGGTCCGGGGTGCCTGCTGCTCCTGCTCGTACGGTCCCGGCAGCGATGTCGCCGCCCGGCCCGGCAGGGGGTCGTTCAGCGGGTCGCGGAGCCGCCCGACCGCCGCCTCGAACGCATCGGGGTGCCCGTCGGGCTCTCCCGGCCCGTACGGATCCTGCGCCCCGTACGGCCGCTCCGGCTCGTACGGGTCGTAGGATCTGCCGTCACGCTCGGGGCGCAGCGCGGTCACGCGCCGGCCTTGCCGACCACCGGGGCCAGCCCCGCCGAACGCCCCACCGCTCCCTCGTCGCCGCACTCCACCAGCCAGTTGGCGAGCATCTTGTGTCCCCACTCCGTCAGCACCGACTCGGGGTGGAACTGCACGCCCTCCACCGGGAGTTCACGGTGCCGCAGGCCCATGATGATCCGGCCGCCGGGGGCCTCGTCGGCCTCCGTCCAGGCGGTGACCGCCAGCACGTCGGGGACGGTGTCCGGCTCGACGGCGAGGGAGTGGTAGCGGGTGGCGGTGAAGGGCGACGGCAGCCCGGCGAAGACGCCGGCGCCCTCGTGCAGGACGGGGGAGGTCTTGCCGTGCAGCAGCTCGGGCGCCCGGTCCACCACACCGCCGTAGGCGACGGCCATCGACTGGAGGCCCAGGCAGACACCGAACACCGGGACGCCGGTGTCCGCGCAGTGCCGGACCATGTCGACGCAGACCCCGGCCTGTTCGGGGGTGCCCGGCCCGGGGGAGAGCAGTACGCCGTCGAAGCCGTCCTGGGCGTGGCGCGGGGCGACCTCGTCGTTGCGCAGCACCTCGCATTCGGCGCCGAGCTGGTAGAGGTACTGGACGAGGTTGAAGACGAAGCTGTCGTAGTTGTCGACAACGAGAATGCGTGCGGTCATCGGGTGCCTGCCATCCCTTGGTCGACAGTGACGTCATTGAAGGGGAGCAGCGGCTCCGCCCACGGAAAGACCCACTGGAAGAGCACGAAGACGACCGCCAGCACGAGCACCAGTGAAATCAGCGCCTTCACCCACGTGTTGCCCGGCAGATGCCGCCAGATCCAGCCGTACATGCTGTCGCTGTCCCCTTGCCGATGCCCGTTGACGATGTCGATTCGACACCAGAGTAAGGGGAGAGGCCGTGGGCAGGTGGGTCAGCCGGTCAAAGCCGATGGCCTTCCCTGCTCGACGGGTTGGGTGGAATCCAGGTGGGCCCAGGCGATCAGCCGGTGGCTGTGTCCCCACTCCGGCTCGCAGGTGGTCAGGGTCAGATAGCGTCCGGGGCCCCGGTAGCCGGACTTCTGCGGTACGGGGTCGATCACGCCGATGTCGGCGGGCAGCGTCGTATAGGGCCGGTTGTCGATGCGGTAGGTGAACCAGGTCGTCCCGTCGGTGAGGACGACGGCGTCTCCGGGGCGGAGTTCGGGGAAGTCCTTGAAGGGGTCGCCGTAGGTGCGGCGGTGGCCGGCGACGGCGAAGTTGCCGGTCTCGCCGAGCCGGGCGGTGCGGTCGTAGTGGCCGAGGCCGCGCTGGAGGACGCCGGTGGTGGTGCCTTGCAGGACGGGCTTGGCCCAGTCCGTCCCGAGCCGCGGGATGTACATGACGGCGAAGGGCTTGCCGGGTTCGTAGGGGCGGGGTTCGGCGGCGGGCGGGGCCGCGGACCTGCCGGCGGAGGCGGCGGGTGGGCCCGCCGACCACTGGTCCTGGAGTCTGCCGATCTCGCCGTCCATCGCGCTGTCGGCCCGGATGCCGGTCCAGAAGAGGAGGTAGACGACGAAGAGGACGATCAGCGTGCCGGCGGTGACGCAGATTTCGCTGGCCGTCCGTACGATCCACCGCACCGTCATCCGGACCCGCCCCTCCCCGCCGCCCCGCGGGGTGCGGGTTACGGCTTCACAGGCTGTGCGTAGTGGAGATCCACTGTGCCGGAGTAGCCGGGAAGAGTCACCGCCTCGTGCTGGTCGACTTTCCAGCCGAGGCCGTAGGCGTTGACGTACTGGAGGTAGTTCTGGATGGCGGGGGACGCGGTGAGCGCCCGGTTGAGCGCATCGCGGTCGCCGACGGCGGTGATCTTGTACGGCGGGGAGTAGACGCGGCCCTGGAGGATCAGGGTGTTGCCGACGCAGCGGACCGCGCTGGTGGAGATCAGCCGCTGGTCCATGACCTTGATGCCCTTGGCGCCGCCGTGCCACAGGGCGTTCACCACGGCCTGGAGGTCCTGCTGGTGGATGACCAGGTCGTTGGGCTGCGGCTCGGGGATGCCGGGAATCTTGGCGGTGGCGTTCGGCGGGGCGTCCATGAGCGTGACCGTCACGCCCTGGCCGGACAGCGGGTCCAGGCCGGCGCTCTTCTCCAGTGCCTTGAGCTTGGCCTGCTCGGTCGTGGAGCTGCTGGTGTCGCGCCGGGCCAGCCCGTCGACCTGCGCGCGCAGGGTGGCGTTGCGGTCGTCCTGGGAGCCGTTCTTGTGGCTGCGTTCCTGGATGAGGTCGGACAGCCGCAGCATCGAGTCGTCGGAGCGGAGATTGGTGCCGCGGGCGGTGTCGAAGCTCAGCCAGAACATCAGCCCGGCGAGCGCGAAGACGACGAGGGTGAGGAGCCGGACGGGTCGCAGCCGCGGTCGGGCCGGACGCCCGGAGGAGTCAGCGGAATTGCTCAACGTACCCTTACTCCTTACGACGCCGCGGAAGCACTACGCTAACGGACGCCCGGGAAGGAATCCGTTCCCACCGTGTCCGCCCCCTGGCTCCCGTTCCGTACCGCCCCCGCACGGATGGGGGCACCGCCCGCTCGCCGTGGAGAGCGGGGGAGCAGCACATCGACAGGAGAGTTCCTCGTGCCGAAGTCACGGATCCGCAAGAAGGACGACTTCACGCCGCCGCCGGCGAAGACCACCGCCCTGAAGATGAACTCAGGACGTGGCTGGGTCGCGCCGCTGATGCTGGCGATGTTCCTGATCGGCCTGGCGTGGATCGTGCTGTTCTACGTGTCCGAGGGCGATCTCCCGATCAAGGCGATGGGCAACTGGAACATCGTGTGCGGCTTCGGCTTCATCGCGGTGGGCTTCGGTATCTCCACGCAGTGGAAGTAGCGCAAGCCCTGCCCAAGGCCATCCACACAGTTATCCACAGCCGGGGAAAACTTCAGAAGATCTGTGGATAACCTTCGGGAGGTTGACGCCGGTGTGACCGGTGGTAGCCGTCCACGGTCTGCGTCTCCCCCTGTCCTTCCTGGGGAAACGCAGGCCGACGGGGTCCGGGGGGATCTTCCGCACAGCATGCACAAGATCCGCCACGCACTGTGGACAACGTCGCCCGATGGTGTGGGTACGGACCTCAGCCCACCAGCTGAAGGGTCCGTACCCACACCACCGCGACGATCGCGAGCAGCGCCAGCGCACACGTCCCGGCGTGCACCAGCGTCCGGCGGTCGCGCGGCGCGTGCACCATCCCGAACGCCACCGCGGCTCCCACGACCAGCCCGCCGACATGCGCCTGCCAGGCGATATTCGGCCACAGGAACGTGAAGGCCAGGTTGAGGCCGAGCAGGATCAGCACCGGCTTCATGTCGTAGCGCAGCCGGCGCATCAGCACCGCCGTCGCGCCCAGCAGCCCGAAGATCGCGCCGGACGCCCCCAGCGAGGGCTGGTTCTGCGCGGCGAGCAGGTACGTCAGAGCGCTGCCGCCGAGGCCGGCGAGCAGGTAGAGCGTGATGTAGCGGAGCCGGCCGAGCGCCGCCTCCAGGGGCGGGCCCAGCCACCACAGCGAGAGCATGTTGAAGGCGATGTGCGGGATCTGCTGGTGCAGGAAGATCGCGGTCAGCAGGCGGTACCACTCGCCGTGGGCGACGCCGACGAGCTGGTAACGGCTCGGGTCGAGGGCGAGTCCGAGCATGTCCAGCCGGTCGACCAGGCCGCTGCCGGACGCCAGGACCGCGACGAAGACGGCGGCGTTGATGCCCAGGAGGATCTTGGTGATCAGCCGCGGGTCGGCGGTGACCGTGCCGCCCGCTATCGTGCGCGGCGCACTCGCCCCCGGCGCGTGGCCGGTGCCGCCGCCGTTGCGTACGCAGTCCGGGCACTGGAAGCCGACCGAGGCGCTGACCATGCACTCCGGGCAGATCGGCCGGTCGCAGCGGGTGCACCGGATGCCGGTCGTCCGGTCCGGATGGCGGTAGCAGCCGGAGCGGCCGTCCCGGCCGTGCGCGTCCTGCGGCTCCTGCGGGCTGCCTGGCACCTGGTCCATGGTCCCCTCGTCCTCTTTCTCGCCTGAGCGCGTGAACACACCGCCCCGCCCGGTGTACGACCGGGCGGGGCGTAATGGTTCCCCCGGACCTTGCCGGGGCACAAGACGCGCCTCAGCGGGTCTCGACGACCACCGACTGGATGACGACGTCCTGGACCGGACGGTCGGTGCGCGGGTTGGTCTGGGTGTTGGCGATGGCGTCCACGACCTTCTTGCTGGCGTCGTTGGTGACCTCGCCGAAGATGGTGTGCTTGCCGGTCAGCCACGCGGTCGGCGCGACGGTGATGAAGAACTGCGAGCCGTTGGTGCCCGGACCGGCGTTGGCCATGGCCAGCAGGTACGGCTTGTTGAACGCCAGGTCGGGGTGGAACTCGTCGGCGAACTCGTAACCGGGACCGCCGGTGCCGTTGCCCAGCGGGTCACCGCCCTGGAGCATGAAGCCGCTGATGACCCGGTGGAAGACGGTGCCGTCGTACAGCCGGTCGGTGGACTTCTTGCCGGTCGCCGGGTGGGTCCACTCCCGCTCGCCGTTGGCGAGCTCGACGAAGTTCTTGACCGTCTTCGGTGCATGGTTCGGCAGGAGCCGAATCTCGATGTCGCCCTGGTTCGTCTTCAGGGTGGCGTAGAGCTGCTCAGCCACGATCTACCTTCCATAAGTCTTCACTGACGGTCCCTGATCCTCGCATGAAGCGCCCGCCGAGCGCCCGGCCGCCACCTCTTGACGGTGTTCGTACTCATTTCTTGCGCACGATGCGACGCAGCGTGGCATTGTCGTCACAAGGCTCCGGAAGGTCCCCAATGACCCGGATGCCCGCTCGCACATGCCGTACGACGCCCGAGCGGGCATGCTCGTCAATCGGGTGGACAGGCGACAGAGCAGCAACGGGGGAGCAGCCCCCGCAACCCGGACACACCGCCGAGGAGGAGGATCCCCGTGACCCGCAAGGACAGCGTGCGCGCCGCGACCGGCACCGCCAGGGACAGCGTGCGGCATGCAGCGGAGGTGGTGGCTCCCTATGCCGGTACGGCCAAGGACGCCGCTGTCCAGTACGCATCCGAGGCCCGTACGCGGCTGGCGCCGGTGGTGGCCGAGGCGGCGCACCAGGCCCGTTCCCAGTACGACGCCCATCTGCACCCGCGTATCGAGCACGCCCGCGGCGCGCTGCCGCCCAAGGTGGACGCGGCGGCGACCCGGGCGGCCTGCCGCACCCGCAAGGCGGCCCGCCAGGCGGCCGACTACGCCGCCCCGCGGCTGGAGTACGCCGTGGACAGCGCCCGTGCGGCGGCCGAGCCGGTGCGCGAGGAGGCGCTCGCCCGGGGCACCGCGGCGCTCGCCGCGCTCCGCGGCCAGGTGACCGCCGCGGAGATCGAGAAGCTCCAGAAGAAGCAGCACCGCCGGGCCGCCTGCGGCAGGGCGGCCAAGCGGCTGGCGCTGCTGGGCATCGTGGTGGCCGGGGCGGTCGCCGCCTGGAAGTGGTGGGACAAGCAGGCCAACCCGGACTGGCTGGTCGAGCCGCCGGCCCCCACCGAGGTCGGTGAGCGCGGCCATCTGAGCGCCGTCGACGGCAGCGAGGGCGCCCCGCTCGACCCCGAGGTCCAGGCCAAGCAGGCCGAGACCGACGACGGCGAACGGGGCGGCGGCACCGCCTGATCCGCACCGCCACCGGGCCGCGCTCCCTCACGGGGGCGCGGCCCGGTGGCGTACGGCCCTCAGGACACCTCTGCCGGGCGCCCGGCGGCCGGCAGCGGGTCGGCGCGCCGGGCCACGTCGAGGAGGGCGTGCAGCGGGCGCTCGGCGAGGCCGAGGCGGGGGCGCCACTGGGCGAGGATGCTGACCGGGCGGAGCGGTTCGGTGAGCCGCAGCGCGACCAGTTCGCCGGTCTCCAGCTCCCGCGCCACCGCCAGCTCCGGCAGCAGCGAGACACCGCGGCCGTGCCCGGTCAGCCGCAGCAGCGCGGACAGCGAGCCGGTGATCATCGAGAGGTGCGCCCCGGCGAGCAGGTCGCGCCCGAAGCGGTCCACCAGCATCTCGGAGGTGCAGCCCGGCTCGGCGACCAGGAAGTCGTACGCCAGCAGCTGATCCGGCCTCACCTGCGCGCTCCCGGCCAGGGGATGGCCGGGGGACGCCACCAGCACCGTGCGGTCATGGCCCATGACCGCGTGCGGGCCGAGCGCACGCACCCCGTTGTCGTACTGGAACGTCACGTCCAACTCGCCCGCGCCGAAGGCCCGTTCCACCAGGCTGCGGCTTCCCACCGTCAGCTCGACGTCGACGCCCGTGCCGGAGGCGCCGGCGCCGTACTCCAGCGCGACCAGTACCTCCGGCATCCAGGCGTGCGCCAGCGACTCCTGGGCGCCTATCCGCAGCCTGGGCCGGTCGCCGAGCGCGGCCCGGCGCATCCGCTCCTCCAGCTCCAGCGCCTCACGGGCATGGGGCAGCAGCCGCCGTCCGGCGTCGGTGAGCGTCGTGCCCGTGCCGGCACGGACCAGCACGCTCGCGCCGAGCTCCGCCTCCAGGCGCTTGAGCTGTGCGCTCACGCTCGACTGCGCATAGCCCAACTCCTGGGCGGCAGCGGATATTCCGCCGTGATCGGCGACGGCGACGAAGGCACGCAGATAACGGGAGTCCACCCCACCAGCATGCCCTCGCCATCGGACATTCCGATGGGGCCATCGAGAGTGCGGCGTCGCCGGACCCGGGCCCACCGGGCCACCTTTCTGCCATGACCACCGATGCCATGGCGCGCTGCGCCGACGCCGCACCGCCGGCGCCCGTACGGTCCCGGCTCGCCTTCGCCGGGATCGCCGCCGGGAACCTGCTCGTCCTCCTGGACACCTCCATCCTCAACGTCGCCGTTCCCGACCTCCAGCGCTCCCTCCACCCGGCCGCCGCCGCACTCCCCTGGGCCGTCGACGCGTACACCGTGGTCTTCGCCGGACTGCTGCTCGCGGCAGGCGTGTTGGCCGACCGGTGGGGTGCGCGACGGGTCTACGTCCTCGCCCTCACCGCCTTCGCCGCGCTGTCCGTACTGTGCGCCGCGGCGCCCGACACCGGGTCGCTGATCGCCGGACGGGCCCTGCTGGGAGCGGCCGGCGCCGGACTGGTCCCCGCCTCGCTCGCGCTGCTGATCGCCCTCAGCCCGGACCCGGCCGGGCGCACCCGCGCCATCGGGGCGTGGGCCGCACTGAGCGGACTCGGCGCCGCGGCCGGACCCGTACTGGGCGGCGGGCTGATCGAACTCGGCGGCTGGCGGCTGGTGTTCCTCGTGAACCCGCCCATCGCCCTCGCCGCCCTGCTGCTCGCCCGCCGGCTCCCGGCACCGCCCGCCCGCGCCGCCGGCAACGCCCTGCGCGCCCTGGACCGCCCCGGGCTGCTGCTGTCCACCACCGCGCTCGCCGCGCTCACCTTCGGCCTGGTCGAGGCGGGCATCGAGGGCTGGGCGGCACCGCCCGCCTGGGGGCCGATCGCCGGTGCGCTGCTCGCCTTCGCCGCACTGACCGCCGTGGAACGCCGTGCCGCCGCCCCCGTACTGCCGCCCGCGCTGCTGGCCCTGCCCCGGGTGCGGGCCGCCATGCTGGCCGCCGCGGTGTCCTGCTTCGCCTTCTTCGGCGGGATGTACCTGCTCGCCGTCCGGCTCCAGCACGCCTACGGGCTCTCCCCGTTGGCGGCCGGCCTGGCGTCGCTGCCGCTCACCTTCCCGGTGTGCGTGATGCCCTTCTTCACCGGCCGGCTGGTGGCCCGGCACGGGGCCCGCCCGGTGCTGCTGACCGGAATGTCGGCCACCGCGCTGGCAGGGGTGCTGCTGCTCCTCGCCGGCAACGGGCACGCCCCGCTCCCCCTGATCGTCGCGGCCGAACTCGCCCTCGCCGCCGCGGGCACCCTCTCCATCCCCGGCGCCGCCGCCGAGATGGCCGTCGCCGCGCCGGCCGAACTGGCCGCGACCGGCCAGGGCGCCCTCAACGGCATACGGCAGGCGGGCTCGGCGCTCGGCGTCGCGGTCCTCGGCACCCTGGGCGGCCTGCCGGGCGCGGGCGGCGTACTCGTCGTCATCGGGTCGGCCGCGGCGCTGCTGATCTTCCGCGCGGGTGCCACCGCCCGCCGGTGACGGCGCAGGCCACCCGCCGCCCGGCCCCGCAAAGCGACACAGAGGGCGCAGAGGGCACAGAAGTCATAGGAGGCATGGAAGGCGCAGACGGCACAAAAAGACCCCTCCGACCGCGTTCTTGCAGGTCGGAGGGGTTTATCCGGTGGAGCCTAGGGGAGTCGAACCCCTGACATCTGCCATGCAAAGACAGCGCTCTACCAACTGAGCTAAGGCCCCTTCGCGGAACAGGGTACCCGGTGTCGGGGTGCTTTCCCGACCGGGTATCGCCGCACACCGTGGCTCTCCGTAGGATGCTTCGCGAGATTCGCGGCAGCGAAGCGCGATCGGGGAGACTGGGGAGACGGCATGGACGCAGCACAGCAGGAAGCCACCGCGCGGGCCCGGGAGCTCCAGCGCAGTTGGTACGGGGAACCTCTGGGCGCGCTGTTCCGCCGGCTGATCGACGACCTCGGGCTCAACCAGGCCCGGCTGGCCTCGGTGCTCGGACTGTCCGCGCCGATGCTGTCCCAGCTGATGAGCGGGCAGCGCGCCAAGATAGGCAACCCGGCCGTGGTCCAGCGGGTCCAGGCGCTCCAGGAGCTGGCCGGCCAGGTCGCGGACGGCAGCGTCAGCGCCGCCGAGGCCACCGACCGGATGGAAGAGATCAAGAAGACGGCGGGCGGCTCGGTGCTGAACAACACCTCGCAGACCACGTCCTCCACGGGCGCCACCACCGTGCGCCGGGTGGTGCGGGAGATCCAGTCGCTGCTGCGGTCGGTCTCCGACGCCGGGGACATCATCGAGGCGGCGACCACCCTCGCCCCCACGCATCCCGAACTGGCAGAGTTCCTCAGGGTCTACGGTGCCGGCCGCACCGCGGACGCGGTCGCCCACTACGAGGCGCACCAGAGTTAGCCGGGGAGCGTTGGCCAGCCGAGAGTCGGTCGCAGGAGACTCGTGATCCAGAAGCGGACGGGGCGCAATGGGTGAGATCTTCGCCGGTCGGTACGAGCTCGTGGATCCGATCGGACGGGGCGGAGTGGGCGCGGTCTGGCGCGCCTGGGACCACCGGCGCCGCCGCTACGTGGCGGCCAAAGTGCTCCAGCAGAGCGATGCGCACACGCTGTTGCGCTTCGTCCGCGAACAGGCGCTGCGGATCGATCACCCCCATGTGCTGGCCCCGGCGAGCTGGGCCGCGGACGACGACAAGGTGCTGTTCACCATGGACCTGGTGCACGGCGGCTCGCTGGCCCATCTGTCCGGCGACTACGGCCCGTTGCCGCCGCGGATGGTCTGCACCCTGATGGACCAGCTGCTGGCCGGGCTGACCGCCGTGCACGCCGAGGGCGTGGTGCACCGCGACATCAAACCGGCGAACCTCCTGCTGGAGGCGACCGGCACCGGCCGCCCCCATCTGCGGGTGTCCGACTTCGGCATCGCGATGCGCAAGGGCGAGCCACGGCTCACGGAGACCAACTACGTGGTGGGCACGCCCGGTTACTTCGCACCCGAGCAAATGCTGGGCGCCGAACCGGACTTCCCCGCCGACCTGTTCGCGGCCGGGCTGGTCGCGCTCTCCCTGCTCACCGGCGTCAAGCCGGACGCGGAGGCGCTGATCCGGCACTTCGCGGACCACGGCATACCGAACGCCCCCGAAGGCGTACCGGAACCGCTGTGGCAGGTGCTGGCCTCACTGGTGCACCCGGATCCGGACGCCCGCTTCAAGACCGCGACCGGGGCCCGGAAGGCGCTGCTGGCGGCGGCCGAGCTGCTGCCCGAGGCGACGATCGAGGACGAGGTCGTCGAGGTCTTCGACCACATCGGGCCGCTCCCCGCCGGGTTCGGGCCGGACGGGCCGCTGCGCTCCGCCGGCGGCGACGGCGCGACCGGCAGCACGACCGTGGCCGCCGCCGGGACCGGCGCAACCGGCGGAACCTCAGGGGCCGGCGACCCGACCCCCGGGCCGCGTTCCCTGTCGGGCACCGGGAGTTTCCAGCTCGCGCCGCCGGAGCCGCAGATCCCGCCGCAGCCGAGCACCCCGCCGACCCCGACCCCGATGCCGCCGGGACCGCCGCCGGCCCGGAACATCCCGGCCCCGCCGAGCACCCCGCCGCGGACCCCGGCCCCGATGCCCCGCTACGAGCCGCCGGCCGCCGGCCCCCCGGAGGCGTCCGCGACCCGCCCGTACACCGCCGGGCAGCCCCCGCTCCCCGGCCAGCCGCCGGGCGCCGCCCCCGCTCCGGTGACGCCTCCCCCGGGCGCCCCGGCAGCGCCGCGCTCCGCCGTCCCGGACCGCAGACCGGGACCGCCCCCGAAGGTCGCGGTCCCGGTGCTGATCGTGGCGCTGCTGTGCATCGCGGTCGGCATCTGGGCGCTGCTCGGCGCCTGACGCCGGTCCTGCCGGGGAGTCCCCGGGGCCTGTCCGCGGTGGGCCGGGGTCGAAAAGGCCCGGCGTCCGGTGCGGTGCGGCTCGGCTTCCGGTGACCGTGCCAGGAGCCGAGGCGGAGCGCAGGCGCCGGAGCGGCTCGACAGCAAAGCTACGGGGACGGTTCGGCAACGCGGCGCGGTGCCCCGTGCCTGGGGGCACCGCCCAGCGGTGGCTGGGGGAGCGTCGAGGGCCCGCCCCTGACCCCTCGGACAGGCCCTGGCCGTCCCGGGACGGTCGGGGCCGCCGCGGCGACTACTGCGTCGGCTGCTGGTCCACCGGGGACGAGGGGGCGGGCAGCCGGTCCCGCGGTGCGGACGGGGCCTCGCCGGGTCCCTGCGCGATCGTGGCCGCGGCCCCGCGCCGCGCGACCACCGTCCAGGCACCCAGCCCCGCCGGCAGCACCACCCCGGTGCCGATCCCGGCGTACGCCACGAGCATCAGGGTGCCGTTGGTCCGCGCGGTCCGGCCCGTGCCGTCCCCGTCGCCGGGCGTGACGTCGAAGTCGCCGGCGGGCCCGGCGTATCCCGGACCGGCCTGCGGGGTGCCCCGGACGTCCACCCGGAGGGTGAGGTCGGCGCCCTGCGGGAAGTGCTTGGCGGCACCGGAGTCGAGGGTCACCGCCACGTAGTACCGGCCCGCGAAGCGCATGGCGCGGACCGTGTCGTCCGAGGCGAAGCGGTTGCCGTAGGCCACCGGCGCGCTGAACTCCCCGGTGGTGACCGGCTTTCCGCTGTACGCGACGAAGCCGCCGTCACTTACCACGCCGCGCGCCGGGTTGTAGACGCGCAGCCCGAAGGCGTTCGCCACGAAGTCCGTGGCAGGTGTCCGCGCCGCCCCCGACCGCCGTGCCACCGGGCGCCCTCGCATAGCCCGGTACGCCGTCGGCCGCGGCCACGCCCACCGTGCCCGGCGCGAGCGCCACCACGGCCAGCGCCGCCAGGGCCGCGAGCCCTGGACCCGCCGCCCGCCTCGCTACGAACCGCTCTTCCGCGGATCCGACCCCGCACCGGCCGGCCGCGGCTTACGGCGGGCCCAGACGTACGACATCCCGAGGCCGGCCAGCAGCAGCACGCCCACCACACCGACGGACACCCCGGCCACCCGGATCGCGGGCCATCCGCCGGAGCCGGCCGCGGACCCCGAACCGCCGTCCACGGCACTGCTCTTGACGGCCACCGCACCGGCCTCCGGTCCGGCCTTCTCCTTGCCCAGGACGGCGACCCGCAGCACCACCCCGATCTGCGGGTTCTCGCTGATCTGGGCGGCTCTGGCACCCAGCGTG
Source organism: Streptomyces albospinus (assembly GCF_014648695.1). Lineage (GTDB taxonomy): Bacteria > Actinomycetota > Actinomycetes > Streptomycetales > Streptomycetaceae > Streptomyces > Streptomyces albospinus. The sequence continues at coordinate 14,166 of NZ_BMRP01000021.1, forward strand.
ACCGCGATGTAGAAGTCGCCGTTGGCGTGGACGGGGGTGACGTTGGGGCGGGTCTCGTAGCGGTTGGTCCAGGAGACCGGCACCGTCCCCATCTTCAGCGACGCCACCCGCCCGTTGTAGGGCGCCTGCTGTGTGAACTGACCGGTGCCGCTGCCGACCGGCGCCCGGTACGGCGTATAGACCTGGGTGCTGCCGAAGGACGTCGGGGTGACAGCGCCCTTGGCCTTGGGCTCGTTGGCGAACTCCACGTCGTAGCGCAGCTGTTGGCCCCAGCCCACCGGCACCTTGTACCAGAGCGTCTGGGCCGGGAGGATCCTGTCCCGCCAGACGCCCTGGTGCAGCGGACGGGCGTCGTTGAAGCCGGTGCCGCCGGAGACCGCCTCGGGGGCGGTGGTGGGCAGCGTGGCGTCCTTGCCGCCGGCGCCGTAGTCCGGCTCGGACGGGGCGGGGGTGACGCCCTTCGACAGCGGATGTTCCACGTGAAACGTCAGCTCCAGCGGCCAGCGCGCGGCGTCCGAGCCCTTGGCCGCCGTGCGCTCGACGACCAGCCAGTACCGGCCCGCCTTGTCACAGCTCTTGGTGCCGCGTTGCGACGGGATCCGGCTGACGGCCGAGGTCAGCGGTGCGGCTCCCTCGCGCTGCCCGAACATCGCCGAGGTGGACTCGCAGGAACCGTCCGCTCCGTACACGACCTTGGTGCGCAGCGCGTCCGGGGAGTCGATCGCCGCGCCGGGCTGCGGGACCACCGTCGCCGAGAAGTCCGCCGCCGACGCCGCGTCCAGGTTGGTGGCGTAGTACCGCTCTTCGTTGGGGCCGATGCTGTCCAGGTACTGCCCCGGCGCGATGAGCGGCGCGCTCTGCCGGTCGGCCGTGCCCCGGACCTGCTTCCCGCTGAACCGGTAGCCGGCCGCGGAGAGTTGACCGGCCCGCTGCACCTGGCGGGAGAGCGCCCGGGCGTCCGGGGCGTCGTAGTACTGCCCGTTGCCGGCCTTGGCGATGCACTCCAGCTGCGCGCGGGCCTGGCCCGCCACCTGGAAGCCGACGGTGTCGATGTGCAGATCGGCACCGGACGCGGCGAGTTGGGCGGCGACCTGGCAGGGCTGCGGCGACTGGCAGGTGTCCGTGCCGTCGGAGACCAGCAGGATCGTGCGCTTGCCGGTGCCGCCGTCGGCGGGCCGGGGGAGGTCCGCGGCGGCCTTGTTCAGCGACAGCCCGATGGGGGTGTCCCCTTTGGGCGTGACGCCCGCGACGGCGCGCTTGAGGCCGTCCCGGTCCAGCGGGGCGACGGGCCGGGCGAGCCGGGTGTCGTCACACCCCTTGGGCTTGTCGGCGCCGTAGACCCGCAGACCGGTGGGATAGCCGTCCGGCAGCCCGTCGACGACGGTGCCGATCGCCCTGCGGGCAGCGGCGATCCGGGTGCTTCCGGCGCCGTCGCTCCCGGCCATGGAGCCGGAGGAGTCCAGCACCATCATCATGCCGCCACCCTCGGCGACCGGCGCCGTGTGCGGTGCCGCCGCGGCCGGGAGGACCGCCGCGGTGAGGGCCAGCAACAGCCCTCCGAGCGCCGCCACCGCTCCGCGGCATGGTCGTCGTGCCATGTCGTCGTCCCCCTCGCGTCCCGCCGATCACATCACGGACACCACCGTCACGGACATCCACTTTGCCACTGCAATCCAATGATGTGCGATAGCAAACTCACCGGCCTGCCTCCCCTGCCCCCGGACGCACGAAACCCCGGCTGCCCATCGGCAACCGGGGTCCCTGCAAACTGTGCTGTGCGTGTGGTCTCACACACCCGAACCTGCGGGCACGGAGTCGGTCGCCTCCGTCCACAGATCCTGCTCGGCGCGATCCGCCTGGATCTGGCGGTACACGAGGAGCCCGCCGATGGCGGCCAGTGCGACCAGGAGAAGCTTCTTCACCGCGCGACCTCGTCTTTCGTTGACGTAGGGGACCCTATGTCGGCCGATGATACACACCGGCCGATACCGATCGGTTATCTAGCCCGCACTCGGCAACACCTCGTCCGCGGGTACCGAAGAGCCCCAACTTCCGCCCCTGTACAACGAATCGCCCGCATCTCGGGTTCCCACTGCCCCGGATAACGCATCGGCCCGGCCGGAGAAGTCTCCGGCCGGGCCGATGGTGCGGTGCGGCTACCAGGACTTGAACCTGGGGCCTCTTCCTTATCAGGGAAGCGCTCTAACCGTCTGAGCTATAGCCGCTCGTTCGCTGCACCGAAAGATTAGCGCACTTCAGAGGCGTTCCCAAAATCGGTTCCCGCGGCCTCGGGAACGCCGCCCGCCGAGGGCTCACTCGTCCTCCGCGAGCGTCAGCTCCACCCCGCCGACGAAGCCGGCGGACAGGTTGTAGATGAACGAACCGAGCGTGGCCAGCGCGGTCGCCAGCACCACGTCGATCACCGCGATGACGGAGGTGAACAGCAGCACCCGCGGCAGCGACAGGAACGACTGGAGATCGAGGCCGCCGCCGTCCGCCGAGCCGGTCGCCTCGCTGATCGTCTTGCCGACGGTGGAGAAGACGCCCATCGCGTTCATCACCATCCACAGCACCGTCACCGCCACGACCGTGCAGATGCCCAGCGCGATGGACAGCAGGAAGCTCACCTTCATCACCGACCACGGGTCGGTACGCGCCACCCGTAGCCGGGCCTTGCGCGTCCTCGGGGCCGTGCTGGCGCCCGTACGCGGCTTGCGCACCGCCTGCCCGGCTCCGTCCTGCCCGCCACCCGTGCGGTACGCCTGAGGCGGCTGGTACGGCTGCTGTGCGCCGCCCTGCGGGTTCACCTGGCCACCGGTGCGGGCCTGCGGCTGGGGTTGGGGTTGGGGCTGTCGGGTATCCGTCATGGTTCCCCCCTCGTGGGCACCGTCGTCCCGTGTGCCTTCGGACATGGCAGAGCCACGGGCGCTGTCTTCCGTCACGGTTGCGGGTCCGGACGAGGAGTCTTTGCCGACTCCCGGTCCGCCCGCCGCAGCGCCCGTGGCTCCACTCACGACCTACTCCTCGGTTACTCCGCCGCGGGCTGCTCGCCCTCGGCCGCTACGGGCGCGGCCTCATCCGCCGCACCGGTCTCGTCGGCCCCCTCGGGCCCGTCGACCTCTTCGGCTTCCCGGCCGGCCTCGGCGTTCCGTGCGATGCCGACGACGGCATCGCGCTTGCCCAGGTTGATCAGTTGGACGCCCATGGTGTCACGGCCGGTCTCCCGGACCTCGTTGACCCGCGTTCGGATCACGCCACCGCCGAGCGTGATCGCGAGGATCTCGTCCGACTCCTCGACGACCAGCGCGCCGACCAGCGAACCCCGGTCCTCGACGATCTTGGCGGCCTTGATGCCCAGGCCGCCACGGCCCTGGACACGGTACTCGTCGACCCCGGTGCGCTTGGCGTAGCCGCCGTCGGTCGCCGTGAAGACGAACGTACCGTCCCGGACCACATTCATCGAGAGCAGCTCGTCACCTTCTCGGAAGCTCATGCCCTTCACACCCGACGTGGCCCGGCCCATCGGGCGCAGCGCGTCGTCGGTCGCGGTGAACCGGATCGACTGCGCCTTCTTGCTGATCAGCAGCAGATCGTCGGTGTCCGAGACCAGCTCGGCGCCGATCAGCTCGTCGTCCGTGCCGTCCTCCCGCTCGCGCAGGTTGATCGCGATCACACCGCCGGAGCGGGGCGAGTCGTAGTCCTTGAGCGGGGTCTTCTTGACCAGGCCGGCCTTCGTGGCGAGGACCAGGTACGGCGCCGCCTCGTAGTCGCGGATCGCCAGGATCTGCGCGATCTGCTCGTCCGGCTGGAAGGCCAGCAGATTGGCCACATGCTGGCCCCGCGCGTCCCGCCCGGCGTCCGGGAGCTCGTACGCCTTGGCGCGGTAGACCCGGCCCTTGTTGGTGAAGAACAGCAGCCAGTGGTGGGTGGTGGAGACGAAGAAGTGGTCGACGATGTCGTCTTCCTTGAGCTTGGTGCCCCGGACGCCCTTGCCGCCGCGCTTCTGCGAGCGGTAGTCGTCGGTCTTCGTCCGCTTCACATAGCCGCCACGGGAGATGGTGACGACGATGTCCTCCTCGGCGATCAGGTCCTCGATGGACATGTCGCCCTCGAAGGGCACCAGCTTGCTGCGCCGGTCGTCGCCGAACTTCTCGACGATCGCGGCCAGTTCCTCGCTGATGATCTGGCGCTGCCGCTCCGGGGAGGCCAGGATCGCGTTGTACTCGCTGATCTTGCGCTGGAGCTCGTCGTGCTCGGCGGTGATCTTCTGGCGCTCCAGGGCGGCCAGCCGGCGCAGCTGCATCTCCAGGATCGCGTTCGCCTGGATCTCGTCGATGGTCAGCAGGCCCATCAGGCCCTCGCGGGCGATCTCGACCGTCTCGCTGCGCCGGATCAGCGCGATGACCTCGTCGATGGCGTCCAGCGCCTTGAGCAGACCGCGCAGGATGTGCGCCCGCTCCTCGGCCTTGCGCAGCCGGAACTTCGTCCGGCGGACGATGACCTCGACCTGGTGCGTGACCCAGTTGCGGATGAACGCGTCCAGGGAGAGCGTGCGCGGCACCCCGTCGACCAGCGCGAGCATGTTCGCGCCGAAGTTGGTCTGGAGATCGGTGTGCTTGTAGAGGTTGTTGAGGACGACCTTGGCGACCGCGTCCCGCTTGAGGACGATGACCAGCCGCTGGCCGGTACGCGAGGAGGTCTCGTCGCGGACGTCCGCGATGCCGCCGATCTTGCCGTCCTTGACCAGGTCGGCGATCTTCTGCGCGAGGTTGTCCGGGTTGACCTGGTAGGGCAGCTCGGTGACCACCAGGCACTGGCGGTTCTGGATCTCCTCGACCTCGACCACCGCGCGCATCGTGATGGAGCCGCGGCCGGTGCGGTACGCCTCCTCGATGCCCTTGCGGCCCACCACCAGCGCGCCGGTGGGGAAGTCCGGGCCCTTGATCCGCTCGATCAGCGCGTCCAGCAGCTCCTCGCTGGACGCCTCCGGGTGGGCCAGCGCCCACTGCGCACCGTCCGCGACCTCGCGGAGGTTGTGCGGCGGGATGTTGGTGGCCATACCGACGGCGATACCGGCCGAGCCGTTGATCAGCAGGTTGGGGAAGCGGGACGGCAGGACCGTCGGCTCCTGGTTGCGGCCGTCGTAGTTGTCCTGGAAGTCGACGGTCTCCTCGTCGATGTCCCGGAGCATCTCCATCGACAGCTGGGCCATCTTGCACTCGGTGTACCGCATGGCCGCGGCCGGGTCGTTGCCCGGAGAACCGAAGTTGCCGTTGGAGTCGACCAGCGGCATCCGCATCGACCACGGCTGCGCGAGGCGGACCAGCGCGTCGTAGATGGAGGTGTCGCCGTGCGGGTGGTACGTACCCATGACGTCGCCGACGACGCGGGCGCACTTGTAGAAGCCCTTCTCGGGGCGGTAGCCGCCGTCGTACATCGCGTACAGCACGCGGCGGTGCACCGGCTTGAGGCCGTCGCGCACATCGGGCAGCGCACGCGACACGATGACGGACATCGCGTAGTCGAGGTAGGAGCGCTGCATCTCCGTTTCGAGCCCGACGGGCTCGACGCGCATCCCGACGCCTTCGATGGTGGCGGGCGCGCCCTCGGCGGTCACGCCGTCAGGGGTCACGGGGGGGTTCTCGTCGGCCATGGTGGTTCAAAGTCCTTTCGAGCTGCGGCTGTTGTTCGGGCCGACAGGGCTCAGATGTCGAGGAAGCGGACGTCCTTGGCGTTGCGCTGGATGAACGAGCGGCGTGCCTCGACGTCCTCGCCCATCAGCACGGAGAACAGGTCGTCCGCGCGGGCCGCGTCGTCCAGCGAGACCTGGCCGAGGACACGGTGGTCGGTGTCCATGGTCGTGATGCGCAGCTCCTCGGCGTTCATCTCGCCGAGACCCTTGAACCGCTGGATGGAGTCCTCGCGGATCCGCTTGCCGTTCTGCTTGCCGAGCTCGATCAGCGCGTCCCGCTCGCGGTCGGAGTAGGCGTACTCGAAGTCGTCGCGACCCCACTTGATCTTGTACAGCGGCGGGCGCGAGAGGTAGACGTGCCCGGCCTCGACCAGCGGACGCATGAAGCGGAACAGGAAGGTCAGCAGCAGGGTGTTGATGTGCTGGCCGTCGACATCGGCGTCCGCCATCAGAATGATCTTGTGGTAACGGAGCTTCTCGATGTCGAAGTCCTCGTGGACTCCGGTGCCGAAGGCCGAGATCAGCGCCTGGACCTCGTTGTTCTGGAGGATCTTGTCGACCCGGGCCTTCTCGACGTTGAGGATCTTGCCGCGGATCGGGAGGATCGCCTGGTACTCCGGGTTGCGGCCGGACTTGGCCGAGCCGCCGGCGGAGTCACCCTCGACGATGAAGATCTCGCACTTCGTCGGGTCGTTGGACTGGCAGTCGCTCAGCTTGCCGGGCAGCGACGCCGTCTCCAGCAGCCCCTTGCGGCGGGTCAGATCGCGCGCCTTGCGGGCCGCGACCCGCGCCGTCGCCGCCTGGATGCCCTTGCGGATGATGTCCGCGGCCTCGTTGGGGTTGCGGTCCAGCCAGTCGGTGAGGTGCTCGTGCACGACCTTCTGGACGAAGGTCTTGGCCTCGGTGTTGCCCAGCTTGGTCTTGGTCTGGCCCTCGAACTGCGGCTCGCCGAGCTTGACCGAGATGATCGCCGTCAGACCCTCGCGGATGTCCTCACCCGTGAGGTTGTCGTCCTTCTCGCGCAGCAGCTTCTTGTCGCGGGCGTAGCGGTTGATCAGACCCGTCAGCGCGGCGCGGAAGCCCTCTTCGTGGGTGCCGCCCTCGTGGGTGTGGATGGTGTTCGCGAAGCTGTAGACACCCTCGCTGTACTGGGTGTTCCACTGCATCGCGATCTCGACCGAGAGCATCCGCTCCTTGTCCTCGGCGTCCACCCCGATCACGCTCGGGTGCACCAGCTCGCCCTTGCGCGAGTTCAGGTACTTCACGAAGTCGACGATGCCGCCCTCGTAGTGGTACCGCACCGAGAGCGGGTTGCCGTCCTCGTCCACGTGGTCCGTGCGCTCGTCCTTCAGCGCGATCGTCAGACCCTTGTTGAGGAACGCCATCTCCTGGAAGCGCCGGGACAGCGTCTCGAAGCTGTACTCGGTCGTCTCGAAGATGTCGCCGTCGGCCCAGAACGTGACCGAGGTGCCGGACTCCTCGGTGGCCTCGTGCTTGGCCAGCGGCGCGGTCGGCACACCGAGCTTGTAGTCCTGCGCCCAGCGGTAGCCGTCCCGGCGGACGTCGACGGCCACCCGCGTCGACAGCGCGTTCACGACGGAGACGCCCACGCCGTGCAGACCACCGGAGACCGCGTAACCGCCGCCGCCGAACTTGCCGCCGGCGTGCAGCACCGTCAGCACGACCTCGACGGCCGGCTTGTTCTCGGACGGCACGATGTCGACGGGGATACCGCGGCCGTTGTCGACGACGCGGACACCGCCGTCGGCCAGGATCGTCACGTCGATGGTGTCCGCATGCCCGGCCAGCGCCTCGTCGACCGAGTTGTCCACGACCTCGTACACGAGGTGGTGCAGACCGCGCTCGCCCGTCGAGCCGATGTACATGCCGGGGCGCTTGCGAACCGCGTCCAGGCCTTCGAGGACGGTGATCGCGCTGGCGTCGTACGACTTCTCCACCGAGGAGTCGCCCACGGCACCTGCGGGAACCCCCTCTTCGGTAGAAGCCATGTTGTTCTCGTTGAGGTCGCCGGAGTCGGCCACGAAGCGCCCTTTCTGGCACAGCACGAGCCCTTCCGCACCTGCGGGGAGGACCCCTGGGAAGACAGGCGGGAGCGGCTCGTCGTTCGACATGTTCCGCGAGTGGGCGGGATTGTCCACCAGTCTACCGGTAGCGCGGACACTCATGGGGGTTTGCAGGCGCCTGAGTCGTCATGTGCCGCCCTGAACTGACGTCCGCCGACTCCCCATATGCGAGAAGGGGCCTCAGGACGCTCAAACGGGCACTCAGCGCTTCGGGATGTCAACCACCGGCTACCGTTTACGGAGTCTCATGCGTCACACGTGTTTACAAGCGCCCTACACCCCATCCGGCGCTCGGGCCGTTTCACGTGAAACGGCCCGGACAACGAGGCGGGGGTGGTGTTTCACGTGAAACACCACCCCCGCCTCGCGCCGGGATCTAGCCGTAGGTATCCCCGGGGCCCTTGCTGCCCGGCGCCCGCAGCGGCCCGTACCGGCGCGCGGGGCCACCGGGCCCCAGCACCTTGATCATCTTGACCGTGCCATGGCCCAGGTCCTGGTTCAGCCGGGCCACCAGCTGAGGCGCCAGCAGCCGCAGCTGCGTCGCCCAGGCCGTCGAATCACACTGCACCGTCAGGACGCGGGCATCCTCGTCGTACCTCTGAGGCTCGCAGTGCTGCGCCACCTCGGGCCCCACCAGCTGCGGCCAGCGGCCCATCACCCCGCCGACCGCCGCCGGGGTCTCCCAGCCGCGCTCCGTGATCAGCCGGTTGATCGCCGCACCCAGCGACAGCGGATCGCGGCCGTCCGCCCGCGCGCCCGAACGCAGTCCGCCGCGCCGGGCCTGCTTCTTCTGCTGCACCGCCGCCCCCCGGGCGCGGGCCTGCTCCTTGGCGGCGACCAGCGCCTGACGGGCCAGATCCACACCCGACAACTCCGGCGTCCTGGGGCGCTCCGGCTGCGGTTCGGTCACCGGTCCACCTTCTCCACGGCACCGTCGGACACCGCGTAGCGCGCGCCGACCAGCACCCCCGGTACATCGTCGTCCACCGCCGCCGTCACCAGCACCTGCTCGCCCGGCGCGACCAGCTCCGCCAGCCGCTCCCGGCGCCGCGCATCGAGCTCCGCGAAGACATCGTCGAGAACGAGCACCGGCTCATTGCCCTCGGCCCGCAGCAGCTCGTACGACGCCAGCCGCAGCGCCAGCGCATACGACCAGGACTCGCCGTGGCTGGCATAGCCCTTCGCCGGCAACTGCCCCAGCTTCAGCAGCAGATCGTCGCGGTGCGGCCCGACCAGGGTCACGCCGCGCTCGATCTCGCTCTTGCGGGCCTCGCCCAGTGCCGCCAGCAGCACGCCGTACAGTTCCTCGCGGTTCGACGCGGCGGCCATCGCCTCGCCCGCGGAACCGCGGTACTCCAGCCCCAGCGGACCGCCGCCCGGCGCCAGTTGCTCGTACGCCTTGTCCGCCAGCGGGCGCAGCGTGGCGATCAGATCGAGCCGCTGCGCGAGCAGCTCGGCCCCCGCACGAGCCAGATGCTGGTCCCAGACATCCAGCGTGGACAGATCCATCTGCCGACCGCCGTGCCGACGGGCCAGCGCCGCCGTCTTCAACAAGGTGTTCCGCTGCTTCAGTACGCGGTCGTAGTCGGAGCGCACCCCCGCCATCCGCGGTGAGCGCGCGGTGATCAGCTCGTCCAGGAACCGCCGGCGTTCCCCGGGATCGCCCTTGACCAGCGCGAGATCCTCCGGCGCGAACAGCACGGTCCGTACGATCCCCAGCACATCGCGCGGCCTGACCTGAGACGACCTGTTGATCCTGGCGCGGTTCGCCCTGCCCGGGTTGAGCTCCAGCTCCACCAGCTGCTGCCGCTCGCCCTGGACGACCGCGGCCCGGATGATCGCCCGGTCGGCGCCCATCCGCACCAGCGGCGCGTCCGACGCGACCCGGTGGCTGCCGAGCGTGGCCAGATAGCCGATCGCCTCGACAAGGTTCGTCTTGCCCTGCCCGTTGGGCCCGACAAAAGCCGTGACGCCCGGGTCGAGCGGGACCTCGACCCGGGCGTACGAGCGGAAGTCGGCGAGCGACAGATGCGATACGTGCATAGCTACGCGCCGACCTCCCCCGGCTGCTGAGCTGGTTGCTGCTTACTTCGTGCTCTCGACCGCGTGGCCACCGAACTGGTTGCGCAGCGCGGCGATCATCTTCATCTGCGGGGAGTCTTCCTGGCGCGACGAGAAGCGGGCGAACAGCGACGCCGTGATCGCGGGCAGCGGTACCGCGTTGTCGATGGCGGCTTCCACAGTCCACCGGCCCTCACCGGAGTCCTGTGCATAACCGCGCAGCTTCTCCAGGTGCTCGTCCTCGTCGAGGGCGTTGACGGCCAGGTCCAGCAGCCAGGAGCGGATGACCGTGCCCTCCTGCCAGGAGCGGAAGACCTCGCGCACATCGGTGACCGAGTCGACCGTCTCCAGCAGCTCCCAGCCCTCGGCGTACGCCTGCATCATCGCGTATTCGATGCCGTTGTGGACCATCTTCGCGAAGTGGCCCGCGCCCACCTTGCCGGCGTGGACGGAGCCGAACTCGCCCTCGGGCTTGAGGGCGTCGAAGATCGGCTGGACCTTGGCGACGTTCTCCTTGTCGCCGCCGTACATCAGGGCGTAGCCGTTCTCCAGGCCCCAGACGCCGCCGGAGACGCCGCAGTCCACGAAGCCGATGCCCTTGGCGGCCAGCTCCTCGGCGTGCTTCTCGTCGTCGGTCCAGCGGGAGTTGCCGCCGTCCACGACGATGTCGCCGGGCGAGAGCAGCTCCGCCAGCTCGTCGATCGTCGCCTGGGTGGCGGCACCGGCCGGAACCATGACCCAGACCGCCCGCGGGCCCTTGAGCTTGTCCACAAGCTCCTTGAGGCTGTCCACATCGGCCAGGTCGGGGTTGCGGTCGTATCCGATGACGGTGTGGCCGGCGCGGCGAATGCGCTCGCGCATATTGCCGCCCATCTTGCCGAGACCGACGAGACCGAGCTCCATCAGAGACCCTCTTTGCACGTAGTCGTTGCTGTCGTACCTGAGTCCGAGCCTACGCCCGCGACCCCGTGCACAGCTGTGGGCTCAGCCGCTCATCAGGGCCTGTCAGCCAGTCGGCAGAAGGGCCCTGATGAACGGCGCCGGAGGGGTCAGCCCGAGAGCCGGACAGGCATGATCAGGTACTTGTACGCGTCGTCCGCCTCGGCGTCCTTGGCCGGGCGCCCGCTCAGCAGCGCGGGCTTGGTCGACGTCGTGAACGACAGCTGCGCCACCGGGGAGTCGATCGCCGACAGGCCCTCCAGGAGGAAGCCCGGGTTGAAGGCGATCGAGATGTCGTCGCCGTCCAGGTCGGCGTCCACCCTCTCCACAGCCTGTGCATCGTCGCTGGAGCCGGCCTCCAGGATCAGCACCCCCTGCTCGAAGCTCAGCCGCACCGGGGTGTTCCGCTCGGCGACCAGCGCCACACGCTTGACGGCCTCGACGAACGGGGCGGTCTCGATCACCGCGACCGAATTGAACTCGGTCGGGAAGAGCGTCCGGTACTTCGGCAGGTCGCCTTCCAGCAGACGGGTCGTGGTCCGCCGCCCGGCGCCCTCGAAACCGATCAGTCCCTCGCCCTGCCCGGAGCCGGACAGCGCCAGGGTGACGGTGTCGCCGCTGCTCAGGGACTTGGCGGTGTCCAGCAGCGTCTTGGCCGGCACCAGCGCGACCGCGGAGGCGTCCGGGCTCTCCGGCTTCCACAGGAACTCGCGCACCGCGAAGCGGTAGCGGTCGGTGGAGGCCAGGGTGACGGTGTCGCCCTCGATCTCGATCCGGACGCCGGTGAGCACCGGAAGCGTGTCGTCACGGCCGGCGGCGATGGCCACCTGGGCGGCAGCCGCGGCGAAGACCTCACCGGGAACGGTGCCGGTGGCGGTGGGCATCGCGGGCAGGGACGGGTACTCCTCCACAGGCAGGGTGTGGAGGGTGAAGCGCGAGGAGCCACAGACGACGGTCACTCGTACACCGTCGGTGGAAATCTCCACCGGGCGGTTGGGGAGGGCCCGGCAGATGTCGGCGAGCAGCCGGCCGGAGACGAGGACGGTGCCCTCTTCTTCCACCTCCGCGTCCACCGAGACCCGCGCCGAGACCTCGTAGTCGAAGCCGGAAAGGCTCAGTGCGCCGTCCTCCGCCTTCAGCAGCAGGCCCGCGAGGACGGGCACCGGCGGACGGGCCGGGAGGCTCTTGGCCGCCCAGGCCACTGCCTCCGCGAGTACATCGCGCTCCACCCGGATCTTCACCGGAAACCGCCTCCTGCTGTTGCTGGCTCTCGCCCTGCTGGCTCTTCGTCGTCGGCTGGGTTGCCGGAGTCCAGTCTGACGCACGCCACCGACACTCGGTGCGGCTCGGGGTCAAGTCGGCTCGACCGGTGCCGGGCGCTCCGGAGGCGAGTTGTGCACAGGCCCCGTTTCCGAGCGAATTCCCCGGTAGATATCCGTGGTCGTAGTAGTAGGGCCTGTGGAAACCGTGGACAACTGCCTTTGTGCAGGTCAGCGCGGATTTTTTGTCCACTGCCCCTGTGGGTGGCAACCGTGGATAAGCGGCCTCTTCTGTGGACCGCCCGAAGTTCTGCACACCCGATGCACAGGGCAGGGCTACTTCTCCCCAGTGCCGTCCCCAGGTTTACCCACGTTCCCCACAGCCCAACCCACCACCTTGGTGTGACCGCTTTCACTCGGCGTGGTGAGGCCGGGTGTTGCGTTGCCGAACAGTGGACAGGGGTGTGGAGAAGCTGAGGATCACTGGGGACAACCACGGCTCACCTGTGGGTTGACGGTGGACAAGCTGCCCCCAGCCCTGTGGACGAAATCTCTGTCCACAACCTGTGGATCACGGTTGGCCACAATTCCACACGCTGCTGACCTTGCCCGATGGCCCGTCAGAACACCGGCCTGTGGATCCCACAGGGATAACTTTCCTCTCCCCAGGGTGTGGACGGAAGATTCTCGCCCAATCTGTGGAGAGAGGCCGTGACCAGGCCCGGAATCGAACAGAGACGGCGCGCTCCACAGGTTCGGGACGGTGCCGGACGGTGCCGGACGGTCCCAAAACCGGCTCGGAGCGCTCGCCCGCGGCCATCACGAGGAGCCCACCAGGACCTCGTCGGAGCCTCACGACCGCCGAGGCTCCGCAGCACGTCGTCCCGTACGACGAAGGGCGCCCCGGGAACCGGTCCCGGAGCGCCCTGGGCGCGCCTGTGGCGGCCGGCGGCGAGGGCCGCCCGTCAGCCGTTCTTGATGCGGTTGGTCAGCTCGGTGACCTGGTTGTAGATGGAGCGCCGCTCGGCCATCAGCGCGCGGATCTTGCGATCGGCGTGCATCACGGTCGTGTGGTCGCGCCCGCCGAACTGCGCGCCGATCTTCGGCAGCGAGAGGTCGGTCAGCTCCCGGCACAGGTACATCGCGATCTGGCGGGCCGTCACCAGCACCCGGCTGCGCGAGGAGCCGCACAGGTCGTCGATGGTCAGCCCGAAGTAGTCGGCGGTCGACGCCATGATCGCCGTCGCGGTGATCTCCGGCGCAGCGTCCTCGCCCCCGGGAATCAGGTCCTTCAGGACGATCTCGGTGAGTCCGAGGTCCACCGGTTGCCGGTTCAGCGAGGCGAACGCGGTGACCCGGATCAGCGCGCCCTCCAGTTCGCGGATGTTGCGCGAGATCCGGGAGGCGATGAACTCCAGCACCTCCGGCGGGGCGTTGAGCTGTTCCTGCACCGCCTTCTTGCGGAGAATCGCGATCCGGGTCTCCAGCTCGGGCGGCTGGACGTCGGTGATCAGACCCCACTCGAAGCGGTTGCGCAGCCGGTCCTCCAGGGTGACCAGCTGCTTGGGCGGCCGGTCACTGGAGAGCACGATCTGCTTGTTCGCGTTGTGCAGCGTGTTGAAGGTGTGGAAGAACTCCTCCTGCGTCGACTCCTTGCTCGCCAGGAACTGGATGTCGTCGACGAGCAGGATGTCCATGTCCCGGTAGCGCTTGCGGAACGCGTCCGCCTTGCCGTCGCGGATGGAGTTGATGAACTCGTTGGTGAACTCCTCCGAGCTCACATAGCGCACCCGGGTGCCGGGATACAGGCTGCGCGCGTAGTGCCCGATGGCGTGCAGCAGGTGGGTCTTGCCCAGCCCCGACTCCCCGTAGATGAACAGCGGGTTGTACGCCTTGGCCGGCGCCTCGGCGACCGCGACCGCCGCGGCGTGCGCGAAGCGGTTGGACGCGCCGATGACGAAGGTGTCGAAGAGGTACTTCGGGTTCAGCCGCGCGGTCGGCTCCCCGGGGCCGGTCGCCGGCGCGGGCTGCGCGGCGAGCGGGCCGGGCGCGCCACTGGGCGCGGGCAGGGGGCCGCCGGGGCCGCCCGGCCGGCCGTTGGGACCGGGCGGCGGGAGCTCGGAGTGATCACGGCGCTGCTGGTCATAAGGGGAGCGCGGACCGTCGCCGTGCCGCGGCGGCCCGCTGCGGTCGGGCGCCTGCGCGCGGTAGTCGTTCTGGTGCTGCTGGTGCTGCTGGTGCTGCTGGAGGTGCGGCGGCTGCGGGGAGGGGTACGGCTCGCGCCACTGCTCCGCGGACGGGTCGCGGTCGGGGTAGCCGCTGAGGTGCTGCTGCTGCCAGCCGTACTCCTCGCGTGGACCGACCGCGTCGATGGCGGAGTGCTGCGGCCAGGCCCCGGGCTCGTGCCGGGGCTGCGGGTAATCGGGATACGCGGGGCGGACCGACGGCAGGTCGTCGCCCTGGTGCCCGTAGCCCCGGCGGGTCTCGTGCCGCCCGTCGTAGCCGTCGTACGCATCGTGCTGCGGCTGCTGGTGCTGGTGCGGCTGCTGGTGTTGCGGCTGCTGCGGCGCGGGGGGCGCGGACTGCTGGGCCGGAGGCTCCTCGGAGGAGTCGTCGACGGTGATCGCGATCCGGATCGACCGGCCGCACTCATGGCTGAGCGCTTCCCCGATCAGCGGTGCCAGCCGGCCTTCGAGGACGCCCTTGGCGAATTCGTTGGGCACGGCGAGCAGCGCGGTGTCGGCGACCAGCGCCAGCGGCTGGGTGCGCTTGAGCCAGTCCTGGTCCTTGGGCTTGAGGCCGTCGGCCTCGGCCCGGAGCAGATGATCGAGTACGCGTGGCCACACTGCGGCAAGATCGGCAGGTACATCAGCCACAGGGCACGCTCTCTCACAGTCCCACGAATGTGTGATTCTCAGGACGGGCGGGAAGGAATCGGAGTTCAGTCACGGTAGTCAGGGCGGGCCTGGGGATTCAAGTTGTTGTCCACAGGCTGTGCATAGTGTGTCCTGGCGAGGGGCGTCCGCGCTGCCATAGAGCCGGTTTGACCGGATGGCGTAGCCGCGCGTACCGTGACCAGGTCGAGTTGTCGATGGCTGCTGCCGCCTGCCTCCGATGGGCAAAGATCGCGCTCCAGTGATCGTGTAGCGGTGCACTTAGGCGTTGCGAGCTACTCGTGGGCGCACGGTGACAGCCAGTCGACGCCCCACATCTGTCTCGCCAGAGACAACAAGGATTCCTGGAGCCCCCGAGTGAGCAAGCGCACCTTCCAGCCGAACAACCGCCGTCGTGCGAAGACCCACGGCTTCCGCCTGCGCATGCGGACCCGTGCCGGCCGCGCGATCCTCGCGTCCCGCCGTGGCAAGGGTCGCGCCCGCCTGTCTGCCTGAGCAGCCTGACCCTAGGTCCATGACGTGCTGCCTACCGAGCATCGGCTGAGGCGGCGCGAGGACTTTGCGACCGCGGTACGCCGGGGACGCAGGGCCGGGCGCCCGCTCCTTGTCGTTCATTTTCGTAGCGGTGCAACGGACCCGCACGCAGCGGGGGAATGCGTTCCCCCGGCGCGTGCGGGTTTCGTCGTCAGCAAGGCCGTTGGCATCGCCGTCGTTCGCAACAAGGTCAAGCGGAGGCTTCGCCATCTCATGCGCTACCGGCTGGACCGGCTGCCCGCCGGTAGCCTGGTTGTCGTACGGGCCCTGCCCGGCGCGGGTGACGCGGATCACGACCAGCTGGCCCGCGACCTGGACGCCGCGCTCGCGCGGCTGCTGGGAGAGGTGCCGAAAGGTGGCAATCCCCCGGGAGCTGTGACCGACGGCGGCTCCGCCGCGGGCCCCCGGAACCCCGGACGGGACCCGGGAGGGAGCGCACAGTGAAGTACCCGCTGCTGCTTTTGATCAAGATTTACCAGTGGACCATCAGCCCCCTGCTGGGGCCGGTCTGCAAGTACTACCCGTCGTGCTCGCACTATGGCTATACGGCCATCGACCGGCACGGCGCGGTGAAAGGGACTGCGCTCACGGCCTGGCGCATCCTGCGGTGCAACCCGTGGTCGCTCGGTGGCGTCGACCACGTCCCTCCCCGGAAGCGTCCGGTTTGGCATCAGCGGCTGAGGAGCCGCCTGGGCGGGCCCACCGTCCCTGAGCCTGTCGCCCAGCCCGAGACTCAGCCCAACGCCCAAGGAGCCTGATTCGTGGACACGATCCTCGGTCCTCTCTATTACGCAGTTTCCTGGATCATCGTCCAGTTCCACTCGTTCTACAGCCTCGTCTTTGACCGGGACAGTGGAGCTGCGTGGGGTCTGTCCATCGTTTCGCTGGTGGTGCTGATCCGTGTCTGCCTGATCCCGCTCTTCGTGAAGCAGATCAAGTCGACGCGGAACATGCAGGCGCTCCAGCCGAAGATGAAGGCGATCCAGGAGCGCTACAAGAGCGACAAGCAGCGCCAGTCCGAAGAGATGATGAAGCTCTACAAGGAGACGGGCACCAACCCGCTCTCGAGCTGTCTCCCGATTCTGGCCCAGTCGCCGTTCTTCATCTCGCTGTACCAGGTTCTCAGCCACATCGCCCAGAACAAGACGGTCGGCTTCATCGACCCGACGCTGCTGGCGAGCGCGCAGAAGGCGCACATCTTCGGTGCCCCGCTCGCGGCGAAGTTCATGGACAGCGCGGCGAAGATCCAGAGCCTCGGCGCTTCGGTGACCGACGTCCGTGTCGTCACGATCATCATGATCGTCCTGATGTCGGCGTCGCAGTTCTACACCCAGCGCCAGCTGATGACCAAGAACGTCGACCTCACGGTGAAGACGCCGTTCATGCAGCAGCAGAAGATGCTGATGTACGTCTTCCCGGTCATGTTCGCCGTCTTCGGTATCAACTTCCCCGTCGGTGTGCTCGTCTACTGGCTGACCACCAACGTGTGGACCATGGGTCAGCAGATGTTCGTCATCCGCCGTAACCCCACCCCGGGCAGCAAGGCGTTCACCGAGCGCCAGGAGCGGCTGCGCGCCGCGGGCAAGCTCGTCGAGAGCCCCGCCGAGATCGAGGCGAAGCAGGCCGCCGAGGAGGCCCGCCAGAACCGCCAGCAGCCCAAGCGTCAGACGAAG
Source organism: Streptomyces albospinus (assembly GCF_014648695.1). Taxonomy (GTDB): domain Bacteria; phylum Actinomycetota; class Actinomycetes; order Streptomycetales; family Streptomycetaceae; genus Streptomyces; species Streptomyces albospinus. Next base: position 31,302 of record NZ_BMRP01000021.1, read on the forward strand.
GCCAAGCGGCAGTCCGGCACGGGTGCGCCGACGGGTGGCGCGCAGAACCGTACGCGTGCCGGCTCGGCGTCGGGTGGTACGGCGGCCGGCTCCTCGAAGGCGTCCGCGCAGGACGGTGAGGGGACCGGCGAGACGCCCGCCAAGGGCGGCTCCGCCTCCGGATCCCGTACCGCCAAGTCCGGGCAGCGCAAGGGCCAGCAGCGCCCCAAGCACCCGTCCAAGAAGTAAGAAGGAGTCCTTACGTGACGGACACGACCCCTGCCGCCAAGGGCACCGACACCCTGACCCGCCTGGAGCAGGAAGGCGAGATCGCGGCCGACTACCTGGAAGGTCTGCTGGACATCGCGGACCTCGACGGTGACATCGACATGGATGTCGAGGCGGACCGCGCCGCGGTGTCGATCATCAGCGACTCGACCAGCCGCGATCTCCAGAAGCTGGTGGGACGGGACGGCGAGGTGCTGGAGGCGCTCCAGGAGCTGACGCGGCTGGCAGTGCACCGCGAGACCGGTGACCGCAGCCGTCTGATGCTGGACATCGCTGGCTTCCGGGCGCGTAAGCGCGAGGAGCTCACCAAGATCGGCGCGAACGCGGCGGCGGAGGCCAAGAGCACGGGGCAGCCGGTGAAGCTGGACCCGATGACGCCGTTCGAGCGCAAGGTCGTGCATGACGCGGTGGCCGCGGCCGGACTGCGGAGCGAGTCCGAGGGCGAGGAGCCGCAGCGCTGCGTGGTTGTCCTCCCGGCCTGATCGCTTCGCGCTCAGTCTTTCTTTGGCCCCGTCTGCTCGCAGGCGGGGCCAAAAGTTGTCAGCCTTCTGTGTGTCCCCGGGAACAGCCCGGGGACCCGGCAGGAAAAGCAGTCCAGAGGAAGGGCGGTTCCCGTGACGGAGGCAGCAGCGGAGCTCCCTCCCGCGCCGAAAGCGGCGCAGGAGGTATTCGGCGAGCGCTTTCCTGAGGCCGTACGGTACGGCGAACTGCTCGCCGACGCGGGTGTGAAGCGCGGACTGATCGGCCCACGCGAGGTTCCGAGGCTGTGGGAGCGGCACCTGCTGAACTGCGCGGTGCTCTCCGAGGTCGTTCCCGAGGGCGTCTCGGTCTGCGATGTGGGCTCGGGGGCCGGCCTGCCCGGTATCCCGCTGGCCCTGGTGCGACCGGACCTGAAGATCACGCTCCTGGAGCCACTGCTGCGGCGGACGAACTTCCTTCAGGAAGTGGTCGAGCTGCTCGGGCTGGACCATGTCACGGTCGTCCGGGGCCGGGCCGAAGAGGTCATGGGCAAGCTTCCGCAGGTGCATGTGGTGACCGCGCGGGCGGTCGCGCCGCTGGATCGGCTGGCCGGCTGGGGTGTTCCGCTGCTGCGTCCGTACGGCGAGATGCTGGCGCTCAAGGGCGACACCGCGGAGGAGGAGCTCAAGGCGGCCCGTGCGGCGCTGAGCAAGCTTGGTGTGGTCGAGACCTCGGTCGTGCAGGTGGGCGAGGGCGTGGTGGATCCGCCGTCGACCGTGGTGCGGGTCAAGGTGGGCGAGAGCCCCGGCGGGGTGCGCTTCGCCGCGAAGAGGGCGAAGGCGGCGCGTGTCAGCCGTGGGGCGAGGGGCCGCCGGCGCTGATGCCCTGACGCCGGAGAGGTCCCGGCCGGCTGCAATGCGGTGGGCGCGGCTATCCGCGAAATAGCGGATAGGGCGAATTCCGCAAGCGCCATAAAAAGCCACAAGACGGAGTGTCGCGACTTAATCGGACGCGGCGCTGGCATCGTGTTTCACGTGAAACGTCGTTCTCTGCTGCAAGGGATCATCGGCCGTGGTCGTGCGGCTGCCGCGCCGCACGACCGGAAACCCGCAAGGGTCACGAAAGTATCCACAGATGTGGATTCATCCACAGGAGAACGGACCTCACTGGTTCACGGTGCCGAAAGCATGGCAGGCTCTGACCATTGCGAGCCTGATGTCGAGGAGAGTGAATCCTTGCGGTCCGACGCCAACATCGCGGGACCGATGACCGATCCGGTCCCCGGTCCCCGTAGCGAGTCGTTCGGGGACGACGTTTCACGTGAAACGCCGCCCCCGATGGACAACACCCCGATCGGTCGTGCAGCTCAGCTGGCGGTAGAGGCAATTGGCCGCGGGGGTGAGGCGCTGCCCCGACCTGAACAGACCCGGGTCATGGTGGTCGCCAACCAGAAGGGTGGGGTCGGTAAGACCACCACCACGGTGAACCTGGCGGCCTCACTGGCGCTGCACGGGGCCCGGGTTCTGGTCATAGACCTCGACCCCCAGGGCAACGCATCGACGGCTCTGGGTATCGACCACCACGCCGAAGTGCCGTCCATCTACGACGTGCTGGTCGAGAGCAAGCCACTCTCGGACGTGGTGCAGCCGGTGGTGGAAGTGGAGGGCCTCTTCTGCGCCCCCGCCACAATCGATCTGGCCGGCGCCGAGATCGAGCTGGTGTCACTGGTCGCGCGCGAGAGCCGGCTGGACCGTGCCATCAAGGCGTATGAGCAGCCGCTGGACTACATCCTCATCGACTGTCCGCCCTCGCTCGGCCTGCTGACCGTGAACGCTCTGGTCGCCGGCGCCGAGGTCCTGATCCCGATTCAGTGCGAGTACTACGCGCTGGAGGGCCTGGGGCAGCTGCTGCGGAACGTCGATCTGGTGCGAGGGCATCTCAACCCCAAGCTCCACGTCTCGACGATTCTGCTCACGATGTACGACGGACGTACCCGGCTCGCGTCGCAGGTCGCCGATGAGGTGCGCAGCCACTTCGGCAGCGAGGTGCTCCGTACGAGCATCCCCCGATCGGTGCGCATCTCCGAGGCACCCAGTTACGGGCAGACGGTGCTCACCTATGACCCGGGATCCAGTGGCGCGCTCTCGTATCTCGAAGCGGCCAGAGAGATCGCGTTGCGTGGCGCTCCGCAGACCGGGGGCCAGGGCCTGAGTGTGAACTATGAAGCACAGCACAGCATCTCGGAGGGGACTCAGTGAGCGAACGACGTAGAGGGCTGGGCCGTGGGCTCGGTGCGCTGATCCCCGCGGCACCGCAGAGCACGGACCATGCCGGGCCCGCGGTGGGACGAGGAGCGACGTCACCGTCGTCCGTACCGGTTCTGGCCCCGGATCGAGGAGTAGCGGCTGCCAAGGTCGCTTCGCTGCCGACGCCCGGTGTTTCACGTGAAACAGGGGCACCGGACGAGGCGGAGAAGACCGCGGAGTCTGTGTCAGAGGTAGCTGGTGCCCACTTCGCAGAGGTGCCGCTGGACGCGATCCGGCCGAACCCGCGGCAGCCGCGTGAGGTCTTCGACGAGGATGCTCTCGCCGAACTGGTCACCTCCATCAAGGAGGTAGGGCTGCTCCAGCCGGTGGTGGTTCGTCAGACGGCGCCCGGAAGCTACGAGCTCATCATGGGCGAGCGGCGCTGGCGGGCATCCCGTGAGGCCGGGCTGGACAAGATTCCCGCCATCGTGCGGGCCACGGACGACGAGCGGCTGCTGCTCGATGCGCTTCTGGAGAATCTGCACCGGGCTCAGCTCAACCCGCTGGAAGAGGCCGCCGCCTACGACCAGTTGCTGAAGGACTTCAAGTGCACGCATGACGAGCTGGCCGACCGGATCGGACGTTCGCGTCCGCAGGTCTCCAACACGCTGCGGCTGCTGAAGCTGTCGCCGGCCGTGCAGAAGCGGCTCGCGGCAGGGGTGCTCTCCGCGGGACATGCTCGTGCCCTGCTGTCTCTGGAGGACTCGGAAGAGCAGGACCAGCTCGCGCGCCGGATCGTGGCGGAGGGGCTGTCGGTCCGCTCGGTCGAGGAGATCGTGACGCTCATGGGCTCGGACCCGAAGGGCGCGAGCAAGGCGAAGGGGCCGCGGGCAGGCGCCCGGGTGTCTCCCGCGCTCACCGGTCTTGCCTCTCGGCTGTCCGATCGCTTCGAGACCCGAGTGAAGGTCGACCTCGGCCAGAAGAAGGGAAAGATCGTCGTCGAGTTTGCCTCGATGGACGATCTGGAGCGGATCCTCGGCACCCTCGCCCCCGGTGAGGGACCGGTACTGGGAAAGTCGCTGTCCGAGGAGAGCGACGAAGAAGAGTGAGCTGATCCGTTCGGCTCCAGGGCGGGCCGTGTTCCGGAGTGGATACCGGAACACGGCCCGCCCTTTGCTTTCCGGCAGTACCCGTGCCCGTAAAGGGTAGATACGATGCGATCGGGTATGGCACGCATCCACGTGGAGAGACCTCACACCGAGGAGAGGGCCATGCGATCAGTGAGCCGCACCGGACTGCTGGCGGCGGGATTCGGCCTCGCAGCCATCGGAGGGTTCGTTGGTGGTCTGCTCAGGGAGCAGGCGGCGCTGAGCGCGCTGCGTGGTGCGGCAGGCGAGGGAAGCGAGGACCTGGTTCCATGGGCCGTCGGCTCGTACCGCTTACGCTGGACAACCTTCCAGATCTCCCAAAACGCTGCCGCGCCTGCGTCTTCTGGGAGCTCGACCCCGTCAGCGGCGAAGCCGCGGTAAAGGCGGGTCGGCCGGAGCTGGAGAAGGAAGCCTGGATCTCGGCGGTACTCCTGGAGTGGGGGTCCTGCGGGCGCGTCGTCTATGTCGATGAGGTGCCGGCGGGGTTCGTCATGTATGCCCCGCCGGCGTATGTGCCGCGCTCTCTGGCCTTCCCCACCAGTCCGGTGTCGCCGGACGCCGTGCAACTGCTGACGGCGTGGCTGACGCCCGGTTACCAGGGGCAAGGGCTGGGCCGGGTGATGGTGCAGACGGTTGCCAAGGATCTGATTCAGCGCGGCTTCAAGGCCATTGAGGCGTTCGGCGATGCCCGCTGGACCGAACCGGCCTGTGTGCTGCCCGCCGATCATCTCCTCGCAGTGGGCTTCAAGACGGTCCGCCCCCATCACCGCTTTCCGCGGCTGCGGCTCGAACTGCGGACCACGATCTCGTGGAAGGAAGATGTGGAGCTGGCGTTGGACCGTCTGCTCGGTGCGGTCCAGAAGGAGCCTGCCCTCCGGCCGCTCTGAGACGGTCTGAGCGTCGCGTTTCACGTGAAACAGGCCCGCCCCCATGGAGGGGGCGGGCCTGTTTCACGTGAAACGCGACGGCGTACCTCAGGCGAGGTAGTCCGCGAGGTCGCGCTCGATCGCGGCCTTCGGCTTGGCGCCGACGATGGTCTTGACGACCTCGCCATCCTTGTAGACGTTCATGGTCGGGATGGACATGACGCCGTACTTGGCGGTGGTCGCCGGGTTCTCGTCAGTGTTCAGCTTCGCGATGACGATCTCGTCGTGCTCGGCGGCAATGGCCTCCAGGGACGGGGCGATCTGGCGGCACGGACCGCACCAGGTGGCCCAGAAGTCCACGAGGACGGGCTTGTCGCTCTTGAGGACGACCTCTTCGAAGTTGTCGTCCGTCACGGTCACCGTGGCGCCGGCCATGGCTATCTCCTTCATGCGGTGGGTGGTGGGAAAGCTGGGAGTGGGCGGGTCAGGCGGAAGTGGTCTGCTCCGGCTAGGCCGTGGCCTCGCCGTCCGAGAGTGCCGCGAGGAACCGCTCGGCGTCGAGGGCGGCGGAGCAGCCGGTGCCGGCCGCGGTGATCGCCTGGCGGTAGGTGTGGTCGACAACGTCGCCGGCGGCGAAGACACCCGACAGGTTCGTACGGGTGCTGGGTGCCTCGACCTTGAGGTAGCCGTCGTCATCCAGATTCAGCTGGCCCTTGAACAGCTCGGTCCGCGGGTCGTGGCCGATCGCGATGAAGAGCCCGGTGGCCGGCAGCTCGGACGTCTCGCCGGTCTTGATGTTGCGCAGGGTCAGACCGGAGAGCTTGTTCTCGCCGTGGATCTCGGCGACCTCGCTGTCCCACACGAACTTGATCTTCGGATCGGCGAAGGCACGATCCTGCATCGCCTTGCTGGCCCGCAGAGCATCGCGGCGGTGGACGACCGTGACGGACTTGGCGAAGCGTGAGAGGAAGGTGGCCTCCTCCATCGCGGTGTCGCCGCCGCCGATGACGGCGATGTCGTGGTCCTTGAAGAAGAACCCGTCGCAGGTCGCGCACCAGGAGACGCCGCGGCCGGACAGCTCGTCCTCACGGGGCAGACCGAGCTTGCGGTGCTGGGAGCCGGTGGTGACGATGACCGCCTTGGCGCGGTGCACCGTGCCCGCGGTGTCGGTGACGGTCTTGATCTCCTCGGAGAGGTCGACCGAGACGATGTCGTCCGGCACAAGCTCGGCGCCGAAGCGCTCGGCCTGGGCGCGCATGTTGTCCATCAGGTCCGGCCCCATGATGCCGTCGCGGAAGCCGGGGAAGTTCTCCACGTCGGTGGTGTTCATCAAGGCACCGCCGGCGGTGACGGCGCCTTCGAAGACCAGAGGGTTCAGGGACGCGCGGGCGGTGTAGAGCGCTGCGGTATATCCCGCGGGCCCGGAGCCGATGATGATCACGTTGCGGACGTCGCTCACGGGTGTCTTCCTTGTCTCTGCCGACGGCTTGCTGGGGTCTCGGAACTCTCACCCCACCCAACGGATCCTAAGGGGCGAGCATTCCCGGAGTGCCACAGCGCACATCCCGTATCTCAGTCTCGCTGATACGAGTGGGTCAGCAGGACCTTCCCGGGTGCCGGCGGCGTGGCCGAGACGCACGAGGCAGTGACGACATAGGCGGAGACGCTCTTGGGGTCGGAAGGATGCGGCAGCACCACGAGGAAGGCGTCCTTGCCCTCGTACGTGCTGCGGCTCGATGCCAGCGGGGCCTCGGGACGTCCGATGCCCACACGCACACACGACGGGACGGTGTTGGTCCCGCCGAGCAGCGGTGTCTGGGGAGAGCTGCGGGTCCCGATGTCCGGCACTTTGTGCGACTGCGTGGACGTGAGCAGTTCGTGGACGTGTGTCTCGAGCGATGCGGCGGTCAGCCCGCCGGAACCACCCGCGGCGGCCGGGGGCGCGCTGTGCTGATTGCCGGCCTGAGTGCCGTCGGTGAGGGTGCTCTGCATCAAGAGGCCGCCGATGCCGAACACCGCTGCCGCCGCCGCGGTGCCGAGCAGCACCCGAGGCCAGAGCCGCGAGCGCGCCGGACGTCGCGGTGCCTGACGGCCCGGCCCGGAGGCGCCACGGGGTTGGCCGGCCGGCCGGGCGGGCGGTGCTTCGCGTCGGGGGGCTTCCGTGGTGGTTTCACGTGAAACGGCGACGGCGGCGTTCGGTGTTTCACGTGAAACGAACGACTCGGACGCTGCAGCGGTGGAGTCGAGCAAGGCCTCGGCTGCAAGGGCCGCATCGATGCGGCCGGCGACATCGGCAGGCATCCGCATCGGCCCGGGGAGTGTGCCGAGCAGCCCCCGGATTTCCTCCAGGGAGGCATGGACGTCGTCGCACAGCGGGCAGGTCGCGAGGTGGTCGCGTAGATCCGCGGTGCGAGAGGGGGACAGCAGTCCATCCGTGAGATCGGAGATCTCGGAGACCTCCGGGTGCTCACCTGTGCCGGTCGTCGACGTCACGCTCGCCCACCTCCGCCCTTCACGGCACCTGTTCCCTTCGGCCCTGCCGTCGGTGGGACGGATGTCCCCTGCGCCCGGTTCCTTCCCCCGCTCGCGGGATTGCTATCCCCGCCATCGCCGCGCAGATGGGTGACCAATGGCAAGAGCCGTGCACGGCCCCGTGCGCAGCGGCTTTTCACGGTTCCGGTCGGGACATCGAGGATTGCGGCGGCCTCCGCGACCGGGTAACCCTGCATATCGACGAGGACGAGAGCGGCACGCTGTTCCTCGGGGAGTGTGCGCAGCGCGATGAGCAGTTCGCGGTGCAGGTCTTGGCGTTCAGCAGGGAGCGCCGCGGATTCCTCGGGTTCGAGAAGCTGCTCCAGCCGCTCGGTTTCGGCGACGGGTGAGGTGCGGCGGGAGGCTGCCTTGCGGGCCCGGTCCAGACAGGCGTTGACCGTGATGCGGTGCAGCCAGGTCGTCACGGCTGACTGGCCGCGGAACGAGTGAGCGGCACGATAGGCGGAGACCAGGGCGTCCTGCACGGCGTCTGCCGCCTCTTCGCGATCACTGAGCGTCCGTAAGGCCACCGCCCAGAGCCGGTCGCGGTGGCGCCGGACGATCTCCCCGAAGGCATCGGGGTCGCCCTTTACGTGCAGCGCAAGGAGATCGGCGTCGGTTGGTGTCGAAGCCTCGTCGCTGTCGGTGGACACGGGCCCCCCGGCCGTAGCTGCCTGATCTCGGTCCCATTGAAGCCCGCCGGGTCGGGAAAGTAAATGCCGGCGAAATGCGGCGCTCCGACCGCTGTGGGCCAGTCGTATGCCGGTGGGCATGGATGCGGGGTTCCGGCCGGCTGCCCGGCCGGAACCCCGGCTTGCTTGCGGACGGTGCCTCTGCACCGTGCCCTCAGCTGGTGAAGGAAACCTCCGTCACGCCCTGCTTGTAACCAGCCTCGCTGTACTGGTCGCCCGGCGAGTTGGGCAGCGCGGTGAACCAGACGAGGACATAGCGGGCCGTTGCCGGCGTCTTGAGACTGACCTTTGCGGTGGTTCCCGAGGTCTCGGCCGTACCGAGCTTGTGCATCGAACTCAACGGCTCGGACGGCGAGAGGGAATTGGCTGCGTAGAGCGTCACCGTCGTGTGGTTTCCGCCGTAGTGCAGCCCGATCGAAGCGCTGCTTATCTGCTGCTTCGAGCCGAGGTCGTAGACCAGGCCGACGCCCTGCTTGAAGGCCGGGTTGAGGTCGGGGCCTTCCCGGTAGCTCATGGTGCGCCAGTACGTGCTGGGGTCCCCGTCGTAGGTGTTCTTCGCCTGCTCGGGGTGCTGCGGCTTACCGTCGGGGTAGTACTCCGAGGCGTCCATGATCTTGATCGGCTTGCCGGTCGGCTTCTTGGCCGAGCCGCTGCTGGTCTGCGAGTTGCCCGGGTTCTCCTGGTCGGTCTCACGCTTCAGGAGGGTGTCTGCCAGCTGCCAACTGCCCAGGCCCAGCGCCGCGATGAGCAGCGCGGAGACGGACCACTTCAGCGCCTTGCCGGTACGGCTCTGGAGCGGGGGCGGCGGCGTGGCGATCGCCTGCGTCGGCCGGCCGGACTGGCCGCTGCGGGCCGACGACTGGCCGTACGCGCCCTGCCGATGGCCGTTGCGCGGGTACGGCGGCGGGGTGGAGAACGCGGTCTCGGGAGGCCGGATGCGGGGCATCGCGGCAACGGCCTTGGCCAGTTCCTCCGGGGTGGTGCACGGCTGCTCCTGGCGCGAGGCCGTGGCACCGTCGTTGTTCACCGCGCGCATGGCGAGCTCGGACAGCCCGCGGTGAACTCCTGCGCGCACCTGGTCGGGCGCGATCAGCCCGACGCCCTTCGGCAGGCCGGTGAGGCCGTAGGCGTCGTTCTCGTACGGCCAGCGCTGGGTCAGGGCGGCGTACAGCAGGGCGCCGATCGCCTCCGTGTCCGTGCGCTGTGGGTGTTCGCAGGTGATGCCGCGCAGTGCCGCCATGACCGCGAGGCCGCGGATGCGGTACTGCCCGGACTCCGTGCGCAGCACCGAGCTCGGCGTGAGCCGCAGATGCGCCAGGCCTTCGCGGTGCGCGGCGGCCATGGCCTGGGAGACCTGGCTGACGAGCTGGTAGGCGTCGTGCGCTTCAAGCGGGCCGGAGGCGAGGACGGTCGTCAGCTCGGTGGCGTCCGGCAGCCACTCATGGACGACGTAGACGAGATCGTTCTCCTCGACGGCGTCGAGGACCTGTACGAACCGGGGGTCACCGAGGAGCGCGGAGGACCGGGCTGCCGAGAGCACGGGACGGGCCCGCGGATGGTCGGCGGGCAGGACATGCACACCGACTGCTCGGCGCAGTTTTTCGTCGACCGCTCGCCAGCTGCTGAATCCGTCCAGACGGGTGACGCACTCCTCGAGGCGATAGCGTCTCGCGAGCTTGTGGCCGCTGTGCAGTTCCGGTGGCTTGGAATCGGTTGTCGCGGCGCCCTTTTCATCGGTGCGCGCGGCGTCTTGTTCCTTGCCGGATACCTTCTCGGCCTCCGCGCCGTCGCTCGTGGCCTGACCCGCCTGGGCGGTCAGCGGCTCCTCGCCGCTCGTGTCGGCCACGTCGACGGCAGCCGTGCTCCGTTCCGCCACCGTCGTTCCTGCCTCCCCATCCGTTGCAGGCTCAATGAGCCAAGACAATTGTGCCCACAGTCCGCCACTATGCACGACACACGGTGGCAGCCGATGGTTGTGCTCGGTCAGCGCCCCAGCTTGGATCTGACCATGCCGACCAGGGCATTCAGCTCTTCGATCCGCATTTTGCGTGCGGCGACGTAGAACACGGCCAGAAGTGCGGCTGCACCGCCGACGAGACCGGCCAGCGAGCCGACGAATCCGCTGCCGAGGGTCTGCATGATGCCGTACACGACGGCCCCGGAGATGATCGTGGCAGGGATGCTGGCGCCGGCCAGCCGCGCGTAGGTCCGCACGACGTGCGCGGTGTCCAGGTCGCCGCCCATCCGCTTGCTCAGCCGGCGCCAGGCCACACCGACGCCGATGACGTAGGCGAGACCGTAGGAGGCCGCCATGCCGATCACGGCCCAGCGGGCGGGCAGGACCAGGAAGCAGAGGGCGGAGGCGGCGGCATTGACGGCGGCGACGATCACCGTGTTGTAGAAGGGGGTGCGGGTGTCCTCGTACGCGTAGAAGGCGCGCAGGACGACGTACTGCACCGAGAACGGGATCAGCCCCACGCCGAAGGCCATCAGCATGTAACCCATCGGGATACCGGCGCCGGACGAGCCGTAGACCAGCGTGCACAGCGGGATGCCGAGGGAGAGGAAGCCGAACGAGATCGGGACGATGGCGACGGCCGACGTGCGCAGACCCTGGGACATGTCGTCCCGGACCGCTCCGGTGTCGCCGTCGTGCGCGGACCGCGCCAGCCGCGGCAGCAGCGCCGCCATCACGGAGACGGTGATGATCGCCTGCGGCATGTTCCAGATCAGCTGGGCGCTGGCGTACGAAATGAAGCCGGTGCCCGGGTGGCCCTGCTGGTCCGCGGTGTTGCCGGCCCAGGTGGAGAGCTGGGTGACGACGAGGACGCCCGCCTGGTTGGCGAGCACGAACAGCACCGTCCACTTGGCGAGCTTGGCGGCCTTGCCCAGGCCGTGGCCGCGCCAGTCGAAGCGCAGCCGGAGCTTGAAGTCGGCGTCGCGCAGGTACGGGATCATCGCCAGCGCCTGGACCACCAGGCCCAGCAGGGTGCCGATGCCGAGCAGCCGGATGCCTTCGGCGGGGATGGTGGTGACGCCGATGTGCGAGGTCTTCGCCGTGCCGTAGACCCAGATGAACAGGCCGAAGGTGGCGATCATGACGATGTTGTTGAGGACCGGGGTCCACATCATCGCGCCGAAGCGGCCACGGGCGTTGAGGATCTGGCCCATGACGACGTGCAGGCCCATGAAGAAGATCGTGGGCACGCAGTAGCGGGTGAAGGCGACCGCGACTTCGTTGGCGGCCGGATCGCGGGAGATGTCGAACGAGACCAGTTTCACCAACAGTGGTGCCGCGAACACCGCAAGTATCGTCAGGAGTCCCAGGACGACGATGACGAGGGTGAGCAGCCGGTTGGCGTATGCCTCGCCGCCGTCCTCGTCCTCCTTCATCGCGCGCACCAGCTGCGGGACGAAGACGGAGTTCAGACCGCCGCCGATGGTCAGGATGAAGATCATTGTCGGCAGTTGGTAGGCGACCTGCCAGGAGTCGCCGAGCACCGCGCCGCCGAGCGCTGCGACGATCAGCGCCGAGCGGACGAAGCCGGTGAGCCGGGACACCATGGTGCCGGCGGCCATCACCGCGCTGGACTTCAGCAGTCCGGAGGCGCGGCCACCGGACTGCTTGCCGGCCGCGGCCACGGGGGCGGGCTCGGGGGCGGGCTCGGGCTCGGGCTCCGAAGGGGCCTGCTGGGGTACGGGCTCCGCACCGGGCGCGGCGGCGGCCACCGGCTGCGCCACCGGGGACGGTGCCGGGCGCGGCGCCTCGTAAGGCTGCTGCTGATCCCGGAAGAGATGCGCGAACGCGTCCTGCTCGGGACGCCCGCCCTCGGCCCGGGCGGTCAGCTCCTCGCCACCGGCGAACTGCATCGTCTCGGCGGCGTCGCCGTACGAAAGATCGTGGGCCGGGCCCTGGGCCGCGGGCGGCACCGGCGCGGACCACTGCTGCGCGCCGGGGGCGTGCTGAGCGGTGGGCGGCTGCTGATGGAGGGGGTGCGTGGGCTGTCCTGGCGGCGGAGGCGCGGCGCGGTCGTAGAACGCGTCAGCCGCCGGATCCTGGCCTGCCGGTTCCTGCGGGTGGTGCGGGTCGTTGCGGTAGGCGTCCTGGACAAAAGGGTCCTGGTCCGCGGGCAACGGCGGCGTCGGAGGGACCGCCCCCGAGGGATCGCCATGGGCGCCCCGGCCGCGGCCACCGTCATACGGCGCATTCATCGCTGCCCCACCTCATCCGTCGCCGGCCATCCGGCCCCGTCATGTATCAACGGTCCACTTTCTCACCTGTGCCGGACGGGCCGGACTTTTCCGATCCGGTGTCCGGCGAGCGGTCACTCGGCTGCTCGGGCTTGTCGCCGCCCGTGCCGCCGTTGTCGCCGTTCGTTCCTGCTGCGCCGTCGGAACCGTCGTTGTCCTCGTCGTCGGGCCCTTCCTCGGCGTCCTCGGCCGCGGCTCGCTTGCGCTGGAGGTAGATCCGTACGCCGGCGAGGACGAGCAGCAGCACACCGCCCGCGATGACGAGCATCACAGTGGCGGTGATCTCCGTGACGTTCACCTGGAACGTCATGGGGTCACCGTAGGGCTTGCCGTCCGCGGTGTAGAGCTGGGCCGTCACCCAGGCGCGACCGTTGGCGTTCGCCGTGGTGTCGAACTTGAAGGACTGGCTGTGCCCGCCGTCCACCTTGATCTGCTGGGACGGCCCCACGTCGAGGCGGTTGGGCTGGGACGAGGTCAGCCGCAGCGTCATGCCCTCGACGCCCTGGAGCAGGTTGTTCTGGACCGTCACCGGAATCGTGGCGCTGCGCCCCGAGAGCGTGGCCTCCGACTTCTGGATCAGGTGCACCTTCTTGGTCAGACCGTCGAGGTAGCTGCGCACGGAGTTGCGGAAGCTCCCGGCACCCTTGGAATCGCCCCGCCACTCCGTCGACATCTCGCGCATTATGGCGTTGCCGAAGGGGGTGACCACTCGCTCGGGCTGGGCCAGGATCACCTGGAAGTCGTCGAGTGCGGCCTGGGTGTCCTGGATCTGCCGGAAGGCGTCGGCGGAGAGCTCCTGCCGGCGCAGGGAGGACGGGTACACGGAGCGGCTCGGGATCTGGCGGCTGGCGGCGGGGTCGGGCTTGGCCTTGGCCGCATCGCCGAGCTTCAGCGGCTGGGTCCAGCCGGCCGACTCCAGATTCCGCAGCGCGCCGGCCATCGTCTCGGCCTGGCCGGCCGACGGCATGCGCTGCGGCGCGACGACGATGCTCCGCTGCTGCTCCGGGTCCTGGAGGCCGATCATCTGGGCCTGGGCGAGGAACTCCTGGATCGCGCGGCTGGCGTTCCCGGACTTCGACGTATCGGCTTCGAAAGCCCGGGAGAGCTGCTCGTCGGTGACGATGGCCGTGTTGCCGCCGCCGATGGGCCGGGCCGCGGTCGGGGTGTAGGGCAGGCCGCTGTCGGCCAGGCTGTCGCTGCGGGTGATGACGTTGTGTGCGCCGGCCGATGTCGCGACGTCGACGATCGAGGAGTCGATCGCGCCGTTCACCGGCCAGGTGAAGTCCGTGCGCGGCTTCACGCCGAGGATGGTGTCCACGGTCTTCGAGGCGAGTTCGGTGGCCGGACCGAGGTGGCTGAGCGCACTGGGCACGCTCTTGCCGTGGTGCGCGAGCGAGGCCAGATCGGGGTCGCCGAACGGCAGGGCGACGACCTCGTGCCCCTTCACAGCGTCTTCGAGATCGTTCAGCCACTGCTTGGCGACGGCCTGGTTCTTGCCCATCGGGCCGTCCGGACCGTTCACCCGGTAAGGCTTGGTCATCGCGTCGGCCGTCGCGAGCAGGTCCGGATCGATGACGAAGGTCACCGGGAGGTTCTTGCCGAGCGTGACCATCTGGTGCAGTCGGCCGCCGGGGGCGATCTCCGCGGCGAGGTCGTCATTGCGGAAGACCGGGGTCTGCTGGGCGTCGGCGCCGGTCTCGGCGGTGAGGTGGGTGGAGGAGATCAGCGGCCACAGGTACGTGAGCTGGGTCTTCTTGGCCGGGGCGGCGTCCTGCCACGGGAGGAAGGTCCGGTCGATGCCGAGGACCTGCTCGTACGAGGAGCTCTGGGTGTGCCCGGACAGCGTGACACCGAGCGGATACACACCGTCGTCGCCGAGGTCGAGGTCCTTGACCGGCACGCTGAGGTTGAACGGCTTGCTGGTGCCCGGATCCAGCTTGTCGATCTTCTCGGTGTCCCCGCCGATCTCCTTGCCGTCGGCGCCCGGCAGATATCCGGTGCGCTCTGTCACGGCCTCGATGGAGCTGCGGTCGCTGAGCGCGGCGCCGCGGTGCAGTCCGACGTGCGCGTCGGTGACCGGGGTCTTGCTGTCGTTGGTCAGCGTGCCGGAGATCGTGACCGTGTCGTCCTTGGCGGGGGCGGACGGGGACATCGCATTGATCGTGACGCTTACCGTGTGGGAGCCCGCCTGGGCCGCCTGGGCCGCCTGGGCGGAGGGAGGGTGCGGGAGTTGCAGCATTCCCACGAGCAGGGGCGCTCCGGTGAGCAGTGTCACGGTCCTGCGCAGCCATCGACCACGCGGCCGTTCAGTCACCTGGAACCCTGCCGCATCGGCCACGCGCTCGCCCGTCCCTCGTCGTCGTCAGTGGTCGTCGGAATGTGCGTCCACGAATGGTAACGAGGCCCGGCACGCCGTAGTGCCGGGGACTGCTCCACATGATCACCAAGCCGGGGCCGCTCATGCCTGTCCCCTTTATTGACGTGACTATTGACGTGACGCCGCCCGCTGCGCGGCCACGTACCCTTTTCTGTTGTGCCGAACGCCAACAATGACTTCCCCACCCCGCGGTCCGAGCGGGCTCCGCAGCCGACGAACGCGCTCAACCACGTGCAGCGCCGTGCCGTGAGCGAGCTGCTGCGGGTGTCCCCCGTCGCGGACGACCTGGCCCGTCGCTTCCAGGAGGCCGGGTTCACGCTTGCCCTGGTCGGCGGATCGGTCCGGGACGCACTGCTCGGCCGGCTCGGCAACGACCTGGACTTCACCACCGATGCCCGGCCCGAGGACGTGCTGAAGATCGTCCGGCCGTGGGCGGACGCGGTCTGGGAGGTCGGCATCGCCTTCGGCACGGTCGGCTGCAAGAAGGAATCGTTCGACATCGAGGTCACGACCTACCGCTCCGAGGCGTACGACCGCACCTCGCGCAAGCCCGAGGTCTCCTACGGCGACTCCATCGAGCAGGATCTGGTCCGCCGGGACTTCACGGTGAACGCCATGGCGGTACTGCTGCCGCAGAAGGAGTTCGTCGATCCGCACGACGGCCTGGAGGACCTGGCAGCCCGTGTGCTGCGCACCCCGGGGACGCCGCAGGAGTCGTTCTCCGATGATCCGCTGCGGATGATGCGCGCGGCCCGCTTCGCCGCACAGCTGGACTTCGAGGTTGCCCCGGACGTCGTCGCCGCGATGAAGGCGATGTCGGAGCGTATCGAGATCGTCTCCGCGGAGCGGGTGCGCGATGAACTGAACAAGCTGATCCTGGCGGCCAATCCGCGCAAGGGGCTGCGGCTGCTGGTGGAGTCAGGGCTGGCGGACCGGGTGCTGCCCGAGCTGCCCGCGCTGCGCCTGGAAAGTGACGAGCATCACCGTCACAAGGACGTCTACGAGCACTCGCTGACGGTCCTGGAGCAGGCCGTCGACCTGGAGGAGAACGGGCCGGATCTGGTGCTGCGGCTGGCGGCGCTGCTGCACGACATCGGCAAGCCCAGGACGCGGCGCTTCGAGAGCGACGGCCGGGTCTCCTTCCACCACCACGAGGTGGTGGGAGCGAAAATGACCAAGAAGCGCATGTCCGCCCTGAAGTACTCGAACGACATGATCAAGGACGTTTCGCTTCTGGTGGAGCTGCATCTGCGCTTCCACGGCTACGGGACGGGTGAGTGGACGGACTCCGCGGTCCGCCGCTACGTACGTGACGCCGGCCCCCAGCTGGAGCGCCTGCACAAGCTGACGCGCTCGGACTGCACCACGCGCAACAAGCGCAAGGCCGCAGCCCTGTCGCGTGCGTATGGCGGCCTGGAGGAGCGCATTGCGCGGCTCCAGGAGCAGGAAGAGCTCGACGCGATCCGCCCGGACCTGGACGGCAACGAGATCATGCAGATCCTGGGCATCGGCCCGGGGCCTGAGGTCGGCAAGGCGTACAAGCAGATGCTGGAGCTGAGGCTGGAGCACGGTCCTATGGAGCGGGAGGCCGCGGTGGCCGCGCTCAAGGAGTGGTGGGCCGCTCAGGGCTGAGGCCGCTGGGGCCGCGCGAGCGTGAAACCGTCGATGTTTCACGTGAAACGGGGCGACGTTTCACGTGAAACGGCCGGTCGTGAACCGCCGTGTTTCACGTGAAACATCGCCCGCGTCGTCCCGTCCCGGGAGCGGGCTCGTCGCTACTTCACGTCCTGGAGGCAGAGCACAAAGCGGGTGGTGCCGCCGTGGCGGCGGTGCTGGGTCTCGGCATAGGTCGTGTCGGTCTTGGGGCAGAGAGATCTGTTCGTGGTGTTGGTGTGGACTGCCGTCACCTTGAACTTGGCCTCTGCGGTGCCGCAGTCGACGACCTTGAGATCAGGGTTGATCTCGTTGCCGCTGTTCTTCATGCAGTCGCCGACCTTGGCGGTGTCGGCGTCGTTCCAGGAGCTCACCCAGGCCACCCCGATACCGATCAGGGCGACGGCTACGAAGATGCCCTTCACGATCGCCTTGGGCGACCGCTGCGGGCGGGAAGGCTGCGGCGGCACGGGCGCTCCGCCCTGCATGTACGGCTGCTGCGGTGCCTGCGGATACCCCTGCTGCGGCTGCTGACCGTACGGTGCCTGCGGCTGCTGGGGGTAGGCGTATCCGCCCTGCGGCTGGCCGTAAGGGGCCTGCGGCGCCTGGGGAGCCTGCGGGTAGGGGGCTTGGCCGTACGGCTGCTGGCCGTATGGATTCTGGCCGTAGGGATTCGGGCCCTGAGGCGGCGTGGTCATGGGAGTTCCCCCGATATTGAAGTGTCCGGACGTGATGTGTCCGGGTGTGTGAATGACGCCCGTACGGTATCTGCTCCGGCGCTGCTGCACGGGCGAGGGGCGCCAACCAGCAAGGGGAAGACGGCTAATGGCGCCCGAACCCCCGGCGGGCCAGCGCCGCGGCGACCACCGCATAGAGAACGGCCACCACGGCGATCAGCACCGCTGACTTCCCGTCGGGCGGCAGCATCAGTGCGGCGACCGCGGCGGCACCGACGAAGGCGATGTTGAACAGCACGTCGTAGATGGAGAAGACCCGGCCGCGGAAGGCATCGTCGACCGACGACTGGACCACCGTGTCTGTGGTGATCTTGGTGCCTTGTGTGCTCAGGCCGAGGATGAACGCGGCGACCAGCATGGGCGCCGGATGGAAGAAGAGGCCGAGCGCGGGCACCAGGACCGCACCTATCGCGGCACAGAAGGAGATCCAGCCGAACGGGCTGAGGCGCCCGACCGCCCAGGGGGTGATCACGGCAGCCGCGAAGAAGCCGGCTCCCGACACGGCGACGGTTATCCCGAGCAGCGCCAGGCCCTGGGATTCGGTACGGGCCCAGGCATAGCGGCACAGCATCAGCACCATGACCGTCAGCGCGCCGTAGCAGAAGCGGATCACCGTCATCGCAGCCAGGGCGCGGGTCGGGGTGGGCCGCTCGGCGAGGTGGCGCAGACCGTCCACCAGACCCTTGACGGTGCTCAACAGGGCCTCGCCGAGGTGTGGTTGGAGCACCGAGGGGTCGGGGCCGAGGCGCTGCGGGGTCATCCGCAGGGCGGTGAGGGCGGAACAGAAGTAGAGGAACGCGGCGAGCAGCACGACGAACGCATCCACGTCCGAGCCGGCCAGCCGGACGGCGAGGGCGAGCGCACCGCCGACCGTCATGGCGAGCGTTCCAGCCGTGGGCGCAAGGGAGTTGGCCATCACCAGCTGCTCGCCGCCGACGACGCGGGGAAGCGAGGCGGAAAGCCCCGCCAGGACAAAGCGGTTCACGCCCGTGACGGAGAGAGCCGAGGCGTAGAAGAGCCAGTCCGGGACCTTCACCGCGATCAGCACGGCGGTCGCCATCGCGAGCAGGGTCCGCAGCAGGTTGCCGTACAGCAGGACCTGACGCCGGCGCCAGCGGTCCAGCAGCACTCCGGCGAACGGCCCGAGAAGGGAGTACGGCAGCAGCAGGATCGCCATGGCGGAGGCGATCGCCTCGGGCGACGCCTGCTTTTCGGGCGAGAAGACGACGAACGCGGCGAGCGCAACCTGGAACACCCCGTCGGCGGCCTGGGACAGGAGCCGTGCGGCAAGGAGCGTCCGGAAGTCGCGCAGCCGCAGTAATACGCGGAGATCGCGCACAGCATGCATGAGGCACAGCCTCACACAGCACACCGGCCTCCGGGCGGAATACCCGGAGGCCGGCGGAGCGAGGAGCGCGGCGAGTGCCTCAGCGCTCGACGTCGCCCCGGATGAACTTCTCGACGTTCTCCCGTGCCTCGTCGTCGAAGTACTGGACCGGCGGCGACTTCATGAAGTACGAGGAAGCGGAGAGGATCGGGCCACCGATCCCCCGGTCCTTGGCGATCTTCGCGGCGCGCAGCGCGTCGATGATGACGCCCGCGGAGTTCGGGGAGTCCCAGACCTCGAGCTTGTACTCCAGGTTCAGCGGGACATCGCCGAAGGCACGGCCCTCAAGGCGGACGTAGGCCCACTTGCGGTCGTCCAGCCAGGCGACGTAGTCGGACGGGCCGATGTGGACGTTCTTCTCGCCCAGCTCGCGGTCGGGGATCTGCGAGGTGACGGCCTGCGTCTTGGAGATCTTCTTGGACTCCAGGCGGTCGCGCTCCAGCATGTTCTTGAAGTCCATGTTGCCGCCGACGTTCAGCTGCATCGTGCGGTCCAGGACGACGCCCCGGTCCTCGAAGAGCTTGGCCATCACGCGGTGCGTGATCGTGGCGCCGACCTGCGACTTGATGTCGTCACCGACGATCGGCACACCGGCCTCGGTGAACTTGTCCGCCCACTCCTTGGTGCCGGCGATGAAGACCGGGAGGGCGTTGACGAACCCGACCTTGGCGTCGATGGCGCACTGGGCGTAGTACTTCGCGGCGTCCTCGGAGCCGACGGGGAGGTAGCAGACCAGCACGTCGACCTGCTTGTCCTTGAGGACCTGGACGATGTCGACCGGGGTCTCCTCGGACTCCTCGATCGTCATGCGGTAGTACTTGCCCAGGCCGTCGAGCGTGTGGCCGCGCTGGACCCGCACGCCGGTGTTCGGCACATCGCAGATCTTGATGGTGTTGTTCTCGCTGGCGCCGATGGCGTCCGAGAGGTCGAGGCCGACCTTCTTGGCGTCCACGTCGAAGGCGGCCACGAACTCGATGTCGCGGACGTGGTAGTCGCCGAACTGCACGTGCATGAGGCCGGGCACGCGGCTGTCGGGGTCGGCGTCCTTGTAATACTCGACGCCCTGTACCAGCGAGGCGGCGCAGTTGCCCACGCCGACGATGGCTACGCGAACCGAACCCATTCCGGTTGCTCCCTGTGTTCTCGATGAGGACCTGCCTGGCAGGGCCTCATGTGGTGGTGTCATTCGGACGGATCCGGCCGGGAACCACCCCGGTGCCGGGGCAGGCCGTCCGCATCTCCTGACGGGGTGTTCTTGTCCCGCTCCGTGGGACCCGGTGCGCGCTGATCGCGCCCGGCGCGCTCACTCTCGATGAGCTCGTTCAACCAACGGACCTCGCGCTCCACGGACTCCATGCCGTGCCGCTGAAGTTCGAGGGTGTAGTCGTCCAGCCGCTCGCGGGTCCTGGCCAAGGAGGTGCGCATCTTTTCGAGGCGTTCCTCCAGCCTGCTGCGGCGGCCTTCCAGCACGCGCATCCGTACGTCCCGCGATGTCTGGCCGAAGAACGCGAAGCGGACGCCGAAGTGCTCGTCCTCCCACGCATCCGGTCCGGAGTGGGTGAGCAGCTCCTCGAAGTGCTCTTTGCCCGCTGCGGTCAATCGGTAGACGATTTTGGCCCGGCGCCCGGTGAGCGCCGCGGCGGGAACGCCCTCCGGGGCGCCGCCCGTTTCCTCCACGAGCCAGCCGTTCGCGACCAGCCCTTTGAGGCAGGGGTAGAGGGTGCCGTAGCTGAACGCACGGAAGACCCCGAGCGAGGTGTTGAGCCGCTTGCGCAACTCGTAACCGTGCATGGGGGATTCACGGAGCAGGCCGAGGACGGCGAATTCGAGGACGCCGGAACGCCTGCTCATCCTCCGCCTCCTTGGCCCTGTGCGGTCTTTATCTCGTGCTGATGTATCGACTCGATACATCCAGACGATAGAACGGCGCCCTGGGTCGAACAAGACGGGGGACGGTGAACGGTGTCACATCACTTATTCGTGCGACGTAACCTGACTGTTTTGGAGTGAATTTCAACACTGGGCAGGTTTTGGCCGTGCGTAGTCTGTGCGGCATGCAGACTGCCGGGAACCGTGGGCCAATATGTGGCGTCCCTGACCTCGGTGTAGTGCGGCCCGCGCGTCAGGAGCGGGTCGTGCATCGGGGGGACCTGAAGACAACTGCCGCCTTCAGGCGACGAGAGAGCGCGCCTGCCCGAGGAGTATTCGTTCCATGAGCGAGCACCGTCGCAAACCGCCACAGCCGCAAGGTGGCGGACGTGCCGCGGCCAGACGTGCCGCACAGCAGCCATCAGGGCGGCGTACTGCCGCTCCGCATGACGCTGTTACTGGTTCTTTGCCCCAGTCCCCCCAGGACCGGCCGCCCGGAGGGCGTGCCGAGGCCCGGCGGGCTGCGCAGCGCGGCGGTGGACGGCGCCGGGCGCCCGACTCCGCGGCGATGGCCTCCGGAGGGGCCGCCGGCGGTTACGGCGGCGGTGGCCGTCGTGGCGGCGGAGGCGGTGGCGGAGGCGGTGGTGAAGGAGGCCGGGGGCGCGGTCGCGGTGGTGGAAATCCCGCCAAGAAGCGCTTCATTGACTATCCGCGTTCCAATCGCACCGGCTGGCGACGGTTTGTGCCGTCCTGGAAGCAGGTGGCCGGCATGTCCGTCGCGGTCTTCGGCCTGATCGTCGGCGCGGCCGGCGTCGGCCTCGCGCTGGTGCAGGTGCCGGACGAGAACAAGGCCGCCAAGTCGCAGAACAACGTCTACCTCTGGGCCGATGGCAAGGTCATGGCGCGTGACGGTGAGACAAACCGGCAGAACATCAACATAAGCGAAATCCCGCTGTCCATGCAGAACGCAGCGATCTCCGCGGAGAACGCCTCGTTCCGGACGGACTCCGGCGTGGACCCGCTGGGTATCCTCCGCGCCCTGGTCAACATGGCCAAGGGCGGCGACACCCAGGGTGGATCGACCATCACTCAGCAGTACGTGAAGAACGCGATGCTGAGCCAGGAGCAGACCATCTCCCGTAAGTTCAAGGAGCTGTTCATCTCCATCAAGGTCGGCTCGACGATGGACAAGCCTCTGATCTTGCAGGGGTACCTGAACACCAGCTACTTCGGTCGCGGTGCCTACGGCATCCAGGCGGCGGCCCAGGCGTACTACGGGAAGAACGCCTCCCAGCTGAAGCCGGACGAGGGCGCGTTCCTGGCGTCCCTGCTCAAGGGCGCGAACCTCTACGACCCTGCGGGCGGCACCGGCCCCGGCGCCACACCCGAGCAGAACACCCAGCGCGTCAAGGCCCGGTGGTCCTGGATCCTCGACCGCGAGGTGGACAACCACCTCCTGTCGAAGGCAGAGCGGGCCACCTACACGAAGTTCCCGACGCCCAAGGCGCCGAAGCCGGTGGCCAGCAAGAGCGGCCAGATCGGGTACTTGATCGACGTAGCCAAGAAGTACGTGCTCAAGGAGGGGCACATCAGCGAGGCCCTGTTCGACAAGGGCGGCTACACGATCCAGACGACCTTCGACGAGAAGAAGACCAGCGAGCTGGCAGCCGCGGTGCAGAAGGTCGACAAGCACTACATCGACCCGACGAAGCGGCCGGAAAAGGACAAGTACGTCCAGTTCGGTGGCGCCTCCGTGGTGCCGGGAGACGGCAGGATCGTCGCGTTGTACGGCGGTGACGGCTACGACAAGGGCCACTTCAGCAACAACGCCGACACCTACGGTGTGCCGGTCGGCTCGACCTGGAAGCCGTTCGTGCTCGCCGCGGCGATGAAGTACGGGACGGTCGCGCACAGCGGCACGCCGGTCTCGCCGGACAGCAAGTACAACGGCGATGACCATCTCAAGGTGAAGAACCCGGACGGTACGTTCGTGCTGAAGAAGGACAACTCGCCCTTTTATCAGGTCAACGAGAGCAACTACCCCTGGGGCTACATCACCTTGCGGAAGGCGATGGAGCAGTCCGTCAACACCCCGTATGTCCAGCTCGGCATGGATGTCGGCATGGACAAGGTGAAGGAGATGGCGCAGGCCGCGGGGATCGCGCCGGGCAGCTTCGACAAGAACCTCAACCCGTCCTTCGCACTGGGCACCTCCACGCCGAGCGCGATTCGTATGGCCGACGCCTACGGCACCTTCGCCGCCTCCGGTACGAGCGTGGAGCCGTATTCGGTGATCAAGGTGATGTCCGAAGGCAAGGATCTGCCGGGCTTCGACAAGCCCAAGACCCAGACGGCGATGGACGCCAACATCGCCAACAACGTCACCGACGTGCTGAAGAACGTGATCCAGAACGGCACCGCGACAACGGCCAAGAAGCTGGGGATGCCGGCCGCCGGCAAGACCGGTACCACCGACGAGAACAAGTCGGCCTGGTTCGTCGGCTACACCAAGCAGCTCTCGACGGCCATCACCATGTTCCGTGAGGACGCGCAGAACCCCCGTCAGCTGTCCATGAACGGTGTCGGCGGCTTCGACTCGATCCACGGTGGCGCGCTGCCGACCGAGGTGTGGACCGAGTACATGCTCCAGGCGATGCAGGGCGTCACCCCGCAGGACTTCCCGCCCGCCACGCCGATCGGGCAGGTGCAGAACGAGCTGGGGATGCCCTCTCCGACCCCGACCCCGACGCCGAGCGCCACGCCGTCGGTGACTCCGTCCGGTACGCCCAGCCAGTCCGCGTCCCCGACGAATTCCCCGACCCCCACCCCGACCAAGCAGTGCTCTCCGTGGGACTTCCACTGCAAGCACAACGGTGGGAACGGCGGGGCAAACGGCGGCGGGCCGGGCGGCGGCAACGGCGGCAACGGCGGCAACGGCGGTACGAGTCCGACACCTGACCCGACGAGCGGTGGGAACACCGGAGGAGGCATCTTCGGCGGACCCACCGGCGGCTAGGACCACTGCTCGTTTCACGTGAAACGGCGCTCGTTTCACGTGAAACACGGCTCCACGAAGCCCCCGACCCGGTGCGACCGGGCGGGGGCTTCGTCGTGTTCGTCCCATGCGTGTACGGCAGGATGGGGCCATGACGAGCCTGCGACAGGACGAGCCGGTACGGCCGACGCAACGGGATGAGGTGGCGGCGGCCGGCAGCGAGCTGATCGGAGGGCCGATCGGCCGGCGGGCGCTGCTGGGGGCGCACTGGATGACGCCGGTGCGGTTCATCGCGCTCGTCGCCATCGGTATGTTCGCGCTCGGCATGGTGCAGAAGCTGCCCTGCTACAACGGCGGTTGGTTCTTCGGCGCCACCAGCCAGTACGTCCACGCCTGCTACTCCGATATCCCCCATCTCTATACCGGACGGGGCTTCGCCGACGGGCTGATCCCGTACTTCGACCGGTTGCCGGGCGATATGCAGTATCTGGAATACCCGGTACTGACCGGCGTCTTCATGGAGGTCGCCTCCTGGATGACGCCGCACAGCGGGGCGATCCAGGGCCGCGAACAGATCTACTGGCTGGTCAACGCCGGGATGCTGATGGTCTGCGCCGCCGTCATCGCGGTGTGTGTGGCGCGTACCCACCGGCGGCGCCCCTGGGACGGCCTGTTGGTGGCCCTGGCCCCCGCCTTCGCCCTCACCGCCACCATCAACTGGGACCTGCTGGCGGTCGCCCTGACCGCCGCCGGGATGCTGATGTGGGCACGCAGCCGCCCGTTGGCGGCCGGCGTCCTGATCGGGCTGGCGACGGCGGCGAAGCTCTACCCCGTCCTGCTGCTGGGGCCGCTGCTGGTGCTCTGCTGGCGCGCCGGAGCCTGGCGCGCGTACGGGAGGGCTGTCATCGGCGCGGTGGCGTCGTGGCTGGTGGTGAACCTGCCGGTGATGATCATGCATGACGCGTCCGGATTCCATATCCGGGAGGGCTGGGCGAAGTTCTACACCTTCAGCCAGGAGCGGCCCATCGACTTCGGTTCTGTCTGGCTGCTGATCTCGCAGCGCACCGGGAACCCCCTGGAGGACGCCAACCTCTACGCGACCGTGCTGATGATCCTCGGCTGCGGCGGCATCGCGCTGCTGACGTTCTACGCGCCCCGCCGGCCGCGCTTCGCCCAGCTCGCGTTCCTCGTCGTCGCGCTGTTCATCCTCACCAACAAGGTCTACTCGCCGCAGTATGTGCTGTGGCTGATCCCGCTCGCCGCACTGGCCCGGCCGCGCTGGCGGGACTTCCTGATCTGGCAGGCGGGCGAGATCATGTACTTCCTCGGGATCTGGATGTACCTCGCCTACACCGGCAGCGGCGACAAACACCAGGGGCTGCCGCCGGAGGGCTACCAACTGGCCATCGCCCTCCACCTGTTGGCCACCCTCTACCTGTGCGCGGTGGTCGTCCGTGACATCCTGATGCCGGAGCGGGACGTGGTCCGCAGGGACGGGGACGACGACCCGTCAGGGGGCGTCCTGGACCGGAGCCCCGATGTGGTCGTGCTCGGGCGGGCGTATCACGCGCCGCGCCACGCGGTGCACTTCGAGGGGGCGCCGCGGGTGCGCTGGGGCGTCGTACGGGACTGACCCGCCGGCGGACGCACAACAAGGGCCCCGTGCCGCGGAGTTGACCGGCGGCACCGGGCCCTGGTGCGGGTGTGTGAGGGATCCGGCCGGATCAGCGGTCCACCATGCGGTCGTACTGGGTGGTGGTGTGCCGCAGGTGGGCCACCAGCTCCTCGCCGACCTTCGGCTCGGGGGCGTCCCCCGGGACGAACAGGATCGACACCTGCATGTGCGGGGGCTCCGCGAACCAGCGCTGCTTCCCGGCCCATACGTACGGCGCGAGGTTGCGGTTGACGGTCGCCAGACCGGCCCGGGCAACGCCCTTCGCGCGCGGCATCACGCCGTGCAGCGCCTTGGGCGACTCCAGGCCGACGCCGTGCGAGGTGCCCCCCGCCACGACCACCAAGTAGCCGTCCGATGCCGCCCTTTGCTGGCGGTAGCCGAACCGGTCGCCCTTCTTGACGGCCGTGACGTCGAGGACCGAGCCGCGGTACTCGGTGGCTTCATGGTCGCCCAGCCACAGCCGCGTGCCGATCCGCGCGCGGAAGCGGGTCTGCGGGAACTGCTGCTGGAGACGGG
Organism: Streptomyces albospinus; assembly: GCF_014648695.1. Taxonomy (GTDB): domain Bacteria; phylum Actinomycetota; class Actinomycetes; order Streptomycetales; family Streptomycetaceae; genus Streptomyces; species Streptomyces albospinus. Next base: position 56,972 of record NZ_BMRP01000021.1, read on the forward strand.
TGAGTTCGTCGGCCTTCAGGTGGCTGACGAACATGGTGTGCAGCGGGAGACGCGCGGCGCGCAGCCGGTCCATCCAGCCGATGACCTCTTCCACCGAGTCGGAGCCGTCGGTGCGGTCCAGCGGGAGGTGGATCGCGAAGCCCTCCAGCCGGACGTCCTCGATGGCCGCGGCCAGCTTCGGCAGGTCCTCCGGCAGGACGCCGTGCCGCTTCATGCTGCTCATGACCTCGATGACGACCCGGGCGCCGACCAGTCCGCCCACGCCCTCGACCGAGGAGACCGAGCGGATCGCCCGGTCGGGCAACGGCACCGGCTCCTCGCCGTGCCGGAACGGGGTCAGAACGAGCAGGTCGCCGCTGAAGAAGTCCTTGATACGGGCCGCTTCGTAGGTCGTACCGACCGCGAGGATGTCGGAGCCGAGCCGGGTGGCCTCATCGGCGAGACGCTCGTGGCCGAAGCCGTAGCCGTTGCCTTTGCAGACCGGGACCAGCCCGGGAAACTGCTGGAGAACGCTCTGCTGATGCGCCCGCCAGCGCGCGGTGTCGACGTAGAGGGTGAGCGCCATGGCCGGCCCGGAACCTTTCTCGTGGCTGGGGTATGTCAGGGGTACGAACGGTGCGGTGGAGCGGTCAGCGCCGCGACATGTAGATGTCGAGCGCCTTGTGCAGCAGCTTGTTGAGCGGGAAGTCCCATTCGCCGAGGTACTCCGCCGCCTGCCCACCCGTGCCGACCTTGAACTGGATCAGGCCGAAGAGGTGGTCGTTCTCGTCCAGCGAGTCGCTGATGCCGCGGAGGTCGTAGACGCTGGCGCCGAGCGCATAGGAGTCCTGGAGCATCCGCCACTGCATGGCGTTGGAAGGGCGGACCTCACGGCCGATGTTGTCCGAGGCGCCGTAGGAGTACCAGACGTGGCCGCCGACGACGAGCATCGTCGCGGCCGAGAGGTTCACGCCGTCGTGGCGGGCGAAGTAGAGCCGCATGCGGTTGGGATCCTCGGAGTTGAGGGCCGTCCACATGCGCTGGAAGTAGCCGAGCGGCCGGGGCCGGAAGCGGTCGCGCTCCGCGGTGATCTCGTACAGCCGCTGCCATTCGGCGAGGTCGTCGTAGCCGCCCTGGACGACCTCGACCCCGGCCTTCTCGGCCTTCTTGATGTTGCGGCGCCACAGCTGGTTGAAGCCCTTGTGGACCTCCTCCAGCGAGCGGTCGGCGAGCGGCACCTGGAAGACGTAGCGGGGCTGCACATCGCCGAAGCCGGCACCGCCGTCCTCGCCCTGCTGCCAGCCCATGCGGCGCAGCCGGTCGGCGACCTCGAAGGCGCGCGGCTCGATGTGGGTGGCCTCGATGTCCCGCAGGCGCTTGACGTCCGGGCTCTGGATGCCGGACTTGATCGCGGCGGAGTCCCAACGCCGGATGATGACCGGCGGACCCATCTTCACGGAGAAGGCGCCCTGCTGCTTGAGGTGGCTGAGCATCGGCTGCAACCAGTCCTCCAGATTCGGCGCGAACCAGTTGATGACCGGGCCCTCGGGGAGGTACGCCAGGTAGCGCTTGATCTTGGGCAGCTGGCGGTAGAGGACCAGGCCGGCGCCGACCAGCTGGCCGGTGGCGTCGAACCAGCCCAGGCTCTCCGAACGCCACTCGGCCTTCACGTCCGCCCAGGCCGGGACCTGCATGTGGCTCGCCGCGGGCAGGCTCTGGATGTATGCCAGATGCTGCTCTCGGCTGATGGTCCTCAGGGTCAGGCTCATGCGGGGCGCTCCTCGGCTGGTGTGTCCCCTTGGTCGGGGCTCCGGCTCTCGCGCCGAAGCCTACTGTGACCGGGGAGCACCCCGTCTGGGCCGTACGGGGCCGGGCCCCGTATGCCGCAGTGCGGCGGCGCCTAGCCGATGACGCCGCCGAAGAGGCCGCCGTGTGCCAGGCCGATGTAGAAGCCCAGGGCGGCTGCCCCGAGCCCGATGATCAACAGGAAGCGTTCACCCGTCGTCGACGAGATGAACTGGCCCCAGAGACCCGTTCCGATTCCGATCAGGCCCACCCAGGAGCTGACCAGGTGCAGGCTGGGCGAGAGAGTGGTGAGGACGGCGATCACACCGAGGAGGAGGGTGGTGACCGCGAGAGTGTTCTCGACGGGATGGGATTCGCCGTCGCTGTTGAGAAGCGCGAGCAGGTTCCGCTGGGTCCGTGCTGCCTGTGCCATACGGCACCTCCGACTGGACAGGGCGGCGCACTGTAACGCCGCTCACACCCGTTGTGTTCCAGATTGCGGGGTGCGGCGGTCGGATTTCAACCGGAAGCTCGGAGGCAGGTACTCTGTACGGTCTGCGCCCATGTCTGCCCGGATACCCCGGCGGGCCGGCGCGGAACGCATTACGACCCTCCTGCCACGGAACGACCGTGGCCGCTGAGTCCAAAGGAGGTGGGTTCCACATGCGTCACTACGAGGTGATGGTCATCCTCGACCCCGATCTTGAGGAGCGCGCTGTCTCCCCGCTGATCGAGAACTTCCTCTCCGTCGTCCGCGAGGGCAACGGAAAGGTCGAAAAGGTCGACACCTGGGGCCGTCGTCGTCTCTCGTACGAGATCAACAAGAAGCCCGAGGGCATCTACTCGGTCATCGACCTTCAGGCCGAGCCTGCGGTCGTCAAGGAGCTCGACCGTCAGATGAACCTGAACGAGTCGGTCCTCCGGACCAAGGTCCTCCGTCCCGAGACCCACTGAGCGCGTCAGCGCCCAGCGGTAACCGGGTTCGAGTAGCAGCAACACCAGCAGCCAGCAGCACACCCGCCGAGAGGTTCCCCTAATGGCAGGCGAGACCGTCATCACGGTTGTCGGCAATCTTGTCGACGACCCCGAGCTGCGCTTCACCCCGTCCGGTGCGGCGGTCGCGAAGTTCCGCGTCGCGTCCACTCCCCGCACCTTCGACCGCCAGACCAACGAGTGGAAGGACGGCGAGAGCCTGTTCCTGACCTGCTCGGTGTGGCGTCAGGCGGCGGAGAACGTCGCCGAGTCCCTGACGCGGGGTACCCGCGTGGTCGTCCAGGGCCGCCTCAAGCAGCGGTCGTACGAGGACCGCGAGGGCGTGAAGCGCACGGTCTACGAGCTCGACGTCGAGGAAGTGGGCGCGAGCCTGAAGAACGCCACGGCCAAGATCACCAAGACCGGCGGTCGTGGTGGCCAGGGCGGCGGCGGCTTCGGCGGCGGTCAGCAGGGCGGTGGCCAGGGTGGCGGCGGCTGGGGCGGCGGCCCCGGCGGCGGCCAGCAGGGCGGCGGCGGTGCGCCCGCCGACGACCCGTGGGCGACCAGCGGTCCTGCCGGCGGTGGCCAGCAGGGTGGCGGTAGCTGGGGCGGTAGCTCCGGCGGTGGCTACTCGGACGAGCCGCCCTTCTAGGTCCGTACAGCCGATCCGGTTCCACGGTGTTTCACGTGAAACCGCGCGTTTCACGTGAAACGGCGACCGGAGCGGCCGGGGCCTTGAGGGCGTCAGCACATACTTCTTGAACTTACTGGAGAGAGACAATGGCGAAGCCGCCTGCTCGCAAGCCTAAGAAGAAGGTTTGCGTGTTCTGCAAGGAGAAGATCTCCTACGTCGACTACAAGGACACGAACCTGCTGCGGAAGTTCATCTCCGACCGCGGCAAGATCCGTGCCCGCCGGGTGACCGGTAACTGCACTCAGCACCAGCGTGACGTCGCCACGGCCGTGAAGAACAGCCGTGAGATGGCGCTGCTGCCCTACACGTCCACCGCGCGATAAGGGAAGGGTGACCGACTCATGAAGATCATCCTCACCCACGAGGTCTCCGGCCTCGGCACCGCCGGTGACGTCGTTGACGTCAAGGACGGGTATGCCCGTAACTACCTGGTTCCGCGTGGTTTCGCGATCCGCTGGACCAAGGGTGGCGAGAAGGACGTCGAGCAGATCCGCCGCGGTCGCAAGATCCGCGAGATCGCCACGATCGAGCAGGCCAACGAGGTCAAGGCTCAGCTCGAGGGCGTCAACGTGAAGCTGGCCGTTCGCGCCGGCGACGCGGGCCGCCTGTTCGGCTCCGTCACCCCGGCCGACGTCGCCTCGGCGATCAAGGCTGCCGGTGGCCCGGACGTCGACAAGCGCCGTGTCGAGCTCGGCTCGCCGATCAAGACCCTGGGCGCGCACCAGGTCTCCGTGCGTCTGCACGCCGAGGTCGTCGCGAAGCTCGGCGTCGAGGTCGTCGCCGCGTAATCGCAGCACCGCAGCACAACGCCGAAGGGCCGTACCCCGTCACGGGGTACGGCCCTTCGCCGTGCGCGGGAGGGCGGGGTCAGTTTCCGTCCTCGTCCTGGGCGCGTTGGTAGAGCTTGGCGATGTCGTTGTCGAAGTACGCGGCATAGGAGACGTCGTCCTCGTCGCCGCCGCCCTCATGGCCGCCCAGGACGCCGATGACGGTGCCGGTGTGGCTCTTGGGGTCGTAGTCGGCGAGCCAGGGGCTGCCGCTCGTGCCGCCCTCGAAGTCGGTGCACTGGATGCGCAGTTGGGTGTCGCTGAATTTCGTGGTGCGGTTCTGGCAGGAGATCGGGGTGTCACGGCTGGTGGGGTAGCCGGTGATCTTGACTTCGTTGTTGAAGCCGCGGTCTATGCCGAGGCTGTTGCCGCCCAGGACGTCCTGGACGTTCTTGCCGTCCTTCGGGTCGACTGTGAGGAAGGCGACGTCGAGGTCCTCGTCCTGCGATTTGGCCCAGCGATCGTCGACGACGACCTTGTTGACCTTCCACAGGCCGCTGGGTTCGTCGCCGTTGCGGTAGTCGGGGGCGAAGACCAGGTCGTCCACCGGCTTCCTGGCGTCGGCGTCGAAGGCGCAGTGGGCCGCGGTGATCAGCATGTTCCGGCCGGGGCTCTGCACCACGCTCGCGGTGCAGAAGTGGGCGCCGTGGTCGTCCTTCTCGAAGACCGTGCCGATGCGGGCGTTCTCCTCGGTCCTGCGCGGGGTGTACGCGGTGCCGTCCTGGGCGGGGGCGGTGGCCGAGGGGTCCTGGTCCTGAGGGGTCTGGCCCGGTTCGCCGGACTTGCCGTAGCTGCTGCGCCCGTTGTTTCTGCTCGTGTGGGTCTCCTCCGCGGCGTAACCCACCACTGCGGCTGCCCCCACGATGACCAGCGTCAGGGGCAGTACGGACTTTCTGGCAAGCGAGCGCACAAGGTCATTATCGATGCGGTCGGGAAATTCGGGAGACTATTCAGCGGGAGGCTCCTGTCACAATCCATCGTCCGGAGCGGGCGCGCAGCCACAAGGTCAGCATCCGCACGGTCATCATGAGGGCCATCGCCCACCACAGGGCGACCAGACCGCCGCCCAGTGCCGGTACGGCCAGCGCCGCCGGGGCGAACACGGCCAGCACCACCACCATCGCGCCGGCGAGGTACGGGCCGTCCCCGGCGCCCATCAGCACCCCGTCGAGTATGAAGACGATGCCGGCGACCGGTTGGGTGACCGCTACGACCAGAAGCGTGGTGTGCAGTGGGCCCTGGACGGCGGGGTCGGTGGTGAACAGGGGGATGAACAGCGGGCGGGCGAGGACCACCAGCGCGCCGAGGACGACGCCGGAGGCGATGCCCCACTGGACCATGCGGCGGCAGGCGGCGCGGGCGCCCTCCCGGTCCTCGGCGCCCAGGTAGCGTCCGATGATGGCCTGTCCGGCGATGGCTATGGCGTCCAGCGCGAAGGCCAGCAGCGACCAGAGGGTCAGGACGATCTGGTGGGCGGCGACCTGGGCGTCGCCGAGCCGGGCGGCGACCGCGGTGGCGATCATCAGCACCGCGCGCAGCGAGAGCGTACGGACCAGCAGCGGGACGCCGGCCTGTGCGGAGGCGCGGATACCGGCCGGGTCCGGGCGGAGCGAGGCGCCGTGGCGGCGGGCGCCGCGGATCACCGCGGTGAGGTAGACGGCGGCCATACCGCACTGGGCGATGACGGTGCCCCAGGCGGAGCCGGCGATGCCGAGCCCGGCGCCGTAGACCAGGCCGGCGTTGAGGGCGGCGTTGGCGGAGAACCCGCCGATGGCGACGTAGAGCGGGGTCCTGGTGTCCTGGAGGCCGCGGAGGACCCCTGTGGCGGCCAGGACGACCAGCATCGCGGGGATGCCGAGCGCGCTGATGCGCAGATAGGTCGCGGCGTACGGGGCGGCGGTCGGCGAGGCTCCGAAGGCTTCGACGAGCCACGGGGCGGTGGGCAGGACGGCGGCGATGACGGCCGCGCCGAGCAGCAGGGCGAGCCAGATGCCGTCCATGCCCTGGCGTATCGCGGCCGAGAGGTCGCCGGCGCCGACCCGGCGGGCGACCGCGGCGGTGGTGGCGTAGGCGAGGAAGACGAAGACGGAGACGGCGGTTGTCAGGAGGGCGGCGGCGACGCCGAGGCCGGCGAGCTGGCGGGTGCCGAGGTGGCCCACGACGGCGCTGTCGACCATGACGAAGAGCGGTTCCGCGACCAGCGAGCCGAAGGCGGGCAGGGCCAGTGCGACGATCTCGCGGTCATGGCGGCGGTCGGCGCGCCGTGGCGTCGCGGGAGCCTGTGTCATGAGGGGCAATCTAATCTTCCACAGGTAAGAGATGCAACCGTGATCTGGCCCTTACTTTCCGCTGTGTGGAGGTGCCTTCCGTGTGCCGTTTGCGACGATCATGAACAGGTTGCCGAAGTTTTTCTCCCCCACAGCCTATGGATGAGAAAAGTGCAGGTCAGCGGCTTGATGGTGGCGTGATTGTGTGCTTGTCCACAGAAGTTTCCCCCGTGCCGTGCACAGGATCCGGGGACTTCTCCACAGCTGTGGGGCAGTCATCCACATGGCCTGTGGATAACCAGATTGGCGGACGGTGCGCGCGGGCCTACCGTGGTCCGGCACCCGCCGCCTGTTCCGGCCTGAGACCTCGTCCGAACTCGACGCGCCGTAACCGGAGTCGGGCGTCTCGAATGTCAGAGCTGTGCCGTAAGAAAGAACAGCACAGCAAGGTCCGCGTCGCGGACGGGAGGAGGTGCCGGGGTGAGCATTCCCGAGCCCTTGGACGATCCCTGGGCGGACTCCGGTCCGAGTGACCTGCTGCCGGCCGCCCGCTCCCGCCGGGGCGACGGAAAGGGCCGCGGTCGGGGCGAGCGCCAGGATCGCGACGACGACGGCGGTGGCGGCTGGTCCGGCGGCTTCGAGCGCGTCCCCCCGCAGGATCTGGACGCCGAACAGTCCGTGCTCGGCGGCATGCTGCTCTCCAAGGACGCCATCGCGGACGTCGTCGAGGTCCTGAAGGGCGAAGACTTCTACCGCCCCGCCCATGAGCTGGTCTTCCAGGCGATCCTCGACCTGTACGCCAAGGGCGAGCCGGCCGACCCGATCACCATCGCGGCGGAGCTGACCAAGCGGGGCGAGATCGGGCGCGTCGGCGGCGCCTCGTATCTGCACACCCTCGTCCAGTCCGTCCCGACCGCCGCCAACGCCGAGTACTACGCCGAGATCGTCCATGAGCGGGCCGTGCTGCGCCGCCTCGTTGAGGCGGGCACCCGGATCACGCAGATGGGATACGCCGCGGACGGCGATGTCGACGAGATCGTCAACAGCGCCCAGGCGGAGATCTACGCCGTCACCGAGCAGCGGACCAGCGAGGACTACCTCCCGCTCGGCGACATCATGGAGGGCGCGCTCGACGAGATCGAGGCGATCGGCTCACGCCAGGGCCAGATGACCGGTGTGCCGACGGGCTTCACCGACCTGGACGCGCTGACGAACGGTCTGCATCCGGGCCAGATGATCGTGATCGCGGCCCGTCCGGCGATGGGTAAGGCGCTCGCTCTGGACACCCCGCTGCCCACTCCTGGCGGGTGGACCACCATGGGCGAGGTCCGGCCCGGTGACCATCTGCTCGACGCGACGGGGCAGCCCACCCGTGTGGTGGCCGCCACCGAGGTCATGACGGGGCGCCCCTGCTACGAGATGTCGTTCGACGACGGCACCTCCGTGATCGCCGACGCCGATCATCAGTGGCTCACCCGCACCCCGGACTCCCGTGCCGCGGCAGCCGAGGACGGCAGCTCCCGCGACAAGCACGGCCTCGCCTCGGTCCGGACGACCAAGGAGATCGCCGCGACGCTGCACGGCAGCACAGCCGGCCGGCCCGCGCACCACAGCGTGCAGAACGCCGGCGCCCTCGATCTCCCCCACCGGGACCTTCCCGTGCCGCCCTACGTGCTCGGCGCGTGGCTGGGCGCCGGACACCACGACGCCGCGGAGTTCGGCGCGGCGGACCCGGAGGCCGTCCGGCGTCTCGCGGAAGAGGGCTGCGAAGTCCAGGGCGACGACCTGCTGCCGTCGCTGCGCACCATGGGCCTCCTGGGGAACGGCCATCTCCCTCAGGAGTATCTGCGCGCTTCCGTTGCCCAGCGGCAAGAGCTCCTCGCCGGGCTACTCGATGCGCAGGGAACGGTCACCGAGACCGGCTCGGTACAGTTCACGGCCGTCGGCAAGGCGCTGGCCGAAGGGTTCTGCGAGCTGGTGGTGAGCCTCGGCCACGGCTGCACCATGCGTGCCGAGGAGGGCGGGAGGCGCTCCGGGGATTCGTCCACCGGATATCTCGTCAGCTTCACCACGACCGACGACGTCTTCGGCATCGAGCGGAAGCGGCGCCTGCACGAAGAGCGCCGGCGCCCCGGCGGCCCGGCTCCGACGCAGCGCTTCATCACCGGCGTTCGGGAGGTGACGAGCGTCCCGGTCCGGTGTGTCCAGGTGGACAACCCTGACCACCTGTATCTGGCCACGCGGTCGATGGTCCCCACGCACAACTCGACGCTCGCGCTGGATTTCGCGCGCGCCTGCTCGATCAAGAGCAATCTGCCGAGTGTGATTTTCTCGCTCGAAATGGGGCGCAACGAAATCGCGATGCGTCTGCTGTCGGCCGAGGCCCGGGTGGCGCTGCATCACATGCGGTCCGGCAGCATGACGGACGAGGACTGGACGCGGCTGGCGCGCCGGATGCCGGATGTCTCGGCCGCACCGCTCTATATCGACGATTCGCCGAATCTCTCGATGATGGAAATCCGCGCCAAATGCCGTCGGCTGAAACAGCGCAACGAGCTGAAGCTGGTCGTCATCGACTATCTGCAACTCATGCAGTCCGGTGGTTCCAAGCGCGCCGAGAGCCGTCAGCAGGAGGTCTCGGACATGTCCCGAAACCTCAAGCTGCTGGCCAAGGAACTGGAACTCCCGGTTATCGCGCTCTCCCAGCTCAACCGCGGCCCCGAGCAGCGTACGGACAAGAAGCCGATGGTCTCCGACCTGCGTGAATCCGGCTCGATCGAGCAGGACGCGGACATGGTCATCCTGCTGCACCGCGAGGACGCGTACGAGAAGGAATCGCCGCGCGCGGGCGAGGCCGACCTGATTGTCGCGAAGCACCGTAACGGTCCTACGGCGACGATTACCGTCGCTTTCCAGGGGCATTATTCGCGGTTTGTGGATATGGCACAGACGTGAGGCGAGGCCGTGTCCGGTCTCCTCCTGCGTGCCCGCGGGAAGTGAGCCGGGCGAGGCGGGGCCCGGGAGGCCGTAACCGACGCCGGCAGCGCGGCGGCGTGCGGGTTGACCTTCATGTTGCTTGAAGCTCGACAATCGCGGTCATGGACGACACCGGGGAACTGTTGAGCATCGGCGCGTTCGGCCGGCGGGTGGGGCTGGCGCCGAGCGCGCTGCGGTTCTACGACGACTGCGGAGTGCTGCGCCCGGCCCGGGTGGATGCGGCGACGGGGTACCGGCGCTATGCCGCCGGGCAGGTGGCGCGGGCGGTGCGGCTGCGGCAACTGCGGGCTGCGGGGCTGCCGTTGGCGGATGCCGAGGTCGTGCTGGAGGGGCCCGATGATGCGGTCCGCGGAGTACTGCGGGCTCACCTGGAGCGCACCCGCCGGGCGGCGGACGAGGCGCGGGCCGTGGTCGAGGGGTTCCTCCAGGAGGCGTCGGGGGAACCGGAGGACCGTGGTGGCCGGGTGCGGGCCCGGGTCGGCGGTCCGGAACTCGCCAGTGCGGTGCGGCAGGTGGCGCCCGCGGCGGCGGTCGGCGCCGCGCGGGAGCAGTTTCCGGTGCTGGGCTGCGTGCTGCTCGAACTCGCCGACGGCGAAGTGCGGTTGGTGGCCACGGATCGCTACCGCATGGCGATGCGGGTGCTGCGGCCGGAGGTCTTCGAAGGCGGTGCGCGGCGGGTACTGATCACCGCGGATATGGCGCAGAGGCTGGCCGAGTGGGCCGTGCGCCGGACGGCGGTCGAGATGGAGTGCGGCGCCGGGGCTGACGCGGAGGCCCGGGCGTCGCTCCGGATCAGGAGCGACGAGGAGCACGGGGACTTCGCGCAGTGGGCCATCGGTCACGGGGCGAACGACGTAGGGGAAACCGGGGAATTTCCGGACTACCGGCTGATGGTGGCGGGGCTGGAGGCCGGACGGTATCGGGTCATCGTGGACCGGATCGGGCTGCGGGACGCGGTGGCCGGACGGAGCGGAGCGGTGTCGCTGACGTCCGGCGTGGGCGCGGCGGACACCGGCGGTGCCGCGCAGCCCGAGTCGGCACAGGTGCTGGAGGTGGCGGGCGGGGAACGGGAGCGCGTGCGGCTGCGGGCCGTACGTATGGGGCCGGGGATGCGGATCGCCTTTGATCCGGCAGTACTTGTGCCGGTGCTGGAAGCCGGAGTGGGGCCCGATGTGCTGCTGGAGATCGCTGCGGCGGACCGGCCCGTCGTGGTCCGTTCCGCGGATCAGGGGAGTTTCACGACGTTGGTGATGCCGCTTCGTGAAGGTGCCCGTGAGTGACAGCCGGGCGGGCGCGACGGCGGGAGAGGCGGGACGGCTGATGGGTGATGAGGGGAGTGGGTGCATGGATCAGGACCTGCCGGTGGTGCAGTTGTGCGTAGCGGGCATGCAGGCCGAGGCGGAGGGGCATCCCGATGAGGCGCTCGGGTTCTTCCAGCGGGCCTGGGACACTGCGCGCGATGACTATGAAGCGTGTATCGCCGCGCACTATCTCGCACGGCATCAGAGCTCGCCCGACGAGACGCTCCGCTGGAACCAGGAGTGTCTGGACCGCGCCGATCTGGTGGGGGACGAGCGGGTGCGGGGCTTCTATGCGTCGCTGTACGTGAACATGGGGCAGGCGCACCGGGATCTCGGTCAACTGGGGTCGGCGCATGCGTACTTCACCCGTGCCGCGGCACGGGTGGCGGATGCGCCTCAGGGGCAGTACGGCGACTGGAACCGGTTCGCGATCGCGGACGGCTTGCGGGACACCGCGGCTGCGGCAGCTGCCGACGAGGACGCGGAGACCGCGGTGCGGTGGGGCGTCGACGAGGTCGTCGACGGGCCGGTCCGGGAGCTGTTCTCGCGGTGGTGTGCGCGCGGCGATCTCAAGGCACTGGCACTGACGCTCCCGGCGTATCTCGGGTATCTCGGGACTGACGAGGACCGGGAGCGACTGCGGAGCGCGCTGCACATGGTGCATGCGGCGCGTTGGCTCCCGGAGGATGAACAGGCCGCGCTCGGAGAGGTGATCGGGGCGGCGGCGCTGCGGTGATGAGGCGGGCGGTGGCTGTTTCACGTGAAACAGCCACGTGGCGATCAGGTCCCGGTGGCTGGGCCTTCGTTTCACGTGAAACCGGGAGGCGCCGGGCCTGGTGGTCGGGGCAGGATGGCCGCGCGGTGGGCAGTAGCTCACCGGTGAGCAGGGCCGGCTGAGCCGGTTCGGCAGGTGGAACGTCTCGTTGAGGAGCGTCATGACCGTCGTGGAGTCCGCGGAGTCCAGGGAGCCCGAGTCGGACGAGGGCGGAGTGCGAGAGGCGGCGCCGCGTCCGGTGCCGTCCGTCGATTCGGCCGATGCGTACGGGGAGTTGATGCCGCAGACCCGGCGGGCGCTGCTGCGACGGCTGGCGGTGGCGCAGGCCGAGGGGCGGGCGCCGTCGATGATGGGCGCGGTGGTGCGAGGCGGGCGAGCGGTGTGGACGGGGGCGCGGAGCTCTGTGGACGGTGAGGTGCCGCACGGCGATGTGCAGTACCGGATCGGCTCGCTCACCAAGACCTTTGTGGCCGTGATGGTGCTCCGGCTGCGGGATGAGGGACTGCTCCGGCTGGAAGACCCGATCGGTAAGCACCTGGCCGGCGTTCCGGCGCCGGAGGCGACGATCGCCCAACTGCTCGCGCACAGCTCGGGGTTGGCGGCGGAGGCGCGTGGTCCGTGGTGGGAGCGGACCCCGGGTGAGCTGCGGCCCGAACGGGCCGATCTCTTCGGTGAGCGCCCGCAGCGGCTGGCGGCCGGGCGGCGGTACCACTACTCCAACCCTGGCTATGCGCTGCTCGGTGCGCTTGTCGAGCAACTGCGGGACGGGGAGTCATGGGGCGAGGTGCTACGGCGCGAGGTGCTGGAACCGCTGGGCATGGCCCGTACGACGCTGCGTCCGGAAATGCCCCACGCGGGTGGCTGGGCGGTGCATCCGTGGGCCGATGTGATGCTGCCGGAACCCGCGCAGGACACGGGACTGATGGGTCCGGCAGGGCAGTTGTGGTCCACCACGGAGGATCTGTGCCGGTGGGCGGCGTTTCTGTTGCGGGGCGATGCCCGGGTGCTGAGCGAGTGCAGTGTCGCCGAGATGCGGATCCCGACGGTGCCGCCGGAGGGGGCGGGCTGGGAGGCGGGATACGGCCTGGGGCTGCAACTGGTACGGGTGAGCGGACAGCGGACGGGAGAGGGACGCCGGCTGGCCGGGCACACCGGGTCGATGCCGGGGTTCCTGGCGGCGCTGTGGATCGACCCCGAGGAGGACGTGGCGGGCATCGCCCTGGCGAACTGCACCTCGGGGGTCGCGATCAGTGCGGTGGCGGCCGACCTCGTGCAGATCACGGCGGAGCACGAGCCGCGGATCCCGGAGCCATGGCGCCCGCTGTCCGGCCCGGTGGACGAGGAACTGCTGGCGGTGACCGGACCCTGGTACTGGGGCGCGAACCCGTTCGCGCTGCGGCTGAGGGACGGGCGCGCACTGGAGCTGGTGACGCTGTCCGGGTCGGGGCGCACCTCGCGCTTCCGGCCGGAGCCGGACGGCACCTGGACCGGGCTGGACGGCTACTACGCGGGTGAGACGCTGCGGGTGGTGCGCGCGGACGACGGCTCGGTCAGCCATCTCGATCTGGGGACCTTCATCTTCACCCGAGGTCCGTACGAGCCCGCGGAACCGGTCCCGGGAGGCGTGGACCCGGAGGGCTGGCGGGGGCTCTGAGCGGGACAGAACGAGCGGGGGCGGGGGCCGCGGTGTATCGCCCCCGCGCTGCGGCAGGCCCGTAGAGGCCGGCGGCGGGCTCCCGGGCCCGTACGGCGCGGCCGTCCGGGGCGCACGTACAGTCGAGCGAGATGCCAGGAGCCGCCGCACCGCGCGGCTCGCCACCGCTGGAAGGGCCACCGTGACTGCCGTGACTGCGAACCCCGACGCCCCGGTTCTGCTCGACCTGCCGCCGCTCGACGCGGCCCGCTTCGCGCGGATCGAGGACAAGGTCGCCGCACTGATGCGGACCCGCTGCGACGTCGTGGCGACGCAGGGCGAGGCGCTGCTGCCCCTGGAGGCATGCATCCGTTCGGCGGTCCGGCCCGGCAGTACCGCGCTCAACATCATCACCGGCCCGTACGGCGAGACGTTCGGCGGCTGGCTGCGCTCCTGCGGCGCCGAGGTGGTCACCATTACCGCGCCCTTCACCGGTGCAGTCGCCCCTGAGGAGGTGGCGGAGGCGCTGCGGGCGCACCCCGAGATCGACTTTGTGAGCCTGGTGCATGCCGAGGCGGCGACCGGCAACACCAACCCCGTTGCCGAGATCGGTGCGGTGGTGCGGGCGCACGGGGCGCTGCTGTTGCTCGATGCGGTCGCATCGGTGGGTGCCGAACCGCTGCTCACCGATGAGTGGGGCGTGGATCTGTGCGTCATCGGTGGCCAGAAGGCGCTCGCCGGTCCGGCCGGTGTCTCGGCGGTGTCGGTCAGCGCCCGTGCCTGGGAGCGCATTGCGGCCAACGAGCAGGCCCCGCGGCGTTCGTATCTCTCGCTGTTGGACTGGAAGGAGCGCTGGATCGACGGCGGGCGCACCTCCCTTCCGCACGCTCCGGCGCAGCTGGAGATGCTCGCGCTGGAACAGGCCGTGGACCGTGTCGAGGCCGAGGGGCTGGATGCGGTCATCACCCGCCACCGCGCGGCAGCGGCGGCGGTCCGTGCGGGTGCGGCGGTGCTCGGCGGGCCGGTGCCGTATGTGGTCCGGGACGAGGACGCCGCGCCGGCCGCCACGACGCTCCGCGCGCCGACCGGTGTGGACGCCCGTGAGGTGGTGTCCGCCGCGCTCGCCGCCGATGGCTCGGTGCCGGTGCAGGCCGCAGCGGGTGCGCTGGCCGAGGAGATGATCCGGGTGAACCACTACGGCCGCGCCGCGGACCGTGCGGTGGTGCTCGCCTCGCTGGCTGCGCTGGCCGCCGGTCTGCGAGCGTTGGGTGTCGATGTCGATGAGACCGCGGCTGCCGCTGCGGCCGGTGCGGCGTGGGATGAGTCCGTCGTAGCGGCCTGATACGCGCCGGTTCGGCGGGCCGGCCCGAGAACACAGGGGCCAAGAGCGCAGAACCCACATCACAAGGCTCGGGGTGGGGTCGTGTTTCACGTGAAACACGACCCCACCCCTTTGTCGTAGCGCTGTTTTCCGGCCTTGGATTCGTCACCCATTCGGCCCTCAACTTCCCTATTCTGGGCGCCTGTTGGGGCTGGCGAAGGGGAGAGGGAGGGGAAGTCGGAGCGTCTGTCGTCACGTCGGACGATCTCCGCGTCGCATCGCGTCGTGGCAGGTTCCCGCGAGACGTCGGCCGGCCCCGTGCGCCAAGCCGGCCCGGTCCTCGTACCGCACCGTACGCCCATCAGTTCCCGGGCCGACAGCTCGGCCGTCTACGCCGCCCCAGTAATCCGACGTCGCCCCAGCCGAACCGACGCCGCTTCAACAGGTCCGACCCGACGACCCACCGTTTCCCGTCCCGGCTCGCGCAGCGCGGTCCCTCCCTCCGAGCCGCCGGTGCCGGCCACACCCGCAAGTGTGGCGATGCGCACGCATGTTTTAAGGCCCTCGTAGAATCGGAACGATCAGCCCGGTTCATTTCCGGGTCTGGAATGCGGTGGAGCCGGGCGTTTTCGGGAGGCGCAGGGATGTCGGACGGCGGGGCGGTGCCCTCGCGTGCGGATGCCCGACGCAATCGGGCGCTGGTGCTCCAGGCGGCGCGATCGGCCTTCGAGGAACGGGGATTGAGGGTTCCGCTGGGGGAGATCGCGCGTCGTGCCGGGGTCGGAGCGGGGACCGTGTACCGCCATTTCCCGTCCAAAGAAGCGCTGTTCAAGGCGTCGATCAGGGACCGGATGCGGCTTTTCGCCGATACCGCAACGGACTTGTCCGATGTCGACGATCCCGGCGGGGTGTTCTTCCGCTTCCTGGCGTCGGTCGTGCGGCTGGCGGCCCGCAACCGCGCGCTGTGCGACGCGCTGGAGGCGGCCGGCGAGGACGGACCGGTGTCGTCGGACCAGGCGTCGCGGGGGCCCGAGCGGGAGTTCGTGGCGGCGCTGGGCGTCCTGCTGGTACGGGCCCAAGAGGCGGGCGCCGTAAGGGCGGACGTGGAGCTGGAGGACCTCCGCGTGCTGTTGGTCGGGTGTACGGCGATGGAGCGGCGGCGGGCGGGGGGAACGGGCCCGGCGGACGGCGGAGCGGGGCCGGGGGCGGCGTCGGCGGGCCGGATGACGGCGCTCATGCTCGATGGGCTCCGGGTGGACCGGACCATAACGGAACTTCCCCCCGTGCCGCCGATGCGTAACGAAACCGGCGTCGAGGCCGGGACCGTGACCGGGAACGGAGTCAGGAACGCGTCCCGGAGCGAGGCTCGGTGCCAGGTGTGCGGCAACGTGATCGAGGTCGCGCGGACCGGCCGGCCCGCGCGGTACTGCGGGGGTGCCTGCCGGCAGAAGGCCCACCGGGCGCGGGCGCGCGGGCGGGCGCGGGACGGCACGTCGTAGAACGAGCCCCTCCCGCGAGCCGGGCCGGTCGCCGCCCGGCCCCCCGCTGAGCCGCCCCCCGCTGAGCCGCCCCCCGCTGAGCCGCCCCCTGCTGAGCCGGCTCCCTCGCGGCTGGGCCGGCTCTCTTCCGCAGTGCTCCGGTCAGAGCTGGAGTCCGCAGTGCTCCGGTCAGAGCTGGAGCTTGAAGCCCAGGTGGGACGCCTCGAAGCCGAGGCGCTCGTAGAAGCGGTGGGCGTCGACGCGGGTGGCGTCGGAGGTGAGCTGGACGAGCAGGCAGCCGAGGGAGCGGGATTCGGCGATCGCCCATTCGATGAGCTGGGTACCGAGACCGCTGCCGCGCTCGTCGGCGTGGATCCGTACCGCCTCGATGATCGAGCGGGTGGCGCCGCGCCGGGAGATGCCGGGGATCACCGTGAGCTGGAGGGTGCCGATGGTACGGCCGTCCCGGACCGCGACGATCAGGTGCTGATGCGGGTCGGCGGCCACCGTCGCGAACGCGGCGCGGTACGGGGTCATGTCGTCCGGTGATTCACGGCCGGCGCCCAGGGGGTCGTCGGCCAGCATGGCGACGATGGCGGGCAGATCGGCCTCGGTGGCCCGGCGTATCTCGATATCGCTCATGGGCGCGACCTTATGCCGCGCCCGTGTCACGGCCGAGGCGCCGGGCCCGCCGTGCGTCACGCCGGCGGCGCCAGCTCCTCGACCGCGGTCACCAGGGGGGCCAGCTCGGGCCGCTTGGCGGCGTCCTTGAGGGCCTCGCGCAGCGCGGTGTCGTGCGTGGGCCGGGCCTCCGCGAGGAGGAGCAGGCCGTCGGGGGTGACGTCGGTGTAGATGCCGCGCCGGTCGTCCGGGCACAGATAGCGCGAGAGCAGCCCGCGCTCTTCGAGCCGGGTGACCAGGCGGGTGGTGGCGCTCTGGCTGAGGACGACCGAGTCGGCGACCTGGTGCATCCGGAGGTGGCCGCCCGGCCCGTCGTGCTGCTCGCTGAGCACATTGAGGACCGAGAACTCCCGGACGCTGAGGTGGTACTGGGCCTGGAGGGCGCGCTCTATGTGCGTCTCGATGCGGCCGTGCAGGGCGGAGAGCGCGCACCAGCCCTGAGCGAGGCCCCCGGCAGCAGCCGTCTGCGCCTGTGCCGTCTCCCGCGTCCGCTGCGTCATCGAAGACCTCCTCATGCGTCGTACGCACCAGGATAGGGCACTTCTGAAATATCCCGCGTTTGCATTTATTCAGCGTCTGCAATTATTGTGTACGCTCGTAAGGGACGGACGCAATCAACGGACGTACGCACTAGTCGGAGGGATCCGTCATGCCTCTCGCTCTCCTGGCACTCGCCATCGGAGCCTTCGGGATCGGGACGACCGAGTTCGCGGTCATGGGCCTGCTGCCCGACATGGCGGCCGGGTTCGGTGTCTCCATCCCGCTCGCCGGTTACGTGACCACGGTCTACGCCCTCGGTGTGGTGGTCGGCGCGCCGCTGATGACCGCCCTCGGCACCCGCTTCACCCGTAAGCAGATGCTGATGCTGCTGATGGGCCTCTTCATCGTGGGCAACGCGCTCACCGGCCTCGCGCCCACCTTCGAGCTGGTGCTCGCCGGGCGGGTCGTCTCCGCGTTCACCCACGGCGCGTTCTTCGGCATCGGTGCTCTCGTGGCCGCCGATCTCGTCGCGCCGGGCAAGCGGGCCGCCGCGATCTCGCTGATGTTCAGCGGCCTGACCCTCGCCAATGTCGTGGGCGTGCCGGCCGGCACCCTGCTCAGCCAGCAGTTCGGCTGGCGCACCACCTTCTATGCGATCGCCGGGTTCGGCGTGCTCGGGCTGCTCGGCATCGCCAAGCTCGTCCCGGCGCAGCGGGCGAAGGCGGCGGCCCGGATAGGCAGCGAGCTCGCGGTCTTCCGCAATCCGCAGGTCGGGCTGGCGATGCTGATGACGATCCTGGGCTTCGGCGGTGTCTTCGCGGCGGTCACCTACCTCGCCTCGATGATGACCGAGGTCACCGGTTTCGCGCCGTCCTCCGTCGTCTGGCTGACCGCCGTCTTCGGCCTCGGCCTGGTCGGTGGAAACCTCTTCTCCGGACGGTTCACCGACCGCGCCATGATGCCGATGCTGTACGCGTCACTGACCGGTCTGGCGCTCGTTCTGGCCGCGTTCACCTTCACCGCGCACAACAAGATCGCCGCCACTGTCACCGTCGCGCTCATAGGCTTCTTCGGCTTCGCGACCGTGCCGCCGCTTCAGAAGCGGGTGCTGGACCAGGCGACTGCCGCACCCACCCTGGCCTCGGCCGGCAACATCGCGGCCTTCAACTTCGGTAACGCGCTGGCCGCTTGGCTCGGCGGGCTGGTCATCTCGGCCGGGTTCGGCTTCACCTCGGTCAACTGGGTCGGTGCGCTGATGACCGTGGCGGCGCTCGGTGTGGCGGTCCTGGCCTCGGTCCTGGAGCGCCGGCAGACGGGCCGCGGCCAAGTGGTGGCGGCGGGCGGTCCGGCCGCGGTCTCCGAGGAGTCCGTACCGGCGGGGCGGAGCTGAGCGTCCCGGTTGCCGCCCGGGAGGACGGCGGCCAGGAGGTGAGGGTCAGGGCCGTCGGACCGTACGGCGCTCACCCGCCCCGGCAGCGGGTGGCGCTCACCGGCCGGGGGCGCTCACCCGCTCCAGGCGCCTGCGGTGTTCCCGGGCCTCGGCATGCTGCGCAGTGCGCTGTCGGCGGCCACGTTCGGTCGGCCCCCACGGTTTGAGGACGGAGATCGCGGTCATGAAGAGGTACGCGGCGGTGGCGACCGCCGGCGCCACGAGGAGGTTCACGTCGGGCGCCGGGTGGCCGGCGGCGGCCTCGGCCGCGAGGTGGTCGATACCGGGGCGGAGCGCGAAGACCGACAGCAGAGTGGTCAGCACGGTGAGCCAGAACTTGACGGCGACCCATCGGTGGCGGATCAGCCCCCAGTGGGTGCCCAGCGACAGCACCAGTCCGCTGACCAGCGACACCAGGGCCACGGGAACGATGAGCCAGTCCGCGAAGATCTTCATCGCGCGGTACGCGATCGCGGCCGTCTCCGGAGAGCCGGTTGTGAAGCCGGCGAGGCCGAGCGTGAGGAGTCCGACAGTCAGCCCCAGCCAGCTGACGGACACGGCGACATGGGCGACGAGGAGGGCCCGGCGGACGGGGCGGCTGAGCTGCATACCGCCCACGGTGGCGGTCGGCGCCGGGCCGGACATCTGACGGTGGGAGTATCCGCCGGTACGCGGGCTTGAGTACGGGCAGACGGCGACGGCCTCCCGATCCCGCAGCCCGTGACGTGCGGGCCGTCCCGACCGTGCCCCACCCGTGCACGCCCGGCGCCCGGGTCCGTGGACTCCCGCCCGGCGCGCGACGCTCCCCCGGCCGGCTCCGGGAGGCGCTCCCCCGTGCGTCGCCTCGCCACGTCGCCGGCGCACCTGCGGAGAACCGCTGCACGGGCTCGCTCCGCCCCCGCCCGTGCACGCCCTAGGCTCCGCCCCATGAGCAAGCTGCATCTGTTCGACATGGACGGGACCCTGCTGCACGGGTCCGCGGCGGCCGTCGAGATCTCCCGCCGGCTCGGGATGGACCGGGAGATCGCCGAGCTGGAGCGCCGGTTCGCGGCCGGTGAGCTGACACCGGCGCACTTCGCGCAGCTGGCATGCGATCTGTGGGCTGCCGAGCTGACCGAAGCTCAGGTGGCGGCGGCCTTCGAGGGCGCGCCGTGGCTGACCGGGATTCGGGAGGTCTGGGCGGATATCCGGGCACGCGGCGAACGGTGCGCCGTGATTTCCCTCTCGCCGGGATTCTTCGTCGAACGGCTGCTGGCATGGGGTGTGGACACCGCGCACGGTTCCCGCTGGCCCTCCGTGCCGATCCGGCAGCCGCTGGAACCGGCCGGCATCCTCTCGCCGTCCGCGAAGGTACGCATCACGGACGAACTCTGTGTGCGGTACGGGCTGAGCCGGGCCGACTGCGTGGCGTACGGCGACTCCATGTCGGACGCCGAACTCTTCGCGGTGGTACCGGAGTCGGTCGCGGTGAATGCGGATCACCATGTCAGCAGCCTGGCCTCGTATACGTACACAGGACGTGATCTGCGGGAGGCTTACGAACTGGTGCGTACTGGCGAGTAATTCACTGCTTTCCCTGACGGATTCGTCCGCTTGGTGCGCGGAAAATGCTGTCTGTGGGGAGGATCACTGATATTGGCGGGCCCGCACGGAGTGTTCCCAGATCAGGGCTTGTGGATTCAACTACTGCCGGTATGGTCGAGTCCGGCTTGGTGGGGTGAGGGTCTCCGTGGCCGCGTGAACGGCAGGCAAAGCTCGTCAGCCTAGTGGCTCGGCGGTCCGTGACACCCGTACTTCCGGCTATTTGTCCGATGCGGTCGGCCAGGGTGGCATCCTGACGGAACGACATCTGCGCTACTTGCTGTAGGGAAGTGAGATTTGTCCGCTTTGAAGGGTGTTGCCGGGATCGCTTGAGTCGATTAAGAATTCCGGGGGCAGGGCGGGGGAATTCCGGGCAGTTCCGATCAACGGACCTGCAAAGACAACCGAAAGACGTTCGAGGCGAGGCAGACCATGGACGCTCCGACCACCACGTCGGCCGATAACGGCCCTTCTGGCGGGAGCAGTGGCGATTGGGGTTGGTTCACTCCGGCGTCGAGGAAATCCTCCGAAGAGAAGCAGGCGAGACAAAACACCTGGGACGGGCGGCAATCGGCCCAGGACAACCGGAATGACCAGGGCGAACGCGTAGAAGCGGAACGGATACCCACGCGGCCGGTCAATCCGATACGCCCGGTGGGTACCGCCGCGGAGCGGGAGCGCGAGCCGGAGTCGCAGCGGGTGCCGCAGCAGGGGCCGCCGCCGCAGCGGGAGACGGGCCGTCAGGACGGCTCCCCCGCGAACGCCGAGCAGTCCGCTCCCGCATCCGCGTCCGCGTATGCCGCTCCGAGCCGCGAGGCCGAGCCGGAGCCCGTGCACGAGCCGGTGCGGAACCCCTTCGACCCGTTCGTCGCCACCGACCCCCGCACCGCTCAGGCACCTCCGGCACCGGCAGCCACCCATGCACCGGCCGCTGCTCCAGCCTCGTCGGCCCCGGCCGCCCCGGCTGCCCCGCCTGCCCCGGCCGCCCCGCCGCCCCCGGCTGCTGCTCCGGCTCCGCCGACCCCCGCGACCACTCCTGCACCGCCCGCCCCGGAGCCCACCCTCAGCGCCGTGCAAGCCTCCGCCTCCACCACTGCCCCGGCCTCTCCCGACGCGATCCTCATCCGCCGCACCATGGCCGAGATCGAGCCGGTCGCCGACAAGGTCACCTCGTACTTCTACGCGCTGCTGTTCGTCCAGCACCCCGATCTGCGGGCGCTGTTCCCCGCTGCGATGGACACCCAGCGCGACCGGCTCTTCAAGGCGCTGCTCACCGCGGCCCAGCACGTCGACAACGGCCCGGTGCTCACCGAGTACCTCTCCCACCTGGGCCGCGGGCACCGCAAATACGGGACCGTGCCCGACCACTACCCGGCGGTCGGCGAATGCCTGCTGGCCGCGCTCTCCCGATACGCGACGTCCAGTTGGAGCCCGGAGGCCGAGGCCGCGTGGGTGCGCGCGTACACCGCGATCTCGCAGATCATGATCGACGCGGCGGCCGAGAACGAGGCCATCGCGCCGGCCTGGTGGCAGGCCGAGGTCGTCTCGCACGAGCTGCGCACGCCCGACACCGCGGTGGTGACGGTCCGGCCTGACCATCCGTACCCCTTCCGGGCCGGTCAGTACACCAGCCTGGAGACGCCCTGGTGGCCGCGGGTCTGGCGGCACTACTCCTTCGCCTCCGCGCCGCGTTCGGACGGACTGCTGTCGTTCCACGTGAAGGCGGTGCCGGCCGGCTGGGTCTCCAACGCGATGGTGCACCGTGCCCGGCCCGGCGACGTCCTCCGGCTCGGCGCCCCGGCCGGCTCGATGACCGTCGACCACACGAACCGCAACGGCCTGCTGTGCGTCGGCGGCGGCACCGGCATCGCGCCCATCAAGGCGCTGATCGAGGACGTCGCGGAGCACGGCATCCGGCGCCCCGTGGACGTCTTCTACGGCGCCCGCAGCGACCACGACCTCTACGACATCGACACCATGCTGCGGCTGGACCAGACCCACCCCTGGCTGTCGGTCCGCCCGGTCGTCGCCATCGGGCCCGGGACGCGGGGCGGGCCCAGCACCATAACGGGGCAACTCCCGGACGCAGTACGGCAATACGGGCCGTACCGGGAATATGACGCGTATCTGTCCGGTCCGCCGGGACTGATACGCAGTGGGGTGGACGCTCTGGTGGGGGTCGGTGTTTCGTCCGATCGCATACGGCACGACTCCATCGAAGAGCTGGTATCGACAGGAGACTGAACACTTGGCAGTAGACGGTGAATACGGCCGGGCAGGGGAGGGACGGGGCGTTTCCGGGCAGGAGGAGCGCCCCGGAAGCGATGGTGAGCACCTGGTGCAGCAGAGACTCGGCACGACCGAGCGCGCCGACCGGTTCTACAAAGACCAGGTTCTCAACCATCTCAACGGCCGTATGCGGGAGTTCGTCGCGAGACAGGAGATGTTCTTCCTGGCCACCGCCGACCGGCACGGTGAATGCGACTCGACCTTCCGTGCCGGTCCGCCCGGCTTCGTGCAGGTGCTGGGCGAACGGCTGCTGGCGTACCCGGAGTACCGCGGCAACGGCGTCATGGCGTCCGTCGGCAATATCTCCGAGAACCCGCGCCTCGGCATCCTGATGATCGACTTCACCCGCGACCGCATAGGGCTGCACGTCAACGGCCGGGCGCGGGTGGTGCTGGACGAGGAGATGCGGTCCGCCCATCCCGAGCTGCCGATCGACCCGGTCCCCGGGCGGCGGGCGCAGCTGTGGGTCGCGGTCGAGGTCGAGGAGGCGTACATCCACTGCGCCAAGCACATTCCCCATTTGCAGAAGGTCCCGGCACAGGCGCGCGGTGCGCGGGCCTGGGGCACCGACGACGTCAGGCGCAAGGGCGGCGACTTCTTCGGCGCCGCCGCCGAGGCGGACGAACGCCCGCCCTTCCGGCGCCCGCAGCACAAGTACGTGCACCTGCGCGGCGGACTGCACGAGGACGCGGCGGAGGTGGTCCGGGGGGACGGCCCGGCGTACCGCCCGCCCGGCATCGCGCCGGGCACCGCGCTCCCGCCCGCCCGGGACGAGGTGGCGTCGGCGCTGAACGGGGAGTTCCTCGACCGGGTCGAGCGGGTGCTGGCACGTGCCCAACCACGCAGCCGCGCCGAGGACGCTGCGGAGTTCCGCGGCTGGTTCGACCCGCCCGACGTCTGAGACGGGGTGCGAGCGGCTGCGCCCGGTGGCCGCTCAGCCCAGATCGGGGGCGTGCATCGCGCGTACGCCCTCGATATTGCCGTCGAGGTAGTGCCGCAGCGAGAGCGGTACGACCTCGACGGAGGCGATCCCGACGCGGGTGAAGGGCACCCGCACGATCTCGTACTCCCCGCACGGCTCCTCGACCTCGGGGCCGTGACGGCGGGAGAGGTCCATCGAGTCGAGCCGGCAGACGAAGAAGTGCTGCACCTTGACGCCGTCCACACCGCCGTCGCTGAAGTGCTCGACGGTGTCGACGAAGACCGGCACCACATCCGTGATCTTGGCGCCCAGTTCCTCGTCCACTTCGCGGTGGAGGGCGTCGATGACGGTGGCGTCCTCGGGTTCCACACCGCCGCCGGGAGTGATCCAGTACGGTGCCCGTCCCGGCTTGGTGCGTTTGATCAGTACGAGATCCGCTCCGTCGAGCAGAATCGCGCGGGCGGTGCGTTTGACGACTGGCCGTACGGTCATAGGGGACAGATGCCGCAGTCGCCGCCTGGTGAAACCCGCGCCCCAGCACTCACGTCACCAGTCGACCGCCGTGCGCAGCAGCCACTCGTGTGCCCGCGCGATGTGCGGCAGCCCCAGCGTCCCGGTCCGTACGGCGAGGAAGTACGTGCGCAGCGGGGGCACCGGCGGTTCGAGGAGGGCGACCACCGCCCCGCTGTCCAGCGCCTCGGCGCACAGATAGCGGGGCAGCACGGCCAGTCCCGCGCCCGCCGCGACGCAGGACAGCACCGCCCGCAGATCGGTGGCGATCACCGCTGCCGAGGCGGCCGGCTTGGCATCGAAGACCGCGGACCAGTAGCGGGCGATCAGCGGCAGACTCTCGTGGACCTCGACGAGCGGTACGGGATCCAGCACGCGTACGCCGCGGTCCTGGAGGACACCGGGGCCGCCGACCCGGGCCGCCCAGCGGGGCGCGGCGACCAGCACATGTTCCTCGTCGCACAGCGGGGTGGCGGTGAGCAGCCCGCCGCGCGGCCGGGTGGTGGTGACGGTCAGGTCGTGGTGGCCGGCGGCCAGGCCGTTCAGCAGCTCGTCGGCGGCCCCGAAGGCGGTGCGTATGGAGAGGCCCTGGGTGATGAGCGGGGTCAGCGCGGGCAGTGCGCGCTCGGCGGTGAACTCCGGGGGGCCGCCGAGATGCAGGGTGCGGGTGGCGGAGTCCTGGTCCAGTCCGGCTTCGGTGATCTCGGTCAGCGCGTCGAGGTGGGGCGCGACCTTGTGGGCGAGCTCGTCGCCGATGGTGGTGGGCGTGACCCCACGGGCGTAGCGGAGGAAGAGCGGACGGCCCAACTGGCGTTCCAGGGTCCGTATCTGGCTCGTCACGGCGGGCTGGGACAGTCCGAGCAGCGCCGCGGCACGGGTGAACGAGCCGGCCCGGTGCACCGTGACGAAGGTACGCAGCAGCGCCAGATCCATCGCGTACCTCCTGCGCCCCTCGGAAGCCTGGTCGCGCGCCAACTATAAATTTGTCGATAGGGCTGTGCCGCTAGCGTGATTGGACACTGACGCTCAGTCAACTAGCCTTGTTGAAGCGGTTCGTTTCACGTGAAACAACGGGTCCGTGCAACGTCCGGGCCGGTGCAGGCGGACCGCCGGCCGGCAGGGTGACGAGGGGGGATACCCTGCCGGCCCTTCGTGCACCCCTGCTGTCCCGCCGGAACGTCGCCGGTTGCGGTCTCAAACAGCCGGCCGGGCATGGTGATCCGTACTGGCCGCGTCCAGCGCCCGGAGGACATCCGCGACCAGATCCTCGGGCTCCTCGACGCCGACCGAGAAGCGGATGAAGCCCTCCGGCACGTCATCGCCGCCCCAGCGCCCGCGCCGCTCGGCGGTGGACCGTACGCCGCCGAAGCTCGTCGCGTCGTCCACCAGCGTCAGCGCGGCCAGGAACCGCTCCGCATACGCCTGGTCGGGCAGCGTGAAGGAGACCACGCAGCCGAAGCGGCCGGCGCGCATCTGCCGGACGGCGAGCGGATGGGACGGGTCGGACGGCAGCCCGGGGTGCCGCAGGCCGGTGACCTCGGGCCGCTCGGCCAGCGCCGTGGCGAGCGCCAGAGCGCCGGTCGCCTGCTGGCGGACGCGCAGCGCCAGGGTGGCCAGCGAGCGGTGCGCGAGCCAGCTCTCCATGGGGCCGGGGATCGCGCCGACGGTCTTGCGCCACAGCCGTACGCCGTCGGCCAGCGCGGCGTCTCGGGTGCTGGCGTACCCCAGCAGGACATCGCCGTGCCCGGTCAGCGCCTTGGTGCCGCTGGCGACCGAGAAGTCGGCGCCGAGGTCCAGCGGGCGCTGGCCGAGCGGGGTGGCGAGGGTGTTGTCGACGGCGACCAGGGCGCCTCGGGCATGCGCCGCGTCGGCCAGCCGCCGGATGTCGCAGACGTCGAGGCCGGGGTTGGACGGCGATTCGATCCACAGCAGGCGGGCGCCGTCGAGGACCCCGAGCTGGGCGTCGTCCGCGGTGGGCGCCGTGCGGACCTCGATGCCGTAGCTCTCCAGACGGGTGCGGACGGCCGGCAGCAGCTGATAGCCGTCGCTGGGCAGCACCACCGCGTCGCCGGAGCGCAGTTGCGAGAAGAGCACGGCGGTGATCGCCGCCATGCCGGAGGCGAAGGCGACGGTGTGTGCGGACCCGTCCGGCGATTCCAGTTCGCCGATGGCGGCTTCCAGCCGGGTCCAGGTCGGGTTGGCGTCGCGGCCGTAGGTGTACGGGCCGGCGGCGTCGCCGGGGAGGTGGTAGTGCGCCGCGAAGACCGGTCCGGGGAGGGTCGGTTCGTAGGCTTCCGGCTCGGGGAGCCCGGCTCGTACGGCGCGGGTTCCGTCGCCCGTCATGCGCTCTCCTTCTGCTGGTGGGGCGGGTGCGGCCGGGGCTCGGCGGGTCCGGGCGCGCAGGAGGTGACCTCGGCGCGGACCGCTTCCAGGAGGCCGTCGCAGGCCGTTTCGATCATCTCCAGGCACTCCTCGAAATCCTCACAGCCGCCGTAGTACGGGTCGGGTACGTCGAGGTCCGCGGCGGGCCCGGAGCCGGTGCCGTACGAGCGCAGCAGGCGGATCTTCGCGGCGTCCCGGGCGGTGGGGGCCAGTCGGCGCAGCTCGCGCAGATGGCCCGAGTCGAGGGCGATCACCAGGTCGAGGCGGGCGAACCAGGAGGAGCGGAACTGTCGGGCGGTGTGGGCGTACGGATAGCCGCCCGCGCGCAGCACGGCGACCGTGCGCGGGTCGGCTCCGTGGCCTTCGTGCCAGCCGCCGGTACCGGCGCTGTCGATCTCGACCAGGGCGTCGAGCCCGTCCTCCGCGATCCGGGCGCGGAAGACCGACTCGGCCATCGGCGAGCGGCAGATGTTGCCGGTGCAGACGAAGCAGAGGCGATAGGGAGTGGACAAGCGTCAGTCCTTGTCGGGGAGGATCACATGCATCGCCCAGGCGACGATGGAGACGATCACGCCGCCGACCAGTGCCGTCCAGAAGCCGTCCACATGGAAGGCGAGGTTGACCCTGCCGGCGAGCCAGGAGGTCAGCAGCAGCATCAGCGCGTTCACGACGAGCGTGATCAGGCCGAGCGTGAGGATGAACAAGGGGAAGGACAGCAGCTTCACCACGGGCTTCACGATGAAGTTGACCAGCCCGAAGATCAGCGCGACGAGGACGAGTGTCAGTACCTTGCGGCCGGTGTTCTCACCGGTGAGCGTGATGCCCTTGAGCAGCCAGATGGCCACGGCCAGTGCCGCGGCGTTGGCGATCGTCTTGACCAGAAAATGCTTCATGGTGAGATCGTCGCAGACGACTCTGAATCAGCGAGGGGTGCGAACGGCATGAAGGCTTTCCGACTGGATGAACTCGAAGCGGAGCGGGTCGCGAACGACGGCGCATATCTCCAGTTCCTCCGCGAACGCAACATGTCGGTCGGCCTGTACGCCCTGGACGCCGGCAGCACCGATCCGCAGCAGCCGCACGCGCAGGACGAGGTGTATCTCGTGGTCAGCGGCCGTGGGGCGATCACCGTGGGCACGGATACGGAGCCGGTGGCGCGCGGCAGCGTGGTCTATGTGCCGGCCGGGGTACCCCACAAGTTCCATCACATCAGCGAGGATCTCCGGGTCATGGTGGTCTTCTCTCCGCCCGAGAGCTGAGGGTCGGACCCCGGAACCCGTAGGGGTCGGGTCAGGGATGAGCCGGGGCTGTCAGGCCCCCACGGCGACCCCCGGCGCCCTAGCATCGTTGGTGTAAGGCCGGAGACGGCAGACGCGCAGGGCGCGGACGGTGCCATCGGCGCGGCAGGCAGTGACCGACATCAGCGAGACAGACAGAAAGCAGGGCAGAGCAGTGGCTGGTAAGGGGATATTCGCAGGGCTTCCGTGGTGGGTCACCTGGGTCGTGGTGCCCGTCATCCTGATCGTGGTCTTCGGCGGGCTGCTCGCCACCGCACTCGGCTTCTTGATCAGCCTGCTCTTCAAGGTCCTGATCGCGGCGGCCCTGATCGCCGGCGTCATCTACCTCGTGCGGAGGTTCACCGGATCCTCGTCGTCCTCCTCGAAGAGCGACTGGTAAGGCCGGGTCCTACTGGCCGACACTGTCCGGCCCGCACCGTCCGACGACGCCCTGCCCCACCTCGGGGGCAGGGCGTCCGGCGTTCCCGAGGGATGCCGCACGGAGCGCCCGGCTCCGGTCCGACACACCCACTGTGGCCGTCGAACGCGGTTCGGATACCTGCCCGTTGACAGTCCGTCGTACGAGGGGAGTTCAGGGCGTTCCGGCTGTTCGCCCGGTGTGTGCGGTGCGCCCCCGCACGTCATCGGCGGGTGCCGGATGTCCCGGCCGGGTTAACTCCCACGGCTTTCCGCTCACGGCCCGATCCGCGCGGCTAGAGTGCGTGCGCGGGCGTCTTCCGGAGGGTGACGTTCCGGAAAATGCCGAGTGGGCGAGGGCGGGCCGGGCATCGCCGACGGCGTCCCGGGAGACGTGCGCGGTCGCGGGAGCGGGTCCCGTGACCGGGGCCACCGGCCCACGGCGCTCGTACCTGGGGGATGGCGTTGGCGATCGTGAACGGCGAATCCGGCTCTCACCCCACCCTGATCGGATCGGTGCAGCGGGCGCTCCGGCTGCTGGAGGCGGTTGCCGCGCATCCCGACGGGGCACCCGCCAAGCAGCTCGCCCGAGCGGCCGGACTCCCGCTGGCAACGACCTACCACCTGCTGCGGACCCTGACCCACGAGGGCTATCTCCGCCGGGAGAACGGCGTCTTCGTCGTCGGCGAGGGCGCCGAGTGCATCGGGCGGGCCGGGGCCAGGCGCCGGCAGCGCCGCGAGCTCTCCGATGTGCTGGCCGCGGTGGGCCGGGAACTGGGCGCCGCCGTCTACTTCGCCGTCTACCGCGAGGGCGAGGTGGAAGTGGTCGCGATGACCGACGATCCCGAGCGGCCCCCGGTCGAGGAGTGGGTCGACTTCCGTACCACCGCCCATGCCCATGCGATCGGGCAGTGCCTGCTGGCGCAGCTCGACGAGGCGACCAGGAGGGAGCATCTGGCGCGCCATCCCGTGCAGCCGATAACGCCTTTTTCCCTGCGATCCGAGGGTGAGCTGCTGCAACGGTTGGCTACGGTGCGTCGCGGCCAGGTCGCGTACGAGCGTCAGGAATATGCCCTGGGCACGGTGTGCTCGGCGATTCCGATCCGGGTCGGCTCGGTCGCGGCGACGCTGGCGGTTTCCCTCCCTGTAACGGAACTGCACCGATTGCGGTCGGTTACGGACCGACTACGGAAAATGGCGGAGGAGGCACTAACGACACTCGCCTTCTCTATCAGTATCTGAAAACTCACTCCTTGTGATCTGCCTGCACGTGACCGACGATGGCGTCCATACGGCTTCCGGGGATGAATCCCGGCCATCTCCGATCAAGTGCGGGGCAGTGGTTGATGAGCGACACGGTTCAGGCAGAAGTGATCATGAGCTTTCTCGTCTCGGAGGAGCTCGCCTTTCGGATCCCGGTGGAGCTGGACTTCGACAGTGCCGATCCGTACGCGGTCCGGCTCACCTTCGACCTCCCCGGCGACGCGCCGGTGACCTGGGCGTTCGGGCGTGAGCTGCTGCTGGACGGGCTCAGTCGGCGGTCCGGTGAGGGCGACGTACGGATCGAGCCGGCCTCCCCCGAGCACCTCAGCGATGTCTACATCAACCTGCAAGTCGGCCCCGAGCGGGCCCTGTTCCGGGCCAGTGCGCCGCCGCTGATCGCCTTCCTGGACCGTACGGACCGGCTCGTCCCGCTCGGCAAGGAAGAGGTCTGCGACACCCTGGACGCCGCGCTGGACCGGATCCTCGCGGAGGCGCCGGCCGGCTGATCCGGCGGCTCGCCCGATCCACCGCCCACCACCACCGGCCGGACCGGCACCCCGGCCGCCCCCGAACCACTCGCAGCCGCTGCCCACCCCATCACCCGAACCTGCCCACCCGCTTCCGTCACCGCTTGCGGCGCCGCCCGTGCGCCGCGCGCCGCCCGCCCTGTGCCCCGGTGGGCGGCGCCGGCGTGCCGCCGGCCGGCCCCGGGCGGTCCGCCGAGACCACCAGCGCCGCGAGCAGCGTGGTCACCGGCACCGACGCGACCAGCCCGATGCTGCCCACGAGCGTCCGGATGATCTCCTCCGCGACCACCTCGCTCGTGGCGACCGTTCCGACACTGCTCTGTGCGATCGAGAACAGCAAAAGCAACGGCAGTGCGGCGCCCGCGTACGCCATGACGAGAGTGTTCACGACGGACGCGATGTGATCCCGGCCGATCCGCATGGCCGCGCCGTACAGCTTGCGCCAACCCGCCGACGGATCCGCGTCCTTGAGCTCCCAGACCGCGGCCGTCTGCGTCACCGTCACATCGTCGAGCACCCCCAGCGACCCGATGATGATCCCCGCCAGCAGCAGACCGCGGATCTCGATGTTCGGGTACAGGCCGTGCACCAGCCCGGTCGTGTCATCCGTATTGCCGGTGAGCAGCGCCCAGTTGATGAACACCGAGCCGAGCAGCCCGATCAGCAGCAGCGAGGCGAGGGTGCCGAGCACCGCCACGGACGTACGGGCGGTCAGCCCATGGCACATATAGAGCGCGATCAGCATGATCGCGCTGCCGCCGATCACCGCCACCAGCAGCGGATCGGAGCCCTGGAGGACCGCCGGGAGGATGAACAGCGTGAGCACCCCGAAGCTGGCCACCAGCGCCACCAGTGCGAGCACTCCGCGCAGCCGCCCGACGATCACCACCGCGAAGGCGAAGATCGCGGCCAGCACCCACATCGGGAGGGTTCGGTCGACATCGGTCACCGAATACTGCAATTCCTTCGGCGCCTTGGGGGAGTAGGCGACGACCACGTCCTGGCCGGTCGTGAAGTGCCGCAGGGCGTCCGGAGTCACCACCGTCTGGAAGGTCCGGCCCGCGTTCGGCCCCGTGGTGACCTTGACCGTGTCCTGTTCGCAGGGCTTGCCGTTCGCCGCTCCCCCGGCCGGCGGCTGACCCGTGGGCGAGGTCGGCTGCGGCTGCTGCTCGGCGTGCACCTTCGCGCAGTCCACCTCCTCGACCTTGATCACCCTGGCCTGTTCGGTGGGCTGGTCGAAGCCCACACCGGACGGCTTGTGCGGCGGTGCGCCGCCCGGCCAGAGCACGATCAGGCCGACCACCACGGCGGCGGCGAACGGGATCAGCACTGCGGCGATGACCTTGCGCAGATGCCGGGAGACGGGTGCCGCAGGCCCATGGCTGTGGGTATGCGCGTGGGCGGCGGAGTGGTGCCGGTGTTCGGGAGGGCTCACCGCCAGATCATCGCAAGAAGCGATGGGGCCCCCTGTTCACACTGCCGTATCGGCCGCTACCGTGGTGCCACCTTTGCAATCGCGGGAGCTCGGAGCACCGGGCTGAGAGGGCGCTGACCTCCGTCCCAGCGGCGTTTCACGTGAAACGCCGGCGGATGGAAGCCGCTGCGTCGACCGCCGAACCTGTTACCGGGTAATGCCGGCGTAGGGAGTTGGGTCTATATGACTCTGCAGGATGCACGCACGCCCGAAAGCGTCTCCGACAACGGCGAAAAGCCGAAGATCGGCTGGCACAAGGGCTATGTCTCCGGATCGCGTCCGGACCTCCAGGTCCCGGTCCGGCGGGTGCACCTCACCAATGGCAAGGACGTGACGCTCTACGACACGTCTGGGCCGTACACCGACCCCAATATCGACACCGATGTCCGCCGCGGTCTCGCGCCGTTGCGTGAGAACTGGATCATCGCCCGCGGCGACACCGAGGAGTACGCGGGCCGCCCGCTGCGCCCCGAGGACGACGGCATCAAGCACACCTCGCCGCGCGGTGGCCTCAAGAACCTCGACGCGGTCTTCCCCGGCCGGCCGCGCCAGCCGCGCCGGGGCCGGGACGGCGCCGCGGTCACCCAGCTCGCCTACGCCCGGCGCGGCGAGATCACCGCGGAGATGGAGTACGTCGCCCTCCGCGAGAACGTCACGCCCGAGTTCGTACGGGACGAGATCGCGGCCGGCCGTGCGGTGCTGCCAGCCAACATCAACCACCCGGAGATCGAGCCGATGATCATCGGCAAGAACTTCCTGGTGAAGGTGAACGCCAACATCGGCAATTCCGCGGTCACTTCCTCCATCGAGGAGGAGGTGGAGAAGATGACCTGGGCGACCCGCTGGGGCGCCGACACGGTCATGGACCTCTCCACCGGCCGCAACATCCACACCACCCGCGAGTGGGTGCTGCGCAACTCCCCCGTCCCCATCGGCACCGTGCCCCTCTACCAGGCACTGGAGAAGGTCGACGGCAAGGCCGAGGAACTGACCTGGGAGATCTACAAGGACACCGTCATCGAGCAGGCCGAACAGGGCGTCGACTACATGACGGTGCACGCCGGTGTGCTGCTCCGGTACGTCCCGCTCACGGCCCGCCGCAAGACCGGCATCGTCTCCCGCGGCGGCTCGATCATGGCTGCCTGGTGCCTGGCGCACCACAAGGAGTCGTTCCTCTACACGCACTTCGAGGAGCTCTGCGAGATCCTCGCGGCCTACGACGTCACCTACTCCCTCGGTGACGGCCTGCGCCCCGGCTCCATCGCGGACGCCAACGACGAGGCGCAGTTCGCGGAGCTGCGGACCCTCGGCGAGCTGAACACCATCGCCAAGCGGCACGGCGTCCAGACGATGATCGAAGGCCCGGGACACGTCCCGATGCACAAGATCAAGGAGAACATCGACCTCCAGCAGGAGATCTGCGAGGAGGCGCCGTTCTACACGCTCGGCCCGCTCACCACCGACATCGCACCCGCCTACGACCACATCACCTCCGGTATCGGCGCCGCGATGATCGCCTGGTGGGGCACCGCGATGCTCTGCTACGTCACGCCCAAGGAGCACCTGGGCCTCCCGGACCGCGACGACGTCAAGACCGGCGTCATCACGTACAAGATCGCGGCTCATGCGGCGGACCTCGCCAAGGGGCACCCGGGCGCCCAGGAATGGGACGACGCGCTCTCCGACGCGCGCTTCGAGTTCCGCTGGGAGGACCAGTTCAACCTGGCCCTCGACCCCGACACCGCGCGCGCCTTCCACGACGAGACGCTGCCCGCGGAGCCGGCGAAGACGGCCCACTTCTGTTCCATGTGCGGGCCGAAGTTCTGCTCGATGAAGATCTCCCAGGACATCCGCCGCGAGCACGGTGGCGATCTGGCGGTCGACCCCGAGGCCGGAATGGCCGAGAAGTCGCGGGAGTTCGCGGAGGCCGGCAACCGGGTCTATCTGCCGATCGCGGACTGATCCGGGCGAACCGCACGAACGCCGCGAACGCCGTGAAAACCGCAGACCGGCCCGAAGTCGCTTGCACGGGAAGCGACTTCGGGCCGGTGGCGCGGCCGGTGCCGGCCGCTACTCCGGATGGTGATCCGGCCCGCCGTAGTCCGGGCTGGTGAAGTCCGGGCTGGAGTAGCGGGGGCGGGACCGGGAGGAGCCGGTGTCGGGGCTGGTGAAGTCGGGGCGGCTGTAGCCGAGGGTGGGGATGCGGCGCTGCGGTGCCGGGGCCGGGTCGGGGACGTAGCGGACCGGGTCGTCGGCGGGGTCGGCCGACGGGTCCGCCAGGGCCTCGCGCAGAAAGGGCAGCAGCCCGCGCTCCAGGAGGGCGTGCCGCCAGGCGTCGTGGGCGCCGTCCAGGGCGGCCACCAGCTCGTCGTCTCTGACAGAGCGGGAGGACGCGCCGTTGCGCAGCGCGGTGACGACCAGCCCGCCCATCGCGACCAGCGCGCCGGCGGCGGTCAGCGCGGCGAAGATCCAGCCGACGCTGATCAGTGGTTGGGCGACGGCCTGGTCGGGGCTGACGGCGCGCAGCACGTAGCCGATGAGGAGGAAGAGGACGGCCGCGATACCGGCGAGGACCGGGACGAGCACGGTGGCCATCGCGGCAAGTCCGACGCCGGCCGATTCGGCGGCCTCGCCGCCGGCCGCGGTGGCCGGTCCGGTGCGCTCGTCAGAGGTCTGGTCCGCTGACGAGCGGTCCGCGCCGGCGACGTACGCGGCGGACGCCGGGGCGCGGAGCTCGGCACGCAGCTGCACGAAGCGTTGGTATTCGGCCGTGGCGCAGGCGGCGATGGCGGTGGTCGCACTGAGCGCCATCGAGCGCAACTGCTCGGTGTTCAGATGACTTCCCGTGACGGTGGTGAGGTCGTCCGGGCGGTATTCCGCAGTACGCAGCGCCTCATCGAGGATCCGCGCGAATTCCGCGCGGTCCTCGTTCAGCAGGTGCGGAGCGCTGTTCATGTGGATCCCCCGATGCTCCGTAGGGCCGTACGGGCCGGCCGGGGCCGGGCGGTGGGCGGAAACGGAGGAGAGCCTGTTACGGATAGACCGATGGTAGAGCGCCTCCGGCGCGAGGTGACAGAGAGTTTGCGGAATTTGAGTAATGCCACGACCGGATCACGCCCTCCAGGCCGCCCGCCGGCCTCGCGTAGACCTGCCCGGGGAACGCTCAGCCCGTCAGCGGGAGTTGCACGACCAGCAGCTTTCCGGCCATCGTGATACCGCCGTCCATCGCGATGGCCAGGCCGTCGGCGTAGACATGCGGACCGTTGACCGCGATCCCGTCGCCCTCGCCGTCCTCCGCGCCGACCTCGCCCAGCAGGTACGGGATCGGGCTGTGGCCGTGCACGACGCGGTTGCCGCCGTAGGCGTCGAGCAGTTCGCGGACGGCCTGCGAGCCGGACTCGTCGCGGAAGGCGAACCGCTTGGTGAACTTCCGGAAGAGATCCCAGACTTCATCGGCGTCGCTGCGCGTCAGGACCTCGTGGACGGTGTCGTTGACCGCCTCGATGGAGCCGCCGTATTCGAGGTACGCGGTGGTGTCGGAGTGCACGAGCAGATGCCCGTCCTCCTCCATCACGGCGTCCAGGCGGGCCATCCACTGGAGGTGGTGGTCCTCCAGGCGGTCCATGTCGGACTTCTGGCCGCCGTTGAGGAGCCAGGCCGCCTGGAAGGACGCGGTGCCGGCGCCCGACTGGACGGGGGTGTCGCCGAACCGCTTGGCGCCCAGCAGCAGCAGCTCGTGGTTGCCCATCAGCGCCTTGCAGTAGCCGCCGGCCGCCGCGGCCTGGGCGGAGAGCTGCATGACCAGGTCGATGACGCCGATGCCGTCCGGGCCGCGGTCGGTGAAGTCGCCGAGGAACCAGAGCCGGGCGTTGCCGGCCGCCCAGTCGCCGTCGGCGTCGATCAGCCCCTCGGCGGCCAGCGCCTCGCGCAGCTCGTCGTAGAAGCCGTGCACATCGCCGACGACGTAGAGCGGGCCCATGCCGCCGGGCATGTCGGGGGAGGTCGCCGGCTCGGGGACCGGCAGCACCACCGGGTGGTCGATGAGGGTGTCCGTACGGCCGATGACCGGGAGGTCGCGGGCGGTCGGGGTGTAGTCCTCGGGCAGCTGGACCGGAGGGGCCGCGGGCGGCGCGGCCGGGGGGCCCGCGGGCAGGTGCAGCGGCGGACCGGCCGGCGGTCCGGCGGGCATGCCGGACGGTGCTCCGGGCGGCGGAACGGACGCCGGAGGTTGTGCCCCCATGGTCCACACCATGGGTCCCTGACTGGCCCCCTGAGTCATCGACCCCTCCACCGTTGCGCCGCCGTGCACCTCTCGGACCTTTGCCTGGTCGACGGCGATCCGCGGTGTCGTGCGCCCATCATAGGAACGCCGCTCGCGGGTTGTGACGCACCCGGGGGTGATCAATCCCGCGAAGACCGGCGTTCGCGGCGGATTTCTCCCGTGATCGCCCTGTTTTTTCCTCGGCGGAGAGGGCGTCCGGGGATTGCCCGTACGCCCGGTCCTTCTAGCCGGGGAGCACGCTCAGTCGCCGGCCGGGCCGCGCGGCGGACTGACGGTGGTGCGCGGGGAGCGGCGCTGGGAGGACGTCCGCACGATCAGGTCCGTCGGTATCACCTGTTCGACGGGGCGGCTGTTGTCGAGTCCCTCGATGGCGTCGATCAGGATCTGGACGACGGCGGTGCCGATCCGGCGCGGCTTGAGCGAGAGCGTGGTGATCGGCGGCTCGGTGTTGGCGTAGACGGTGGACTCGCTGCAACAGACAAGCAGCAGGTCGTCCGGTACGCGGAGGCCGTAGCGCCGGGCCGCGGCGAGCAGGTCGGTGCCGTTGGGGTCGAAGAGCCCGTAGACCGCGTCCGGGCGGTCCGGACGGGCCAGCAGCCGGTCCGCGGCGACGGCGCCGGCGCACGGGTCGTGTGCGGGATACGACTCGTACACGGGGTCCTGGCCGACCCGCTCGCACCAGTTCAGGTACGCGGTGGTCGACAGCCGGGTGTAGGTGTCGGTGGTGGTGCCCGTGAGCAGGCCGATGCGGCGGGCGCCGGCGTCGGCGAGGTGGTCGAGCAGGCCGAGGACGGCCGCTTCGTGGTCGTTGTCGACCCAGCCGGTGACCGGGATGGCGCCCCCGGGGCGGCCGTCGGAGACGACCGGGATGCCGTGCCGGACGAGCTCGGTGACGACCGGGTCGCCGTCGGCCGGGTCGATGACCACGGTGCCGTCGAGGGCGACGTTGGACCAGACGTCGTGGCGGGAGGTCGCGGGGAGGATGACCAGCGCATAGCCGCGGGCCAGCGCGGCGGAGGTGGCGGCTCTGGCCATCTCGGCGAAGTACGCGAACTCGGTGAAGGTGAAAGGTTCATCCCCGTACGTCGTCACGGTCAGGCCGATGAGGCCCGACTTGCCGGTACGGAGCGTGCGGGCGGCTGCGGACGGGCGGTAGCCCAGCCGGTCGGCCACCTCGCGGACATGGCTACGGGTGGCATCCGGAAGCCGGCCCTTGCCGTTGAGCGCGTCGGAGACAGTCGTGATCGATACACCGGCTGCGGCGGCCACGTCCCGGATACCCGCACGGCCCAGTCGGCGACCGGTCGACCGGCCCACCTGGTGCTTCCCTGCTGCTGTCATGGCGAGCCGATAGTAGGGCTCGGTACGGCCATTGGCGGGTGACCGCAGACGGCCATGAGAAGGCACGATTCTGCATGGTGATGTGCCATCAAAATCCATAAAAACAAAGGGAGTTGGCGTCAATCCTGATCATTCGCGGGGAGATCTGATGGCTCTGCCTGTCGAGGGGACCAGGTCTCGAAGAGGTCTCAAGTCACCTTGACGAGTGATGCGCGCCACGGAGTGAGCCACCGGCGCACGGCTTCACGGGTAGCGCGCCCCTGAGGGCGCACGCCGGACACCCGGCGCGGCCGGGGGCCAGGGGCGGCTCTCTTTTTGGGGCTGACGCCGGACGGGGCAATCCTCATAAGGTGTGCAGTATTGGAGACGAGCGGGACGGTCGAGGAGGACCTGCGGTGAGCGAGAAGACCCCGAAGCTGCGCAGTGCGCTGGACGGCATCCCCACCTACAAGCCGGGCCGGCCGGCGCCGTCCGGTGGGCGGGTGACGTACAAGCTGTCCTCCAACGAGAACCCCTATCCTCCGCTGCCGGGCGTCATGGAGAGCGCGGTGGCGGCTGCGGGGTCCTTCAACCGTTACCCGGACATGGCGTGTACCGGACTGATGGCGGAGCTGGCCGAGCGGTTCTCGGTGCCGTTGGAGCACCTGGCGACGGGTACCGGTTCGGTGGGGGTGGCTCAGCAGCTGCTCCAGTCGACGGCCGGGCCGGGCGATGAAGTGATCTACCCCTGGCGGTCGTTCGAGGCGTACCCGATCATCACCCAGGTCTCCGGTGCGGCCTCCGTGAAGGTGCCGCTGACCTCCGGGGAGGGGCACGACCTGGAGGCGATGCTGGCGGCGATCACCGACCGGACCCGGCTGATCTTCGTCTGCAACCCCAACAACCCCACCGGCACCGTGGTGCGCCGGGCCGAGCTGGAGTCCTTCCTGGACCGGGTGCCGGGCGATGTCCTGGTCGTGCTGGACGAGGCGTACCGCGAGTTCATCCGCGACGAAGAGGTGCCGGACGGCATCGAGATCTACCGGGACCGCCCCAACGTCTGCGTACTGCGCACCTTCTCCAAGGCGTACGGCCTGGCGGGGCTGCGGGTCGGCTTCGCGGTGGCGCACGAGCCGGTGGCCGCCGCGCTGCGCAAGACGGCGGTGCCGTTCGGGGTGAGCCAGCTGGCGCAGGATGCGGCGGTGGCGTCGCTGCGCAGCGAGGAGGCGCTGCTGGAGCGGGTCGAGTCGCTGGTCGCCGAGCGGACCCGGGTGTTCGACGGGCTGGTCGGGCAGGGCTGGACGGTTCCGGAGTCGCAGGCGAACTTCGTCTGGCTGCGGCTGGGGGACCGGACGACCGAC
This sequence comes from Streptomyces albospinus, assembly GCF_014648695.1. Taxonomy (GTDB): domain Bacteria; phylum Actinomycetota; class Actinomycetes; order Streptomycetales; family Streptomycetaceae; genus Streptomyces; species Streptomyces albospinus. Next base: position 95,196 of record NZ_BMRP01000021.1, read on the forward strand.
TTCGCGGCGGCGTGCGAACGGGCCGGGGTGGTCGTGCGGCCGTTCCCCGGTGAGGGCGTGCGCGTGACGATCGGCGAGAAGCCGGCGATGGATCTGTTCCTGCGGGCGGCGGAGGAGTTCCGCAAGGAGCTGTAGGCCGGCGGAAGGCAGCGCGCCTTCGCAGGTATCGCACCGAGGCCGTGGGTCCGCCGACCCGCGGCCTCAGGTCGTGTGTGCCGGCTGCGTCGGGAAGTCAGGCCTTCTGCACGTGGATGGCGTCGCCGCCGCGGACGGTGGCCAGCGCGCGCGGGTCGCCGTCGATGCGCCCCAGGACGTTGCAGGGCGAGGCGAGGCGGGACTCGTCGCCGCGGGATATCGGGGTGGGGCCGTAGGGGAGTGCGAGCGCGTTGCCCTCGGTCCAGAAGGCGACCGTGCCGGGGTCGACGACCTGGCGGGCGCCGGCCTCCAGGGCAGGGGTGAGGCCGGTGTCGAAGTAGACCTCTTCGCCCCATGTGTGCGCGGTGGCCTGGAGAGGCAGCGCGGCGATCAGTGTCGCGGCGGTCGGGGTGTCGTCGAGGGTGGCGGTCACATGCCCGGCGGGCCAGGAGATTCGGATCTTCATGGCGACGAATTCAACAATATGTTGAAGTCCGAGGGAAGAGTGCGTGCGTAACCTCGGGATAAACGTTCAGGCGCCATGGAATCGAGCGTGACGGCAGTCACGTACCCCCCTTCCTCAAGGCCGGAAGTCCATAGGAGATAATGCTTGTGAATGTGAACGCGTTCACAAGCTCGGTCCCGGTATGTACCGCTTTATGTGATGCAAAAGGGACATTGCCGTAGTGCAGCGGCGACGTAAGGAGGAAGCGACGTGGAACTGGCGTTGGCGCCAGAGACGATGGCGCGATGGCAATTCGGCATCACGACCGTCTACCACTTTCTGTTCGTCCCTCTGACGATCTCTCTCGCCGCTCTGGTGGCCGGACTTGAGACCGCATGGGTGCGAACGGGCAAGCAGCAGTACCTCAAGGCCACCAAGTTCTGGGGCAAGCTGTTCCTGATCAATATCGCGATGGGTGTCGTCACCGGCATCGTCCAGGAGTTCCAGTTCGGCATGAACTGGTCGGACTACTCGCGGTTCGTCGGTGACATATTCGGGGCCCCGCTGGCCTTCGAAGCGCTCATCGCGTTCTTCTTCGAGTCCACCTTCATCGGTCTGTGGATCTTCGGCTGGGACAAGCTGCCGAAGAAGATCCACTGCTTCTGCATGTGGATGGTCTCGATCGGCACGATGCTGTCCGCGTACTTCATCCTCGCGGCCAACTCCTGGATGCAGCACCCGGTCGGCTACAAGTACAACCACGCCACCGGTCGTGCCGAGCTGACCGACTTCTGGAAGGTGCTCACCCAGGACACCACCCTGGTCGTCGTCTTCCACACCCTCACCGCGGCCTTCCTGACGGGCGCGGCGTTCATGGTCGGCGTCTCCGCGTACCACCTGATGCGCAAGAAGCACATCAAGGTCATGCGGACGTCGCTGCGGCTCGGGCTGGTCACCCTCGTCATCTCCGGGATGCTCACCGCGGTCAGCGGCGACTCGCTCGGCAAGGTGATGTTCCAGCAGCAGCCGATGAAGATGGCGTCCGCCGAGGCGCTGTGGGACACGGCGGCGCCCGCGCCGTTCTCGGTCTTCTCGTACGGCGATGTCGCCAAGGGCCACAACAAGGTCGCCATCGAGATACCCGGCGTGCTCTCCTTCCTCGCCCACAGCGACTTCTCGTCGCCGGTCCCCGGCATCAACGACGTCAACAAGTCCGAGCAGCAGAAGTTCGGGCCCGGCGACTACCGGCCCAACATCCCGGTCACGTACTGGGGCTTCCGCTGGATGATCGGCTTCGGGATGACGTCCTTCGCCATCGGTCTGGCCGGACTGTGGCTCACCCGCAAGAAGTTCTGGCTCGCGCCCGCGCTGCGGACCGGCGATGACGAACCACCGCACCTCGCGCTCACCAAGAACAAGACGCTGGGCGACCGCCTGGCCAAGTGGTACTGGCGACTGGCCTTCGTCACCCTCGGCTTCCCGCTGATCGCCAACTCGTGGGGCTGGATCTTCACCGAGATGGGCCGCCAGCCCTGGGTCGTCTACGGCGTGCTGCGCACCCGCGACGCGGTCTCGCCGGGTGTCACGCAGGGCGAGGTGATCACGTCCCTGGTCGTCTTCACCACGCTCTACGCGATCCTCGCCGTGGTCGAGGTCAAGCTGCTGGCGAAGTACATCAAGGCCGGACCCCAGGAGCTCACCGACTCCGACCTCAACCCGCCCACCAAGATCGGCGGCCACACCTCGGACGCCGACCGGCCGATGGCCTTCTCGTACTAGGAGGCGACTGTGCAACTCCACGACGTCTGGTTCGTTCTTATCGCCGTCCTCTGGACCGGGTACTTCTTCCTCGAAGGCTTCGACTTCGGAATCGGCGTGCTCACCAAGCTCCTCGCCCGCGACCGCGGCGAGAGGCGCGTACTGATCAACACCATCGGTCCGGTCTGGGACGGCAACGAGGTCTGGCTGCTCAGTGCGGGCGGCGCGACCTTCGCGGCCTTCCCGGACTGGTACGCCACCCTCTTCTCCGGGTTCTATCTGCCGCTGCTGCTGATCCTGGTCTGCCTGATCGTGCGCGGGGTCGCGTTCGAGTACCGCGCCAAGCGGCCCGAGGAGCGCTGGCAGCGCAACTGGGAGCATGCGATTTTCTGGACCTCGCTGCTGCCCGCGGTCCTGTGGGGCGTGGCGTTCGGCAACATCGTGCACGGCGTCAAGATCGACGCGCACAAGGAGTACGTCGGCAGCGTCCTGGACCTGCTGAACCCGTACGCGATCCTCGGCGGGCTGGTCACGCTGACGCTGTTCACCTTCCACGGTGCGGTGTTCGCGTCCCTGAAGACCGTCGGCGACATCCGGGAACGGGCGCGCAGGACGGCGGGCGTCCTCGGGCTGGTCACCGCGGTGCTCGCGGTCGGCTTCCTGGGCTGGACCCAGGCCGACAAGGGCGACGGCACCAGCCTGATCGCCATGGTCGTCGCGGTGGTCGCGCTGGTCGCGGCGCTCGGGGCCAACAAACTCGGGCGCGAGGGCTGGGCGTTCGCCTTCTCCGGGATCACCATCGCCGCCGCGGTCGCGATGCTGTTCCTGTCGCTCTTCCCGAACGTCATGCCGTCCACGCTGAACGAGAGTTGGAGCCTCACGGTCAGCAACGCCTCGTCCAGTCCCTACACCTTGAAGATCATGACCTGGTGCGCCGGGATCGCCGCACCGATCGTGGTGCTCTACCAAGGGTGGACCTATTGGGTGTTCCGCAAGCGGATCGGCACCCAGCACATCGCCGAAGCCCACTAGCTGAGCCCCGCACCGCGCGGCGGACCTCAGGAGAACGGAAGGTTTCACGTGAAACCGGTCGACCCACGTCTGCTCCGATACGCCCGTGCCACCCGCGGATTCCTCATCGCGGTGGTGGTGCTCGGGCTTGCCGGAGCGGGCCTGGTCATCGGCCAAGCCATGCTGATCGCCGAGATCGTGGTCGGAGC